>NZ_JAGSYG010000001.1:0-1200000 GCF_025685655.1 Acidicapsa ligni | reverse complement strand
AGGAGCACCCGGCATCACGAATGTTGACGATGGCATCGTTATCGCGACCTCATACCTGATGGGCTGGCGCGATGTTCCCTTCCGCGCCTTGCTTGAAGATGCGCTTGGTATTCCCGCAGCGGTAGATAACGACGTCAACCTCGCGGCGATTGGTGAAAGCTGGGCTGGCGCCGGGGCAAGCACCCGCGACTTTGTCTTCCTTGCTATCGGCACTGGCGTTGGTGCAGGCATTATGCTGAATGGCCGTCCATTTCGCGGCATGAGTTGGACGGCCGGTGAGATCGGCTACATGCTCGTTCCCGGTACCCCGGAGAGGCCTGCAGATCTGGGCCAGCCAGGCGCGCTCGAAACCATCATCGGGGGCGAAGGCATCAAGGATCAATGGCGCAGCCTTTGGCGCGCGGACAGCACCGCTCTACCGCAGGAACTCACCGCTACGCAGATCTTTGATCATGCTTTACAGGGGGATGCTCTTGCCCAGACAATTTTGAATCAAACCGCACGTCTACTCGCCAACACCATCTACAACATCTCCTTGGTGCTGAACTGCCCCCTCTTTGTTCTCGGCGGTGGCGTTGGTATTCATCCAGCTCTGCGGGATGCCACGCAAGAGATTCTGCATAAGTGGGGCACCAGAGTGCAGCCGCAGTTATTGTTGAGTACTCTTGGAGCAGACGCGCAATTGATGGGAGCCATTCGCCTCGCGCTCGACACAGCGCAGGAGCACGAAGCAAAGACGCTACGCTAGACCCGAACGACCTTTACCCCTCGGTTCGTAAAGGCAGCCACAGTCTCGTCCGTTGCGCCTGTATCTGTGATCAACGTATGTACTTCCGAGATGGGGCAGATGAACGCGGGACTAACTTCGCCTAACTTGCTTGAGTCCGCGACTACGATAACCTGCTTGGACTGCTTAAGCATCTTGCGAAAGACGAGCGCCTCATCTGTCTCAAGTGTTGTAGCCCCTCTCTCGACGTCTAGCCCGATCACACTTAAGAAAACCTTGTCCATGTACACATCATTCAAAAAGTTGAGCGCTGCATTCCCGGCTAACGAGAAAGACCATTCCCAAGAAATCGTCCCTCCAGTTAGATAAGTGCGAATGCCGGGTTGATTGCATAACTCCATCCCAATGTTGATAGCGTTCGTCACGACCTGAATATGATTGCGATGACGAAGACTGCGGCCGACAGATGTCGCAGTAGTGCCCGCCGTAAGCCCGATAGTTTCATGCTCCTCGATCATCTCCGCCGCTGCGAGCCCAATGCGGCGTTTCTCATTGGCAAACCGCTGCTCTCGCGCCTGAAAGAATCGATCATAACGAAAAGGCTCATACAGCAAGGGCTCAAGCAGCGTGGCCCCGCCATGAGTGCGCCGGATAAGTCCGCGATTTTCTAGAAACACCAGATCGCGGCGAATGCTGGGTGCCGAGGAACCCACTTCCGCGAGAATCTCTTCAATAGAAGCAGTCCCCGTTCGCAGAAGGAACTTCATGATCTTCTCTACACGGTCGTTCAGTTGGGTTGGCATGATCGAGCATCTACCCGGAGAGTCAAAGATTGATATGCATTTCTACATGACATTCAGTGCTGAATGCTACAAAATAATCAGAGAATTGATCTCTTGCCCTCCGAATGATCAGATATGCATTCCCGCACACAATAGCTTTATCGATAACTAAGATGTTTTCCATTATTACTATTTCAAGTACGTTACCTATCGCCCAAGCCCTCAAAAAGAGTTATCGCTAACGTTGAAGACGCCTTCATTCGAGCGAATAACTACCCCACTGCAGGGCCTAAGACAGTCGATTGTCGAGCATTCATCTCAATTTTCTGTCAGCTTTTTGAAATCTCTAAACGACGATTTTTCTGGCACTTCCGCATTTGAGATTCTTTTTGGAACAAGTAATTCATCAACGTCTAAATAAATTTTCATTTTTTTCTTGTGTGAAGAATGCGAACGCGCTATTGTTCGCTTACTGGAATCTGCTCATTTAGCCGTCAAATGATCAACCACTTGCAGCTAATGATTAGTCCTAATCAAAAAGCGGCCAGGGTTTTCAGCGTTTCAAAACTGCATAACTTCACTTATCCCAAGGAGCCACATGCGCAATTGGAAGAATCCCTTACGAAGTCCTGGCATCGGTGGACTGATTCTGTCAGTTCTGATGATGCTATGTCTTGTTCACGCTCAAGCACAGACCATCACAGGCTCTCTCACCGGTGTGGTCACAGACGCCAAAGGATCCGTAGTAGTTGGAGCAAAAGTCAACGCTGTGAATGTAGCGACAGGTGTAACTACCTCCACGACAACAAACGGCTCTGGCATTTACAGCATCCGCTTCTTGCAGATCGGCCAGTACAAAGTATCTGTAGAAGCACCCGGCTTCAACAAAGCAGATTACGGCCCATTCTCTCTGGAAATTGATCAGACAGCCAAGATTGATATTCCCTTGACCGTAGGCTCGGCCGCGACCACAGTAACAGTCGATGAGCAGATGCAGCCGATCCTCAATACAGAGAGCCCGACACTCGGCGAAACTTTCACCGAAAACACAATCAACAGCATTCCGCTCAATGGTCGTGACTTTACTCAGTTGACCGTGTATACACCGGGCGCTGTCGCGCCGGGCTTTAGCTCTTTCGGTGGAGGCGACTCCAATGAACGCGCCGTTGACCAAGGCAACGAAGTTTCCGTGAATGGCAACCGTCAGGAATCAAACAACTATCTACTCGACGGCCAGGAAATTAACGAGAACATCAACAACACACTGGGCTACAACCCAAGCCCAGATGCCCTGGAACAGATCCGCGTTATTTCATCGAACGCCAACGCCGAATTCGGCAATGTCAACGGCGGCACGATTCTTGCAGTTATGAAGAGCGGTACCAACAAGTTCCACGGCAGCGTCTTCGCATTCCTGCATAATTACAATCTCGATGCGAACAGCTGGGGCAACGACAACAACATCGTTCCACTGCCTAAGAACCCATACACCAATACGCAGTTTGGCGGCACATTCGGCGGTCCTATCTTCAAGGACAAACTGTTCTTCTTCATCGATTACCTGGCTCTTCGCTATCACGGAGCTGGTGTAACCACCGCTGATGTAGCTCCGGCAGCTTTCCGCACCGGTGACCTCTCTTCGCTCGGATATCAGCTTTACGATACCCAGCACCTTGGTCCAGATGGCAAGCCTATTCCATATGTCAACAACCAGATCCCGATCACTAACCCGGTAGCGAAATATCTGTTCAGCAATACCAAGGCCTACCCGCTACCGAACCATGCTCCTAACGCCAATGACCCACTCGGCATCCAAGGTAACTTCGTCGGCCCGACAGGTTCATTCAGCAGAAATGATCAGGGGGATGTAAAGATCGATTGGAAGCTCAAGGACAGCGATAGCTTCGCCTTTCGATACTCTCAGGGCTATGCTCAGGACGGTCAAACTACCGATCCGCTCCCGGTACAATTCCCAATTGCCAATAATTACCCTGACCACTTCTTCGATACCAACTGGAGACACACCTTCTCTCCCAGCATCGTGAATCTGTTTACTGCCAACTACGGTCGCATCCGCTTTAATAACGGCGTTTCGACTGATCCCAGCGGCATCTTCGGACTCACCGGCAATCAGCTCGTTGGAATTCCCGGCAACCCGCAACAGACTGCTGGCTTTAGTTCGCAGAACATGAATGGCACCGGCGGCGCGGGCCACCCCGATGGCTTCGGTACCAACCCATCGCCCGAAATTTTCATCGACAACATCTTCGGATACTCTGACTACCTCACCTGGCAGAAGGGACGCCATCTCCTGAAGTTCGGTGGTGAATTCCTTCGCTATCAGCAGAACAGCTTCTATCCTGGCAACGATGGCGAATTGGGAGCCTTCAACTACAACGGTCAATTTACTTCGAGCCCCTTCGATGCGAGCAGCACGCCCTATCCGTTTGCTGACTTCCTGGTTGACCGCGTACAGGACGTGCAGATTGGCGCCGTTACTGGAAGAACCGGCCAGCGTCAATGGCGCGACGGCATCTTCGCACAGGACGACTTCAAGGCGATGAGCAACCTGACTATCAACATCGGTCTCCGTTGGGAGTTTGACCAGCCGATCTATGAAGTCAACAACAAAGAAGCCAACATCAACATGCAGACCAAGCAGATCATCTATGCCGGCGTCGATGGCAACAGCCGCGCTCTATATGATCCGACTTACACGCAATTCCAGCCTCGCGTTGGATTTGCGTACCAGCCCACCCCTAAAACTGTAATCCGCGGTGGTTATGGTATCTCCAGCTACATCGAAGGTACCGGCGCCAACCTTCGTCTGACACAGAACCCACCTTTCCACACCGACTTTGAACAGATCGCCACAAACCCGGTTGGAACGGCAGACAAAAAAGGAAACGTCATAAGCTATTCGCCCGGAGTATTTTTCCAGGCTTCGAATGGCTTCCCAACGGCTCAAGTTCCGACCACCACCTTCTATGTGTGGCCAAAGAACTTCAAAGCGGCCATGACCCAGGAATTCAGCTTGACGACAGAGTATGAAATCACCTCGACTTCATCCCTCCAGGTCGGCTATGTGGGCATTCTTGGCCACCATCTCACTGATCCCTACTGGGGTAATCAAGATCCCGCAATTGGCGTCCCTGGGCCCTACGACAACATCGTGGGCGAGGGCGGCGTGATCAAGATCACCGGTACAGAATCCGCGAGCAACTACAACGGCCTGCAGGCGATTTTCCGCCAGCGCTATAAAGCTGGTCTGGAGTTGACTGCCAACTACACATACTCCAAGTCGTTAACGGATGACATCGGTTTCTACGGCGTCAGTAACATCGGAAGCGGCCAGTACTATCAGCAGAACGCTTATGACATGACCAATGAATGGGGTCCTGCAGGTTCGGATACCCGTCATAATATCTCGGTCACTGGCGTTTACGAGTTGCCATTTGGCCAGGGCAAGATGTTCGGTTCACACTGGAACTATTACACCAACTCCCTGCTCGGAGGCTGGAAGCTCAGCGGTGCCGACGTCTACTATTCTGGCTTCCCAGTAACAGTCTCTTCCCCTGCTCATTATTCGAGCACGGTGAACGCATATACTGGCGCTGCTCGACCTAACCAACTTAACCCACTCCACCCCGTCCACCGGTCCATCAGCGCTTATTACGGTACCGAGGTCCAACCCGTAACTAAGAATGAACTTGTAAACGGTGTGTCAACACCGGTCGTGCTCTCAGCTTCCTGCGGTCCCGATCAAACCGTTAATGGCCAAGGTCTACCTTGCGTCTACCAGGAACAGTCTAATTTTGGTTTTGGAAAAATGCGGCCCGGTTCACTTCGTGCTCCCAGCTTCCAGAACATCGACATGTCCCTCGCCAAGACATTTGGCGTATGGCGTGAAAACAAAATTGCCTTCCGCGTCGATGCATTCAACCTCTTCAACATCGCCGACTATGCTGCGCCAGACAGCGGTATGACCGACAGCAACTTCGGTCAGATCACCGGCACTGTCAACGGCAATCGCTCACTCTCACTCTCACTCAAGTATCAGTTCTAATTACTTGACTTGTTGTTCACCCACTCGCCGCAACCGGTACCATTGGTTGCGGCGAGTTTTTATTTGCAGGCTTAATACAGACTCTCTAATTCGGAACAATTCTTTGAGGAAAATCATCGTGCGCATTCCTGAACTACTCCTGACCGCAACATGCGTAGCCCTTCTGCCCAGCGCCTGCGTCGCGCAGGTCAAAGTCCTGGTCGACCAGGTAGGCTACGAGACGCATGCCCCCAAAATCGCGCTGATCCAGACCACTGGCCATGAGCAACCAAAGCAGTTCATCCTTATCGATACTGATACCGATAAGCCAGTTCTGAAGGGCGATCTCACAAGCGCTGACTCAGTAAAGAACTGGGGCAATCATGCCTACTGGAGCGCAGACTTCTCTTCATGGCAAAAGCCGGGTCACTACGCAATCAGCACCAGGACCGATAGCGGTGAAGTGGCGTCCTGTTCTTTCGATATCGATGACGATGTGCTTGAACGCAACACTCTCTCCAACGTAGTTTTTTATTTCAAAGGGCAGCGCTCCAGCGGTGATATCGATCGCGCCGATAGTCATCTGCCATCACCCGATGGCCACGGCTTTGTTGACGCACATGGCGGTTGGTATGACGCCACAGGCGATTACGGAATTCATCTCTCGCACCAAAATCCAACATCCTATTTCAATCCGCAGCAGGTTCCGCTCGTAGCGTGGACGATGCTCAAAAGTTATCAGGCCTTGATCGCTCGCAGGGACGACAACTTCACCGAGTATGAGCGCCGCATGTTGGATGAAGGGCTTTTTGGCGCCGACTATCTCGTACGTCTTAAACGCCCAGAAGGATCCTTCTACGAAAGCATCACCGGACCTGGCCGCGAGAAGCTCGCCAAAGATCGTGCCATCGGCAATCCAAACTGGCGCACGCAAATCAAGAAAAGCGCCACTGATTCAACCGAACGCATCGGGACCTCCGATGGACCACATTCGTATGAAGCCAGCTTCCGCGCCGGCGGCGGTATGGCCATTGCCTCACTCGCATTGGCAAGTACGATGCCCGTCGATGGAGACTTTCCCCGCGGCACTTATCTCAAGACTGCTGAAACAGCCTTCGCCTTCCTGCAGTCACATAATCGTGAACTACTCAACGACGGCAAAGAAAATATCCTCGACGATTACTGCGCGCTCATGGCAGCAACAGAGTTGTACCGTGCAACGCACGATGAGCAATATCGCAGCGCCGCAACCAGCCGCGCCAACAGCCTCATGCTACGTCTGATCACTGCCCAGGGGCATAGCGACTATTGGCGCGCAGATGACGCCACACGTCCGTTCTTTCATCCCTCTGATGCAGGCCTGCCGGTTGTGAGTCTTCTGCAGTATGCAGAGATCGCCAGCCCGGAGGAGCGCACCAGAGCTCTACAAACAGTAAAGCGTTCCCTTGCATCTGAGCTGGCAGTAACTGCCGAAATCAACAATCCCTTCGACTACGCGAGGCAACTCGTGAAGATGGGCAACGGTCAGGTGCGTACGGCCTTCTTCTTCCCACACGATACGGAAGCCGCACCGTGGTGGCAGGGAGAGAACGCGCGTCTTGCTTCGTTGGCCTCGGCAGCACGATTGGCCGTTCCGTATTACACCGAAGACCCTGGATTCCAGACGCAACTTGAGTCATATGCGTGGAACCAATTGCACTGGATACTCGGTCGTAATCCATTTGACGCAAGCATGATGGGTGGCGCGGGACACGGGCAGGCCGCTTATATGTTCTTCAAGTCTTACAAGTACACTAACGCCCCCGGCGCAATCGTGAATGGAATAACCTCAGCACTCGACGATGAAGATGGCATCGCTTGGAACGAAGGTTTTGCGGTCACCGGTAAAGATGAAGACTGGCGCTGGGCGGAAGAATGGTTGCCACATGCAGCATGGTATCTATACGCGGTCAGCCTCCCTCACTCCAAATAAGTAAAGAGCTGTGCCTCGCATTGAATCGCTCAGGCACAGCTCTTTTTCTAATTCCTGATTCGTAAATTACTTCGCAGGCTTTAAATCGAGGCCGAGTCTCGCGGAAGTCTCCGTTGCATTCGGATCACCGAAGTCTTTTGCATAAACTTTACCTGTACCGGCATCGACTGCTAACGCATACGGATGCAGCCCTCCGGCTAATGTTTCTACAACGGAGTTGCTTTTACCATCGATCACCGTAACGGTGCTTCCATGCGTATTGCCTACATAGATTTTGTCTGCCTTTGCATCGATAGCAAGCGCCTGTGGCCTCACTCCAACTTTCAGCGTGGCAATTACTGTGTTTTTCCTGGAGTCAATTACCGTCACGTTATCGCTTCCGTTGTCTACAACATAAATTTTGCCAGTTGCCGGATTCAGCGCGACAGCGCATGGAAACGCTCCCGTCTTGATCGAAGTGCTGCCGCCAGTTGCAATATCTATCACCTGCAGACTGTCATTCCCTACATGCGTCACATAGAGTTTGCCCGCTCCCTCGTCGATCGCAAGGCTCCAGACGTGACCGCCCGTTTGAATCTTCGACATCGCATTGGTCGCACCATCCAGCACCGTAAGATTCGTGCCCTCGTATCCAAGCAGATAAATCTTATTTGCCTTGGCATCCGCAGCGATGACATCAGCCGAACCAGCCTTGATCTTGCTTGTGGCGTTGGTTGCGCCATCAATGATTGTGATCTGGTTGCTGAACGTGTTCGATACGTAGATTTTGTTCGTGCCGGCGTTCGTCGCAATCGAGTAAGGTCGCGCTCCCACTTGGATGGTCGCCTTCGGCGAGTCCGTCGCGCCATCAATCACAGTGACAGTGCCGCTGCCTTCATTCGCTACGTAGACAGTGTTCGTGGCCCCGTTGATCGCAATCGAAACAGGCGCATCTCCGACTTTGATTGTCGCCACCGAATCACTGGCAGCGGTAATCACAGTCACCACACCATTCTTCGAATCGACTGCATAAATCTTGCCCGTGACAGAATTGGCAACGATGGAGTTTGGACTGATCAATTCTCCACGCGCTTCACTTACCTCAGCACGCGCAGTGCAAACTGCGGCTATTCCAAACATCATGATGAGAGAGAAAGAAGCAAAGCGGGAGAGACTAGCGGACCTTGAATTCCGGCGAAGGCGTAGCGTCATCGTGAAACCTCACAGACACATATTTCTCTTGACGAATCAATTCATCCTAAGATACTTTGTAATCGTTCGCAAGTATGTTTTCGCCGCATTGCCAGCTTGCAAAAGTGCAGACGATAACAGTAGCCATCACGGCTCCTGATCTTGCAAACTAGCAAAAGCGCTACCCTATCAAGTCTCACGCTCAGCGAAACAGACCTCTGTCCTGTTCCGCGATGTCTGACTTTTCCGCAGTTGCACACCAGAGGTAAGGGAGTAACGTATCCGTGTTCCCACTGTCGTCATTGTTCAAATCATCCAGCGCTTTCCGTCGCGTCTACATCGCCATTCTCCTGCTCATGCTTGTCCTGGCCGGTTCACGCGGTCTTCAGGCTCAGTCTCAGCAGCCTAAATTCAAAGTAATTGCAATCGCTGAAGCAGGCGGCATACATAAACCTTTTGTCGATGCGGCAAAGATATGGCTTGCACAGGAAGCGATCAAAGACAACTTCACGATTGATTACATTGAGAACACCGATAAGATCGACGATGCATTTCTCTCGCAATATCAGCTCTTCATTCAATTGAACTACCCACCATACATGTGGACGCCCACTGCCGTTGCTGCCTTTCAGAAATACATCGATGAAGGCCGCGGCGGCTGGATCGGCTTCCATCACGCAACTCTTCTCGGAGAGTTTGACGGCACCAAGATATGGCCGTGGTTCTCTGACTTTATGGGCGGCATTCGATTCAAGGACTACATCGCGACCTTTGTTTCCGGCAAGGTCAACGTCGAAGACAAGGCTCATCCCGCGATGAAAGGGCTTCCCTCTTCCTTCGAGATCAAGGACGAAGAGTTCTACACCTACGACAAAGATCCCCGGCCGAATGTGCATGTGCTTGCCAGCGTAGACGAAAACACCTACACGCCTGACAGCAAGATCAAGATGGGCGATCACCCAGTGGTCTGGACCAACGAACACAAGAAGGCTCGCAATATCTACATCTTTATGGGCCATCGGCCGGAGCACTTTCAAAACCCGGCGTACACCGCGCTATTTCACAACTCCATTCTTTGGGCGGCCGGCCAATGAAGCGTTCCATTCTTACTGCTGCCCTCTGCACAACCCTGGCGCTGGCCTTCAGTTTTCATTCGTATGCTGCGCCAGCAAATCATGATGCATTTCACGTACTGGCTCTTTACTCCACCAACGTCGAAGCCGATCATGTTGACTTCGCGAATGACGGGTTGGCTTTTTTAAAGTCCATCGCCCCACGCGATCACTTTGAACTGACTCCCTCGACCAACTGGGACGATCTCAACGACACTACGCTGAAGCAGTATCAGCTCGTGCTGTGGCTCGATGACTCGCCGCATACTCAGGCGCAACGCGACAGCTTTGAAAAATACATGGCCAATGGCGGCGCATGGCTCGGCTTCCACGCTGCTGGATACAACGACGAAAGCACCAAGTGGCCGTGGTTCGTTGACTTCCTTGGCGGAGCCGTCTTCTACACCAATAGCTGGCCACCGCTACCAGCAAAGCTAATCGTCGATGACCCAAATCATCCAATCGCAAAAGGCCTTCCGAAAACCTTCACTTCCCCGGCGAACGAATGGTACATCTGGAAGCCCAGCCCTCGCCTCAGTCCCAACGTGAAGGTGCTTCTAACGCTCGATCCAGAGAACTATCCCATCGGATTTAAGGATGTTCTCCTCAGTGGCGATCTGCCCGTCGTGTGGACGAATACGAAGTACAAGATGATTTACATGAACATGGGACACGGCAGCAAAATCATGACCAGCCCAATTCAAAACAAGCTCATTGAAAACTCCATCCTATGGCTTGGTTCGTCGAACAAGCCATAGAGTTTTGCACCAAGCGGCCGCTCTTTTCTCAGCGGCCGCTCTCATTCGGGGAGGTCTTTTGAAGCGATTCACTGTTGCTCTTATTGCCTGTGCTTTTTCTTTCGTAACAGCCTCCATCAGCTTCGCTCAAAATGAGATTCCAAAAGCAGCGTGGAAACGCCCACTTGGCCTGCCTTTAGAGAACCCCGGAGTGACGCGCGTCCCAGGTGACATTGATGATGGCTACTGGCAGGGAGTACCAGTTGGAGGCTTCGGCGCAGGCACATTCTCGCGCACCTATCGAGGAGATTTCGCCCGCTGGCATATCAAGGCTGGTGTGCATAAATATGAGCCCGTCAACGCCAATCAGTTCGCTATGTTTCAGCAATCGGAAGGCGAACCGCAAGGCACTGCACGCGTTCTGATGACCGATCATCCCCACAATGGAGAACTATCAAGCTGGCAATGGAACTACCCGGTTGGCGCTGGCGACTACAACGCGCTTTATCCAAAATCCTGGTACGACTATAAGTGGGATAAGTTCCCCGCGCATGTTGTACTCGAACAATTCTCTCCGATAACTCCCGACAATTATCGCGAGTCGAGTTATCCCGTAGCCGTGTACCGCTGGCACGCTGACAACCCCACCAACAAGCCGGTAACTGTCTCTGTCCTTCTTTCCTGGACGAACATGGCAGGATGGTTTCGCACCTATACCCGCGATTTCAAAGGTACTCCCAATCAGGGCAACCACAACGAATTCAAGAGCGAGCCTGCCGGTGCTGCCGGCACCATGAAAGGCATCGTCTTCGGCAGAAATCACGAAGGCTCATCGCCCAATGAATGGGATGGTCAGTTCGCAATTGCCGCACTCGATTCTCCGGGAGTTGAAGTCAGTTATCAAACGACATTTCTGGCAGCCGGAGATGGCAAAGCAGTTTGGGCTCCCTTTGCAAAAGACGGCCGCCTCGCCAACGATCAGAAGTCGTGGGTCAGCGATAAAGAAAAGCTGGCGGGTGCAATTACTCTCCGGTTCACGCTGCAACCCGGCGAACACAAAATTATTCCCATGGTCATTGCCTGGGACTTCCCTGTTGTCGAGTTTGGCGAAGGGCGCAAGTGGGATCGCCGCTACACAGACTTCTACGGCACATCTGGTCAGAGCGCATGGAAGATCGCGCGCGATGGTTTGCTCAATGCAACCGCGTGGAGCGAATCCATCGACAAATGGCAAGCGCCGTATATCAACGACGAGAGCAAGCCACTCTGGTATCGAGGCATGCTCTTCAACGAACTGTACGCACTCACCGATGGCGGTACTTTCTGGGGAAGGCAGCAGGGCTCCAATCCCAAGACCGAGCCCTCGTTCGCATTGCTGGAGTGCTTCGATTACGCATATTACGCCACGCTTGATGTACGCTTCTACGCATCGCTTCCATTGCTGAAATTCTGGCCAAAGATAGACAAGCAAGTGCTCCGCGAATTCGCCGACACTGTTCCTAAAGAGTGGCCCGAGCAAGGGCTGTGGGTTGCCAAGACAGCAGAGACAGGCACGCCGGTCAGTCATAAGCGCAAGAAGATCGGTGCCGTCCCGCATGATCTCGGAGTGCCTGAGGCCGACCCCTTTGTTGCCGTAAACGAACCTGGCTGGCAAGACACGAATGACTGGAAAGACCTCAACTCCAAATTCGTTCTCATGGTCTATCGCGACTACGTGCTTACAGGCAAAACCGACGCGGCTTTCCTACGCGAAACATGGCCCGCAGTGAAAGATGCCATCGAGTATCTTCGTCAGTTCGATCACGGTGGTGGAGTACCCGAAAATAGCGGCTATCCTGATCAGACCTATGACTCATGGGTTGTGAAAGGCGTCAGCGCCTACTCCGGCGGACTCTGGCTCGCGGCCCTGCGTGCAGGTGAAGAGACCGCACGGATACTCGGCGACACCAGGACGGCTACCGAGTACCACGCACTCTTTCTCAAAGGGCAGAAGACCTATATCTCGTTGCTCTGGAACGGTGAATACTTCCGCTACGACACCAGCAGCGGTGCCACAAACGCCATCCAGGCAGACCAACTAGCAGGCCAATGGTATGCAAATCTCACAGGTCTTGGCGACATCGTTCCGCATGAGATGCAGGTCTCCACACTCAAGAAGATTTATGACTACAACGTACGCAAATTCGGCGATGGAGATATGGGTGCAGCCAACGGCATGAACGCCGACGGTTCTATCTTCGACAACGAACAAGGCAAGGAAGTCTGGGCCGGAACGACGCTCGGTTACGCTGGCCTGCTCATGAGCGAAGGCATGAAAGACGAAGCTTACAAGACCACGCATGGCCTCTATCATGTCATCTACGAGAGCAAAGGCTACTGGTTCCGAACACCCGAGGCATGGGATGTTACCGGCAACTTCCGCGCCGGCATGTACATGCGTCCGACTGCAATTTGGGCGCTCGAAATGACACCACCAAGAACAAGATAAATTCTCGTCCCTCACATTTGAATAGGCGCGTAAAATGGGCCGTAAGTATTGGAGCATCTTTTATGAAGAATGCCGTTCGCACCGTAGCTCACCCGCTTGCTCGCCTGCCTATTCGCCTGTTTCTTCGCAGGGCTGTCCGCATAGTTATCCAATCACTCGTTCTATGCACCCTCGCAGCCCCTTTTGCTCTCGCCGCAACGCCCGCCAAAAAAGTGATCATAGCCTATGTCTTCGCTAAAGATCAGTTGCTCGGCCCCGATGAAGTCGTCGGAACATCGCTTACACGCGTCAACTATGCGTTCGCAAACATCGCGAACGGCAAGATCATCGAAGGCTTCGCGCATGATCGCGAAAACTTTCAGGCTCTCAACAACCTCAAGAAGAAGAATCCCAGTCTTGAAGTCGTAATCTCCGTCGGCGGATGGACATGGTCCAGTCCGTTCTCTGACATGGTGCTCACACCAGCAAGCCGCAAGCTGTTCATTGACAGCGCAGTCCAGTTCATTCGCGATAACAATCTTGACGGCCTGGACATCGACTGGGAATACCCATCTCTCGTCGGCAATGGCAATGTTCATCGCCCCGTAGATAAACAAAACTTCACGCTGTTACTCAAAGAACTCCGCGAGCGCTTCGATAAGGAAGAGAAGCTTCTGCATCGTCATCTCATTACATCGATTGCCGCTGGAAGCTCACAAGAGTTTCTCGACAATACCGAGATGGCAAAGGTCCAGCTCTACCTCGACTCCGTCAATCTCATGGCCTACGACTATTACGAGCCTGATTCTGACACGACGACAGGCCATCACGCGCCGCTCTTCACAAACCCCGCTGATCCCAAACACATCTCTGCAGATGATTCTGTCAAGCTCTATGAGCAAGCAGGTGTTCCGGCATCCAAGATCGTTCTCGGAGTTCCCTTTTACGGACACACCTGGTCCGATGTAGGTGACACCAATCACGGACTCTATCAGCCCGGCAAGAAGACCAACATCTGGTCCAACTATCACGACGTCGTCGGCACTCTGCTCAAGAATGGCTACACCCGCTATTGGGATAGCGCTTCCTCCGCACCCTATCTTTATAACGCCAGTACACGCACATGGGTCTCCTATGAAGACCCCGAATCCCTTGCATTGAAATGCAAGTACGTTTTAAGTCACGACCTGTCGGGCATCATGTTCTGGGACTACGCTGGAGACACCGCAGACCATGCTCTTCTCAATGCCATCAACGCAGGGCTGCAAAACAGCACATCAACAAAGGGGACAAACTAACCATGGCGACTCCCACCACCACCGTACCCTTTCCAGATACGGATCGCGCATCGACCGGAACCGGCGCGCGCATCGCCTCCGTTGATATCTTCCGTGGCCTCACGATCATGGTCATGATCTTCGTCAACTTTCTTTCCGAGGTCAAAGGCCTTCCCTGGTGGACATATCATCTACCCGGCAACGTCAACGGCATGACATATGTCGACATGGTCTTTCCGTTCTTCCTCTTCATCGTAGGACTTTCGTTCCCACTGGCGATCCGTCATCGCATTTCCAAAGGCGACACGCAATTCCAGTTATGGATGCACATCCTGGCGCGCTCCTTTGCGCTCATAGTTCTCGGGATGGCCCTCGCCAACTTCGACAGAGTAAACGCCACACTTACCCACGTCAGCGGCAATCTCTGGCTCACGCTTACACTCCTCGGAGCCATCCTTTTCTGGAATGTCTACCCGCGGGCAAGTTCGTATCAGTCGCTCTTCAAAGCAATGAAGGTCGTCGGCCTCATCCTGATGGTCGCCATGTTTGTGCTCTTCCGACGTACCACTCGCAGCGGCAATACAGCGTGGCTTGATTTTGGATACTGGGAGATACTCGGCCTCATTGGTTGGACTTACTTTGCCGCCGCCATCCTCTACATTCCCACACGCAAATGGCGCTGGGCTCCGTTCGCGTGGCTCGTCATCATGACCGCACTCAATGCAACCACCATGGCGCATTGGACGAGCTTCACAGAAGAACTGCCCTTCTACTACTGGCCCTGGAACTCAGGCTGCTTCTGCCTGCTCGTCTTCGCAGGAATTGTAACTTCGCAAATCTTCCTCACGGATTCGTTCGCAAAAACATTCAAGCAAAAAGCAACCGTAGCATTGGGATTCGCTGCCCTGTTGTTTCTCAGCGGATTTCTGCTGACACCACTTGGCATCTCCAAGATTCGCGCCACCCCAACATGGGGCCTTTACTCAGCCGGTGCAGCAACACTGTGCTTCCTGTTGCTCTATTGGATCTGCGATGTCCACAAGCATACCCGTTGGGCGCTACCAGTCAAATCTGCAGGCTCAAACACACTGCTGACCTATCTGCTGCCGGATCTTTTCGATGTAACTCTGGGCGGCCTGGTCATCTTCCAGGGCTGGGACTACGGATTACCCGGGGTAATTAAAACCCTGATCCTTACAGCACTGATGTTATGCATCTCAACCGTACTCACCAAGGCAAAGATCCGCCTGCAGCTCTAAATACCACTCAGGCAAACTCATTTCACAAGAATGGCTCCCACTTCATTTAAGGTGGGAGCCATTCTCTGCAGAGCAAGCCTTCTCGTAGAACGCATCCCCTTGCTCGCAAAAGTGTAGATCGTCCCATGAGACAAAAATCCAGGCAAAGCAACGACAAGGCTTAAACTGAAGTTGATTTGTATGTATTGCTTTTAATTTCAAGGAGTCTCAGCATGCGTGAAGGTATCCAGATGCTCGTAAGCCGTCATTCAGTCGACGAAACTGTTGTACGCCTGCAAAGCCTGCTAGAGGAAAAGGGCATCAAGCTCTTTTGTCTAATAGATCATTCAGGCGAAGCGCTGAAAGCCGGGATCGAGATGCCTCCAACAAAACTATTAATCTTCGGAAACGCCAAAGCTGGAACACCATTGATGCTTGCATCGCCGAGTGCTGCACTCGATTTGCCCCTCCGTATTCTCGTTGCAGAGGGAGAAAATAAGGAAACTCTTCTCTCATGGAATGCCCCTGACTGGCTCATGCAGCGTCACGGAATTCCCGATCAACTATTGAAAAATATCGCAGTGGTTGCGATATTAGCCGAGAAGGCCTCGGAATAAGGAATAGGCTGCACACTCTAGCTTCTTACAGGATTCACGTCGTGACTAATTTCTCTTTGTAGATCTACCTGGCAGTAGGGAAATTACTGGCAACTAAAAGAGCCTCGAATATAAACACCGCTTCTCCAACCTCCCCAGGATATAACTCCAAACGCGCACGAGAAAGCGTCCCGATTCACGAAGAGGGCTTGGAAGCCTTCAGGCACTCAAGCAGATGGAAGAGCAGAAGAGCCGCTATTCAGCATAGATAGAGGAATAACGATCATCGTTTATTTAAGATGTAATCTCGATACGAACCGTCATCGGCGTGAACAGATATTTTCAGCGAAACAATAGACCATTACAATTATGATACTGAGGATCTTCGGGATGGGTGGCCACTCTTGCCACTCGACGTAGTCTGCCCAAAGTCTGACTGCAAATAGTATCAAATTACAGTCTCCCAATTAGAGTTTTGACTACCTCGCTTCCAGGAATAAACTGAGGGGCAACATTGACGACTTTTCAACGATCGGTACGAGTGAAGGCGCTGGCATCAGGGCCTGCGTCTCCTCCGACCATGATGCAACCGATCTCCGTTGCGAAGATAATCCTGATTCTGCTACTCAGCATCGTTTGCTCCAGGACACTGCCTGCACAACGGAGCGAGCGAACTATCTTTCAATTCCAACATTCGAGGTGGACAGCAAAAGACGGCGCGCCTTCGCCGATGTTCGGATTTGCACAAACGACGGACGGTTTTCTGTGGATGGCCGCCTACGATGGCCTCTATCGCTTCGACGGAATTCGCTTCGAACCCTATTCGCTGCCCGCCGATGTTACTTCCCACGTTGGCGATGCTAGAGCTCTCATGGCTACACCCGATGGGGGCCTCTGGATCGGCCTCAACTGGGGCGGAGCAGTCTTCCTGAAGGATGGGCATGCCGTCGTTTACGATCAGTCAAAAGGACTGCCGACAACTACTGTCCTTCAATTCATAGTCGATCAACAAGGCACTCTCTGGGCGGGCACTCTTGCTGGACTCGTCAGGTTTGACGGATCGCGCTGGCATCGCATTGAGAAGGACTCCGGATTTGTTGCGAAGTCAGCCCAGCTACTCTTTGTCGATCGTGCCGGAACCCTTTGGGTCTCTTCAGCAGACACGCTGTTCTTCCTTCCTCGAGGCGAAACAACTTTCCGCATATATAAAGACCACGCAGGCTATATCAATTCCATAGGGCAAACCCCCGATGGAACCTTGTGGGCGGCTCAGGACGAAGGTACCTCAAGGATTCGAAAACTTCATTTGATCCGACCTATGTCCCCAGAGTCGGGAATAGAGGATAAGCGCCTTCCAAAGGTCTATGAAATCATGGGTGGAAGCACCGTCCTGGTCGATCATGCAGGCGGCCTTTGGATTAATTCCACCAGCAAGGACGGCCTTTTTCGCGTACGCGATCCAAAACCTCTGGAAACAAATAAGCCCTCCCCTTTTAAAAAGCCATCCTTCGAAAGCTTTACCCAGGCAGACGGCTTGACCGGTGAAGCCACGAGCCCTGCACAGATGGAAGACCGCGACGGCAATCTCTGGTTTTCCTCAAATCTTGGAGTGGACCGTTTCCGTGAGTCCGATGTTGTACCAATCACCGATTTTGGCGGCTATACGCCTTTGACTAAAGGTACCAATGGAGATGTCTGGAGTTTCCGCGAAGGCTATCCACATCATTACCTGCTTCATCTCCACGGACTGACAGCAACGAGCCAACCCCTCGATATGAATCCCTCCGCCGCTGATCGTGACCCAAATGGAACCCTGTGGATGGGCGGCTATGGTGAAATTTCCAGCTACACCAAGGGCCGGCTGGCAAGATACCCCTTCCCAAAGCAAAGCCCTCCGCAGGGTGTTCAGGCCGTTGTCCTGGATCATTTCGGAGGGCTGTGGGTCGCGATTATCCAGGGCCGAGTGTACCGCTTCAAGGATGGCGTATGGGCCCTCTTAGGCAATCAAAAGGGCCTGCCGAGAGCAAGCGTCATGTTCATCTTCCCCGACTCCAGCGGCCGGATATGGTTTGGTTATCCGGAGGGCAAAGAAGACACATTAAGAATGGCCGTACTCGATGGAGATCACGTCAGAAGGTTCTCCACCACGGACGGGCCTCAAATTACAAGTGGCCAGGTGATGGCGGAAGGGGCTGGGCATCTCTGGGTAGGCGGAGAGCGTGGACTCTCTCTCTTCAGGAATGACCGTTTTCAGCCGCTGCTCGCCGACGAAAACGATGCATTCGTAAACATAACCGGCATCGTCGAAACTTCGAATGGTGACTTATGGATGAATGCCGAGCCCGGCATCGTCCACATATCCGCTGCCGAGGTTGGCCGCGCCATCACGGATCCCACCTATCGCATGCATTGCGAAAACTTCGGTGTTCTGGACGGTCTCTCGGGCAAAGGCGTGAAGTTTCGACCAGTCCCCACGTTAGTGGAGAGTACAGATGGACGACTATGGTTCCTGACGATGGGAGGAATCTTTCAGATTGATCCGAAACACCTGTTGCGCAATACAACTCCGCCATCCGTGATGATTCGATCGGTCGATTCCGGCAATCAGACTCATGAAGGTGCAGGCCGGGTCACCTTCACAGCAGGTACTACGAACGTCCAGATTCAATACACCGCACCCAATCTATCCATTCCAGAACGCGTTCATTTTCGTTACAAGCTGGAAGGATCCGACCAGGAATGGCAAGATGTCGGAACGCGTCGCCAAGCCTTTTACACCAACCTTAGTCCACGTCATTACCGCTTCCACGTCACCGCTAGCAACGACGGCGGAGTCTGGAATGAAGTGGGCGACTCCGTGGATTTTACAATCGAGCCAGCCTGGTATCAGACACACTGGTTTCTTGGTTTGTGCATCGCTCTCGGAATTGTCAGCGTATGGAGCCTCTATCGAATCCGTGTCTGGCAAATGGAGCGAGCGAGCGCCGCGCGCTTTGACGAACGACTCTCAGAACGCACGCGCATGGCACGAGAACTCCACGATACCTTTCTTCAGACGATTCAAGGCAGCAAATTCGTCGTTGATGACGGTCTTGAGGAACCGCTGGACGCAGAGAAGATGCACCGCGCCTTAGGCCAAGTCTCCGGCTGGCTGGAGCAGGCGATCGCGGAAGGCCGCGCTGCACTGAACTCGCTGCGGTCCTCGACGACATTGAAAAACGAGCTTGGACCATCACTACGACAGGTTGCTGAAAGTGGAACTGTGCCCGACGGGATGACAATCTCGGTTTCAGTCATTGGAAGTGCACGAGAATTGCACCCGATCGTTCGCGATGAACTGTACCGAATCGGAGCCGAAGCTATCCAGAATGCAAAATCCCATTCCAGCGGAAGCCGTCTGAACATCGACCTGACCTACAGCCAGAGCCTGACGATCCGTATACGGGACAATGGGGTCGGCATCGATCCAGCCTATGCCACAAAGGGAAAAGAGGGCCATCATGGCTTGCAAGGCATGCGCGAGCGCGCTGAACGCATCCAGGGAAAACTGACGATCCTCAGTTCCCCTGAATCCGGAACGCATATCTCCGTGATCGTGCCCGGCAGCGTGAGCTTCCTGCATCCCGACACCGGCATCCTGGCCAACCTCCGGAGACTCTATCGCCCAGCCAGCGGAGACGATAAGACATTGTGACCAGGCACACACAGCGATAATTTTCCCAACAGCCACTTACAACTTCATAGCGCCAAAACCCTCAAGCGCAAACCACCTGTTAATCAAAGGAACTAAAAACCTAGCCATTGACGGGCAAGGTTCAAAACTTAATTTAGCTTCGCTAGTTATTGCGGAGTTACAGGCAACCAACCACAACGAGTCATTCTTTAATGGGTTTCAACATCAGTGGAATTGATGCAAACTGGAATAAAAGAAGAGGTGTGTGGCACGCAATCTGTAGTATGTCTTTACTTCGATATATCGTTCTTTTGATTGTCCAGATGCGCTTCCGTCTCCGTCAGATGATGGCGGGCTAACGGATAGTTTGGGTCAAATTGCAATATCCGCTTGTATTCCGTTTCTGCTTCCTGATAATGCCCAAGCTGCAGTTCGGCATTCGCTAGGCAGTCTTCATAGGAGTCCATGCTTGAACTCGGCGGGAGATGCTGCAACGCGGCTTTAAAATCCTCCAACGCCTTCTGGGTCTTTCCACTCTGCATGTCGATGTAGCCCTGATAATAGAATCGGGTTCTCTGATTGCCGGGTGCGCCGCGCTCCTGGCTGGGAATCTCCTTGAACAGAACGCGCTCCAGACGGCCTGCTGTCGTTGCGTCAGATTTCTTCAGGGCGATGACCAGAGAATTCCAGACAAATCTAGGGTCATTTTTGAGTTCCTTAGCCGCGGCTTGTTCCGCATCACCCATTCTGTTTGTCGCAAAATAGACTGCTGCGAGATTGCCATAACCCAATGCGCGTGCGCCTGTTGTGTGGGCTACCTGGATATAACGCAGATATTGATTGATGGCTTTTCCGTATTGCTGGGTCTGATAATAGGCGTCGCCGAGATGGACAATCGAAGGCTCGAAGTCCGGATCGAGCGCGAGAGCCTTATTGTATTCGGAGAGGGCTGTCGCATAATTACCGGATTGCTGATACGACATGCCGAGGCTATCGTGGGCATTCGGCTCATTGGGAGCCAACTCAACATAGTGCCGGTGAGCAGCGATCGCCTCGCTATAGCGATGCATACTTAGCAGGACAAACCCCAGCGTGTTGTTGAGGTCTTTGTCACTTGGGTTCACCTGAATGCCGCGTCGCAGAACAGCAATAGCTTCTTCTGGCCGTTCTTCGGCACGCAGAAGTCGCGCCAGACGCCAATAGGCCTCGATTTCCTCTGGATAAAGCTGGTTGATCTTGTTGAGCGTTTGCATGGCCGTGCCGTAGTCGGCTCTGGCTATGGCATACCAGGCGCTGACATCGAGACGATCTTTTTCTGAAAGATGACTTGAGAGCTGCAGAGCTTTTTCTAAATATGGCCGACCTTCTTCTGGGGCAATATCGGAGAGAGCATAGGTATAACCGATTCTGGCATAGGCCATGGCAAACTGTGGATCGAATTCCACAGCCTGCTTGAGCAGGATCAGAGCCTCGGCATTCTCGAACTCTTGCGCCTTTTGCACGCCGAGAGAATAGTATTGATAGGCTTCAACATTCTTCGTCATTGCTTCGCCGAGATTGGGTTTTGGAACAGAATTCAACTCCATGGCGTTGGACAGGTGTTCCGCGAGTACATCGACTTGGCTCAAAAGTTCACTAGAATGCTCGAAGATGCTGTGATCGGCAAAAACGATCTGTCCATTCCTCGTATCGTGAAGCTGAATATCGATTCGGAAGTGCCCGTCAATCTCGGCAAAGCTGCCCGTGACAAAGTCCGCAGCGCGCACCGACTGCGCGATTCGCATGGCTTGATCTGGCGAGACCTCCGCATCCTTTCCCTCTGAGCCCACTAGCTGTGATAACTGCTGGCGGCTGAGGATATGAAGCTGTCCTGAACGGGACAGATCGGTAATCATCATGTCCGTAAAGCCTTGCCTCAGCCAGTCATAGTTTTGATGTTGAGTTTCATTTTCGAAGTACATCACCGCCAGACTGCGATTATTCAGATTCCCTACCATCGTTTCCATCGGGACCGGCCTCAAGCGCAGCCAGACCATCCAACCCGCGACCAGCAGCAAAACGCAAATGATAAGCAGGAAATACGCCGTTGATTTGGGAGAGCGAGGGAAATATGAGACGAAGATGGAGGGCTTGCTCGACGGTCGGGAGACCTCTGGAACCACGGGAGAGATTTGTGCGACCTCAGCCAGAGGCGAGGAAACAGATACACCGGGCAGCTCCTGGAGGGGGAATCTGCTCTCAAAGAATTCCTTCACCGGCGCTACGAAACAATAACCAGCCTTGGATACAGTCTTGATGTATTTCGGATTGCGAGAGTCGTCGCCCAGAACCTTTCGGATTTCGGCGATACACTGCGCTAGTGCATTATCGGTGACTGCCGTATCTTGCCAGATCTCAGTGGTCAGCTCTTCTTTGGAGACCAGATGCCCATGATTTTTGAGCAGGTACAAAAGCACATGAAAAGTCTGACGCCGTGGGTAATGCTCCGTACCCAGACGTTTGACACAGCCACGAGCGATGTCAATGTCTATTCCGTCAACACTGTAAGCGATGGTAGGAGCCAAATCAAAGTAGTTCCCATGATTTGGAGCAATACTCAATGCAGAACCTCTTGCACATTGGTTGGGGGAAGGAAAATATGATGCCGCACCGTAGGCCACGGCGCAGGCAGACAATAACATTAGTTTAAACCTGAAATTCATTCCAATCCAGTAGGGTGGAATTTGGCAGGGTAATGGCAATCGCGAGATCCAAATTGAAGAAAGATCGCCGCGTGGGGCTTCTACCTCTGCAGCATCAAAATGATCAAAAAAGCCTAAATTCACCGATTCAGGGGTAAACTTTTATATATTCCGCGTAAAATCCGATTTGGTTATCGGCAAGTTTCATGTTTTTTGCATTGATTTCATAAATATTTCAGAGTTCCTCAGTACTTTACCTCTCTTCAATCCTTATAGTTGCCTCACGAAAATGCCAATTATGGCGTTTCGAAGCACCTGTAACGTAGAACTTTTGGAGGCTGGGAAATGCACAATTCAGAACGACAGACATATATGCGTACCCGCATAGGTCTTTTCATTATGTTTTTTTTCGTGCTTGCCCTGAACGGCAGAGCACAGGAATATCGAGGAACCATCTTTGGACAGGTGACGGATCAATCTGGAGCCGCAATTGCGGGCGCGAAGGTGACAGCCAAAGGTCCACAGCAAACCTATTCTGCGATCACCCGGCGAGACGGTGATTTTACAATTCCCTTCGTCGAACTCGGTCTCTACTCAGTGCAAGCTGAAGCCTCCGGTTTTGGCATTCAAACCCAGGACGGCGTTCATATAGATGTAGCCGCAAAAATCACCCTGAATTTTCGCCTGAAGGTTGGCCAAGCCTCCGAAACGGTAACCGTCGCGGCGAACTCAGCCGGTTTGAACACGGCAGACGCCTCAGTCGGCACAGTAATGGATCCTGAAAAAATCCAGAATCTGCCGCTGAACGGGCGCCAAGTCTATCAGTTGCTCGCGCTCACCCCCGGCGTCAAACAGAACACTGTCGGTTTCTCCGGCACACGCGGATGGGATGAAACCAACCAGATCTATATCAACGGTCAATCGGGCAACTACAATCAGTTCACATTGAACGGCGCTCCAGTATCCCAGCAAGGCGGCGGCGGCGCCGGAACCTGGAACATCGCTCCGAGCATCGATGCGGTAGACGAATTCAAGGTGATGACCAATACGTATGATGCCTCGTACGGCCGCGAAGCTGGCGGCACTGTCAACACTGTGCTGAAGAGTGGTACCGACAACTTCCACGGCACCCTCTACGATTTCTGGCGCAACGCGGTTTTGGACGCCAATATGTACCAGGACGACCAGCAAGGTCTGCCGAAGCCTTTCCATAACGAACATCAATATGGAGGCACGGTAGGCGGCCCCGTCTATCGGAAAAAGACTTTCTTTTTCTTTAATTACGAAGGCTACAACGAGATTCGTCCAACCAGCGCACAGACCGGAACATTTACGGCCGACATGCTCCCTGGGCCGGACGGCAGCGTCAATCTTTCCAATTACCTGGCAGCTGTCAACGAAACCAATATCTACGATCCCCAGACAACCCGTTGCGCCGTTGCAGGTCAAAATCCCTGCAACCAATATGTGCGCGATCCATTCCCGAACAACACAATCCCTGCGAACCGACTCAGCGCGATTGGTCTGAATATTGCCAAGCTATATCCAGCTCCCAATCGTCCCGGCTACTCCAGCAACTATGTGTTAGTCGATCCAGGCAAATATCAATACAAAATGCCTATCGCCAGGGTAGATCAGGTATTTACTGACAAAACGCGCTTGTATGCAATGTTTGCGTGGTGGTCTGGAACAGAATTCCAGAACGGTTCTGGTCTGCCAGGAGAAATTGCGCAGGGCAACATCAACAACTACCGTTCTTCCCTGACCCAGATTCTCGATCTGACCCACACTTTCACTCAGAACATCCTCTCCGACGTACGTCTTTCCTTCAATCGCGCTTGGAACGTCAGCCCTGACGGTGCAGCCGCCACTGGAGCGTACCCTGGTTTCACGGCCAAGAGCCTGGGCCTGAATATGCCCGCCATCCCGACCACCTCGCTCGATCTCCCTCCCGAGATCAACATCTACAACTGCTGTACTGCCAACATCATTGGCAATACTGTCTCGCCGAGTCTCTTTGAAACCTACGATCTGGGACCATCGCTGATCTGGACCCTGAAATCTCACACTTTCCACTTTGGCGCTGAGTTCATGCTCTTCCACGACGTACCGACAGGTATCGGCCAGCCGAACGGTCAATTCACCTTTCAGTCAAGCCTTACGCAGCAGAATCCCTACCAGGGGAACAATGACGGCGACGCAATCGCGGAGTTACTCCTTGGTATTCCGGAAAACGGCTCCATTCAGGATTTCGAATCGGTTTACGAGAGCTATAACTACTACGCAGGCTTCGTACAGGATGACTGGAAGCTCCGCCGCAATTTGACGGTCAATCTCGGCCTGCGCTGGGAGACGGAGTCTTCTCCGCACGATCGCAACGACCGCCTTACCGCGGGCTTCTGCACCACTTGCACCAATCCCCTCACAAATCAGATCGACTACGCGCAATTCCCCAACCTGCCTAACCCGCTCCTTGGTGGTCTACAGTTCGCCAGCAACAAACTCTCGGCATACCAGAACTATTTCGGTACCCTCCTGCCCAAGGTAGGTGTATCGCTTGGACTAAGCCCGCGTCTTGTGATGCGTGGTGGCTACGGTTTGGGTACTGCTCTGGGAATTGAGCTTGGAGCCCAATCCACCTGGCAGCAAACCACCAACTACACCGATTCAACAGACGGCGGCCTGACCCCTAGCCCCTACTTCAATAGCGGTACACCCTATCCGGGCGGCTTTATCACGCCTCCAGGAAACACGCAGGGCCTGCTTTCGGGCGTAGGTAGCGCACAGTCGTTTGACCGCAGAGATCGCAAGATTCCACGGGTACAGCAGTATTCTTTCGGCTTCCAGGGCGAAGCACCACTGGGAATTATCTGGGATCTCGAATACGTAGGCACTCACACAACCCGCCTGCGTGCTGGGATTCAACTCAACTCTCTTACTCCAGCTGAGTGGGCTGCAGGCCACGCCAATCCCGGCCTGTTGCAACAAAATGTCCCTAACCCGTTCTATGGAGTACTTTCCTCTGCGACAGAACTCGCCTCCAGCCCAACGATTCAGCAGCAGTATCTGTTGACTCCGTATCCGCAATTTTCGGGACCGTCAGGGGGCGTCTATGATTATGCAGACCCTCAAGGCTATACGGACTACAACTCGATGGTCGCCAAGCTAGAGAAGCGCCTGTCGGGCAACGGAGCCCTGATCAAGGGGCTCAGCATGCTGACTTCGTTTACCTGGTCGAAGACTCTCTCTGCAACCAATCGCCTGAATAACGGAAATGCCGGGCTAGTCGATCCAAATCCCTACAAGGCCATTGATGGAACCGATCGTCCTTGGGACTTTGCATTCAGCGGGCTCTATGGTCTGCCTATCGGCAAGGGTGGATTGATAGCCAGCAGTGCTCATGGCCTGGTAGGAGAGCTTCTAAACGACTGGCAATTGGAGTGGATCTTCACTAACGATGGCGGTACGGCTGTCTCGTATCCCAACAACTACACCTATACCTGCGGAAACTACAACATTGTGTCGCAACACCGCACATCAGAAAGCTACCTGAATAACACCAACCCAGGCTGCTTCCAGTCTTTCGCTCCCTATACGACCGTCACAGCTCTGCCCACTACAGAGA
This sequence comes from Acidicapsa ligni, assembly GCF_025685655.1. NCBI lineage: Bacteria > Pseudomonadati > Acidobacteriota > Terriglobia > Terriglobales > Acidobacteriaceae > Acidicapsa > Acidicapsa ligni. Next base: position 1,173,898 of record NZ_JAGSYG010000001.1, on the reverse strand, counting down.
GCGTTCGCAATCCGTGGGCGCAGCAGACAACACTCGGATTCGAGAAAATGTTCAAACTCACCGAGGGAACAAAGCTGCAGTTCAAAGCGGAAGCCTTCAACCTCACCAACACTCCAATCTTCGGATTGAACGGTGGCAATGCGAACCAGGCGCCTCAGCGAGTCACAAGCGTCTCGAATCCCAATCAACCAGGCGCATGGGACGGGTATGGAACGATAAATTCCAGTACCCTCAATCAGCCCCGTCAAATCCAGTTTGGCGCCAAGATTCTCTTCTAATTCAACCTAACCCAACGCCTATGGGCGGTTCCCTCGCGTCGCAGTCAGGCACACGGGAACCTCCCATAGACAAAAATCTGACAATTAGAACGATGTCGCGCGGATGTTTAGGTTTAACCTCTTGGCAATAGCTCATAGAAAAAGTAAAGACACGGATCGCCTGAACTAAATTACCTCGAAGCCCTGTAAAGAACGCCCGCTGAAGCGATTCGCAGGCAACGGCACTTCGTATCAGAATCTGCCCGGCAAAAACAAGTGCGGCGAGAATGCCCACACCCATCACTTTTATCTGCTACCACCTCCCACAGACTATCTGCGACAAAGTTTACTTGCCATGCGATTACGCGGGTACCGTTCGTGGCAGGACGAGACAGGCGCTTCGGTGAAGGTGCAACAGGAATTGATGCGTCATGCCTCCATCCAGACGATGAACATCTGCCGACAGACTATGTCGTCATCGAAGAGAGAGGCAAATGGAAAGGTTTTGGAGATGGTGCTCAAGACGATAGAACCAAGCACCTAAACTCCACTTTTTACTATTAGGAGTCTGTCAGCACTTCTAGGCTTTCATCAATTGTAGGTTTGATTGGTTGCGGGGGTAGGATTTGAACCTACGACCTTTGGGTTATGAGCCCAACGAGCTACCGGGCTGCTCCACCCCGCAACTTGATTGTAACAAGGCGTGGTGGGCAGGGTCAAACGAAGCCAGCTAACTCTGATATCTAACTTAAACCGTTGAATACATTGGGCTAAATAAGATAATTACCCTCACAGAAAAGGTAATTGCCTAAGTCGTGCGCATGGTTTCTTCGGATAAGTTCAAGTTTATTCAGCGAAGAGTGCCAACAACGCTTCTTGCGGCTCAGGACGCACGCGAAAATCAGCATGAGCCTCAGCAAAAACTACACGCCCATCGTGTCCAATCACATATGTCGCGGGCATCGGCAATCGCCAGCTATGCTCACCGTTCAAGAACGGCAGGTTTACCAGGATCGACTTCAGATATCGCTGGTGATATTCAGGCACGGTGTACACCAGCCCAAACTGCTCCGCCAGCTTTGCCGCCGGATCAAACAGCAGCGGATACGACAGTCCGTGCTGCTGCACGGCAAAGTCCGACTGCCGCTGCGTCTCCGGACTGATCGCCACCAGCAATCCACCCCGCTCGCGAATCTGCCCATACAGATCGCGATACGTCTCCAGCTCCGTCACGCAGTACGAACACCAGCGTCCGCGAAAAAACTTGATCACCAACGGCCCTACCGCCAGTAAATCCGCGCTCCGCACCAGCTTCCCAGAAGAATCCTTCAGCGCAAACTCCGGCGCCAGCGCCCCCACCGGCAGAATCCGATCCTCAATACCGGTAGCAAATAACTCCTCAAGCGCCCGCTCGCCGATAGCAAGCCGATCTGCCTGCACCAGCTTCCGTGTATTCGCAGTAATCTCGTCGAGTTGGTCCTGCAGAGTCAGTGAGAGATCCGTCATAGTTCCGTCATTCCTGATGCCTACCGCCCAAACTTCTGCTTACCGCCCATCAACCCAGCCATGCCCCCGCGCATCATGCTCTTCGCCATTCCGCCCTTGCCGAACTGCTTGAACATCTTGCTCATCTGCGCATACTGCCGCAGCATCTGGTTCACATCCTGTACTGAAGTTCCCGACCCAGCCGCAATCCGCTTCCGTCGTGAACCAGAGATGATATCCGCGTTCAGCCGCTCTTTCTTGGTCATCGAATTGATGATCGCCTCAAGCCGCGAGAACTGGCTCTCATCTACATTCTTCGAAGCCTCCTGCAACCCGGCAAATGGACCCACCGAAGGCAGCATCTTCAAAATCGATTCCATCGAGCCCAGCTTCTTGATCTGCTTCAACTGATCGCGAAAATCCTCCAGCGAAAACCCATCGCCCATCAGCGCTTTCTTGGCGAAGTCCTCGCTCTTCTTGCGATCCAGCGCGCCCTCGGCTTTTTCGAGCAACGTCATCATGTCGCCCATGCCTAGAATGCGCCCTGTAATGCGGTCCGGATGAAACGGCTCAAAAGCATCCGGCTTTTCGCCCACGCCAATGAACTTGATCGGCTGCCCCGTCACATGCCGAATGGATAACGCCGCACCACCGCGCGCATCGCCATCCATCTTGGTCAACACAACGCCAGTAAGCCCCAGCCGCTTGTGAAAGTCCTGTGCAGAGTTCACCGCGTCCTGACCCGTCATGGCGTCGGCAACAAACAAAATCTCCTGCGGATCCAGCAGCTTCTTCAGCTTCTCCATCTCCTGCATCAACTCTTCGTCAATGCCCAGACGGCCAGCCGTATCTACGATCAGCGTGTCGCAGCCCAGAATCATCGCCTCACGCTTGGCTTCTTTCGCCAGCCGCAGAACCAGATCCGTATCCGGAGCCTCGCCCTTCGTATCGCCTTCATAGATGCGTGCGTCGACCGACTTGGCCACCACCTTCAACTGCTCACGCGCCGCCGGACGATACACGTCCACCGACACCAGCAGCGGACGATGCCCGCCCTTCTTCAGCCATACCGCCAGCTTGCCCGAGGTCGTCGTCTTACCCGAGCCCTGCAACCCGGCCATCAGAATGACCGTAGGTGGCTTCGACGCAAACTTGAATCGCGCCGTGTCCTTGCCCAGCAACGCAACCAGCTCATCGCGAACAATCTTGATGACCTGCTCCGTCGGCGAAAGAGCCGTCAGCACCTCGGTCCCAACCGCCTTGACGCGAATCTGCTCGATCAGGTCCTTGACCACACCCAGGTTCACATCGGCCTCAAGCAGCGCCACACGGATCTCCCGCAACGCCTCGCCAATGTTTTCTTCAGTCAGCACACCCTGTCCACGCAAATGCTTAAAGGCGCGCTGCAGCTTATCTGTCAAATTCTCAAACATAATTGTCTCAATCTAAGTGTATCGCGGCTGCCTGTCCGATCGGGCGCCCTGTGCCCGCTTCCTGGTCAGCCACCTGGCAATCATGCCCCAATACTGAGGGTCCGGCCGGTAAAACGGCTCGCTGTGCCCCAATCCCTGCACAATCACCAGTTCCGAGTCTGCCCCGCCACGCTCATGCAAATCCAAAGCCATCTGTACCGGAAACAGCCCGTCTCCAGTCCCATGCACCACCAACACCGGCACCGGACAACTCGCCAGATTCTCCATCGAATTCCAGATATTGGACACCAGGAACCTCAACCGCACCGGAACCCCCAGGCTCCGCGCCGCCGCTCGATACGACGTGAATGCCGCAAACAGCACCAGGCGATTCGCCTTCACTTGCGGCAAAACCTCGGCAGCGATTCCGCTCCCCAATGAAAACCCAAGTAACGAGACCGGCATCTCCGGCACCAGCGCCTGCAGATATGCAAACGCCGCCACCGCATCGCGCTCACACTGCGCGGCACTCGGCCATCCCGAACTGCCCCCATACCCCGAGTAATCAAACACCAGCGAAGCAACGCCAGCCTCCGCCAGCAACCGCTGCACCCCAACCCAGTGCTCAACCACCTCACCGATCCCATGGCAGATCAATACTGCCGCTTGATGCTCCCCGTTGGCACGCTCGACAAAAACCGCATCCAGTAGATTTCGTCCGCTCGGAATAACATGCCGCGATGCACGGCTCTCCGCGTCTTTGCCAAGATTGCCCGCAGTGATCGTGCCGGCGCGCAGATCTCTCATCACGCAAAGCCGCGTCACAGACAATGCAGTCGCCGTAAAAAGAACCCGATGCATTCAGAACCACCCATCCCCGCAGAAGACCAACCAGGCACAATTGACTCTCAGCACAAGACCGCCACAAGCCAATATCAGTATCGCGAATCCCACGTTGATCGAACAGCCCGCCGCGGCGAGTTGCCTGCTGGTGTTCTGGTCATCGGTAGATACGCGCGTCGATACGAGGCTCGACACGCGCATAGCATCTCATACCCCCATTGTGAGAACAGAGTTTCTGGACACGCAAGCCTGCGCTTTTCGCAGCCCTCGAATAGTCCCGAAACTTACCCTTTGCGGCACGATCGGAAGCTTCCGAAAACTCCGATTTTGAAGAATGCTACCTCGTCGTTGCACAGTTGCTAGATCGCGGTACTAGCCGAGGTCCTCTGCTCACTGCGCCTTCAACACTTCAAGAATCCTGCCTCTTTCCTTATCTAAAACCTCAGGTGCCTGCTCCCAGTTATCGATGCCCGGATACTTATGTGCCGTCTGATACTTGTGCCGTAATTTGTACCGATCCGCCACCGGATCGTAAACGTATATCCGCACCTCGAAGAAGTGCGACGAATAGTGCCCTTCCATCGCTCCCCAAAGATAGTCTGCTGTTAAAAACACTGGCATAGACGAGACGGTCGGCAGGTTCCACGCTGCGACGTCGGCCTGATTTGTGACGATAATTTCCGGCAACAGATTTTTGAATTGCCGATCCGGCTCAGAACGCAGCAAAACATATCTGTCACTGCTGCCGCTGCCTCCGCCGGAATTGGCATTGAAGAGCACTACACCCCCTCCGCCGGCCAACTTTAAGCGTTGCGATTTGGCACGAAGGCCATAGTAAAGCCAACTATCTTCATCGGATCCCGTGCGAGAATGTGCCAGAGCGAAGCAATGAGACTTTTCCTCATTCGCGCAAAGCCGCGCCCCACTTATCGGCTGATTGTCCTCGCCTAGAAGACCTTGATAAATCTTGTATGGTGGGAAGTCCCGAAACGGCGCCCAGAGCGGACAAACCGCCAAAATCACTGCAATCCACAAAGATTTCATACACACATCTTAGCTAGATGGGTTATTGGCAAATTCATCTTTCGGAGAATTCCGAAGCCTCACGCTGCGACGAGTTCGCGCACTTCATGAAAATTCGCCTTTTCGAAAATATTGTGTCAGTCCCGTAAAGGACCCTCTTCGATACAAATCGGCGCAGCCGTTTTGAAACGCCGAGCAGCGACAGAACTACTTAACGTGAACATAGTGCCGATTCTGCGCGCTGACGATCTTTGCAGTCTGTACGGATCCCTTCTTAAAAGGCTCGGTCGGACAGATCACAAAATCCGCAACCAGGGAAATCGACCCTGCAGGGCAGGCCATCTGCGATTTTTCAGGCTCTCGAATACCGGCCTCAAGCCACTTTTCCACGGTAGCCCAGGAAGAATCGTCCGGCTGAAACTCGTGATGCGTTCCAATGTGCCAAATCCGAAGCTGCCCATCGCCACAATATGAGATCGCTCGACCGTGGATTGTAAAGCACGCGTCTGCGGCATGCGACGGCATTGCAGACAGTAGCAACAACAGAATTGCAACACTCAGGCGCATTGGTTCTCCCAACAACGAGCACTTGAAGAACATAATAGGGGATCACTACGCGAGAAGGGGCCTGAAGCTGCTCTCAGGGGTTGCGTGAGTTCCCAAATGTTTCCCTTTTCAGAACCGCAACGAGGACCAGTGTAGTCCGTCCTTGCATCCAACTCTCGTAGCGCAAACTGAAACCATGGCCCGCCTCTTCACCCTGCAACACGAAACCACCGTCCACGCCCCCATCGAGCGCTGCTTCCTGCTCTCGACCAGCCTCGCCATCGTCCAACGCGAACTCCACATGCGCCCGGTCCGCGGACGCACCTCGGGCCTCGTCGTCAATGGAGACACCGTGCGCTGGCAGGGATGGCATCTGGGCCTGCCCCAGTATCACGAAAGCCTCATCGAAGACTTTCAGGCGCCCTTCTTCTTCCGCGACCGCATGATCGCAGGCCGATTCGCCACCTTCGAACACGACCATGCCTTCTTCCAACAGCCCAGCGGCGCCGTCCTGCTGCACGATGAACTTCGATTCACCATGCCACTCGGCTGGGCAGGCGCCCTCGTCGGTCAGTGGATTCTCTCGCCTGACATCCACGCCCTCATGAGGCGAAGATTTGCCCTCATCCGGAAGATCGCCGAGAGCGACGAATGGAAGCAATATCTCCCCGCAACCACTCCCTGAACCGCAGCGCCATCAGTCCGCCGGAGACACCAGAAACTGCTCCAGCTTTCCATCCGGATAAGTGTACGTACTGAGACTCAATCTCTTCCCCGGATACACCACGCGAAACACGCGCAGAGTCATGCCTCCACGCAGCTCCTCATGCATCTGCTTGAACGTAAGCGGCTCTCCCAGGGGCGCAAGGCTGTCTTTGAAATCCCCAACCGTCTGCTCGGAAAAATAGTCATTCAAATTGGGAGCCAGCAACCCCCGATCGATCTGTCCATTTTGCAGCCCGCGATAGATCGCCAACGTCTGCTTTTCCGCCTCCGTCTGCGCACCCGCGCCCGCCACAGTGGAGGCCACAAGTTGAGCAATCTCTTCCGCACCGCCAGCCATATGATTGGTCAGCACAGCAACCGCGACGCCATCATCCACCAGCACCTCGTTGTCTGAAACAAAGCCCGTAACCTCGCCGCTATGCTCAATCGACCGGCGTCCATCCCGCTGCGTTACCTCGACGCCCAGCCCATAACGACTGCCCTTGCCATCCTTCAGCTTCACCTCGGTAAACATCTGCGTATAACTCTCCGGCTTCAGCACCGTCTGCGCAATCAGGCTCTCGTCCCACAGCGCCAGATCATGCGGAGTCATCGCCAGTTCACCCGCCGCAAACATCCACCCGCGGCCCTCTTTCGGAGCAGGTCGCAACGGCCCCAGCGCCGCCCTCACATACGGAGTAGCATCCGTCGAAGTCAGCTTCGTCTCATCCGAATCCCACACCGACTTCATCCCCAGCGGATGAAAAACATGCTCGCCTAAAAACTCCATCAACCTCTGGCCGCTGACCTTCTCCACAATCTCGCCGGCAATCACATAATTCGTATTCGAATACTGCCACTTTGCCCCGGGCTCAAAATCCAGAGGCTTCTTCGCCCATGTATCCAGAATCTGCTGCGCGCTCTCCTGCTTCATCATCGGAGTCATCAGATAATCCTCCGGCCAGTAATCCTGATACCCGGATGTGTGGCTTAATATCTGCCGAATCGTCACTTCATTCCCGCGCGTCAACCCCGGCACATACTTCTCCACCACATCATCCAGCGAAAGCTTTCCCTGCTCCTGCAAAATCAAAATAGCCGCCGCGGTAAACTGCTTCGAAACCGACCCAATCGAATACCGCATCTCCGACGTTGCCTTCACATCCGGATTCAAATGCGCAAGCCCATAAGCATGCGTGTAAACAATCTTTCCGCCCTTCACCACCGCAATCGAAGCAGAAGGCACTCCACGCTGCTCCAGCACCTGCGATGCAATGCGATCGATGCGGCCGCGCAACACAGGGTCAATCGTATCTACTGCCTGAGCTTGTACCTGAACTTGTGTCATACCAGCGGCAACCAGGCCACTCGTCAAACCGATAATTACCAACAACGATTTCTTCATGCTTTTAATCCGCTCCAATCTTTCTCTAAGACAATCTACCTGTCACGCCCTAAGTGCACTTGAACGCCCAACCGCTCGCCGTCCACGCCAATAAATACCAATGCCTGCAAGGTTGATCAGCAACCCCGTCCCGGCAACCTTACCTGCATAAGCCCATGTATTGTTCACATCCACAATCGGCACCGTAGCCAATACACACTGCACTATCGTAATGACCAGGCCAGAAACAGCACAAGCCTTCAGCCAGAGTCCCGGCCGCTTTCCAAACCGTGCGCCCGTAAACAAAGGCACAGCAAACATCGCGCAGTAATACAGCCCAAACGAAAGCTGGCCACTCGTAATCAGCAGTTGAAAAGCCTCCTGCCGTCCCGCCCCCATACTTGCAGTAACAGCAGCCACCGCGGCAATCCCCACAATCACCACCAGGCTCCGCACCGGCGTGCCATACCGCGGACTAAGCTTCGTAAACCACGTTGGCAAAATCGCATCCCACCCCGCCACCATCGGCAAGCGACTCGTCTCCGCCGTGATCAGCGAATACGAACAGAACGCAAACGCCGACAACGCCAGGATCATTCCACGCCCAATCCAGACCCCTGCACCGCCACCAAAAGCCGCTGCCAGCGTCTGTGGAATCGCCCCTGCAAGATCGATCTTCCCCGCAGGCACATACGTCAGCAGCGACCCGGTCATCAACACATAAATCAACACCGCCGCCGGAGCAGCAATCCACGCTGACAACGCAATCGTCGTCCCGGCATTCTTCGTCTCGCCTGCGAAGACAGCCACCTGTTCCAGCCCGCTATAGGCATTGAACGCAACCTTGATATACAGGTTCAGCGTCAGCAGCGACCACACCGGCCACCCAAACGCAAACGGCATCTGCGGATTCACATGGGGATGTACAACCGTCGCCGATGGGTGCCAGAACAGCAGTACAAAAAATGTCAAGGTCAGCAACATCATCAGCCCGGTGCCGAAGTGACTCACCCACTTGCCAAAGTGCAACCCCAACACATTGATCGCCAACACTCCCGCCAGCAGCACACCATCAAACGCAAACGTCAACGGTTGGCTATCCGCCATCCACGCCGCCTTTGGCCCCAGCGCATAACTCAAGCTCGTTACCGTCAAAATGCCCAGTTGCGAAACAGTCAGCACCGCATACAACGCATAGTTCCACGCCGAAAGAAAACCAACCAGCGGCCCCAACGCAAACTTCGCCCACTGATAGACACCACCCTCGATCGGCCACAGGCGAACGCAATACGTGACCACCGCCACCTGCGGCAAAAAGAAGAAGATGCAGCCAGCAATCCAGATCATCGGATGCGTCGAACCCTGCTTGGCCGCAATCCCCGCCCAACTCACGCCTACCAGCAGCAGGATCTGCATCGGCACCAGATCCCGCAACCTCAACTCCCGCTTCAGACCATGCCCTGCCTGCAAATGCCCTGCTTTTAAATCGCCCTCAGCCGCCGCCGTAATTTCTGTCACGAATCCCCTTGTCCCACTTGCTTCAATGCCCCATCGAGCCTGCAATTCCGATCAGTCTATCCCAGTAACCACCACGCCAATCACCGCCTCCGAGAGGCCGTCTCATTTCAGATGCGCCCTTACCCGCTCCTCCCGCATCCATCCGTTAAGATAGGTTGGCTAAGTTGGCTCACTGAAGGAGTTCCGCACATGGATCGATTACTCGAAGGACACAAGCGCTTTCACGATGAAGTCTTCCCCCGCAAACGCGAAACATTCCATCTCCTGGCCGAGATGCAAAACCCGCAATATCTCTTCATCACCTGTTCCGACTCGCGCGTCCTCCCCGACCTCATCCTCCAGACCGGTCCTGGAGACCTGTTCATCACCCGCAACGCCGGCAACGTCATTCCCGTCTCCACCGACGAAGATGGAGCCACCGCCACCATCGAATACGCCGTCGAAGCCCTCAAAGTGAAGCACGCCATCCTCTGCGGCCACTCCGACTGCGGAGCACTCAAAGCCGCCCTGCGCAAACCCGATCTCGAACTCATGCCCAAAGCCGCCAGATGGCTGGGCCACGTCGAAGAAGCCTTCACCCATCGCCAGCCCCTCAACCCCGCCGACGGCGAAAACGCCGAACTCGTTTCCCTGATCAAAGGCAATGTAATCGCCCAACTCGCCAACCTGCACGCCCAGCCCTCAGTAGCCCGCGCCGTAGCCCGCCACGAGCTCACCGTCCACGGCTGGTACTACGACATCATGACCGGCAACATAGACGTCTACAACGAGCGCGAAGACAAATTCTTCCCCCTGCTCCCCCCAACCGACTAAACCGCCAGCACCCCCAGCCTCATCATTTGCTTTCGCTTTCGCGCTCGCCCGTGCCCTCGCCTTCGCTTTTTGCACTTGCCCTTGCTGTTCTGGCTTTTGCACTTGCCTTTCCGGCTCTTGCACTTGCACTTGCCTTTCTAGCTGTCATTCCCGAAGGGAATCTGCTTTTGCCATGCACCCAGAAGCCGAAATAAAAGCCAAGATCACCCCCAGACCCCACTACCCAGAAAACCGACTTCCACGAACAATTCAGCATCAAAGTAAACAGCAGAATCACCAAAACCATAACCCGTTTAAAATAAGCAACATAGGCATAAACCCAACCAGGGACATCCACCCAACAGGATCACCCCTAACCAGCCACGCCAACCTAACACAAACACACTCACTTAAACTTGACAATAAGTCACTCACCTGTCATTCTTGAAAAGTACAGCAGTCCATCTACATAGGCAGGTAAACACAACCATGGGAAAAATCATCGGTATCGACCTCGGAACCACCAACTCCTGCGTCGCCGTCCTCGAAGGCGGCGAGCCTAAAGTTATTGCCAATGAAGAGGGCGCGCGCACGACCCCCTCCATCGTGGCTTTCTCCAAGAGCGGCGAACGCCTCGTCGGCCAGGTTGCCAAGCGCCAGGCCATCACCAACCCCGAAAACACCATCTTCTCCATCAAGCGCTTCATGGGTCGTCGCTACGACGAAGTCAACGATGAAATGAAGATGGTTCCTTATAAGGTTGAGCAGCAGGGCGACCACATCGTCGTCAATGCCCAGGGCAAGCCCTACACCGCCCCGGAAATCTCGGCCATGATCCTCCAGAAGCTCAAGAAGGCCGCCGAAGCCTACCTCGGCGAGACCGTGACCGAAGCCGTCATCACCGTCCCCGCCTACTTCAACGATGCCCAGCGCCAGGCCACCAAGGACGCAGGCAAGATCGCCGGCCTCGATGTCCGCCGCATCGTTAACGAGCCCACCGCAGCCGCGCTCGCCTACGGCCTCGACAAGAAGAAGGAAGAGACCATCGCCGTGTACGACTTCGGCGGCGGCACCTTCGATATCTCCATCCTCGAAGTCGGCGAAGGCGTCATCGAAGTCAAGTCCACCAACGGTGACACCCACCTAGGCGGCGACAACCTCGATCAGCGCATCGTCGAATGGCTCATCTCCGAATTCAAAGCCGAAGAAGGCCTCGACCTCAGCTCTAAGGGCAACGAAATGGCCCTGCAGCGCCTCAAGGACGCAGCCGAAAAGGCCAAGATCGAGCTCTCCACCACCATGGAGACGGAGATCAACCTGCCCTTCATCACCGCGGACGCAACCGGACCAAAGCATCTCGTCCGCAAACTCACCCGCTCCAAGCTGGAGCAGCTAGTCGGCGACCTCCTGCAGCGTTCGCTTGAGCCCACCAAAAAGGCTCTCGCCGATGCCGGCATCACCGCCAGCAAGATCGACGAAGTCGTTCTCGTCGGCGGCCAGACCCGCATGCCCAAGATCCAGGAGATGGTCAAGGAACTCTTCGGCAAAGAGCCGCATCGCGGCGTCAATCCCGACGAAGTCGTTGCCATCGGCGCAGCCGTTCAGGCAGGCGTACTCGCGGGCGATGTAAAGGACCTGTTGCTCCTCGACGTGACACCGCTCACCCTGGCCATTGAAACCCTGGGCGGCGTGGCCACGGCTATGATCCCGCGCAACACGACCATTCCTACCAAGAAGTCCGAGACCTTCTCCACGGCTGCCGATTCGCAGACCGAGGTTGAAGTTCACGTCCTTCAGGGTGAACGTCCGATGGCCGCGCAGAATCGCACTCTGGGCAAGTTCAAGCTCTCCGGAATCCCTCCAGCGCAGCGCGGCGTGCCACAGATCGAGGTCACCTTCGACATCGACGCCAACGGCATCCTCAACGTCAATGCCAAGGACATGGCCACCGGCAAGGACCAGCGCATCACCATCACTTCCAGCTCGGGTCTGAGCAAGGAAGAAGTGGAGCGCATGGCGAAAGAAGCCGAAGCCCATGCAACCGAGGACAAAGAACAGCGCGAGCAGATTGAGGCTCGCAACGGTCTCGACTCCCTCGTCTACAACATCGACAAGATGCTGAAGGAAGCTGGCGACAAGGTTCAGGGCTCTGAGCGTACCGAGGTAGAATCTGCCCTCAGCGACGCCCGCAAGCTCCTCGAAGGCACCCCATCCGCAGCCGAACTTAAGGCTGAGAATGAGAAGCTGACCGCCGCCAGCCACAAGATGGCCGAAGTCCTCTACAAAGCCAACGCCGCCGGCCCAGCCCCAACAGGCGAAACCGCAACCGGCGAACCGCCAGTAGATCCCAAAAAGGACGAAGGCGTAATCGACGCCGAGTACGTAGACGTAGAAGAAAAGAAGAGCTAGGACTAGCCGTCCGGGCAATCCCGCCTAACAGCGGAAAAACAAAAGCAGCAAAAGGGGTGGGCGATAGCAATGTCGCCCACCCCTTTTGTTTGCCTGAAAGATCAGAATTGCTTCCGGTTGCTATGTTCCACGCATTGTTCCTCGTAGAACATCCTGCTTGGCTCTATCGGGCGGTGCGCCGCTGTCAAGACGGTCACGATGCAACCCTCTAATTTAATTCGGGATCGATTTGCAGCGAATTTTACTCCTTTGTGCCTGCAATTTGTGTTGCGTGAAATTGATAGCAATGGCGCTATATTCCTTACACGATGACTATGACAAGACGACAGCGCGAGGAGCGGGATGCTGCCTTTGCACAGCTGCTGAAAGGAATGCATAACGGAGGGACAGGCGAGCGCAGGTTACATGGCGAAATCGCAGCTATGCGGCTCCAGAAAGGCTGGACTCAGGCGGAGTTGGCTCGGCGAACGGGAACAACTCAGTCGGCGATCGCGCGACTGGAGAGCGGACAGACTCAGCCTCGCATGCAAACACTGAGAAGGGTGGCCGAAGCGCTGGGAGCGAAGCTGGTGATCCAACTCGAAGTGGACTAACCCTTTTCATAATTTACTGGATCCAGATGTGAAGATATTGAACCGCCAAGACAAAGAGGATCGTTATGACTATGCCGCTATCTATAACAATGTAGCGGTGGGGAAAACTTTTAAGGTACACGATGCAACGTTCACGCTACTAATACCGGACGGAAGGCTTGTCGTCGTCAATTGCGAAAGCAAATTTGCAGAACATATGGCCGGAGCTGCAGGGAATCATCGAAGTTGCCGCATGCCCGTAGCCGACAACATCCAAGTGGAGTTCAAGAGCGACAAGGCAAAATTGAGTTGGCCAGTCAGCCTGGATGGCAAAAAGATCGAATCCGAAACTTATAAAATTCTCGGGATACTCGATAGGCTTAGCGGCTCCTGATGTAAAAGACTGACTCGCTAGCCAGATCTGGAGTGATGCCCGGTGAGCGCATCGGCTCAATCGTCCACTTCGATTCGGCCTTGGTCCATCCCTTAGGACAACTCAGTGGAATTTGAGATAAAGCTTTTGCTTTTCTGTCTGTCATTCCCGCAGGGAATCTGCTTGAACCCCCTCCAACATCAACATTCAAATACTCTAACGACCTATCCAAGCGAGAACACAACGTTGATCGTAGTATTCACCTCAACCGCCTCACCATTCAGCAGGTAAGGTTTATAAACCCACTTTCGGACTGCATCCATCGCAGCTTGCTGTAACTCCCATGGCCCAACAATGACTCGCAGACCCTTAACATGCCCATCCGTTCCGATCGTCGCCTGCAGAACTACCGTCCCCTGAATACGTTCCTGCAAGGCCGCCATCGGGTAGTCCGGCAACTCCTTCTTGACGAGAAGTCCCTTTGCGAAATCGGCAGATACATTGATCGTCTTAGGCAAAGCTACAGCGTTCGCCGGTGGCGTAAATTCAGCCTCATCGACAGTTGCGAGAGATTCGATCTTGTCGACCTGCGCTCGCAGCGCAACCTTGCCCGAATGAGCAATCACAATCTCTTCAGGCACGTAACGCCCCTGAAAAATCACGACCTTATTCCGCACCACCTCGATTGCGCCTCGACCGGTAGCAAGAACGCGCAGGACCGGCTTGTCGGTGTCCAGAAAATACGTGACGCCGACAAAACCGGGATACGAGATAGAACCTGGTGCTCCCTTAGCTGCAAGCGTTCTCAGCTTCGCGCCACCTGCATCCTTCTCATGCAATTCGAACCCCTGATGTTGAATAATCCCCACATCCGGTAGCGGCTGAACTAATCCAGCCTGCGCCTGCAAAACCAAGTTGGAGATCTGGCCCGCAGTTCCTGACTGCATTCCACCTTTTTCGGTTTCATACATGGTCTGCGTAAGCCTATTGATTGTGTAGATCACCCGGTTCTTATGTGCCCCTGCCCAGAACTCCTCGATTGTTCCCTGATCCTTACTGGCGCCATTCTCATCCAACAATTGAAAACTGGCTTTCAAGTGCCACGGCTTCATCTCATCGTCAACCAACCCATTCAACTTCGCCGCAGACACCATCAGCGCAGTCGGGTCTTCCGCCACTGGAACCTGAGCCGCAGCCGCAGACATACTAGCCCCGCAAACCGCCATCAAACCAAGCGCCCATAGAACACCTATCCGCGCCCAAGCACGGCCAAAGTAACTCAACATCAAAACCCTCATAATCGGCAACATATCACGGACACATATCCCTGCATGTAAAGTGAGGCTGCTCCAAGTTTCACAAGAGAAGGAAATCGGCGAAATGACCGGGGTTTCAGCTTGCAATTCATGGCTCAGAGCTCGTTGCCATACCTAGTGCAATGCACTACAATAACTAGAGTGACTTAAGCAGCCGGAGCGTTACGAAGGGCCCTGCAGTCGAGGTGTAGTTATGAGAAAAGTTATCGCGGACCAGCTACGTCGCGGCCTGGAAGAAGCGCTTGTCTTAGCGCAGGAACAGGATGCGTTCGCGGTGCATATTCCGGAGCAGGTGGATGTGCGGGCTATTCGCGTGCGCCTTAATATGACGCAGCAGCAGTTCGCCATTTGCTTTGGCTTCAGCGTCAACACGCTGCGCCATTGGGAGCAAGGCCGCCGCATTCCCGAAGGCCCAACGCGCGCGTATCTCCTGGTCATCGATCGCGAACCAGAAGCCGTTCAGAAAGCGTTACGCATCGCATGAGACATCTATGAGCCAGATCAGATAAGAAGTCACTCCATCGCGCCAATGGCCGATGAAGGAAAAGGCGAACAGAAAGCCGCTTGACGGCACTCCAAAAGGAATCGAGTTCAACAGAACATGTCTACTACCCAAAACAAGGACTACTACGGCATTCTCGGCGTGAAGAAAACGGCCACTTCGGATGAAATCCGAAAGGCTTTTCGTAAGCTCGCGCGCAAGTATCATCCCGATGTAAACCCTAACGACAAGAAGTCGGAAGAGAAGTTCAAAGAGATCTCCGAGGCCAACGACATCCTCTCGGACGAGAAGAAGCGAAAGGTCTACGACCAGGTAGGTTTCTACTCCGACCAGATCGACCCCGCGACGGCAGAGGCCTATGCGCGCCAACAGGCCAATCCGCGCCAGGGACCGCCGGTTGACTTCGGCGGCTTCGACTTCTCCGGCTTTCAAAGCGGAGGTCCAGGGCAAGCCACTGGACAGGGCAGCCAGTCCTGGGGCAACTTCCGCGACATCTTTTCAGGAATCTTCTCCGGCAACGAACAGGCCCAAACCGCCCAGCAGAAGCAGGCCCGCGGACCGCAGCCTGGCACCGATCTTGAATATCGAGCACCCATCGAGTTCTGGACAGCCATTCGCGGCGGCAACGCCCGCATCGACATTCACCGCCAGGAAGTCTGCCCCACCTGCCACGGCCAGGCATCTTCAGGAGCACCCAAACAGTGCCCCGAGTGCAACGGTACCGGCCAGGTTACGCAGATGGGCGGCCGCATGAAATTCAACATCCAATGCCCTCGTTGCGGCGGCACAGGCCGCGTCACCAACGCCTGCCCCACCTGCCAAGGCGAAGGGCTAGTGCATCGCACTGAGTCCATCGAGTTTCGCATCAAGGCCGGCACGCGCGATGGACAGCGCATTCGCCTGCAGGGCAAAGGGAATGCCGGCACGAACGGAGGTGCACCCGGCGACCTCTACGTCATCGTCCGCATCTGCACAAACCCGGTGTTTACGCGGGCTGCAGACGACATTCATCTAAACGTACCGATCACCATCGCCGAGGCGTCTCTCGGGGCCAAAGTCGATGTACCAACAATCGATGGGCGTGCTCAACTGCGCATACCACCCGGCACCCAGAGCGGCCAGAAACTCCGCATGCGCGAGCGCGGCGTCGAAAGCGCATCTGCACCCGGACAGCGCGGCGATCAGATCGTGACTGTCGAAGTTGTCGTACCGCAACTCAATGACGAGCGCAGCCGCGAAATTATGCGCGAGTTCGCTAAACTCAACAATCAAGACCCACGTGTAACTTTGTTCGACAAGCTGTAATGCAGATCAACAACGCTAACTGTCCGGCAATTTACATTGATTGTCGGACGAAGTTCAATAAGTTTCCGATGAACAGCAATGAATGCCGTGCATACTTGAGCAGACAACCATGACAGCCAAACGGAAAACCAAAGGCGCATACATGATCTCGGCGGTTGCTGAGATGTATGAGATTCACCCGCAGACCCTACGCCTCTACGAGCGCGAAGGGCTACTCAAACCCTCGCGCACTGAGGGCAACACGCGCCTGTATACCGACGAAGACCTTGAGCGCCTTGAATTCATTCTCAACCTGGCCCGCGACCTCGGCGTCAACATCGCAGGGATTGCCATCATCCTGCAGATGCGCGAACGCATGGAAGAGATGAACCGCCAGATGCAGGGCTTCGTCGAATATGTTCGCTCTGAGATGCTCTCGCATATCAACCGGGCCGCCGGACCGCAGTCCAAATCTGCGATGGTGCCCCTGCGCAAGCCGATGATCGTTCGGACCGGCTCCACGTCTGTGAAAAATCAGGCCGCGCGTATTCAGCCAAAGCCATAGTCCGTACAAACAAGTATCCTCATATTACGGATATTGAATGCTCCTGTTCTTACTTGCACTCGGCAGCTTTGGTCTGCTCACTTCCTCAGTCTTCGCCGGCCTGGTGCTGGCGGGTACGCGGCATCATCTCCGCAATCAGCCGTCCCCAGGCAAACCCAGCTTTACGCCTCCGCTTAGTCTGCTCAAGCCGCTGCATGGCATCGAGCCAGACCTTGAAGACAATCTCGCAACTTTCTTCGAGCAGGATTATCCCTCATCCAACTTTGAGATTCTTTTCTGCGCTGCCGATCAGCGCGATCCCGGCCTTGAAATAGCTCGTCATGTCGCTGCCCGTTATCCCCAGGTGTCCACGCGCTTTTACTCCACCGGCGAACCTAAGTACATCAATGCCAAAGTCCATTCTCTTGAAGTAATGACCGCGGCCGCAGCGAACTCGATCCTCGTCATCAGTGATTCCGATGTTCGCGTCACCCCGGATTATCTTCGCGCCGTTGCTGCTCCGTTTACCGATCCGCAAGTCGGTGCCATGACCTGCCTCTATCGCGGAGTCGCCACGCAGGGCGGGATCTGGGCGCGTCTTGAAGCAACGGGCATGTCCGTTGAAATGACTGCTGGAGTTCTCGTTGCCAACCTGCTTGAGGGTATGAAATTTGTTCTTGGCCCCACGATGGCGGTGCGTCGCGAGTGTGTCGAGCAAATGGGTCCAATAAATGAGATGGGCCAGATAAATGAAATAGGGCAGATAGATCAGGCAGCCCCGGCAGGCGGCATCGCCCTGGCAAGTAGCATTAAGGGCATTGGAGTTTTAGGCGATTACTGCTCCGACGACTACCTGCTCGGCAACTCCGTCTTTCAACAGGGGCACACCGTAGTTCTCAGCCATCACGCCATCGATCACATCATCCTCAACGAAAGCTTTACTGACTCGCTCCAGCACCAGGTTCGCTGGATGAAATCCACACGCTTCTCTCGCCCCAAAGGGCATTTCGGCACGGCGCTCACCTTCAGCATGCCGTTTGCTTTGCTGGCCCTGTTTTCTGCTCTGGCGCTTGGCCACCCCATCCTGGCCGCGAGTCTTTTCACATGGGGCATTCTTACCCGTCTTGCCATTGCATGGGCAGCAGGTCGGCTTGTAGTACACGATGAGAGCAGCTTTGGGCTCTTCATGCTCTACCCGATAAGGGACCTGATGGGCTTCGGCTTCTGGGCTGCCAGCTACGTATCCAGCCGCATCCTGTGGCGAGGCCGCGTCTATCAGCTTCTCTCCGGCGGCAGGATGAAAGCTGCCGACTAACCCGATAAACGAAGAACTTATACGCAAACAAAAGCGGCGCCCCGGACAGGAGCGCCGCTTATTTTTTATTATGGGTGCCTTACTGCAAAGGTCTGTCAGTCCATAGCGTTTTATCTGCAATCGTCTGCACGGGAATCAGCTTGCCTGCCAGCAGTTGCTCTGCTTTGCTGCGGTTCTTATCCTGCGCGAATAGCCAGTGACGCGGCCCCTGGCCCCACTTCGACTCCAGCTCATCTTCATTCAAAAAGATCTTCGGCGCATCGGGATAGCAGGAACCCCAGAGCATAGAAGAGCCATTGCTATGCTGCGAGCACTGCTCCATCACCAGCTCTGCCGGATGCCCGAAGAAGCGATGCGTGTAGAAGATGATCGAAGATGCATCCGACTGATCCCCAAGGATCACAAACTCATCCGCAGGCGTGGCCTTTTGCAGGATCGTATCGGCAAGCTGCTTGGAACTCAGCATCGGTTCGAAGCGGGCGAAGGCGATATGCGCCGCTATCAGGAAGACCGCCGAAGTGAGCGCTACGCTGATTGTCGCTGCCCTATTGCGGTGTGCCAACCGCAACAACAACCCGGTCAGCGGGCCAACCAGCAATGCGACTGCGGCAATCCCTGCAGGCAGGCGAAGTGCAGCAAACGAAGGCCCTGTCAGATCAAAGAGGTGAGAGGTCGACAACGAGTAGTCCCCTACTCCACGATGCGCGAGAAGCGAACCAATGTCCGACACAAAGGGCAGATTCCGCGACTCCCAGAGCCCCCAGCCCAGTGCTGCGGCTATGATCACACCGGCAACAGCGAACAAAGCATGCGCCGTCACCAACCAACCCGTACCACCGAGCCGCAACTGGCTGCGACCTTCCCGGCGATCTTCTTCTGCTTCTTCAATGCTGGCCAGTACGCCCATCGTCAAAATGATCATTGGGATCCAGGCAGGCCAGGTGTAGTACTCCTGATTGGTCGAGAGCGAAAAGAACAGCAGCGTGAAGGCAGAGAACAGGCCCAGCAACCAGACCGTTCGCGAGCGAAATTTGAGCCGGATTACATGGCTTGCCAGATCTTCGCGGCCTGAATTGTCGAGGTAGAAATCAACAGTCTGTCCTGCATCGCGCTTCAGATGCTGCATCCAGCTATGTCTTGTCTTCCAGGCCACCAGCAGGGCTGCCGGAACGAACAGGCTCCAGGGGAAGATCCATACCAGGTGCAGAAACCAATAAGCCAAGAACGGCAGACGGTTGTAGTCGTGTGGATAGCGCGTCCCAAGGAAGCGGAAGACGTGTTCGTTCAGGAAGTAGAAGTACCAGAAGCCGTGAACATTTCCCATGGTTGGGATATTGCCCACCGGGTGGCCCTGGTCAGGATTGCGCAGTCCGGCCAGGATATGCCACGGCGCCGCAATTAACAGGAACAATGCCAGGCCCGAATACAGCTTGAGCTCACGCCAACGTCGCCACTGGCCGCTCAACATCATCATCGGTATAGCTGCGGCAAAAAAGAAAACCGGCGCAATCAATCCCTTGGTCAGCATGGCTAACGCCAGTGCGGCCCAGGCCACGTAATAGCGTCCGGGGCGCCGACTCTCAAGCCCGGTGATGAGGCAATAGAGAGCCAGCAACAGCAGAAATGTCAGGATCGCCTCGGGAATCGCAAACCGTGTGTACAGGAACGGACCCACCGACGTCAGAGTACCCAGGGCTGCATATAACGCTGCCCGGTCTCCCCAGGCACGCTGGCACCATAGCCATGCCAGCCATGCGCAGCCCAGGACGGCGAGCGTGTTGGGCAGATGTGTCGCAAAGGTGTTTTCGCCAAAGATGCGGTATGAGACTGCGGCGATCCAATACGGCAGCGGAGGCTTCTCCAGATACCGGACGCCATTTACCATGAGCGTAACCCAGTCGCCGGTCTCGGCTATATGTGCCGCAGCCTGTGCGTGAGTTGCATCTGCATCATCCAACAGCGGAGGCGTAAAAAGCGCCGCCGCGTATACCGCAAAAAATACCGCTAACAGCAAAACCCAGGCTGCCAGCACAAAAGATCGATGAGAACGGGTCGCGCGTTGTGTCATGTCTGTCATGAGTCTGCCTAAATAAGAAGGATATCAGTCACGCAACCCGAGAATCCCATTCCCTCTGCGAATTGACCCGTGGGGCCAGCCCTCTAAGCCGGTATGGTTCTCGAATCGCCATCGCTATCCCGATCTGCAATCTAAAATGGATTGGAGCATTTAAATCTCAAGAAGGTGATTTTCAATGCACCCCCAAAAATCTGCCCTTCGAATCGTTTCTGCTGGAAGTATTCTGGCGCTCTCTTTCGCACTGCTGTTTCCCGCCGTATCCGCATTGGCAGCCCGGCCCTCGCAGGCAATTACAACGGTTACCGATGGATCGATCGTCCTGTCGCCAGTCCAGGATCGCTCCGTACCCTTATCCAGGTCGCTGAACGGCACGATTGTCAAGGATGGTTCTACCTTCGTTCTGCGCGCCTCTTCCGGATCTGTCTATCGCCTCGACAATCAGCAGAAGGCATCGCAATTTGAGAACAAATCTGTTCGCGTCACGGGCAAGGTCGACGAAGGAATCAAGTTGGTGCATGTAGAAAGCATTCAGGAGATGGGCGGTTAGTTATCCCAGGGATGACTAACCTCTCGCTTATATATAGCTCAAGTTCAACATACATTTGACCGATCAATAAAGTATCGAAAGTATCGCAATCGCACTCTGGTGGATAAATCAAGACTACGCATTCCACTACGAATCTTCGCGGCGGAAAAATTGCCCCCCTGAAAATAAATTGCCAGAGTCTACATCCGGTTAAGCCTGTCCTACGTTCCTAGGTTGTAAACGCATCGGCACCACCCAGAATTTACAAGATTTTGTCGACCGATAGTTGCCTGCCAGGCAAGTGAAGATGTGCGTGTCTACTTTCCTGCGGCAGCGGGCAATCAACAGCAAATGTTCGTGAACCCCCGAAGCGAAAGAGGTACGGCAGTGCAAAAGATTGATGAATTACTCAACGCGCTAACCAGGCGCAATTTCCTTGTCGGTGCAGGCTCTGCGGCTGCACTTACAGCAGTCGGTTGCGGCGGAAGCAGCACTCCAATAACTGTTACGCCACCTCCCCCAGCAGCACTCACCGATGTTGATTACCTCAACTTCGCGCTGAACCTCGAATATCTTGAAGCCTCGTTCTATCTGATTGCGGCAACTGGCTCCGGGCTATCTTCAACCGACATGGGCTCGGGTGCGGGCACTGTCACCGGCGGCTCGCAGGTAGCCTTCACCTCCTCGATCCAGAAGGAATATGCCTACGAGATCGCCCAGGAAGAACTGAATCATGTTCGCTTTCTGCGCTCGGCTCTCGGCACGTCTGCTGTCCCCATGCCGAATATCGATCTGGTCAACAGCTTCAATGCGGCCGCATCGGCAGCGGGCATCGGCGCGACCTTTAACCCGTTTGCCGACCCCAACTCATTTCTGCTTGGCGCATTCGTTTTTGAAGACGTAGGCGTGACCGCTTACCACGGTGCGGCTGGCGCGCTCACCGATAAGACGAACCTGGGAGCAGCAGCAGGCATCATGGCTGTGGAAGCCTATCACGCAGCGGAAATTCGTACCCTGATCCTCGCGGCAGGAAGCAACTACGTAGCCCTGGCAAACAAGATCTCCAATCTTCGCGCGACGCTGGGCGGCGGCAACGAAACCCCGCTATCCGCGACGACGATCGTAGCTGCCGATCCAACTACGGCAATCGCCTTCGCGCGCACTCCGCAGCAGGTGCTGAATATCGTGTATGCAAGCGCTGACGGAAACCTGTCCATGGGCGGATTCTTCCCCAACGGATTGAACGGAAACATCAAAGCAACCGCCGCTTAAGGATGGATGACATGGCAACCACAGAAACCCAGATACTCGACGAAGTGATCGTCACTAGCCGTCGCAGAATGATGATGATGGGCGGCTCTGCCCTCGCAGGCATCGTGCTGGCTGCAACCACCAGCAAGAGTGCCAACGCACAGGCAACGCTCACCGATGCGGATTACCTCAACTTCGCGCTCAACCTCGAATACCTCGAAGCGGAGTATTACACGCTGGCATCCACAGGCATGACCATCGATCAGGTAGGCCTTGGCATTGGCGCAGGCACGGCCACAACGGGCGGCGGTACAGTAACCGTCAAGCCCGGTGGCTTTACCAGTTGCAAGGTTCCCTTCTCTGACCCAGTCAATGCCAGCTATGCAATGGAGATCGCCAGCGAAGAGCAGAAGCACGTGACTTTTCTACGCGGCGCTCTCGGTGCTTCGGCTGTCGCACAACCGAACATCGATCTCTTCAACAGCTTTAACGCAGCAGCCTCCGCGGCTGGTATCGGAGCAGCCTTCGACCCCTTCGCGAGTGATGTAGCTTTTCTGCTTGGCTCTTACATCTTTGAAGATGTGGGCGTCACCGCGTATCACGGTGCGGCAGGCTCGCTTACCGATGCCGGAAATCTCACTGCTGCAGCCGGAATTCTCGCGGTCGAGGCCTATCACGCAGGCTTGATCCGGACGATTCTATGGGGTATGGATCAGGCGAATCCAGGTGCGGGCATCGCCGCAACTGCCACGAAGATCAGCAACCTGCGCGCCACACTCGACGGCACAGGCAACGATGATATTGGCCTCACGACAACCCAGGACGCGCTCAACGGCTCAAGCGCGACCTTCACCGCATCGACCATCGTCAATGCGGATTCCAATAGCATCGCCTTCAGTCGCACGGCGCAACAGGTGCTCAACATCGTCTATGCCAGCCCAAGCGGCACCAAGGGAGGCTTCTTCCCCAACGGCCTCAACGGCAAAGTAAGTTAATTTTTAGCCAGGTGGTTCCCGGTACTAAATCCCCGCTGGGAACCACCTGTTTTTTTTAGATCCAGGCAATAACAGTAACTCTCTTACACAGCCCGCATAGTTTGCAGCTTATACCTGTCCCTGGTTTCAAAATGATTTCAAATTTGCCTCGTATAGAAAATTTCCAGAGCCAATGCTGGGACGAAAATCACCCCTGATTTCGGTGGTGTATTGTTGCCATAGGCCATGCATACTGGGCCTTGTCACTCGATCAATGCCTACAAAAACTGCCAGCTTTGCCGCCACATTTGCCGCAATCGATATCGGCTCGAACTCCTGCCGGCTAAAGATTGCGAGAGCCGTGGCGCATCGCCTGAAGACGCTCCACGAGGATCGCGAAGTCACACGTCTGGGCACCAGCGTATTTGAAACAGGCCTGGTTTCTCCGGATGCAATGGCTTTGACAATAAAGGCCTTAAAACGGTTTCAGCGCGCCATTCAAACGCACGGAGTGGACCAGATTCGCGTCGTTGCCACCGCAGCCATGCGCGATGCGCGGAACGCCCAGGCCTTTGTCTCCTGGGCTAAAGCGGAGACAGGTTGGACGATTGAGATCATCTCCGGGCTGGAAGAAGGGCGACTCATTCATCGCGGCGTGATGACCAACGAGCCTGGTACGGCCGGCAAATGCGTGCTGGTGGATGTAGGCGGCGGCAGTTGCGAAATCACGCTGAGCGAGCATAAACGCATCAAGGAAACGGTCAGCCTTCCGCTTGGAGCAGTGCGGCTGACGCAGGAGTTTATTCCGACCGATCCAGCTTCAGAAGAAGGCCTGGCGCGGATGAAGCAGTTCATTGCGCGGGAGTTGCGTCGCGCGCATCGACGGATCAATCCGGGAACTGTGCCGCTGGTGATTGCTACCTCTGGAACAGCAGCGGCGCTGGCGGAATCGCACTCCGTTCTGGTCAAACCGGAACCGAAGACCGCTCGAAAAACCAAGGCTGCGCAGGTGGAGATTACGACGCAGAGACAAGTTCGGATGCTCGCGACCAAGCTGCGCAAGATGACCATGGCGGAACGATCCGCGGTACCGGGCATTGGACCGAAGCGGGCGGAGATTATTGTGGCCGGTGCATGTGTCTATGCGGAGCTGCTGGAAACCTTTAATCTGGCCGGGTTTCGCTACTCGGATCTAGGTCTGCGCGATGGCATATTAGCCCAGATGCTGGCCGAGCAGGATGATCGCGCGATGGCTCACCAGCAGTTCGAGCAGGAGCGCTGGGAGAGCGTGCTGGCTACGGCGCGGCGCTACGGCGTGGATCTGCGTCAGGCCGAGCCGGTGAAAGCGCATGCGGTGCAGTTGTTTCGCGATCTGGCGACACTGCACAAGCTGCCCGATGAGTACTCGGATTGGGTGGCTGCGGCGGCGATGTTGAGTGAGACAGGTAAGTTTCTGAATCACCAGGGACATCACCGGCATACGCAGTACATTATTTCAAGCTCAGAAATTTACGGGCTTACCTGGCAGCAGCGAACGATTGTTTCGGCGATTGCACGATACCTGGGCAAGACTCGTCCGCAGCCGGGAGATCGAGCCATGCGCAATATTCTGCCGGAGGAGCACGCGAACGTGCTGCGCAGCGTGGTGCTACTGCGGCTGGCGCGAGCGCTCAATCAGGATCGTGCTTCAGACGTGTTACGCGTAACGGCGCGCGTCTACCCCAAGCGGGTATTGCTGGAGCTGCAGCAGGGGCGCACGGGAGCAGAGCTGGAGCTATGGTCGCTGCGTAAAGAAGCGGATTATTTTCGCGACGTCTTTGGACGCGAACTCTTTGTCACACTGCTGTAGATGACGCGCGCAAGCCGCGGATCGATCATCCATTGCAATTGTGCCGGGCGGCGTGCCATATCGATGCGTGCGATGGCGCCTTTGCGCAGACGGATACATCCGTTGCCAGTCAGAGGAGCATGGGCTGAGCCATTACCATTGCCGTTCAGAATTTTGGCAATGAACTGGTGCAGATTAGGATTGTGGCCCACGACCAGGACTCCTTCGCGATCAGCGTATTCAGCGATGAGATGCTGGAATGCGGCGTAATCTCCATCAGGCGCTAGGGCTGGCGAAGCGATGATTTTGGATTCAAAGCCAATCTCAGTGCCGACAAACTGGGCAGACTGGAGCGAGCGCTTAAGCGGGCTGGCGATGATGACATCCACCTGCGCCTTGAGCGCAGTGAGAACACCAGCCATCAACATGCACTGCTGCTTGCCTTCTTTGACAAGGCCGCGCTTGGCATCGAGGACGGGATTTTCACGTGGAACGCCCGCATTTGCGTGGCGCATAAGGTAAAGATTCATAGCTCTAATCGGGCGAGGCCTGGGGTTGGAATACTGCCTTCGCAAGAATGATTTTAACATAAATGTAACAATCTAATTCATCTATACTGCCGCCGAGGACACTCCTACGGAGGTATCTGTTTTATTTACGGTGTGTGCGCCGAAGACAGGCGTGTTTCAGCACTAACCGGCAACGATGTAATACGCATTAACGGATTCAGAGGCTGCAGGCGGTAGAGCAGCTTCTCTACTTGCTGTGCCAGCCCTAGCCACCCGACTGAAATATCCTTTACAGCGATGCGAGTCTTCCATCCCGCGAGTGATGTGGCTCTATATTCCGGCCCCCACTCTTCAAGAACCCTCTTCTCGTAACTGCTCATCCAGCGAAGTACGGATGGAAAGAGAGACAGGTCTTGCGCGCGCGGAAGACCTGTCATCTCCAGGGACTGCCATCCATCCTGCAAGCTCGTGGCACGCGGAACGAAGTCGAAACGATTGAGAAATACCCCCTCGGCGTATCCGAAATAGATTCCGAAACCCCATAGGCGCACATATAGATTTCCGGGCAGGGATAGGGTGTACTGGCTGAAACCGGACGTACCCCCAGGCTCGCGGATTCGATCGAAGCCGTAATGAAGCAGCAGATTGCCCTCCGCACGCTTGATGTCCCTGCCCCACAGCCAGCACTGCTGATGCAGAAGCGCGCGGCCCCGTCGCCTGACGGCGGAGGGCAATACCGATCTCGAACTATTGCCGGACATGCTCATACTCGCCCATGACTATGCTTTGGCTTCTCGATAGAGAACATGTTTGCGGACCACCGGGTCATACTTTCTCAGCTCAAGTTTGCTGCTCTGAAGCTTCGGATTTTTGGTCGTGGTGTAGAAATGGCCAGTACCCGCGGTTGAAGCCAGCTTGATAATTGTTCGCATTGTTCAGCCTCTTTTTTTCGCTTTAAGCAGAGCTGCCTCTACTCCCAGTTTGCTGATCGTACGCAGCCCGCGCGTGCTTACACACATACGAACGAAGCGGTTTTCACTTGGAATCCAGACACGCTTCCATTGCAGATTTGGTTCCCAACGCCGCCGCGTTTTGTTATGAGCGTGTGAGATTTTATTGCCCGCAACGGGGCGCTTACCGGTGATTAGACATTCTTTTGCCATGACGATGTTCCTCTCTATGCCTAAGCCGCTGCTTCTCTATCGCGAAACATTTCAGAGAAAGGATCGGCGAGCTCTTGCCATGCCTCAGGCCCTGCGGCCATCTCCTCTGGAGTGAGCAGAGCTTGATTCAACCTTGCCTCCAACAATGCGCGATCGATGCCTGCTCCGATGAAGACAATCTCCTGCCGCCGATCTCCATACGGAGCCTCCCAAACATCCTTGAGATACTCCTGCGTTTCGGCATCCTGTTCTTCATCCCCCATATCTGCTGCGAGCCATTGCGCCTGCGGCTCGACGGCCAATGTACTACCGGCAATGGAGAAAAGAATCAGATCATCGTGGCAGGATGCAAGCCAGATAAACCCCTTGGCTCGAAGCACATTGGGAAAGCTTTCATCCGTCACAGTCTCGAATCGTTCTGGATGAAAAGGACGCCGCGCACGATAGACGAAGCTCGAAATACCATACTCTTCCGTCTCCGGCGTATGCACGCCATTCAACTCACGAACCCATCCGGCGGAAGACTCTGCCTCCTCCATATCGAAGAGTCCGGTATGCAATATGGAGGTAAGCGGTACTTCACCGCGCACGGCGCGAACACGCCTGGCAGCAGGATTGAGATGCTCAAGAATTCCTTCGAGACGGCCGAGATCTTCAGCGCTCACCAGGTCAGTCTTGTTAATGACAATTACATTCGCAAATTCAATCTGGTCGATAAGAAGATCAGAGACAGTGCGCTCATCTTCGTTGGCGAGAGCCACCTTTCTGTCCCGTAGATCGTCAATGGATCGAACATCGTCCAGGAATTTTGTCGCGTCGACAAGAGTCACCATCGTGTCCAATTTAGCCACACTGGAGAGCGAGTCCCCTTTCTCGTCAATGAAGGTAAAAGTAGCTGCTACCGGAAGCGGCTCAGAGATGCCCGTTGACTCGATAAGCAGATAGTCGAATCGTTCTTCGCGGGCAAGTCGCGATACCTCCTGTAGAAGATCGTCGCGCAGGGTGCAACAGATGCACCCATTCGTCATCTCGACTAACTTCTCCTGCGTGCGGCTAAGATTAGCGCCGCTTTGCTTCACTAACTGAGCATCGATGTTGATTTCGCTCATGTCGTTGACAATGACCGCAACCCGCATCCCTGCCCGATTATTGAGTACATGATTTAGCAGGGTCGTCTTGCCTGCGCCGAGGAAGCCAGAGAGAACGGTAGTGGGTAGCAGATTCATTATGTAAATGATAATACATAATCAATAACAAACATGCAATTCTTGCAGCAAGAGCAATATCGGGAACGGCTCCTCGGCTCGCTTGAGTGCGCATTGAGGATTGGCTGCAGAAGATTCTAACGATGGTTTAGGTGAATTCCACGGACGGGAGATGGGGGTGGCTTGTAACATTGTGATATCCGTACGTAATTTTCTGAAGATTGGATCTCTTTTCTATGACACCTACGACCTCTTCTCTTGCTCCTGAGCTTCGCCTAAGTGAACTTGCGCCGCGTGCGTTGCAGTCTGAGATTCGTGCGATGAGTATGGAGTGTGATCGCGTGGGAGGCGTAAATCTGGCGCAGGGGATTTGCGATACCGAAGTGCCGGCAGTCGTGGCACAGGCAGCGATTGCTGCGATCCAGGGTGGGCATAATATCTACACGCGGCTCGATGGCATTGCACGACTTCGCAATGCAATAGCCGGGAAGATGAAGCGCTTTAATGGCATCGATGTCGATCCCGATAAAGAAGTACTGGTGACGAGCGGGGCTACGGGCGGGTTTCATGCGGCGGCGATGGCATTGTTGAATCCCGGTGATGAAGTGATCTTGTTTGAGCCATTCTATGGCTACCATGTGAGCACGCTGAAGTCGCTGCGCGTGACACCGGTGATTGTGCCGCTGGCTTTCCCGGCGGAGACAACTGCGGACTGGGCGCTGGATGTGGAGGCGCTGAAGGCTGCTGTAACTCCGAAGACAAGGGCGATTGTGATCAATACTCCATCGAACCCCAGCGGGAAGATTTTTACGCGCGCCGAGTTGGAGGCACTTTCCGCGGTCGCCGTCGAGAACGGTTTGTTTCTATTTACGGATGAGATCTATGAGTATTTCGTCTATGGAGATGCGGAGCATGTGAGCCCGATCACGTTGCCGGGAATGCGTGAGCGCACGATTTTGATTTCAGGATTTTCAAAGACGTTTTCGGTTACCGGATGGCGGCTTGGATATCTGATTGCCGATGCGAAGTGGCTCGGTGCGATCAGTTATTTTCACGACTTGACGTATGTTTGCGCTCCTTCGGCATTGCAACATGGTGCCGCTGCAGGACTGGAAAGCCTGCCTGCCGAGTTTTATACCGAGTTGGCTGGAGATCACCTGCTGAAGCGCGCGCGGATTGTCGCGGCGCTTACCGATGCGGGGCTTACGCCGTATGTTCCCGCCGGTGCATATTACATTTTGGCGGATGCAAGTTCAATTCCTGGAGAAACGGCAGCGAAGAAAGCTCGTGAGTTGCTGGCGCGCACTGGCGTGGCTTCCGTGGCCGGATCGGCTTTCTTTCGAGCCGGGCGCGGTGAGGATTTGTTGCGGTTCTGCTTTGCCAAAAAAGACAAGGATCTCGATGATGCCTGCGCGCGTTTAAGAACGCTTCGGTAAAGTGTCCGTTTGTATCTGAGCTCCTTGATTTCTAACATGCATGGTAGGCGCGGCTGAAGCTAAAGCCGCGCCTTTTCATCGCTATAAACATCTACAGCCATATCTCCAGGGTGATGTGTTAAGTTGCGAATAACCCATTTCGAGGTGTGGCTGCATGGCTTCTCTATACCGCTCTTCCCGTCCTCTGGCTTCGATGTTGTTTGCTCTGGCACTTATCGGCGCAGTTGCTGACGCACAGACGGCTCCGAAATATCCCAACTATCCCAGTGAGACTCCTGAGCATTTTGAGCCCACCGATGCAGGCTCGGATTACTCTCGGCGTATCGAGATGATTCCGATGCGGGATGGAGTAAAGCTGCATACAGTAATCCTCGTACCTAAGTCCGCAAAGCATGAGGGTATTTTGTTGACGCGTACCCCCTACTCCGCTGATGTGCTGACCACGAATGCTCCAAGTGTTCACCTGGCAAGCAGCCTGTGGGGCTATGACAATGCGACGGAGACAATTGTCGCTGGCGGATATATCCGCGTAGTGCAGGACATTCGCGGGAAGTACGGCAGTGAGGGCGATTACGTGATGAATCGCCCACTCCATGGACCACTGAACCCTACTCCGGTAGATGAGTCTACAGATACCTATGACACGATCGACTGGCTGGTAAAGCATGTGAAGGAGTCGAACGGGAAGGTCGGCGTGCTGGGGATTTCGTATGACGGATATCTGTCGCTGATGCCATTGGTGCATCCGCATCCAGCGTTAAAGGTGGCTGTACCGATGAATCCGATGGTGGATGGATGGCGCGGGGATGATTGGTTTCACAATGGAGCTTTTCGACAGCAGAACATTCCTTACATCTACGAGCAGGCAGCAACACGGACGAATGATGCACATTGGCTGACGAGCACTTTTGATGACTATGACACATACATGCGGGCAGGGTCAGCTGGAGAATTAGCGAGACAAAGAGGCATGGATCAGATCGGATTCTGGAAGAAGGTTGCAGCGCATCCAGCGTATGACGCTTTCTGGAGTGATCAGGCCGTCGATCAGATATTGGCGAAGCAACAATTGACCGTGCCAACAATGATAGTGGACGGGCAATGGGATCAGGAAGATATCTATGGAGCCATCGCCGTATACAAGGCGCTGAAGTCGCAGAAGAATGGCAACCTGTTCCTGGTGCTGGGGCCTTGGTATCACGGGCAGGAGATTGAAGAAGCCAGTTCGCTGGGAGCGATCAAATTTCATAGTGATACTGGATTGTATTTTCGCGAAGAGATACTCGCACCTTTTCTTGCGCATTACTTGAAGGATGATGCACCAGCGATGAAAGTAGCTCCCGTGACAGCTTATGTTACTGGCGCCAACAAGTGGGAGCGGCTGCAAACATGGCCCTCTGGCTGTGCTGAAGGATGTACACAGAAAGCCACGCCGCTCTATCTAAAGGCTGCGGGAAAGCTTGGATTTGATGAGTCGGAAGCAGGAGAAACATTGCTGTCGAGTTATGAAGAATATGTGTCCGATCCTGCAAAGCCAGTGCCGTTTCGTTCACGGCCAAGTGAGCCGGTAGGGTATACGCCAAATCTCTCCTGGGTACGATGGCTGGTGGATGATCAGCGCGAATTTTCTGGGCGTACAGATGTGCTGACTTATTCCACTGAAGCACTGACAGCACCGATCCAAATCAGTGGAGAGCCGATTGCGAATCTGACTGCATCGACGAGCGGTACGGATTCAGATTGGGTAGTGAAGCTGATCGATGTATATCCCGATGAAGTTGCAGGACAGCCGGAGATGGGCGGATATCAGCTAGCTGTGGCGATGGATATTTTCCGCGGACGCTATCGCGAAAGCCTAGCTGAAGCAAAGGCTATTCCTGCGGATAGTCCGGAGCTTTACAAGTTCGCGTTGCCGAATGTAAATCATGTGTTCTTGCCCGGACATAAGATCATGGTGCAGGTGCAATCGAGTTGGTTCCCGTTGTACGACAGGAACCCACAGACCTTTGTGCCGAACATTTTTTTCGCGAAGCCGGGTGACTATAAGAAAGCTACGCAGCGTGTGTTTCACTCCAGCTTTGTGGAACTGCCAGTGGTGCATGTGGAGTAAGCACGGTTAATTCGAAGGCTTCTCGATCGGAATATCCGTAGCAATAGGCTTGCCGAAGTTTGGAGTACCATCCGGGTTCCACGTGAACGGCTGAATGCGAGGGGAGCGATGATCACCGCATCCTTCTCCTGATGCAGGATTGGCATGATAGATAATCCAATCCTGCTTGCCATCCGGGGACTTGAAGAAGCCGTTGTGGCCTGTGCCAAAAACTTTCGCTTCGCGATCCTGCTTGAAGAATGGATGATCGTATTTCATCCATGAAGCTTGGTCGAGAAGATTGGTGCCTGACTTCGCACGGATAACTCCAAGGGCGTAATAGTCGGTCCAGCAGGCCGAGCCAGAGTAGACGAGAAAGATATCTTCATTATGCTGCAAGATCTCCGGGCCCTCATTCACGTTGACATGCGGCATTGCAGGACGATCGAGTAGATCACCAACACGCTCCCATGGATATTGAGGATACGAGAGCATTGCGCGCGGAGAGTCTACAGTCCACGGATTCTTGAGATGCGCGATATAGATACGCTGCTCGCCGTCAGTGTCTCCTTCCCATCCTGACCAGAGGATGTAGCGCTGGTTGTGATCTTCAAAGACAGATGCATCGATGGCCCATTTGTTTGTCGCGTCGGATACTTTGCCCTTGAACTCCCACGTACCGTCGAGTGGATCGGCTGCGGTATTTTCGACAACGTATATACGATGATGTTCATTAGGGCCGTCGTCAGCAGCGAAGTAGATGTACCACCTGTCATCGAAGCGGTGCAGCTCAGGTGCCCAGAGATCTTTCGAGTACGGGCCTGTGGATGGCGGCGTCCAGACGATCTTTGTTTCGGCATGTGCGAGGTCAGTGATGTCTGAAGTCTTGCGGATGGTGAGATTGGTGCCAGTGCTATTCATGTAGTAATAGAAGCCGCCATAGCGAATAACCCATGGATCGGGGCCTGTAGAGAGTAATGGATTCTTGAATGTGCCCGCAGGCAGCTTCGATTGTGCCGCGCTAATACAAGTACCGATGAGCAAAGAGGCGAGGACAAACAACTCCACAAATGCTGGCTTCTTCATTGCTTCACTCCCCATTGAATCCTGCTTGAAACATTAGGCTGCAACTTGTTTTCGATATACGCAATCAGTGTACCCACACTATTGACTACCGAGCAGGGATGCACCAATGTGAGCAATAAGAATCACATCTGGCCTTCGTATGGCAGTGGAGCGGCATCGAAACTCTTGTGCCTATAGGACACAGGAGAGGTGTACGTATATGAAAGCCGCGACCATTGTAGGGGTCTTGCTCATTCTGCTTGGAATTGTTGGGTTCTCCATGGGAGGCTTCTCGTTCACCCACGAGAAGAAAGACGTCGATTTGGGCCCCCTACAAGTTCAGCACGAGCAGAAAAAGTCAGTGCCAATCCCGCCATTGCTCAGCACGCTTGCGCTCGTGGGTGGAGTGGCACTGGTTGTCGTTGGCGTGCGCAGCAAATAACGGCTATTGTGCGCTCACCACGGGCAGGATCAGTGCCGAGGGGTGCGCAGCATCATGCACGATGGTGTTGGTTGCCTTCACTGCAACGTCGGAGGTAGATGCATTTTTCCCGGTATTGAGGTTGCGGTCAAATCTTGGGAAGTTACTGCTGCTGACTTCGAGACGAATTTTGTGCCCCTTGAGAAAGACATTGCTCGTGGCCCAGAGATCAATCTTGTACTCGATAATTTTTCCAGGCTCAATAGGCTTTGGTTCGTCGCGCGTGGAATCGTGAAAGCGGGCGCGAAGAATGCCTTCTGTAAGGTTTCGCGCAAAGCCATCGGGTGCTACATCCACCAGTTTCGCAGTAAAATCTGTGTCGGTTGCAGTTGAGCTGGCATAGAGATCGAGACTTATGGGACCTGTAACTTCGATGTCCTGATCGAGTGCCGGCGTGGAGTAAACGAGCACATCAGGACGCGTCTCTACAGGACGCTGATCTCTTGGACCAGGCGCAAGATGCTCGGCATCGCAACATAGCGGCCCTCCCACGGTCGGAACAGGATTCATTGGGTCATAGACATAGCTATCGGATACATCCTGCTGGGTCGCGCTTGGCGTAAAGGTTCCATCGCCAGCGAGCGTGTTTGCCTTGCCGCCGGAGTGCAAAAAGTAGCGCGTCTCTTTGGCGCGTTGCAGAGGCCAACTGTCTTCGTAGCGCCATTGATTCGTGCCCATTACAAATAGCTTGACGGGCTTTTGCGTTGCGAACTCGTTCTGCTTACCTTGCAGGAGATAGTCGTACCAGTTAAGCATGATGCTGTTTTCGTCATACTCTGCGGCAGCCGGACCGAAGTCCATCGCGCCTATCTTGCGTCCACCACCAGAGTGGCCACCAATTGCGACAACTAATCGCTGTTGTTTGCGCGCGTCCGCGTTGCCAGCATGTGCCTGCAATCCTTGAAAGTTATGCAGAGAGCCGCCTTGAAAGATGTCATACCAGGCCGCAATCGTAAGTGCGGGCACCTGAATGGAGTTGTATTGTTCGTCAATTGCCCACTGCTTCCAATAGCTATCGTAGACAGGGTGATCGAGCCAATCATTGAAGTAGGGCGCGAGCTGCGTTGTTAATTCACTGGCATTGGCGGGAGGGGTGATATTGAAGATGGGATATTGTTTAAGCGGAAGAACAGAGACTGCAACGACGGCGTTAGTCGCCTTCCGAATGGTGCGGTCGAGCGTGTCCTGCGCCAGGCTGGAGGTCCAGGATTCGTTGAACCACTGCTCGAATGCTCCTCCCTGGTATATCCAATTCTCGTAATAATTACTGGCTGTAACGACAGGGCAGATGCCAGCCAGGTGCGGTGGTTTGCCGATGGCTGCAAGCATCTGCGTGGCACCAACATACGAGCCTCCGAACATGCCGACTTTGCCGTTGGAATAAGGCAGAGCTGCTGCCCACTCTATGGTGTCATAGCCGTCATTCGTCTCATATTTAAAAGGGTACCAGTCGCCTTCGGATGCGTAACGGCCGCGCACATCCTGCATGACTACCAGGTAGCCTCGAAGAGCCGCGATGCGGCCAAAACTTTCGCCTACCGCCTTGTTGTATGGCGTCCTCTGTAATAGAACCGGGAGCTTGTCCTGTCCATCTGGGCGATAGATATCCGCTCGCAGAGTTATGCCATCGCGTGTCTTCATCGGGACATTATGCTCCACGATTACACCTCCCACGGATTGAGCGCGGCTTGATGCGCTGCTGATAGACACGATGGCTAGAACGAGAAAGCTGATGGTTTTCTTGAGCATGGGCGCAACCTCTATGGAAATAAGGGACAGAGACAAATGCGTTTCTATGCGATTACAGACACGAATAATCGCCGACATCAGAGTATATCGAGTCTTACGCAAAGGTTGAGCAGTAGATAGCCTCAATTTCTGCATCCAAGACTTCGAGGTGATTTTACATGTACGCGAAACGTGTTTTGAGTCTGGCAATATGTGGTGCGATGGTGATGGCCGCGGGATGTCGCAAGACGAACATGGTGGATAAGAGCGCCTTCAAATCTGCGATCAACAACTATTACAGCTCACGGCAGGAGTGCGTGTGGCCGGATGCAAAGAAGTTTCCGGCGCAGGCTGATACTTCAAATGATGAGCAGACAAAAGGCTACGATGCTCTGACGGATGCCGGGTTGCTGATGAGAAAGTCTGCCGAGAAAAAGCGTTTCCTGATCGGTTCGAAACAGGTCAATGACTATGATCTTTCAGATCTCGGGCGCTCCACATGGACCGTGGATCAGACGCAGCCGGGATATGGCAACTTCTGCTTCGGCCATCGCGAGGCGACTACGATTGACAGCTTTACGCCCGCCGACAATGCCGATGCGACACAGTACAGCGTGAACTACCATCTGCACGTTGCGAACGTGCCAAGTTGGGCCTCGACAACGGAGATGAAAACCGCGTTCCCTAATATTGCTGCGGACACTTCAGGGCAGCAGACGGCCACCGCTACAATTGTGAAGTCGAATAGCGGCTGGCAGGTCACAAGCGTACAGCCTTTGGGCGACACGACACTGCCACAGTAGCAAAATCGCGGCGGATGGCTGACGTTCAAACGTTGGCCATCGCCTTGTTTTCAAATTGTTGTGTTTATAAATTAAAGATTGAGGAGTGCCACGAAGTTATATTCTGAGTGATGTTTAAAAGGACTCTTTATATGACCCCTCGTTATCGCACCTTCTTCGCATCTCGGATTACAATTTCGTTCGCAGTTTTGATCGCGGCCATCGTCCTCGCAAAAGGAAGCCAACTGATAATCTCTCCTGTTTTGGCTCAAACAACAGGAGCCCTGAAGCTCAACCAGATCCAGGTGATTGGCACACACAACAGTTATCACGCAGGCATTGCACCCAGCGAGACCAAGCTCTGGAAGGCAAACCACGCAGAGGATTACAAGGGCCTGGAATATAAACATCAGCCGCTCTCGCAACAGCTTGATAGCGGCGTACGCCAGATCGAGCTGGATGTATTTGCAGACAGCAAGGGTGGCCTCTATGCACACCCTGCCGGGCCCCAGATGGTGGCGAATGCCCACTTGCCTGCTGACCCCGACTTCGATCCCAACGGCCTGATGAGCAAGCCTGGGATCAAGGTGATGCACGTTCAGGACATCGATTACCGCAGCACGTGTCAGCCTTTCGTCGGCTGCCTGCAGCAGGTGCGTCAATGGTCGCTGGCCCACCCTGGTCATATTCCGATCTTCATTCTCGTTGAAACCAAGCAGGATAAGGAAGATCCACGGCTGCATCTCACCGAGCCGGAAACATTCACTACAAGCACCTTCGATGCGCTCGATGCCGAGATTCGTTCGGTGTTCTCGCCTCAGGAATTGATTGTTCCGGATGATGTTCGTGGCAGCTACGAAACGCTGAATCAGGCCGTGCTCGCCGGCAACTGGCCCACGCTTGCCAGCGCTCGCGGCAAGGTTGTCTTTCTCATGGACCAGCACTCTGTTGGGCCGGTCTATCTTGCCGGTCATCCATCGTTGCGTGGTCGAGTACTGTTCACCAATGCAACACCTGGCGAACCGGATGCGGCGTTTGTTGAACGCAACAATGGACCCGCTTCAGAGATCACCGCGCTCGTGCGCCAGGGATATCTCATCCGCGCGCGTACGGACGGCGATACGAAAGAGGCGCGCATCAACGACACGACGATGCGAGATGCAGCGATGGCAAGCGGCGCTCAGATGCTAAGCACGGACTATCCGATAAATGAGCCTGCGCAGTGGCCAGGACATTACGTGGTTGTTCTGCCCGGGGCAGTTGTTGCACGGTGCAATCCGGCAAACAGCACGACATCCTGCCAAATTGACTCCGCTAAGTAAGCTCGACACGAAAGATGAGCGGACTTAGATTCATGTCTAATTTCATAAATACGAAACCCCATGTCTCATATAAAGACATGGGGTTCTATCTTTAGATATTTGTTGAGTGCAAATACTTCACTGAGTTATCGAATCGGTCCATCTGGCCGACGCTTTCAGCGTCAGAACGCGCGTTCTATCCAGAGAATTCAAATGTTCCGATTAACGGCAATTTCGTGCCGGAGATACTATGGTTACGCTAATTCTTATATAGGATCATCGCTGCGCAATAATTAATCAGGATTTGCCAAATAGCATTGCTTTTTGCCAAGATTGCGTTCTAATCAAAGACTAACTTCAGAGATGGAATAAGGCAGCGGTGTGATTCTTTGAACAGG
This sequence comes from Acidicapsa ligni, assembly GCF_025685655.1. Classification (NCBI taxonomy): domain Bacteria; kingdom Pseudomonadati; phylum Acidobacteriota; class Terriglobia; order Terriglobales; family Acidobacteriaceae; genus Acidicapsa; species Acidicapsa ligni. The sequence goes on along the minus strand of NZ_JAGSYG010000001.1, from coordinate 1,136,805 downwards.
GTTGTGTGCTTTTAGCACAGTCCGAATGAGACAAGGAGAACACTTCGAGTCTCATTTGTATCTGCTCTTGATCAGGCACAAACAGTGCAAGCGCTTAAGTTTATTCTGAATGTGTGGCGGCCTGCGCCACGCTAGTCGTGATGATGTTGATCAGAGATTAGCTTTAGAAATTGGATAAGACAGCGAGTAAATGCTGCATTAAAATTCTGCTTTCCCGCTCAGCCCATAACCGACACAAACGACATAACTATACAAAGTGATAGTAGCGTACGGTCTTGCGCGTCTCTACGCTACGTATTAGCAGGCGAGCGCTTGCTGATCGTCTTCGTTTCATGGCCGTCTAGTACGGATCCTCAGTTCATCAAGGAGAAATACAGTGCAAACATTGAAGTCTATTCGGAATATTTTGGTAGCATGCGCCGCAGTGCTCGTGATCGCCAGCACCGCCGTCAAGACGGCACAAGCGCAGACCCCATCAGGGGTAAAAACAGTCCTGCTCATTCACGGAGCATGGGCTGACGGTTCGAGCTGGGCGAAAGTGATTCCCCTGCTCGAGGCGAAAGGCCTGCATGTCGTTGCTGTGCAGATCCCCCTCACATCCTTTGCCGATGACGTTGCGGCAACGCAGCGCGCCATTGACATTGAGGATGGGCCAGTATTGCTCGTCGGTCACTCTTACGGTGGAGCCGTGATCACCGAAGCGGGAAACGATCCGAAGGTCGCCGGCCTCGTTTATGTATCGGCCGTCGCCCCAGACAAGGGTGAATCCGCTCTCGGCCTTATTATGAGTGTTCCAACACCGATCGGCGCGGAGCTACGTCCCGATAAAACAGGTTTCCTTAAGCTGACCCCTAAGGGTGTTGCAGAGGATTTCGCGCAGGATCTTTCCGCTAAAGAGATTGCGATTCTGACTGCAACTCAGATACCTGCAAATGTCGCCGCAATGAAGGGCGAGGTCACGAATCCAGCCTGGAAGTCCAAGCCATCCTGGTTCATCGTTGGCGCGAATGATCGGGCAATTTCACCTGTTCTCGAAGCATCTCTCGCAAAGAAAATCGGCGCGACAACCATCACCGTTCCATCCAGCCACGTGATCATGCTCTCCAAGCCGGCAAAGGTTGCGGATGTGATTATCGACGCGGCATCAAAGGCCAGCTCGAAATAACGCTGTCATGCATCGCTTTCTCCGAGTCTCGCTGATTTTGAGCGGCACAGGAGGAAGCGATGCATTCACGCATGAGGCCATCGAACAAATGCTCTGAGTGCGTGATCGATTTTAGCTTGCGTCGAGTGCTATTTCCGACGCTGAAACCAGTAAAAAAAACGCCACGCTCGGTCCTACTAGTAGATAGCCCGCTCGCTATGAACAACGATACCGCAAGTCGAATACGCGAATCGGCACATGATCTGATGGCTGAGAGGGGTTACTTCGGCTTCAGTTATGCGAACATCGCCGAATCAGTTGGCATCCGCAAAGCAAGCATTCACCATCACTTTCCGTCCAAGGTGGATCTTGTTGTTGCGACGCTGAAGGAATCTCGTGCAAGTCTTGTCCGGGCAGTTGGAAGTCTGGACGATAACGTGACTGACCCAATGCGGCGTCTCAAGTTATATGTCCATCATTTGGCGGAGTGTGTTCATAATAATCATCGGCCAATCTATATTGCCGCTCTGCTCAGTGCCGAGCTACCGGCTCTGCCCAATGAAATCCAGATCGAGGTGCAGCAACACTTCTGCGTTCTCGTCTCATGGGTGAAAACTACTCTCAAAGAAGGGACCAGCCTCGGGACGATCTACCTGCGGCAGAGTGCGGAGATAGAGGCGCAGAGTTTTGTTGCGTTGCTGCATGGGGCTATGATCTCCGCACGAGCATTCAACTCCCCCGACCTATTCAGCTCTGTCACGGGAGGAGCGCTAACTTGTTTTCGATCCAGAGTCTGAAGGTTTCTCAGCTCACTTCAACATGAGGCTTCTGGTTTTGCCGAGTATATCTTTCGACTAGTCGGTCGCAACTTCCGAATGGGCTTCTGCCCCACTACCCGGCGGTTCACAAAATCGCCGTTCTAAAGGAGAACGAAAATGACTGTTTTGATCTCTGCTTTTGTGTTGGGCTTCGTGTGCGGTCTACGAGCTCTTCTTGGCCTGGCTGCGGTAAGTTGGGCTGCCAGTGGCCGACAACTCCAGCTTCAGGGAACCTGGCTTTCCTTCCTGGGCTTTCGCTTCACACCGTACATCACTAGCCTGCTATCCCTTGGCGAAATCATCAATGACAAGATGCCCAAAACCCCCAGCCGCCTTGTACCTCCTCAATTTATCGCACGCGTGGTGATGGGTGCGCTTACAGGAGCAGCCATCGGACTCTCGGGTGGACAGTTCATCATGGGAATCATTGCCGGAATCATTGGCAGCGTAGTCGGAACACTCGCTGGCGCCAAGGGCAGAGCCCTCGCTGCAAAACTGTTTGGAAACGATCTGCCTGCGGCGTTGCTTGAGGACGTCATTGGTATTGCTCTGGCCTTCGTAGCATTGCGCTAGCCCGAATGCGAGTTCTCGATTGCTTCTTCGACGCGATCGAGAACTCGTTGGTTGTTTTTCTCAGTAGAGAATCCATATGCATTCATGACAGTTGCACTTGCGTGCACAATATGTTTTTATTATAGATACATATTAGCTGCCTTCCTTGATTGGATAAGACTTAACTATTCCAAAGATAGGTCCGCACAGCATAGCGGAACAGGAGAGAACACAAATGACTGACGAACGAGCGGTACAGCAGGTTTTAGCAAAATATGTGCGAGGAACAGATGCCAGGAATGGCGCCGCAGTAGCCGCACAATTTACGCCAGATGGTCGCGTAGAGATTTTCTACAGCAATTCAGGAGATCTCCAGCCGCTTGGCGTGCTTGTCGGCCACGATGCAATCGTCGGCGCCGTCGCCAATATGATGCGCCCACATCCCCCACGAGGCTGGAGTCACCATACGACGCATGACCCTATTATCGAAGTCAACGGCGATGAGGCACAGATGGACGCCCAGTTTATTGTGTTCAATGTCGTCGGTAAAGAGCGTCCCGCCACTGGATGGCCTGAAGGAGTAACTGGCGCACAAGGAACTGTGACTCCAATCGAGTCGGGATATTATCGCCCCACTCTGCGCCGTATCGATGGTGTCTGGAAGTTTGAAACGCTTCGCATTGTTTTAGACATACCCCTCGCATTTCCAGGACAGTGAGGCTGGATATGAAGGCAATTATCTACCGCCAGTACGGCGGGCCTGAAGTTCTTGAATACACGGATGTGCCGGAGCCAAAGCTTTCGCAGACGAACATTCTGATTCATGTGAAAGCGGCCGCGCTCAATCCTGCTGACCACATACTTCAAGAGGGTCACGGGGACAGCATCATGGACGCCTGGTTTCCTGTGATTCCAGGCTGGGACGTTGCCGGTATCGTGGAACGCGCAGGAGCCGGTGTTTCGGAATTTGCACCCGGCGATGAGGTGATCGGCTTCGTGCGAGAAGAAATCCTTAGGCATGGTACCTATGCTGAAAAGGTCTCAGCCGCCGTCTCTTCCTTTGCACGGAAACCGCGCAATGCTACGTGGGCGCAGGCTGCGGCTCTACCGCTCGCGGGACTCACAGCCTATCAGGCAATTGTCCATGCACTCGACATCCAGGCAGGGGAGACTTTGCTTATTCATGGAGCCTCGGGCGGTGTCGGCTCCATTGCAGCGCAGATCGCGGTATCTCTGGGAGCGAAAGTGGTCGGCTCCGCTTCAGAGATCAACCATAACTACCTGCGTTCGATCGGCGTTCAACCCGTTCTGTATGGAGACCAACTTGTCGAAGACGTCCGCAGAATCGTTCCGGAAGGCTACGACGCTATCCTCGATTGCGCAGGACGAGGAGTTCTCTCTCTCAACGCGAAGATAGGCCGAACAGGTGTGCGCGCATGCTCGATCGCCGGAGCAGCGCCAGGCGTAAAGACGGTGTTTGCGCGGGCGAATCAAGCAGACTTGACGAAGCTTGTCGAACTCGTTGAAGCCGGGGTCCTGATTATTCCTATAGCCGCAACTTATCCACTGGCCGAGGCTGCGATAGCCCAGCAGGCGCTTCGCAATGGGAGGAATGCCCCAGGCAAGATAGTTCTCGAAGCGAACAGTCATCTCCATAAATAGAAAGAGGACGCACATGATACAGACGAAAGAATCTACAACGAATACAGGAGACATAACATTCAGATCTTCTCCAGATGAGGAGTTAGCTGGCCCGGTCCCGGGATATGCTCAGGCTGTTACACGTCAAGAGCGCATCTCCAGCATGGATACTTTGCGTGGTTTTGCGTTGCTTGGCATTTTGCTAAGCAATATATTTAGCTTCGCCGTACCAGTGATGCCCAATCCTTTCCCAACCAGTTTTTTAAAGCCGGCATTCCTTGGCTCACATGCCCACCTCAATCTGGTTCTTTCATATCTGAACTGGACCTTCGTCGAAGGTAAGATGCGCGGCATCTTTACGCTGCTTTTTGGCGCCGGAGTCATACTCTTAACCCGTCGCGCAGAAGAGCGCGGTGCATATAAAACAGTGGCAGACATATTCCTACGTAGAAATATGTGGCTGGCACTCTTCGGCATGCTACATGCTTACTTGATTTGGGACGGAGATGTTCTCTACTTCTATGCCATTACGTCTCTGCTGTTTCTCTATCCATGCCGACATCTGAAACCTCGCACACTCTTAATAGCAGGCATATCTATTTCGCTGGTGCTTTCTACTTATAGTTTTCTTCGTCTTGCGCACGGAGTTGATGATGTGATCTTGAGCTGGCAGGCCTCTGCTGCTCTTGAAAGTCAAAAAGGACATAAGCAACTCACTGAGTCTCAGAAATATGAGTTACATGCCTGGGCCGATAGACTCATCCCCGAGAAAACAGATAGAAAGCAAATCGATGATGGGATAAGAGATCGCAACGAGGGATATGTAGCGTATATCAAGCGTGGAGCGCAAAGAGTAGGTCACATTGAAAGTGAAATTTATTACAGATTTATCTACACCGATTCCCTTGGCATGATGCTGATCGGCATGGCTCTCATCAAGAATCGATTCTTGACAGCAGAGCTTTCCTACAGGACTTACATCTGGACCGCGCTCATTGGCTTTCTAGTGTCTATTCCTCTTACGTTCATGGGTCTCTTCAAGCTATGGCATTCGGGTTTTGCGCCGGGAATCTACTCACTCTGGATCATATTCCCCTTTAACCTGACTCGCATCGGTGGAGCTTTAGCCACAGCATCCGTGATACTCATCGTAATTAAAAGTGGTCTCCTTCGATCGCTTACGAAACCTCTCGCTGCTGTCGGCCAGATGGCGCTTACCAACTATCTATTGACTAGTATCATCCTCCAGTTCGTTTTCCTCTGCAGTCCATGGAAGCTGTACGGTCAACTGGAGTATTACCAGCTCTACTATGTCGTGCTTGCCATGTGGACCTTCAATCTCGTCTTCAGCTCTATCTGGCTGCGCTATTTCAACTTTGGCCCGATGGAATGGCTATGGCGTTCGCTCACGTATTGGAAGAGACAATCCATGCTCTCCCGCGCTGTATAAACCAACAACGACAGCGGATTAGCGTGCAGCCCAGTTGTATGGCGACAATGGCAATGATCTTGTCGCCGCACAACTCGGGGCATCAAGGCCAATGGGCACGGGATGATGGAAGGGGATAGTGACCAGGTTACCGACCTGATCCTGTACTGGCTGTATTGATTATCTGCAACTAGAATGCATACAGATAAGATCGCGCTCATTTCATCGCGCCTTTTTGTCTCCGCACATCGGCGGTACAAGGATTCGACAGCATGATCGACATTCGGTTTCCGACTGCGCTCCAGATGATGCTCAGCCTCGCGCTGGCACAACAGGAGTCGGTCTCACAATTGAGTTCTTCGCAGCTCGCCCAGAGTCTCGGCGCAAATCCGAGCTTCGTTCGGAAGCTTCTTGTGCCGCTAGTACGAGACGAACTCGTACATTCGATGATGGGCAAAAATGGAGGCGTCCGCCTCGCCAAAGCACCGGACCAGATCACGTTACGCGATATCTATCGCTCCATAGTCATGGACAAAAAAATCTGGGTGCCACGAACGGGGATTCCGCATCGATGCCTGGTCAGTTCAAACGTTCGCGGCTACTTCGAAGAACTCATTGATGATGCAGAAGAGGCAGTTCTCTCAATGCTAGAAAGACACACACTCCTCCAGGCCTTGAAGGAGTTACAAAACCGCGCAAGCGTAACCAAGTCTGCAACCAAGACCCGAGCCAAGACGACGCGATCACGTTCATCCCGGAGTTAGAGCCCCTTTGCGTGCTCTTGCCGATATTTATGGCATAGGCATTGACATAAAACCGGCGGCAAAGCACCTTGCACTCCAGCCTCGGAGACGCACCTTGCAAACCAACAAAGTAAGTCAACAAACTTAGCGTTAAATCACGATGTAGCTTCATTCTTCGCCAGATTCAGTAGTCTGTTGAATGTCTCTGGAGTGATCGTGTGAGCCTTGATTTCGGGCAGATTCTCCTGGGCTAAATCGCTCAAAGTGTGTCCGGGCGGAACTTCGAGGAAGAGCTCACAACCAAGCTCCCGTGCGACGGTGGTCGCATCATACCATCGAACTCCGTGGGCAATGTTATCGGCTAAATCCCTTGCAACTCCCTGCGCGGTACGCACGGCTCTTGCCGTTACATTGGCCAGATAGATAGGCTTCGGATCTTTCACGGATATCGATTGAAGTTGAAGGCGAAGAGAGTCCGCGACCGGCTGCAGCAGAGCGCAGTGAGAAGGCACAGGCACATCCAGACGCTCTGCCTTACGCGCTCCCTGCGCGCGCGCCTTTTGCAAAACTAGCTCCATACCCTCATTCGATCCTGCGATAACAATCTGTCTCGGCGCGTTGATATTCCCCACGAAGACAGGATGTTCCTTACTATTCTCGGCCTCGACTAACTTAGCCACCTGCGTTTCACTGAGACCAACAATGGCAGATAGACCATACCCTGCCGGATACATCCGCTCCATCTCTTCAGCGCGAAAACGTACCAGCTGCACAGCATCCGGGAGCGATATAGAGCCTGCTGCAACTGCTGCGGAGAATGCTCCGACCGAGAGACCCGCAACAGCTAACGGTTCAAGCCCGCTTTGCTGAAGCGCTCTCGCAGTGGCGACGCTGGCCGTCAAAATCGCCAGTTGAACCGAGACCGCGGATTGCAAAGCTTCAGGCGTATCAAGCGTTCGGACGTCGAGGCTCAAGACTTCGCTAACCTCAGACAAAGTTTCTGCAATAGCAGGATGCTGCACCAGTTCGTGAAGCATCTGAGGTTTCTGTGAACCCTGGCCGGGAAAAAGTATTGCGGTTTTCATCCTTAGTCCTTCATAACAGAAACGCTCCAAGGATCGATTGCAAATTTTTGGCTTTCCGGCAATCGTACAAGGACTTGCCCTGTCTCCTCGCGAGCATATTCTTCCAGCGAAAACCCGCAACAAAGAGTCTCAACACGCACATCAATTTTTCCTGGTGCTGACCTCATGATGGACCAGAGATCGCGAGCAGCATCTTTGGTAAATCGTGTTGGAGCGAACAGCGCAATATCGAGATCGCTGGTTCCAGTTACAACTTGCTGACCTGTCGCCAGTTCAAAGCCAACACTACCGACCGGCCCCCAATCCAGTGCAGATCTCTCCAGTTGTCCTTCGAGCCAGGATAGGGTCGCCAAAGCAGGAATTGCGATACGCGTGCGATGCGCCATACGAAAGGAAAGCTGCGAAGGATGAAGCCTCTCTTTGACATCAGCGAGAGCAGCGAAACCGCCCCAGCGCTGGTTCCTGTGGACGCCTCGGATACCTACAGCGACGAATCCGCTTGGAGCGGTGGCTCGGCGCACCACGACCCAGAGATCACCCGACTCGAATGACGTAACCCACGCAGGTTTGCTCCCATCCGCAGAGATTACAACGCCTGATCGCAGCAGAAGAAGGTCGTGTACCCGAAGCGAATGTTGAGCGATAGAAATCATGAGTGACTTAGAAAAACCCGGCTACTTAAAAGAACCTCGCGACTAGAAGCATCCATAGTGCCAGCGTGAGCCAGCCCATGAGATAAGTGCCAATCAATCCAGAACTGGCAGCTTCCGGCGTAGCGTTGAATCCTTTGCCAAATACCAGGCCGAAAAAACCGCCAGGGATCGCGCTAATGACTGTGATGTTACGTACATCATTGTGATCCATACGAAATAACAACATCATGCATAAGGCAAATAGAGGCTGCACCACCAGCTTTAGAACCGTGGTGATTGCAACGCTGCCACTGAACCGAAAGCTCTGTGCAGAGACGACCAGACCGGTAAGGATGAGAGCGGAACCAGTTGCCGCACTGCCCAGAGTGGTAAGTGTTCCTGCAACGAAAGACGGAAGATAAATATCAGAGAAGACGCCAATCAGAGCGAGCAGCGGAGCCCAGACAACGGGACGAATAAGAGCGCGAGGAAAACTGCGAAAGATTCGCCCTATTGAAATTCCATTCCCTGCGGACTGCTTGTCAGCCTCAAGCAGAGCCAGTGTGAGAGGTGAGATAGTGATCGATCCAATAGCGATCGACAATGCAGCCGTGACGGTTGCTTCAGCGCCATAGGCTCCCCTGAATAAGGGCAAAGCAATTGCGGCCGAATTCGGAAAGCCGATAGTCAGAGCCAGGACTGACGCATCCGAAAGCGACATGCCCAGTCCTCTGCGCGCCCAGATATAGCTGATAAGGTAAAGAGCGCTGAAGACCAGGGTGATCATCAATGCCGCAGGAATATGTTGAAGCAAAACAGCTCGTGACGACCCGATAATGGTTGAGAACAAAGCGCAGGGGATCGCAAAGTTCATCACCAGGACAATCAGATTTCGGACATTCTGATTGTCCATCATGCCTCGTCGGCCAGCTATATAACCCAGCAACAGACCAACGAATATAGGAACGAGAGTGTCAACAAGAACCTTCGTCACAACCGCTCCTTATGCGCTCTGCCACTGTGCTTCCAGCGCAGCGCGAACGGCAATTCCAGCCTTCCGTGTTTGCCTTGCTGCTTCGGCCTGAAGGCGATTGCTGAGGTCGGTCGCACCATGTCGTGCATCCCGAATAGCATCAATCAAATCAAGCCTGATGGCCTGGATATCGGCTACCGTAGGATGCAGAGGATCATTCACATGCAGCAGCTTGTGAAGCAGACCAAGCTTGGCATAGTCCCGCACGTCATAGGACATGGGCACAATCTCATGACCGAGTTGCTCAAGTTCGGCGACGGATCGACGAGTGATTCTCGCCGCCGCTTCTTTGTGCATTGCGTGAATCATGATGCCAGAGTCGTCAAAGGCGAGAATACGATTCGCCTGGTAGCCATGCGTGAGAAACCCACCGGAAAAGGCATGTCCCGCTACGAGCGCAATGACCGGATGGCCTGCCGTTCGCGCCGAAGCATAGGCATCCGCTGAGGCTGCAGCAGCGAAGAATATTCCCGCTGTCTCTTCACGACGCCCATAGGCCTGGCTCTTTACATCGACGATCGCAATGATCGGCCGCTTTTGATCTTTTGCCTTTTCGCGATCTTCGGCGATTATCCGACGCAGGTGGCTGGCTAAGGCAAATGCCTCTTCGAGACCTACCTGTCCCTCTCGTACGCAGGGAAATCGGCTGGATGGATTTGGAACTACGGCAAGGAACAACGCCATTTCGTCGCCGATCCTGGCTTCAGACGCGAGAACAGTACCGGGATCTCCAGATGCAGTTTGGTTGTTCTCTGTTAAAGCCTGGAACCATGTCCTGCCGCGTAATCCAATCTGTTCGCTCATCGCGATTCTCCTGTTGTTTTGTTGCCCCACTTCTGACGCAGGCTCTTTGGATCGATCTGCTCGGACGTATCCAAAGCAGCGATTCGGTCACGGTATAGATCTACTTGCTGGCTTCTGTATTCGGGTTTCAGATCAGCCTGAACATATCCTTGAATGACTGTCCTGATCTTTTCGGCGTCATCTTCGACAAGAGCATCGGCCAGGCCCATGCCAACGCGCTGTTCGCCACCATGAATAGCCCAGATGAGTGCTCGGTCCGAAGCATCAAACTCGTCGATACCGGACTCCTGCTCGATGACCTCAGGGCCATTGAGACCGAGGCGCGCCTCGCGGGTCATGACAATGTAGCTCGATACTCCGGCTGCAAGGGACATCCCTCCAAAGCAACCCACCGTACCGGCAATGAGAGTAATGACTGGAGCATGCGGACGTAAGGCAAGGACCGAGGAGATCACTTCAGCTACCGCTGCCAGGCCAAGGTTGGCCTCCTGCAAGCGCACGCCACCCGTCTCTAGTAAAAGAATCGCGGCAGTCCTTTTGCCCGCTTCAGAATCCCTCGTTGCAAAATCCAAAGCGGCAGTCATCTTCGCACCTGAAACTTCGCCGATGCTGCCACCTTGAAATGCTCCTTCAAGCGCAATAGCCACAGCAGGCATCCCACCGATTTTTCCTTTGATCACAATGCAACCATCGTCAGCTTGTGGAGCGATGCCTTGCATTGGCAACCACGGAGAAGACATCTGATCGAATGGACCAACCAGCTCCTTCCAGGTGCCCTTATCGAACAAGCTCTGGGCTCGTCTGCGGCCATCAAGCTCAATAAAGCTATTGCGGCTTACGAACTCCGGAATCATACTTGTCTGGCTCATTGGCTAATCACCTCCACTGCCTGTTCCAGGCGCAGCAAAACACTGCCCGGTGTTGCTCCTGCATCGTTGATGTGAATCCGAACAGCACCATCAAACTTTGAGAAGAAGCGGTCGAGTACGGCCTTCCATGAGTCCTGAAAGCCGTCCACGCTGGTTGTGATCGAGACGTGAGCTCCTTCGCTCGGAGCCGGCTCCATCAGAACCTCCATGTCTCCGGAGCCTACGACTCCAACATGAGCCTTTTTAGCGATGCGACGTTTCGCCGCCGGATAGTCGAACTCAATTTGCTCCATAGTTGTTTTCCTCCGAAAGACTGTCGTCCTCTTCTACCGTGTGTTGATTGCGCTCCAGGGCATCCAGAAAGAGAGTGGCAGCCAGAAGATCCGCACTCCCACCGGGAGAAACATGCCGCAGGAAGAGATCCTCATCAAGCCGCCTCATTGCCTGATCTCCCGCAATGCTTCCGGGCTCTCCGGCGATAAGCACGTCCGCAGCGCCGCTCTGTACCGCTGTCAGCGCCTCGGCTCCGCCACGGTATAGAACGCAGGTATCGTCCAGCCGAACCATAATGTTAAGCAGCGCGGATAATCTGCTATTCGTTTCCGTGCAGCCTTTCTTTCTTGCCGCACGCAGAGCGGGAAGACCAACACGCACCACATGAGGAAACCCGGAATACGCCTCGCCGCGTGCGCCGGTCGCGCCATAGCGAGCTTTGACGACGTCTCCGTGGGATACAAGTTGGGGCTGTGCACGGTCTGGCAGTTGCGCGAGAAAGCCCGCATCCCGCGCGATAATCTCTGGTTGTGCAGCGTCGTAACGACAGCCTGCCGCAGTGACAAGAAGCCCCAGAATCCAGATAGCTCCTTTATGCGAGTTGCTTCCATTAGTCACCTGAAGCATCGCTGCCTCAGCGGCCCTTCCGATAGCAGCTACCTCTGTGCGCAAGACCGGGCCAATAGGCATCGCCTGCGAAGCGGCAACCATGTCGGCAAAGTAGGGAGCGATAGCCGAGGCAGATCGTCGCATGAGATCTAAGGACAGATCGGTGTGCGAGCCTGATCCTCTGCGATCGACCAGCCCTGGCTTTGGAGTTAACTCAACCTCTGCCACCAGCGATTGTCGCGCCAGTTCCGCAAGATGCTCGGCTGCAAACGCTTCTCGAACAGGTGCGGCTTGTCTCGTAACCTGGATCATCTTTGCCATTACCAGTTCCTGAACTTGGCTGGAGGTTGATACAGGCCGTCGGACCATGCAACCAGATCCTCCATGCTGCGGGCAGCGAGCAAGGAGCGGTTCGCCTGGAGCCGCTGCACACCGATGTCTTCCGGATACGCAACGATGCCCTTGCGACGAAGCTCTGCCGTCTCAGCAGGCTTCGCCTTCAGACCTACCGGGCTAATGCCTGCAACAGCCGCCAGTGCACGCCTACGCTCCTCAATACCCGCCGTCTTATAGAGGTAAGCTATCCCTTCCTCCGTTACGACGTGGCTGACATCGTCTCCATAGATCATGATCGGAGTGATAGGCATGCCTGCCTTCTTTCCGACCTCGACCGCATCCAGCGTTTCAACAAAAGCAGGAACCCCACCTTTAGAGAACGTTTCCAGCGTCTGCACAACAAGCTTTCGACCGCGCGCTAGCGGGCTTGGATCGGTTTTGAGATCGAGCCACGCAGGTGTTGAGTGACGGCGCCCATGAGGATCGTGTCCCATATTCGGCGCACCGCCAAAACCGGCAAGGCGACCCGTTACCACTGTAGATGAATTGGCATCGCCGTCCATCTGGAGCGTCGCTCCAATAAAGGCGTCAACAGCGTATTGGCCAGCAAGCTGACAGAGAACGCGGTTGGAACGCAGACTCCCGTCGCGGCCCGTAAAGAAGACATCGGGTCTGGCGCGAATGTAGTCATCCATTCCAACTTCACTGCCGAAAGAGTGAATGCTCTGGACCCAGCCGCTCTCGATAGCAGGTATAAGCGTCGGATGCGGGTTGAGCGCGAAGTGTTTGCATATCTTCCCGCGAAGTCCCAACGACTCCCCATACGTCGGCAGCAGCAGTTCGATAGCGGCAGTATCGAAGCCGATTCCATGATTGAGCGACTGCACCTGGTGTCGCTCATAGACGCCGCGAATGACCATCATCCCAGTAAGAATCTGAAGGTCATTGATGTGACGGGGGTCACGGGTAAAGAGCGGCTCCACTGCGAAGGGTTTGTCGGCTTCTACGACAATATCCACCCATGACGCCGGAATATCGACACGCGGAAGCTTATCGACAATCTTGTTCACCTGAACAACCACGATCGCATCGTGAAACGCAGCAGCTTCCACAATCACCGGAGTATCTTCCGTGTTGGGTCCGGTAAACAGGTTGCCCTCATGATCGGCCTGCTCTGCGCATACCAGCACGACATTGGGAATCAGGTCGACAAGCAGCCGGGCGTATAGCTCGACATAAGTATGAATTGCACCGATCTCTAAAATGCCATCTTCCAGCAGTTGAGCAACACGAAGACTTTGAGGTCCTGCAAACGCAAAATCCACCTTCTTTGCAATGCCCAACTCGAAAAGGGTGAGATGCTCCGGGCGGCTGATGCTTGAGATGATCAGGTGCAAATTGTGAACCTTCTTCGCATCGACCTGCACCAGGGACCGTGACAAAAAGTCAGCCTGCTTTTGGTTATCGCCCTCCATCACGATCCGGTCGTTGGCTGCGATGACCGATTCGAGAGCCTCGACTATCTTGCCCTGCGCCAATACCGGACCATTCATCCAGGGTTTGACCACCTGCATGCGTCGCGCCTTCTCGTCACGACGAGTCGTCCACGACGTCGGCCGTTGCTGTTGCTCACTCATTCGCTGTTCCTTTCGTCTTCACTGACAGTTAGAGCTACTTCCGATGGATTAGGATTTTGAGTTTTTTCTTACAGTGATAAAAATTTTTAATCGCGAGCGCCCAACAGGAATTCACCGGCAGCGCTCGGCTGGACTTCCTGCATCGTATGAGCATCCATATGATATTCGTTACGGGATATGCAGCTGGCCAGAGGTATCCCCGCAAGAGCAAATCTACGCCATTGTAGCGTTCAGGTTGAGAGTTTCGGAAGGTCGTTTATGTATTCCAAATCGCATGGCATTCTTGAACCAATGAAACACAAGTGGAAGCTCATAGCGCTGCTTGGCTTTCTTTTCTCCGCTAGTGTCCAGGGCCAGAGTGGCAGCGTGGGAAATTCGAATGCCTCTTTAAATTCAGCGATCGCGCCCGTCGCCGATACCGCGCAGTTAATCGGGATCAGCGCAGAGCTCAACGAACTCCATCATGCACCTCAAGATGGCTTGCCCGGGTCGCCTGAGCAATGGAGAATTCTGTGGCTGCATCAACGAATCGTCGAGCGAACGACCACCGTTCAGTTGCAGATTGATGCCACCCTGGCAGAAATTGATAACGAGATTGCCCGATCGACGGAAGTGCGAGGCTTCCTCGCTGATCGACGCGACAGTCGCGTGACCCGTGCAAACCTCTGGAGCGCTCTTGTAGGCGGAGGACTCGGAGGAACAAGCGCAGGATTACAACTCTCGACAAAACAGACCGCGGCAGCGGCTGGAACAGGCATAACCGGAGGCGCTTTGGCCGCGGGACTCGCACTGTATGGGATTCACGCACAGAAGGGGGAATCCCGCGTTCTTGAAACCGATTCAAACATGCTGGCGCAATTCTTCGACCGGCCTGTACTTTCAACCAGTAACTATCCCCCGATCGTCTGGCAATTCCTGAATGAAGTTGCTCCAAGCGATCCGGATCACATCACGCGCAAAGAGAGGCTCGTCAGAACCTGGCTTGAACTCAAACGTCTTGATCCACCGCCCAGCACTCCCGCAGGTCAAGTAAAGATCGACCACGTCACGAGTATGCCGGCACAGCATCAGGTCCTCAGCATTGATGACCTGGAAGACAGGATGGCGATGCTTCAGGATGTGCGAGCCAAGCTGTCCTATCTCAAGCGGGATCTGGCGGCACTGTTGGAATCCTTATCGGGAACAAGCTAACCGATTGAGTCGCCAGTATGCCCGATAAAGGTATCGCGCCAGCCAAGCCCTGGTAGGGACGCAATCTCTGCTGAATTCGCTGTCAATCCAGTAAGAGCAGGAGAATTTACTCCGCAGCTTATTCCGCAACGGGTCAACCAGGTTTTCTCACTGGTCGTTAATTGCTAAATTATTTTAGGATTTGGAGGCGCGGGTCGGGATCGAACCGACGCATAAAGGTTTTGCAGACCTCTCCCTTACCACTTGGGTACCGCGCCTTGGCAAGGCAGATCTATTAGATTTGAGGTGAATCTTCCATTCCTACCGTAGCCAATCCGGCTGGGGCCGGAGGGCGGAATGGAGCGGGAGACGAGATTTGAACTCGCGACCCTCGCCTTGGCAAGGCGATGCTCTACCACTGAGCTACTCCCGCTTGTTACTTAGTGAGTATATCGGCTGGGGCTGGCGGGGTCAAACTTTGCCACCCTGTATTCGGTGCAGATGCTGGATTAGGCCGGACCAAAAGGACTGAAAGCCTTACCAGCAAGCCACCCAGCCCCTGACTGTTCCCCATTCCGATCAAGCTGCCCATTCAAGCCGCCCCTGTCCTGAATTGACCATCACCGATCTCCTCAATTCAAAAGCCCAAAAGGCAGTACCTGGACAACCGACAGCAGAAAACCTGATGGATTCCAGGTCTCGATGCGTTACAGATCAGGAATATAAGCGCTCGGAGTAGCTGTCGGAAAGACTGCGTGCGGAGTGCTCACTGTGGAGACAATCTCGCCGTCCCGAACCTGGAGGATGCGGTCAGCAATGGCAGCAGCCTCAAGATTGTGGGTGATCATGAGAACGGTCTGGCCCAGCTCTTTATTGGAGCGGCGAAGCATCGCCAGCACAGCGTCAGAGTTCTTGGTGTCGAGATTGCCGGTCGGTTCATCGGCAAGCACAATTGCAGGCCTGGTGATGAGCGCACGGGCAATAGCTACGCGTTGCTGTTCCCCACCGGAAAGCTCACTCGGACGATGATCGAGACGGCCGCGAATGGAGAGCAGCTCGCTCAGTGAATCGAGATAGGCGTGATCGAGAGGCTTCTTCTGGCCGCTGATGTCGTGGGCTATTTCAATGTTGCCCATGGCGGTCAAAGTCGGCAGCAGGTTAAACCGCTGAAATACGAAGCCGATGCGCTGCTTGCGGAGGCGCGTGCGTTCAGCATCGTTCAACGTCGCAAAATCGACGCCGTCGATGATCACGCGGCCGGTGGTAGCGCGGGTGAGACCTCCGAGGAGGTAAAAGAGCGTGGATTTGCCGGAACCCGACGGACCAACGATGGCGATGAATTCACCGCGCTTGACACTGAACGAGACGCCGCGGACGGCTGGGACTTCAATGCGGCCGGAGCGATAGACCTTGGTAAGGTTTTCGGCCTGGATGATAGCGTTTGACGAATCAGTCTGCACGGATTGATTGTAAATGGCGGGCGGCACGGCTTGTTGCAGGTAATTCAATTGTCACTATGTTCCCGCAACGGAGACAAATCGACCGTCCAATACATCTAAATTGTTAGAAAGATGTAGGCGAAGTTGGCAGAGTCAACTTTTGTGGTGATTGCGTGTCTACTTCAAAGGGAGTAACTCCAAATGTCGAAACTTAGAGTCGCTGTTGGAATGATGGCTGGTGCACTTTTGTTGGCGGCGCCAGCGTTTGGTCAATATGAACAAAAGGGGCAGGGGCAGGCCGTGATAACCATTCTGCCCAAACAGGACGGCGCACCTGCAAGCGTCTCCACACAGGGACTGAAACTTCAGGTAGGCGGCAAAGAGGCCGATATCACCAGCTTTAAGCCGCTTGGACCCCAGGCAGGCCTGGAGATGGTGGTATTGATCGATGGCGGCGCGCGCAATGGCCTTGGAAGCCAGATGGAAGAAATTGCGCATTTCATTCAGCGACTGCCGCCCAATGCGAAAGTAGGGATCGCGTACATGCAAAATGGACGCTCGGTCTTTGCTTCTCCGCTATCGACGGATCGTGCCCTGGTCTTGAAGGGGCTTCATCTGCCGGGTGGCGTACCGG
Organism: Acidicapsa ligni; assembly: GCF_025685655.1. Lineage (NCBI taxonomy): Bacteria > Pseudomonadati > Acidobacteriota > Terriglobia > Terriglobales > Acidobacteriaceae > Acidicapsa > Acidicapsa ligni. The sequence goes on along the minus strand of NZ_JAGSYG010000001.1, from coordinate 1,119,957 downwards.
GTCTGAATGCCAGTCCCTACTTCTGCATCTCTGATCTTGCGAAGAGCTGGCCTTCAAACGACCGCACTGCGCGGCGTGAAGTGATCGCGATAACCGACGGCGTAGACAACTACGAACGTCGCTTTGATCCGGATGATCCATATCTGCAGGCGGCGATTACCGACTCCGTGCGGGCTGGACTCATTATCTACACGATCTACTGGCGCGATCAGGGACGTGCGAACAACACCCTGTATCAAAACAATGCCGGTCAGAACCTGATGCTGCAGGTAACACAATCAACCGGCGGACGCTCCTACTGGGAAGGGATCGGCAATCCCGTATCGTTTCAGCCCTACCTTGAGGACTTGAATCGCAGGCTGCTTAACCAGTACGAGTTGAGCTTTGTGACCAACCTCAGCGGCAAGCCACAGGTAACGAACATGCGGCTGAAGTTGAAAGTGCCGGGATCAAGCGTAGATATTCCAGGGCAGGTGTTTGTGTACCGTCAGGGCGCTGCGCAGGAGTAATTGCCCGAGCAGACTCGCATCTATCATCCTCAATCGAAGCACCTGCCGATAAACCGCCCTGCTAGTGCAGCAGGGCGGTTTCGTTTTGCTCGCCTGTAACTATTACCCCAATAAATGGCCTGCCAATCAGCAGAATCACCAGCGCGAGAAGCGCCGTTGCAGGTAGCGCCGAGATAACGGCATGGACTCCGAGCAGCCCGATGCTGGTCGCGATGAGCGCTCCCGTACCGGTCTGCAAAAAGCCGAGCAGAGCGGAGGCGCGGCCTGCATCGCTGGAAAACGGAGCCAGTCCGATGGCTGCTGCATTGGGATAGGTAAGGCCAATACAAGTGAGAAAGACAAAGAACAACACCATCATCCCCGCCAGGCCCAGCAGGTGGCTGCGCATGCCGAAAAAGAAGAGAATCCCTGTGGCGACCTGAAGCAACAACGCAGCCAGAAAAACTTGCTGACTGGTGAACTTGCGCAGCAACAAAACGTTCATCTGATTGCCGCCGATAAAGCCCATAACCAGCACGGCAAAGGTCATGCCAAAAGCTCTCGTCGTCATGTGAAAGCCATCCATGAAGAGGATTGGCGAGCCTGCGACAAAGCCGAAAAGACCCGCAAACGAGAAAGCTCCAGCGAGCGCGTAGGTGAGGAACTGCGGACTACGGAAGATAAGCCAGAAACTCCGGAGCATGTGGGGTGGGTGTAGCAGTACGGAGTGATCCGGCGGATGCCCCTCGGGCAAATGAAAGAAGATAAGCACCAGGATAGTGAAGGCAATCGTGGCCAGCAGGACGAAGATCCATCGCCAGCCAAAGCCTGCCACGATAGTGCTGCCGATGGTCGGCGCAAGCAGCGGCGAAACACCAATCATGAGGAAGAGCAGAGAAAAGACTTTGGCGCTCTCTTTCACAGGGAAAAAGTCGCGAACCATGGCGATTGCTCCCACCTGCGCAACACAGCCGCCAAGGGCCTCAAGGAAGCGAAAGATCACAAGCGTTCTGAGGTCTGTGGCCATCGCGCAGCCAATGGAGCAGATCACATAGACGATGAGCCCCACATAGAGCGGGCGCTTTCTGCCGTAGCGGTCAAGCAGCGGCCCATAGATCATCTGACCAATAGCGAAGCCAACGAAGTAAGTCGAGAGCGATAGAGAGATGGCGGAGGTAGTGGTTTTATATTCTGTAGCGATAGTAGAAAAGGCAGGCAGATACATGTCGATCGCAAAAGGCGTAACGACGCAAAGCGAGCCGAGTAGAAGAAGAATCCATGTGGTATTGCGTTGAGGAGCGGTCATCCGTAACTCTAGAATACTTGAAGACCGCTCGCCAGCCTGGGATCGAGTTGCCAGGGATCGAGCAACCTAGGAGAACGGGGTCTCCCGCGGATGGAAGAACTTTTTGCCGCGTGTTTTCCACTCTTCCGAGGCAAAAAGCCGTGGGCCTACTTCGATAAGCCGCGGCATCATGTTGAAGACATCAACACGCGTCCACTGTTTGTTATCGCGAGTGCGGAAGCCTTTTTCATTGAGGTCGCTGACGATACTGGAGTAAGGGAAATCCTGCCCCAGCAGCTCCATCATAAGCATCAGGGCCTGATTTTCGGCAGGGTGGACTTCTAGGCGTTGGCAATCGTCGGAGATTCGAAGGCCATAGGGAATATCTTCATTGAAAGCGCCTTCGCTGGGGCTCTCTGAGGCGGGGAGTTCGCGCCGCCACTCGATCGAAACAAGCTGCCAGCCTGAGGCCATGCGTTGCTGCATGATTTCCGGGCTGAAGGGGCCGGAGATTACATCGCGGATGCGTTCGAAATGAGACATGGTGGGCCTCCGTGGTGGAGATTGTTGCTGCGTGGCATGGAATTAGCAATTGCGGGGCCACAGCATGGACAACGCAAATCATTCATTTATCAGGCGTAGAGTTTTGGAATGCCGGGATATCAGGGGACGTTCTGTCCAATTCCGCAAATCGATGTTCGGATTTGGACGGCTCGTGAACTCAAAAAACTAGCTTTTGCGGAAGTGGTTAGCTTGTTCAAACTCTTCGCGGAGCTCCGGCGTACGGAGGTTTTCGCGGAGATGGGCGAGGCGCTGTTCGAGGGCATGGATTGCCGCTGCGATAGCTTCCGTATTGGTGAGGGCGATATCGCGCCACATGGAGTAGGGGCTGGAGCCGAGGCGCGTCATTTCGCGAAGAGCGCGTCCACCAACTGCGGTTAATTCAGGCGCATCGCCGACTTCGTCCTGAATGAGCGCCGTGAGAGCTGTCGACAGGAACTGCGGAAGGTGGCTGACCCAGGCCACCAGTTCGTCATGGCGATGAGCATCGAGATCGAGCGTGCGGCAGCCGAATTTCTCGACCCAGGCACGCCACTCCGAGGCATGGTGCATGGCGTCGGGCTGCAACGGCGGCTGGTTCTCATCTGTCGTAAAAATCCAGACGGCGTTCTGAAAAAGTTTGGCCTCTGCCGCCTGGGCTCCGCTGACTTCTTTGCCCGCCATAGGATGCCCGGCAAGAAACCCCGCACGGCCACGCTGATTGAAAAGCTGGTTCCCTGCCTCGGTGATCTGCGCCTTGGTGCTGCCGAGATCCGTCACAAGATGGTCGTTGGTGAGCACAGGGGCAAGCTGCTTCATCCAGTCGAGGATGGCGTAAACAGGCGTAGCCAGCAGGATGAGCTGACTCTCGCGTGCAGTTTCTACAGGGTTTGAGGTAACGGAATCAATTGCTCCGGCACCGAGGGCAATGTGGGATTGTGTGCCGTCTTTATCCCAGCCGATGATGGAACCGCTATAGCCGGCTGAACGCAAGGCCAGGCCTGTCGATGCTCCGAGCAGGCCTGTGCCTAGGATCAGGATTCGCTCCAGTTGCTGCGTCATTTAGACGCTGCGGCCCACAGCGGTTGCGATCAGTTTGAGATCCCCTACAAGCTTGGCAAAGACATCCGGGAAGAGCGTCTGTGCCCCGTCCGAAACGGCCTTGTCCGGGTTGGGGTGAACTTCGACGATGATGCCGTCTGCCCCAGCCGCAACCGAAGCCTTGGCCATGGCAGGAACCAGATCCCTGCGCCCCGTACCGTGCGATGGATCGCCGACGATGGGCAGATGCGAGAGCGCCTTGATGACCGGAATCGCAGAGATATCCATCGTGTTGCGGGTGTAGGTCTCGTAGGTGCGGATGCCGCGCTCGCAGAGGATAACGTCGTAGTTGCCGCCAGCGAGAATGTATTCACTGGAGAGCAGCAGCTCTTCGATCGTGGCTGCGATGCCGCGCTTCAGCAGAACCGGCTTGCGGACTTTACCTAGTTCGCGAAGCAGGTTGAAGTTCTGCATGTTACGCGCACCGACCTGGAAGCAGTCGATGTAAGGCAGCATCGGCTCGATCTGGGAGATCTCCATGACTTCGCTGATTGCAAGCAGACCGTGTGCATCGGCAGCTTCGCGCATAAGCTTGAGGCCCGGGATGCCCATGCCCTGGAAGGCATACGGCGAGCTCCGTGGCTTGTAGGCTCCGCCGCGCAGAAAAGATGCTCCGGCCGCCTTGACCTGCTCGGCGACGAGGAAGATCTGTTCGCGGCTTTCAATGGAGCAGGGGCCGGCCATGATGGCAACCTGGTTGCCACCGACTTTAACTCCGTTGGCAAACTCGACAACCGTACCTTCAGGGCGGAACCCGCGGCCAGCCAGCTTGTAGGGCGAGCTGATGCGATGAACGGTAAGAACTCCAGCCAATAGCTTGTATTCTTCGATATCCAGGGAAGACGTTGGCCCCACCCCGGCTAGGATGCTCTGAGTTGCTCCCGTGGTGCGGTGTACGTTGACTCCCGCTTCGGTCATTTTTTCGATTACGTAGTTGATCTGTTCTTCTGTTGCGTGTTCCATCATTGCTACGATCATTGCTTGTTCCCCGTCTCGGGCGACTGCACGCCTGCTCCCTGGCCTGGCACGGATGCCTGGGCATTCCTCTTATTGACCAACTCATTTTTCTGCAGCGAACGCATTACGTCGATGATGCGCTCGAAGATGCTGGTCAGTTCGATATCTGGCAACGGGCCCTGGTTGGCGGTGCGAATATTCTCGTAGATCGTCTTTTCGCGTAAAGGCTCATAGATAGGCAGCGAAGTAGCTACCTTTAACCGGCCAGCCTCGAGAGCGGCCTCAGCACGTTTGCTGAGAAGGTCTACAAGTTGGCGGTCCAGTACATCAATCTGTTTCCGTAATTCTTCCAACGTCATGATCTGCCTCGTAATGCTCTTTGCGCCTTCATTCCAAAACTCCGGCAAAGTGCCTCGGCTTTGGGGTGCAAGAGAAATAAGTCAAGCCTGAACTATACGGCAATCTCGTCCTTATACCGGACAGGTTGCCGCCTGCAAGGGTTCGTCGAGCTACGGCTGGAGCACTTGATCTGGCTGCCCCAGGCGGTCGCTGTTAAAGGGCCTGCACCGCGTGAAACTGGCGCAGACCCTTGATAAATCGAGCCACTGCGCCGGGTGCCTGCTCCTCGGTTGATTGTTCAATCAACTCGACGATTGCGCTGCCGATAACCGCCGCATCTGCAAAATCCGCGACTTGCGCCACGTGATCCGCATTCGAGATGCCGAACCCGACGGCTATCGGCAGCTTGGTCCAGCGCCGGATGCGGCCAACGAGTTGGGCGGCATCTGAGGCAATGTTCTGCTGCCTGCCAGTGATGCCGGTGCGAGAGATAGCGTAAATAAATCCCCTGGAGTGGCTGGCGATGGCCTGCAACCGTTCATCCGGACTCGTGGGTGCGGCGAGGAAGATAGGGGAGAGATTCACCCGTTTCATCTCGGCGATGTATTCAGCCGCTTCTTCCACGATCATGTCCGTCAGCAGAACGCCATCGACTCCAGCCGCTGCGGCTGCGTCGGCAAACCGCGCCAGTCCGTAGCTGAGGATTGGATTGAGATAGGAAAAGATCACGAGGCCTGCGCCGGGACGAGCCTTACGCAGGTCAGCAGCGAGGGCAAGAACATCGATAAGCCGGGTGCCGCGGGCAAGTGCCCGTTCGCTGGCGCGTTGAATTACCGGGCCATCGGCTAAAGGGTCACTGAAGGGAACGCCGAGTTCGATCACGTCGGCTCCAGCGTCGATGGCTGCAAGAGCGATCTCGCGTGTAGCGGAGAGATCAGCGCCAGTCCCCTGCGGTTTGCTGGTCTTCGGCTGTAGCCCGGCGTCTCCTGCTGTGAGGTACACAACGAGACCGGGATGTTGTTGGAACTGGATCGCCATCGGTTTGCTTTATCCGGGCTTCAGAGGCCCGAGGCTCCCTTGATATTCAATTCGCGTGCGAGGATACCCATGTCCTTGTCACCGCGTCCAGAAAGATTGACTACCAGTATGTCATGATGGGCCATCGTCGGGGCAATGCGAATACACTCGGCAACCGCGTGGGCAGATTCGAGAGCCGGCAGAATACCTTCGCTGCGAGCAAGTTTCACAACTGCTTCGAGGACATGTTTATCGTCTGCCGAGACATATTCCGCGCGGCCACAGTCATGCAGTGCAGCATGCTCCGGACCAACCGACGCGTAATCCAGACCGGCTGAAACAGAATGCGTCAAAGACACCTGGCCATTTTCATCCTGCAGCACGTAGGAATAGGTGCCTTGCAGGACACCGGGCCTACCGCCGTCAAAGCGAGCCGCGTGTTCTCCGAGACCTTTGCCCCGGCCACCCGCTTCTACTCCAATCAGGCGGACATCTTTGTCTTCGAGAAAAGCATGGAAGGCGCCGATTGCATTGGATCCACCGCCGACGCAGGCGATAACGGCGGTGGGCAAACGCCCCTCTTTTTGAAGAATCTGCTCACGAATCTCGATGCCGATCACGCGGTTGAAATCACGCACCATCGTCGGATACGGATGCGGCCCAAGTGCGCTGCCAAGAATGTAATAAGTATCGCGGACGTTGGTAACCCAGTCGCGAAGAGCTTCATTGACGGCGTCTTTGAGAGTTTTCGAACCAGAAGAGACAGGGCGAACCTCCGCGCCGAGAAGCCGCATCCGAAGAACATTCAACTCCTGGCGGCGAATGTCTTCTTCGCCCATATAGACGATGCAATCCATGCCGAGGAGGGCACAAACTGTAGCCGTGGCTACTCCATGCTGGCCCGCGCCGGTCTCGGCGATGATTCGCTTCTTGCCCATACGGCGAGCGAGCAGTCCCTGGCCGAGAGCGTTGTTGATCTTGTGTGCGCCCGTGTGCAGCAGGTCTTCGCGCTTGAGATAAATCTTCGCTCCACCGAGATCTTCGGTGAGGCGCTTGGCAAAGTAAAGCGGAGTTACGCGCCCTGCGAAGTTCATCAGCAGATCGGCCAGCTCCGCCTGAAATTCCGGATCGGCCTTCGCAGCTTCGTAAGCCTGCTCAAGCTCTTCGAGTGCAGCCATCAGCGTCTCAGGAACATAGCGACCGCCATAGACTCCGAAACGACCTGGCGTGGAATGATGGATGGAGGTTTCGGGGGAAATTGCCGATGCCATGATTGAGCTCCTGCGCAGGCCAAGTGCGGTTGCACCCCTCAAGTATACAAGGTTCCATTTGTCTTTCATCCGGGCTTAAAGAGCACCTGACACACCGGCGATAGCGGCTGGAGTAGCGTCATTTTCAACTATTTTCAGCGCATCGAAGTCTCTATCAAAAGACACAATCAGTTAACGCGCCGCAGAACGAGCATTCGCAATAAAGGACGTGACCTTAGCCGCGTCCTTATGACCAGGTGCTGACTCTACTCCGCTGACCACATCAACGCCCCAGGGGTGAAGCGTAGCAATAGCTTCCGCGACATTCGCAGGATTGAGGCCACCGGCAGCAATCAGCCTCAGCCTCCTGTCCTCTGTGAAGACCGTAGCCCGAGCAGAGTTCCAGTCGAAAGGAATACCGGTCCCACCCACGGCGGTTGCGGTGCGAGAGTCCACGAGAACGCCATCGATATTGAGGTCTGCGCCGACCGCCTGGAGTTGCGCCCGCGCCTCTTCTCCAAAATGAATCACCTGCAGCAGCCGCAGGCTTGGGCCGAACTGCTGCCGAAGCTGAGCGCTCAGTTCAGAATTGCTTGCATCAAGGGAGAAATGCAATTGAACTCCGCTCAGGTTAGCCAGTTTTACCGTCGCAGCGATCGTAGCAATGTCTGCGTCTACAAAGACACCGATTTTCTCCACATGCGCAGGCAGATGCAGCGTAATCCGGGATACCTGTTCCGGAGTAACGCACCGCGGGCTTGGCGCAAAGACAAAGCCCACAGCATCCGCGCCTGCATCGACGGCCAGTTGCGCGTCGGCAAGCGAAGTGTTGCCACAGACTTTGATCCAGAGACTCATTTTCGACACTTCCTATGACCCAATTCGCGGCCATGCTTTGCACGACCGCAAGCGGGAGCTAACTGGCTTCTACCCGGCTACGGCCGATTCTTGAAGCAGTGTTTGAAGAGCCACAGCCGGGTCAGGCTTGCGCATCAGGCTCTCTCCGATCAGGAAGGCATCAAAACCAGCCGAGCGCAGGCTGGATAGGTCCGCATGCGTGCCAATACCGCTCTCCGCTACTCGGACAACCGATGTTGGAATCCGTTCGATAAGTTCGAGCGAGGTGTCGAGCCGGACCTCGAAGGTTGCAAGATTGCGGTTGTTCACACCGATAGCGTCAGGCAAATCTGAGAGCGAAAGCACCCGGTCCAACTCTTCGCCAGTATGAACCTCGCAGAGAATGTCGAGCGACAACGCACGCGCAGTTCGAGTGAATTGAAGCAATTCGTGATTTTCAAGAGCGGCTGCGATCAGCAGAATGGCGTCCGCAGCGTGCGCGCGGGCTTCCAGGATCTGATACTCGTCCACCATGAAGTCTTTGCGCAGGCAAGGCAGGGAAACAGCCGCCGAAGCAAGCTCAAGATTACGCAGGCTGCCCTGAAAATAAGGCTCATCGGTGAGGACGGACAAAGCCGCCGCCCCCCCAGCCTGATAGCGATTGGCAAGCCACTCGATATCGAAATCTTCGCGGATAAGCCCCTTGGAGGGCGAAGCTTTTTTCAATTCAGCAATAATTGCCGGGCCGGTTACGGCTTTGGCTTTAAGGGCTTTAGACCAGCCGCGGGGTTGGTGCTGAGCCGCGAGTTTTTCCAACTCCGCGACAGAAACCTGCTTTTGGGATGCAATAACGGTGTTGCGCGTAGTAATAAGGATTTTATCGAGATGAGTAGCCATATAGATTCCAGTATAGATTCATAATCCGTTCAAAAAGGTGCACGCATCCAGACGCAACAAGCCCAGACGTGATAAGCCCAGACGCAACAAAGCCCCGGAAGACCGGGGCATTTGAATCTTGCTGCTTTTTGGTGCCGAAGAGAGGACTTGAACCTCCACACCCTTGCGAGTACATGGACCTGAACCATGCGCGTCTGCCAATTCCGCCACTTCGGCACGGGCATTGCATCTGGCCGTTAAACCAGATTGGCAGCAAGTTCGAGTCTCGCAAAAGCGCGCCTCCATGTCAAGGAGGGCCATCCCACAGGAGTGGATCAGCTAGCATTCGGCATCAAAACGCTGAACTTTGCCCTAGCCCTCACGCTGCTTTTGCCGCTGCCCTTGCCCTTGCCGTTGCCTTTGCTTTTGCCGTTGCCGTTCTGGCTGTCATTCCCGAAGGGAATCTGCTTCTCCCTCCCCAGAAAACAATCTCCCCAACACCCAGCACCCACCCCAAAAATCCAAAAAATAGCGGCAACCCCCTAAAAAATGGAGACCGCCGCTATTCCTGAAACCCGGATTGATCAGACAGCTTAGACCAGCTTCGCGTCCAGCACGATCTCGGTGTTGTTGGCGAAGAGCTTCGAAATGGGGCAGCCGGCCTTGGCATTGGCAGCGGCGGTGTCGAAAGCTTCCTTGGTTGCGCCCGGTACGTCGGCCGTCGTGCTCAGCGTGATCTTGGTGATGGAAAAGCCATCGCCAACCTTGGCCAGCGTGACAGCAGCGTGCGTCTCGATCTTGGTCGGAGTCAAGCCTGCGCCGCCGAGCTGTGCGCCCAGAGCCATGGAGAAGCAGCTTGCGTGCGCGGCTGCGATCAACTCTTCCGGAGTGGTACCGCTGGCATCGCCTTCAAAGCGGGTTGCGAAGGAGTAATTCGCATTGGAGAGAACTCCGGTTGCGGTGCTGATGGTGCCTTTACCTTCCTTGAGGGAACCTGTCCAGACTGCACTTGCCTTGCTCGCCATAATTGCTCCTTTTTCCTTATTGCCCATTGGGGCTGGATGTTCGTACAGATGAAGCCTTGTCCGGCAGCCTGCAATTCCGGGCTAACCGTCCGTGTTGTTGAATTACACCGCTTTGATTCCAACCAGTTCCCGGCGGTTACATGGAACCGTGAGAAAATACCCCCGACTAACAGCGGAAGCATCACACCATCCATGCTAATCTCTCGAAATGCTTCGCGAGAGGCCAGCAGCATTCGACCCTGAATTTTCACATGCGCCCTTCACTCGCGTCCCAGAACAAGCCTGTACAGGATGCGACGTACGGCCATCATGATCGAACAGAATTGGGCAGGATAGAGCAGAACCGGACAGGATCAAAGGATCCAGCTCTACATCTTGAAGACTTAGGCATCTGCTACTTCGGCGACTGTAGCCAGTTCAGCCAGCTTCGCGCGTAACAGAACCTTGCGTGCCAGGCCCGTCAGAGGCAAGGTTCCCAGTTGCTTCAACGGAACCCAGCACCTCCGCCCGGCAGGCAGGATGACTTCGTCTACATCCTCTTCAAAGACCGTGTGGATACGCACGTAATAGTTGACCTGCATAATCGCGTGGCGTACGGACAGGCGCACATCTGCGTTTGGCCTGGCCAGGTCGCGCATGCCCGGCAACTCCCACATGCCCGGCATGACGGATTGATCGTCCGAACGCTGATCCAGCAGTACCTCACGGCCTTTGCTCCCCGTCCGAACGACGAGAGCGTAAGCTGCGTCCTGGCTGCGCATCTTTGCCCGCGGACGTGTGGGATGTTCGCCGCGCGTCTGGCAAAACCCCTCAAGCGGACACAGCAGGCAATTAGGATTGCGCGGAAGACAAACAGTCGCTCCCAGCTCCATCATCGCCTGGTTGAAGTCGCCAGGGCGGCCAGGGTCGAGAATCCGATTAGCCATCAGCTCGACGTCCCGCGCCAGCTTAGCCTGACCCGAAGCGGACTCACTGCCCCACCCTGCCAGCCGCTGCACAACGCGCTCGACATTTCCGTCAACCACAGCAACAGCTTCACCAAAGGCAATGCTGGCAATCGCTGCGGAGGTGTAAGCACCTATTCCGGGCAGCGCTCGCAGCTCGGCGGCAACGAGAGGCATGACACCGCGATACTCGAAAGCAACCACCTTCGCGGCCTTATGCAGCATCCGCGCGCGACGGTAATAGCCAAGGCCGCTCCAGAGTGCGAGAACATCAGCCTCTGCAGCATTCGCCAGGGATTCGACAGACGGAAAGTTGCGCATAAAATCTTCGTAGCGCGGCAGCACTGCCGCTACCCGCGTCTGCTGCAGCATGATCTCAGAGACCCACACAGCATAAGGGTCCGCAGTGCGCCTCCAGGGTAAATCCCGGCGATTGTGGCCATACCAGGCAAGCAAACAGCGGCGCAACTCATGCAGAGTCCCGGATGCGGAATCGCTATCCTGGTCGAGGATGTTAAAGGGTAGTTGCGCCACGGAAATATCCTTCAGTCTGCTGCCTGTAGATCCAATTTTAGTAGTTAAGTTGGACAGTTCCAAAAAGGAACCCACACCGATAACCAACGCCCGATCTTTCTCCGGTCCTCGCCGCCTCTCAAGTTAAATACAGATTGAGCCGACAAAAGAAGAGGCCAGTGTTTGGTAATGTAACTTTAGTGCAAACAAGTAACTGAAATTTGGGAAATTCCCCTTGCACCCTATCGCACTTCGCATCCTAAAGTAGGCAGGGGATTTGCAGGACGTTGGAACTGCACAGGTAATTTCCCCCATTGGAGCTTCCTTTGAAAATATTCTCTTTGTGCTCAAGATTTGCTCTGTTGATCGCGTCTACGGCTATCTTCGCTCTCTCTGCATCCTGCTTTTCGCAGGGTCATGCAGCGTCGAGCGAATCCAGTAGCCTCACAACGGGATCGGGATTTCAGCCTTTTTTCACTCCAGATCTGACTGAAATCAGCGCTCCATTCTTCGCCGGAGCAGGCAGTGTCCGAGGCTATACCCCAGCCAGCCCGGTGTCGGACCGTGTGCGGCCGTTTTCCCGTGTCGCCCTGGGTGCAAATATCTCCCCGCTTGGCGTAGGCGTACAGGCCTCTACCAACCTAACCCGGCACGTGAACTTTCGCGCTTCGGGAAACTTTTTCCAATACACGGCAAACAACTTCAGCGCGCAGGGCTTCAACATCAATGCCAACATCCACCTTGCTTCGGCGGGGGTATCGGCCGACTACTACCCGTTTCACAAGGGATTCCGCCTAAGCCCCGGCTTGCAGTTCTACAACCTCAACCGTGCGAATGCGACTTTCCTGGCTCAGGCGGGCACAAGCTTTTCGTTGAACGACCACAACTACTACTCCGCGAAGGGCGCGGAAGCAGTGCGAGGCATCGGGTTTGTAGGGCTCGGAAACGGATCACCGGCTTTCACGATGACCACCGGATGGGGCAACACGATTCCTCGCTCAGGACGCCATTTCAGTTTCCCCTTTGAGATCGGCGCTGCATTTACAAAAACTCCCACCTTCTCGCTGGCCCTGAACGGGTATGTATGCGATGCGCAGGGCCAAAACTGCGTAAATGTAGCCACCGACCCCACAGCCCAGGCCGATCTGGCCGTTCAGGTGAAGAAATACCAGGACGACGTAAATCTGCTCCGCTTCTATCCAATCGTTTCATTTGGCGTGGCATACAGCTTTGGAACCAGGCCAAGCGGCTGGACCAAGTAAGAGTTTCTCCTTCGCAAAAAGAAAGGCCGCTCCGGTGAGAGCGGCCTTTCTTTTTGCAGAATTGTCATCTCTTCCCCTTAGAAATTGCCGGTGCCATTGCCTTTCCTCTTAGCCCTGGCCGTTGCAATTGCAGTTTGCAGTTGCAGTTCTGGCTGTCATTCCCGAAGGGAATCTGCTTCTCCACTCCAAACTGACCCACGACAAAAACCTTCGATACCCAGACATTAAAACAGTCACCAGACGCAAAAAGGCCGTCCTCAACGGACGGCCTTTTTGCGTGAAGCGGCTGGAACTAGTCGCCTGCGACTGGCTCTTCGCTGCGGGTTGCGACAGGCTTCGCGGGAGCGATAGCGTCGAGACGGATCAGGCCTTCGATTGGCTTTTCACCGAGAACATGCTCGCGATAGAGCTTGGCCATACGAGCGCTTTCGGCGTCGGCCTTGATCTTTTCGTCGCGGGCGCGAATCTTCTCTTCGCGGGAGTTCTTGGCAATGCCGAGATCGTCCAGCGTGTGATTAGCTTCAGAGTTGACGTGCTCCATGTTCAGTTGGAGCTTGTGACCCGGCTCAGCCATGCCGACCTTTTTACCACCGGCGAAGATTTCATGACGACCGTGCTCCTCGTACCACTTGGTGAGGGTAGCAGTCATGTGCATCTTCTCGATGATGTTGCGCCAGCCTACGCCGGTGTTGTAAGCGCAGAAGCTGATTTCGCCTTCCTGCGTGGCGTAAGGAATGATGCACTGCTCAGTACGGCGGAAGTCGTAGTTGAACAGATCCTGGAACCACATACCGGCGATAAAGAGGAAGTTCCAACGATCGGCGCGGCGCTTTTCGATGTCCGCCAGGGTACGGTCGCCCTTGACGCTGCCGTAATCCTTACCGGTGGCGCCGAAGCTCTTGTCCATCTTCTTCATCATGGAGCTGATCGTGAAGTGGGTAGGAGCCTTGAACGGATCGTAGTTCCGAAGCAGAGCAAGCGTGATACCGAAGATGGAGAGGAACTTGCCGCGAGCGGCATCGTTCACCTTGGCTACATCCTTGGCAAGACGATCTGCATTCAGGAAAGCGGTTACGGGAACAGCTTCCTTGGTTTCTTTATCAATCATCAGCGCCATGCCGATACCGCAGTTCGGGTGGCATCCGCAGGAGAGCTGGCCCCAGTCGTTGTTGGGTCCGTGAACGTTATCGGCCCAGTCAGAGAAGGTGCTCATGAAGCTGATAGGGAACCAGTCGCGCGTCGGTTCGCCGAGGCCGGTCTGATTCTTGACGTCGTGCGCGAGATGGCTGAGCGTGTAACGCTGCGCCAGGCGGCGATCGTCGCTGATGTCCTCATCGCGGCCAGTGAAAGAAACCGGCTGGAAGCTGAGGAAGCTGATGGTCTTGGGGTTGTCGAGCGCAAACTCAACGATGCGGCCGACCTGCTCATTGTTGATGCCGTTGATGATGGTCGTGACGGGCACGATATCCACACCGGCTTCATGCAGATTGGCAATGGCCTGCAGCTTGACGTCAAACAGGTTGCCGACCTTGCGGTGCGAGTTGGCAGCGTTGCCGATGCCGTCGAACTGCAGGTAGACATAGCGAAGTCCGGCTTCAGCAGCAGCGCGGCAAAGCTCTTTGCTCTTGGCGAACTCGATGCCGTTCGAAGCAGCCTGAACGCTGTTGTAACCAACCTTGCGGGAGTAAGCGACAGCATCGAGGAAGTAAGGCGACAGGGTCGGCTCACCGCCCGAGAACTGCACGCTCATCTGACGACGCGGCTTGATGGTGATCGCGTTGTCGAGCATGGTCTTGATTTCATCCCAGGTGAGTTCGTGAACGAAGCCGACCTGGTTTGCATCCATGAAGCAGGGATCGCACATCATGTTGCAGCGATTGGTGAGATCGATGGTGAGAACCGAACCGCGGCCGTGGGTAACGGTGGACGTGCCGTGATTGTGCAGCTTCTCATCATTGTGAGCGCGGATGTCGCGGCCCGGGAAGGTCTCTTCAAGATGCCGGAAGAAGGCCGTGTCGTGAGACATCAGATCTTCAAAGTGACCATGCTTGGGGCAATCCTTGACCATATAGATGGAGCCATCGCGCTCGATGATCTGAGCCTTGATTTCGCCAACCTTCTCATTGAGAAGAACTTCGTGCGGAAGCTTGCCGTCGAGAATCTGCTGGCGAATCTCCGGTACGCACTTCGGGCAGAGCGAATCGGTCGAACGAGGCCATCCGAGGGGAGGCTTCTCTTTCTGCCAGCTCTTGAGCAGAGGCTTGTCGCTCCACTTGGGGGTAATGGACGCATTCGGGTTGATGCTGTTGAGGCGCTCGAACACTGCCCACGCACCCTTAGCTGCGTAGACGACGGCTTTCTCTGCGTATTTACTCGCTTTTGACATCGGCGCTGGAATCTCCTTAAAGGTGTGGTCGCGGACAGTAAAAACCCGTCCGGTGCGGCCTCTGTCCAACTTGATTGCAGGATCGGAGGCTATTGACTCATAAGTAGGTTAATCGGTAAGGCGGGTCAATTCAAAGTCCACGCAGTGAATGGCGAAATCTGCGTCTGAACGGCGACAAGCGGGCGCGGAGCGGGAGGGTCTAAAACATGGGCTAACAATTTCTTTCCGCGCGGGAAATGACGGCGAGCGAAAGACCCCGCCATCCCCTGGAGCATTTCTCCTATTGCAATGTACCAGCCGGCACTTGCAAAGTGCCGGCTTTTCTTGATGAAAAGCCGCGCAGGCAGACGCTGCGCAGAATATACCGCGCAGAATATGCCGTTAGGAGAAATGACCTAGTCAGAATTGTTCTTCAGAGCCACCTGATTAACGATGCGCTGCACAACAACCACCTGCACATGGATATGGCTGGCAATGTCCGGGAGAAATTCGCTGATCAGGTTCGAGATCGGTGCCGTGGCCAGTCCAATGAAGTAGCGCTGGGTCGTAGCACTTCCGTTGGTCTGGCGGCCCGGCACATAGAGATTGGCGATCTGATCGTCGATGGCGTAGCCCACCAGGTTCGCGTAGTTCAGCATGCCTTTTTCATTGTCGCCCTGGGTCCAGACCACCTGCGCAACCGTGTGGAAGATGCGGCGCTGATAGGACGCAGTAGGCATGCGGTGATAATGCGGGTCCTGGTGCATGATGGACGGAATCAGGAAGGTATTGAAAAATTCCCCGGTCAGATCCTCTGTGTAGCTGACGCCCACGTATCGTCCAAAACCCGGCATACCCGGGCCATAGGCAGAGTGCGAATCCGCGCCAACCGAGATGGCCGCCTCGCCAAGAATCGTGACAGCGTTGAACGGGTCGACGAAGTTCCGCAGCGCCAGCCAGCCTTTTTCCTTTGGCGTAAGTGGCTTCACCTGGGGCCCATTCACAAAGCTCTTGTACCAATCCATATTCGGCCACGGACAAGGCATGAAGCGGCACTCTTTTTTCGTGTGCGCATTCGCCGGTTTTGGCTCATCCGGCAGATTGCCGGATGCATTGGAAGATGTATTGGAGGGTGCAGCCTGCTGCTCGTCCGTAACCAGTAGCGGAGCAGGCTCTCGGGCAGCGGATGCCTCATACAGCGACACAAGTTCGGCAGGCTCAGGCGTGGAAAAATGCGCCTCCTGCGCCATCGTCGGAGCTGCAAAACTGAATACGAGGCAACCGAAAAGGACCACAGAGATTCCTGTGGGAGCGGTGGAGAAAAACATTTCGTTGAGTTTGATGGGCTTCACTGGAATCATTTTCATCTTGCTTCACCTTTCGATGTAAAAAAAGTGAAAAAGGTAGCCCGCTCCGGAAATCCCCGCGCAGGAGTAATGTTTACGGCACCCCGCAAGCCCGATTCGCCGCCAAACCCATTGACTAGAGCGCACGCGATGCCCAGACTTAAAGCGAGGTCGCATCGTATATGCAGGATTATGCTTCATCTCGAAATCCGTACGGAAGCGGGTTTGGCCAGCGTGTCGAAGAGGCCGTCGATGACGTTGCCTACGAACTTCGCAGCGCAGTAGCCTACGTTGACCGAGTCGTGGTTCCACAGGTAAGGCGAGAGTCGAGCGGCGCTCTGCGATTGCTGGCGGGGCACTTGGAGAAGCTGGCCAACACTCTGCATCCATACACGCCTAAATCAGATGCCCCGAGTTCGAGTACAAGTACGAGCGAAGGGTCCGCGCGTTGAGTGCCCGGCAATATGCCGTGGCAGAGATGCTGCCGCAGCGTGAAACAAGGCGCAGATCCGCGCTGCTGGGCGCTGCCTCACTCATGATCACCGGACTCATGATGGCCGGGCTCGCAGGCTGCCACCATCATCAATACGCTCCCATAGCAAACGCCCCCGCGCCCCCACCGATTCAGTCCCGGCAACCGTCTTACAGGCCAGCGCCCGCACCTCCTCCACCGAGCGTAGTTACGGCCGATGACGAGCAATACGTGGCGAGTCACAAGCCAATCTATTCCGAAGAAGGCGTAGCGAGCTGGTACGGACCGCCCTACCATAATCGGGTTGGTGCCAATGGCAAGGTATTCGATCAAAACGTAATGACCGCGGCGCATCGCACACTGCCCATGGGCTCGCTGATTACCGTGACCAACGAGAAGACAGGCCAGTCGGCGACAATGCGCGTGACGGATCGCGGCCCCTTTGTACAGGGGCGCACACTCGACCTTTCCATGGCATCGGCAAAGGCCACAGGCGTATATCGCGCAGGTCTCGCAACGGTGCGTGTGGATGTGTATGAAGCCCCCCGATCAATCGACGTAGGCGGCCGCTGGTGCGTACAGATTGGCGCGTTTGAGCACGAGGGCAAAGCTGTGAAGCTGCATGAGCAACTGGAGCGCGAGTACAACACGGCACAGGTAATCGATTTTTCCGGACCAACTGGATACTGGGTGAGAATTCGTCCTGCTGGTGATAACCGAGAGTCGGCAGAGATGCTGGCCAAGCGAATCAGGCCAGTCGAAGGCGATGCCTACCTGGTACGGCTGGACTGATCTCGCCGATAGCTCAACCGCAGGATTTGTTTGACCCGATCGAAGACGCTTGGTACTCTACGGGTACATTCTCAGGGTGATGGAGTTCGCCCCGAACCGCTGCGCAACCCGCGCATGCTGATGACTCCTACGATTCTGTAGGAGGATACTTGCCCAAAATCTTTGCTCGTCTCGCACCGCTCGCAAACGCCGGTCCCATGCGTTTAGAACAAGTGCGCGTATTCCTCAGCCTTGTCCGCTGGCTATTGATTGCCGCGGCGGTAGGAGTGCTCGCCGGATCAGCTTCAGCACTGCTGTTGGTCTCACTGGCATGGGCGACAGATGTGCGTGAAAGCCACAAGTGGATGATCGCTCTCTTGCCCGTTGCAGGGCTCGCCGTCGGTCTGCTCTACCACTACTTCGGCAAGTCCGTTGAGCGCGGAAACAATCTCATCATCGACGAGATTCACGACCCGAAAGCTACCCTGCAACTGCGCATGACACCGCTGATTTTGCTGGGTACGGTGATCACGCATCTCTTTGGCGGATCGGCCGGACGCGAAGGCACCGCGCTCCAGACAGGCGCTTCGCTGGCGGACCAGTTGACGCGGCCTCTCGGGCTAAACGCGCGGGACCGGCGCATTCTACTAATGGCTGGCCTGAGCGGCGGATTCGGTTCCGTGTTTGGAGTGCCGATGGCAGGCGCAATCTTCGGCATTGAAGTGCTGGCCATCGGCAGCGTCGGCTACAGCGCCCTCTTCCCCTGCCTTGTAGCCTCGTTCGTAGGGGATTACGCGACCCATGCCTGGGGCGTTCAACATACCGCTTATCGAGTAACAGAAATCCCCGCCATGAACTGGATTGGCTTCCTCGCAGCGATTGCTGCCGGCATAGCTTTTGGACTCGTGGGCATGCTGTTTGCACGATTGACGCACACCATCACAAAGTGGAGCAAGCAGACAATCCGCTGGGAGCCAATGCGGCCTTTTGTAGGCGGCGCGATTGTCGCGGCAGCCGTGTTTTCGATAGGAACGACAAAATACATCGGACTCGGTATTCCGATGATTGTGGATTCGTTTTCGCAACATCTGCCCGCATATGATTTTGCAGCGAAGCTCCTGTTTACCGCAGTAACACTGGGCTTTGGCTTCAAGGGCGGCGAAGTCACACCACTGTTTTTTATCGGCGCGACCCTGGGGAATGCGCTTGCGTGGATATTGCCGCTGCCACCCGGTCTGCTTGCAGGAATGGGTTTCGTGGCAGTATTTGCCGGTGCAGCAAATACCCCGATTGCCTCTTCACTCATGGCGATTGAGTTATTCGGTGTTGAAGCAGGGAGTTATGCGGTGATTGCATGCGTAGCAAGCTATCTTTTTTCAGGGCACGCTGGCATTTATTCAGCGCAGCGGCTGGGCCACAGCAAACACGGCTGGAGGCACGGCGTGGATAGCCTTTCAACATCTGAATTAGACAAGATACGTGCCGAAGCAACGCCGCCTAACTCTGATTAATCTAAGTAATCAGTTATGCCAGGCTGCAAAAACAGCCTGGCATAATCAAAGCTCTTTAGCTCGGTGGCGGATAGAACGGCAGCTTGTCATTCTTCTCATTGGCCCGGCGAACAGTTACATCGTCAAAAAGCAAAGCCGGTGCGAGAACGGTCTCAGGCACCGCTCCGATGTAATTGGCCACGAAAGGCTCTTTGCCTGCAGCGACAATGCCAGAGCGCAAAGTCCGCTGATCGAGATCGTCGAGCGTAGCTCCGCGAACCAGCTCACGCGTACCATCGACACTCACTCGATAGAGCAGTCGTGGCGTAAGTTCTGGGCCGAGAGTTTCGACAAAATAAACACTCTTGAGGTCGCGATCTTTAGCGAGCGCAAGCAGCTTCTTGTTGAGTTCGCCATCGTCGATCCCGTCCTTTGCAGAGACCTGCAAAACACCGATAGCTGGATACGCGGGACCAGCGAGGGCAGCGCGCCCATGACCGTTCGACTTGGGAAAATCACGCACCGGCTCCCGCCCGATGAGGTAGTTTTCAAGCCGTCCGTCCGTGACTAACTTTACCGGCTGAGCGATGACACCTTCATCGTCAACGGTATACGCTCCAACAAGATTTTTGCCCTTGAAAGTACGCAGTCCCGGATCGTCGATAACACTGAAAATCTCAGGCAACACGCGTGCGTGATAACTCGAAGCAAACGCGCCCTTCGTGCGAGCCTCAGTACCAAGATCCGGACGCGTCGCAATTATGTTAGGCGCTACGAGTTCATGCATAACGTCGGCAGAGGCATCTGCAGAGAGCAGGATAGGCCCGTGATATTCCTCTTCGACAAGCGGAGCCTTGCGCAGATCAGACAGCGACGCGATGAGCTTTACTGCATGTGCGGTGAAAGCCTCCGGTGAATCAATATCTTTGAGAACCTCACCGTTACTGGCGTAAGAGCGATCGAGATGCATTCCATCCGCCGCTTGCGTACCCACAGCAAAGGACTCCTCAAACGAGGTCTGTCCCTTTCTAACGATGGTGCCCTCGGTGTTGACCAGGTAGATATTTGCAGCCCGCGCATGGAACATAGCCGTGGCATACTGCACATCTTTTTCACTCGCTTTAAGCGATGCATCTGTGCGGTACAGGCCACTGGCCGCTGCGACACGCCTGGCCCACTGCGGCCCATCTACCTTGAGGCTCACGGTATCTTCAAGCGAAATGACAGGCGACTCATGCGAAAAATCATCGGCCTGTGGCGGAGTCTGCACTTGCTTCAACTGGGCCAGCTTGCGCGCATAAGCTGAGAGCGCATCCTTATACGCCTGATCCGTCGCCTGCCAAAGCGAGGCGCGCAGAGCCAGTGGATCGTTATCCAGCGCGGCCAGTTGAACAGCCCCATCGCCGCGTGCAGTGGAGCTATCCGTTTTGTAATCGCCGACGCGAACCGTGATGCGGGCTATGCGCTGATGATGATTGTCTTCACCAACACTCGCGCCAAAGTCGCCTTTGGTCTGATAGTCCTCGATATCTTCAATGCGGTACTGAATGAAGAACGGCTTCTCAAAACCTTTCAGCTGTAGCTGCTCACGGCTGCGATCAAGCTCAGCCAGCATTGCCTTGAGAACGGGATCTTTCTCCGCATCGGCTCGGCTAGGCTCAGCATTTGCAATGAGGCTTGATGTTAGAAGCGCCAGGGCTGCGAAAGGGATTACGAATCTCTTCATTAGTTTCCCTTTCCTGCTGCCGCAATAACTGCGCTGGGATTAGATAGGATTGGCGGACGCTGCGTTCCCTGCTGTTGCTTCTGCGTTTCGATTTCGGTAAGCAGCATAGCCGGGGCCACAGCAGACACTGGAATGGAGCCGGACTCCGCACCGCATTCGCCATTGAAGACTTCACTCTTGTCGCCCGTAGCGAGAATACGCTTCATCGCAGCCAGCGGCGTGCCAACGATGCTGACGCCACGAACCAGTTCATCAGGACGACCATCGACATATACCCGATAAACAACCAGCGGTATTACCGAGAAGGCTTGTGGCGAGCTGCGCGTAGTTACAGCAAATCCCGATGAGATGTCTTCGAAGTAGAGACCGTATGGCTTACCCTGTTTCTTTGCTTCGTCGATAAGCATCTTGCGCAACTCGGGCTCAGGCACAGACTTGGTTGACGTCACGATCAGGTTGCCCTGTCTTCCATTGGGAACATGGCCAGTCTGGGCGCGGCCATGACCATTGGAGTTACTAAAGCTGGCAATCGGAAGACGCGACATGAGGAAGGTCTTCAGCACACCATCCTGGATAAGATCGACCTTCTTCGCCTTTTGTCCCTCATCATCGAAGTCATAGCTGCCGCTAAGCCACGTGCTGCCAAAAGATGTACGCGTTGGGTCATCTGAAACCGACAGAAAGCTTGGCAGAACAGGCTTGTTCACTTCCTTGGTAAAGGTTTGCCCCTCTTCATCACCGCGCTGTCGCTGTCCTTCAAGACGATGGCCGAGAACTTCATGGAAGAAGACCGCAGCAGCACGACCCGAGAGAATCGCCGGACCATTGAAAGGCTCCGTCAACGGCGCTTTGCGAAGATCCTCAAGGCTTTTACCCAGTTCGCGAAAGGCCGCTTCAAGTTCAGGCTGCGCGGGCAGCTTGTCGACTGTTTCAGCCTCGAATGTCTGCGCGCGAAAGAGATCCATGCCATCGTCGGCGCGACTTACAGCGAAAACAATAAGGCGCGCCGCCTGATGCGGACTGGCAAGACGCGAACCCTCAGACGATGCAAAGTAGTCCGTCTCACTCTGCGCTGTAAGCATGACCACATTCTGATAAACATCGGGATATTCGCGGAAAATCTTCGAGAGCGATCGAACGCGATCTTCCCACGCTGCCTTGTTGACGATCGGCGCAGGCGCGGGCTTCTGCACGCTTACCTGCGCTGACTCCGTAGAAAAATCTCCAGAGGAATCTTCTTCCTTGGCTCGTACCTCGGCCTCAGTCTTGACGCGGAGATAGTTATCCAGCGCGGCGCCATAGCCACTGTTCGTTGCCAGCCAAAGCGAACGCGACAGCGCTTCGCGATCATCGGTCAGCGGCAGTTGGAGCGTGTTCACAGCCGACGCGCGATGCGTTCCGTGGGTATTATCCAGCTTGGGATCACCAATGCGGACCTGCACATCCACCACACGCTGATGGTTGCTCTCCGAATCGGCAAGCGCACCATATTGAGCGCGAATAGTCACCCCGGTCGCATCTGCAACGGAATAGCTGAGGAAGTAAGGCGGAATCTGCTTTTCGCTGGCCTTGTTCTCAGTGCTCTTGCCCAGGGTACTCATGGCGCGAGTCAACTCGCCGGTCATGGTATCCAGCAGTGGCGGCAATGGCTGCTCCGCCTTGAGCGCTGAAGATAAAGTAAGTGGAAGCAGGAGGGCGCAGGAACCGGCGATTCGCCCGATCCGGACGCCGCCAGGAAGCAATCTAAGAGCTGCCAGCAAAGTTGGTTTCATGAGTAGGTGAGAAAGGCAAGCGTAAACCGTTTCTGTGCGTTTATTGTCGCAGATAGTGCGGCAGGGTGGAGTTGAAGACGTGAGAATATGCGGCAGCAAGTGGCTACAGAGTTTTAGAAGAAGTTTTTTCATTGCAGGAATAGGAATCGCGCTTGCTTCGTCCCTGATTGCGCAGAGCCCAGGAACCGGCGAAGCCTATACGACCTACCATTTGCCTCCAGACAAGCTGGCCAAGGCCATAGTGCTCGGGCGGGAGCGGCTTTTCCTGCATTTCGGCTTCGAACTCTGGGGGCTGGCAGTCCTATGGTTGCTACTGGCCAGCGGAACCGCCGCAAAACTGGCCGATTGGGTTGCGCGCAGGTCGCGGCTCTGGTGGTTACAGGGCGGAATCTACTCAGCATTGCTGGTAATTGCAGTGTTTATCGTGGGCGAGATTCCCTTCGCCGTCGCTGGACACGCGGTTTCGCTCCACTACGGCATCAGCGTGGAAGGCTGGGGCGCGTGGCTGCTGGATATGGCGAAAGCCCTGGGGCTGGCAGTGGTTCTCGAAACTCCCCTGCTCATGCTGGCGTTGGGCCTGATGCGCTGGGATTGGTCCCAACGCCGCTACTGGCTGTGGTTTTGGGCGGCCGCTGTCCCCATCATGCTATTGGGAACATTTTTGCTACCCGCTCTGGTCGAACCGCTTTTCGATACATACGAACCGCTGGCGCAGTCACATCCCGCACTGGTTCGCGATCTGGAGCGCGTCGTCGCTCGCACCGGCACCAGCATTCCGCCTGAACGAATGTTTCTGATGAAAGCCAGCGAAAAGAGCAATGGACTCAATGCATACGTAACGGGCATTGGTGCTTCCAAGCGAATTGTCATCTGGGATACGACAGCCGACCGAATGCCCGAGGACGAAATTCTCTTCACCTTTGCGCATGAGAGCGGACACTACGTACTCAACCACATTCCCAAAGGACTAGCGCTGGCAACCGTTGGGATGTTCATGTTTTTCTGGCTTACCGCCAGCCTCAGCGCCTGGCTGGTGCGCCGGTTTGGAGTACGCTGGCATGTCGATTCCATTGGCAGCCTGCCCGGCCTCACAGTCCTGCTTCTGGTAGTAATGGCCTTGCAGGTAGCGACGGAGCCTATCACCAGCTTCGCCAGCCGGCACATCGAGCATGAGGCCGATGTCTACGGCCAGGAGGCGATTCACGGCATCGTAGCCGATCCGCAGCGAACGGCAGTTGCCGCGTTCCAGCAACTGGGTGAGGTATATCTCGACGATCCAGATCCAAACAAATTTGTTGAATTCTGGATCTCGGATCATCCATCCATTCAGAGCCGGTCTACGTTTGCGGCGCACTATGATCCCTGGGCTGCCGGGCAAACGCCGACGTTCTTTTCCAAACCGTAGGGATACACTGGTGAGGCTATGAACTGCCTATTTTGCAAGATCATCGACGGAAGCATTCCCTCAACAAAGGTCTACTCGGACGAGCAGTGTTACGCCTTTGCGGACATTGCTCCGCAGGCGCCAGTGCATGTGCTGGTCGTCCCTCGAAAGCACATCGCCTCGCTCCTCGAAATAACCGGGGAAGATCCCGCCCTGGTAGGCCATCTTCATTGGGTCGCGGCTGAAATCGCGCGAGAAAAGGGCCTGACACGCGGCTATCGCACCGTCATCAACACCGGCGAAGACGGCGGCCAGACAGTCGATCATCTGCACGTTCATCTACTCGGTGGACGCAGCATGGCTTGGCCTCCGGGCTAAATTCTGGCCAGATTCGCTTTCAATACAAAGCAAGAGGCGCTCCCAGCGGAAGCGCCTCTTGCTTTTTTGCAGCTCGATTTACATCGGCTGCGGATAGTTATCCTCTTCCTCTTCCATACCGTAACGGCGGAGAAGGTTAGGCAGGCTCTGCGAGAAAGCGGAACGCGGCATAACCGTGTCGCAACCCGCTTCCGATGCCTTCATCTTCAGGTCGCCCTGCAGATGAGAGAGGAAGCCGATGATAGAGACCGACTTCTTGAGCTTTGCTTTCAGCTTGGGAATAATCGTCAACGGCTTGGCCGCTGCATTGTTCAGATCGAAGACGAGCAGCGCAGGGCGCTCGTTTTCCGGTCCGTCCGTGATGCGCGCCAGTACTTCCTTGTCGCCTTTGACGAACTCCACTTTCACGCCCAGCTTGCGGCTGGCTTCCTGGATCTTCGCCAGGAAAAACAAATCCTCTATGAAGAAGAAAATGCGTGTCGTAGCATCGGCAGCAATGGTTGGTGTAATGCCACGCGACGGAGCGTCATTGTAATAAGCGCCGTGGCCGTTGCCCTGAAAAGGAATAGTCGAAGGCGGACCATCTGCGATATTCCCATTGGCCACGCGATAGCTGTGATCCATTGGGCCGACAAACTGGCGCGGACCTTTTTGCTTGCCGCGTTTTTTGCCCTGACCGCCACCATTGCCGCCATTGCCATTCGCCCCGTTGAGGCTGTTGCCCGGCGAAGCCTGGAAAGCCGGCTGAGGCCTGGGCTTTTTCTTCTTGCGCCCGCCACCGCCCTGGCCTTGCCCCTGATTCTGGCCCTGACCCTGGCCATGATTTGAGCTTCCCTGCTGCGGCGCGGAAGGCCGTGGGGCCTGCTGTAGAGGAGCAGGATTTGCCGCCACCGGCTGAGCACCCTCAAATAGACCGGGCTGACTCGGTCCGGAGGAGTTCACGCCAGGCTGATTCTGGTGAGCTGCGAGATTTGCTTTGGTTTTGCGGCGGCGTCGGCGGCGCCGATGCCCCTGCGACTGCCCAGGCGCACTCGCCTGGGCTGGCCCTGCCTCGGAGGAGGGCTGCGTCGGTTCTGTCGTCATGCTTGCACTTCCTGGTGCTGTATCAAAGAATCCAAAGGGTTGCTTGCAGCCTTGGCCTGTCTGGGCGCTGCGTACCCTGTCAATACGTCCTGTGCTGAAGTGACCGGGTTTCTGCTGAATGATAGTTCGCAGATGGATCGAATTTCAGCACCGTCCGATGCAGGTATGTTCAAAACAAATAGAAGACTCGCTTGCCGGATGCCTTGTTGTTGCTTCCGACGCTCCGGACTTTCGCTCGAAGCTTGCCTGGTCTTCCTGACGCGGGTCATGCGGAGCTTTCACTCGACTGGGACCTCACGAAACTCACTGTCTGCTGAGTTCTCCCGGAAAACCGGTTTCCGCTGTAGAGTGCGCGTGGATGTTAGCCAACGCGGTAAACAGCGTACTAGGACTGTATCGCAACCTTGCAGCTCTACTCGGCCCGATCAACCCGGCTGAGGAGGCGCTTATTAGCTGCTCTACAGGCAATTCCGATAGTACAGGGAAGCTGGGGTGCTGGCAAGACGACAAACAAATCGAACTGTTCTTTTCCTTCTCAGCAAACACCAACTGCGCCCGAGTATTGCAGCTACCGCCCCGGGAGCGCAAGAGGTGGATTCCGATTAATAACTGCTTGATAACCGCCTTAGGCTATTCAGAACCCGAATCGGGACGCAGTTTCGCCCCTACAGGCAAAAACGCCACCCGCTTGGCGGTGTGGCGCTCTGTCTCTCGCAACTAAATCACTGAATTTAATTCCTGGGCACTGGCCTCCCAGAGTTTAGAACCTTGTTGGGTGATTCTAGGATCACTCCCCGGTTCTGGTAATGTGGCTCCGGCTGGACAGCGCTCTTAGTTGGCGCCCGTCTCTTACCGGAACCCATTGAGTTGCAGCAAACTGGAGTGAATCACAGTCGCTACACATCACTGGCACTTTGAATATAGCAATCGATGCGCCAAACTCACGATTGATTGTTTTGTTCAACTTACAGACAGGGCCAGGATCGAAATATTCTAAAAACAAGAGATTCCAGATTCAGCAAACTACACAATATGGAAGATGGAAGTTTATTCAGGCCAGATCAGCTTTGGCAGACAGGACAAAAATGCGTCCCTCGGCCCGCAAGCAGAATCCGCCGGATAGGCGTCGAGCAGACCAGGCAAGGCTGACCAGTACGCATATAGACGCGGTGCTCCAACTGAAAAAAGCCGCGCACACCATCCGCATCCACGTAATCCGAAACCGATGAGCCGCCCAGTGAGATGGCATGGTGCAGCACTTCCAGCAAAGCCGTGTGGAGGCGAAAAAGTTCAGCGCGGGTGAGGCGGCCTGCCATGCGTTTGGGGCGGATTCCCGCGCGAAACAGGCTTTCGTCGGCGTATATGTTGCCGACTCCGTGGAGCAGCGTCTGGTTAAGCAGCGCAGCCTTGATAGCCAGCTTGCGGCCCCGAAAAAGATCGGCAAATTCCTCAGGAGTAATCGTGAGAGGCTCAGAACCTGGCCCTGTAAAAGCCTCCGAACGGCCCAGATCGCGAAATTCAAGGCGGCCAAAACGCCTGGGGTCCACAAAACGCATCTCCCGGCCACTGGCCAGCGTAAGGCGAGCATGTGTATGCGGCGCCACCGGCCCATCCGGAGTAGTCACCAGCAGCCGTCCGGTCATCCCAAGATGAACAATCCACTGAGCTTTTGGCCGTTGTGTCATTAGCCGTTGTGTCATTGACTGTTGGGCAGTTGGATCGGATGAAGCCGAGCCTGGACGGTCGCCAGCATCTCCCAGCTCACAAACAATATGCTTACCCGTGCGATGAACAGCCAGGATCACCCGGCCCTCAAGCCCGGCTGCCTGCTGTGCAGGCGGCGTTTTAAACGGCTGAGGATACGAGCCAAACCAGACATCGACGATGCGATCTCCCTTGAGGCGCTCGTGCACTCCGCGAGCGATCGTTTCGACTTCTGGCAGCTCAGGCATCTCTCAAGTGTAGATGGAATCCACCAAAATTCGACGCATCCGAAAATGCGGCAGTAAGTCAGTTTGCATGCAGTATCGAAATTCAGAACGTTCAGAACATTGTTCTTGCCCTTAGCCCTTGCCTTTGTAGTTGCTGTTGTCGTTGCCCTTGCCTTTGTAGTTGCTGTTGTCGTTGCCCTTGCCTTTGTAGTTGCTGTTGTCGTTGCCCTTGCCTTTCTGTCTGTCATTCCCGAAGGGAATCTGCTGTTAGCTGTTAGCCTTTTGCCGTTGTCCTTCCAACCATCACACCCAAAGAAAATCTGCCTCCCCCACCCCAAAAGACAATCACCCCAAACCCACCCACCACCAGGAACCGGTAAACCTTTTGATATCGATCGGGCGACTCCGGTATATCATTCAAGGGGGTACTCCCGGATTTGGGATGCCGCTATTCCAAGAAAAAGACCTGACGAAAAGGGTCTCAGTACGAGGCCCGGCAGGATGGTCTGGCCCGGAAAGCCGTGTTTACCTTCGTCAACCGAGGGCGAACGGCTGAAAAATGGGCAACCCCAGGAAATGGATTTCATGCGAGCGAAGACAGCAGTAGTGCTCGGCGCCCAATGGGGCGACGAAGGCAAAGGCAAGATTGTGGATGTACTGAGCGGGCAGTTTGCTGCCGTTGCGCGGTACGCTGGCGGGCATAATGCCGGGCACACCGTGATAATTCACGGCCAAAAGTTCGTGCTGCAGTTGATTCCCTGCGGCGTATTGCGCCCAGGATGCAAAGGCGTAATCGGCAACGGCGTAGTGCTGGACCCGATTGCGTTTCTGAAAGAAGTCTCCAAGCTCCGCGATCTCGGTGTCGATGTGGACAACCAGTTGTACGTGTCGAATCGTGCACAGGTGATTTTGCCCTACCACCGCATGATCGAGCTGGCCGCAGAGAGCGCGCCGGGACGGCAGAAGATCGGAACGACCAGCCGCGGAATTGGCCCAGCCTACGAAGACAAGATGGCCCGCAGCGGTCTGCGCGTCGTCGATCTGCTGAATCCAAAGATTTTGCAAACACACATCGAGAACGCCTGCGCGGAAAAGAACGCCATCGTCCACGCTCTCTTTGGTAGCGAACCCATCGACCCCGCGAAGATGTTCGACGAATACGCCGCGGCAGCCGAGCAGGTTCGTCCCTTTGTGACCGATACCGGCAACCTGCTGAACAAGGTGATTGCCGAGGGTGGCAGCGTCATGTTTGAGGGCGCGCAAGGCACGATGTTGGACATCGACCACGGAACATACCCATTTGTGACCTCGTCGTCAGCTACCGCAGGCGGCGCCGCAACCGGAACCGGCGTAGGCCCCACAGCCATCGGCACCGTGATTGGCGTGACCAAGGCGTACGTAACTCGCGTAGGCGAGGGTCCGTTCCCAACAGAGATTCACGACAGCTCTGCGGACACCCTGCGCGCTCGCGGCAACGAATACGGCGCCGTAACTGGTCGCCCCAGGCGCTGCGGATGGCTGGATATCCCACTGCTGCGCTACTCCAACCAGGTCAACGGTACAGAGTGGCTGGTTGTGACCAAAATGGACGTACTGGATGAGCTCGCAGAGATTCCTGTATGCATCGGCTACGAGATTGACGGCAAATTCACCGACCTGATACCTGCGGATGTGCAAGGGTTAGAGTCGATCGTGCCCCGATATACAACCCTGAAGGGCTGGCAGCAATCCACGGAAGGCATTCGCGAATTCGGCGAGTTACCAAAAGCCGCACAGGAATACCTGCGCTTTCAGGAACGGGAAAGCGGAGCCAAAATCGGAATGGTCTCCACCGGTCCCGATCGCGAACAAACGATGGTTCTGCCTGAATTTGCGGATACCCTGGCAGCTCTAAGCGCGTAGCTGAATTCATCGAAAGAGGAAAAATTTATGGTCAGCTTTATAGTTCGCCTGAAATTTGCAGCCGAGGAGCGCGCAGACATGGCCGAGACGCTGCGCCAGTTGGCCGAGGCCTCGCGCCAGGAACCAGGCTGCGTCAGCTACATACCCCACCAGGTGGAGGACGACCCTGACACGGTAGTGATCTACGAGCAGTACAAGGATCAGGAATCACTGGCAGCGCACCGGGCGTCTGCGCATTTTCAGAAGCTGGCCGTAGGCGGACTTTACCAGCGAATGCGCGAACGGGCAGTAGAAAACCTAACGGCAATTTTCTAGTCATAAGGCTTCGGGCCGAATCTTTGCTCTTGCAGGTTCGGCCCCCACGGATTCCTTTTGACCTGGAGTCGCGTCCAAGTCTACGATTCGTTACGAATATGGTTGCCAAGTCTCCTTTCCGAATCGTCCTGGCAGCAGGGTTCCTGCTGCTGATGTTGGGGGTTGTCGCAGTTCCCCTCTTTGCAGGCCCCGCGCAGCATCCGCTTCCACGCGCCCAGCGTCACGAATACCGTCACGAGATTGAAGTTTTAGAAGAAGCTTGGCGTACCGCCATGATCAAACGCAACAGCACAGCCCTCGAAGGACTGCTCGCGGACGACTACACCGGCATCACAGCGAACGGTGCAATCCAGACCAAAGAGCAGGCTGTAACCAGCTTGCGCACCGGCACAATTCAACTGACAGACCTCACAATTTCAGATCGCAAAGTTCGCGTCTACGGATTGACTGCCGTAGTGACATCGCAGGTTGAGTTGACCGGAACCAGGGATGAAAAAGGGATCTCCGGTAAATACCGTTACACGCGCGTCTACGTGAGAAACCCTCAGAGTCAGTGGAAGATCGTGAGTTTTGAAGCCAGCCGCATTCAGGACAGCGAGCGAAAATAACGGCTCGATATAAGTCCAACCGCAAGTAAATTTTGACGGTGCTAAAACGAATTATTAGCTAAGTTTTGAACCTTTAAATAGTTACTGATTCTTAAAATGCGATTACTTTTTAATGCGTTGACAGCGCTTAAAAGAGGGCGTTACCTAGTCATAAGCAGTTCATCCAGGCGAGGGTGAAACGGATCTCCGTCATTCCCCACTAAAGACTGTCTCATCTCGAACAGACCCTCAAGACGGGTTCAAGTTCAATATGAAAAGTCATGGAGTCGAATATGAAACGCGCCAATCTGGCAGTCCTAAAATTCTTCGCACTTCTTTTTCTGCTTCCCGGGCTTGGTGGCCTGATATTCAGTGCAATGGTTTCGACAGACTATCTTGAGACGTTGCCTAAATCCCCAGCGCCAAACGAATTGCGCATGACTCCTCGCAATGTCCACGGAATAATCATCTACCAGACCGCACAGGAAGATACTCGGCTTACGATCATGGAGTACAGTTCCGTTTCAGTCTTCCTCGTCGGATTGCTGATGGGCATCGTCTATCTCGAAAAGTGGTCATCAACACGGCAGTTCGATATGGACCGCGACACCCTGGAAGAAGCCGAGGCTTAACTAAAATTTAACAGTTGTGAAGCTGAAACAGGAACGCCTGCCAATGCATTGGCAGGCGTTCCTGTTTCAGCTTGTACTATCTTTTCCTGTCTACACATCCATCGCATCCCGCCAGCTCAGCATGCCTGGCGTACGCATCAGGAAGGCGTAACAACTTCCTGAGCCTGCTTTCGTCGCGCCAGAAAACGGTCGCGAGTCACAATGCTTGGCTTCTCAAACAGAAAGTAAAATACGATGCAAACAACCAGCGTGAAACCCAGGATGAATGCCGACTTGGCAGCTCCACGCGGCCAGGAAGCCACTAAAACGCGCAGATCGCTCATGACCAGCACATGAATCAGGTAGATGCTGTAAGACGCGAGAGCCAGCCCCCGAATAATCTTCTCCATCGTGCGACCGGCAAACGAAACTGGTTCCCACGCAAGGTCGTAGGCCAGGCGCAGCCATGCCGCAAAACCAATAGCTTCCAACGTTGCATTCAGCGTTTCAAACAACATGCTTCCTGCAAAGAAGCGGGATGCGATCATTGCCACCAGCACAAGAGGAGCGCATACCCAGGACGGGACGCGCGCTTTTTCAAACCACTCCGGCTGCTCGACAAACAGATACGCCAGATAAACACCGGCGATCAAGCCATCGCAATGAAACGGTGTCAATCGATACCACTGATCCGGCATATGAGCCACTCCGCCCACATAAGCAATGCACACAGCCCGCAGGATTAAAGGCGCAAAGAAGGCCAGCGGAAGAATCCATTTGAAGACCTTGGTACCGAAAATTGCCTGTGCTGCCAGAGCCAGAAGCGGCAGCGCCAGATAGAAGTGCTCTTCAACACAAAGGCTCCAGGATGGACCGAAGCCCTTCAATCCCAGGATTGTCTGCAGAAAAAACAGGTAATACCACTCGACAGGATTCCCCGGAATCCACCGCTCAGCCAGTACAAAGAGCCCAAGAGCTGCTATGTAAGGAGGCAACGTTCTCCACCACCGTGCCACCCAGAAACCCCATAACTTGAAATCACCGCTGCGCTGCTGACGAAAGTAGATCCGGCCAATCAGAAACCCTGATAAGACAAAAAAGAGATCGACTCCGACGCTGAGGCTATCAAGCGCACTCACTCCATGGGCAAGAAAGACAGAGGTAATCGCCAGGGTTCGAAGCAGATCGAGCCCAAAGTTCCGTTTGCTATGCATGATTGCCCCAACTCTGGATAACTTTTGACAGCTCTACGGTGAATGTACGAGCCCTCGTTTTTGTTTCAGTGTCTCGCGAACACAACCAGAACAAAACCTCGGCGTAGCGACGACTCCAATAGCAATGCCTATGGATACCTGTGGGTACCGCGAGCTTTTTTGTGAGTATACCCGAGACACAACTGCAATCCCTTGCCCCTTGCGGGCCCGGTCGCTGCAACTTAAGTTCGAAGAATTTCAGGTTAAATAGGCCGCCAGGCTGCATAGATCGCATCCGCCACCCGCGCAGCTTCAACAGCCGGACGCACCAGATGCACACGAACGATCGAAGCCCCCAGGAGAATACCCGCCGTAAGCGCAGCTACACTGGCTGTCTCACGCGACCCGGCCGGTATCTGCCCCGGAGCACCGTATAGGGACGCCATGGGATGTCCAAGGAACGACTTGCGGGAGAGTCCGACGAGCAGAGGCCGTCCCAAAACCAGCAACTCCGCCTGCCGCGCAAGCAGCGCATAGTTCTCGCCCAGACGTTTGCCAAACCCATATCCAGGATCCAGCACAATTGCCTCCGCAGCGATGCCTGCTGCCTGCGCCGACTCCAGCGTGGCCGCAAGACCGTTTTGCACCAGCGGCAGCACTGCGGCGCCTTCCAGACGAGCCTGCGTGCGCCATTCCTCGGGCGTGCCACGCGTATGCATCAGTACGACGCCACAACCGAGTTCCGCACAGGCCGCAGTCATCTCCGGGTCCCACAGAAAACCACTCACGTCATTCACAATTTCCGCGCCCGCAGCCACCGCCGCACGGGCCGTCACGGACTTGTATGTATCGACCGAGATCACCGTATCGGGACGCGCCTTGAGAATTGCCTCAAGCACCGGCAGAAGCCGCGCCAGCTCATCCTCTGCACTCACCGCCGGATCTTTCCCGGCGCGAGAACCAGGCCGCGTACTCTCGGCACCAAGATCGAGAATATCCGCGCCTTCATCCAGAAGCTGAAGCGCATGCTCTATCGCGCGTTCCACATCTAGATACAGACCACCATCGGAAAAGGAGTCCGGCGTAATATTCACAACGCCCATGATCAGCGTGCGGCGCCCCAGTTCAAGCATCCGCGTACGCGTGCGCCACGTCGTCAACACTCGATGCAATGGCCGCGTTGATTCCGTTGATCCGGTTGGTTCCATTGATGGCAACTCTCTCGCTACAAGATCATCCTATAAGCACAAATAGCAGCGATGAGCTTGTTCCCGCGAAGAGATAGGAATACAGAACCAGACGACTACTTGCTGCCCGCTTGAGAAAGCTCATTGCCCAGGCGTACAGAGAACTCGTGAGCAGCCTCGCTGGTCATATGAAGATGATCGACGAAATAACGCTGCGTGCAAAACCACTCGCTGGCATCGATGACGCGGATATCACGCTGGTTCGCCAGAGCTGTGAGCGACTGCATATATTGGCTCCAGCTTGGCCGTGAATAAAAGGCTTCTTCATGGGAAGGCGTCATCGGCATGATCACAATAACAACGTTCATACCCGCCTTGCGCGCCTGGGTAAACACAGATTCGTAGCTGCTATTGAAGTGGTCAGGATGGTTGAGAAACTCCTGCGCTTTCGCATCGAAAGCCTGTGGCGAGCGCGCCTCAAGCGCAGCAAAATCTGCCACGCGGCCCATACTGTTTGTCGCAGCACTCGGCATCCCAAGAGAAGACATGGAGCGACGCAGCAGCTCAACATACTTCCATGTATTGGCGCGATTCGCCGCCATAGGCAAAGCTCTGAGAATTGCAAGCTCGGCACGCTCAGGCATCCCAAAGTTATAGACTGCGGCGACCTGTGAAGCGGAGAAACGGCGATCGATGCCGATCATGCGGTTCCCGGTCAAGTCACTAACCGATGCATGATCAGGTTTCGTGAGTTGAAAATCAAATACGCCAACCACCAGGGTCCGAATGCCCGAATGTTTTGCAACTGCATATTGAAAAAGCAACCGTTGCTCAGGTGGCTCAGACGCACCCAGCGCAGAGTTAAGGACAACATAGGAGACGCCGTGATCGTGCGCAACGCTGGCGATGGCCTTCTCATCCACGCGCCCATCGAGTAGAGAGTTCCCTACAAAGAGCAGGTTGGGATCGTGCGAGTTGCGTATCTTTTCAAGCTTCTGATAGTAGGGCAGGCTATGAGTCCAGACCGAGATAAGCAGATTCACGACAATCAACAGTCCCACGCCCACCACAAGCAGTGGCACTAAGGCATGCCTGGTGGATCGAGCGGATGAATTCATGGCATCTGGAGTCATGACTAAAAGTCGATATAGATGAACTTGGAAGATTGGCCTGAAAAGGCGTAGATCAACAGGATGGCTACCACCCACACAGCATAGCGGGGTATCCAGGCAAATCGGCCCGCAAGCAGCGGAGGAGCGTCATCGCGCTCGCCGCAAAGATATTCGATTCCAGCGCGTAAGGGATCTAGCATCAGCCGACCAGGAGCCTCCTGTAAAAGAGAATAGCAGTTGGCAAATTCATGCAGAAGAGCGGCCATGCTGCATTGACGAGAATGAACGTAGCCACACGGCTGGAAAATACCACCATGGGATGCGTACTTGGTTCCGGCTTGAACTGGCGCCAGAACCTATGCCCCGCCAGCAGTACCCCATGCCACAATCCCCAGACGATAAAGTTGAGCCCCGCCCCATGCCACAGGCCGCTGACCAGCATGACCGCAATCACATTCGCATAGATGCGCGGCGTTGAGACGCGTGATCCACCAAGAGGAATGTAGACGTAATCGGTCAGCCAGCGCGTAAGAGAAATATGCCAGCACTGCCAGAAGCGTTGAATATTGCGGCGTCCGTAAGGCCAGTCAAAATTCTCCGGAACCTTGATACCGAAGAGACGCGCAGAACCAATAGCGATGTCTGAATAGCCAGAGAAATCAGCGTAGATCTTGATGCCATAAGCCAGCGCCCAGAAAGCCAGAACACGGCGATCCGCAAGCAGCACATCATGCGCATTCAGATGATCCGTCCACGCAGTGAGCAGATCTGCGATAGCAAACTTCTTCACCAGTCCCGTGAGAATGCGCGTAATACCGCGCTCCCAGTCGTTATTCCACTCCGTCGGCTGACGGCGCAGCTTGGGCAGAAAATCCTGGTAGCGCTTGATCGGCCCAGCAACCATCGTGGGAAAAAAGAGAATGAAAGCCAGGTACTCACCAAGCGTTCCAGCTTCCGTCTTCCCGGCACGGCGATCCCATGCGTAGTGGTAGAACTCAAAAGTAAAGAAGGATATGCCGAGGGGCAAAAACGCTCCCTGCCAGTGAAAAGGATTGGCCGAGTGGATAAAGAAGAGGCCGGTAAAAAAGTTCCAGTATTTAAAAATCCCAAGCAGGATCACGCTCTGCAGGATGCCGAGAATACACCACCGCGAAGACGGCTGATAAAGACGGCTGACTAGCGCTTCCCATATAAAAATGAGCAGGCAAGCCGCGCCCCAGAATCCAGCCATGTCGTACGCAAAGTAGAGAAAGAATCCGCTGCCGAAAAGAACGATAATCCAGGGTCGCAACCACTGAGGAACCAGCCGAAAAAGAACCGCGGCAGGGACCAGAAAAAGAAAATAGTAGCTAAAGGTATTAAAGATCAATGGGGGATGTTCTCCGAGACACCGGATGGTTTCAATCTATCACGACGCATGTTTCTATCCGTACAGCAGCGGACTCATGACCTACAATTCATCAAACGCGTACAAACACTTAAAAATGGAGCAACTTCTAATGTTAGCAAAACGACAAAACCTGCTTGCGGCCGCAATAATCGCAGGATTAGCCTTGCAGATGCTTGCCGAAAGTAAACCTAAAGTTCCCGCTCCAACCACAACAGACCCCTACACCGAGGTGCAGCCCGCGACGGAGACCCTCGACATTGCCACCTACCAGCGGATTCGCGACGAAGGCTTCAATCACTCGCATGTGATGGAGTTTGCCAGCGCGCTGATGGACGGGATCGGGCCTCGCCTGACCGGTTCGCCAAACCTGAAAAAGGCCAATGAGTGGACTCGCGACACCCTGACCAGGATCGGCCTGCAAAACGCTCGCCTGGAAGACTGGGGCGAGTTTGGCCTAGGCTGGCAGCAACTGAACACCTGGGCGCGCATGGTAACTCCCGATACCGCCGTGCTGATCCTGCAGGCAACACCCTGGTCCCCATCGACACCCGGACCGGTAACCGGCGATGTAGCGTTTGTCAGCCTTCAGAGTGAAAAGGACTTTGACACCTACAAGGGTAAGCTGGCCGGCAAGATCGTGCTCTTTGGCGCCATGCGTGAGGTTCCACCTGTAGATCAAGCCCTGTTCACGCGCTACACAGACAAGGAGCTGGAAGACCTTGCCAGTTTCCCCGTAACCGCTGGCAGCGGCGGCGTGAGTCCCGATGTACAGAAGCGTATTGCCGCTTACATTGAGCGCAACAAACTCATCGACAGGATTGCGCAATTCTTCGCCGATGAAAAGGTTGCAGCCGTCATCGAGCCCAGCCGCGATGCCAAGAACGGAGGCGGTTCCGGCGGCACTTTCTTTGACGACAACGGTGCGACACTGGGCCGCACACCATACATCGCCGGTAAAGAAGTAAAGATTCCCGTAGCTGTTGCAGCGATCGAGAGCTACGGACGCCTCTACCGCCTCACCCAGGCGCACGTCCCCGTAACCGTGCAGATCGACGTCGAGACCCGTGTAACCGGGGAGCATGAACATGGCTTCGACACCGTTGCTGAGATTCCCGGCAC
This sequence comes from Acidicapsa ligni, assembly GCF_025685655.1. NCBI lineage: Bacteria > Pseudomonadati > Acidobacteriota > Terriglobia > Terriglobales > Acidobacteriaceae > Acidicapsa > Acidicapsa ligni. The sequence continues at coordinate 1,083,389 of NZ_JAGSYG010000001.1, read as the reverse complement.
AGACCCCTCGCTCAAGGAGCAGGTAGTGATGGTTGGCGGCCATCTGGATAGCTGGATCGCAGGCACAGGCGCAACCGACAATGGCGCCGGAACCGTCGTTGCAATGGAGGCTGTCCGCATCCTGAAAGCGCTGGACATCAAGCCGCGCCGCACCATCCGCATTGCACTCTGGACCGGCGAAGAACAGGGCATCTTCGGATCGAAGGGCTATGTCACGCAGCACTTCGGTTCGGCGCAGCTTTCGACGGCTCCAGACCAGGTTGTGCTCCCGGAATACATGCGCCGCACCACCGGGCCGCTCACCGTCAAGCCGGAACAGAAGCTGATCTCCGGCTACTTCAACATCGATAACGGTACCGGCAAGATTCGCGGAATCTACACCCAGGGCAACACCGCCATCGCACCGATCTTCGCTCAGTGGATCGCTCCGCTGAAAGATCTCGGAGTATCCACCGTCACCAATCGCAATACCGGCGGCACGGATCACCTGAGCTTCGATGCAGTCGGCATCCCGGGCTTCCAGTTCATCCAGGACGATATGGATTATGAGACCCGCACCCATCACTCCAACGAAGACACAGTCGAGCGCCTGCAGCCTGCGGACCTGAAGCAGATTGCAGTCGTCGAAGCAATCTTCCTCTACAACGCTGCGCAACGCGACAAGATGCTCCCCCGCAAACCGCTTCCAAACCCCGGGCAGGAGCAGGAACTACGCAAGCCGCTGGAGGGAATTTTCCCTGGCGCTGAGGCTGCTCCGGCAACCAAATAAAAGCAGTTGCACCTCCTCAATGCCCGCGTGAATCCAAACACACGCGGGCATTGCTGTCTCTCCCGGGACGCGTTTCGCTTCATTTCACTGGCGCGGGTGGGGAGTATAATCCTGCGGTGAGAGAGACAAAAACCTTGTTCATCAAGCAATCCTTTATGAACTGCCCGATAGATCACTCGACAAACATTTGCAGGAGAAAAAAATGACCACGAGCATTACTCCGTTGAAACAGTTAGCGGCATGGAAAGCACTGGAAGCGCACTTTGCAACGATCAGCAACACCCCTCTTCGCCAGCTTTTCGCGGAGGACCCAACACGCGGCGAGCGCCTCAACTCCGAAGCCGTCGGCATTTTTCTCGATTACTCAAAGCACCGCATCACAGATGAAACGCTCAAGCTGTTTTTCCAGCTTGCTGAAGAGTCCGGCCTAAGCGCCAAGATCGAAGCGATGTTCCGCGGCGACAAGATCAACATCACCGAAAATCGCGCCGTGCTGCATACCGCCCTGCGCGCACCCCGGAGCGCTTCCATCCTCGTGGATGGTGCCGATGTTGTACCTCCCGTACATGAAGTGCTCGACAAGATGGCAAAGTTCGCAGACAGCATTCGCAGCGGCTCGTGGACCGGCTATACAGGCAAGCCGATTCGCAATATCGTCAACATCGGCATCGGCGGTTCCGACCTCGGCCCGGTAATGGCGTACGAAGCGCTCCGTCACTACAGCATTCGCGAGCTGAACTTCCGCTTTGTTTCCAATGTGGACGGCACCGATTTTGCAGAAGCAGTACATGACCTCGACGCCGAAGAGACGCTGTTCATCATCTCTTCAAAGACATTTACCACGCTGGAAACCATGACCAATGCGCACTCCGCGCGCGTATGGGCACTGGCTAAGTTAAAAGAGCACGCCGCAGTCGCGAAGCACTTCGTTGCGGTATCGACAAACGCCGCCGAGGTATCGAAATTCGGCATAGATACAGCGAACATGTTCGGCTTCTGGGACTGGGTCGGCGGTCGCTACTCGATGGATTCAGCGATCGGCCTTTCAACCATGGTAGCCGTCGGGCCAGATGGTTTCCGCGAGCTGCTCGCAGGCTTCCACGAGATGGACGAGCACTTCCGCACGACTCCATTCGAGAAAAATCTGCCTGTGCTGATGGGCCTGCTGACCGTCTGGTACAACAACTTTTTCGATGCGCAAACAGTTGCCGTGCTGCCGTATGACCAGTACCTCAAGCGCTTTCCTGCCTACCTGCAACAACTGAACATGGAAAGCAACGGCAAGCATGTCACCCTCGATGGGCGCACCACCGATTACCAGACCGGCCCCATCATCTGGGGCGAGCCCGGAACCAATGGGCAGCACTCTTTCTATCAACTGATTCACCAGGGAACCAAGCTGATTCCCTGCGATTTCATCGGCTTCTACAAATCCCTCAATCCACTTGGACACCATCACAATTTCCTGATGTCCAACGTCTTCGCCCAGGCTGAAGCACTGGCCTTTGGCAAGACTGCGGAACAGGTCCACGCCGAGGGTACAGCGGATTGGCTTGTGCCGCATCGCACCTTCGAAGGTAACCGTCCATCCTCTGTAATTCTGGCGGAGAAGATGACACCCGCAACCCTGGGCAAGCTCGTTGCGCTCTATGAGCACAGCGTTTTTGTGCAGGGCACAATCTGGCAGATTGACTCGTTTGATCAATGGGGCGTCGAGCTGGGCAAGGTACTGGCCCAGCGCATCATCCCTGAACTTGAAAGCGCCGAAGAGCCCGTGCTGAAGCATGACAGCTCAACCAATGCGCTGATCAAGCGATATCGCGAACACAAGCGGAAGTAGTTCGAGCCGATGTTAAAAATGCGGGCGCCCCATCCTGTCTGTACCCAGGGCGCCCGGCTCGAAGAATTCGTTGGCCAGGAGAAGGCCAGGGGTAAAACTTCTCCGCATACAGCCTTAGATCTTACGACCTGAGAGAAATTCGCATCCTACATATATAGAGCGCAAAGCAGCGCCAAAATCCTTCGCGCCGCTTGTGGAAATTAATTGTTCACATACACACGGTTGTCCCAGAGGAATTCCGCTAGAGTAGCTGTCGAGCGAGTCTTAACCCGAAGGAGCCCACAGAGATGGCAGAATCAAATCGGATTGCACTTCCTGGAAGCGAAAAATCTTTATCAGATGGCGCCACGCTGGTTGGCCCAACCGATCCCAACCAGTTGATCCAGGTCTCTGTCGTGCTCAAGCAGCGCCGGCAGCTTCGTCTCAGCGACCTGCAGGGCCGCATCATGAGCCACGGCGACTTCGCCTCCGCCTATGGTGCCGAGCCGGAGCAGGTGCAGCGGATCCACGAGTTTGCCCAGCAGAACCAGCTTCAGGTCGTCACCAGCAATAACGAGGACGAGATTCGCCGCCGCACGATCACGCTGATGGGAACCACCGCCAATATGGAGAAGGCCTTCGGCGTCACGCTAAACGATTATGAACATCCCAAAGGCAAGTTTCGCGGGCGCACCGGATCCATCCATCTCCCCGCCGAACTCGCGGACATAGTGCAAGGCGTCTTCGGTCTGGACAATCGTCCCCAGGCCAAGCCGCACATCCGCCGTCGTGGATTTAAAGGAGAATTGGCAGAAAAATTGACAGGAGTATCCGATGCCGCCCCTGCCAGCACTTCGTATTCGCCTGTACAGGTCGCGCAACTCTACAACTTTCCCGAGGGCGTAACCGGGACAGGCGAGACAATCGGCATCATCGAGCTGGGCGGTGGATTCAAACCCGCCGACATCACCAACTTCTTCAAGTCGCTGAACCTCACTGCGCCTAAAGTGACCGTCGTCTCAGTCGATCAGGGCACCAACAGCCCGACCAACGCCAACAGCGCAGATGCAGAAGTTCTGCTGGACATCGAAGTCGCCGGAGCCGTCGCACCCGGAGCCAATATCGTCGTGTACTTCGCGCCGAATACCTCGCAGGGCTTTCAGGACGCGATAAGCACCGCAGTCCATGACACCGCCAACAATCCTTCCGTCATCGCCATAAGCTGGGGTGGCCCCGAAGATAGCTGGACATCGCAGTCCATGCAGGCAATGGATCAGGTCGCGCAGGAAGCCGCCGCGCTCGGCGTGACAATTACCGTAGCGGCAGGCGATAACGGCTCAAGCGATGGCGATACCGACGGCGGAAACCACGTCGATTTTCCTGCCTCCAGCCCACATGTTCTCGCCTGCGGCGGCACGACATTGGAGTCATCTAACAGCTCGATCACCAGCGAAACGGTCTGGAACGATGGCTCTGGCGGCGGCGCTACCGGCGGCGGATACAGCACCGTCTTTGCATTGCCAAGCTACCAATCCGCCACTGCTGGACAAACCGGACGCGGCGTTCCGGATGTAGCCGGTGACGCCGATCCCGACACCGGCTACAACATCCTGGTAGATGGCCAGCAGGGCGTTGTCGGTGGCACCAGCGCAGTCGCTCCACTGTGGGCAGGGTTGATTGCATTGTTGAATCAGAAACTCAATACCCGCCTCGGATATCTCAATCCCAGCCTCTACGCGCTGCAGGCGCCGGACAACGGATTCAACGACATCACCGAGGGCAGTAACGGTTCGTATTCTGCCGGACCGGGATGGGATCCATGTACCGGACTAGGTTCGCCGATAGGATCGACTCTGGCGACGCTGCTGACCGCGCCCCCGGCAACAACAACCGCTTCCTGACAAATAGCGGCCAGATTCGTGCCTTCGATCTGGCCGGCTTCTCCCTAATAAAAAAGGTATTTACGCCAACGATCATCCCCTCGACCCAACATGCGCATGATCTGGCGGCTGGTATGCAGGCTGAACGGACGCGGCTCGCGCAGCAACTTCATATCGTCCAATTCATGAAGCAGCCGATTACCCTTGCGGCGATTGCACCCGTGGCAGCAGGCGACCAGGTTTTCCCATGTCGAATTCCCCCCGCGCGAACGAGGCAGCACATGATCCAGCGTGAGTTCTCCCGAAGGCAAAACCACGCTGCAATACTGGCAGGTATTGCGATCCCGCAGCAGGATATTCTTTCGCGAGAGAGCACGTGTCTGGTGAGGAATGCGGCGATATTCCAGAAGACGAATGACCGACGGCATGGCCATACGGCTGCGCTGAGCATGCAGGGTCAAGCCATGCTCTTCCTCGGTTTTGGCGACGCCCTTGAGTACCAGCACCAGCGCCCGACGTGCGCCGCAGATGTTGATAGGCTCATAAGAGGCGTTCAGGACCAGTACGGGCATTTGTAGAACCTGGCTCGATTGCGTCCAGCTTTGCTCCCCGACATGGGCCGCCGCTTTTGCGAGTGACTTTTGCTTCCGTGCATGGATCATAGCTTTTCCAAGCGACATCGCTTCCCCTCGTAAAAGTTGTCTATCTGGTTGCCTGTCTTGCTCTTCCTGTCTTTCGTAGTTTGTACTGCACTTGCTGTCGTTCTACTCGTGTGGTGTTAATTGACGGTTACTTCCCCGCCCTGCGCCGAACCAGCCGCAGCAAAAAATCTGCCTTTTCCCGGCACGTTGACATACTTCTGATCATCCGCCGCGCGTAGCGGAACACGCCGCTGAGCCCGGGCCAGCGTTGCTACGCGAACCGAAGCTGCTCCCGCCTCGATCAGCGTCTTGCTGCATGCTCGCGCAGTTGCCCCGGTAGTAAAAATGTCATCCACCAGCAAAACGTGACGGCCGCGAACCGTCTCGAAGTCAGGGACAAAAAAAGCGCCGCGCAAATTCAGGCGGCGCTGGCGGGGAGTTAACCCAGCCTGACTTTCCGTGGATCGTTGTCGCACAAGGGAACTGGATGACATCTCCAATCTCCATTCTGGATGAGTCCGCCTTAAAATCCGCAAAGCCTCCACGGCCAGCGCACGTGCCTGGTTAAAACCACGATGCGACATCCGCTCGCCATGCAGCGGCACCGGAACAACCAGCAAGTTGCCCGGCGTTACATTCGTCCGAGAATCATCATTCGCCCCAAAACCTTCAGGCGCCATCCGTGCAATCGCCACGGCCAGCCGCTTGCCAAGCCCACGTGCAGCAGGCGCAATGCGGTCATATTTGAAGGCATGAATCGCCGAACGCATTGTGCCCTCGTAAACCCCATAGCTCACGGCGCGCACAAACGCAGGAGGAGCCATGCGGCAGGCGCGGCACTGATTCAATTCAGCATTCGCAGCATAAGCAGGAGTAAACAAATCTTCGCCACAACGAAGACAGCAATTTTCCCGCTGGCCCGGAATTTCAGCCCAGCATGCGTCGCAGATTGGTGCGTCAGAGAGTCGGTGCAGAGGGGTGCAACAGAGAGAACATGCGGCAGGGAGGAAAACAGTATTCACTACATCGCCGATGAGTTTCATGGAACGGATCGGGACTTTGAACATCTGCGATTGGAGCACAGGAACCGCTGCGCGCCAAAGCGAGACTCCGTTAACGGAGATATTCCGCGATAAAACAACATCTGGAGAACGAGGGTCGCTACTGAAGTCGCACCTCAATCGAGGCAAGCCGGTCCGCGCTGCCTTTGTGCAACAGTATACGCAGACGCGTATGCAGAAAGCTACATCTTCTCGCTCACAGTCTTCCTCCCCGTAATTTCCCATCGCAGGCACACATTCCGGCCAGCACAGAAACCCGCGAATTCTCTTTTCGCCGCCTGATCTCGTATATTCGCAATAACCCGCCCTCGGAGGCCCTGCCTGTGCCCGATTTTCAGCCGTATGTTTCTCCCAACGAACGCCGCCCCGAATTTACGTTGCGCGCCATCCTTCTGGGCTGCTTTTTTGGAATCATCTTTGGGGCCGTCACAGTCTATGTTGGCCTTCGCGCTGGACTTACGGTCGCTGCCTCGATTCCGATCTCGGTGCTCTCAATCAGCATCCTGCGCGTCTTCGGCAAGTCGTCCATCCTCGAAAACAACATCGTCCAGACCACCGGCAACGCAGGTCAGTCGATCGCTTCGGGCGTGATCTTTACCCTGCCCGCGCTGATTTTTCTGGGCTTTGATCTGGAGTACTCACGCATCTTCCTCCTCGCCCTGGTTGGCGGATGGCTGGGAGTGCTCTTCATGATTCCCCTCCGCCGCCAACTCATCGTCGAGGAGCACGGAACGCTCACCTACCCCGAAGGCACCGCCTGCGCCGATGTTCTGCTGGCCGGGGATCGCGGCGGATCGTTCGCCAGCCGAGTCTTTCTCGGCCTCGGCCTCGGCGGCGTTTACACCCTCTTTCAAAATGAAAATCTCTTCGGCGCATGGCCTGGCACCCCCGATTACCAGCCGGACCTGGGCCCGCAGCATATTCTCAAAGGTGCAGCCATTCGCGCCGACGCCACCCCGGAATATCTAGGCGTTGGCTACATCATCGGACCCAAAGTCTCCGGCATCATCTTCGCCGGCGGCGTCTTCTCGTGGCTGGTTCTGATGCCCCTGATTCACTTCTTTGGCACCGGTCTGGATCACGCCATCTATCCCGGCACCAAGCCCATCGCCCTCATGAGCCCCAGCGAGCTTTGGTCAACCTACATCCGTCCCATGGGCGCAGGCGCGGTAGCCGCCGCCGGACTGATCACCCTGATCAAAACCATTCCGACCATTACCGGCGCACTCACCAGCGCCTTCGGCAAGATGCGCAAATCAGGAACCGCCAAAACCAAGGCCATTCGCACCGAAGACGACCTGCCCATGAGCGTAGTCATCGGAGGCTCAATCGCCCTGATCGTCATCATGTTTCTCTTCCTGCAATTCAAACCGGTCCCGGGCACCTTCGTCGGAGCATGGGCCAACCTGGCTGCTTCGCTGCTGATCGTCGTCTTCGGCTTCCTCTTTGTAACCGTAAGCTCGCGAATCGTCGGCCTGATCGGCAGTTCGGCCAGCCCGGTTTCCGGCATGACGATTGCCACCCTGATGGCGACTTCAGCCATCTTCCTGGTAAAGGGTTGGACAGCTCCCGCCTACGGCGCACTGGCCATCACCATCGGCGGCGCAGTCTGCATCGCCGCCTCAAACTCCGGCGACACCAGCCAGGATCTCAAGACCGGCTACCTGATCGGAGCAACACCTCGACTACAGCAGATAGCCCTGATGATCGGTGTCTGCGTTTCAACAGTAGTGATCGGCTTTACGCTCTCCGCCATGAACACCGCCTTTCAGGAATTCCGTTCCGCCCAGCAGGTCTGGAACATCAACATTCCCCACTCCGGCGTAAACGTGCAGCAGGGTGCCAAGCTACCCGAAAAGATCTCCGTAGTGGACGCAAACAAAATCACGACCACCCACAATCCCAGCGAATACGTAGTCCTCAATGCTCTCGGCTCGCCCGAGTTAGCCGATGGCAAGTATCTCTACTCCCCCGCGACAGGCCGCATTGAAGTCCAATGGATTCAGGGCATCGGCAGCGAAAACGCCGCCGCCCCGCAGGCCCGTCTAATGGCCACAGTAATCAACGGCATCCTCACCCAAAAGCTGCCTTGGGGACTCGTATTGATGGGAGTCTTCCTCGTGATTGCCGTAGAGTTGCTCGGGATTCGATCGCTCTCCTTCGCAGTCGGAGCCTATCTTTCGATTGGCACCACCCTGGCCATCTTCGTCGGCGGAGTCGTTCGCTTCCTGGTAGATCGCGCTCTTGAAAAAGCCGGACACAGCACGGAAGAAAGCGAAGTCAGTCCCGGTTCCCTGTATGCCTCCGGCCTCATCGCCGCAGGCGGAATCATCGGGCTGATCGGCGTGGCAATCAAAGCCTACGAATCAATCACCGGCAACCAGGTACCGATCCAGTTCCCGCGCACATTCCTCTACCACGATTGGATTTCTGTAGTAATGTTCGCCGCACTGGCCTTCTCCCTGTTCTACTTCGCCAGAAAGCCCCTCAAGAAATCCTGAGCAGCAAATCCTGAGCAGCAAAAAATCCTGAACGATGGCCTTGATTCACGGGCCATTGCTCAGGATTTTGAATAACCGTGCCGCGCGTTCCACGCCCATCAATTAATTCGCGATTACCGGCAATTACTGGATCGAAGCAGCCGTCGCAACACCCAGTACAAATTGCGTTCCACCATCAAGACGAATGTTCTGTTTCGTAGCAAAGAACATTCCTGAAGCGGAGTCCGAACTCGCCGCCGATCCCGCCGCATCCGCCGAGAGCGACACACCATGAATCGCCGTACCGTGTGCGACCACGTTGCTGCCCGGCGTTACCGTCTTCACGCTATCCAGATGGACAGACCCGTTGGTATTCACCTTCATCCACCGGTCGTTGCTGGAGCTCACCGCGCCGTCCGCCATCGATCTCACTCCCGAAGCGCTGCTGGTAGCTGCGTTGGCCACGCTTCCGCCCTCGCTGCCCACTGCGGGATTGCCCGTCCGTTCGCCGCCCGAAACATGATTGTCTCTAACTACAGTATTGCCGCCAGCATCGTCTGCCTGCACGGACGATCCCGTAATCTGCGTAGCCGGAGGAGCAACAGACTGAATCACCGAGCGAATCGCCAGCCCTTGTCCGTTCTTCAGCTCCGCGCGGTTGAACTGAATCGCCACGCGTGAATCCACACTGCCCGCACCATGCGCCTGTACCTCGGTAACCCGGCCAACCAGCCGCGCCCCCTGGGGAATCGTGGTGCCATCAGCCGTCGTCACCGTAACCCTCGTCCTGACAATGACGCTGTCGCCGACCCTTGCCGTCTTCGTATCCAGCTTATTTAAAAGCTCGCCGCTCACCGCGCTCAATGCGATTTTAGGACTCGCCACATCGACATCAACCGCATCCGCAGAATCGGTAATCATCGCAGGCATCACGTGGGTGTCAGCCGCCAGCAGCACATTTGTCTCTTGCGCAAAAAGTGGAATGCTGGAAAGGACAACGAGAATCACAGCAAGAATTTTGATGAGAAACATGGAAGTATCCTTCATCGCAATTTCCTTTCGGTCCAGCCACCGCTCTCACGGTGCCATATATATTCTTCCCAAACGTCATTGCAATCAAGTGGCCAAATGCAGCGCTCTTTTAAACCGCTAACAGCCAGCAGTAAGTTATTGATTTTATTGATAATCCCGTAGCCGGCCGCAAACGCAGCCAACCTGGTCCAGCCCAGCCCGATATGAGGAACGGAAGAAATCTCCAGTCAGGTAGGTAGATTTTTCATCCCGTTACCGAAGCTGGCGCAACCTCAACCCCGCATCCACAGCGCCCGGGCTCTGCGGCGCAATTCGAATCGCTGTCGCAAATGCAGCTCTCGCGCTCGCATTGTCCTTGCGGCCGACAAGGATCTGCCCCCAGTAATTGAGCGCGGCAGCAGCCAGCGCAGGAGGTATTCTGCCATCGCGAGCATCTTCTTCAGCATGCGGAGCAAGCAAAGCAAAGTCCGATTCGTACTGCGCCTTTCGGTGGTAAAAGCTAGGCAGATGCCAGCTCGTAGCCGCCCGAATGAACCGCACCTCAGGCTCGTCAGGAGCCTGTGTAACCGCCTCGTCCAACCTGCTGAGCCCCTCAGCGGCTTCCTTATGCAAATTCCAGATAGCCCAGTCGTGAGCCGCATCCAGCAACTGCAAACTGCCGTGATAAGCCTTGCCAATAGGATCGCCTGGATACTCTCTCTCAAACTCGGCAAGCGCCGCATGTGCCCGCCGATCCGCATCGCGATCGTTGTTCGTGATCACCTTGAAATAAGCATCCCGCGCAACACCCAGCCGTTCCGAATATTGCTGCCGCGCCTGCGCCTCATTCCGAGCAGGAGTAGCACTGGCCAACGCAGGAACCGTCCCAAACCAAATCGCCAGCGCAACTACAGCCGCACCAATCATGCGCATACACTCGCCCAAACTCCACTCACCTCAAGGACAAAATTGCCCGTCTCTTCTTCTGGACGCCCAGCTTTTCTTTTGGACGAACGAAAGGTACAGCAGGATCACAGCCTCCGTTCCTTATAGACCACATACCGTAGCAACGAATACCGCAGCAATCCTTATTCCATCCGGTACTCGCGCTGCTTCCATGTAGCAGGACGGCCTCGCAATTTGCGCCCTAACGCAGACCACTGCAACGCAAGCAGCACCAGCACTCCCAGCGGGTGGACGGCAACCCCGCTCCAGCTTTGCCGATAACGCGCAGCCAGGGCGATTCGAAGAGCATAACTAAGAATCAACGCTATCCACGCAAGACCCTCCGCCGCGAGATCGTTCGTCAGATATGTCCAGACAAGCAAAGGCAGCGGCAAAATCTGACCCAGAAAAAGCAGGACCGTAAAGATCGGCAGCCGCAGCAGAGAAGCCATGCCCTCCGTTGCGTTCTTCGAAAGCCCGCTCCACACTGCGTCCGCGCCTGTGTACATGCGGCAGGCAGCATCTTTGCTCAAATCGTAGACGCCGGTCTGAAAACCTCGACTGCGAAAAAGCCTCGGCAACAACAGCCCGTCATGCATCGTAGTGGATATAGCCGAGTGGCCTCCCGTGGCAAAATACGGCTCGCGCCGCACCATCAGAAATTGCCCACAACCAACCGCGAAAGCAGGCATATTGGTCCACCGCTCGCCCGGCAGCGGCAAAAAACCCAGCAGAACAAAATGGATCAGCGGCAGCAACAACCACTCAAAAAAAGTAACCGTCTCCTGGCGCGGAAAGCCGCTGACCAGTGCCTTTTCGCGTACTTCTTTCCGAAGCGTTTCGGGCTTTTTTACCGGACCTATCTTCGGCAGATAATGAATCTCCCCAAGCATCCGGTAAAGCGCCTCTGAACCAAGCCGAACATCCGCATCCAGAAAGCAGAAGACCTCATAGCGCGCCTTCGAAGCCAGTACCCAGCACGCATACTGTTTGCCATTCCAGCCGTCAGGCAGCGGAGGCGCAGCGAACAATCGAACACGCGAATCCGAAGCCGCAGCAACTCGAACAATCTCCGCCGTGCGATCCGTTGAGCCGTCATCCAACACAATCAGCTCCAGCTCAACTCCACGCGAAGCCAGCACAGACTGCATCGCGGTAGCAATCGACAGCTCCTCATTGCGCGCCGGAATCAGCACCGACACAGACGGCAGCAGTCGTCGATTCCATGGCCGCCCAGGCCGTCTGAAAAATAGAAAGTTGATTGCGAACATCACCGCCGGAAGCAACGCAAAGATCACGCAAACAAAAGCTGCCCATACAAGCGGATCAGAGGCTGGCTGCTTCATCGTTTGCGGAGGCTCCCATGATCGTGATGATAGGGACGGCCCGTGACTGCGCAGGTAAACCGCTTCCAAAGCTCATAGATACCGCCAATTCCCGCCGACCCCGAAAGCATAACCTCAAAAGCATCCGGATCGCGCTCCACAGCCAGCATAGTCAGCTCATCCAGCGTTGCCGACATGGCATAGGACAGCAGGTTCGTCCACGTGCGCGCGTCTTCCATTCCTCCATCTGCAATCTCCAGCGGCTCGCCAATGTTCACCACGATCTCCGGAAGGCGCTCATTCCAGAAAACATACTCAATCGCAATCGGAACGCAGGTCAGTCTTCCGCTTCGCGTCATAAGCGCGCCCAGGCCGGGCTTGAAAATCACCGGACGTTTGCGCACATCCTGAAATTGCCCCTCCGGCGTAATCCACAAAACCGATCCTGCACGAGAGAGAATCTGGCGACCCGCCCGCAGCAATTGCGCAGCACCACGCGCAGTAGCGCCATCGACCGCGAAGAAGCCCATCGGACGAAAAATCCCGTAATGCTTCAGTGAGGTTTCATCCATCGGCGCATAGTGCTCACGCCCCGGCAACAGCATCTGCCCCAACAGCATCACCGTCAGCGGATCCCACCAGGACGGGTGGTTGGCAAACAAAATCAACGGCTGAGCCTGTGACGGAATCCGTCCCGCATTGGCCACACGCACACAATAAAAATGACGTCGCATGTACCAGCGCAGATAGATCGAAAACAGGCCGATGGCACGCTGGGATGGCTTTCTCAGCTCTTCAACGAAGTGCGCCGGATTCACCTGGGTTCGTGTCATACGTCCGTCTTGAGATCCCGTTCGCTCGCGTCTCGTTACTTCGACGCAACCGCCTCTTCACAATACCCTGCACCGTGCCCAGCGCGATACTGCTGATCTAAAGCATCTGCGGCGATCCAGCCCGACATAAGTACCATCGGCATGCCAGGGCCAGGATGCGCAGCTCCTCCAGCAAGAAAGAGTCCCTCCGGGTCGCGACGGCGATTGGATGGCTTGAACGCGCCATTCCAGCGCCCATGACTCGATAGACCGTAAATCGCGCCATTCAGCACCTTGTACCGATTGTGAATGTCCACAGGAGTAAGTGCTCGCTCAAAAACAATACGCTCCTCGATATCCGGCATGCCAGCAGTTCGTTTCAGTTTGTCGAGAATAACTTGCCTGTATTCAGGAAACATCGCCTCCCAGTTATGCTCAGGGCGCAGATAAGGCGTGTGTACAAGGACGTACAGCGCGTCACCGCCCTCAGGTGCCGTAGCTGCCTCCGTTCGAGTCGTCGACGCAAGATAGCAGGTGGGGTCCGGCGCAAGCTTGCCCAGGTCATAGATATGATGAAACTCCTCCTCTGGATCGCGCGAGAAAACAAAACAATGATGCGCCAGATGCTCGTAACGCTTGTTGAGACCGAGGTAAAGCACCACACCAGAGCAGGCCGGTTCATACTCCCGCTCTTTATCGAACTTCTTCGCATGATCCCCGCCAAGCAATTCGCGATAAGTCCGAACCGCGTCTTCATTGGATACGATGGCATCGAAGCTATGTCTTTCATCCTCCGCCGTCACCAGCCCGGAAACCTTGCCGTCTTCGATAAGTATCCTCTCGACCTCAACAGACGTGTTGTAACTCACGCCAAGTTCGCGCCCTAACTTGATCAGTGCCTCAGGCACCGCCCGCGTACCACCCATCGGATACCAGATACCCTCTTCCGATTGCATGTGGCCAATCGCGCATAGAATCGCAGGCGACGCATCCGGCGAAGAACCGACATACTGCGTGTAGTGATCAAGCATCTGCGCCACACGTGCATCCGGAATGAATTCACGAATAGTTCCGCCCACTGTCTGCCCAAGCCGCATGCGCATCACGTCCTTGAGCACATCGATCGAAAACGCACCTTTCAGATCGAGCGTGTCCATCATGGAGCCAACTGGTCTCCAGAAAAAAAACTTGTTACTGATCGTGTGTAACTGCTCCGATAACTGCTGAAAATTCAAAAAGCCATCGCCCATGCCCAGCTTGATATTGTCCAGCGAAGCAGCCATCGCCTTGAGATTGTCTTCAAGATCCAGAACCAATCCGTCGTCGAAAAAACACCGCCACTGCGGATCGAGGCGCACCATGTCGAGATAGTCTTCAAGCTTGCGATCCGCCTCCGAAAAGATACGACGCAACACCGAAGGACGAATCAGGATCGTCGGTCCCATATCAAAGCGAAAGCCCTCTTCCTGGAGCACCGCCGCCTTGCCGCCCAGCCACGAATTCTTCTCGAAGACCTCAACCTGATAGCCTCGTGCGGCCAGTGTTGCTGCAGCGGCCAATCCGCCGAGGCCCGATCCTATGACTGCGATGCGCATTCGTTTCTCCTGTAAATCACGTGCATCATTTCAGTTTTCTCGCGGCTGCCAGCATACGTTTCATACCAGCCCAGCGCATACGCAGACTGCTGCCATGCAGCATCTCTGTAAGACCAGCAAAAAGCGGAATATGTTCGCTGCCTGTCGCCTGGTACGCGCGCATGGAATGACTCCGCTGCGTCTGAATTGTGCGCGGAGTAGTCATTGCCAGCAGCCCTTCGGCGCCACGCGTAACACCGAAGCCGCTACGCCCTCGCCCACCAAACGGAATGCGTGGGTCAGCAGTAGGCGCAACAATATCGTTGATAAGCACGTTGCCCACACGTAGCTTGCCGGCAAACACACGCGCCTCACGCAACGGTCCAAAAACAGAAGCCGTCAGAGCATAAGCGCAGGCAGCACACGCAGCAAACGCTTCGTCCATATCAGCCACGCGCATCACACTCAGGATTGGCGCAAAGATATCCGTCTGCATCGAGAGCAGCGCAGGCGTAGCCCGCGCAATCAACGTAGCGCCCACCGCATGAGAGGCCGCAGACTCACCGCGAATGCCATCCAGTAGTATCTCCGCGCCCTGTTTCCTTGCATCGGCAATGAGTTCCCGAAGCAACGCAAATGTTTTGATTGAGATCGGAACCGGAGCAGCATCCATCAACGCGCCAGCCAGCCGGGCCTCAAAATCTGCAACTGCCGTCTCGCCCATTCCCACCAGAAAAACACGACGCGGAGCCATGCAGGTGAAAGATCCATTGAAGCGCAAGCCAAACGCCAGTGCCTGCACCACACGCTCAATCTCCGCTCCCTGCAACACAAAAACAGCATCACAGCCCGACAGTTCCATCGTCGCCGGAGTCAGCGTATCCGCAAGTTGATGCAACACAGCCGTGCCCGTTTCCGCAGAACCCGTCAGCACCACATGATCTACACCAGCCGCAATCGCATCCGCTCCCGCCTCCATATTCGAGCCCAGCAAAGTAAGCAGCTCCGGATTCATATCGCACTCGATCAGCAAAGTGCGCAGCGCAAACGCCGCGGTTTCCGTACCCGGCGCAGGCTTCCACAACACAGCATTCCCCGCAACCAGCGCCTGCAGCGTTTGTGCTCCGGCAAGAAAGAGCGGATAGTTCGCCGCAGCCAGCACCAGGACAATTCCCCACGGAGCACGCTCTACCTCGGCATCAACACCAGCAAGCCACAACGGACGTCCACGCCTGCCCAGACGCTTTGGAGCCAGTATCCATGCGGCTTCGCACTCCAGAAAGCGGCAAGCCTCAACCAGCGGCAACACCTCGGAGACCAGCGTATCGGCAACACTTCGATTAAGCGCGCCGACTAGATTTGTCGGCACCGTCTCAGCAAGTTCCACCGCACCGGATGCGATACGCCTGCGCAGCCTGCCCATCAGGGCAGCACGCAAGCTAAGCGGCGTCTCAGCCCATGCCCTCTGGGCCAGCGCCACGCCTTCCAGATACCCGGTTCTCACGGATGGCTTCACCTGCTGCATTGTATCGCTCGCAATTTCCACTCTGCTATGGAATCTCCAGGATCCTCAATTTAAGCGATCTTAAAGTTAAGTAGAACTAGTGAGCAGGCTCATAAAGCGCGTTCCCTTCAACACTGCCCTGCAACTCGCCCTCATGCGCCGTTGAAGAATTCCATCCCGGCTCAAGCTGCATGTCTTCCAATAACAGTCGCGAAGTAATACGCGCTGACTCAAAGATAACCGGCAACCCGCTGCCAGGATGTGTACCGCCGCCAACCAGGTAGACACCATCAAGATCCTCAAAGCGATTATGCGGACGCAGATGCAGCATCTGCCTCAAGCTGTGAGCCATGCTAAAAGTGGCCCCAAGGTGCAAATGAAACTCCGAGTTCCATGTCGCCGGAGTGAACCGCCGCTCCACGCGAATGCGCCGCTCTACATCCGTAATACCGATCTTCTCTAACTGTCGCAGAGCCTGATTGCGAAAGCCCGCTTCCTGCACACCCCAGTCCACATTGCTCGTCTCATGCGTACATGGAAACAGCACGTAAAGCGTGCTCATCCCCTCAGGCGCAAGCGTTGAATCGGTGACACACGCGTTCTGCACATAGAAGCTTGCGTCGTTAGTCGTCAACGTATGCTCATGCTCAATGTCTCGAAGGTTCTGCTGATAGTCCCCGGAAAGATAAATCGTGTGATGAGCAACATCGTCATAGCGGCCTTCGATGCCCAGGTACATCATGAATGTAGAGCAAGAAAACTGCTTCTTCGCAATACGCTTGTCCGTCCACCGACGACGCAAACCATCCGGAATCATGCGCTGCATGGCCTGCGCAAAATCGGCGTTCACCACCACTGCATCTGCATGAAGAGTCTCATGCTCCGTTCGCACACCAACCGCTTTACGGCCTTCAAAGAGCATCTCCTCAACCGCCGTATTGAGCAGAATCTTCACGCCCATCTTCTCCGCAATGCGAGCCATTGCCAGCGTGACCGCACCGCATCCGCCCACTGGATGGAAGACACCATGCTCGTACTCCAGAAAAGAAAGAATGCTGAAGAGACTAGGACAAGAAAATGGCGACATGCCTAGATACTTGGACTGAAAACTGAAGCCCAGGCGCACACGCTCGTCCTTGAAATATTTGCGCAGATCCGAATCCAGCGAACGCCACGGGCGAACAAGCGGCAACATGCGCAGCATCTCTGGGCGAACAAGATCACGCCAGCTTTCGAACGGCGATTGCAGGATTGGCGCGAATCGCTGCAGCTTTTCACGATTGTCGCGGAAGTAGTTTTCCAAACGCGAAGCATCGGACGGACTGATCGTGGCAATCTCCGCCTTCATCTTTTCAACATCAGGCGTTGCATCGATCTTCCCCCCTCCACCGAACACCAATCGATACTGCGGATCGAGCCGATACATCGGCACTTCTTTTTCAAGACAGTGACCA
The DNA here is from genome assembly GCF_025685655.1 of Acidicapsa ligni. NCBI lineage: Bacteria > Pseudomonadati > Acidobacteriota > Terriglobia > Terriglobales > Acidobacteriaceae > Acidicapsa > Acidicapsa ligni. The sequence goes on along the minus strand of NZ_JAGSYG010000001.1, from coordinate 1,066,114 downwards.
GTAGCAGCGAAGATCTCGCGCAGCACCTGCGGATAAAGAAAAAAGGTCGGCCCAGTATCGAACCTGAAACCATCCTGCTCAATTGTCGAGGTACGTCCACCGACCGTGCCGCGCTTCTCGACCACCGTTACTTCAAGGCCGGCCTTGGCAAGCAACATCGCAGTAGCTAATCCGCCCGGCCCGGCGCCGATGATAATAACCCTGTCCGATTTTTTTGATGTAGCACTTATTTTCATAGGGGACTGGGTTACAACACCTGAGCTATTGGACGCTGAGTAACTCGCTTCGTGTTGCATCGCATACCGGGATTGATTGCCTTGTATCTCCAACAAGAACAAATAAGATGCGCTCGCTACCTACTCTATCCGTCACGAAGCCTCAAAAGCCTTTCGTCCCGAGATGGAGTTTTATAGCGAGCGCAAAGATCGTTCTATTTTTTGATGTGGTGAGATTTCGTTCAATAAGAGTCACTATTTCCCAAACAGTGCCCCTGCATTCTAGCTAAGGCTTCGCTGTCGAAACAGCCGCTCCAAGCTCGTCCTTGTATACCTTGCCGCCCTTCATCACAAAGCTCACATGCTCCAGCACTTCAATGCGATCCAGGGGATTCGCCATGACTGCAATCAAATCCGCGTACTTGCCGCTTTCAAGCGTGCCCACATCCTTGGAGCGATCAATCAGATCCGCAGCACTCGAAGTCGCAGCATGGATCGCACCCGCCGGAGTCATGCCAAACTTGACCATGTAGTGAAACTGCTTCGCATTATCCCCATGCGGATAAACGCCCGCATCCGTGCCAAACGAAATCTTCACACCGGCAGCAACTGCCTTCGCGAAGTTTTCGCGTTGCAGCTTGCCAATCATCTTCTCTTTATTAATCATCTCCTGCGGCAATCCAAATTCCCCAGCCTTACCCAGGATGTAGTCGTCGTTATAAATATCAGCATCAAGATACGTCCCATGCTCCTTCATCATCTGGATGCCCTCGGCATCGATCAGGCTGCCGTGTTCAATCGAGTCAATACCGGCACGAATCGCATCCTTGATGCCCTGCGTTCCATGCGCATGAGCAGCAATCTTGCGACCCGCGCGATGCGCCTCGTCAGCAGCAACCTTGAGTTCTTCATAAGTGAACTGCTCCGCGCCCGGCTTGTCCCCCGCCGATAACACGCCGCCTGTCGCGAGAATCTTGATCACATCCACGCCATACTTCACCTGTTCGCGAACAACTCTACGCACTTCATCAGGACCATCTGCAATGGCATAGTCCTTTTCCGCCGGATACATGCTGTTGCTGACCGCAGGCGCAAAGCCGTTCATATCCCCATGCCCGCCGGTAATCGAGATACCCGGACCACTCGCGACAACGCGAGGCCCGGGAATAAATCCTGAATCAATAGCCTTGCGCAGATCAACTGCGAAGAATGGCTGCGAACCCACATCACGCACGCTCGTGAACCCCGCCAGCAAAGTCTTGTTCGCATTCACCACGCCATTAAAACTGCCCATGAATGGCGTAAAACGCACCTCGTTGATCGGATCATACTGATCCGCGCGCACTTCAAGATGTGTATGGCAATCGATTAATCCCGGCAACACCCAGTCTTTGGAGAGATCAACCACAGTTGCTCCCGCAGGAATCGTGACTTCAGACGCAGCAGCCACACGCGTAAGACGCTCTCCTTCAACTACCAGCACAACATCATCTCGCAGCTTGTCTGACGTGGCGTCGAAGAGATGACCTGCCTTGATGTACACCGTTGGCACGGGCTTTGCGGCTGGCGCAGATGTCTGTGCAACCGCATAAATAGCGCTGGCAACGCTGCATACAAAAACGGCAGTAAAGAAAAGCCGGAGAGAACGCGGCAATGAGGAAAGAGTCAATGTTGTGCTCCTGGGTATGAACTGAATGGGACTATTGAATCACTGCCAATGTATCGCATCCATCTGCCATGACGAATCCCTGGCATGACGAATCGCGCGTCCCAAAACAGTATCATCCAAATAAGCTGCCCTGATCCGGCGTTGGCGCAGCGACAGGCTCGGCAACCGGTTTCGCAGCATTAACCTCCAGCGGGACTACCGGAGCCTCATCCGTGACCGGCAGATTCACCGGTGGATTCGGCTGCGCGGACATAAGCTCGCGAAGCGGAAAGACCGCGCCTTCCCATTTGCGCCCACGACGGCGGCCCAGCACAAGCGCCTCTTCCGCATCCGGACTGGCAACGACCAAACTGCCCTGTTCATCCCATATCGCGCTGCGGCCTGCCGATGTCCAGCCTTCCGTACAGTCGCCTGCCCAACCTTCCGTAGGAGCAGAGTGATTCGCCATCAACACAGTCATCGCATGGGCCTTCGCATAGCCTCGCAAACGCGCTGCATCCAGCTCATACCCGGTGGCGCTCACAAGCATGCTCGCCGCATACACACTCGCTTTATTCGCTGCTGCATTGGCAGCGTGGCCAGGCTCTGAAATATCAGTAGAGATAGCCATCGCCAGCACGATGCGCCCCAGGTGCAGGATCGGCCCACCTTGCCCCGCCGTGAATATCTCCCGCTCTGCGCCATGCAGATAACGCTTCGTGTAGACCGCCACATGCCCATCCGGCAAAAATGCAAATTCGCCGATATGCAGATCATTCAAGCCAAACCGCACCGGCGCGCCCGCAACGATCGTCATGGACGACTCTTTCGCAATCGCCCGCAATGGATCGAGCACTGCCGAGTGAGGATTCACCACCAGTTCATCGGCGCGAGCAATCTCATAGCCCGTAAGCGATAGCTCGGGAAAAACCAGCAGTTGAACGCCCAGCGTGGCTGCGGTTGCCGCAAAGCGCAGATGCCGTTCGAGGTTTCCCTCCAGGTCTCCGGCAAGAGCTGCATATTGGGCTGCTGCAATGATGCGCGCCATATCTGCTAACCTGCCAGCCGCGCGAAACTCTCGCGAGCCAGTTTGGCCAGGGCCTGCGTGAGGATCGGCGAATCGTTCAACGACTCCGGGCGCTCCAGACGAATTCCCAGCTTCGCAGCGTGTTCACGAAAGGCAATATCAATGTCATAAAGAATCTCGACGTGATCGCAGAGGAAACCAATCGGCTGCACAAGAACCGTCTTGACGCCCTCCGCTGCCAACGCATCCAGCGTCGCTTCCACTCCAGGCCCAATCCACGGACCACCACTGGCACCCTGGCTCTGAAAAGCGAAATACCATGCGGTAATTTCAGGAATACGCTCAGCTACCAACTCCGCAGTATGCTTCGCCTCAACCGCGTATGGATCGGGCGTTGGAACTGCTCCCGTCGTAGGCCATAGAACCGGCTGCCCCTCTGAAACCACGGGAGTCTGAATCGTCCGGCAAGGAACACTATGTGCCGTGAAAATCACGGCAACCGACTGGCCAGTTTCACGCGATAACTGCTGATGAACGCCACGAAGACGATCCGCGAAAGCATCGGCCAACAAAGGCTCATCCGCCCAGCCCTCGATGAAGTCGACTTTGATACCAGCAGCCTCCGCCAATACAGCACGGCGATAAAGGCCCACAGAAGTACGCGAGTTCTGCGGAGCAAGGCAGATAGCCGCGATTTCATCCACGCCGTCAGCCCGCATCTGCTTTACTACATCCGCAATATAAGGCCGCCAGTTGCGCATGCCCACATACACCGCAGCACCAATCTCTGCCTGCAATAACGCGCCCTGCTGCAGCGTGAGATCCGTAAGCGGGCTGTGGCCTTTCGGCTCACCGATCAGCGAATAACGATGCTGTATCTCCTCAATGACGTGCTGCGGCATAGGGCGGCCGCTCACAACATTGCGCAGGTACTCCGGTATCTCATCGAGACTACCCGCAGTTCCATGCGCAAGGAGAAGAACCGCTCGCTTAGCCAAGCGGCACCTCAGGTATCTCATTCTTGACTTCAAGACGAGCATACTTCGGCGAGTGCTGCTTCACCATCTTCACCACCGCCTGCACGCTCTCTACCGGAGTACCGGGAACAATCCCATGCCCCAGGTTGAAGATGTGTCCAGGCCTGCCCGCCGCCTGGGCCAGAATCTGCTTCACGCGCGTTTCCAGCACCGGCTCAGGAGCAAAAAGCGTGATCGGATCGAGATTCCCCTGCACCGCGCAACCATAGCCCAACGATTTCCATCCCTCATCCAGCGGCGTACGCCAGTCAAGGCCAACTACATCCGCGCCAGTCTCACGCATCGCAGGCAACAGGCTGGCCGTATCCACACCAAAGTAGATCACCGGAACACCCAACTCCTGCACCGCACGAACGAGCCGCTTGGTCACCGGCAAAACATAATCGCGATAATCCTCGACCCCAAGCGAACCAACCCAGCTATCGAAAATCTGGATCACATCCGCACCCGCATCGACCTGCTGCTTGCAGAAGGCGACAAGCACCGTCACCAGCTTATCCAGCAGCTTCTGCCAGGCATACGGCTCCGAATACATCATCTGCTTGGTGAAAATATAATTGCGCGAACTACCACCCTCGATCATGTAGCTCGCCAGCGTAAACGGCGCTCCACAAAAGCCGATAATCCCCATCCGGTCGCCAAAATGCGCAGCCACTTTTTCGATGGCCTGGCCTACATATTCAAGCGCCCCGGCGCGATCCGTGCGCAGGCGATCAATCGCCTCTGCACTCCGCAGCGGATGATGCACCAACGGACCCTCGCCCGCAACAAATTCGAAATCGAGGCCCATCGGTTCGAGCGGCAGCAACAGATCGGCAAAGATAATCGCCGCATCCACACCCAGCTTTTCCGCCGCAGTGATCGTCACCTCAGATGCCAGATCCGGGCGCTTGCAGATCTCAACCAGCGTGTGATGTTTGCGAACTTCGCGGTACTCCGCCATGTAGCGCCCTGCCTGGCGCAGAAACCATACCGGTGGGCGGTCCGTAGGCTTACGTAGGCAGGCGCGAAGAAAACGACTGCCGCCTGTCATATCCAACGGAATATCTGGGGTATCAATCAAAGAAGTCATACTCCATTCATTTTAGATGTTGCGTATCAACTCGGTCAGTACAAGCCAGCCAGCACAGGGCATTTAAACATCGCATTGCTTTTCTCGCGATCATTCCCAACGCAAATCCACCCTCCCTCGCCGGAAATAGCGCAAAAAAGCCTGAGCCCCGTTCGAGACTCAGGCCTGGTGCAAGTAAAGAAGCGTTATCGGTCGCCGTAATTCTGGTCCATCCACTGGCGATACGCACCGGAGGTCACCTCTTCCACCCACGCCTGATTGTCCAGGTACCAGCGAACAGTCTTGCGTAACCCCGTGGCAAAGGTCTCCTTGGGCCTCCACCCAAGCTCACGCTCTGCCTTGGTCGCGTTGATCGCGTAGCGGCGATCATGGCCCGGGCGGTCCGTAACAGAAATCATCAGATCTGCATGCGGACGATGCGGCGAATCCGGCAGGAACTCATCAAGCAATGCACAAAGCAACTTGACCGTATCCAGGTTGGCCTGCTCATTCCAGCCGCCGATATTGTAAGTCTGTCCAGGAACGCCCTTCTCCAGCGCAACCCGCAGCGCGGCAACATGGTCGCCGACATAAAGCCAATCGCGCACCTGCATACCATCGCCATAAATCGGCAGAGGCTCGCCTGCAATAGCGCGAGTCAAAATAAGCGGCAGCAGCTTCTCCGGAAACTGCAATGGACCATAGTTATTGGAGCAGTTGGTCACAATAGCCGGAAATCCATAGCTCTTGCCCCAGGCTCGCACAAGCAAATCGCTCGACGCCTTCGAAGCAGCATAAGGACTATTCGGGCGAAATGGAAAAGTCTCCTCGAACGGCGCATCGCCCGGCTTTAGCGATCCAAAAACCTCGTCCGTCGAGACATGAAGAAAACGAAATTTAGCGCAATCATCCGCGTCCAGCTTATCGAGATAAGCGCGCGACGCTTCGAGCAAAACAAATGTCCCATTGATATTGGTATTGAGAAATTCTCCCGGCCCGATCAGCGAACGATCCACATGGCTCTCGGCCGCCAGATGCACAATAGCGCGCGGTGAAAACTCCGCCAGCAGCTTGTCGATCAGCTCACGATCCTGAATATCGCCGCGCACAAACGTGTAACCCGGCCTGTCCGCGACAGGCAGCAGATTGCGCAGATTTCCAGCGTAGGTAAGCTTGTCCAGATTGACCAGCGGCGTACCGACAGTTTCAAACCAGTCCAGGACGAAATGCGAGCCAATGAATCCAGCTCCACCAGTTACAAGAATGGGACTTTCGTGTGTAAGCATCCACCCAAGTGTACCCGCGAGAATCTATGGAATCTATGACCGATTGGTGCTACAGCACAAAAGAACATGTTCTTAACATCAGCAGCACAAAGCACAAAAAAAACGGCCCCCGATGCGATCGGGGGCCAAGTTGCCTTGGTTCTCTCGTGTTGCGAGAGCTTGTTTGGCGGCCAAACAGCCTAGGTGGCCGGTGGCGCGGATGTGAAGCCTCGGGGTGGCTGCGACTTATTGGGGTCGCGCCGCACCAATCGCGGATGAATCTGACCGGGGGGTGGACCCATCCTTGGCCGCCAAGCTGTTTTCCATCACGCGAAGCTCAACATAGCTCTTGTGCACTGGCGTCGTATCTGTCGTATCGCCAGCCGCCGCGACTGCGGCGTTGCCCAGGGCTACGGAGTGCATCCGGTAGACGGGAATATCGTGTTGGGTTACGAGGTAGCGCTTAACCGCTGCCGCTAACCGATCGGAGCTTTGAATTCCAGCACCACCCGCAACGGGGGCGTGAGCTTCAATCTCCAGAAGATAACCTTGCTGACCTGAGACGTTCGAGGCCAACTCATCGAGCTGCTTCTTTGCATCCTCAGAAAGAACAGCAGAACCTCTGCGGAAAGGAATCGTTACAGTGTTCTTTTCGGCATATTGGTCCAGACCATTAACCGTGCCGTTCAACGTTTGAACTTTGCCGGTCGCCTGTCCGGCAACCGTGTTTGCCTGCTGAGCCTGTGTTCCAGCAGCAGTTGCTGTCTGGTTGGCCGCATCGGCAGTCGTCTGGGCCTTGTTGATACCGGCCTGCGCACGGCTGTCTACATCCTTGATATCGCGAGCATTCTTGGCATTGACTTCATCCAGCTCGTTGAGTTCACCCTTGACCGGCTCAAGGCGGCGGTCTACCCACTTTTTACGGGCAAACGGATTCACATGGCCCCAGAACCCCTCCTTCGGCGGTTCGCTCAGTTTACCTGGAGCGTTGGGGGAGGGCTGCGTTGCCGAAGGCGGGGTGCTGGTGCTGCCTGCTGCCTGCTGCGCAGACGCAGAAACACATAACGCGGATGCCAGAGCGAAAATAGCAAGCTGGCTTGGTATCAAATTTTTACTTGTTCTCAAAACTGTCATGGGAATCTCCCAAGTTCGTTTTTCTTCTCTGGAAGTAAAAACAGAGGAAGCTGGTCATGCCCGCTTGCCATAGAACATTGCAAGGCCCATGCCAAACTTGTTCAACCTACCATTAATCTTGTAAGTGTATTTTTATGTTTAACTTACAAATCAAAAACAACATCCCATCACGAAATAAAACCAAAGTCGGGAATAAGTTGAATGTACTTTTTGCAGAATCATGTAATTTTTACCAAGTAAAGGCTTACCTGGTCGGAAAATCGATAAATCTATTTCGTATCGACCTGCAAAATTCGAACTTCCGGATAGCTGCCATCCCAGTCAGTCGAGACCTTGTCAAAAATTAATCGAAAGTCCTGCTCGCCACCCGGTTTCAGCGGCGCGGCCGAAACAGGTTCCGTATCGATATACGGTTGCCGCATGCTGATCCACTTGAGCGGCACCATCTCCTTTTGCGCCACCTCGTGCGTATAGCTGCGAAAGATAACCTGCGCAACGATGCCAGTCACCGTTTTGGACCCGTGATTGGCAATGTGCCCATCCAGGTAAGTCACTTTGCCGCCCGCCAGGTTACCCGACTCACTCATCACCATATTTGTAATGGAGAGATTCACCGCATACGGATCAGGTCCAGCATTCGCAGACGCGGCAGTCGGCTTACGGTGGCCGCCAAGAACAATCATCACTCCCACGATAGCCAGAATCACGGCAGCAGCAATGCCCATCGGCAGCCAGTTGCGCTCCGTTGACTCGCTTCTGCTTTCAATCGGGGAAGCGCTTATTTCGGTCTGTGGGTCAGGCGGTATCGGAGCATTCACACCGCAGATTCTACACCGTAACGATTGATATTCCTCAACAGCCAAGGGTCGCCGCATAAGCGCAAAAATTCTCGGCCCAACAGGCAAACTCAAGTGAGCAAGCGCAATCCGCAGATGAACACCCGATGAAGAAATGCAGGAATCCGTCAATAAATATGGAGCGTATAAAACTCGACAACTTTTCAGGCATCGTACAGCTATAGCCGCGCGTCTAATTTGTATCGAGCGTGTTCATAGATGTACCCGCTAAGTTTGCGGGACTTCGTTCTATAGGCCCCTTCGGTTCTGCCAGCAAATGCGAACTGGTCATCAGACTTGTACCAATCAACCGTCAAATACCAGGGTAGCCAGCGATGCCAGCACATTATTCCGAGCAACCAGTCACGCTGACGCAACCTCCCTACGGAGAGCACAAGGCAGCGCACTATCTCTATCAACTAGCCACAGTCGTAGCGATTCTGCTTTTCCTCGTCAGTTTCTGGTCCTGCTAGGTCAGTTTCTGGTCCTGTTAGCCAGTTTTTGGCCCGGCTAGAAGACGAATCATCCGAACCGTGCCCGCCCGGCGTTCTGGCGAAAATCGCCGCCCGTCATCTCAACTCGAACACACATCTCAGCCAGCCGCGATCGCATACGCTCACCAATGCGATCTCCCAGCGTTTCTTCGCGAGTAGCGCGTTGCGCAGCAGAACCCGAGGAACCGCCCGGCGCCATGTCTGGATAGTTCGTTGTAATGATCGTCGTCCGCTTGTCGTTATACCGCGTATTCAGAATCAGCGCGACCGTATCCCATACCCAGTCCGTCGGTTTCTGCGCACCCAGTTCGTCCAAAACCAGAATCTCGGCCTCGAAGACCGGCTTCAACACATCCAGTTCCGTCGAATTGACCTGCGGGTTATAGCTATGCTGGATCTGCTTCAACAGCTCCCGATAGTCATAGAACAAGGCCTGCGCACCCTTTTCCTCAACCAGGGCCAACAACATCCCAACCGCCAGATGCGTCTTGCCGATACCGATTGCGCCCGTAAGCAGCAGCCCGCGCCCGTCCGTCTCCACCGGATAAGCCTCGACAAACCGCCGCGCCATCATCTGCGCCTGCCCCATCGATGGGTCCGCCCCGCGAAAGCTGGTTTCGTAGCTGTCCAAAGTGCAGTGCTGATAGCGCTTGGGAATCCGAGCCGCAGTCACCCGATAGCCATTGCGCAAGGCCTGCTGACACACGCAAACCCGCGCCACGCGAACGCCCGCAGCATTGATCGCCAACACCATTCCCGCCCCATCACACTTAGGGCAAACCTCTGTAGCCAACTCAACCATTGCAATCTCTTTTGATTCCGAACTCAGTTCTTGCCTTGTAGCTCTGAACTCCGCTTTTGCTTTTCTGTCCTGAACTTGCCTTGCTTTTCCGGCTGTCATTCCCGAAGGGAACCTGCTTCTCCCAAAGAAAAACGACCACCCATGAACCAGCCTAGCGCAAAATAGAGCGCACGCGTCCGGGCAGTTCCGAAAATGCCCCTCACCTCACGAAACGATCAACAAACAACAGCCTGAATCCAATTGCCATCCATGCGAATCCAAGATACACTGAGTAGATTGCAGGAAAGGTATCTCAAGTCATGCCAAAGCCAGGAATTCACCCCACATACGAAACGACGCAGGTTTACTGCTCGTGCGGAAACACATTCGATACCCGCTCCACCCACAAGGGCAAGATCGCTCTGGAAATCTGCTCCAACTGCCACCCGTTCTTCACCGGCAAACAGCGCCTGGTAGACACCGCGGGCCGCGTTGAGCGTTTCCGCCGCAAGTACGCCGAAAAGGCAACGCCTGCCGCCGCAACCAAATAAGCGCCAGCAGTCGGGCATCCAGGACAGGGCCTCCGCTGCGGCGGGGGCTTTGCTGTTGTTAGGCTTTGATTTTGCTGTGTCAGGCTTTGATTAAGATGTCAGAACGGAGCAACCCCGATGGCCGGTAAGGGCTTTACCGTGAACAAGAACTGGGACAATCCACTCGAACACGCCATGCCCGAAACGGCTCGCGTGCCCGCCGAGTTCCATATTGGCCCAGCCTCCAACGGAGTCCACGTGGCTCCGGCGACGGTGCTCGCACCCATGGTCGGCGTCACGGACACCGTTTTTCGCCGCTTCATTCGCCATGCCAGCCTGTTCACCACCGCCTCCAGCCCGACATCTCCAGAAACGGTGGATTCCGAAGTAAGCAATCAGCAATCCGGTTGCGGACTGTTGATGACCGAGTTCACCTCTGCGGACGGCCTCTCGCGCATGCGCGAGTCAAAACGCAAGCGCTATCTGACGTTTTACGATGATGAGCACCCCATCGGTGCGCAGCTTTTCGGCTCCAATGCCGAAACACTCGCCGACGCCGCTCGCATTGTTCAGGACACAGGCTTTGACACCGTCGATCTGAACCTCGGCTGCCCCGCCAAACGCGTCGTTGGCTGCAACGGCGGCAGCGGCCTGCTGCGCGATCTGCCCAAAATCGGCGAAATCTTCAAGGAAATCCGCAAAGCCGTCACCATCCCCTTCACCGTCAAATTTCGCCTCGGCTGGAACGACTCGAACATCGTCTGCGTCGAACTGGCGCGCATGGCCCAGGAAGAAGGCCTCTGCGCCGTTGCGCTCCACGCACGCACCCGCGAGCAGGGCTACACCGGCCAGGCCCGCTGGGAGTGGATCGCCGCCGTCAAAGATGCCGTCACAATTCCCGTCATCGGCAACGGAGATATCCGCACGCCGGAAGACGCTGCCGCCATGGTCGCCCAGACCGGCTGCGATGCGGTAATGATTGGCCGCGCCGCCCCGTCGAATCCCTGGATCTTCCGGCAGATTGCCGAATACACCGCGACCGGCGCATACGCCAGGCCAACCGAGGCCGACCGCTATCGCATGATCCGTACATACTTTCAAATGCTGATTGAGGACGCAGAAGCCAGCCAGTCCCTGCCCCGCGATGCACGCCACGGCGAAACCGCAGGCAAGATGAAGCAGTTCGCGTCATGGTTCACCCACGGAGTAGCTGGCGGGTCGAAACTCCGCCAGCAGATCTTCATGTCCAAAACAGGCAAAGCCGTCCTCGAAGCAGTAGATGAGTTCTTCGACGCCCGTCTGAACGCCACCCATGAAGAAGCGATCTTAGACAGCGACTACTTCCCCGAAGATGCCCTAGCCGAGTCAGCGCTTAGCTGCGCCGACTGATTCACCGCTGACCGTCTCACAGCTTCCATAAAGAAAAAGGGTGCTCGACAACATCATCGAGCACCCCACCCTTATCAGCCCTCGCACCTCAGCCTTTTGCCCCTACCGAACAAGCTCTGAAGTAACCTCAATCTCCTCACGCCGCGCACCACCCGGTAAATCAAGCGTTCCCAGAACGAGCGGCTTGCCTTGCGTCAAGGTAGACGTACCCTCGAACAGAATCTGCCGTATCACCGGATCCTGGGCCCAGATACCAGACTTATCCTCCGCAGCACTCGACTGCTCCAGTTTCGTACGCAGCCGCACCCCATCCACAGACTCCTCCACGGACGCTTCGATATTCATCCCAATGTCGATATATTGCACCTGCGAACTCTGCGCAGGTGCATTCTCGCCATAAGTCCCGGTAACGATCGGCACACGGCTGCCTTGCTTCAGCGTTGTTCGCGCACCGGCAATCACCACTATCTCAAAGTGATGAGGATCGGCTCGCTTGCCATTCTCTATCTCGGTGATCGTATAGGTGAGGCGGTAAGTTTTTCTCGTCCGGTTAAGATCCGATACGATCTTCTGCGCCACCTGCATATCTTCAGCATTCGCGCGTATGGTGATGGCGCTCTGCGATGGAACGTAGTAAATTTTCGCTCCCGGAAGCATGTTGCGCAGCGCAGTCTGAATCTCGTTCGCATCATTGACCTGCGTAATATTCGTGAGGTAAATGATCTGATAACTCTCTACCGGCTTCGCTTCCGCAGGCTTGAGCTCTGTAGTTTGTGCCCGCAAAACTCCGCTTGATACAAAGAGCACAAGGGCCAGCGAAAGCCCAGAAAAAACACGGGCAGAGCCTATGCTCCGCCTGACAGGCGCATCATGATTCAATCGCATCTTTACCTCCAAAATTATGCATTCAAAAAGAGCACTTCCCAGCGACTCGATTGGTGCCCATTGACTTTCAAACGGCGACTTCTAATCAGACAGACGCTTGGAGCCCGCCTACGCTCGACAATATTTTTGCGGCCTGTAACTACGCTCTAAGCGAAGCAACCCTCAGCTCCACGAAACAGCCCTGAAGGGCGCATGATTCACTTAGCTCCAAAATTCGCCAATAACATGCGATTCTGTGCTAATCTCCGATCTCATAAGGCTCTGCCTTGTTAGTCGCGGTCCAGTTAGTCTCTGCCTTGTTAGCCCCTCTGCGTTATGAGTCCCCGTATGGAGCGCCAATGCTCAAGCTATCCATCTCGCGCGTAGTTCTCCCGCTGATTGCGTCTCTCGCTCTCACCGCAGCAGCCAGCGCGGCCACGCATCCAGACTCCGATACTTCATCGGCCGCCAATGCGCCGTCTGATCAAAAATGGAATGAAGCTACCGCGGCCAGCTATCTCGACAGTCGCGAAGTTTGGTGGCAGGCATGGCCACACGCGCAAAAGGATCACGACACCGTCTGCGTCTCATGCCACACACAGGTCCCGTATGCATTGGCGCGGCCCGCCTTGCGCGAACAGTTAGGAGAGCAACACCTGTCCGATCCCGAACGCGTAATGCTCGACAGCATCATCAAGCGCGTCAACTTAGGCAAGGAAGCGACAACCTTCTACACCGACGCAGAGCACGGCCCCGGCAAAACCAAAGAAGCGCGCAACGCTGAAGCAGTCAATAACGCTGTGATTCTCGTCGCATACGACGCGCAGCAAGGGCACTTGCAGCCCGTTACTCGCAAAGCATTTGAGAGCATGTGGACATCGCAGGAACAGACCGGCGCAAAGGCCGGTGCGTGGATCTGGCAGGACTTTCACTTCTCTCCCTGGGAAGCACCAGAGAGCGAATACAACGGCGCAGCAATGGCCGCGCTCGCCGTCGGCATGGCTCCCGATAACTATCGGAATGACCCTAAGATTCAACGCAATCTAACTTTGTTGCGCGGATATCTTCACCGCGAAGCGGCAGCTCAACCACTCATCAATCGCATCACGCTGCTGTGGGCATCTTCAAAACTGCCCGGCCTGATGACCGATCCCGAACGCGCCGCACTGGCAAAAGAGCTTTACACAAAGCAGCACGAGGACGGCGGCTGGAGCCTCACAGACCTGGGACAAGGCACCTGGAAGCGCCACGATAACACCCCCTTTGACCTGCGCAGCGACGGTTACGCGACAGGCATCATCGTGCTTGCGCTCGAAGAAAACGGTATGGGAAAGACTGTCGAATCCAGGCGCGGACTATCGTGGATACTGGCCAATCAGAACAAAGCCGAGGGCCAGTGGCCTGCCTGGTCAGTCAACGTAAAGCGCGATCCCAACTCCGACATTGGAAAATTCATGAGCGATGCAGCCACCGGCTTTTCCGTACTGGCATTGGAAAAGAGCCGCTAAAACATTTTCCCTGATAGGCAAAATACTCTAAGCACCATGCTTGCGAAAGACCACCTTCAGCTCACGACGCCAGTGTTCGCTGACTGCGATCAACTCCCAGTCCACCTCATGCGATAAGTAACGCAGCACAATTTCATTCGACGGATGAATGCGCAGCGCAGGCGCAACCAGCAGCAGTTTAGGCGAACGATTCGCTAACTCGGCTCCCGCAAAATATCCCTGCCGTTCGAATGCGCTAACTTCGCGATTGCCAACAATAGCCCGGTCCGCATTCAGCGCGCGAACGCGAATCCAATAGTCCAACCCCTGCAGCGGAAGCTGCATATCTTCGTCTGCCTTTACTTCGATGATGGTCAGGCGGCCATTGCGATCGATAGTCAACAGGTCGAGCATGCCGCGTTCCCCTGTAGTAATCGCCGGCACCTGCGAATAAAGAAACTCACCGCGCAGCGCAGGAAGCAACTCCGCAATCGACATGCGCATGCGCGATTCAAGCCATCGCTCCGGCTGCATACGAAAGAGCGAATTCGTATGCACTCCCTCCGAATGGCGGCTATCGAAGAGCTGCTCCAGCAGCTTGCGGCACAGCATTTCCGACCCATCATCGAGTACCGTTTCATTCGCGCCAGCACCAAAAACAATCTCATCCTCGCGAGCAAAAGAACGTGCAGCATTCTGACGTATACGGGCAAACTCCAGCCCATGCAGCAGCATGCCAACCTCCGCCGCGGCGCATGCGCGTAACTCGATCCGCGCATGCGCCGCCTCAGGGATCAGCTTCAGCACACGTGCCACACCAGCCTGGGCGCGTTCGATAGCTGCCTGCGCATCAAAGGCGTGCACCAGCCGTGAGTCCATATTGCCAACATCGCGAAAGTCTATCGCGACAAGCTCTTCCGACCGTTCATCCAGCGTGAAGAGTTGAAAGCTCGCTACACCATGATTGAGCCACACCATGCGCTCCGCAGTAGTTCGCCACGCGCCCGCTGGCACGATAATCCTGAGCCCGCCAAAGTGGCGACCGCGCCCAGCCTTGCCCACACTGTGTTCGCGACAATGATCCAGCCACAGCAGGCCAGGAGTCAGCACTCCATCGACCATCGCAGACGACTCCGAAACACCGATGCCGACAACTGCCTCAGCCATCGTAGCCATCGTTCCGCGCACCAACACCCCGCGAACATAAGCTGGACCAAAGCTGTGCTCAAGATCGGTAGCCGAACGAAATCCATCCGGCTTCCATTCCGGAAAGTTTCGCAGCAGCACTCGCTCCAGCAGCCGCATGTACTGGCGGCGAGCCGCATCCCGAGCAGTCGGCGTGCGGCGATCGCTGCTCGGAACCAGTTCCAGAGCAACCGGCTTGGGAGCACCCATACGCCGCGTCAGCAGCCGCAGAGAACCCGCCCGTCGCTGACTGCTGATCACCGAGCGAACAACATTGCGCTCCTCGCTCCAGAACTGCAATACGCAGCGGCCATGAGCCTCCGCGACGGAGTAGCGCGCATACCGCAGATCAAAAAGCACGCGCCCATCTTCGAGCACCGCAGCCGCCGCATGGTCCGCCAGGTATGCCTCAATGGCCGCAACCAGGGCCGTAGCGGACGCAGGCTCACCCTCGCTGCTTACGGGCATGACGACGGCCATAACGCGAACTACCAGCCCATCCGGCTGCGCAGGCCGTTGATGTGGCCCACGTGATGACGGCTATGCCAGTCGTACATCGCCAGCGCATGAGCCAGCGTCATACTTCCATAAATCGGATGAGTAAAACCGAGCTCAAACTGCTCTTCCGTCATCGACTCCAGCAGCGCAACCCACCGGGCATGCACCGCGGTAGCAAGGTCCAGCGAAACCTGCACCGGCATCTTCGAATCAGGCAAATTCGCCCAGGCCTCCTGGTCATAAGCCTTGATAGTCGGCCAATTCTCAGTGAGAGCCAGCTTGAACCGTATGTACGAATTCAAATGGCTGTCAGCCAGATGATGCACCACCTGGCGCACCGTCCAGCCGCCGTCGCGATAAGGTGTGTCGAGCTGTGAGTCGTCCAGGCCATCGACCGCAGCCGTAAGCAGTCGCGGCAACTGCCTCAGCACATCGATGGCGGCAGTGAAATCAGCATAAGTTTTACTCGCAGGCGCACTGAAGCGGCCAACCGGATAGCGCAAGTCCGTAGAAAGTGTCATTGGGGCAAAGCTATCAGATTTGTAGGCAGTCGATAAAGCAGGGAGCTATAAGCAAATCTGCAAATGGCAAGAGCCCCGAAGCTGTTCGCTCCCGGGGCTCTACGCCACGTATATCACACGGCTGAGTATGCGTTAGGCCGCGCGGTGATGAGGGTGGTGATGGCGACGATGATGATGGTGTCTGCCCGCTGCAAAAGCAGGGCTTGCGCAAACCAGCAACAGGAGAGTGGCAACGAGTAACTTCTTCATGCTAGGAGCGTAGCATGATTCCACCCGCAAATTCCTTACGGAATACACAGGTATCAAGAGCGCTACGCCTCGGGGCTGGGATCATTGGAATTACGCAGACTCCGCGCCTAATTTTAATGAATCGGGCACCTGCCGCTTTATCCCGTAGCCTTACCCAGCCGCCTGCCAATCAACAGCAAATCGGTGAATTGTTGCTCTCAGGCGTACACTGATAAGTACGATGAGTGCTTCTCCAATACTCGCTCCACTTCCGACCGCCAGCCACAAACGCTACTTTTTCCAGAAATTTGGAATTACAGAAAGCCTTTTGGAACGATGCCTCGGGGAAGCCCTTTCCGCAGGCGGAGACTACGCGGATCTTTACTTTGAGTCAGTTACAGCCACAGCGCTCGGTGTCGATGAGCAGATCGTCAAATCCGCCAGCCAGGGCACCAGCGCCGGATGCGGCATTCGCGTCCTCTCCGGCGAGCGCACCGGCTATGCCTACACTGACAATCTCAGCCCCGAACGCCTGATCCACGCAGCAAAGACCGCTGCGCTTATAGCCTCAGGGCCATCCAAACAGCCCATCCAGGGATTCAACGACGCACCCGTCGCCGATCTTTACCCCGTTCCGCTGGGCGGTTTTGACCTCGATCTGGCCGCAAGACTCGATCTCATCCAGCGCGCCGATCGCGCAGCGCGTGCCTTCGATCCACGCGTAATTCAGGTTCGCGCCAGCTATAGCGAAGAGCTGCGGCGCATCCTCATTGCCGGATCAGATGGAGCCTTTGCCTCCGACACCCAGCCCCTCTGCCGCCTGAACGTCTTCGTCATCGCGAAAGACGACTCGAACACCACACGCGGCTCCGGAGGCTGCGGCGGACGCGGCGGTCTGGACATCTTCGTCGGCTCCAAGAGCCCGGAAAGTCTGGCTCGCGAAGCCGCCCGCGGAGCCATCCTGCAACTCGGCGCAGTCCCCGCACCGGCAGGCGAAATGGAAGTCGTTCTCGGCCCCGGCTGGCCCGGCATCCTGCTCCACGAAGCCGTCGGTCATGGCCTCGAAGCCGATTTCAACCGCAAAAAAACCTCCGCATTCGCCGGACTCGTCGGCCAGTCTGTCGCCAGTTCCAAGGTGACCGTCGTTGATAACGGAACCATCGCTGGTCGCCGCGGCTCGCTTAACGTCGACGACGAAGGTTCGCCAACCCAGGAGACCGTGCTGATCGAAAACGGCATCCTCAAGGGCTATCTCACCGATAAGCTCTCCTCGCGGCTCACAGGCGCAGCCAACACCGGTTCCGGCCGCCGCGAGAACTATCAGTGCATCCCCATGCCGCGCATGACCAACACCTACATGCTCGCCGGCGACGACTCCCCTGAAGACATTATCCGCAGCGTTCGGCGCGGCCTCTACGCCGTCAATTTCGGCGGCGGACAGGTGGATATTACCAACGGAAAATTCGTTTTCTCAGCGTCCGAAGCCTACCTCATCGAGGATGGCAAAATCACCGCCCCAGTGAAGGACGCAACCCTGATTGGCAACGGTCCGGAGGCTCTGAAATATGTCTCCATGGTCGGCCACGATCTCAAGCTCGATGAAGGCATCGGCACCTGCGGCAAAAACGGCCAAAGCGTGCCTGTCGGAGTCGGCATGCCCACCATTAAACTCGACAAAATGACCGTCGGCGGCACCGGACGATAACACCTGAGATGCAACGCAGGATGAACCGAAAGCAGGGATATACATGGTTGAAGAAGTTGAAGTAAAGCGATGGCATGGTGCGGCCGATAGCCGCGTTTTTGGATGGCAGCGCATGCCCGTAAAAGAAGCGTTACGCCTGCAGGATGATACCTTCCGTTGTCCGGAGTGCTTGGGCAGAGTACGCCTGCGCGCCGCCGCCCCGGAAAAAGAACTGGCAGAGCGTGGCGAGCACTTCAGCAAAAACCCCGGCTGCAGCCTGGGCGATTGTTTCGCCGGAGAAAAACGGACTCACCCCAAGCCCCTGAACTAGCTCATTGCACTGGGCATTTCCAGCTTTTGCCCACTGCTCATTGAAAAAAGCCACTCCGGTTTTGACCACACCAATAGCAGCTCTCCAGGACTCCTGCCTTTCGGCATCTCAGTTGGTAGCGCCATAACTTTGGCGCTACCAACGAGATCCCAAACGAGATCTCAAACGAGATTAAGGAGACCCGTATGACCGACAACCGCGTCCTTCCCGGCGAAGCCCGCGAAGATCAGCTCACCGCTTCCATCGAAAAACACACTGCCCAGATTCCCTCCAGCGCCTACCTCGGAGCCGCTCTGGCATCTATGGCCATGTCTGCCGGTTTCAAGATCGCCAGAAAACCCGACTGGGCCTTGTTTGTCGGCCAGTGGGCCGCTCCCTTTTTGCTCTTAGGCATTTACAACAAGCTGGTTAAGCAGCATGGCTCCGACGGATTCGATAGATCAAACGGATCAAACGACTCCGAACACTCCGCACCCCACCTTTCGCACAAATAACCCGCCGCTTTTCCCCAAACCCAATCTGAACCCGGCCCAAAACCGGGTTCTTCCTTCATGTGAACTCACCGCCCAGGCTCCTCCAGCCGCATACATCCCCCCGTTTTTGATACTGTGAAGCCATGTCTGAAGTTGCCGCAACGTCCCAATCGAATTCCAAACTCGACCTGAAATCCCTGGCTGCCGAGGTTGTCGACCGCGCCATCAAAGCAGGAGCCACCGACGCTGAAGCCATCGTCAGCGAGGGAGATGAGTTCTCCGTCTCAGTCCGCATGGGCGAAGTGGAAACACTCCAGGAATCCGGTTCCCGCGGCCTTGGCCTGCGCGTCTTCAGGGGCCAGCGATCGGCTTCAGCCTCCACCAGCGACCTCACTCCGGACGGCATCGCTCAGCTCGTATCCGGCGCAATGGCATTGGCCCAGGTCACCGAAGAGGACTCCTTCGCCGGACTGCCCGATCCCGCCGACTTTGGCCAGTTGCAGGACGATCTGCACCTCTATTACGAAGACGTCTATTCCCTGCCCGCCGCCGAACGCATCGACCGCGCCAAACGCGCCGAAGCAGCAGCACTCGCAGCCGATCCCCGCATCACCAACTCCCAGGGTGGCAGCTTCGACGCGGCCACCGGCCGTCGTGTGCTCGCCAACTCGCGCGGCTTCCTCGGCCAATATCGCTCCAGCTACTGCGGTCTATCCGCTGTTCCGCTCGCAATGGATGAAAAAGGCTCCATGCAGCGCGATTCCTGGTCCAGCAGCGCTCGTCGCATCGCCGACCTTGAATCCCCCGAGTCCATCGGCAAAGAAGCTGCCCGCCGCGCCCTGCGCCATCTCGGAGCACGCCGCGTTCCCACCCAGCAGGTACCCATCGTCTTCTCGCAGGATGTATCGCGCTCTCTCATCGGCCATCTCTTCGAGGCTGCTTCCGGCGACTCCATCTGGCGCTCAGCCTCCTTCCTGGTCGGCCAGCTCGGCGAAAGCATCGCCGCCGCCAATCTCACCGTCATCGATGACCACACCATGCTTCTCCCCAACGGAGTAGGCGGTTACGGCACCTCACCCTTCGACGGCGAAGGCCTGCCCACCCGTCGCACCGTTGTCGTCGAAAATGGCATCCTGCAAACCTACCTGCTCAACACCTACACCGCCCGCAAGCTGAACATGCGCTCGACAGGCAACGCGACGCGCGGATTGGCAGGCAGCCCCGGTATCGGAGCAGGCAACCTGTACCTCGTGCCCGGCAGTCAGACTCCGGAAGAAATTCTGGCCGACATTCCCAGCGGACTATACGTCACCAGCCTCATGGGCTTCGGAGCCAATATGGTCACCGGCGACTACTCCCGCGGCGCCTCCGGCCTGTGGATAGAAAACGGCGAACTGACCTATGCCGTCGAAGAGATCACCATCGCCGGCAACCTCCGCGAGATGTTCCGCAACATCACAGCCATCGGCAACGATCTCGTTTTCCGCAGTTCTGTCGCCGCACCGACCCTGCGCGTCGACGGCATGGCCATCGCGGGAGCCTGAGAGGCTCAGCCATGCTGAATCAAACGCTCCCTTTCGACGCCGCCAACCCCGCTGAAGCGCTCCGTCAGCTACCCGCGCGCAAAGCCGCCGTCTTTGCCCTCTACGGAGCCGACGAGTCCGCCGAGCCCTACATCGGCACCACTCCCGACCTGCGCCGCCGTCTCGAACGCCTGTTGCGCCCCGCCGTCGGGCAAACCCGGCGCCTGCAACTGGTCTCACGCGTCCGCCGCATCGCCTGGCAAATCACCGGCTCTGAATTTGAATCGCTACTGCTGCAATTCTGCCTGCTGGAGCAGGCCTACGGTGCAAAAGTACTGGAACGCATGCACCTGCGCCCCCCAGCTTTCGTGCGCTTTCACGGCGGCAATCCCTATCCGCGCCTCACCATCACCAACCGCCCCAGCCTCAAAGAAAGCCAGTGGGCCTTCGGACCGTTTCCATCTCGCACCTCCGCCGAACGCTATTGCGAAGAGGTGCTCAAGCTCTTCCTCCTGCGCCGCTGCGAAGAAAATCTCGATCCCCATCCCAGCCATCCCGGCTGCGTCTACTCCGAAATGAAAAAGTGTCTCGCTCCCTGCTATCAGGGCTGCACCGACGAGCGTTATGCCGAGGAATCCGATGCCGTTCGTAGCTTCCTCGCCACGCGCGGCGAAAGCAAGCTCACCATCATCGGCCAGCAGCGCGATCACGCCTCCGAGCAAATGGAGTTTGAAGCCGCCGCCGCCCTGCACGCCCAGTTCCAGCGCGTCGAATCCGTCCGCGCCCTCGCCGCCGAAATCGTGCGTCCCCTTAGCGAACTCCGCGCCTGCTTCTTCCAGGTGTCAGCCAATCCCGAAGAAGTCTCCGTCTTTCTTTATGAGAACGGCGAACTGCGCGGCCCTGCGCCTTTTTCAACCCTCGGCATGAGAATTCAAAACGAGCAGTCCGGATCGAGTTCTCTTTTCGCCCAACCGATGGCCATTCAGCCCGTTCCCGAGAGCGAACCCCAAGGCAGCCCATCCGGCACCTCCAGCACGCCAGGCACCTCCAGCCAGCCCGGCCGAAAAGCAAATCGCGATCTCCTCGAAGCCCGCCTGGAGTCCGTCCTCGAATCCCTCGCCGCGACCCGTCCCCAGCCCAACGCAACCACCCGGCAGGGACATTTAGCGCTCGTCACTCGCTGGTATTACCGTCCCCAGCAAAAACGCATCGGCGAAATCTGTTTTCCGCATACCGGCGAAAACCAGCCCTGGCCACTGAAATCCATGCTGCGCAGCATCGGCCGCGTAGCGGCAGCCAGTCTTTCCCCTGCAAGTCTTTCCCCAGCAGGCCTTCCCCCGACGAGTCTTTGATGAAAGGCAGAGCATCATGGCCCATTTAACAATGCATGGAACGGCCCGGCAGATCGCCGCCGCGATTCTTCTTCTCTCCCCATACAGCCTCATCGCCCAGCCCCCAACGCAGCCCCAATCCCAACCCCAGCCCAGCGCCGAACGACCAAAATTCGACGCCTTCGATGTAGCCACAATCAAGCCCGTCGGCCCCGACGAAGGAAAAGGCCGCTTCATCACCATGCAGGACGCCCACCGATTCGTGGCCAAAGACTACACACTCAAGCTGCTGATTGCCGCCGCCTACGACCTCAACCCCAAAACCATCTCCGGCGGTCCAAACTGGATCGAGTCCGATCACTACAACATCGTCGCCGTCACACCGGGCGAACATCCGGGCGAAGGTCCAGGCAAAGTCCAGGGAGAAATTTCAAGCGAGATCCGGCCCACCCGCAATGAGCAGATGACTATGCTGCGGGCTCTCCTCGTCGACCGCTTCAAACTCACCTTCCATCGCGAAGCAAAGGAGTTTTCCATCTTTGAATTACAAGTAAGCAAAGATGGTCCAAAACTCAAGCCCACCGCCGCTCCCGATACGCCTCCGTCCGTAGGCCCCGGCGTAGTCTATCCGCAGCGCATCGTGCTTCCCGGACGGAACGCGACCATGGGCGAGTTCGCTTCACTGCTGCAGAGAGCCATTCTCGACCGCCCGGTCGTGGACAAGACCGGCCTTTCCGGCAGATATGATTTCGATTTCGAATGGGCCCCCGACGAAACGCAGTTCGGCGGTGATGTTCCCGTTGCCTCCGCGGACGCTCCAAGCCCACCGCTTTTTCGTGCCATCCAGGACCAACTCGGCCTCCGGCTCGTCCCAACCCATGGACCGGTAAACGCACTTGTAGTCGACAGCGCCGAACGGCCCTCCCCGAACTGACAATTTGCCTGGCATATTGCCTGACAGCCCCGCTTTCCAGAATGAAGAATGAGTGCAAGCCACCCGGCAGCCTTCTTCTGTAGAAATCCAACTCCCGCTGGCTGGTACACTTGAAATCTCTGGAACTGTGCCGAAAACAGGCCGGAAAGCGAGTCAGATACTACCCATGGTTGAACTGCTTCCATCTATCCTCTCCGCCGATTTTGCGCATCTTGCCGACGAAGTAGCCGCGGCCGAGCGAGGCGGCGGCACAGTCATTCATGTCGATGTAATGGACGGCCATTTCGTCCCCAACATCACTCTGGGGCCGCCCGTCGTAAGAAGTCTGCGCAAAGCCACCAGCCTGCCGCTCGACTGCCACCTGATGATCGACAATCCCAACGACTACATTCCCGCCTTTGCCGAAGCAGGCGCAAACTGGATCGGCGTTCATTACGAGGCCTGCCCGCATCTGCATCGCACCATCGAGCTGATTCAGAATCACGGCATGCACCCCGGAGTCGTTCTCAATCCGGCTACACGCGTCGATGTCCTGCTCGATATCCTGCCCATGCTGCACCACGTGCTCATCATGAGCGTGAATCCCGGCTTCGGCGGGCAGAATTTTATCCCTTTCTCCCTGGATAAGATCCGTAGACTAGCAGAAATCCGCCAGGAGCTCGGCTTGGCGTTTAGAATTGAAGTGGACGGCGGCGTGGCTCACGATACCATCGCCCAGGTCGTCAAAGCAGGAGCGGATCTGCTCGTGGCAGGCAGTGCCGTATTTAGCAACGGCAGCGCCGAACAGAATGCACGCGAATTGCTGGCAGTTGCGAAAATCGCATCAGGCGAAGCATAAGCAGAGTCGGCCAATCAGATCGGCAACAGGGCGGTAGAACATTCGCCCAGACAAGTTTTCAGGATGCAGGGTGGGCGAACCTCATGGCTGCCCACAGCAAAATAGAGGTGGTATGACGGTGTTTACAACGAAAACCTTGAACAGGAACGCCGGGCGCCTTACCGCGACCCTCGGCATCCTCACCCTGGCACTGACAATGGTTCCGGCACAGGCCAAGACCAAGGTCCCGAAAACGAAGAAAAATCAGGACTTGAGCGCCAACCCGCTCGCCAACGTCTCCAGCCGTCAGCCCGACAAAGAGTTGTTCGACAAGGCGATGATCGCGCTCAAAAAGGGCCGTTTCGACGTAGCCCGGCTCGACCTGCAGACCCTTCTGAACACCTACCCCGAGTCGGAATACCAGATGCGCGCCAAACTGGCCGTAGGCGATAGCTGGTTCAAGGAAGGCGGCACCGCCGCTCTCACCCAGGCCGAGGCCGAGTACAACGACTTCATCACCTTCTTCCCGCAGGCTCCCGAAGCGGCAGAAGCAAAGATGAAGGTAGCCGACATCTACTTCATGCAGATGGAAAAACCCGATCGCGACTTCAACAACGCCGTTCATGCCGAACAGGCGTATCGCGAAATGATTAACCAGTTCCCCGACTCGTCTCTCGTACCGCGCGCCAAGCAGAAGCTCCGCGAAACCCAGGAAGTCCTCGGCGAACGCGAGTTCCTCATCGGCCAGTACTATGCCAGCCGCGAAAACTGGGCCGGAGCAATCGCCCGCCTGCAGACCGTCGCAGACACCTATCCCCTCTACAGCAGAAGCGATCAGCTCTGGCTGACGATCGGCGACGCCTATTCCGGCGAAGCTCGTTCCGTAGAAGCCGCAAAAGCTCTTCCCGGCTCGGTTCGTGAACGCTTGAACCAGATTTATCTGGACAAGGCCGCAGCAGCCTACGGCAAAATCATCGTCCGCTACCCAATGGCTCCCCATGTCGAGGATGCCCGTGACCGTCTCGTCGCCATGAACCGGCCCGTTCCCGAGCCTACCCAGGAAGCCGTTGCCGAGAATGATGCAGAAGAGCGCAGCCGCCAGCCCGTTCGCTTCACCGACAAGACTCTGGGCCTGATCAAGCACGGTCCTCTGGTCGTCGAAGCCGCCCACGTAGGCGAGCCCACCATGACCGCCCCCTCGCGGACCATCGCTCCCTCAATCACCAAGGAAAATCAGCAGATTTTCGCTTCCGCCTTCCGCGCCAGCCAGCCCGGTGCTCCCGCCGAAGCAGGAAAGACAGCCGAGCCCACTGGAGCCAACGAGCCGCCGCGCTCCGACCAGCCCCAGGCTCCTCTGCAGTTTGAGAATGTTCCCGACTCAAGTGGCGGCAGTGGCAATAGTGTCGGCGCATCCATCGTAAGCGCTCCTAACGCCGCTCCAGCAGCCAAGCCTGAAGAAGATCCCAATGCCGTCGTAAAATCCGTCGGCCCCACGGAAACCAAGCTGCCCGAAGCAGAGGCTCCCGCAGCCGCACCCGAGCAGGTCAACGACGTCAAGTCCGGCTCAACACCCGCGCAGAATACAGCGGCCCCAGCCGACGCCAAGGCCTCCAAGAAAAAGCCCAAGCTGGATCAAAGCGACGAGTCTTCCAGCAAGAAGAAAAAGAAGAAGGGTCTGAGCAAGCTGAACCCCTTCTAGTTCCTCTCAATCCGCAAACAGGAATGGCCAACTCATCATGAGTTGGCCATTCCTGTTTGTCCTGTCCCTGTCGTTTCAACCCAAAGACAATGCCCTCAACCCGTATTGCGCAGACCCGCAGAAATCCCGCTGATCGTAGCCGAAAGAGCCCGGTTAACCTCAGGAGTATCCTCCCCCGCTCGCTTGCGCCGCAGCAGATCCACCTGGATCAGGTGCATCGGGTCCACGTACGGATTACGCAGCTTGATCGACCGCGCCAGCACCGGATTGGATTGCAGCAGTTCCGTCTGCTGCGTGATAGCCAGCACCGCATCCACCGTCCGCTGATACTCCTCTTCAAAGCCGGTGTAGATGCGCGCACGTAACTGCATATCCTCAACCAGCGAGGAGTAAAGCCGCGCCGTGCCAAGATCCGCCTTGCCCAGCGCCATCTCCACATTGCGCACCAGGTCGATGAACAGCGGAAACTCCTTCGCCATGGTCGTCAACGTAGCCAGCGAACCGCCCTCGGCAAGATACGCCTCAACCGCATGACCCACCCCAAACCAGGCCGGAATCAGCAGCCGTGACTGCGTCCACCCAAAAACCCACGGAATCGCGCGCAGCGTCTCCAGGCTCAGCGAGCCCTTGCGCTTCGACGGCCGCGAACCGATCTTTGCGTGTTCCAACTCGCCCATCGGCGTCGACTGCTCAAAGTAGTCCAGCAGCCCCGCATCGTCCAGAATGTGCTCTTTGTAAAACTCATACGAAAGCACCGAAAGCCGATCCAGCGCCTGCTCCCACTCCGGCAGCAGCTTGCCCGTAAAGTGCCCCTCAGGATCGCGCGCATTCGGTCTCGCCAGCGCATCCAGTGAAGCAGCAATCATCAGCTCCAGATTGCGCTCCGCCAGCACCACATCCGCATATTTGAAGTTCAGCACTTCGCCCTGTTCAGTAATGCGAAACTGCCCCTCGAACGAATCCAGCGGCTGCGCAAAAATAGCTCGATGCGTCGGTCCGCCGCCTCGGCCAACCGTGCCGCCGCGCCCGTGAAAGAGCCGCAACCGCACGCCAGCCTTGCGCGCCACCTCATGCAACGCCCGATGCGCGCGGAAGATCTCCCACGTGCTCGTCAGCATACCTCCGTCCTTGTTCGAATCGGAGTAGCCCAGCATGACCTCCTGCGTATCGTTCCAGGTCGCAAGCAACGCCCGATAATCTTCGCGCGCCCAAAGCTCGCCGCAGATCTCGGCAGCATTACGCAGATCCTCGATCGACTCGAAGAGCGGCACCGGCATCAGCCCCGGATCCGAGCTGCCCGTCTCTGAATTGCCTGCGCTGCCCTCCAGCTTCACGCCCGTCAGCCGTCCCAGGCGAACAACCGTCAGCACATCCTCCACGCACGTAGCGCCGCTGATCACATAATGCCGGATCACCTCAGGCGTACTGCCTGCCTTCACCTCTGCAATCACGCGAAAAGTATCGAGAACATTGGCCGTTTCCGCCGAAAGCCTCTTCGGCAGCTCCGAAGCAAGCGTATCTTCAATCGCTTCCTTAAGCGCCTGCGCATGCAACTTCGCATGCTGCCGAATATCCAGCGTATGCAGGTGCAGCCCAAAAGTCCGCACCAGCAGCAGCAGCGGATCGATCAGGTTACGCGCAATCCTCAATCCGCGATTGGCCGCCAGCGAATCCCGCAAAATCGTCAGGTCAGATTGAAACTCCGCCGCGGATGCATACGGCGGCAGCACCTGCGCCATCCGCTCCTGGGACTCAGCAATCGTCGAAAGCAAACCAGCAGTCGTACTCGACTGGCTAGCAACCCGCTGGTGGAGCGAGCACCGCATTCGCGCCCGCACACAAATCAAAAATCGTCGATATAACTCGAACTCAAAGCGCTGCCCATACAACGACTCCTCAGTCGTATGTATCCTCGACTCGTATTCCTCCAGGCGATCCCGCACCGCATCCTGTACCGGCATCTGTTGCGCCGAGGTGCTCAGCAAATCGATCACAATCTGCAACTGCGCATCGTAAAAATGCAGCAAGTGCTCCCGCGCCAGTTGAATCGCGTTCCGTGTCACCTCAGGAGTGACATACGGATTGCCATCCCGATCGCCGCCAATCCACGAACCGAAAGCCAGCACCTTGGGCAGATCGTGCGCCTCCAGCTCCAACCCGTAGGCGGCATTCAACGCCTCCGCAATCTCGCGATAAAGGCTGGGCAGCGTCGCAAAGATGGAGACATCGTAGTAGTCCAGCCCCATCTTGATCTCGTCATACACCGTCGGACGCCGGCTCCGCACCTCATCCGTCTGCCACAGAGAAGTGATCTCCGCCAGCACTTCCTCTTCCAGCCGCGCCATATCTTCTTCAGGCACTGGAATGCGATCTAACTCCTCAAGCAACTCACCGATACGCCGCCGCTTGAACATCACCGAGCGCCGCGCCACCTCAGTCGGATGCGCCGTAAACACCGGCACCACCAGCACCTTGCGCAGCCACTCCATTGCCTCTTCTGCCGTAATCCCAACACGCTGCATCGCCCGTAGCGTACCCGCAAGACTACCGCGCTGCTTGCCTGCCGCGCCCGTCAATTGCAGCGCCAGCCGACGCCGCTTGCGATGATTGGTCTCCGCCAGATTGATCAGTTCAAAATAGAACCCGAAGGCCCGTGTCAGCAGCAGCGCCCGATCCACCGGCAACCGATGCACCAGCGCCAACGCCCGTGCGGCATGTTCAGCGGCAGCTTCCTCCGCCCCCTGATCCTCTGCCTCGCGACGCCGAATCGTGCCCTGGCGCAGCTCTTCCACCTGCATAAACAGTTCATCGCCAGCCTGCTCGCGCAATACCTCGCCCAGCAACATGCCAAGCGAACGCACATCACGCCGTAAAGGAGCCTCTTTCAGCTCCCCTGACTCTGCCTGCAACTCTGCCAGTCGCTGCGACCAGCTCTCCGGATTCCACAAAAGCGCCATCGTATCTTGATTATGCCTGATGCCCCGTACCCCTCGAACTGAATATCGGTACTACCGGCGTGAAGGGGTGTAATGTTTACTGCCCCGCTGCGTCAGCCATTTCGAACGTACCAACCAATTCAATACGTTCAAGGAGAAATCATCATGCGAACAAATCTATCAACCATCTGCCCCTGCGGTTCAGCTTGTGAATGTGGCCCGATCTGCAATTGCCCCACTCGCAACTAGGTGCTTCCTTCAACCATCAAATACAAACGGCAGGAGCCAATCCTCCTGCCGTAACCTGAATGAACCCCGGAACTGAACTCGAAACCTAACCCCAAAACCGACCTCTGAACCAGGATGCATCACGAACACTCAATGACCGGAAGCCCAATCAACTCGCTGCTCAGCCTGCGCCGCCAGTTCCTCGGCTTCATCCAGCGCCGCGTCAACGACCGCGCCACCGCCGAAGACATTCTGCAGATCGCCTATCTGCGCGCTCTTGAAACAGGCAACCAGTTGCGCGCAGCGGAGTCATCTGTCGCCTGGTTCTATCGCATTCTGCGCAATGCAATCATCGATCACTACCGCCGCCGCACCAGCGAAGGAGCCGCTCTGGAACGCTGGGTACAGGAGCTCGAAACGGAGCCCAGTCCATCTCAGAACTTCGAGCCTCTTCTGCACGAAACGACGTGTCAATGTATCGCCAGTGCGCTGGACCGGCTCACACCTGCCTACGCCACCTTGTTACGCGAAGTAGATCTCGGAGAAACCGCTCTATCCACCTACGCCAGGTCAGCCGACATCACTCCCGGCAATGCCGCAGTCCGCGCCCATCGAGCACGAACCGCATTGCGCAAGCAGCTCATCCGCTGCTGCGGCACCTGCGCCGAACACGGCTGCCTCGACTGCACCTGCCACCCAAGCCAAGCCACATAAGCAAATCTCAGGCGAGTTACCGTTGCCCTTGCTGTTGCAGTTGCCCTTGCAGTTCCTGTTGCTCTAGCAGTTGCAGTTGCCCTTGCGGTTCTGTCTGTCATTCCCGAAGGGAATCTGCTGTTAGCCCTTGCCTTTGTTGTTGCCCTTGCAGCTCTGCCTGTCATTCCCGAAGGAATCCGCTTCTGCCCTTGAGCCCTTGCCTTCTAAACGAAGCCCCGCGTCAAATGCCAAGATAACCAAAAACCGCCCGCCCCACCCGCTTTTCCAGACCACGAGCATCCGTCTCACCCCGATCCCCCGCAGCATCGATAATCCCCCGAGCCATCGCAAGAATATCCAGCGCCGCAATGTCGATCTCCTCCGCGCTCAGAGAAGTAGCCGCAGTCAGCGACCGAACCAGCGCCGCATGCAGCAGATCTCCAACCCGCCTGATCCGCGCGCGAATCGGCAACCTGTCTTCTTCAAAATCCAGCAGCCGCGCAAGCTTCGGGCGCCGCATCTGGTGAGCGACTGCCGCGCCAATCAGGTGCTTCAGCCCACTCCTGCCCTCAGTAATGGAGTCGCCCGCAACGATATCTGCAAGCAGCGCTTCAGACTCGCGCTCGATTAAAGCCACAGTCAAAGCATCCTTGTTTGGAAAATACTGGTACAGCGAGCCAATGCTCACACCAGCCACTTCAGCGACCGCATTCGTCGTGTATCCAGCAAAACCCTTGCGTTCGAGAATGCGAGCAGCCGCCTCCAGCACAGCCGTTACCGTGGCTGCAGAACGCGATTGCGCTGGTGTTTTACGAGGGTCTAAACGCTTTTTCCGAGTGGATTTTGTCATAGCAGAATGCGAGTAGAAAACATGAGCTTTAACTCATATTCTAACAATGTTACAGAATCCAGCAACAAGGAATAACCAACCATGACCTATCAGGAACAATCCCCTACCCCTCCGATCGCACTTACGATCTTCATGCTGGT
The DNA here is from genome assembly GCF_025685655.1 of Acidicapsa ligni. NCBI lineage: Bacteria > Pseudomonadati > Acidobacteriota > Terriglobia > Terriglobales > Acidobacteriaceae > Acidicapsa > Acidicapsa ligni. The sequence goes on along the minus strand of NZ_JAGSYG010000001.1, from coordinate 1,036,285 downwards.
AAAAACCACCCCGGAGTGGCTCGGCTTCACCTCTGATCAACGCATCTCCGAGTTCAAGACCTACGTCGCGCCGATCCTTCGCAAATACAGCACAAACGTGACGTTGCGCTTCTACGATGTAGAGTTTTATTCCGCGCGAATCACAGATCTATGGATGTGGGAAGCGACAAGCCACCAGGCCTACGAACAACTCGTAGAAGAACTCCGCGACACGCCAATATGGGATCGCTATTTCGAAATTGTGGAGATTCTTCCCGGCGTCGAAAACGCCCACGCAAAGAACGACAACCACTCAACCCTTACCGCTTCAGATCAAGCCGCTGCGTGAAATCACGCACTTGATTAAGATGTAGTCACAACCGAAGCGAAGCGAAAAGGCCCGTTACCGCGCACTCAAGACGCATTTCGTAGCCGTCATACAAGGATCCGCACCTGCAAGAATCCGCACCTGTAATGATCCGCGCCGCCCTTTCGCTTCCGCCTTCGTTCCTCACAGATGCTCACCCAATATGCTTAGCCAGCAGTTCCCGCATCGCTTCTGCAACCTCTTCCACATGCGTCTCCAGCGCAAAATGCCCCGTGTCTAAAAACTGCACCGTAGCATTGGGATTGTCATGCTTGAATCCCTCCGCGCCAGCCGGAATAAAGAACGGATCATGCTTGCCCCAGATAGCCAGCAACGGCGGCTTCGACTTGCGAAAATACTCCTGAAACGCCGGATAAAGCTTCACGTTATTCCGGTAGTCCAAAAACAGATCCAGTTGAATATCGATGTTGCCCGGTCGCGCAATCAGCGCCTCATCCAGCGTGTATCCCTCTGGAGCAATTCTCTCCGGGTGAGGCACGCCTTCGAAATACTGATAGCGTATTCCCGCAGGACTCAACGCTGCCGTGCGAACCGTTTCGCGATTCGCCGCAGTAGGCTCGCTCCAGTAGTGTCGAATCGGAGCCCACGCATCGCCCAGCCCGGCCTCGTACGCATTCCCATTCTGCGAAACAATCGCCGTAACCCTCTCCGGCCGCGCCATCGCTAAACGAAAGCCCGTGGGCGCACCATAATCGAAAACATACAGCGCATAACGCTTCAACTCCAGCGCATCGGTAAAGGCCTCGATCGTCTTTGCCAACGAGTCAAAGCTGTATTTGTAGCCACGCTTCTCAGGCACTTCGGTAAAACCAAACCCCGGCAGATCTGGAGCAATCACCCGATACTTATCCGCCAGCCGAGGGATCAACTCACGATATTGAAAAGAAGACGTTGGGAAGCCATGCAGCAACAACACAACCGACGCATCAGCCTGCCCAGCTTCACGATAAAAAACGTTGACACCATCCGCCTCAACTCGACGGACAAAAGTTTGCGGAATACCCGTGCCATTACTCATGATTTCGCCTTTCACAGACTCGCCTTTTTTTGGATCTTGCATCCTGGTTTGCGCGGACATCACCGGCATCATACTAGCCACAGCCAGAGCGCTGCTTCCCGCCATAAAATTTCGCCTGTTCATGAAACCTCCACAGCCTGAGCGCATGCAACAGCGCCATGACAACACCGCCTATTTACGATTTTGATAGTTACATCATTTGCGTAACCTGTCAAATTTATTTATAGTGGTTACATCGAAAAGGTAGAAAAAATGTCGAGCCAAACTTCACAAGCAACAGGCAATGAACCCACCCTCTGGGGCGATCATCCCGCACTCGATTTCCTGAACACCGTTGTGAAAATTGACGGAGAGCTGACAGATTCCCTGCAAAGTGACCGCGACGTCCTGCAATGGATCATCCATTTCGGCTGGTTGTCAGAGAAAGCGGCAAACGAGCTCGCCCGCCCTCTGCGCTCATCCCTGCTCAAGACCGCACGCAGCCTACGCAGCACCATCCGCACCCTCGTAGAGCAGCGAAAGGCCGGCAAGCGGCCCGACCCACAGGCGCTCAATGAATTCCTGGCGCACGCTCGAACCTACCTCAAGCTGTCAATACAACAGGATGGCAGCCTGCAAGTGGAGCGGAAATGGAAACACAAAACAGCTGAAGAACTGTTGGCCCCACTGGCTGAATCTGCAGCAGATCTGATGGCCAACGCTGATTTCAATCTCGTAAGACGCTGCGAAGATACCGAGTGCGTGCTGTGGTTCTACGACCGCACCAAATCGCATCATCGACGCTGGTGCAGCATGGCTGCCTGTGGCAATCGCAACAAGGTCGCCGCATTCCGCAAGCGCCAGCAACAAGCCTCCTGAGTCACCTGTTCCACTGCATAAATCAGGAGTGCGCAGCCTGCTCCTCAAGCGCCAGCATAAGCTCTTCCCACTCTTCCGTGGACTGCGCAAGCTGCTCTCGCAACTGATCGAGCAATGCAGAAAGCCGCTGCGTCTCTTCCGCAGAAACAAAGCTCCCAAGCTGGCCTTCCGTGTGCGCGATAGAGGCCTCGATGCGCGGCACCTCTTCTTCGAGAAACGCGCATCGCTCTTCCATCTGCTTCAGCTTGATCGGATTCAACCGCTTGATCTTGTCCTTCGCATCGTCCTTCGCCACAGCATCCGCAGGCGAAACAACCGGCTCGTTTACCGTCCCCTGCCTCGTCGCAACCGCGCTGACCGCGGCCTTTGCAGGTGTTGAAGGCAAAGCGGCAATCCCTTTCGGACTCTCGGCAGCCTCTTCCTGATCCCGCATATACTCCGCGAAATTCCCCGGATAAACCATCAGCCCGCCATCCTTGATCTCGAAAACCTTCGTCGCCAGGCGATCGAGAAAGTAGCGGTCATGCGAAACAAAAATCACCGTACCAGTGAACGACTCAATCGCCTCCAGCAGCACATCCTTTGCCCGCATATCGAGATGGTTCGTAGGCTCATCCAGCAGTAAAAAGTTCGATGGCGAAACCAGGATCCTCGCCAGCGCAAACCGATTGCGCTCTCCGCCCGACAGCACCCCAAGCGGCTTGAAAACATCTTCGCCGGAAAACAAAAAACAGCCCAGCAGCGACCGCAGCGCAAGCTCCGGAACCTTGATCGCCGCCTTGCTGATATCGTCCAGCATCCGCGCCTCAGGATCGAGCACCTTGTACTGATCCTGCGCAAAATATTCCGCAATCACGTTATGCCCCAACTGCACCGATCCTGAACTCGGCATCTCCATGCCCGTCAGCAATCGAATCAGCGTGGATTTACCCGCGCCATTGTGGCCCACCAACGCCACGCGGTCACCCCGCTCGATGGTGAAGTTAACGCCCTTCAGAATCTCTTTCTCTCCATAGAACTTGCCCAGGTTCTGCGCCGTAACCACGGTCTTTCCAGAAGGCGGAGGCTGCGGAAAACTGAAGTGAATAACCGGCTCCTCCTCAGGAATCTCGATACGCTCAATCTTCTCCAGCTCCTTGATGCGTGACTGCACCTGCTTGGCCTTCGTAGCCTGCGCGCGAAACCGCGTAATGAATGCCTCAAGGTGCTCGATCTGCTCACGCTGATTCTTGTAAGCAGCCACAAGCTGCGCCTTGCGCTCCTCTTTTGACTTCAGATACTTCGTGTAGTTTCCCGCATAAATCTGCAATCGCTTGTTCCAGATTTCAACCGTGCGATCCACCGTTACATCGAGAAAATACCGGTCGTGCGAAATGAGAATGTAGCCAAAGGGATAGCTGCGCAGATAGTTCTCCAACCAGTTGCGCGTCTCCAGATCAAGATGGTTCGTAGGCTCATCGAGCAGCAGCAGGTTCGGTCGTGCAAGCAACAGTTTCGCCAGCGCAATCCGCATCTGCCAGCCACCGCTGAACTCCTCCGTTCGACGCGCCCAGTCCGTCTTGCTAAAGCCCAGGCCAGTTAGAACAGACCCCACCTGCGCATCCAGCGCATAGCCGTCCAGCGCATGAAATCGCCCCTGCAGCGTGGAGTAGCGCTCAGCCACAGCCGTATATTCCTGGCTCGCATGATCCAGCGTGGCGAGCTGACCGGCCAGCCGCTCGATCTCCATCTCCATCTCGCGCAGCTCGTCAAAGACCGACAGGCACTCGTCAAAGACGGACCGGCCGCTCAGCCGCAACCCCTCCTGCGGCAGGTAACCAATCGACATGCCGCGCGTAAGCTGCATCATGCCGTAGTCCAGCGTTTCCAGCCCCGCCAGCACCTTCATCAACGTGGACTTGCCAGTGCCATTGGCGCCGACAAGCGCAGTCTTTTCCTGAGAAGTGATCAGCCAGTTCGCATCTTGAAACAAGATCCGCGGCCCAAACCGTTTACCCGCATTTTGTAGAGAAAGCATTCCTATTCAGGGTATCGCCTTTGGCGCCTGTCTTGCGCGTCTTTACTCGCCATTGCACGATACCTTCTCAAAATACGCACCTTTCCCCTCTTATACGTTGACAGTTGAACTTTAACCATGACCTGCCATCCCACTGCTCGCTGATCCAATGTAAGAAAATATAAGCATGACCGCCATTAGCGTTCGTATCGACAAATGGCTCTGGGCCGCCCGCTTCTTCAAGACCCGAGCCCTCGCCCAGAAATCCTGCGAGATGGGCCGCATCTCATCCAATGGACATCTCGCCAAACCCGCCCGCGACGTCCGCATCGGGGACATGCTCCACGTCAAAAACGATGCCGGCGAATTCGAAATCGAAGTCCTGCTCCTGGGCGAGACGCGCGGTCCAGCCGCCGTAGCCCAGACACTCTATCGCGAGACCGAGGCAGGCCGCGAACTGCGCCTCAAACTCGCAGCCGAGCAGAAAGCTCTGCAGCTACTCGAAGGTGCTCCGGCCATCCGCCCATCCAAACGCGACCGGCGTCAGATCAATCGTTTTCGCGGCCGAGTCTGAGCCTCTGCAAACAGTCCCACACATCGGGATATTTGCCTCATTTGTGCCGTAGTATAGTGCGGACATGAGAGTAACGATGAAGGACATCGCCAAAGATCTTGGCGTGTCCGTGGTGACGGTTTCCAAGGTTCTCCGCAACCATTCCGATATCGGCGAAGAAACGCGAGAGCGCGTACTCAAACGCGTAAAAGAGCTGGACTATCGTCCTAATCTCACCGCGCAAAGCCTCGTCACAGGCCGTACCTTTCTGGTGGGACTGATCGTGCCCGACCTCGTTCATTCCTTCTTCGCCGAGGTCGCCAGGTTCCTATCCAATGCGCTGCGGCAAGAGGGCTATTACCTCGTCATAAGCTCCTCTGAAGAAGACCCCAGCCTCGAAGAGCGCGAGATAGACCAACTCCTGGGCCGCAACCTCGATGCTCTGATCATCGCGTCCGCGAGCGCCTCTCCAGCCATCTTCCGCCGCATCGAGGAGCAGCAGACGCCCTTCGTCCTCATCGACCGCCAGTTCCCCGGCTTTCCAGCCAATTTTGTCGGTGTCGATGACGAATCCGTAGGCCGCCTTGCAACAAACCACCTGATCGAAAACGGCTCAAAGCGCATTGCGCATCTGCGCGGTCCCGAAAGCACCCCCGGAGTACAACGGCTCGCCGGATACAAACACGCCCTGCAGAACAGCGGGCTCAAATTCAATCCCGCCTATCTCCTCTCGCCCGGCAACGTCGATGTGGATAGCCTGCAGCAAGGCTACTCCGCCATGAAAAAACTCCTCGCCATCGAACCCCGCCCCGACGGCGTCTTTTGCTATAACGACCCGTTAGCCATCGGCGCAATCGACTGCATCCTCGACGCCGGTCTCCGTGTGCCAGGCGACATTGCCGTAATCGGCTGCGGCAACCTGCATTTCAATACCTCGCTGCGCGTCAGTCTTTCCAGCGTCAATCAACACAGCCGTCAAATCGGCGAATGCACCGCCCAGCTCGTCCTGCAGATGATCAAGTCAAAAACACCCCTGCCCCCGCGCAACATCATCGTCGAGGCAGAGGTCATCGCACGTCGTTCCACGCTCCGCTCCTGAACATCCCTCGCCACAAATTGATTGCATCTTCTCTACTTTAACGTTTACTATAGGGCAATTGTCCGATGCTTCCCATGCCTCCCATCAAGGATTGTTAGACTGTGTTGGGAGAAAACTATGTCCTCGTCCTTGTTTGATTTAAGCGGAAAGACAGCCGTCGTCATCGGCGGAACCACCGGCATCGGTCATGCCTTGTCACTCGGTCTCGCGGACGCTGGCGCAGACGTTATCGCCTCTTCACGCCGCCTGGATGAAGTGCAGAAGACCGCTGCTGAAATCGAGCAGCGCGGACGCAAAACCCTGCAACTCACATCTGACGTAAAAGATCGCGCGTCCCTCATCACACTTCGCGAAGCTGTCCTCGAATTCTTCGGCAAAGTCGACATCCTCATCAACTGCGCAGGCACCACCAAACGCGGCCCGACACTTACCTTCGCCGAAGACGATTGGGATCACATCCTCACCACCAACCTCACCGGCACACTGCGCGGCTGCCAGGTCTTTGGCGAAGCCATGCTCGCCCGCAATTACGGGCGTATCATCAACATCGCATCCCTCTCCACCTTCGTCGCGCTTAATGAAGTAGCCGCATACGCCGCCAGCAAAGCCGCCGTCGGATCGCTCACCAAATCCCTCGCAGTCGAGTGGTCAAAGCACGGAGTTCTGGTGAATGCAATTGCTCCCGGCGTCTTCCGCACTGCACTCAATTCGCAATTGCTCGACAGCACACCGCGCGGTCAGGAATTTCTCACTCGCACCCCCATGGCCCGCTTCGGCAAGACCGAAGAACTCGTAGGCGCAGCCATCTATCTGGCTTCAGACGCAGCCTCTTTCGTCGCCGGCGAAATCATCACCGTCGATGGCGGCTTCCTTGCCAGCGGCGTGAATCAGTAAAGAATCAGCACAAAACAGCCCTAAGCTTCAGGAGAATATTCGGTGAGTAAGTTGAATCTCAAACCAGCGTCAGCCATTCGCTGGGATCTAGTCAGCCTCGGCGAAGTCATGCTTCGCCTCGACCCCGGCGTCGGACGCGTCGCCACCACTCGTCAGTTCCAGGTATGGGAAGGCGGCGGCGAATACAACGTTGCTCGCGGCCTCAAGCGCTGCTTCGGCCTGCGCACCTCCATCGTCACCGCCCTCGCCGATAACCCCGTCGGCCGCCTCGTCGAAGACCTCATGTTCCAGGGCGGCGTGGATCAATCGCACGTCTCATGGGTCAAGTACGACGGCGTCGGACGCACCGTCCGCAACGGTCTCAACTTCACCGAGCGCGGCTTCGGAATGCGCGCAGCTCTGGGATGCTCCGATCGCGGTAACACCGCCATCTCGCAACTTGTTCCCGGCCAGATCGACTGGGACGAAATCTTCAAGAGCGAAGGCACACGCTGGTTTCACACCGGCGGCATCTTCGCCGCACTCTCCGATTCCACACCACTCGTCGCCAAAGAAGCCATTGAAGCCGCCCATCGGAACGGCGTCATCGTTTCTTATGATTTGAACTATCGCGACAGCCTCTGGAAATCCATCGGCGGCAAGCAGCGCGCACTTGAAGTCAACAGCGAACTGGCTCCTTTAGTTGACGTGATGCTTGGCAACGAAGAAGACTTCACCGCATCTCTCGGCTTCGAAGTAGAAGGCGTCGACGAACACATGTCCGACCTCGACACCGCGAACTTCCGCCGCATGATCGAAAAGGCCGTCGCCAAATATCCCAACTTCAAAGTAGTCGCCACCACGCTGCGCAACGCTCGCACCGCGACCATCAACGACTGGGGCGCAGTCTGCTACGCCGACGGCCAGTTCTATGAAGCGCGTCCCATGCCCGGCCTGGAAATCCTCGACCGCGTAGGCGGCGGAGACTCCTTCGCCTCCGGCCTCATCTACGGCTTCCTCGCCGATAAAGGCCCACAATACGCCGTCGATTGCGGCTGTGCGCACGGCGCTCTCGCCATGACCACTCCCGGCGACACCACCATGGTCACACTGCCCGAAGTCGAACGAGTAATGAAGGGCGGCACCGCCCGCGTACTGCGCTAGAAATCTTCAACACGCTATCGCAATTGGAGAGTACGGGCTTCTGCCCGTACATCAATTCAGCAACGCAATGGGGCTCAGCCCCCGAGGTTATAGATGCATAAGTCCGAAGTAATGCAAAAGATCCGCGAAGTAGGCCTCCTGCCCGTCCTTCGCGCCGATTCCGAAGAAGAAGCTCTCGCCATCGCCTACGCCCTCGAAGCAGGCGGCGTCACCGTCCTCGAAGTCACCATGACCGTCCCCGGCGCAATCGATGCAATTCGCCGCCTGGCCTCAGAAGCAGGCGACCGCATACTCATCGGCGCAGGCACCGTCCTCGATCCTGAAACCGCTCGCGCCTGCATGTTAGCCGGAGCGCAGTTCATCGTAAGCCCCGCACTCAATCTGCGCACCATCGAGCTATGCCGCCGCTATAACGTAGCCGTATTTCCTGGCGGACTTACCCCGACCGAAGTCGTCTCCGCATGGGAAGCTGGCGCCGACGCAGTCAAAGTATTTCCATGCTCCGCAATGGGCGGAGCCAAGTATCTCAAGGCCCTCAAAGCTCCTCTTCCGCAGATCGATCTCATCCCCACCGGCGGCGTATCGCTGGCCACAGCAGCGGAGTTCCTCGAAGCTGGAGCAATCGCGCTCGGCGTCGGCGGCGAGCTCGTCGATAACAAAGCCATCCGCGCAGGCAAGCCTGAAAGCATCACCGAAAACGCCCGCAAATACCTGGCCATCATCGCCGAACATCGCAGCAAGCAGAAGTAACGCAGAAGGGAACCCACTCAAAATGAAAGCACTGGTAATGCGCCACCCTGGCGAGATTTCAGTAGAGTCGGTTCCCGATGCAACCCGCGCCGAAAACGAGATCCTGCTGCAGGTAAAGATGGTCGGTCTTTGCGGCAGCGATCTCAATTCATTCCGCGGCAAAAATCCCATGGTCACTTTCCCTCGCATCCCCGGCCATGAAGTCGCAGCCACCATCGTCGAGAGCAGTCCATCCCATCCCCATCTGGCCATCGGCACCAACGTCACACTCTCGCCCTACTCGCAGTGCGGCAAATGCCCATCCTGCCTGCGCAATCGCCCCAACGCCTGCCAGTTCAACGAAACCCTCGGCGTACAGCGAAATGGCGCATTGACGCAGTACTTATCCATAGCACCCGGCAAGCTCTACACCGCTAACCTCGCCCTCAAAGAGTTATGCCTCGTCGAGCCGCTCACCGTCGGCTTTCACGCCGTTGCCCGCGGACAAGTTACTCCCGAAGATACCGTCGCTATCATCGGCTGCGGCGGCGTCGGACTAGGCGCCGTAGCAGCATCCGGCTTTCGCCGCGCCCGCACCATCGCCATCGATGTGGATGACGCCAAACTAGCCATCGCCACAAAATCCGGCGCAACAGACACCATCAACACCACGCGCGAAAATATGCACGACAAGCTCCACGAGCTGACCGACGGTCGCGGCCCCGACGTCATCATCGAAGCCATCGGCCTGCCATCGACCTTCAGCGCAGCGGTTGAAGAAGTAGCCTTCACCGGCCGCGTCGTCTACATCGGCTACGCCAAAGAGCCAGTCGCCTACGAGACGCGCCTCTTCGTGCAAAAAGAGCTGGACATCCTCGGCTCCCGCAATGCTCTCCCCGAAGACTTCCGCGAAGTCATCCGAATGTTGGAAGAGCATCGCTTCCCGGTCAAAGAAGCGATCAGCAACATCGTCTCCATGAACGATGCCCCCGGCCTGTTCAAAGCCTGGAGCGCCAATCCCGCAGCCTACTCGAAAATCATGATCGAGCTCGACTAATTCTGCCGCCGTTACCTCGCACACCGGCCACAACCCGCAATACGGTCTTATTCCGCCCGCTCAATGAAGATGAGATGAATCGCTCTAAAGCCCTCGCCTCTTCGCGATAAACTGAATCTCAACGTTAAGCGGCCTGGGTCACGGTAACGAGATTCGACCTTTATCCATCACGCAATTCAGCCTGTCAAAGGAGAACAACATGCAGCTAGCAATGGTAGGTCTCGGACGTATGGGTGCGAACATGGTGCGCCGCCTCATCGCGCACGGTCATGAATGCGTGGTCTATAACCAGACGCCGGAGATCGTTGCAACGCTATCGAAGGAAAAAGGCGTAACCGGAACAGCCTCCCTGCAGGAGCTCGTAAGCAAACTCGCAAAGCCCCGCGCAATCTGGCTCATGATTCCGGCAGGCGCTGTCCAGGAAACTCTTGAAGAACTCACCCCGCTGCTCGATCAGGGAGACATCGTCATCGACGGCGGCAACTCGTATTACATCGACGACATTAGCCGCGCCAAGATGCTCGCAGGCAAAGGTATCGAATATGTAGACGTAGGCACCAGCGGCGGCGTCTGGGGCGTGGAACGCGGCTATTGCCTCATGATCGGCGGCTCCAAATCAACCGTCGAACACCTCGACCCCATCTTCAAAACGATCGCCCCCGGCATCGGCGACATACCTCCAACACCCAAGCGGCCTAAGAACTCCGGCACCGCCGAAGAAGGCTATCTGCACTGCGGCCCCAACGGCGCAGGCCATTTCGTGAAGATGGTTCACAATGGCATCGAGTACGGAATGATGGCTGCCTACGCCGAAGGCCTTGGCGTACTCAAAGCCGCCAATATCGGCAAGCACCTCGGCGAGATTGACGCCGAAACCACCCCCCTCCGCGACCCCGAGCACTATCAATACGACTTCGATCTCCCCGAGGTCACTGAGGTCTGGCGTCGCGGCAGCGTAGTCGCCTCATGGCTCCTCGACCTGACCGCTTCCGCACTGATCTCCGACCCTGATTTGTCCAACTTTCAAGGCCGCGTTTCAGACTCCGGCGAAGGCCGCTGGACCATCAAAGCCGGCATCGACGAAGGCGTGCCCACACCAGTCCTCACCGCATCGCTCTACGAAAGATTCAGCTCACGCGGCGAAGCCGATTTCTCCAACAAACTTCTCTCCGCAATGCGTTTCGAATTCGGCGGACACATAGAAAAAGCCAAGTAACGGCGAAGGCTAAGTAATAGCGAAAGCAAAATAACCTGGCCGCATAATACCAAGGGCGCTCCGTCAACCGGAGCGCCCTCAGTATTCCATCCATCCTCAACTTCAATCGCTTTAGCTGCAACCGCTCGTCGAACCACAACTCATGCACCGATAGCACGATCCGCTGCGAACCATGATCGCCCCGCACGTTCCGCAACTCGGCGCATCCCCCATGTCATACATCTCACGCATCGCATCCGCAGCGTGATACAGACCACGATCTGCAAGCCCTGCTAGTCCTGCGGGCCCTGCAAGCCCCGGAACATCCATCCCCGCTGTTTCCGGCAGCCTGTCAACTGCACCGCCCGCGCTGGCCGAGCCAATCACCGAACCCGCAGTCGATCCGCTCACCTGGTTCAACCGCCGCGCAATATCCTCAACCAGCTTCGTCAGCGCAGAGCCTGAAACACCCAACACACCCGCCGCTGATTCCGGCTCCGCCTCAGGAGCAAGACTCTGCGGAGCGCTCAGTTGCTGTACCGGCGGCAACAGCCCCGCAAACAGCGGCAACTGCGTCCCCGAGAGGAAACGCAACTGCAGCCAGCGGAAGATGTAATCCATCAAACTCTTCGCATAGCCAATCTGCTCGTTGCCCGTCCAACCCGATGGCTCAAAGCGCGTGTGCGCAAACTTCTCACACAGCACCTTCAGCGGAACACCATGTTGCAGCGCCAGCGAAATCGACGTAGCGAACGCATCCATCAGCCCCGATACCGTCGAACCCTCCTTGGCCATCTTGATGAAGATTTCGCCCGGCTGTCCCGTCGGATAAAGGCCGACAGTGATGTAGCCCTCATGCCCCGCAATCGAGAACTTATGCGTCACTGAAGCACGCTCCTCAGGCAGCCGATGCCGCACCGCCTTCGGAGGAGCATTCAGATCCTGATTCCCAGACGCCGCAGCCGCCCGTGCTGGCGCCGGTATGGGCGTCGGCGCAACTGGAGCCGTTGCTGCCTTCGCCAGCGCCTCCATCGTCGCCTGAAACGTCATAGTCGCGGCAATCAACTGCCTTGCGCTCACCTCCAGCTTGTCGCTGATCTTGTTGGCGAGATGCGCTTCCACAATCTTGAGATCCGCCTCCGCAGCCTCAGACCGCGCAGCCCCGGCCGCTATCGCCTCCAGCAACCGCGCTCCAGCCTCGTCCAGCGCCGTCAGCTCGCTCTTCTCGGCTTCGTTCTTCTTGGCCTCGTTCTTCTTGGCCTCGTTGCTCGTGTTCAACGGCTGCACACCCTTTGAACCATCCCGATAAATCGCGACAGCCTTCAGCCCCTGCCGCCAGCTTTCCGTATACGCCTCCGCGATCTGTTCCGCAGTCGCCTCATGCGGCAGATTCACTGTCTTCGAGATCGCTCCCGAAAGAAACGGCTGCGCTGCCGCCATCATCTTGATGTGGCCCATGTAGTTGATCGAGCGCGTACCCTTCGACGGCTTGAATGAGCAATCGAACACGTTCAGATGCTCCGCCTTGATGCCCGGCGCGCCCTCAATCGTACCCGTCGCGTCAATGTAGCTCACAATCGCGTTGACATCTTCATCCTTGTAGCCCAGCTTGAACAGCGCCGACGGAACCGTCTGATTCACAATCTTGATCATCCCGCCGCCTACCAGCTTCTTGTACTTCACCAGCGCCAGATCAGGCTCAATACCCGTCGTGTCACAGTCCATCATGAAGCCGATAGTTCCCGTCGGAGCCAGCACCGTCGTCTGCGAATTCCGATACCCATAGCGCTCGCCATAAATCAACGCCATATCCCAGCACTCGCGGCTCGCTTCAATCAGCGACTCCAACTGCGGCACCACAAATGGCTCCGCACTCTGCTTGGATTTGCCTATCTTGTTCACCTCCGCACGATGCATCCGAATCACATCCAGGAACGGCTCACGATTCACATAAAACCCCGGGCAAGCCCCACCCTGGCGATCAACCTCAGCCGTCAACGGAGTAGCCGAAGCAATCGGCTGGCAAGTCGCCGCCACAATCGACGATTGCAGATAAGCTTGCCCGCACATGATCGCCGTAAGGCACCCGGCAAAGTCGCGCCCCGCATCCGAGTCATACGGCAACCCGCAAGCCATCAGCAGTGCACCCAGGTTGGCATAACCCAATCCCAGAGGCCGATAGTCATGCGAATTCTTCGCAATCGCCTCCGTCGGATAACCCGAGTTATCCACCAGGATCTCCATCGCCGTGATAACTACCGAGATAGCATGACGATAAGCCTGGATATCGAATGTCCCCGCCGGAGTTAGAAACTTCATCAAATTAAAGCTCGCCAGGTTACACGCCGAGTTATCCAGAAACATATACTCCGAGCAGGGATTCGACGCATTGATCCGCCCCGAATTTTTGCTCGTATGCCAGCGATTGATCGTTGAATCGAACTGCATCCCAGGGTCGCCGCACTGCCAGGTCGCCTCGGCAATCTTGCCCATGATCTCGCGCGCCTTGTATGTCTTGATCGGTGAGCCATCCTTCACCGCCTTGGTCGTAAACTCGCCGTCTTTCTCATACGCCCGCATGAACTCATCATTCACGCGCACCGAGTTATTCGCATTCTGAAAGAAGATCGAAGAGTAAGCCTCCGAGTCAGGACCAGACCCGTCATAGCCCTCGCGAATCAGCGCAAAAGCCTTCGCCTCTTCCTTCGACTTGCTATCGATGAAGTCAACAATATCCGGATGATCCACATTGAGGATCACCATCTTCGCGGCCCGCCGCGTCTTGCCGCCCGACTTGATCACGCCCGCAAAAGCATCAAACCCGCGCATGAAACTCAGTGGCCCCGAAGCCGTTCCACCACCCGAAAGCAGCTCCATCGAGCCGCGAATCGAAGAAAGATTCGTCCCCGTGCCCGAGCCCCACTTGAACAACATTCCTTCCGTCTTCGCCAGCGTCAAAATCGCATCCAGCGAATCCTCAACCGAGTTGATAAAGCAAGCCGAGCACTGCGGTTTCCGATAACCCGTCACCGAAAAACGCACAGCACACGTATGCGAATCCCAATGCCAGTTCTGCGCATCCGAATTCGGCTCCAACCGATCGCAACCCACGTTGAACCACACCGGCGAATTGAACGCCACCTTCTGCTGCACCAGCATCGACACCAGTTCGTCATGGAAGATCGCAGCATCCTGCGCGCTCGAAAAATATCCCCCCGCCAGGCCCCAGTCGCGAATCGTCTCCGCCACGCGCGCCACCAGTTGCCGCACCCCCGTCTCCCGCTCCGGAGTGCCCATCTGCCCATGCAGATACTTCGAGGCCACGATATTCGTCGCCGTCATCGACCAGTCGACCGGCACCTCCACATCCTTCTGCTCAAAGATCGACTTGCCGCTGGAGTCGGTAATCGAAGCCGTACGCTTTTCCCACTGCACTTCCTCGTAAGGCGAAAAACCCGCCTTCGAAAAACGCCGCGTAAACGTCAGGCCACCACGCGCAAAACCCTGGGATGCACTACCACTGGCATTCTGCGAATTGGATGAGGGGGAGTAAATATCCGGCATTGAATCTCCTTCAGAACCTGTTCAGAACCTGGAAACTGGTCAGGGAAAATCGGTTAGGGCCCTGAAAAGACCCCCAGATATTGGATGAAGCAGCAGGCAAAAAGAGCCAGATCCACCTCGGAAGAGCCGCGATTTCAGGCCAGTGACAGTCATAATTTTGCGAGAAATTTCCCAGGGAAGAGCCACTCAATTCACCGGGAAAAACCCGGCAAACCATCCCAATCAACTCGACCCCGTGCATCGCGCCTTTACTCTGTCGCAGATGCAAAAATACCGCTCCAGGTGGTGCAGGTCAAGTGCCAGCCACTAGATGTAGTGCTTTGTTGACCTTACAGCGCACCAACTTCGGCAACATCGATAACCGTATATCTTTGATAAATAATTGGCTCTAAAGAACAGACGATAAATAACCCACACTCATAAACTTCATTTCACATCATCCGATCCCGGGACCGCCCCACAACAGCAGGCAATCCCGAGATCCAGAGAAACCCCAACCCTACTCGCTGGCCTGAATCTTTCGTCCACGCGTCGCCTGGATCAAACGACTGTTGACCTTGTAAAGCGTCGCAAAGCTGCGCAACTGGCTGCGCGAAAGCTCCACCGGCTGCTTGAAGATCAACCAGCGCACGCCTTCCGTGCATGGCGGAGCAGTCAGCGATCCTTCGTACGTCCAATAAGCGCGATCAGCCGGCAACAAGCCCGCCGGATTCATCTCCTCCGTCAGCTTGTCCGTCGCGCCCACCGTCTTCGGCAGATGCTGCCACAGCGCCGCCAGCACAGCATTCGGATTGCCCTCATTCAACCGGACAGCAACCACCACAATCCTGCCATCTGCACTCTTATGCACCAGGTGCAATGACATATCCGGCAGCGCGCCCTTCACCGCTTCCTCGCCCGGATGGTGAAAATGAAACTGCACCAGGTCATAGCGCACACCGTCGACCACAATGTAACTCCCCGCCGGCGGAGTTATCTGAATCGTGTGTCCGTTATTCACCAGCGCCATTGTGCCGCTAATGTAGTGAAACTCGATCGGCTGCAGCTTCCTGTTCGGGTGCGCACCGCGAATATCGATCGGTGACTGCTCCTTGCCCGACGCACAAGCCTTGTAAGCGGGGTCCAGCTTGCCCCAGTTCAGCGGACCTTCTTTACCCTCATAGCCCCACGGTGCACCCGCCTGCTGTGCCAGCAACGGCGCTCCCATGCACAATCCAAGTAGAACAATCCCGACACGACGCATAGACTTCTCCTAAACCTTCACGCAACTGATTCTACGAGATAGACGCTCCATCGAGACAGTCGTATTCAGGCAACCTCTATCCGCAAACAAAATGGGCCTTTACCCGAAGGCAAAGACCCATGTTGAATTTAAAAATACAAAGTACCTACTTGGCCGCAGCTACCAACCCAGCCTGCTCCGCCAGGGTAGCCGCCTTGTCGGTGGCCTCCCAGGTGAAATCGGGTTCGTTGCGTCCAAAGTGCCCGTAAGCAGCCGTCTTGCGATAGATCGGGCGACGCAGATTCAGGCTGTCGATGATCCCCTTCGGCGTCAGCAGGAAGTTCTTGCGAACCAGCTCCGTGATCTTCTGCGAACTGATCTTGCCCGTGCCAAACGTCTCCACCAGCACGCTCACCGGCTCCGCAACTCCAATCGCGTAAGCCAACTGCACTTCGCAACGATCCGCCAGCTTGGCAGCCACAATGTTCTTGGCAATATAGCGGGCCACATACGCCGCAGAACGATCGACCTTTGTCGGATCCTTGCCGCTGAATGCGCCGCCGCCATGACGGCCCGCGCCACCATAGGTATCCACGATAATCTTGCGCCCGGTCAGACCGGTATCGCCCATCGGCCCGCCGATAACAAAACGTCCCGTCGGATTGATGTGATACTTCGTGTTCTCGTCCAACCACTCTTCCGGCAGCACAGCCTGGATAACATGCTTGAGAATGTCGCCACGCAATTCCTCGTTGCCGACATGCTCCGCGTGCTGCGTCGAAATCACCACAGCGTCAATGCGAACCGGCTTGCCCGCCTCGTCATACTCCACCGTGACCTGGCTCTTGCCGTCCGGACGAAGATACGAGAGCTTGCCGCTCTTGCGAACTTCGCTCAGCCGCTTGGTCAGCTTATGCGCCAGCGAAATCGCCGCAGGCATCAGTTCCGGAGTTTCGTTGGTGGCATAGCCGAACATCATGCCCTGGTCACCGGCGCCGCCAGTATCCACACCCTGGGCAATATCGCCAGACTGCCTGTTGATCGTCGAGATCACCGCGCAGGTGTTCGAATCGAACCCATACAGCGCGTTATCGTAGCCAATCGACTGCACCACGCCACGCACCAGCGTTTGAAAATCTACGTAAGCCTTGGTTGTGATTTCGCCCGCGATAACCACCAGGCCGGTAGCAGTCAGCGTTTCCGCAGCTACACGGCTGTAAGGATCCTGTTCGAGGCAGGCATCCAGAATCGCGTCGGAGATCTGGTCGGCAATCTTATCCGGATGGCCTTCCGTCACAGATTCAGAGGTAAATAAAAAACGATCGCTCAAATTTCTTTCCTCCCGATACAAATGTGCATCTCGGGCTGCCTCGCTCCCCACCCAAATGACCCACAATCAGTCACCGCGGCAGGCACTTCTGCCAGAGAAGGGATTAGGCCCAATACTGCATCGTCCTATGGTAATCGCCCAAACCGGAATGCGGCAAAGTCAACCACGCTCAACGGGGAGCAAAGCGGGTTCAGCAGTTCCATGAGAGGGGTGAGCGGAGAGGACTGAGCAGCAAGCCACGCTCTTGAACCCGTAAGCCTAAGGGCGTTTCAGGAACATTCCAAGACTGGATCGAACACTGGCCATCGCTTCCCGCCCCGGCACCACCGTAGGCCACCAGCCAGAACGATACCCAAAATAGCGAACCGCGAAAAATCCCGCCAGTCCAACCAGCATCAGCAGCAGAATCGCGCCAGCCCACTTCAACCGCTCCGTAGCCGCATCGCGCGGACGCACCCGCGCCCTGCCTACATTTGCAGCAAACTCGATCCAGTTGCGGTCATCTTCCAGCAATTCACCAGAGGCGACATAGGCCCGCTGAAAACGCGATACCCAATCCAGCTCATCCAGTCCAAGAACTTTCACGTACCCGCGAACAATCCCCTTGTTCAGAATTCCGCCCGGAAGCACACGAAATTCGTTCTCCTCCAGCGCCCTCAGGTGGCGCGGGCTGATCTTGGTAACCTCGGTAATCCTCTCCAGCGCGATGCCGCGGTTCAACCGCTCCATCCGCAGGTCTTCTCCAAAGCTTCCCATGCTCATCGCAAAATGCTTATCGCAACCCGGGACACTTTCCCAAAAAGATTTCCACAGACAAGATAAAACGGAATCGCTGTCCAGGTCAAAGCGAAAACCAAATCATGTCTTTCTTTTCAGTAGGCTGGAGCGATTTTATTCCAAAATGGACCCAAATGCATAACGGGAATCAAGTCGCGCAATGCGAATAAGGGTCTTTGACCGACCGTAACTCCGGGGACGCAGTAAAAGTACCATGACCATTACCAAGCATTACTTCAATCATCTCGCCATCTTTATTGGTAACTGCCAGGTCAGTGAAACCATCCCCATTGAAATCCGCCGCCGTAAGATACTCGGCCATTCCCAGCCTCTCATAGGAAAAAGACCATTCCGTGTGGAAGGAACCGCCTTTCTCCCCCAGCAGAATCGTGATCGAACCTGAAGTCGAGTCCGAGACCGCCATATCCGGTATGCCGTCGTGGTTAAAGTCGCCCCGCGCAATCGAAACAACCGAACTCACATGCGCGATCTCGCCCGCAGAAACCAGGTTGCCCGTCCCATCGCCCAGCAACTCAATCAACGAACCGTCAGCGTCGCCCACAATCAAGTCCGGAATACCGTCGCCATTGAAGTCACCCACAACAATCGACTGAGGATCGAGCCCAATTGCAGGATTCGAAGCCGCCTGCCGGAAAGAACCATCCTTCTGCCCCAGCAGAACCGTCAAAAACGCCTGTCCGGAGCCCACACCTGTACGGCCCGCCACCGGCATACTTGCCATGGCCATATCGGCAATACCGTCCCGGTTAAAATCCCCCGCAACCGTCGGAGTGGGAATTCCATCCTCATCGTCATCGCCCATCCCACCCGCGGCAAATGCATGAGCAGGAACAATCGTGACGAATACCAAAACAGCTACCGAAATAACCGCGCATATCGAAGTCCGGATGGAAGCCATCCCTGCAGGCCTGCCCGCGATGCAAAACATAAGCTTCCTCCTGGCACGAAAAGTAACGCTCCGAAAAGTAACCGCAAAGAGCAACGCACAAGACTAACGCCTGAACCACAGCTTACGCCATCCCCGCCCGTGAATTCATCCGCTTTGCTCCTGCTCTCCACGGCTCCGCCTGTTAACCTCATCTAAGCGCCAGAGGCTCACCCTATCCAATGAATAAACTCGTTTTCGCCAACTTGATCCACCGTCCCATGCGCTCCATCATCTCGGCTGCAGCCATCGCCATTGAAGTGGTGATGATCATCTCCGTAGCCGCCATCTTTCTCGGCCAGATCGACGGTCAGAAGATCCGCACCAACGGAATCGGCGCCGACATGATCGTGCGCCCCGCCAACGCCAGCTTCATCAACGCTGTCGGCGGCGCGCCCATCCCGGCAAAGAACGTTGAAGCCTTCCGCAAGCTGCCCCACGTCGCCATCGCCTCGCCCGTCATCCAAAGCTTCAATCTCACCGGCGGCCCTGAAATCCTCTTTGGCATCGACTACGCCAGCTACAACGCCCTCCGCCCCTTTACCTTCCTTGAGGGAGGTCCATTCCAGGGCCCCAACGACGTCATCGTAGACAACGTCTTCGCCCAGACCGGCAAAGGCTTCCACGCAGGCGATACCATCAAGATTCTCAACCATCCCTTCCGCATCTCCGGGGTCGTCGAACACGGCAAAGGCGGTCGCAAGATGGTTCCAATTGAGACGCTCGGAGAACTGATCGGCTCCGAAGGCAAAGCCTCGCAATTCTTCCTCAAGAGCGATAACGAAGCCAACGAAGAAGCCATCCGCCAGGAAATCCTCAACACCCCCGGCCTGCAAAGCTACCAGGTAGCCACCATGCGCGAGTGGCTCTCCATGATGGCCCCAGACAATATCCCCGGCTTTAATATCGCGCTCAACGTCGTCACCCTCATCGCCACCCTGGTCGGCTTCCTGGTCATCTTCCTGTCGATGTATACCGCCGTTCTCGAACGTACGCGCGAAATCGGCATCCTCAAGTCAATGGGAGCGTCAAAAAGCGCTATCGTCAGCATGGTCCTTCGCGAATCGATCCTGATGGCCATCGTCGGCGTAGGCCTCGGCATTGGACTGATCTACACCATCCATGCCTATCTCGACGCAAAATTCCCAACCCTCTTCTTCGAAATCACCCAGGGCTGGATCATCAAAGCCTCGATCATCGCCTTCCTCGGAGCCATATTCGGAGCAGCCTACCCTGCCCTCATGGCTGCCCGTAAAGACCCCATCGACGCTCTCTCCTACGAATAGAAGAGCCAATAAAGCCCCAAACCCCAAATGCCGAGACGCGCTATGAGTGGGAACTCGACTAACCCACTCATAGCGCGTCTCGGCATTTGGAGAGATAGGGCCGGTTGTTTTCGGGCTATAAAATTTTGACGGGCTATAAAACAGGAACCACAAACTAATCGATCAGCTTCTCTATCGCATCCAGATCAAACCGCGCCGTGCATCCCGGTAGATCAAAAGCTCTTGCTTCCAGCGGCTCCAATCGACCCTCCAGAAAGCGATACTTCGGCCCAGCCGGATCAATCACCAGAATCGTCCGGATTCCCATCTGCTCATAATCGGCACACCGGGTCATCACACGCCGCAAAGTATCCTCCGGCGAAAGAATCTCAAAGACCGCCACCGGCGCAATCTTCACAATCGATTCCTGCGGCAGATTCCGATCCAGCAAAGTAATATCCGGAACACGGAATCGCGTCGGAGCCACCTGCACCCGCAACTCAGGCCTCACCCGTATTCCGCCCTCGCGAGCCTGCTGTCGAAACCAGGCAGCTATCGCGTCCTGCCATGCCGAGTGGTCGTTCTCTCCCCAAGCTCGCTCCTCAATTTCACCATCGACATAGTCGGCGTCAGGCTCGAAGGAACTGGCCAGATAAACCTCAACGGGTACAAAGTTGACTGCTGACGCCATAATTCCTCCTTGGGCCTCTACCTTACTCTCTATCCAATTCCATGCGACTACTCCCATCCGCAAAAGCCAAGGCAACATCCAGCCCCCAACACGCTTCTATATCAAGTGAACGACGCAGACTTCCTCAAAGTCAGCGCCGTTTCATACCGGGCAAGGGCGTTGGGTTTTCGCGATTTCCCTGGCTTGCGGGCGGCGAAGGAGAATCGCAATGGCAGCCGCCTGACCCTGCCCAACATCTCTCCACGCACGCGATACGACGAATGCAACCCCGCTCAAATGCTGTCTTCCCGAATACTGGATGAAAGCAACAACTTCGGCTATATACTCCCCTTAAAGAACGCCCCTGGCGACTGCCTTTCGATATAGCCCTCATCGCCCCCGGAGACCTCGCCTCTGATGTCCTTCAAACGCTTCATCTATCCCCTGTGGATTGCTTTCATCCTGCTCTTTGCCGCCATGCACGCATGGCATCTTCGCGCAGATTTCCCCAATTTCTCGCCCTGGCAGGACTGGTCCAAATACACCGACGAAGGCTGGTACGGCAACGCCGCCATCCGCGCCCATCTCTTCGGCAACTGGTATGTCCCCGGCGATTTCAATCCCGCTCCCGCCGTCCCCGTCTGGCCGTTTCTGGAGTGGGTCCTGTTCTTCTTCACCGGAGTCAGCATCCAGGCCGCCCGCGGTCTGGCCATCGGCTTCTTCTTCCTCAACCTGCTCCTGAGCTACAAGCTCTTTCGCGAACGCGGTCCCGCCTGGGTCGGCCTCTTCGCCGTCACGCTGCTGGTCACAAGTCCGTTCCTCTATTGCTTCAGCCGTCTCGCCATCCTGGAACCACTCCTGCTCGCGCTCACTCTCGGCTCCCTCAACCTCGCCGTACGCCTGCCGCGCTTCCGCCATCAGGAAGCAGTCGCAGCCCTCCTTGGCCTGCTCTTCACCATGATGATGTTCACCAAGACCACTGCGCTCTTTCTACTTCCCGCATTGATCTGGGTCATCGCCCTGCCGCTCTGGAAACACCAGAAGCGCAGACTCTTCCGCCTCCTCGTAGCCGCTGGCGGAGCCTCCGTGCTCTCCTTCAGCCTGTGGATGCTCCTCGTCGTCAACAACGATCTCTTTGCCGACTACAAATACCTCTTCTTCATCAACAACTACGTCAAACCCCACGGCATCTGGGATCGGCTCATGAGCTTCTGGTGGGCCTTCCACGGCGGCCTCTGGGTCGACATGCTCCTCATCCCGCTCGCAGGCCTCCTCGTCCTCAGCACCCTCTACGCACGCCGCAGAGATTGGACAGAAGGTCTCTGGCTCGACCCCATGTTCGGTGGCTCCGTGCTGATCGTTGCCGGTTACCTCGGCTTCATGACCTACCAGAACCACCCCCAGCCCCGCTACTACACGGTCGTAGCCTTCTTCAGCTTTTTCGTCGTCGTACGAGTCACAGCCCAGCTTCTCTACCAGCGCGCAAACCTGCGCCGCATCGGGCTCGCCCTCGTCGCGCTCATCTGCATCGACGCAGCGGTAAACGGCATCTGGACGCTCAAGTACGTCCTGCATCCGCAATACACCTTCGTCACCGCCGCTGAAAATCTAACCCGCTACATCGATCAGCATCCCAACGGCAATCGCCTGCTCGTCTCCATCAGCGGAGACGACATCACCCTCATAACCCATCTGCAAACACTGTGTGATGATTTCGGTACAGAAGAACTGCCCACCAAGCTCGCCCAGTACCAGCCCGGCTGGTATGCCACCTGGAACGATCTCGACCCCGGCACGCTGGAAGATCTCCACGTGCATTTTTCCCTGGAACAGGTCGCGCAGTTTCCCGCCTTCGACGACCCCGATCGCAACATGCTTTATCTATTTAAACTGCATCCACTACCCAACGGCGAAGTCCGCGAAGCCCACGGAACCAACCTCCAGCAATCCATGCCGGAAGACAACTTCGACGTAGACATAGACTAAAAAACAACTCTCCGGATATCCACCATCCCATCCTTCGTGAGCCTCACGCGCACAAAGGATGGGAAAACAGATCCACCAGTTTCCACGAAATATCCCGGCTGGAATGCACAGAGCAATCCGAAGAGCTATCCGTTAAAACTACTTACCCAGATAAGTCTTGTACTGCTGCTCCAACACTCCGGCCGTTCGCGCCAGCAGCAACTTCGAAACGTTGTACTGATACAAACTCTGCACCAGGTTGCTCTGCGCCGAGGCCAGCGAAGCCTGCGCCTGCACCAGCGGCAGCGTATCGTCAATTCCGGATTTGAAGCGATCCATCTCATCCGAAAGCGCACTGCCCGCCAGGTCAACATTCGACCGCGCCACATCCACAAGCTGCCGGTCGGCATGTACATCCATCAGCACAGAACGCACCTGCTGATCGATCTTGTTCCTCAGATCTCCAAGCTGCAGATTCGTTGCCGCCAGTTGCGCCCGAGCCACATCCCTGTCGCCGCGCAGCGTACCTTCCTGAAAAACCGGCACCTTCAACGTGCCGACAGCGGACATCGTGCCGTGATAGCCATCCCCCGTCACACCCGTAACGCCATAGTTCCCCTTGAACGTCAGGGTCGGCAACCGCTCCTGCCTGCGAGCGCTCAACACCATGGCCAGCTCCCGCTCCTGAGCCTGCAAATTCTGATAGTCCTGCCGATTGTCGTAAGCCTCAGCCCTCAATTCCTCATGCGTCAGCGCCGCCAGGTCGCTATATGGAGCAGGATCGGTCAGCGTAATCTTCTGCCCCGGAGCAACGCCAATCTCCCGCTTCAGCAGGATCAAGCTCTTATCCAGCTTGTTCTCATCCGCCAGCATCACCTGCTCCTGCTGCTGGTACTGCACGCGCGCCCGAATCTCATCCAGATTCGGAATCGTCCCCGCCAGATGCTTGTCATGCGCCTGGTCCGCAAGTACCTTGTCCGCCTCCAGCAGCGACTTGGCATTATCCACTTCGCTCTGCGCCGCAATCACCGCCAGGTACGCCGTCGCCACCTGCTGCACAACCTCGCCGCGCGCCGACATCTTCGCATAGTAGGCAACCTGCTCGGCAGCCGTTACTGCCCTGTAGCCGCTGAACACCGGACCGGAAAACAGCGTCTGCTCGTAATTCACCTGCCCTGTCACCACGTCGGCCTTGGTAATCAACGACAGATCCGCAAAGTTGAACTCCGGAAAAAGCGGAGCAGCCTTTGCCAGTAGACTCGGCCCAAAACCCAGCGCCGCCAGGTTGTACTGATGAACCTCCGGCCCACCCGTTACCGTAATCGACGGCAGAAATAGCTGCATCGCCTCAAGCTTCTGGCTGTGCAGCGACTGCTCTCCCTGCTCCGATTCCTTCAGACCGAGATTCGTCTGGAAACCGCGATTCACCGCATCGTCCAAAGACAGCCTCAACACCTCATCCGTCGCCGGATGCAGCGTGACGCTACCGTAAAAAGGATTAGCCAGCGAACTCGGATTCGCCTGCGGACTGGAAGGCAGGTCCGACGACTGCGCAACAGCAGAAGACGCCCCACCACCCAGCAATACAGCAAAAACAAGGCCGAGTGCAGGTACTCCCCGCTGCCAAAAATCTGTTTTTAGCATTCGATCCATTGACATCATTCTCTCAGATGTCAAAACCAGCCCGAAGATTCCGCCACCAGCACAAAATCAACAAAATTGGCAGCCACCCCAAGCATTTGCCTTTGCATTTGCCCTCGCACTTGCAGTTGCAGTTGCAGTTGCCCATGCAGTTGTAGTTGTAGTTGCCCTTGCAGTTCTGTCTGTCATTCCCGAAGGGAATCTGCTTCTGCCCTAGCTTTTGCCTTTAGCAGTAGCCCTTGCCCTTCCGTCTCGAATTCCCAAAAACCCGCTTCTCCCCAAAAAACCGAAGCCTACTCCTCATCCTCTACCACCACCCGCTTGGCCGAAGCCAAAATCTTCTCCGCAACCGCCGGCGGCACCACGTCGTAATGCTTCATCTCCATCCGAAAACTCCCTCGCCCCTGCGTCAGTGAAGTCAGCGTCGCCCCATAGCTCAGCATCTCCGCCATCGGAACCTCCGCTTCAATCACCGTAGTCTTCCCCCGCGCATTCATCCCCTGCACCCGCCCGCGACGGCCATTGAGATCCCCCATCAGCGCCCCCGCAAACTCCTCCGGAGCCTCGATCTCCACCCGCATCACCGGCTCCAGCAGGCATGGCCGCGCCTGCTCCATCGCCTTCCGGAAAGCCATCCGGCCCGCCACTTTGAACGAAAGCTCATTGGAATCAACATCATGGTAGCTTCCGTCGTAAACCGTCGCCTTGAAGTCCACCACCGGATACCCCGCCAGAAATCCCCGCAAAGCCGTCTCCAGAATCCCCTTCTCGACCGCCGGAACATACTGCCGCGGAATCGACCCGCCAAAAATCTCATTCCCAAACTGAAAGCCCGCCCCGCGAGGCAACGGCTCCAGCCGGATCTTGCAATCCCCATACTGCCCATGACCGCCCGACTGCTTCTTATGCCGTCCCTGCGCCTCCGCCTTACCCCGAATCGTCTCCCGATAAGGCACCTTCGGAGATTTCAGCGTCACCTCGGTGTGATATCGCCTCTTCAGCCGCGCAACGATCGCCTCAATATGCTGCTGTCCCGCGCCCGCCACCAGGAACTCGTTCGTCTCCGCATCCCGGAAGAACCGCACCATCTGGTCCTCTTCCATCACCTTATGCAGAGCGCCGGCCAGCTTATCCTCATCCGCCCTGGTCTTCGGCTCAATCGCATACGTCATACTCGCCTCCGGACGAGGCACCGACTCCACGCGAATCTCCGCACCCTTCTGCCCAAGCGTATCGCCGGTAAACGTCTCGCGCAGCTTGGCCACCGCACCCAGGTCGCCCGCATGCAGTTCCGCAACCTCAACCGCCTTGCGCCCCTGCATCACACTCAGATGCGAAAGCCGCTCCTGCCCCTTGCGCGTGTAGTTCTCCACAACAGCATCCGTCCTGACGACCCCGCTCACCACCTTGAAAAAACTGACCCGCCCCGTAAATGGATCGGCCATCGTCTTGTAGACAAACAACGCCGCAGGTTCAGAATCCGTCACCGCCCGCAAAACAATCCCCGTATCGATCCCCGATAAATGGCGGCTTTCAGAATGCTCCAGCCCATTGCTCATGCTCGTCTCTTTTTCCACCCCAAAGTCGCCGCCATGCCCGTTCGAACTCCCATTCGCCCCGCTGACCGCCACGCTCTGCATCACATCCGCAGTCTCCACCACCGGATCGCTCACCGCAATCGCAGCCCGCTCCGTTGCCGTCGGCGCATACACCTTCAGAAAATCCAGCAGATGATCCGTCGCCACATTCGTCTGCCCGCTGGTAAACAACACCGGAAAAATCCGGTCCTCGCGAATCGCCTCATGCAGCGCCGTAATCAGGTGCTGCTCCGGAATCGTCCCCTGCTCAAAAAACTCCTCCATCAACTCATCTTTACCCTCGGCCACCAGCTCCACCAGCGCCTCATGCGCCGCCCGTGCAGACGCCAGCATTCCCGAAGGAACCTCGCCAATCTTGCCCGCGCCCTGCCCGCCCGGCTGGTAAAAAAAAGCCTGCATCGTCACCAGGTCCACCACACCTGTAAATCCCTCCGGCCCGGTAATCGGCAACTGTACCGGAACGCAGGTCCGCCCCCAGCGCTCATGCAGATCCTCCATCAGCGCCGACAATCCCTGCCCCCCGCCAGCCCGCGGCGAATCCATCTGGTTCAGCACCACAATACGCGGCAGATTGTACTCCGCCGCATACGACCACACCCGCTCCGTCACCGCCTCCACGCCGCACTGCGCATTCACCAGCACCAGCGCCGCTTCTACCGGCAGCATCGCCGACCGAGCCTCGTGGCTGAACATGTGAAACCCCGGAGTATCGACAAGATTGACCTTCACCCCCTGCCACTCCGCAAAAGCCACCGCATTCTGCATCGTCGTCCCGCGCGCCACTTCCTCTTCGTCATACGCAGTCGCAGCAGTACCATCCGCCACCCGGCCCTGCGTCGAAGTCATCTTCGCCGCATGCAACAGAGCCGCAATCAACGTAGTTTTACCGCTGTGCGCATGACCAATCACGGCCACATTTCGAATCTCACTTCCGAGATAAGTTCTCATCCATAATCTCCTTGAGCCCCGAACTGCTAAGTCCAGAGCTGCCAAGCCCAGCGCCAGCAAGTCCAGAACCAGAATTGCCAGGTTCAGAATTGCCAGCCCCGGCAAACGTAGTCGTCATATCGCCAGGCATAGAGCGAGCGCCAGCGTCCGCCGTCGAAACCAGAACCTTCTTCCCCGTAGGCCCGCAGTCCGGATCATTCACCGGATCGCAATCCACCAGCGGAGCGCAAAGATACGCCCGGCACGCCAGAGCAAGACAGCTTGTAACAGAGCCAAGCAGGAGAGTCATACGAGGAACATTTCCCTGCTCGCCTCGTATCTCTTCCCGAGTTGAAGACCACGCCCAAAGATGCAGCCAACGCGTCTTACTGCCGATCCCCGTCATACGGATCACCCCGGCAGGCGCCAGCGCATCTTTCAACACAGTCCCAGCGCGCGGCGTCGTCTCTTGAGGTCCCGAAGCCTAACACAACTCAACCTCAACCCTCAATACTCCGCCAAAAGCAGGCAGCAGCCCAGCCCGCATACAGCATCCAGGTTCAAATACTTTGCCCCGCCTTTGCCTTTACCTTTGCCGCTGCCCTTGCAGTTGCCCTTGCCCTTGCAGTTGCCGCTGCATTTGCCGCTGCCTTTCTGTCTGTCATTCCCGAAGGGAATCTGCTGTTAGCCCTTGCAGTTGCCTTTGTCGCTGCAGTTGCCGCTGCCCTTGCCGTTCCGTCTGCCATTCCCAAAGAGAATCTGCTTCCGCCCTTGCCTCTGCTTCCGCCCAACCATTCCATCCACAATCCCAAAGCGAATCTCCCCCACCACATCCATGCGATCCTATCCTCAGCCATGAAGATCCTCCTCGGCATCGTCGCCCTCATCCTCGTAACCCTCACCGTAATCGCCGATTACAAATGGAAACAGTGGATAGCCGCCCGCAAACGCGATCGAGACAACGAATCAATCCCCAAAAAATAAGCTCCGAACCCAGACTCCTGAACAAGAAAATGCAGCTTCCCCCGACCGACCGTTACAATAATTTCGAGGACAACGTCCAACCATCATGAACATTTCTTCGACGCCCCGCTCTCTCGCCATTTTGAAATCTTCCCGCGTCCTGCTTCCCGCCGCCGCCCTGGCCCTCGCCGTTCTCTTCGTCACGCCGGCAAAAGCCCAGTTCGGGGACTCCGCGCCCACCACCCAGGTCCATGACCCCAGCGCCATCAAGCCTCCCGCCGGAGCCCGCGTCGCCATCGTCGAATTTGAAGACATGGAGTGCCCCGACTGCGCCAATGCCAACCCTCTGCTCAAACAGGCCGCGGCAAAATACAACATCCCCTGGGTGCGCCACGACTTCCCACTCGCCTTCCACGCATGGAGCTTCCAGGCTGCGGTCAATGCCCGCTGGTTTGACACCAAGTCCAAAAAGCTCGGCGACGATTACCGCGATGAAGTCTTCGCGAACCAGCGCTCCATTACCTCCCTCGATGTCCTGCTCCAGTTCACCCAGCGCTATGCCTCCAGCCACGGAACGCCGCTGCCATTCGCGCTCGATCCACAGGGCAACCTCGCCGCCCTCGTCAAAGCGGACTACGCCCTCGGTCAACGCATCGGCATCCAGCACACCCCCACCATCTGGATAAGCACCAGCCAGTCCAAAGGCGCTCCCTTCATAGAAGTAGTCGATCGCTCCCGGCTCTTCCAGATAATCGACCAGGCCATAGCCGACACCAAATCCGCAAAATAACCACCCCGGCCTCTCAGGCAAAAATGGCGCAACCAATCCGGTTGCGCCATTTTCGTCCCTGAAGATCCCGCGATATCGAATATTGGAAAATAATCCCAACTATGAGTTCGTCACCAGGCCCGTCTAAAATGACAGCTTCGTCGGAATAGCCGACAATCACTCATAGAGATCTCATCCTTGAAAGCATCGGCCAGCAAATCGCTGCCATGTCGGAGAAAAGATGATTGTCCGTACCAAATTAAACTGGCTCCGCATGCTCTTCATCTGGAGAGGCTCGGTCATCCGTTCCGTCCTGCCGCAACTCCTCACCGTGCTGGTCATCTCCATCATCGTCACCGCGACGCACGGCTACATCTACCACTACCAGGTCGAGCTGACCGTCGCTCCCTTCACCCTGCTCGGCGTATCCCTCGCCATCTTTCTCGGCTTCCGCAACAGCGCCAGCTACGACCGCTACTGGGAGGCACGCAAGCAGTGGGGCACTCTACTCAACGTAGGCCGCTCGCTCGTTCGCCAGGCCCTCACCATTGGCAGCCTCGAACAATCCACCCCGCAAACCCAACAGCGTAACAAGGAGTGGGTAGCCCTCCTCGCAGCCTTCGCCCACGCCCTGCGCCATCAACTCCGCAACACCAATCCGGAGCCGGACCTCAACCGCCTGCTTCCCCCCGACATCTGCGCACAAACGCTGAAAACACAGTTCCGCCCAATCGCCCTTCTCACAGAATTAGGCAAGTGGGTCTCCGACGGATTGCGTAAAGGAGAATATGGCGAGATCACGGCAGTCGCCTTCGATCGCAATCTCAACGATCTATCCGAGGTAGTTGGAGCCTGCGAACGCCTCGCCAACACCCCACTGCCCTATCCCTACTCTGTAATGATTCACCGAACACTCTATCTCTATTGCCTGCTGCTGCCCTTCGGCCTGGTCTCTACGCTGGACTATATGACGCCGGTCATCTCCGTCCTGGTCGCCTACACCTTCATCGCCCTCGAAACCCTGGCCGACGAGATCGAAGAACCCTTCGGCACCCTGCCCAACGACCTCGCCATCGAATACTTCTCCTACGGAATCGAGCATTCCCTGCAGGAAATGATAGGCCAAAGCGTCCCCGAACCCATCTCCGGACCAAAGCAATACATCCTGCTATAAAGCAACACCAAAACTCAGCCAGTTGCTGTGAGTTTGAAGGAACAGGCGTTCTCAGGCAGGGAGTACAGCTTTGAATCGAAGGGCATTGCGTGGCTTTTCATTAAGAAAAGTCACGCTGTGCGAGTCTCGGCCGGTGCAGTGCAATCGGAGAAATACTTTAATTAGCGCCCTGAATAGTCACCAGCTCTGGCGCCGCATGCCCCGCCCCATGTCCCTCGCTCAAACCACTTCCCGGCCCAATCTGCCGAGTCTGCGGAGCACGCCAGTGATCGATATAGCTGATCTGGTGAACACAGCTCACAGTGCAGTTCGGCGAGCAGGACTTCGCCGTCAGGAACTCCCTCTTCACATCCGCCGTCGTGTACTCCGACAACGGCACACCCGGATATCCCCGCTGCTGCGAGCAGTAATGCACCAGCCCGTCTTCGCAGATATACAAGTAGCGCGAACCCGCGCGGCAACGCCAGTCATTCGGCTTGCCCTGCGCAATCGCTTCCTGGAACTGGTTAAAGCGCGAATAGCTCTTCCGCTCCAGGTTCCGCACCTCGAAGTAGATCTTCGCCTCTTCCGGACCAAGCGGCTTCAGTTGCCCGTCGCCATCGTGAATAATCCCGATCGTATTGCTGAACCCCAACTCCAGCGCCCGCTTGCTGATCACCAGCGCGTCATTCGGATCCTTGATGCCGCCACCCACCACCGAATTGATATTCACATGAAATTCAGCATGCTCAGCCAGCATTTCAAGCTTCTTATCCAGCACCTTCAGGCTCTTCATCGACACGTCATCAGGATTGATGTTGTCGATCGAGATCTGCATGTGGTCCAGACCAGCATCATTCAGCCGCTCGATGCGCTCCACATTCAGCAGATAGCCATTGGTAATCATCCCCGCCATCGCGCCAACTTTGCGCATGCGCCGGATCACATCATCCAGCTCCGGATGCGTCAGCGGCTCTCCACCGGAGATCGTAATAATGCTTGTTCCCAGCCGCCCCAGGTGGTCGATGCGCCGCTCCATCTCATCAATCGGCACCGGCTTCGAAACCTTGTCATACTCATTGCAATATCCGCATGACAGATTGCAAAACCGCATCGGCACAATCTGCGCCATCACCGGATGCCCGGTCGAAGCCAAAGCCCGACCTACCAGCGCCAGCTCACGCACCTTACGCGACGCAGCCTTCGCGCGACCCTGCACCGATAATCTCCGGGGTGTAGCCATGTTTACTATTCAATCACATTTAGGCATCCACATCCATCCCACCCTCTTCCAGATACCAGCTCAACCCCAGCCCAAGCCGCTGCCGCTTCTGCCTTAGCCTTTCCTTTGCCTTTGCCCTTAGCAGTTGCAGTTGCCCTTGCAGTTCTGTCTGTCATTCCCGAAGGGAATCTGCTTCTGCCTTAGCCTTTGCCCTTAGCAGTTGCCCTTGCAGTTGTTGTTCTGGCTGTCATTCCCGAAGGGAATCTGCTTCATCCACCCCTCTGCACAGAAGCCCCCAAAATCCCAACCCAAAAACAACAACAAACCTCAAGAATCCCCCCGGCCACCCAAAACCTCACGCCGAACAGACTCAAGAAAATTCCGCCACCTTCTCACGCGAATCAGCAGCAAAGCCTTCCACACAGACAACTCAGAGCGATCTCCCATGACAACCAACTCTAGGCCGCAAGCCGAAAAGATTATGTAAAGAGAACCGATCTCTACCCCGCCAGGCAGACATCCAAAAATAAATCCCACCCAAACCGAACGCTCCGGCCACTCCAACACTCTTTACTGTTGAGAGATGCAAAACGCGATCACTATCGCAGGTCTGGGAGAGCCGTTGACGCGAGTCGTGGAACTGGCAGAGGAAAAATCGGCTGCGTTCGCATCCCTCGTTGAACGGCACTCCCGCCTGATCTTCAGGATCGCCCTCGCCGTCACGCGAGACTCGCAGGACGCCGAAGATGTCGTCCAGGAAACATTCCTCCAAATTTACAAAGGAGACCGATGGCAGCAATTGGACGACGAACAAGCCTACCTCGCCCGCACCGCATGGCGACTCGCAGTTCGCAAACGGCGTTCCCCAGCACAAACCCACCAGGAGGAGCTGTCCCCATCGCTGCAGGCGCCCGGCACCAGCCCTGAAAATCTCGTGATGGACCAGCAGATGGAGCGCAAACTTCACGCCCTCATCGACCAACTCCCGGAAAAACTCCGCCAGCCGCTGGCACTCTCAGCCCTTGGCGAACTGAAACTCGTCGAGATCGCCGTAATTCTCAATATCCCTGAAGGCACCGTCCGCCGACGCATTCACAGCGCAAGACAATTGTTGCGAAACCACTGGGAAAACCTGCGATTTCAAAACAGAAAAGGAGGCACGGAATGAATCACGAACCAGACGATTTCAATAACTCGACAGGCAATTCACTGGACCGGGTACAGGACCAATTACCTGACCAGATGTTGGACCAGATATTGGACCAGGCAATCGTCAGCTACGTCTCAGCCGAGCCGCGCCCCGGACTGACCCAGCGCATTCACGCACAAATCGCATCCGAAGCCATTGCCCAGGCCGAATCCCTCAAAAACGCCCGGAATTCGCACCGCCGCTCACTCTGGCAGCCCGCATTTGCAATCGCAGCGACACTGGCCGCAGTTGCCACACTCGGCGCAATCCTGCTGCACCACCCGATTTCGCATCGAGACGAAAACCCTAGCGCCGCAGCCTCTAAATCTCCACAACCCATTCAACTCCAGACTTCAGCCCAATCACCATCGTCCACATCAACACCCCATCAACCAGCCCACCCCAATAACCGTTCTGGACTGCTGCGCATGGCCAACTCCTCGCGGCCTCAGGTAAAGCCGCCCAAGCCCTCCGAGGAACAGTTCGCAAGGCCCCAATTCACAGCCCAGGAAAGGCTGCTTGCAGAATTCGCCGCCTATCACCCCGAGGAAGCTCTCGCCACAATCAAATCGCGCGCCGACTCGGAAAAACCAATCCCCAACAATCCCATCTCAGTACCGCAAATTAAGGTACAGCAAATTAAGACCGACTCAATCGTCATTCACCCCATTGAAATGGACCCCAAGAACCCCATCACCCCTTGAAGGAGAACCCAATGCCCGCTGCCCGCCTAGCTGCCCGCCCCGTTGCCCGTCTCGTCGTCGCCACCCTCTTGCTCGCCGCGCCGTTTCTACATGCGCAATCCAACGAGTCCCTTCAACCAGCGGAAAAAACAGCCCAGGAACGCCCTAAACAGGAGCCCTTTTTACTTACCATCTCTCTCGAAGCAAGCGACCACGGCAAAACCACGCTCAAGCAGAGCTACACCATCGCTACTTCCGCTAACAGATCCTCAGGCGGCGATCCTTCTGTACGAGATTCCAGCCGCGTTCAGGTCCCATTTGGTGTCGGAACAGATGTTGAATCCATCGAAACTGGCACGAACATCGATTTGAATGACATTAAAAGCATAGGCTCTCAGTTGGCAGTCAGCCTGCGGATAGAAAT
This sequence comes from Acidicapsa ligni, assembly GCF_025685655.1. NCBI lineage: Bacteria > Pseudomonadati > Acidobacteriota > Terriglobia > Terriglobales > Acidobacteriaceae > Acidicapsa > Acidicapsa ligni. The sequence goes on along the minus strand of NZ_JAGSYG010000001.1, from coordinate 1,003,068 downwards.
CAACGATTTTGTTATCGACCCGGGAGGCAAACTTCGCCCGGTAAGACGTACGGGACGCTATTCGGTCAATCCGGTTTTGCCGTTGGGTAAGCTGATCAATGTCTACTCCTCCACCGATCCTGTCAGTGGCCACAAGATTGACATTCAAATTGAAGCGCAACCTCTAAACAAATAGAACCGGCAAGTAAATCCTGCACGCATAAAAAGGCGGAATGCTCAATGAGCATTCCGCCTTTTTCCTGTCCTGCTTCTACGCGACTAGCTCTTATGCCGCTTCCCATCCACCTGCAACAGCACCAACTGCTTCGTCCGATCGCGCAAAATCTCTACCTGAACCGGCTTGCCTTCATTCGTCCGCAGCAGCCGCTCCCAATCGCTCGAAGTCACAACCGCCTCGCTGCCAATCCCCAGGATCACATCATGCTGCTTCAATCCCGCAGCATCCGCCGCGCTTCTGTGCGCCACGCTCTTGATCATCAGCCCGCTTGAAACACCAAGAAAGTCCGCCATCTGCGCCGTCAGCGGCTCCACCAGGGCGCCAACCTTGAGCGAATTCCCCATTCCCCAGAAATGAAATCCACCCGAAGAAGGAATATCCGCGCCACTCGCCAAAAACCCCTGCGAAGGCCCCGACGTGCCGACCATCCCAATCTGCTCCCGTGCCTCATCCTGCATCTTGCGCCGATTCGCCATCTGCACCGTCAACGCCTGCTGCGCGCCATCCCGGCTAAAAACAATATGCACCTTGCGCCCCACCGGAGTTTCCCGCAGCATCCGCTTCGCCTGCTCCGCATTCTCCACAACCTGGCCATTCATCTGCAGAATCACGTCATGCAGCCTCAGACCCACCTTGCCCGCCGGAGCATCATGATCCAGCACCGTAATCTCAACGCCGTGGGTATCCTTCAGGTGCAGCGCCGCAGCGCGCTCCTGGTCGATGTCTCCCACATCCACGCCCAGATAACTTTGAGAAGGAGTATGCAGCAGCAACCGGGCATGCTTCACCAACTGCCCCACCTGCGTACCCTGCGCCCTCGCCTCAACCGTCAGACCGGCCATCGACCCGCCAACAGCCAGCAGAGCCCCCAGAGCCACCGCCCCCGGCAACGAATATAAACTTCTGTACGGCCTCAAAAAGTACTTCACGTGCGCTTCTCCCACGGTGTTTCGTATCCCACCCGCATTCTTATGACGATGCTGGGTTGGGAAAGTGAGACGATCTTACTCCGACCTTGGTTACTTTAGGTTACTGAATTTCGGAGACACGTTGCAATACTGCCCGCGAAGCTGTCCTGATATGGGAATTCTGATCCGAAAGCGCCACCGTCGACAGCACCTGACGCACACTCGTATCCGCTTCCACCGGCTGCAACATGCTGATCGCCTCCGAGCGAATCTTCGCCTCCGGATCATTCAGCAACGCCTCCAGCACCGCATTCCGAACCTGCATATCCTCGGACACATACGGCTCCAGCCCGGCCAGCGCCTTTTCCCGCACCGTCGCGCTCCGGTCATAACGCAGCGCCACCATCAGCGCATCGCGAATCCCCGTGCCCTGCGCATCCGCTCCCTGGCAACCCGATCCCGTCTTGCACGCCGCCGCCAGCAACCCAACGGAGTCATCGCGCACCCCGGGACTAGCCGCATTCTGCGAAGCCAGCATCAGCAACTGCTGTATCTGTGGATTCTCCAGCGTCCCGCGCACCTGCCGCGGCTCCACCTGGTTATAGCTGACCTCCACCAGGTTCGAATTCGGCTGGCGCACGATCTTTGAAATATTGGAGATATTGGAAACGCCCGAGATCTCCGCCGCCGATACCCGAGTCGTAGCCGCAGCCGCAGGACTCACCACAGGCTCAGCCACCGCAACCGGCCGATCGCTCCGAACAGAAGCCGCAGCCACCACCGAATTCGCCGCCCGGCCAGCCGCATACTCATAGCCGCCTAAACTGCCCAATCCAGCCCCAGCTACCAGCAGCAGGCAAGCCGCCACCGGAGCATTCTGCAAGCCCGCCGCCGTCCGCGTCATCCAATCCGCCACACGGTCATACCAGCGTTTCGGAGGCAGCGCATCCAGCGCCTCTTCCAGCCGCGTCCGCGAACGCGCTACCAGGTTGGCATTCGGCTCTATTACCGGATATGCGCCCGCCAGCGTCTTGAGAGCCAGCAACTGTTCCTGCTCCTCCCGACACTCCGGGCAACTCACCAGGTGCTGCGCAAGCGCGTGCATCTGGTCATCTGGCAGCTCTCCATAGGCGGCGAGTGCGACCTTCTCGTGAATCTCTGCACATTTCATGATGTTTACGTCCTGTACTGCCTCAAAAGTTCGGCTCTCCCGATTGCCTTGATCGATGCGTCAACACCCACCAGCAATCCGTCGGACAACCTGTTTACCGCAATCCCGCCAGTTGACTTCTCAACTTTTTAGTCGCCCTGAAGAGCGTATTTTTGGCGGTTTCTTCTGTCGTGTTCAACATCTCCCCGATTGTCCTCAATCGGAGACCCTGGTAATGCTTCAGCTCAAATACCGTCCGCTCACGCGGCGTCAATGTCTCCAGCGCAACCTGGATCCGCTGGCCCAGCACCTTGCGATCCAACTCTTTCGCAGGATTGGAATAGGCCCGGTCATCCGACACCGCAGCCATCAAATCAATCTCGTCCCCCGAGTGATCCAGAACGACCGACTGATCCTCTTTCCGAGTCTTCCTGCGTCGCAACATATCCAAACACAGGTTTGTAACGATCCTATAAATCCATGTATAGAAAGAGCACTCGAACCTGAAATTCCCCAGGTACCGGTAAGCCTTCAAAAAGGCTTCCTGGTAAATGTCCTCCGCGTCCTGCTCGCTGCCCGTCAGATGCAGGGCCAGCCGCAGAACCTGGTGCTCATACTGCCGCACCAGCGAATCAAAAGCCGCCCGCGAACCCGCCTGCGCCTCGCGAATCAGGTCCATCTCCGTGGCTCGCGCCCGCAGACGATCTTCCGTCTCGCTTTGAGAACTGGCCTGCTGACGCATCTGGCCGACCCGCCCGTTGGTAGCTTTCGTCTCCATCACTTGGGAGGATTGTACGCTCCGTACACTCGACCATGCCGTCACCAACGGATCACCAAAAGGAACTGCGTCTGTCGCCATACGTATTCGTTCTCCGGGAAAAACACCTGTCCGCGTGCCAGATAGACGACATAAAACCAGCGAGGTGAGCAATTTCGACCTGTTAAAAAGCTGCGTTTAAGAGTCCACCCCAAACCCGATACACTGAATCCGATGAACGCCACCCTCTTTCCCGACCTCCCAGGCTCCAATCCAACGCCAAAATCCTCCTCCGAACTCCTCATCGCCCATTGCGACGGCGGTTCCCGCGGCAACCCCGGCCCAGCCGGCTACGGAGCAGTCATCGAAGACCAGCAGGGCCGCGTCCTCGCCCGCCTCAGCGAATACCTCGGCAAGCGCACCAACAACTACGCCGAATACTCCGCCCTGCTCGGCGTCCTCGCCTGGTGCATTGAAAACAATCAGCCCCGCATACGCGTCGTCGCCGACTCCGAGCTGATGGTCAAGCAGATGCAGGGCAAATACAAAGTCAACAGCCCCGACCTGCGCCCCCTCTGGGAAGAAGCCCGCCGTCGCGTCAGCAAGCTCGAAAAATTCGAAATCGCCCACACCCTGCGCGGCGGCAACAAAGAAGCCGACCAGCTAGCCAACGACGCCATGGACCGCGGAATGGGCCGAACCCCAGCCACCTCAGCATCCCCATCGCCGTCCTCCTTGCCGTCCGTCTCCACACCGCACATAGCCGCCCGCCCGGCAGCAAGTCCGGCAGCAAGTCCAGCCGCACGCACCGCCCCGCCAAAACTCTCCCAACCCCGCCAGGTCCTCGAAGGCTTCGTAAAAAATGGCGTAATCCACTTGATCGAAGGCGAACTCCCCGACGGAATCTTCGTAAAAATCGTCCGCGAATAAGCCCGCTCTCCTTGTAATCTTCATCAAGTAAGATAAAGTTTAAAATGTAAGGAGAAGATTCCATGGCAAGCGCTACCATGACTTCAAAAGGGCAAATTACCATCCCGATCGAGGTACGGACAGAACTGGGCTTAAAAGCCGGGGATCGAATCGAATTTGCACGAAACGAACAAGGAAGAGTCGTCCTGCTTCCCAAAAACGGCAGTGTCCAGGCACTCAAAGGCATGTTCGGCAAATTCCATCACGCTTTATCCATTGAAGAAATGAACGAAGCCATTGCCAGCAGCGGAGCCGAACACCACAAATCGGACGAAGAAACGGAAGCTGTTTGATCGGGATCGACACAAACATCCTCGTCCGTTTCATTACCCAGGATGATCCGTACCAATCAGCCATAGCCAATGCATTCATGGCTTCGCTCACCGCAGACAAGCCGGGGTTTATCCCGCTCGTGACCATCGTCGAGCTCTGGTGGGTATTAAGTCGTGGCTATAAACTAAGTCGGGCCCAGTGCATCCAGGCAACCGCGACACTCCTGGCCAGCCAGCAGTTAGTCATAGAAGCCGAGCCGCTCGTCTGGGACGCTCTCCTGCTTGTCGAACAGACTAACTCAGACTTGAGTGACTGCCTCATCGCAGGCTGCGCTCGCGCCTCAGGCTGTAATTCAGTTGTAACTTTCGATCGAAACGCAGTAAAAGCCACTGGAATGCAACTTCTCACATAAATATCAATCTATGTGAGCTTAGTCTCTGTGAGCTGAGTACGCTATGTAAGTTTGGCGCGTCCCCGCATCCACAGATACGCAGGCACCGCGATCATCAGCAGCACAAGCGCCTTGGCCGCACTCAGCGGGTCATCATGAATAGCCGCCACCAGAAACACCAGTGACCCCGCCAGCACCACTCCCGTGCTCAGCGGATATCCCCACGCACGAAAAGGCCGCTTCAACCGCGGCTCGCGGCTTCGCAATCGAAACACCGCAATATAGTTCACGCAGTACATTCCAGCCACCAGGATCGCCGCCACGGCAATAATCTCTTCCAGCCGTCCGCTCACAAGAAACACCGCAGCCATCGCCGCCGAAAGCAGCAACGCTACCCCCGGCGTTCCATTCTCGCTCACCCACGCAGCCCGCCTGGAAAACAACCCATCGCGCCCAATCGCAAGCAGGATACGCGGCGCACCCAGTAACACCGCATTGATCAATCCCAGCAGCGTCAGCAACGAAAGCACAGTTACAAACTTGCCGCTCCACGCAGGAAGAACAAGCCGCGCCGCCTCCGCCGCCGGTAACCTGGAGTTAGCCATCTCCGGAATTGAAAGCACGTGAAGAAATGCCAGGTTCATCAACAGGTACAGCCCCATCACCACTAACACGCCACTAATCATCAACCGGGGTAAATGCTTCGCCGCATCTGTATCTTCCTCTGTAAAGTAGATAGCCGCGTACCACCCGTCATAAGTCACCATAATCGCGCGCAACGCGGCCACCATCGGCACCAGGAGAGCCATCCATCCCGCCCAGCCAGGCGCAGTTCCAGCACCCCAGAAACGCGCAACATGCGGCACTCTCGGATGCAGAAAACAAGCCACAGCCAACACCACAAACGTAACCGCCGTCACAACGCTCGTGATCTTCTGAATGCCGCTGCTAACCCGCAGCCCCAGCCAATGCAATCCACAGAACAGCGCCAGCAACCCCAGCGCAATCCCCTTCTGCAGCGTCGTATCCTGTTCGGTAACTCCCGGCAATAAAGAAGCTATATATTCCGCAGCCGCCACCGCTCCGTATGCAATCACGGCGCAGTTATTCAACCAGTCAGTCCAGCCCATCGCAAAGCCGGTTCCCGGTCCAAACGCTCTTCGCGAATACACATAAAATCCACCCGCCTGCGGCATCGCCACGCCTAACTCGGCAACGGAAACTGCCCCCAGCAGCGCATAGATACCACCCAGCACCCACACCAGCAGGATCAGCCACTCACTCTGCAACTGCTCCGCAATCATCCCCGGCAGCCGCAGAATCCCCACGCCCACCGTCCCGCCAAAGATCACCGCAACCCCAAAGCCAAGCCCCAGGATGCGCTTCAGATGATTACTTGCCCTTGAATTGCCAGTCCGGGAATTACCAGCCCCCAAATTGCCCGGGCGAGCATCATCAGGCATCGCCTTACCCGATCTACGCCCCGACCTGAAAGCCATGCAAAACCCCGCTGCTGGATTGGATGCCGCCTGCCTCGACTCTAACCCAGTCAGCAACGCCACGCTTTTTTATCAGGCTGACGTCAGCGTCACATACGTCCGATATCGCTCTTCCCGTATCTCCGTAAACGGCGTCAGCAGCAGCGGACCCGCGCCACTCTCCGCCATCCACACACTCTGCCCACGCTGGCGTTTCGCGCTCAACAACTGATCGCGGCTCACCCTCGGATCTTCATCCGTCATGGCAAACAACACCAGCGGCCCACGCACCAGCGCCACCGTCTCAGGATGTTGCGGATCGATAGCCTCCAGCCGCATCGGCAACGGAAGATTCAACTCCACGCGATCCCCGTCCTTCCACTTGCGCCGCAGCGTAGCAAAACCCGTCGCAATCGGAGCCGCAACCGGCTGCCCATTCACGCGAATCATCACAGGGTCACTCGCATCCACATTGGCCCACACCGGAATCCGCAACCGCAGCGCAAACGTCTCCGCCTTCGAGGCCCGCAAAACCAGGTTCGTCCTGCCCTCCAGCGGATATCCGCCCGACTGCGTCAACTCCAGCCGCGCACCATTCCCTCCCGTCCACTTCAAAGTAGAAGGAAGATACAGGTTCACATACACCCCGTCCGTATCATGAAAGTAACTCAGTATTCGATAATCCGCCGCCACCTGCGGCAACGTCCCCGAGCAGCAGGGCCACTTATCGTCGAAGTAGAACTTATGCCCCGTATTGCTGTAATCCGAGTAATAGAAAGAGTGCCCATCCTGCTGCAGCTCCTTCGCGCCAAGCACCGTGTTATACAGCACCCGCTCCATGCTGTCGCCGTATTTACCATCGCGAGTAACCCGCAATAGATAGCGCGTCAACTTGGAATGCGCATAACTCCCGCAAGGCGTCTCAAAGCTATGTTTCGAATTCGTCAGACTCGCATACAACGCGCCACTTCCCGGCTCGCGAAAGCTCTCATCCGGACCCCATCCGCCCGTCGCATAACTCTGCGTATTCACGATCATGTCAAAGGCATTCGATGCGGCGCGTAAATGCTTCTCGCTCCCACCCACCATGTACGCCTGCATCGCCGAACTCAGCGCATTGCAAAAGCTGTAAGCATGATGCCCCGGCAGCACATTCCTGCCCTCCGATAGAGGATCGAAGTAACTCGCATTCAATAGATATCTCGGAGCCATATTCCGGTAGCGATCACCCGCACCGCGCTGCGCCGCGAGATATAAGTTCTCCGGCATCGTGTAGGACTCATCCCACGTATAGTCATCCGTCGTGTTATCCCCAACCGAAGCACGCCACTTTCGCTGCGGCTCATCGCGATCCAATGCCGTCGGAGGCAAATGCATCTCCGCAGCATCCGTAGTCTGATTCAGAAGATCAAAAGCCTTCGGCATCCCCGCAAACTGGTGCGCATCAATCAGCCCCATCACCATCTTGTCGTAGTTATAAGCAGGAAAGCGGAAGTTAGCATAGAACTTATCCGAGATAGCCGGCTCATACAAAGCCAGCAGCCGTTCTAACTTAGCCCTGGTTTTAGGATCCTGATTGATCGCATACCCCCGCGCAAGAGCCGAGATCCATTGCCCAAAGGAGTGCGCCGGAGCAAACCCTGTCCCTCCGCTCGGCGTCTTCACCAGCGGAACCTCGTCATACCATCCGCCCATCGGCCTGCCCGCAGCAGGCAATCCCGCCCGCAGCCTCCACGGCCTCAAAAGCGAGTCCTCGTCCATACCCATCATTACCGACTGCGTCTGCTCAAACTGCATCTGAGCAATCCCCGGAGCAAGCTGCACATCCCCGTAGCCAAACTCCAGCAGCGGCGCAGCACCCGCACCGGCAACCGCCAAAGCGCGGGATTTCGCCCCCAGCAAAGCCGAAGCAGCCCCGGCAGTCTTCAATCCATTCTTGAGAAAAGTACGGCGAAGCATCATGGCATCCCTCGCGACTATCCTAAGGCCTCACCCAACACACATTCGCGCAAAAACAGTCTGCGCAAAACGGCCTCTAAGCCAAGGCAGCCTTCACAGCCTCACTCACCAGCCGTCCCTCAGCCCGCAGCCCATCCGCCTGCAACCGCGCCTGAACAGCCTTTATGACCGTCCCCATCTCCTTGGGACCAGGCTTTTGCGCCGCACCCTCAGCGATCTGGGCCACCACCAGCCCCACCAGGACCGATAACTCTTCCGTACTCAGCGCCTTGGGCAAAAACTCCTCGATCACCGCAATCTCGACAGCTTCCTTCGCCGCCAGCTCCGGCCTTCCGCCCTTGGTGAACTGCTCAATCGAGTCCCGCCGCTGCTTGATCATCGACGCCAGGATTTGCTGCGACTCCGCATCCGAAAGCTCCTCGCGCTTCTCAATCGCCTTGTTCTTCAACGCCGTCGTAATCAGCCGCAGAGTCGTCGTCCGCTCGCCGTCCCGCGCCTTCATGGCCGTAATCGTCTCTGCCTTAACCCGTACTTCCAATGTCTCGCTCATCGTTTAACTCCTCTGTCTCTTGCAACTTTCGGTCTCTACGATTGTACCCATTCGCGCATTTCACCCCAAAATTCCAAATACATCGTTCACATAAATCACATTTATGTGTATTCTGTGATTGCAGCCCAGGCGCGCAGTGGACGCCGGCCACATTTTGAAGGAGATCAATCATGTTCCGTAAAACCCGCCTCTTTACCCCCGGACCAACCCCCTTACTCCCCGCCGCCCAGTTCGCCATGGCTGCCGCCGACCTCCATCACCGCACCGCCGAGTTTCGCGCCCTCTACACCAAGGTCCTCGCCCAGCTCAAAGAATTCGTCGGCACCAGGAATGACGTTCTCCTGCTCTCCTCCTCCGGCACCGGAGCAATGGAAGCCGCCGTCAGCAACCTCACCTCGCCCGGCGATCCCGTCCTCGTCCTGACCGCCGGAAAGTTCGGCGAACGCTGGACAGCCATCACCAAAGCCTTTGGTTGCAACGTCGAAGTGCTCAACGCCCCCTATGGCGAAACCTTCGACCTCGCCACAATCAAGGCCGCCCTCAAGCCCGAGCACAAAGCCGTCTACGTCCAGGCCACCGAAACCTCCACCGCCACTCGTCACGACATCCGCGGAATCGCCGAAGCTCTCAAAGCCGCGAACTCACAAGCTCTCCTGGTAGTCGACGCCATCACCGGCCTCGGCACCACCCACTTCGACGTAGACGCCTGGGGCATCGACGTCCTCATCGGCGGCTCGCAAAAAGCAGTCATGATCCCACCCGGACTCGCCTACCTCAGCGTCAGCGACCGCGCCTGGGCCGCCATGGAAACCAGCAAGAATCCGCGCTACTACTTCGATCTCCGCAAGGAGCGTAAGTCCGCCAAGCTCGGCGAATCCGCCTACACCCCCTCCGTTTCCCTCATCGCAGGCCTCGGAGCAGCCCTCGACTACATCGCCGGTCAGGCCAATGGCGATCTCGCCGAAGGCCGTATCAGCCTCATCGAAAACGCTGAAACCTGCGCCGCCATGACCCGCGCCGGACTCGTCGCCCTCGGCTTCACCCTCTTCGCGCCAACCGCGCCCGCTGCAGCAGCCACCGCCGTCTCCGTCCCCGAAGGCCTCGATTCCGGCGCCGTCGTCAAGGAACTCAAGTCGCGCTTCGGCGCCGTCATCGCCAACGGTCAGGGCGAGATGAAGGGCAAAATCTTCCGCATCGCCCACCTCGGCTTCTTCGACTACATGGACACCATAGCCCTGCTCGGCGCACTCGAACTCATCGCCCGCGACACCCTCAAACTCCCCGTCCAGTTCGGTCAGGGAGTAGCTGCCGCACAGCAGGTTTTCGCCACCCGCAAGCCCAAACAAGCCTACGAAGAAACCTTCGCCGTAACCGTCTAGCAGCATTGGAACAATGCTTAGGTGCCCACATCTCCCGCGCTTTTGCCGGGAGATGTGGGATTACCAAATCCAGCTAAGAACTGTCGTCATCCTGAGCGAAGCGAAAAATCTGCTTCTCCAGCGAGGCTTAACTCAACACCCCAGGTAAATCGAATGCCAGACCTAAGCTTCGGCGAAAAGCTGATAATCGCCCGCAAAAAACTAAACCTCTACCAGTACCAGATGGCCGAGAAGCTGGGCGTCCACCCCAACTCCATCTGGAAATACGAGCAGGGCGAAGGCAAGCCCCAGGCCTCGGTCGTGCGCATGTTCGATCTCTTCTGCGATCAAAACGACATCCGTTTCGACGAATACGAATCCGTAGAAAAAGTTAAAGGAGTTCCAATGAAGATCATCCTCGCGGAAAAGGTCTCACCCGCAACCCTGGCCGTCCTCGACAGCGAACCCGGCTGGGAAATCCTCACCCACGACCAGCTCCCCAACGGCCTCGAACACGCCCTTGCCGATGCCGACGCCCTCGTCGTCCGCTCCGCCGTCCAGGTCGATGACGCCCTGCTCGAACACGCCCCCAAGCTCCGCGTAATCGGCCGCGCAGGCGTAGGAGTCGACAACATCGACGCCGACGCAGCCACCCGCCGCGGCATCGTCGTCATGAACACCCCCGGAGCCAACGCTATAGCCGTAGCCGAACTCACCCTCGGCCTCATGCTCGCTTTAGCCCGCAAGCTCCCCCTCGCCAACTCCACCATGCACGCAGGCAAGTGGGAAAAGAAGTCTCTGCAAGGCGTAGAACTCCGCGGCAAGACCCTCGGCATCCTCGGCCTCGGTCGCATCGGCCTTGAAGTAGCCAAACGCGCCCGCGGCTTCGGTCTCGAAATCGTCGGCCACGATCCCTTCGTCTCCGCAGCCGTCGCCCGCGAAGCCGGTATCCGCCTCGTAGCCACCGAAGAACTGTTCGCCGTCTCCGACTACCTCACCCTCCACGTCGGCCTCACCCCGCAAACCACCGGCATCATCAACGAGCGCACCATCGCCACCATGAAGCCCGGCATCCGCATTCTCAACTGCGCCCGTGGCGAACTCATTGAAGACAACGCCCTCGTAGCCGCGCTCATCTCCGGCCACGTCGGCGGAGCAGCCCTCGACGTCTTCACCAAGGAGCCGCTCAAAGACTCCGCCTACTTCAATCTCGAAAACGTCATCCTCACCCCGCACATCGCCGGGTCCACCGCAGAAGCGCAAGAAGCAGTCGGCATCCAGATCGCCCGCCAGGTCCGCGAATACCTCAAGCTCGGCGTCGTCCAGAACGCCGTCAATGTAACCTCACTCACCCACGAGGAGTATCTCGTACTCTCGCCCTTCATCGAACTAGCCGGACGCCTCGGCAATTTCCTCTCCCAGGCCGCCACGCGCAACATCGAGAGCATTCACCTCACCTACTCCGGCTCACTCGCTGAAGGCAAAACCGAGCTCATCCGCAACGCCGCCATCGCCGGTCTGCTCTCCGGCTCAGAGAACGTGAATCGCATCAACGCCGCCACCGTAGCCCAGGAACGCGGCATCCGCATCCACGAAGAAAAGCAGGCATCTCCGCGCGGAGGTACAGCCAGCGTCCTGACCATCGCCCTGCACGACTCCGCCGGAGAAAGCCGCGCATCGGCCACCGTCCTGCACGGCGAACAACCCCGCCTCCTCGAACTCGACGGCATCGATATCGAAGCCCCACTCGAAGGCAGCCTGCTCGTCTGCCGCAACCTCGACGTCCCCGGCGTAATCGGCAACATCGGCACCATCCTCGGCCGCCACGGAGTCAACATCGCCAACTTCGCCCTGGGCAGAGAACGCTCCAGCGCAACCCCAACTCCTCCAAACACCCAACCTGGCCGCGCCCTGTCCGTAGTCCAGGTAGATGAACCCGTAGGCCCGGAAGTAGTCCTGGCCCTAAGCAACATCCACGCCCTGCTGGAAGCCCGCCTGGTCCGTCTGGCCTAATCCGCATGGCTTAATCCACCTAGAATCCACAAACCAAAAACAAAAGGGGTACCCCAAAACAAACGGGTACCCCAATATCACCTTTCAATCAGCCCAGCACTTGCCTTTGCAGTGGCAGTTGCCCTTGCAGTTCTGTCTGTCATTCCCAAAGGGAATCTGCTGTTAGCAGTTGCAGTTGCCTTTGCAGTTGCTGTTGCCTTTGCACTTGCCTTTCTGTCTGTCATTCCCGAAGGGAATCTACTGTTAGCCCTTACCCTTACCCTTCCATCTGTCATCCCAAAGTGAATCCGCCATTAGCCTGAACCCACCATCCCAAAATCCTATTCAAAAAGCCCAGAAACAACACAACGCCAAACAATCCTGTTCGGCAAAACAACTTCGTATTCCTGAGATATGGATGTCCCGCCCGTTTTGTTAAGGTCCTTCAGCAGCCGTGCCTGGAAATCTCCAAGTGACAATTGATACTTCCGAAAAGGAACCTCGTCCCCATCCCCTCTCAACTCTACTTTTTTCCCGTTTATGACCGCATCTGCGTAGATTACGTCTCCGATTTGCCCTCCGCCAATATCTTCCGTACGGTAACGAAGTCCTGAAACATGCACTTGTATCGGGTAATCAACACCCTGCTTGGCATAAGGTGGATACTGCCCATAACGCGTCTTCTGCCCATACACCGCTAACGAGCAAGAGCAAAGCAACAAAGCAACACAAAGTCTTCTCAAGAAACACCTCACAGAACTTATTGAATTAAGATCTCTTCCTCTTCGAACACGCGATGGCTCTCTTTGTTCCTGCTCAGGCAGAAAATCATGAGGTTAATTTTCCACCAAGTGCTGCCTTGATTTGCTGTAGTCCAGACTCGGACCTCAAAGACACATCTTCAAGCCTTGAGATAAGCTTCTATGAGAAAAACACAGCCCAATCGAAGCCATGAGCAGAAGTGACAGAATCCAAAAACGACGTCTTGAAGAGCTTGAAGAAGAATTCGAGCAGCTTCTTACTCTCTGCCTACAAAGGTGCGCCAAAGGCAGATATGGACTGTTCGGGCAAAATGAGCACTTGTACGCAGAAGCCCCTTATCTTGCATGGCCTGAAGCTATCCGAACACATCAACTAGCCGAGGAGATCCAGGCACTTCGGCATGTATTTGGCGACAGCAATCCGCTATGCGAAGAGTTCCTTCAACTCCGCAGGCGTTCGTTGCTGCGAGAATCAAATATGCCAGGTGAGCCCAAGCTCGCAGCCTATTTGCTAAAGAAGATCGAAGCTGAAAATCGGCAGAACGCCTAGCTTCCCAGCGCAAACCCACGCCCAGCCTCAAGCACCTTCGCCACAGACTCCTTCGAGCAGCTCTCCGAATAAATCCGCATCAACGGCTCCGTCCCACTGGCCCGCAACAGCAGCCACGTCTCAGCCGCATTCGGCTTAGTCTTGGCTTCAGGATTATCCAGATAAAACTTCACCCCGTCCAGAGTCTCAATCCGCAGGATAGGCATCCCCGCAAAGGAAGCATCGCCCACCGCCAGTCCCTTCGCCCGCGCAATCGCCCCATTCTTGATCTCATCGGCAATATGCAGATCGATGCGCCCATACTGGTGCTCGCCATACTCCGCCTGCAGATCCGCGACCAACTGCCCCAGCGTCTTCTTCTCCTGCGCCATCACATTCGCCAGCAGCAGGGCATTCAACAAGCCATCGCGCTCCGGCAGATGCCGCTGAAACCCAATCCCGCCCGACTCTTCGCCGCCCATCAGAATCTCGCCCTCCAGCATGTAATCCACCACATACTTGAACCCGATCCCATGCTCGTGAATGGTCCGTCCATACTTCGCGCAAATCCGATCCAGCATCTTCGTCGTGTTGAACGCGCGAGTCACATCCCCCGGCCATCCCTTGTACTTCAGCACCCAGCTCAGCAGCACCGAAAAAATCTTGTGCGGATCGACAAACACTCCATGCTCATCCACCGCGCCAATGCGGTCCGCATCGCCATCCGTGCAAAGCCCGGCATCGCATTTGTTCGCGACAACCGCCTCGCCCAGCGCCCGAATATTCGGCTCGATCGGCTCCGGATTGATCCCCGGAAACAGCGGGTCCACATGCCCGCGAATCTGCGTATGCTCCACGCCAAGCCGCGTGAAAATCCCCGAGATCAACTCGCGCCCAGCCCCAAACATCGAATCGATTCCAAATTTGAATCCCGACCCCGCAATCAAATCGAGATCGGCAAACTTCTCAATCGCCGCCATGTACGGCGCAATGAAATCCACTTCCTCAATCGCCGCAGGCGTCGCCACTTTCGGCACCGGCTTCCCAAGATAGGATTCAATCTCAGAAATGATCGAAGGACTCCCCGACCCGCCATACCACGCCTTGTACTTCACTCCATTCCACTGATAAGGATTGTGCGAAGAAGTAATCATGATGCCGCCCGCCGCACCCAGCTCGCGCACCCCGTAGCTCAGCGCCGGCGTCGGAGTAATCTCCCCGGCCAGCTTCACCGGAATACCCGTAGCAGCCACCACCTCCGCGCACGCCCGCGCAAACTCCGCCGAGAGAAACCGCGAATCGTACCCGATGCAAATGCCCTTCGCCGCAGCCTGCTTCGCGTCCGTCTGCGCATGCAAATAAGCCGCCACAGCTTCCGCAGCAATTCGCACATTCTCAAAAGTAAACTCGTTGGCAATCAACCCACGCCAACCATCTGTCCCAAACTTGATTACTGGATGCGCCATACGAGCAGCTAGTCCTCTCTGGTACTCAACTCATTCCAGACAGTGTATCGCGCACAAAACACCGCCGTACCGCCTCACGAAAGCCAGCCGCCATCCCGCCTTTAAATCTTCTTGAAAATATGCCTGACGCGGATGCGATCAAGCGCCAGAATAAGATCTAACCCGAAATAAAACTCACCGAAGATAAATTAAATAAGCGCCCATCCCCACTCCAAACGCAGCGAGAATCAAAGCCAGCACCACGGCATTCCGCGAAATACTCGCCACCCAGGTTCCAGTTTGTAACTGCTTCACCGTCTGGATATGATGGCTCACCGCAGCGATATTGACCACCACGCCCAGCGCCACCAGCGCCACTCCCGAGATCTCGGAGAGTCCCGTTGCGTGAACCACAACATGCGTATCGCTCGCCCGCATCTCACGCAAAAAGAGGCCGAACCGCGAAACCGCGAATCCGACCCCCATCAACCCCAGCCCGGTGCGAATCCAGGCCAGAAACGTCCGCTCTGCCGCAAAATAAACCCGCGGATCATCCATCTGACCGCCCTGTTCACCCGGCATATATCGTGAGCTCCATTAGATAAGATCCGTCCGCCCCAACCCGGGCAGCTCTTTCACAATCTTCCCCACATCCTGCGAATGCTTCCGATGCGCAATCAGAATCGCGTCGTCGGTTTCCACAATCACCAGGTCGCTCACGCCCACCAGCGCCACAAACTTCTTGGGACTATAGACATAATTGTCATCTGAATCGATCGCTATTACCCCCGTCGTCTCGGTGACATTTCCGGTTTCATCCCCGCTCGAACGCGTCTCCAACTGGTAGTCGTACAGCGACTCCCACGAGCCAAGATCGTTCCAGCCAAACTCCGCCGGCAGACAGTAGAGCCGCGAAAAATGCTCACCCTTCGCCGACCGCGGCTCCAACACCGCATAGTCCACCGAGATGTTTTCGCACTGCGGATAAAGCTCCGCAAACACCGCGTCAAACCGCTCTGTCCCAAACGCCGCAGCAATCTCCTCCAGCAGAGGAGCAGTCTCCGGCAGATGCTCGCGCACCGCATTGGCCAGTGTCCTGGCCGACCACAAAAACATTCCCGAGTTCCAGAAATAATTCCCCGCAGCCACAAACTCTTCCGCTCGATTCCGGCTCGGCTTCTCCGTAAACCGCCGCACATGCAGCGCTTCACCCGAAGCAACATCGCCCGTCTCGACATAGCCGTAGCCCGTCTCCGCACGCGTCGGCTCAATCCCCAGCACCACCATCACATCGCCCGACGCAGCCAGCGCAATCCCACGCTCAATCGCCTTCAAAAAACGCGGCTCGTCGCCAATCACATGATCCGAAGGGAAAACCCCAATCACCGCATCCGGATTGGACTTCTCCACCAGGAACGCCGCCAGCCCGCACGCAGGAGCAGTATTCCGTGCCACCGGCTCCTCTACAACCTGCCCCAGCGGAACCCCCGGCAGCTGCGCCTGAACCTCGTCCGCCAACAGTTCGTTCGTAATAACCCAAACCTGTTCCGAACCAGCCAGCGGATGCAGCCGCTCCACCGTCTGCTGCAACATAGACCTGTCCCCATCCAGCGCCAACACCTGTTTAGCGCGGGCACGACGGGAACGAGGCCAGAAGCGAGTACCACTTCCTCCAGCCAGAATCACAGGGCGAAAATCGATTGTCACGTAACCATCCTCTCGGGTAATGGAGACGCTATCCTACCCCACCACCCAGGCACTTGCCTAGATGTTCCGAATATCTTCAGAACACATTCCAAGCCAAGAAATTAAAGTTTACAGGTAGCCCGGCAGTGGATGGAATTTCCCTTATCCAAATCTGTCATGAATTATTCGTGACGCAATGCCTGCACAGGTGAAACAGCCGCCGCCCGCAATCCAGGAATCAGGCAGGCCCCCAGCGTCGCCAGAAAAAGCACCGCCGGTACCACCACAAATGTAATTGGATCCAGCGCCGGTACACCATACAGAAAACTCCCCAGCAGCCGCGTCGAAGCAAACGCACCCGCCAGTCCCAGCACCAACCCGATCGCCAGCAACCCCAGCCCCTCACGCAGAATCAGGCGCACCACACCCGCCCGCGAAGAACCCAGCGCCATCCGGATGCCAATCTCCCCCGTCCTCTGCCGCACCGAATACGCCAGCAACCCATACACCCCGACAATCGCCAGCAACATCGCAATCCCCGAGAACACCGTCAACAAAGTCGTCTGAAAACGCCGCCTAGCCACCGCCTGCGAAACCAGATCGTTCATCCCATGCACATCCGCAACAGCCAGGCTCGCATCCAGGCTCCGCACCACCCCGCGAATCTCCGCAACCACAACCTCCTTCGGCTGCAAAGATCGCACCGTGATGTAAGCATTGTCCCCATTCACCGGCGCAAACGGCGTGTAGATCTGCGATGCCGCCGACATCTCCAGGCTTTCATTGCGAACATCCGCCACCTCTCCAACAATCGTCACCCACGGCTCGCTCTTCGAATAACGAAGGCGATGCCCAATCGCACTCGCCCCCGAAAAATACTCCTTCGCAAAAGCCTCATTCACAATCACTGCCCCGCCCACTGCCGTACTCGATACCGCAGGCGTCCTTAATCCCGCCTCCTCCGCACTCGTAAACCCACGCCCTTGGATCAATCGTGTCTGCATCGCCGAGAGATAGTCCGCCGTAATCGCCCGCGACTCCACCATCTTCTGCCTTTTCTCGGCATCGCCCTCAACCTGTACAAACGTCAGGCTCTCCGAATTTGTAAGCGGCAGATAATCCACCGCACCCACCGCCTCAGTCCCAAGCAAAGCCTTCAGCCGATCGATCACCTGGTTAAAAAACGCCAGCCGCTTCGGCGAAGTATCGTAGTTCGGAGTCAGCCCCACATTCGCCACCACCGTCGAAGCAGAAAACCCCGTCTGCACAGAAAGAATCTTCGCGTAACTCCGCAAAAAGAGCCCCGCGCCCGTCAGCAGAATCACCACCAGCGCAACCTGCGCAATCACCAGTCCGCTACGCACCCGGCTGCGCCCACCCGCAATCCCCCGCGAAGCCCCGCTCTTCAAAAACTCCACCAGGTTCACCCGGCTCGCAGAGAGCGCAGGCAGCAGCCCAAACAGCACACTCGTCAACATCGTAACCACCACCAGAAATCCCATCACCCGCAGGTCAAGCGAAGCATCCTGCATGCGCGGAATATCCGACGGATCGAGCCTCAAAAGCACCCGCTGAAACAGGTACGCCAGTACCACACCAAGAGCCCCTGCCGCCGAACCAAGCAGCAAAGACTCCGTCAACATCTGCCGCACAATCCTGCCTCGCCTCGCCCCCAGCGCCGCTCTCATGCCAAGCTCCTGCGTCCGATTCGCCGCACGAGCCAGCAGCAAATTCGCCGCATTGCCGCAGGCAATCAGCAACACAAACCCCACCGCCCCCAGCAGCAACCCCATCAACGGCTTCACCGACCCCAGCGAAATCTCGCGAAACGGCCTCACCAACCCCGTCATATCCTGCATCCCTGCGCTATGCAGCTTACCCAGTTGCATTGAAAGTGCGCTTATCTCCGACTGCGCCGCAGCCACCGTAACCCCCGGTTTCAACCGCGCCAGAACATTCCCACTCGATAACTCCCGATCCGCCCACTCTTTCGAGGTCAGCCCCAAAGGCACCCAAAGCTGCGTAACTTGAATATGCCCATTCCCATAAGCCACTTCGCTTTTGTGCGGATACCCAAACTCACGCGGCATTACCCCGATAACCTGGTACGACCTACCATCCAGCCGCAGCGTTCGCCCCAGCACATCCGCCCTGCCGCCAAACAACTGCTGCCAGAGCGCATAACTCAGCACCACCACATGGTCGTTCCCCGGCTGCTCATCACTCGCGCTGAAAACACGCCCCATCTCCGGCATCGATTGCAGCGTCCCAAAGAACCCCTCATCCACCTTCGCCGCGTTCACCCGATCCGCTCGCCCATCTCCGGCAAGAGTGAACGTATCCTGATCGAACAAAGTCATCGCCGAATAAGAATGATTCAGCTTCTTGAAATCAAGAAAGTCCCCATAACTCGGCCCAAAAACCTCCGCAGGAAGAAGACCGGAATTTCCCGACCCAAGTATCCCCGCCGGCAGGCTCATCTGCGGATACGGAGTGTACAGATACACCAGCCCCTCCGGATCCCCATACGGCAACGACCGCAACATCACAGCATTCACCACGCTGAAAATCGCCGTGCAAGCACCAATCCCAAGCGCCAGCGTCAGCACCGTAACCACCGTAAAAGAACGCTGCTTCAACAACGTCCGCACACCATAGCGAAGATCCTGCCACAGATCGTCCAGCCACCTCACGCCACGCGCCTCATAGCTCTTCTCCGCCGCAACAATCACGCTGCCAAACTCAGCCCGCGCCGCCGCCCGCGCCTCTTCCGGAAACATCCCATTCGCAATGTTTTCCTCCACCTGCCGCTCCAGGTGAAACTGCAACTCCTCACTCAGCGCAGCATTGCTCGCATCCTTCGTTCGCAATGATCTCCACCGCCGCAACAAACTCTGCATCCAACGCATACCAGCCCCCGCCCGCTACCTCAAATAGTCCCCAAAACCCCTTGAACACCAGCAGACAAGCGCTCCCACGACTCTTCCTCATCCGCCAGCCGCTTCCGCCCCGCCTTCGTCAGCGAATAAAATTTCGCCCGTCGATTGTTCTCCGACTCGCCCCACTCCGCCACAATCCAAGCCTGATGCTCCAACCGATGCAGCGCCGGATAAAGCGCCCCCTGGTTCACCCGCAACACATCACTCGACCGCAGCCGAATCCGCTGCGCAATCGCCCATCCATGCATAGGCTCCAGACTCAGCACCTTCAAAATCAGCAAATCCAAAGTCCCCTGCAAAAGCTCATTCGACTTAGTCATAAGCCACTCAAAGTCTCCCCTCAGTGATTGACAGGAGAATACAGAATCCCTCCCCCAAGCGCAACCATACAAGCCAAATTAAAAATGCGAACCCAATCTACGCCAAGCAGCCGCATAGCCCTTGCATTTCTATCTGTCATTCCCGAAGGGAATCTGCTTCACCCGCCCAAGCAAAACAAATAACCTCCCTCAAACCCTCAGTAACGTTTTTCACTTGAGAAAACTATGGCATGATCATCTGGCAGATTATTCCCGCCTGCGACAGCAGATAGCTCGCCCTTGCACAAGGACGAGCCATGCTTCTAGGCTCTTGATGCTGCGAAATATAACTCGAAGGATAGAAATACCGAACAAGGAGTAACTACCCTGAATGGCAGAGCTAGAAGGGGAAAAACTTCAATCCAGATCGCCCCGGCAGATCAGGCATGCAGCCCTGATCTTTGGCGTGGTCTTCGCGGCCGCCGCTTTCAGCACTCTAACTCGTTCCCTGGGGCCTCTATCTGCGTTTTGGCCGGCAAATGCCTTGCTCCTCGGACTCCTCGTTCGCAAACCGGAAAGAAGCTCTCTACTAGCGTGGATCTGCGCCTTCCTGGCCTATGTAGCCGCAGACCAGTTAGTAGGCAACAGTATCTGGATTACTCTTTGGCTAACTGGAGCCAATCTCGCAGGAGTCCTAACCGGCTTGACGCTGTTCAAACGACTCACACCAGACGATAGACGCCTGCGTCGTCCCGAGTCCGTCCTGTATCTCTTCGTTATTTGCGTAGTGGCTGCTGGCGTCACAGCCTTGGTCGGCGCGGGCGCAACCCCAATCGTCTACGGACGAAATCCCATGATTGGTTTTGGCGTGTGGTTCACAACAGAACTCGCCAACAGCATCATGATGCTCCCCCTCGTTCTCGCAGCTCCAGGCCTGCCGCTTCAAGTATTAAAACGGCAACGCTCCGGCGATCAACCATGGATCAAGAAGAAACGCCTGATCCCCGGCGGCATCTTCCTGTTATCCATCGTGCTGGCAAGTATTGTCGGTGGCCCCGGAGCTATCGCCATCCCTGTTCCCGCCTTAATCTGGTGCGCCTTCAGTTATGATCTTTTCTCAACCGCTGCTATGACACTGTTATTCAGTTGGTGGCAAATCAGCAACGTAACCGCAAGCGTACTTGCCCTTTCTTTCTCCGGCGATGCGATGAAACAGATGATGTCGGTCTGCCTCGGCATCGCCCTCTTGGCCATCGGCCCACTCTCCGTCGCATGCATCAACGCAAGCAGAAACGAGCTGCTGCAAAATCTCAACCACGCAGCCACTCACGATTACCTAACCCAGGCGCTGGCACGAGGCGCATTCATGCAACACGGAGATAGTTCACTTTCGTCTCACGCTTCCGTAGATCTGGCAGCCGCAGTGCTGATGCTCGACATCGATCACTTCAAGAAGGTGAACGACATGTACGGCCACTCTGTCGGCGATAAGGCCCTCGTATCCTTCGCCTCGGTCGTCAGGAGCACACTGCGCGACGGTGATTTATTCGGACGCCTGGGAGGAGAAGAATTCGCGGTGATTCTCCCGAGTATCACTCTGGATGAAGCAAAAGACGTAGCGGAAAGAATCCGCTTCAAAGTCGAAACATCTTCCATCCCCGTTGATAAAAGCACCGCCCTGAACATCACAGTCAGCATCGGCGTAGCCTATCAGTACAGCCCATCGGCCCTATCCCTGGAATCCATCATGTCCGCATCCGACAAAGCTCTTTACACCGCCAAAGCGTCGGGACGAAACAGAGTAGCATTCGCCGAAGCAAGCCTAAGCGTGATATAAATCGGCGCCTGCCGCAAATGCAAGCCACGCAAATACACCGATAAAAACCAGTCTTGATTGGATAAAGATCAGGAAGAGTTGAAACAAATAATTAAGCCCACATCTTGCATTGCACAAGATCAGGACGGCCCGAAAACTCCCGGCCATTCCTACAAAGATGGGCACCGCCTGTCACAGATCGGATACGCATAAAAACCGCTCCCCGTCCGCAAAAACAAGCAATGCCCAACTCACACGTTCTATTTCAAATCTGTAAGAAACACACCCAGCCGCCGCACACCCTCATCAATCGTCTCCCGCGTAACCGGGTACGAAAGCCGAATATGATGCGGAGTACCAAACGCCTCACCCGGCACCGCCACCACATGTCCCTCGTGCAACAAACGAGTAGCCAATTCCGTGGCCGTCTTGATCCCACCCTTGCCGATATAAGCGCTCACATTGGGATAAACATAGAAAGCCCCACCCGGCACCGTGCAGGTAACATTCGGAATCTCCCTCACCCGCGAAATAATATGATCCCGCAGCAGCTTGAACTCCGACCGAAACTCATTCACGCACTCCTGCGAACCAGCCAGCGCAGCAATCGCCGCCTTCTGCACAAAGCTCGTCGCATTCGAAGTAGACTGCGACTGCAGCTTCGAAAGATTCGCAATAATCGCCTTGGGAGCCAGCGCATACCCCGCTCTCCAACCCGTCATCGCATACGTCTTCGACAACGAACCCAGCACGATCAAATGCTCCTTCGCCCACGAAAACGCGCCACCCGAAACCGGCTTCGACTCATAGTTCAGGTACACATAGCACTCGTCGAGAATCAGGTAGATCCCGCGCTCATGCGCCAGATGCACAATCCGCTCCAGATCCTCAGCCGCAATCACATTGCCCGCCGGATTCGACGGCGAATTCAAAATAATCGCCTTCGTCTTCGGAGTAATCAACGCCTCGACCGCATCCGCCGTGATCCTGAAGCTCTCCGCCTCATCCGTCTCCAAAAACTTAACCACGCCCCCGGCATATTGAATGATGTCCTTGAAACTCACCCAATAAGGAACCGGCAAAATCACCTCATCGCCATGCTCCACCAGCACCTGGATCGCGTTGAACAGCGCCAGCTTCTCGCCCGCCGTAAAGATCGCCTCGTCAATCCCGTAGTCCGAACCGAAATCGCAGGCATGCCGCTCCACAATCGCCTTGCGTACCTCCGGAATACCCGGCACCACGGTATAACGCGTGAAATTGGCCTCAATCGCAGCAATCCCCGCGTCTTTAATGTGGCGAGGAGTAGGAAAATGCGGCTCCCCCGCCCCAAAATCCGTCAGGTTCACACCCTGAGCCCGCAACTTCGCAGCTTCGGCAGCCACAGCCATAGTCGCCGAAACCTCAATCCGACCAATCCGGTCAGCAAAAACCTTGCGCCCTACAGAAACAGAAGTAGACATATCCCTTATATCTTTACAGATTTCCCGCACGCACACAAAAAGACCCAGAATAAGCCCAAGCCGCCGCCGTTGCCTTTGCAGTTGCCGTTGCAGTTTTGGCTGTCATTCCCGAAGGGAATCTGCTTCTCCCCTCTTCCCGGAAGACCAGCCGTTCGATGAAAAACCTAGCGGGCCACCTCACGCTACACTCTGTCTGACGGGTGAATCTCTGCTAATAACCAACCGAAAACGGTTTGAGTCAGCGGCCCAGGAGTTCTATCAGGGCATCTGCGATCGTGCCAGGCCAAGTCAGAGCATCATGGCCGCCTGCGAACTGATGGAAGTGAACGTCGTTTCCCTTCGCCTGGAGTACATCACGGAGTTCGCGGCTGGCTTCCAGAATGTCGCCTCCTGTACCGCCAAGATCAATCTCGAATAGGCCAGCTTCGATGTAAAACTTCACTGGTAGTCGGGGACTGGCGGCAAATTGCCGCGCCAACCAGTTAGAGTCATACATTGGATCTCGATCGTAGATGCCTTGCTCAGGCGACCACCAGACTGCGCCGGACTGACTAATTACGTTGCCAAAGATGCTTGAATATCTAAGCGCCAAGTAGTTCGCAGCCAAGCCGCCAGCGCTGTAACCGCCAACTACAGTCTGTGTTGCGTCGTGTGCAACGCTGTAATGCACCCATACCCATGGAACTACTTCCTTGGCCATGGAATCGGCGAATTCAGGATTGGCAACAAGTTCCTTAAGCCGCTTTCCGTCAGGATTGAAAACTAACACCACAACCGTAGGAGGAATTCTATGGGCGGCAATCAGGTTATCCATCGTGGTCCTGATGTTCATTGTTGGACTGAGATATTCATCGCCATCGAACAGCATAAGAAGACGATTAAGAGGCCCATCGGACCTGTAGCCTGCGGGCGTATAGATCGAGATCAACCTATCGAACTTTTGAATTTCACTGTGAACAGTGAACATTTCAACCTTGCCTTGAGGAGTGCTGGCATTCTTCACGAGCCATGGTTGAGGCGGCGCTCCGGGCAGCTCCGCGAGACTGCGGCAGGCGAATCTGGTCGAAGTGGGAAGGCACTCTACACGATGCGCGTTGAGAGGATCAGACTGCGCGGTAGCGCTGCGCTGATCCTCGTTAGGTGAATCATTGGGCGAGAGGTGGTAAGAAAAGCGTGCACCTGCTGGCAATTTCACTGTCCAGTACCACACGTCGGTGTTATCGAGACGATGCATCACGTATTGCGTGCGGGGCAAATTAGGCACAGCCAAAGAGCCCAGCACTAGCACATTTCTAGTGTCATATGTGGCACGCCACAGAAAGGTCACTAATTGATATTTGCCATTGGAGCCAAACGGCTCGACCAAAGGCGTGCCTTCCTTTGCGACCTGCTTCCAGAAGTCACCAGTACCGACGTGGTCGCGGAGGATCTGTTGACGAAGGGCCTCAATCCGCGGGCTTGGATTGGGATCTATCCAGGATGTAGGCGCTTGGAGTCGCGCATTCATTGAAAGGACTTTATCCAGCCTCAACTCATACTTGGAAGATTGCGTTTCAGGATTAGCAACACGAATCGAATAGGTTCCTGAACCCTCGGCGACGAATGCATATTGTTTATCTGCATCTTCGAGGGGTTCCGGGAAGCGGCGCATCACGGAACGATCTGGACGCAGAACAGTGATATTCAATTTGCCCTGTTGTGGCAAAGAAATACTAGCGTAATCACCGTCCTTGAGCTCAAGCGAGTACGTTTGGGCTTTGCCACCCTCAATTTCATGCGCCTCCACTTTACCGGGGAGCAGCACATTCTGGGCGGCAACGGAATGCACCAAGAAGAACAGTAAGCAGCTTAGAAGTGATGCAATACGTCGATTATTCATGATAAAGCCGGGAATGTGCATAACCCTCGCGAGATCGTTCAAGTTGTGCCACGGCGCTCTAATGTGACCGTGACTTCAACTTCGACTCTAGGATCAGACAATCCTGCTGTCTATTACCGGATTAGGATTTTGTTTCTGGTTAAGAATTTCGAACCATTCTGCGATATCTGGCTGGAGTTGTGCCTACAGAAGCCTTGAAGGCTTTGGAGAAATGGCTTTGATCGGCAAAGCCTGCTCGCAGAGCGACAACTGCCAAAGGGAGATTTCCCTTGAGATCGGTACGAGCATGCTCGACCCTTAACCGGCGGACAGACTCACCTATGGTAACGCCATAATTTTGCCGGTACTCAGTAGCCAAGTGTACCGGATGGACGCCGACTTCAGAGGCGATCTGTGCCAGAGTTAGCGTCTGCAGGAACTGTTCGATAATCATTTCTCTTGCCCGTTTGAGCCATAAGGGGATCGTTCGAGATGATCTCGTGGCAGGTTGACGAGCCGCTTCGGCCAACATTTCGAGTGCGAGGCCTTCCATGGCCAAGGGAGCCGCGCTGTCCGCCCTATGAAACTCATGATTGAGACGGGCGCACAATCGAGGCAAGGCCCCACCTGAAATTTCCAACGTGCTCCTCAGTGTCAGCGATTCTTCTCGCAGACGTTCCACCCAGCGTAGAGAAACTTCGAGAACGAAGATACGACATACTGCGTCATGCAGAACTGCACCATGGGCGACCCCGGAGCCACGAAAGGCCAACGTGGCAGGCTCGCAGGCAATTTCACGTGAGCCACAGCGTTCAGTGTAGTTGCCCTGCAGAGGTAGGCAAAAGTAACCGTTTTCGTGAGAATGCTGTGGAAGGCAAGTCCGCGCAGGGTACTCTGCTTCACTAAAAATCAATCCGGAAACTTCCCGGCTTTTGAGGATGCGTCCGTGTAGGTGGCTGGGCGGTAGCTTTTTCATGGACAGCATTCCGAAGATCACCTTTTATCTGTATCACTCGATGACCGTATGATAAACGCTCCGTCAGTTCCACTAAGTATGCAGAGCTTTTATTGAACAACTGCCGAGAATTACCCCTCCCAGGCTCACAATAAATAAGAAAACAACCATAAGCGCCGGTACAAGATAAGCGCTTATCTACATAGCCCCCCTGGGGTACGATTCGCCACCTCTTCGCCACAGCCCGTAACTGGGCCTATAAGCAAATCGTTAGTTTTCCATTACCCAAGTCTTACTAATTTCTTACGGTTCGCCGCATAGTCTCTTATTTGCTGCAGTTGAGCTCTCTCAATTCGCACCCGGATCAGGAGATGTATGCAAATCCCACGTTTTACTTCATCGTCGCTCCCATGCTTGATTTTGTCGGCCTCGATGCTTGCCATCTGTCCTTCACTTCACGCACAAGCGACTCCAGCGGAGCCGGCAGCCACAAACGCCTCAGATCTTGAAAGCGGCAACTTCTTCGAAAGACTAGGCAACTTCTACCATCGCGATTGGACAGGAACACTCCCTTCAAGCCCCGCGCCAGAACGCCGCGCTCTCGAAGCTCCACTCGATTCCTCGCCCTTTCCCAGCTCCGATTGGGGCTATGGCGGCTCGCCCGCAATCGGCGTTCCGGACGCCAATGTCTATCCGCTGATGACCGCTTTCAAGCACCAGAACAGCCGCACCAAAATCTACGGCTGGATCTCGCCAAGCTTTAACGTCAGCACCTCAGACAAGAACAACTTCCCCGTCTCGTACGACATTTATCCCAACAGCGTTGTCCTGAACCAGGCAGTTCTCTACATCGAGCGCCTTCCGAACACCGTGCAGAAGACTCACTTCGACTTCGGCTATCACCTCACCGCGCTCTACGGCAACGACTACCGCTTCACCACGGCAAAGGACTACTTCAGCCAGCAGTTGCTGCAAAAGAACCGCCGCTATGGATTCGATCCCGTCCTCGAATACATCGATCTCTACTTCCCCGTAAAGGAAGGCCTCGACATCCGTGTCGGCCGTTTCCTCTCCGTTCCCGGAATCGAAGCACAGTTAGCGCCGAACAACTACAACATGACGCACTCCCTGCTGTACTCAATCGATCCATTCACCGACACCGGAATCATCGGCACGCTCAAAGTCAACAAGCAATGGATCGTGCAGGTAGGCCTGTCCGCAGGACACGATGTAGCGCCCTGGTCCGACGACCGCAAGCCATCTCTGATCACCTGCCTGGATTACTCCACCGCCAGCAACCACGACAACTTCTACGCCTGCGCCAACGGCATCAACAGCGGCAAATACGCCTACAACAACCTGCAGGACTACGACGCCACCTGGTACCACAAGTTCAATGCCAAATGGCACTCCGCCACCGAAGCCTGGTACATGTATGAGCGCGACGTACCCAACGTAGCAGGCAACGTAGCCAACCCCATCCCCACGGAGATAGGCGCCAACGGAGCCTTCTGCCAACCCGGAGTGCTAACCTGCACAGCACCTGAGTACGCTATCGTGAATTACATCAATCGAGAGATCAACAGTAAGCTGATGATCGGCTTTCGCTCTGATCTTCTCGACGATAAGAAAGGCCAGCGTACCGGCTTCGCAACCAAGTACACAGAGAACACTCTCTACGCAACAAAGTACATCGGCAGCACAGTCATGATAAGGCCGGAGATTCGCTTCGACCATTCATGGGATGAATCCGCCTATAACAATGGCAAAGCTAGAAATCAATTCTTTGCCGGAATGGACCTGATCTATAAGTTCTAAATGGCGCACAATACAGCGCTATTTGCAGGCTTCACTCCAACCGTAGTTGCAAAACTTATCCCCGCCGCATCACTCACGGCGGGGATAAGTTTTGCGTTTTATATACCAATAGACAAAATACTTCTTTCTTCCCACATACCTTTCCGATATAAACGACTACACAAGTTTTCGAACTCGAGCAGTGTCCATCACCTTCCATTCGAGGTCATGATGCATACAAAAAGGCTTTTTCTTCTCCTCGCCTGCTGCTTCTTCTGTATCTACGCTCCTCGAACCGATGCGCAGGCTACGACCTCTCTAGGTGGTCGAGTCACCGACAAAAGCGGCGCTATCATCCCCGGAGCCAGCGTAACTCTCACCCTCGCCGCCACGAATGCAACACGCGTCAATACCACCAATTCCAGTGGCGAATTCCAGTTCTCGCAGATCGCTCCAGGCCGCTATAACCTCACCGTCTCAGCACCCGGATTCGGAACAGCCGAGAGAAACGGCATGGACCTGCTGGTAAGTCAGCCAGCAACGGTGAATGTCGCACTTAGCGTCGCCTCCGTCACCTCGCAGGTCAACGTCACCAGCAATGTGCAGCCAGTGCTGAATACCACCGATGCTACCCTCGGCAACGCGTTTGACAGCCAGCAGGTAGCATCCCTGCCGATCGAGGGCCGCAACGTTCCAGACCTGCTCACTCTTCAGCCCGGCGTTACATATATGGGACGGACGGACGATAATCCCGGCACTACGGCCACAGGAAACAACGCAACCGATTCGCGTAGCGGCGCGGTAAATGGAGGCCGCAGCGATCAGGCCAACATCACCCTCGATGGCGTCGATGTCAACGACATCAACAATGGTTATGCCTTCACCAGCGTTCTCCGTGTCACGCAGGACTCCGTTGCCGAGTTTCGCGTGACCACCAGCAATCCCAATGCGGAAGAGGGTCGCTCTTCCGGCGCACAGGTTGCGCTCGTCACTCGCAGCGGCGGCAACCAGTTTCACGGCGCAGTATATGAATATAACCGCAGCAATCTCTTCGAAGCCAATGACTTCTTCAACAAACAGCAGCAGCTCGCAGCAGGCGAACCCAATGTACCAACCAAGTTGATCCGCAATGTCTTCGGCGCGGCAATCGACGGCCCTGTCTGGAAAGACAAGATCTTTTTCTTCGGAAACTTCGAAGGGCGTCGCGACACGCAAGGCGCAAATGTAAGTGCCGGTACCGTGCCTACAGCCTCATTCCGTGCAGGCAACTTGCAGTACGAATATCAGAAGGGTAGCGGCGATGCCGTATACCTTCTCACGCCCTCTGACATCAAGGCTATGGATCCCCAGGGAATTGGCGTAAATCCTGCGATCCTGCAGATCTTCAACGCATATCCGCTGCCCAACGATCCAACCCAGGGCGACGGCTTGAACACGGAAGGCTATCGCTTCCCCTACACCTACCAGCGCAGTTACAACACCTATATTTCCAGGCTCGACTGGAACATTACATCCAACGGCAAACACACCCTCTTCTGGCGAGGCAATCTGCAGAACGACAACGAGCCCACAGCTCCCGCATTCCCCGGCCAGCCTCCATCGACAACCGTACTCACCAATAGCAAGGGTTTCGCGGCTGGCTACACAGCGGTGCTTACCAATAACTTCGTTAATAACTTTCGCTATGGCCTTACCCGTCAAGGGGTGGACAACGCAGGCATTTCCAACCAACCGCACGTATCTCTAGCGGCTGTATCCGATCCCCAGGCCTTCACACGCTCAACCTCCACCATCGTCCCCGTGCAGAATATCGTCGATGATGCCTCATGGACGAAGCACACGCATAACTTTCAGTTTGGAGTGAATTTACGTCTCATCGATGATCGCAGCGTCAGTAATTCAAACTCCTTCCCAGATGGGCAGATGAACCAGGGCTGGCTCTCCAACGGATCTACCGTCGCCAATAGCGGCGGCCCGTTCGATCCTCCGGTCTATGGTTTCCCCACGGTTGATTTCTCTAACTACGGCAACGAATACAACAGCGCCCTGTTGGGAATTACCGGCATCATTACCGAAGGCGATGCCATTTACAACTACAACAAACAAGGCACACCACTTGCAGTCGGAGCTCCGGTCACACGCGACTACGGCTGGAAGGAGAGTGAATTCTACTTCCAGGATTCATGGAAGGCATTGAAGAATCTCACGCTCACTTACGGTCTTCACTACGCATACCTGCAGCCTCCTGCGGAGAAAACAGGCACGCAGGTTGGTTCATGCATGATCTCCGGTTCAGCCTGCAAGCCCTATTCGCTTTCGCAGTACTACAACGACAGCGCCCAGCAGGCCGCTTCAGGCGGAGCTGCCAACAGCATTGGCGAAGTCGCATTCAATCTCAATGGACGTTACAACCATCAGCCCGATTTCTGGAAGGCAGATAAGTTCGATCTCGGACCTCGTCTCGCCTTTGCCTACAATCCCACTCCGAATAGTGGCATCTGGAACAAGCTGCTTGGAGACGGCAAGACCAGCATCCGCGCAGGCTACTCTCTGGTCTTCGATCACTTTGGAGCGGCGACAGTCAATACATTCAACAGCAATGGATCCTATGGCCTGTCCTCAGATCTCTCAAACCCGCCAGGCTCAGTCAATATAGCTTCCGCGCCGCGCTTCACAACGCTTACATCGATTCCATCCAGCCTGCTTCCTCCTGCACCCAAGGGCGGATTCCCGGCCATTCCATCTGCGAATCAATTCGCGATCAGTTGGGGTTTGGACTCGGCAATCAAGACTCCCTACTCGCACCTCATCGACTTCTCGATTGCCCGCGAATTGAAGAATGGCTCTTCACTTGAAGTCACCTACGTTGGCCGGCTCGCTCATCGCCTGCTGGCACAGGAAGATGTGGCTATGCCTATCAACCTTGCCTCTGGTGGCTCAACCTATTTTCAGGCGGCAAAACAACTGGCAATTTTGTCTCGTGCCGGAACAAATCTTGCGGCTGTTCATAACATTCCCTACTTCCAGCAGGTCTTCTCGGCATTGGACGGCGTTGATCTCGGCCTCGGCGCTGGTCCCGCATCTGCAACACAAAACGTCTATCAACTCTTCGCACAAAACGTATTCAACGAAACCTATGCCCTCTATGAACTCGACGTTCCCGATTCCCTTAGTGGTGCGGGCGTCAACCCGGATCAGACCTATCCCTCATATCGTTACTATCACGACCAATACTCGGCTCTTTACGCATGGCGATCTATCGGCAACTCCAACTACCATGCGCTCGAAGTTGTCTATCGCCAGCGCTTCGGCGCAGGTCTGCAGGCGGACTTCAACTACACCTACTCAAAGTCAATGGACATCACCTCGCAATCGGAGCGCCTGAATACTTCGGGTGCCACAAATTACTCACAAATCATCAATAGCTGGGCGCCGAATCAACTCTATGGCG
The DNA here is from genome assembly GCF_025685655.1 of Acidicapsa ligni. Lineage (NCBI taxonomy): Bacteria > Pseudomonadati > Acidobacteriota > Terriglobia > Terriglobales > Acidobacteriaceae > Acidicapsa > Acidicapsa ligni. The sequence continues at coordinate 972,067 of NZ_JAGSYG010000001.1, read as the reverse complement.
TCTCCGATTACGACGCTACGCATCAGATCAACTCCAATTACATCTGGTCTATTCCTGTAGGCCGCGGCAAACGCTACTTGTCCTCGGCCAATCGACTGACGGATGCCCTGATCGGCGGGTGGGAAACTACCGGCATTGTTCGCTGGACAAGCGGTTTCCCTTTCATCGTCGATAACGGGGCTTATTACCCGACAAACTGGGATATCGAAGGCTGGGCCAGCCAGATTTCAAAGATCCCCTCAAAAGCTGCGGCCCGCGGATCTCTCACCCAGCGCTTCGCCAATCCTGCCGCAGTTTTTTCATCCTTTGACCATGCTTTGCCGGGAGATTCCGGAACGCGTAATCCTCTGCGCGGCGACGGCTACTACACCTGGGATGCAGGTCTCGATAAGGAGTTCCATCTCACCCAACACGCGAAGCTGCAATTTCGCTGGGAGATGTTCAACATCACCAACAGTGTGCGCTTTGACTCGCACTCCATTAGCGCAACGCTCGATAATCCGCAGAACTTTGGACAGGCGACCGTATTGTTGACGAATCAGCGCGTGGCCCAATTCTCCGGGCGCATCGAGTTCTAAAGCATTCTCGGTTTCACACAGACGCTCGGACAAACGGAAAAGCCCCCTCAATGCTCGCATTGAGGGGGCTTTCAAGTGCCTTGTTATTTAGTGCTGCTATTTACCGCAGTCCGCCGCTGGCGATGATCTGCTCACCGGTAATCCAACCGGCATCATCGGAAGCCAGGAACGTGGCGATTGAAGCGATCTCTTCCGGCTTGCCGGTACGGCCGAGCGGAGTCTGCGCATTAAAGTGCGTCTCAAATTCAGAGCCGATGAAACCTGCGCTCTGCGTTCCTTCCGTCTCAACAATGCCCGGATTGATGGCATTGACGCGGATTTTCTTAGGCCCAAGCTCTTTCGCCAGGACTCCGGTAATCGCGTCTACCGCACCCTTGGTGCCGGTATAAACAGCGGAGTTCGCAGGTGTAAGCCGGGTCACAGCAGAACCGATGTTGATGATGCTTGCGCCCTCACCGAGATGCTTTACCGCTGCCTGTGTAACGAGAATCAAGCCAAGCACATTGATGTTGAAAATCTTATGGAAGTGGTCTTCCGTGATGTCCCCGATCGGCGCAAATTCGTACACGCCGGAGTTGTTCACCAGGATATCGAGACGTCCGTAGCTCTTGATGGCCGCGTCGATGATGCCCTCCGCCTCGGCTGCCTTTGAAACATCTCCACCAACGGCAACAGCTTTTCCGCCAGCCGCTGTGATGGCGGCGACGACTGCCTCTGCGCCGGCTTTGCTGGAAGCATAATTTACAACAACCGATGCGCCTGCTGCGGCGAGTGACTTGGCGATGGCGGCTCCAATACCTTTGGATGCGCCGGTAACGACTGCGACTTTGCCTGTAAGTTTGCTCATGACGAAATCCTTCGAAATTCCCTGTATCAGATGGACAAGTGAAACTGCATGAGTTGCGCAGGTTCAGTATCAGTAGCTGCACGTTAAGATGGGAACCGATAGTACAAGGATTCAATAGTTCTGAATTTATGAACTATATAAATGTATAGATTCGGGGCTATGATAATCAGGTATGAGGCCCCTCTTTCACCCCGCAATTGAAGACGTGACGGTGGAAGCAATCCTCCACGCGCTTTCCGATCCCGTTCGAGTGGCTATCTACGCTGACATCGTCGGCGCGAATTGCTCACAGAACTGTTCCAGCTTTCTGACTGTCAGCGACAAGACTATACCCAAATCAACGCTCTCCCAGCACTTCAAGGCGCTGCGGGAAGCAGGGCTGATCCGCGGCGAGCGTCAGGGCGTCGAGATGCATAACACCTCGCGATGCGCCGAGATTGAGCAGCGCTTTCCGGGGCTGATCGGCTCGATCGTCAATGCGCATAACATCCAGGAGGCAGATAGGCTTCGCGCTTCGAGGCTTGCCAAGCGCAGATCGGCTTCCTCTGCCAGGACGGCGAATCACAAAACGTCCTAATTTTCTGCAAGGCCGATTGTTAATTTCAAGACTGAGCCTCAGTTATAAAACCGAGGCTGGGCAAAGTAAGCACGATAGAAAATCCAATATTGTTCCACGTGGAACATTAAGTCTGAATTTCACCCTTTTTGATCCGGCCGCGCAGCCGCTTTAAAACATTTGCAGGCACCAATCCCTCAACGGAACCGCCAAAGCTGAAAACCTCTTTTACCATCCGCGAACTGACGAACGAATACCGCCCTGCCGGTTGTAAAAACACTGTTTCTACTTCAGGAGCCAACCGCCGGTTCATGAGTGCCATTTGGAATTCATATTCGTAATCCGTAATGGCTCGAATTCCACGTAGAACGGCAGTGGCGCCATTCTGGCGGGCAAAATCGACCATCAGCCCATCGAAGGTGGCGACTGTAACATTTTCTAATTGCCGGGTGGATTCGCGCAGCATTTCTACGCGTTCTTCAACCGTAAACAGCGGGTTTTTTATGGGATTATTCAGAATTGCTACGGTTAGTTGGGTAAACAGTTTGGCACCGCGCCCGATTAAATCCAGGTGGCCGTTGGTCAGGGGATCGAAGGTGCCGGGGTAGATTGCTTTTACATTCACAGAGGCTGCTCCCCACGGATTTTAGCAGTGCGGCACGGAATTCATTGCAAATGGCGAACGGCCACCTTCGCGGGTGGCCGTTCGCAGGTTGGGATGCCTTTTACTTTTTAGCGCGGACGGCTTGAGCTGCCACGGCGGGGCCGTCTGCTGGAACGTCCGGGACTTCGGCTTTGGCTACTGCGCCGATGCCGAGTTTGGTGCGAACCAGGGAGTCCATCTTGGTAAAGACTTCCGGATTGTTTTTGAGAAAGGTGCGGACGTTTTCGCGGCCCTGGCCGATACGCTCGCCGTCGAAGCTATACCAGGCGCCGGACTTCTCGACGATGTTATGCAGGACGGCCAGATCGAGAACATCGCCTTCGCGGGAGATGCCTTCACCGTAGAGGATGTCGAACTCGGCTTCGCGGAAGGGTGCTGCGACCTTGTTCTTGACGATCTTGACCTTGGTGCGGGAGCCGACAACCACATCGCCTTCTTTGACGGCGGCAATGCGGCGGATATCCACGCGGACCGAGGCGTAGAACTTCAATGCGCGGCCGCCGGTGGTGGTTTCGGGATTACCGAACATGACGCCGATTTTTTCGCGGATCTGGTTGATGAAGATGAGCGAGGTGCGCGACTTGGAGACGGTGCCGGTCAGCTTGCGGAGGGCCTGAGACATCAAACGGGCTTGCAGACCCATGTGCGAATCGCCCATTTCTCCGTCGAGTTCTGCTTTGGGAACCAATGCGGCTACGGAGTCGACTACCAGAACGTCGATGGCTCCGGAACGCACCAGGGCTTCTGTGATTTCAAGGGCCTGTTCGCCGTAATCCGGCTGCGAAATCAACAGATTGTCCGTATCTACGCCCAATTTGCGGGCATAGATGGGGTCCAGTGCGTGTTCGGCATCGACGAAGGCTGCGAGACCGCCAGCCTTTTGGGCCTCGGCGATGATCTGCAGGGTGAGGGTGGTTTTGCCGGAGCTTTCCGGTCCGAAGATTTCGATGACGCGACCGCGGGGAACGCCGCCTACGCCGAGGGCTGCGTCAAAGCTGATGGATCCGGTCGAAATGACGGAGATGGGCACAATTGCGTCCTTGGCGCCCAGACGCATGATGGAGCCTTTGCCAAACTGCTTTTCAATCTGTGAGAGTGCGCTTTCTACTGCTTTGGCGCGGTCTTCGGCGTATGCCATGCTTTCTTCTCCTGTCGCGCTCCAGGCCTACTTGGCCCTTTCAGCGAAGGCAAAGACAGGTCTATTTAGGAAGTCGCTTCACAATGTTCTATCGAACGGATTGTAGCAGGAATGGCGTGGTGAATACTAGAAGAAAAGGCGAAAGTTTGTTGTGGTGAGGTGGGGAGGGTGGATTACCTTTGCTGGAAGGGAAAGGGGCGGGGTTAACAGCAGATTCCCTGCGGGAATGACAGACAGAAAGGCAAGGGCAAGAGCAACTGCAAGGGCCAGCAGCAACTGCAAATGCTAACAGCAGATTCCCTTCGGGAATGACAGACAGAACTGCAAGAGCAACTGCAACTGCAAGGGCAAATGCAAAGGCAAATGCCCGTTGTGGGATCTAGCGCCAGTTCAAGGCGGGGGCTACGGTGGTTAGGATTGCTTCCAGGACGTGCGCGTTGTAGGCGACGCCTAGTTGGTTTGGAACGGTTAGCAGTAGGGTGTCGGCCTCTGCGATTGCTTCGTCTTCCTTTAGTTGGCGGATCAGGAGATCGGGTTCGGCGGCGTAGCTTCGGCCGAAGATGGCTCGTGTGGATTGATCGATGAAACCGATCTTGTCCCTTTCCTGGTCTCCTCGTCCGAAATAGGCGCGATCACGGTCGTCGATCAGCGCGAAGATGCTGCGGCTGACGGAAACGCGCGGCGTGCGAGCGTGTCCGGCTTCTTTCCAGGCGGCGCGGTAGGCACGGATCTGCGTTGCTTGCTGGATGTGGAAGGGTTCTCCGGTCTCGTCGTCTTTGAGGGTTGAGCTTTGCAGGTTCATTCCCAGCTTTGCGGCCCAGACAGCGGTCGCATCCGAACCTGCGCCCCACCAGATACGATCCCGCAATCCCTCGGAGTTTGGCTCAAGACGCAGCAGGCCTGGCGGATTTGGAAACATCGGACGTGGGTTGGGTTGAGCGAAACCGTTGCCGCGTAGCAGTTCAAAAAACTCTGCGGCGTGACGCCGGCCCATGTCGGCGTCTGTTTCACCCTCTGCCGGGCGGTAGCCAAAATAGCGCCAGCCATCGATCACCTGTTCCGGCGAACCGCGGCTGATTCCCAGTTGCAGGCGTCCGCCGGAGATGAGATCCGCGGCGCTGGCGTCTTCTGCCATGTAATGAGGGTTCTCATATCGCATGTCGATCACGGCGGTGCCGATTTCAATGTTGCGTGTCTTTGCGCCGACTGCCGCAAGCAATGGGAACGGGGATGCCAGTTGTCGCGCAAAGTGATGAACCCGGAAGTAGGCTCCGTCGATTCCCAGGCGCTCGGCCTCGATGGCGAGGTCAATCGATTGCAGGAGCGTATCAGCCGCCGACTGCGTTTGCGATTGAGAGGACGGTGTCCAATGGCCGAAGGAGAGGAAGCCAATTTTCTTCATGGTAGATAAGTCTACCGTCCTGGGTCTGCGTTTGCGGCGCGGCTGAAGCGTGGCCTTCCAAAACAAGGGCTATTTTATAAACTCGAGAATACCTATTTTCAAAATAGGTATTCTGACATTACAATTGCCGCAATGGCGAAGAACCCTGAACATCGCGACCTTTTTCCCGGCGCACTGGAGATTATGATCCTCCAATCGCTGAAGCTGAAGCCTATGCATGGCTATGCGCTGGTGAAGCATATCAAGCAGGTTTCCGATGATCTGCTCCAGGTGGAGGAGGGTTCGCTCTATCCGGCTCTGCAACGAATGTTGAAGGAAGGCTGGCTGGAAGCCCAGGCCGGAACCTCCACCAAGGGCAGGCCAACGCGGATTTATCGGCTCACTGCTGCGGGCATTCATCATCTTGAAAGCGAAGTTGTCAGCTTCGAGAGGATGTTTGCGGGCTTTGCCCGTGTGCTTGCCGCAGCCAAGGCATAGGAGGTGTGGATTGTCACGATTCAGTCGCTTCTTCTTTAGAAATCGCAGGTATGACGACATCTCGGTCTCCATTCAGGAGCACATCGACGAGCGGGTCGATGAACTGATGGAAGTGGGTATGTCGCGCGAAGTGGCTGAACGAACGGCGCGTCGCGACTTTGGCAATGTGACACTCCTGCGAGAGCGGAGCCATGAGGTGTGGCAGTGGCAGAGATTGGAGTCTCTGCTGGTGGATCTGAAGCATGTGTTTCGCAGGCTGAGGCGGTCGCCGGGATTTGCGATTACGGTGGTGCTGACGCTGGCGATCGGCATTGGTGCGAATACGGCGGTCTTCAGCGTGCTGAACAGCGTGTTGCTGAGGCCGCTGCCTTATCCGGAGCCGGAGCAACTGGTATCGCTGCACCTGAATGCGCCGGGCGCGCCGGGGCTGGCCGAGTTTCGTAAAGAGCTGCGGTTGTCTGCCTCGATGTATCTCACGTTTGCTTCGCACAACCGCGTGTTTCAATCTGTCGGCGTGTGGAGTTCGAACACGGCCAGCATTACGGGGCTGGCCGAGCCGGAGCAGGTCAACACGGCGATGATCTCCAGCGGCATTCTCGAAACATTGGGTGTTCCCGCGCTGCATGGCCAATGGCTTACAGAGTCCGATCAGGACCCGCATGGGCTGGGCCGGGTGATGTTGAGTTATGGCTATTGGCAGCGTCGCTTTGGCGGAGACCCCGGCGTTGTGGGGCGCACTATCAGCGTAGATTCGCAGCCGCGGGTGATTGCAGGAGTGATGCCGCGCGGGTTCAAGGTGGTGAACTACGACTTCGATCTGCTGGTTCCTGCGGGTCTCGATCCAGTCAAGGAACATCTCGCCGGCTTTATGTATCACGGTATCGCACGGCTGCGACCGGGGGTTGCGATTTCTCAGGCGAATGCCGATGTGGCGGGCCTGCTGAATGTGTGGATGGACTCGTGGACGAATGGAGCGGGGAGCGATCCGCACTGGTATCTGAACTGGAAGATTACCCCGGCCCTGGAGCCTCTGAAAGAGACCGTGGTGGGCAGTATCCAGACGGTGCTTTGGGTGGTGATGGCGACGATTGGCGTGGTGATGCTGATTGCCTGCACCAACGTGGCCAACCTACTGCTGGTGCGTGCCGATGGGCGGCAGCAGGAGCTTGCGGTGCGTTCGGCGCTTGGCGCGGGGCGATGGAGGATAGCGCGAGGGCTTTTGCTGGAGAGCGTTACGCTGGGCCTGCTGGGCGGAACGGCGGGTGTGGCCGTGGCGTATGCCGGGCTGCGTCTGTTGACGACGATCGGACCGGGGGAACTGCCGCGTCTGAGCGAGATTTCGCTGGATGGCTGGTCTGTCGCGTTCACATTGGTTCTCTCCGTGCTTTCGGGCCTGTTCTTCGGCGCTATTCCTGTATTCCGATACGTGCCTTCGCGACAGGGCCCGACGTTGCTGGGGGCGATGCGCACGGCGAGCGTGAGCCGCGAACGTCAGCGGGGACGCAATGTGCTGGTGGTGGCGCAGGTGGCCATGGCGCTGGTGCTGCTTATCGGCGCGGTGCTGATGATCCGCACCTTTCTGGCGATGCGCAATGTCGATCCGGGCTTCTCTGATCCTGCATCTCTGCAGGTGATGAGGCTTTCTATTCCGGAGACGCTGGTGCATGATTCGATGCCGGTGGTGCGAATTCAGAACAGCATCCTGGACAAGCTGGCTGCGATTGGCGGCGTTTCGTCGACGGGCTTTGTGGCTTCGGTTCCCATGAGCGGAGCAGAGCCGAGCTGGGACGAGATTTTGATCGAAGGCAAGCAGAACGAAAGCGATAATGCCCCGATGCGCCTCTACAACTATGTGTCGCCGGGATACTTTCACACGGCGGGCACGCGATTTGTGGCTGGGCGCGATTTCACGTGGGCGGAGATCTATAACGTGAGGCCGATCGGCATTCTCTCGGAGAGCCTTGCTCGCGAGCTTTGGGGATCGCCGCAGGCAGCTATCGGCAAGCGCTTCCATGAGTTCTCAGGCCAGCCGTGGCATGAGGTGGTGGGTGTGGTTCAGGATGTGCGCGAAAACGGAGTGGACCAGGTGTCGCCCGCAACTGTCTACTGGCCTTCGTTGATGAACGATGTCACTGCTTCGGACAAGCTGGGAGTGTGGCGCACGATGTACTTTGCGATACGCAGCAATCGCGCCGGAAGGCAGGACTTCATCAACGAGATGCAACAGGCGGTGTGGTCGGTGAATTCAAATCTGCCGGTTGCGGAAGTCAGTACGATGCAGGATATCTACAGCGGCTCGATGGCTCGGACTTCGTTCACGCTGGTCATGTTGGCGATTGCGGGGACGATGGCGTTTGCTTTGGGCATTCTCGGGATCTATGGCGTGATTTCGTATGCTGTTTCGCAACGGACTCGGGAGATTGGGATTCGCATGGCGCTGGGCGCGAAGAAGAGCGAGCTGGTGTGGATGTTCGTTCGGTCGGCGCTGGTGCTTACCGGCGTGGGAACTGCGATTGGCCTGGGAGCGGCGGCGGCGCTGATGCAGCTCATGCGGACGCTGCTGTTTGGCATCAGTCCGCTGGACCCGGTGACGTTTCTGGCAGTGCCGGTTGCGTTGGTTGCTGCGGCGGTGCTGGCGAGTTATCTGCCTGCATTGCGCACCAGTGCTGTCGATCCTGTTGAAGCGCTGCGGGCTGAGTGATTGGCCTACAGCCTGCAGTTGTTTAAGTCGGAAGAGTAAAGAGGTCGTGCATAGGCTAGTCGGTGCGTGGGCTAGTCAGCGCGCAGGGTTTGGATGAGATTGGTGGAGGCGGCGCGACGGGCTGGAATCATGCTCGCTACAGTTGCTCCCAGAATCAGTGTGCCGATGGCTATGAGGAGAGCTGTGGGGTCCAGGATGCTGACCTGGTAAAGGCGGTTGGCAAGCAGTTTTCCAAAGAGAATGGCCAGGGGAATACCTAGAATGAGGCCGATCGTAACCTGTGTGAATGCTCCTCGAAAGATGAGTGCGGCTATGTTGGTGCGGTTGGCGCCGACAGCCATGCGTATACCGATTTCGCTAGTGCGGCGGGCTACGGTATAGGCGGTTACTCCGTAGAGGCCGATGGAGGCGAGAACGAGAGCTAGGATACCGAAGAGTCCGCTGAGCTGAGCAACGGCTCGCTGCTGGTCAAACTGCGTGTCGACGAGCTGCTGTACAGGCTGAATGTCGATGATTGCGAAGTTGGGATCGACGAGCCGGAAGGCTTCACGAATACGAGGCTCAAGCGTACCGAGATCGCCGGAGTAGTAGAGCTGTGCTTCGTTAATGAAGTGATCCCATTTGTCATCGGCCTGGAGGATTTCTTCTGTATAGATTATGTGCTGGGCAAGGGCTCCAAAGGCCATGGGCGGTGGCGGCTTGCTTAAGTCTCCGGACTTGGCGTCAGCTACTACTCCTACGATTTCAAACGCATTGCTGTAGGCGGGCAGATGAAAGCCGAAGTATTTGCCGATAGGGGGCTGGCCGCTGAGGAACTTTTTGACGAAGGCCTGGTTGACGACCACTACGCCGCGAGTGTCGGCACGATCTGAATCGAGGATGCCTCGGCCCTGGAGAATAGGAAGGCCGATGGTTTCGAAGTAGCCAGGACTTACACGATTCCACATGGTGTTTTCGGATCCATCGAGGCGGGGCATTCCTTCGCCGGGTTTGACGACTGCTTCTTGCCAGCCGCCTATAACGGGGCCGTCGAGTGCAAGACTGGCGTTGTGGACTCCGGGAAGTTGCGCGAGGCGAGCTCGCAGGTCGCGGTAGCGGAGGCTGAGCTGATCGAGAGTATAGTCCGCGAGTGGCGGCTCCATCTGGATACTGAGGCGGTTTGCTGTGGCAAAGCCGAGATCCTGATTCTGGAGATTGAGGATGCTGTGGGTGAGCATACTTGCTACGGCGATGAGTACGACGGAAAGCGCGGACTGAAAGACGATGAGTAGTTTTTGCGGGAGTGCGGCGCTTTTGTGGGTGGCGCGGTTGGCTCCGCGAAGGGATTGGATTGGATCCGTGGCCGAGGATAGCCATGCTGGCACAGTGCCGAAAAGAAGGCCAGTGAGCAGGGACAAGCCGAGGCAAAAGCCGAGTACAGGCAGGGATGGGCGTACGTCGATAGGAACGCTGGTTGAGTGACGAAAGGCCACGGCTATAACCAGCTTTGCGCCAAGCCATGACAGGCCGATGCCAGCGATGCCGCCAAGGAGCGCGAGGACCGAGCTCTCGGTAAGCGCCTGGCGCAGGATGCGCAGACGCGATGCTCCCAAAGCGAGTTGCAGAGCTATCTGGCCGCGACGCGCGATTCCCCTGACAAGAAGAAGATTTGCGATGTTCGCACAGGCAATCAGCAGGACTGCGAGGCACAGAGCGAAGAGTAGCCGCAAGCTGTCCTGATAGGCGTCGCGCATGGTTCCGATGCCGGAGCCGCCGGGCGTGATCTGGATGGTCTGGCGGGTGAGTTGCTCTGCGGATCGCGGGCGATTTTGGGGTGGAAGATCGGCGTCTGTAATGAGCCAATGCTGAAGGGTTGCAGTGAGTGCATCGGATACGCCGCCGATGCTTGCGCCGGGGCGCAGATGCCCGATGAGATGGAGCCATGCCTGCGATGGAATGAGGTTGAAGGCATCCTTGCCGTCGGTGAGAAATTCTGTCTGAAGAGGAACCCATATCTCGGTAGGTGTGCTGCTGAGGGTTTCGCCAAAAAAGCCGGGAGGTGCTATGCCGATGATGGTGAAGGGATGGGTCTCAATGTTAAAGGTCGCTCCGATGACGGATGGGCTGGAGTTGTAGTTTTGCTGCCAGGAGCGGTAGCTGAGTACAGCTACCGGCGTGGCGTTCTGCTGATCGTCTGCTTTGGTAATCAAACGACCGGCGAAGGCTTGCAAGCCGAAGGTCTGGAAGTAGTTGCCGCTGACATACTCGCCGAGGAGCGGCCGCGCTTGCGAGATGGAAGTACTGTCGCGCACGCTGAGAACGCCTGCATTGCCTTGAAATGCGGCAACGTTGTCGAATTGCGGCGCGGCTGCTTCGATTTGTTTGTATAGGGAGTAGGAAAAGACCTGCCAGTTGCCTTGAAGCGCCCCCGTCGAACAACAGTCATTACCAGAGCCGATGCGATAGAGATGGGATGGATCGACGACTGGAAGCGATCTCAACATGACGGCATGAACCAGCGAAAAGATAGCTGTGGTTGCTCCGATACCGAGCCCGAGCGTGAGCATGACGGTGACGGTGAAGACAGGAGCAAGACTAAGCTGGCGGAGTGCGTAACGGATATCCTGAAGAGCCTGTTGCAGCCAGACACGATGCCAGACGGTGTATGTTTCTTCACGGATTGCGGAAACATTGCCGAATTTTCGTGAGGCGGCTGTGCGGGCCTGCTCGGGAGTCATACCCCGTGCAAGATTTTCCTGGACTTCGAAATCTATATGGTCGCGAATTTCCTGGTCCAGCTCGTTGAGATGCCGATCTCCGTCCATTCGTGCTCCTTACTCCGCGGGGCGGAGGATTTGCGCAATTGCCTGGGTGAGTTTTTCCCACTTGCCGGTCTCTACAATGAGCTGCTTTTTGCCTTTGGCTGTGAGCTTGTAATACTTGGCACGACGATTGTTTTCCGATATTCCGTCCTGTGCGCTGATCCAGCCCCGTTTGATAAGCCGATGCAGCGCGGGGTAGAGCGAACCCTGCTCGACAAGAAGGACATCTTCGGAGTTGCGTTCGATGGCTTTCGCGATGGCATGACCGTGCAGCGGGCAGAGAACAAGCGTGCGGAGGACGAGAAGATCCAGTGTGCCCTGTAAGAGCTCTATACGGTCAGCTTTGGTAGACATTCTAGGGGAATGATAAAACAAAGTGCCGGGCTGTCAAGAAATAAACAATGAGGATATGCAGAGCTTGTTCTGCAGAGTCAGGCACAAGAGAGAGTTGGACTGGCTCTAAAACGCCGAGGTATGCCGTGAAAGATCACGGCATACCTCGGGTGTTTGTTCATTCGTGACGTTTTAGTTTCTGCGGCTTACTTTGCTTAATAGGCGAAGCATTTCCAGATACAGCCAGACCAGCGTGACCATGATGCCGAAGGCGCCGTACCACTCCATGTATTTGGGGGCGCCGTATTGCACGCCTTTTTCAATGAAGTCGAAGTCGAGGACGAGATTGAGAGCGGCGATGCAGACGACGATCAGGCTGAATCCGATGCCGATGACGCCGGAGCCGTTGATGGATGTGAAGTGGATGCCGAAGATGCCGAGCACCATCTCAAGCAGGTAGAAGACTGCGACTCCGCCGGTGGCTGCGATGATGCCGAGGCGGAACTTTTCGGTGACCTTGATCAGGCCGGAGCGATAGGCGAGAAGCAGGACGAAGAGCGTGCCGAAGGTGAGGCCGACGGCCTGGATCGCGATGCCCGAGGACTGCACGTTATACATCGCAGAGATGCCGCCGAGGGCGAGACCTTCAAGGAGCGCATAGGCAGGCGCGGTGACGGGCGACCACTCTTTTTTGAAGATGGTGATCAAGGCGCAGATGAAGCCGCCGATCAGACCCCCGAAGAGCCAGGGCCCTACATCTGCCGGGTTGCCGGACTGCATGAAGAGATGCCAGGTCCAGCCGGCGGTAGCGATGGCGCATACGAGCAGGATGCCGGTTTTGTTGATGGTGCCGTTGAGCGTCATGCGCGAGGTGATGTCGCTGAAACCTCCACCACGGCCAAAGCGCTCGCCGTATTGACCTTGCGTTCCATACGGAATGGCCTGTGCGCCGCGGTTTGGTTGTCCGCGGAAGGCGCTGTCGCTCAGTGCTGGATTGGACGTTCTCATGAGTTGCGGCATTATTTCTCCCTTATTACCGATTGTTCCCGCTCCGGTTGGGCTGAGGCTATAGCCGGAGATTTTCTACTACTATGATAGACCCGCGCTGGAGAAATTCGATTCAAGACAAGGTTGGATATCGGTCGCCTGGATGCGCTTGACGCCGAGTTCTGCGAATTCCTGGCCGGTGGCCTCGACGGAACCGGGAAGGCCGACGGCGCGGCAGGCATCTTCAATGACGAACGCAGAGAAGCCTGCGCGGACTGCATCGACGGCGGAGAAGCGGACGCAGTAGTCATAGGCAAGGCCGACGAGGAAGATGCGCTGAAAGCCTCGTTCGCGGAGATAGCCGGCAAGGCCGGTGGGCGTGGTCTTGTCGTTTTCGAGGAAGGCGGAGTAGGAGTCGATGTTGGGACGAAAGCCTTTGCGGAGGATGAGTTCGGCGTGGGGAATGTCGAGATCGGGATGGAAGTCCGCGCCGGGGGTTCCCTGGACGCAGTGGTCAGGCCAGAGGGTTTGTTCGCCATACGGAGCCTGGATGGTTTCGTAGGGATGCCTGTGCACGTGTGAGGCCGCAAAGGAGTGATGGCCTGGGGTGTGCCAGTCCTGGGTGAGGATGACGTGCCGGAAGTGTTGCGCGAGCTGGTTGACGATTGGAACTACCGCGTCCCCGTCGGGGATTGCCAGGGCTCCTGCGGCGCAGAAGTCGCGTTGAACATCGATTACGAGCAGGGTGTCTTTATCCGAAATGGCCATCTTTTCCATACTCTCTCCCATACGCCAAACTTTACCCTAACCGGGGTTGGAGATTTCCTGTCTAATGCGCTGAATGGGTGCCAGCGACAAAAGCGTGATCCGTGCGGTGCTGAATGGAGACACGGCGGCTTACAGGGCGCTGGTGGTCGAGCACAGCGCAATGGTGTTTCGCGTGGCTTATCGCATTACGCAGAATGAGGCGGATGCGGATGAAGTCGTTCAGGAAGCGTTTTTTCGCGGCTATCAGAAGCTGGCTTCGTTTCATCAGGATGCGGCTTTTGGCAGTTGGATTTATCGCATTGCTGTGAACTGCGCTTACGACCTGACGAATCGCTACAGGACGGAGGTTGGACGCGATCGTTCGCAGCGAGTGGATGGGGATGGAAATTCTACGGGGCCGGGGGATGAGTTAGTTGATACCGCGGCCGATCCGGAGCGGTTGCTGTTGAGCAGTGAGATGGGCGCGCAACAGATGTTTGCCCTGCACTCGCTTACTCCGCTGGAGCGGGCTGCCTTTCTGCTGCGGCACGTCGAGGAGCAATCCACTACGGAAATTGCAGCAGCTCTCAACATCGCGCCGAATGCGGCGAAACAAGCGGTCTTTCGTGCGGTGCAGAAGCTACGCCGCAGACTGGCATCGGCGAATACTTCAAAGCGTCGTCATCATCGGGGCAGGGGAATACATGAATCATCTTAGTGAAACCGAACTCATTCAATACCATTACGGCGAAAGCGCGCGGCTGAGCGAGTGCAAGGGACATATTCAGACTTGTCCTGAATGCGCCGATGCCTATGCGGCGCTCATGGTGGATATTGCACGGCTCGCATTGGAATTAGATGCGATGACAATACCGGATCGCGGGGCTGAATATGGCGACGCTGTATGGCGGTCTCTGCAGCCTTTGCTGGTTCCGCATGAGGGGCAGCAACGGCATGGATGGCGGCGCTTGTTTTCGCCTTCCGGCTGGAAAATGGGGCTGACGGCGAGCCTGGCTTTGGCTGTTGCGGCGGCAATTCTTGTGGCTGCGGCTTTTTATTCGGGGCGGCTTTGGGAACAGAAGCGTGCCCCGGCAATAGCGAAAGACAATGGGGCTTCGACGAATCAACAGGCTACGCAGCGCGTGATTCTGCTAGTGCTGAGCGACCATCTCGACCGCTCGGAGCGGTTGCTGGTGGAACTCAATCATCCTGAGGAGGCAGCGGTCGATCCGGCGCTGCAAACAACTGCCCGGCAGTTGCTTGCGGAGAACGAGAGCTACCGGCTGCGTGCGGCGGGTAGCAGTACTTCGACTGCATCGACTGGGACTATTCCAAACTATTCAACCGCCAGTCCGGCGGTTGCAATCACGCTCGATGATTTGGATCGAGTGCTGGCGCAGGTTGCCGCGAATCCAGATGGATTGTCTCAGGCGGCAATTGCACGTTTACAGAAGGAAATGAATACGAGTGGGCTGTTGTTTGAAGTCAGGGTTCTGCGTTCGCGTGTGCGGAACAGCAGACAGAATGGCGTGGCTATCTCCAGACCTATCTCCAAACCTATCTCCAGACAAGGTGGAACTGCATGAAAAGCAACTTTCTCAAGACTTCGCATCTCTTCATAACACTGGCCGGGGTCGTTCTCGTTGTGAGGCTGGGCGTGGCTGTTCCATCCTTTGCGGCACAGGTTGCTCCGCAGGCGCTTTTGCCTTTGGAGGCGAGCACGGACAGCAGCCTGCTCTCTGCGGATACCAGGGAGGACAGCCCGTATTCGGAGGGTACACGGGCCATTCATGAGAGCCGGTGGGCAGACGCGGAATCGATCTTTGGCAAGATTGCCGAGCAGCATGGCGAGCATAGTGAGGGAGCGCTCTACTGGAAGGCATACGCGCAGAATAAGCAGGGCCACGCCGAGAGCGCATTGAAGACCTGCGCCGATCTGCGGCAGGGCTATCCAGGCAGCCAATGGATAAAGGAATGCAATGCACTGCAGATGGAGATCCAGAGCGGAAAGGATCAGCCGGTTCAGACGGGCGATGCGCAGGACGAAAACTCGAAACTGCATGCGATCGATGCGCTGATGGATAAGGATCAGGCGCAGGCGCTGGCCGAGATTCAATCGGTACTGAACAGCGATCAGCCGGAGCAATTCAAGGAGCGGGCGCTTTTCCTGCTGGCGGAGAGCAACTCCACACGTGCGAAACAGATGCTTGTGGATGCGAGTAATTCATCCGCCAATCCTGCACTGCAGGCTCGCGCTCGCAAGATTCTCGCTACCATTCAAGGGCAGCAGGCAGCGAATGCCCAGATGAAGCACAGCATTGGCGTCGATGTACGGGTGATCGATCAGAACGGCAAGCCTGTAGCCGGGTTGACGGCGAATGATTTCACCCTGCTGGATGAGAATCAGCCGCGAAAGATTTCGTCCCTGGCACCGGCTACGCCGATGCCCAGCCGCGATTTCGATCCGACCGTCCAGACAATCATTCTGATCGACACGGTCAATACTTCTCTGACAGAGGTCTCGTATGTTCGCCAGGAGCTTGTGAAGTATCTGCGCTCGAACAATGGCAAGCTGGATCGGCAGATCTCTATCCTGCTGCTGAATGGCAACGGAGTTCAGACCATCAGTGGGGTGACGCGCAATGGAAATGCTTTGGCAACGGCAGTGGAGAATGCCGACGCGACGCTTCACCCATTTCTCCGCTCGCAGGGCTTCTATGGCGATGTCGATCGTATCCAGTTCTCGCTGACTGCCCTCACCACAATTGCAGGGCAGGAGCTCCGACAGCCGGGACGCAAAATGCTGCTGTGGCTCAGCCCTGGCTGGCCGCTGCTTCCATGGTCGAACAGTACGCCTTCGACGCTGCAGCTACAGACGCTCTTCAACGAGGTTGTCACCATGTCGACGGACCTGCGCCTGGCTCGCATTAGCCTCTACAGCATGGATCCGAATCGCATTACCGGCGGGAACTCTCTGCAGTGGAACCGGTACAAGGACTATCTGAAGCCGGCTGTGTCCTCAAGCCGCGCGGAGTTTGGCAATCTTGCATTGCAGGTGCTTGCGGCGCAAAGTGGCGGACGTGTTTTCAATTACAGCCCTCAGTATCTGGGGCCGGAAATTGCAGATTGCCTGAAGGATGCCGATGCGCCTTATTACACAATTCATTTCGAGGCACCCGCGCCGGAGCACAAGGACGAGTTCCGCAGCATCAAGATTACGGTGAATCGTCCGGGCATGACTGTTCTGACCAACGCCGGGTACTACAACGAGCCCTGATAACGAGGCTTGATAAGGTTCATTTCATGAAGCGTTTTTATCAGGCCAGCTTGCCTTCATTCGTCAGCTCTTCGATGACCTGCCGGGTGGAGGCTGCGGCGATGTCTACGATCTGGTCGGCTTCGGCTCGGGTCAGCACTAATGGCGGCGCGAAACCCAGCGCTTCGCTTTGGGGCATGGCTCGCGTAATGAGGCCGTTTTCGCGGGCCAATGTGGAGATGCGGTAGGCGACTTTGTGTTCTGGATTGAGGCGCTGCTTTGTTGCGGGATCGGCCACGAATTCTACTGCCAGCATGAGGCCTACGCCGCGTACTTCGCCGGTGATGGGCAGGCCGTCGAAGGCGTTGTGCAGCGCGGATAGCATGTAGTCGCCTACTTCGGCTGCGTTCTGGGTCAGGTTTTCGCGTTCGAGGATATCGAGGTTGGCGTTGGCTGCTGCCACGGAGATGGGATGGCCGGTGTAGGTGTAGCCGTGGGAGAAGACTCCGGCCTCGGCTGAACCTGCTTCCAGGGCATTGTAGACACGCTCGCCGAGGATGACTCCGCTGAGAGGCGCGTAGGCCGAGGTGAGGCCTTTGGCGATGGTGATGAGGTCGGGCTGGATGTCGTATAGCTGCGATCCAAACATGCGACCGGTGCGGCCGAAGCCGGTGATGACTTCGTCGGCGATGAGCAGGATTTCGTACTTCTTCAATACGGCCTGAATAGCCGCCCAGTAGCCTGCGGGTGGCGGGACGAGGCCGCCGGTGCCGAGAACCGGTTCGCCGATAAAGGCTCCGATGGTTTCGGGGTCTTCGCGGAGGATCATGGCTTCAAGTTCGGAGGCTCGGCGGCTGGAGAATTGCTCTTCTGTTTCGCCGGGTTCAGCGCCGAAGTAGTAGTGCGGCGCTCGGGTGCGGAGGATTGCGGAGACAGGTAAATCCATGAAGTGGTGATAGAAGTTCAGGCCGGTCATGGAGCCTGCCATCACGGTGTTGCCGTGATACGCGCGTTCGCGGGCGATGATGCGTTTCTTCTTTGGCCTGCCGATGAGATTGTGGTAGTACCAGACGAGTTTGGCGTTGGTTTCATTGGCATCCGAGCCAGAGGTGCCGTAGAAAACCCTGCTCATCTTGCCGCCATTGGAGGAAGCCGGGGCCATCCTGATGAGGCGATCGGAGAGGCGAATGAGCTCTTCGGTGGAGTGGCCTGCGTAGGCGTGGTAATACGCCATTTGATGGGCCTGACGCGCGATGGCGTCGGCCACTTCGGTGCGTCCGTAGCCGATGTTGACGCAGTAGAGGCCTGCGAATGCGTCGATCAGTTCCTTGCCGTGCGTATCGCGAATGCGAATGCCGCTAGCGGTGTCGATGATGGTGGTGGGGACTTTGCCGGTTGCGAAATCCGCGATGCTGGTCGAAGGATGGAGGACGGATGCGCGATCCATCGATGGCAGATCTGAAACGGGAGTTTCGGCGTGGAAAAGGTCGGTGCTCATAGCCATGACACCCTCACAATAGAACGGAATCTCGATGCTTTTCAGAGTACATGAGCATCGTGTTGTGAGAGTGACGTGCTGTAGAGAATTACGCGAAGAAGGCGCCGATGCGCGTCTCTGTGTCGGTGAGTGAGTCGCAGGCGCGATCCTGGGCTTCGTAGTCCGCATCATGCTGTTTGCGGAAGGCGCGGTAGGCGTCTTCGCTTTGCCAGCGATCGATGGTGGCGTAACGGCCGGGAACGTAGGCGTCTTTGAGCAGTTCGGTGCCCAGGTATTCCGGGGAAAGACCGAAGAGCGTCGCCCAAGTGCCTGCGACTCCGTATGCTGCCTCAAAAGCCGGGACTTTATCTTCCGCGATGTCGAATTGCCACAGTATGACGAACATGGATTCTCTCTGCTGAGATTATCGCATCCACCAGCAAGGTGCGTGGAGGCATCTCCGAGCGTAACAGTTCGGGGGAGACGAAAGAAATTGGGGTTGGCGTTTGAAACGAATATGCTTAGCAGCCGAATCAGGAGACGGGCGGTCTCTGATTTTGGCTCTGATTGCAAATCGATACAACCCGCAGGGAGTGTGTTGACATCCTATATCTGTTATCTCCCGATTACAGTTCAGAGTTATACACAGTAGCTTCACTGAGGCCCTTTGATGGCCGCTTTATGCTGCGCTTATGACGTCGCATGTTACACATTTTATTGATCTTGACCTACCCGTCCGATTTATTTCAGGTACTGAGTGCAATATCGTACAACCCGGGAGTAATTACTGCCGTCTTATCTCGCATATCGAGTTGATCAGTAGATCAATTGATCAGTCTATTTCTTGCATTGATCGTGGTTACTGCTCGACATACAAACTTTGTGATTTCCCGAGAAAGGTTGACCCAATGGCTGTTACCAATGATGTATTCGATGCGCAGGAATATCTTGCCAGAGGTGGATTCGGAAAGACTATCCTCCAAACCAAGAAGAACGAAGCAATCTTTTGCCAGGGCGAGACAGGCGACACTGTCTACTATCTGCAGAAGGGCAAAGTCAGGCTCAGCGTGGTTTCTCCTACTGGCAAAGAGGCGACAATTGCCATTCTCGGAGCTGGCCATTTTCTCGGTGAAGAGTGCATCACATCTGAGCAACCGATGCGCACCTCATCCTCAAAAGCGCTGACGGATTGCACCTTGCTGCGAATTCGCAGGCAGGAGATGATTCGTGTGCTGCTGGAAGAACCTGCGATGTCGCGGCTCTTTACGCGCTATCTGATCTCACGCAATACGCGCATGCAGGCCGATCTCGTGGATCAGCTCTTTAATTCAAGCGAGAAGCGGCTGGCGCGCACGCTGCTGCTGCTATCGCAGACGGGCAAGGATGGCGAGTCGCTTGCCGCGCTGCCGAAGATCAGCCAGGAGACACTCGCGGACATGGTGGGAACGACCCGCTCACGTGTGAGCTTTTTCATGAACCGATTCCGCAAAATGGGATTCATTGAGTACAGCGGATTGAATCGGATCCACGTGAATAGCTCATTGCTTTCACTCGTTCCTCTCCAGTAACTTCGCACAGATTGTTCCCTAGATGTAATTGAATTAGTTATGGTGGTATCTCGATTGAGATACCACCATTTTTTAGTGTTACTCAGAGATAGTTAGCAAGTTATCGTTTTAAGATGTCGATGGGCTGAGTGAAGTCGGTTACTCGAAAGTATTTTGCCAGAGCCGGGTGTTGGCGCTGAACGGCGAGATACATTTCCCAGGCAACTTTGCGATAGCTGAAATGCCCTGCCGGACCGCTGCGCAGTTCAGAGATGTATTGGGCTTCGGCGAAGTCCATCTTGAACAGGGAACGAATCCTGGTAGCGAGCGGCAGCAGGTAGAGAGCGGTTTGCGCGGCCTCTGGCGCGTTGCTGGCGGCGATACGACTGCTGGCGGCGAAGGCTGCGGCAATGGTGGATTGGTAGTCGGCGAGGATGCCAGCCTCGGACAGGCCTGCGGCGTCGCCGGTTTCAGGGGTGTCGTAGCCGTGGAGATGCGTGAACTCCTGGATGATCTGCGTGCAGCGGCGATGACGGTGCATGTCGCGAAAGCCACCGATATCCATCAGGATGTCGAAGCGAAGTCCCTGCCCGGCATGGAAGGCGCGCAGGGCTTCATCATGACGTCCGCGATCCTGCAGGCCCAGTTCGATGAGTTCGCTGATACGGGCTTCGGGAAGACTGGCTACCAGGTCGCGAATCTGCCGATAGGGATGATGGCTCGCGGAGTAGATGAGTGTTGCAGCTAACTCGACTTCGAGAGATTCGGTGCGTTCGACGAGATCGACTAGCGGAGCCGCGTCGATTGGAATGCCGGATAACAATTCCTGCGCGGCGTGTGTTAGCTGGGCGCGGGTTTTGATCTCGTATTCGTTGGGAGTGGCGTACTTTACCAGCGTGGGCGCAACGTGAACTTCCCTGGTCAGAATGGGCGCGGATTCAGCGGCTAATTCAGGATTCGCTTCGGCAATTTTGGACTGGATGTTCGCGAGCTCTTCGGCGTGCAGATTCCAGGCGGGACCGATGGCGGCTTGCTTGAGTTTTTCGCCAAGGTCGCGAATCTCCGCGGCGGGATGGGTGAGCAGGCGCGATACCTGTGTCTCCAGGGTGCGGGCGTTGACGATCTGGCCTAACGAGGTGTTGGTCGCGAGTGGAAGCAGGTAGCGAGCGACGTCGAAGGCTCGGGCCTTGAGGGTGCGCTCGTAGGCGTCCTGCTTCATCTCAGGAGGGCACGATACTTTCTTTTTCAGCGCTTCGAAGACGGCGGAGGAGGTGCGTTCGTAGGCGGTGAAGAGGTCTTCTACTGTTTTGACATAGAGCTGCTGTGCTTCGGAGGACTCGGCGAAGCTGGGCAGATACCAGCCGGACTTGAGGAAGTTCTGGTAGCGGGTTGAGCGCTCCTGGCCGTCCCAGCGCTGTTCGTCGACGAGGACAATCGCGGCGAGGAGCGACAGGCGCTCAATGGCAAAGGCGACATGGGCTAGGTCGGCGATGGAGCGATGCCCGTACTGGAAGTAAAAGGTGTTGAGGAACTGCTCGGCGCGCTGAGAGCTGATTTCCTTGAGCGACTGGCGCATGGAGAGCGAGGAGCGCGAGTATTTGGCCATCGCGTAGGCGAGGACTTCCGGGTCGGCGCCATGTACGGCGAAGACCTCAGTCTGATTGTGGGCGTGGCTGGAGGCTGGATCGGATGCGGGGCGTGTGGTGGGGATAGTCGTGGACATGGCTCTCTGGGGTTCAGGATACGGCATGAGAGCGTCAGGCCGGGGAAGTTCTGCTGCTACTTCCATT
The DNA here is from genome assembly GCF_025685655.1 of Acidicapsa ligni. Classification (NCBI taxonomy): domain Bacteria; kingdom Pseudomonadati; phylum Acidobacteriota; class Terriglobia; order Terriglobales; family Acidobacteriaceae; genus Acidicapsa; species Acidicapsa ligni. The sequence goes on along the minus strand of NZ_JAGSYG010000001.1, from coordinate 950,766 downwards.
CGGATCGGATTATGCGGCTCGGGTGGGTCCGGGGTGCAGACCGAGTTTTTCCAGATGAGCAAACAGGAGAGATGGGGCTACGGGCTTCAACAGCCATGAGGTGTGGCTGGATGGTTCGGCGTTCGGTGGCAGCGAAGCGGGTGATGCCTGAGCAGCCGATGCCAGAGCCCAGGTGGAGAGCGCATCGATACTTGAAAATTCTGCGGAGAACAACAGCACTTTGCAGCGGGGTGCTATCTCTCGAATTGCCTTGCCGAGTTCGACGCCGTCAATACCGGTCAGGATTCCATCGCTGATGAGCAGATCGGGCGACGTGGATAGTGCGAGATCGATGGCAGTGTCCCAGTCATAGGCTTTTATGACATTGAATCCCCAGCCTTCCAGGATGGCTGCCCGGGTGTCGGCAACGGTGCACTCGTCATGCACTACGAGAAGCAAGGGGCTCGATTTCGAGAATAGGTAGACCAGATCCGTTCTTGGAACCTGGGCTAAAGGGATGGTCTTAAAACGGGTTGAAATCAGCATAAAAAACAACCTCTCATGCACCTTAGCAGCTTCTGATAAATACGGGATAACTCTTTTTGGATGTGCAATTTGCAGGTTATCAAGAGTGTGGCGGGAGGTCCTCTTGATGGTGAGTGTAGATTCGTGTTAGGTTAGCGTAGCGTCAGTTTAGATTAAGAATACGATTAGTTCAGGGGAGAGATTGTTATGGCTATCGACAAAGACCATAATCGTCCAGGAATGAAGTTCGAGTCCGTACTGCAGGTGGATATTCCCACTGGGCGCAACGGTAAGCATAAGGAAATCGTGACCGAGTTGCTGAACAACATCGCGCAACTGGATAAGGGAAGCGCGCTCAAGATTCCTTTGGCCGAACTGCCGGACACGAAGGAAAACATCCGCTCTGCGCTCAACCGGGCAACGCGCGAGCGAGGGCTGAATGTCGCGACTTCGAGCGACAGCGATTATCTTTACGTCTGGCAAACATAGGGATTTGGTCTGGCGAACATAGAGATTGACGAGCCTGTAATCTACTTTGGGTTCGCATGGTGTGTTGCATCCGGCGTACTTCGACTAGCATTGCTAGTGAGCGACGCCGGAAAAGTCGCCGGGACCGGGAGTTCGGGTTCTGGGCAGACGGCGGGATGAACCGTACAGCAAGCGAATGCCTGCCGATGAGTGAAGATCTCAATACTATTTCGCACCGACCGTGGCCGCTGCCTACAGCGCGACATGTAATGGCACAGCGGTGGAACGATCTGCTCTTTGCGCACTGGCCTATGCGGGCGGCGGAGATTGAGAGCCTGTTGCCGGATGGGCTTGAGGCGGACGTATTTCAGGGATCGGCGTGGATCGGGGTAGTTCCGTTCTGGATGGACAAGATCCAGGTGTGGGGATTGCCGCCGATACCGGGGGCGAGACAGACTCCTGAGCTGAATTTGAGAACCTACGTTCGGGATACGCAGACGGGGATGCCGGGGGTGTATTTCTTTTCGCTTGAGGCAGGCAATCTGCTGGCGGTGATGATGGCCAGGGGGATTTTTCATCTGCCCTACTACTGGGCGCAGATGAAGATTGAACCGCGCGGCGAGCAGGAGTTTTCGTTTTATAGCAAACGGTTGCTGAGCGCTAAACCTGTGCGGTTTATGGCGCGATACCGAGGGCTGGGTCCGACGCGAAGATTGGTGCAGAGCCGTCCGGGGACGATTGAGTATTTTCTGACGGAACGGTATTGCCTGTTTACGCGGGATGCGCTGGGGCGGCTGTTGCGGGCGCAGATTCATCATCTTCCGTGGCCACTTGAAGAGGCTGAAGCGGTGATCGAGGAGAACGATCTGGCCTCCGCGCTGGGCCTGGAGCTGCCTCGAACCAGGCCGCTGCTGCACTATTCGCGACGGCTGGCGGTGTATGTCTGGTCGCCGGAGGTGGTGTTGCCGGCGGTGGTGCGAGCGGGAACGCCGGTGGTAGCGCAGTAGGTTTCGCGGTGATGGAAATAGCGCCGATGTATATGCAGGCGGCTTGAGATTCTTCTGTCAGTTCAGCCTGCGGATTGGGCCTTCTCGGGAACCGCCGTTGCTTTGATTCTTCTCTGTAATCCCTCTTTATAATCTTAGAGAGGCGCTGCTGGCGCTGTTACATTGGGCTCCTGTTACATCAAGCGGTCATCCTTTGTTTATTTTGTCTATTGAGGAAAATTATGAGTACGGTGCAAGGAAGAATTGCCCTGGTAACCGGGGCTTCGCAGGGAATTGGGCGGGCTTGTGCGTTGGCGCTGGCGGCTGAGGGCGCTACGGTGGCACTGGCTGCGCGGAATGTGGCAAAGCTGGCGGAGGTCCAGGCCGAGATTGAGGCTGCGGGCGGAACGGCTGCGGCTTTTGCGCTGGATGTGGCGGATGAAGCGTCCATCAAGGCTGGGGCGAAGGAGATTCTGGCTCGGTTTGGCAAAGTCGAGATCCTGGTGAACAATGCCGGGATTACGCGGGATGGACTTGTGTTGAGGATGAAGCGGGCGGATTGGGATGATGTGCTTTCGACCAATCTGACCGGGGCTTTTCTGCTTACGCAGGCGTTGCTGGCTGCGATGCTGAAGAATCGCTGGGGCCGAATCATCAATGTCTCAAGCATCGTGGGACAAACCGGCCAGGCGGGGCAGGTGAACTATGCGGCGAGCAAGGCGGGGCTTATTGGGATGACTCGTTCGCTAGCGCGGGAGGTTGCTTCGCGCGGAGTGACGGTGAACGCGGTTGCTCCGGGATACATTGTGACCCAGATGACGTCCGTGCTGGATGAGAAGCAGACGTCGGCAATGCTGAGTGCGATTCCGCTGGGACGGTCTGGAACGGAGATCGACGTGGCTCACGCGGTGACCTACCTGGCATCCGAGGGTGCGGGGTATGTGACCGGGCATGTGCTGGATGTGAATGGCGGGATGTTCATGGGAGGGTAAATTCCCTCTTTTCTGAACTGTTTTTTTACTTCCTCCGATTCGTAAAAATTTATTCATGGATTGGTCGTGCGCTGCCGATAGGGCTGTTTAGGGCGGTGCATGACGACTCCATTCTCGATAGCGTCTGTGCATGAGGCGAGCTTGCCTGCGACCGTTCGCGGTCCGGATTGCCTGATGTCGGATGGATTGCGGCCGACCGGGCTGCGCTATGTGGCCCGGCAGCCGATCATGGACCTGATGGGCGAGGTTCACGGGTATGAGCTGCTGTTTCGAGCCGGGCCGGGGCTGCTGGCTTTCAGCGGCGACGGCAATGCGGCTACGAGATCCGTGCTGGACAATGCGGTCATCTTTGGATTGGACAAGCTGACGGGCGGCCTGCCTGCGTTTGTGAACTGCACACAAGAGGCGCTGGAAGACCGGCTGGTGATGGTATTGCCTGCCTCGGATACGGTGCTGGAGCTGCTGGAGACACTGGAGCCTTCCGCTGCGCTTTGGCGCGCCTGTGCGGAGCTGAAGGCTTATGGATACCGGCTGGCGCTGGATGACTTCGCATGGAGGCCGGAGTGGGAATCGTTCCTGGCGCTTGCCGATTATGTGAAGGTGGACCTGTCGACAACCGATGAGGATGAGCGTGCGCACCTGATGCGGAACCTCAACGGTTATACGGCGCAACTGGTGGCGGAGCATGTGGAGACACGCGAGGATTTTGCACAGGCTCGAATCGAAGGGTTCACGCTGTTTCAGGGGTACTACTTTTGCAAGCCGGTGATGATGGAGAACCGGGATATTCCTGCAAACCGGATGGCGCACCTGGAGATACTGCAGGCGCTGCATGAAGAACCGCTGGATACGAAGCGCATGAGCAACCTGGTGAAGAGGGATGCTTCGCTGACGTACCGGTTGCTGCGCATGGTGAATTCGCCGCTGTATGGGACACGCAAGGTCGTTACGTCGATTCATGGGGCGCTGGTGATGATCGGGGACGCGATGTTTCGGCGGGTGGCAATGCTGGCGATTGCGAGCGAGCTGGGCGGCGATCATCCGACGGAGTTGCTGCGGATGGCATTTGTGCGCGGGCGGTTTTGCGAGCTGGCTGCTGATCTGGCCATGCAGGACAGTACGGAGCAGTATTTGTTGGGGGTTCTCAGCCTGCTGCCAGCCATGTTGGGCGTGTCGGTGGAGGCGGTGGCCAAGGCTCTGCCGTTACGGGCCGAGGTACATGCGGCGCTGATGGGAGAGAAGAATCCGCAACGCAGTGTGCTGGATTGGCTGGAGTGTCACGAGCAGGGCGACTGGTCGTGCAGCGATAGCGTGTCGTTTCCCGGGGTGCTGGGGCGCACGGGAGATGCCAGGGCAAAGCTGCCGGAGATGTATGCCGAGGCGGTGATGTGGGCGGAGATGAATCTGGAAGAGATTCGGTAGCGGGCCATGTGGTAGCAGGCCACTCGCTTCCTGAAACGACGTGGCCTGCTACTACGTGACTTGCTACTACGTGACCTGCTACTTGCTACTGCTGGTTCGGGGATTGGGATGCGCCTGGGGCTCCGCTTTGTCCGTTGCCGTTGCCCTGACCCTGCCCAGTTCCTTGCCGGTCCTGCCTGACGCCGCGTTCACCCGGAGTGCGAGGCTCCATTGCATTTACGGTCGTGGCGAGGAATGCTCCGTCTTTCATTGCGCCTTCTGCGCGGAGACTGTCACCGGGCTTGATGTCGGCGAGGGTGATGGCGTCGCGGCGCTTGTGGAAGGAGGTGTTTTCGTCCACTGCGATGAGGTGCGGCGCGTGATCGACCACGCCATCGATGGTGATTTTTGTGTCTTCAATTTTGATAATGCGACCGGCCAGCCATGTCTTGCCGTAATTGGCCTGCATGGCGCGCATCTCTTTCGCGCGTTCGGGGTCGAGCTGAAGGATGAAGATGGCGCCTACGGATTTAGCGTCGGCGTCGATTTCACCGCCGGCGGTGATGGCATCTCCAACCTTGATGTCGGTGGACTTGATGGGTAGCGGCTGCTGACGCTCGCCTCCCTGGCCCTGCTGGCGTTCGCCTGCCTGCCCTGGCTGACGACCGGCACCGGCGGGCTGCTTGAGGATACGGGTATTGGCGCTGAAATGGACGGTATAGGTTTCGCCGGAATCGGTCTTGACGGTGTAGTGCTCGGCGGTGACTTCAGAAACCGTGCCAAGGATACCGCGGGCACCGGCCATGCCGCGCATTCCGCCGCCGCCTCCTCCGCGCCGCTGGCCCGAGCCGTTGCCGTCCGATGGTTGCGGGGAATCCTGGGCGTGCAATGCACCTGCCGTTACAAGCGCAAATGACCCCAACGCAAATGAACCCCACAAAGTTGCTGCAGCGACGGCGCGAAAAAGATTTACCCTCATTTTAGTCCTCCAAAGCATCTCACTTACTCGTAGACGGGTGAGATGCATCAAAAGCTACATCGGTCGTGGTGGCGAGTTCGATGGACTTATGACCGTACGAAAAATTCAAAAAGAGAACTGCCGGGGAGTCTACGGAGAGATTATGGCTACTGCTGCGTTAAGTACATCGATCGAACTGCGCGAGCGTTACAGGCTGGTGCGACAGCGAAGTTTGAAGCTCTGTGAGCCGCTGACGCCGGAGGACATGATGGTGCAATCGTGTCCGGAGGCTTCGCCTGCGAAGTGGCATATTGCGCATACTTCGTGGTTTTTCGAATCGTTCCTTTTGAGTGAATTCCTGCCAGAGTATGAGGTCTTCGACAAAGACTTCCCCTGGCTTTTCAACAGCTATTACCAGAGCTTTGCGGAGTTTCCGGACAAGCGGCTGAGGGCTTCGTTTTCGCGGCCTGCGCTAGGGGAGATTCTGCGCTACCGGCGGCACGTGGATGATGCTCTCGCAAGGCTGCTGGAAGGCGAGGTGCCTGAAGAGGCGCTTCGAAGGATCGAGCTGGGACTGAATCACGAGGAGCAGCACCAGGAGTTGCTGCTTACCGATGTGAAACACGCGCTGTTCACGAATCCGCTGCAGCCTGCGTACCTGGCTGAGGATGCGGGTGGGCAGGTTGAGACCGAAGCTGGAGCGGACCCGATGCGGTTTGTTTCCTATGAAGGCGGCCTGGTGGAGATTGGGTACTCTGGCGAGGAGTTCAGTTTTGATAATGAGCGCCCGCGGCATCGGGTATGGCTGGAGCCGTTCAAGATTGCTTCGCGGCTGGTGACTTGCGGGGAGTTTGCGGAGTTCATTGCGGATGGCGGGTATTCGCGGCCTGAATTCTGGCTCTCGGTGGGATGGACTACGGTGCAGGAGCAGAAGTGGGAGGCTCCGCTTTACTGGCGAAAGGTCAATGGTGAGTGGTCCATCTTTACGCTGCGCGGAGCGAAGACGCTGGCCGCACTGAAAGATACTTCCGTGGCGCATGTAAGCTATTTTGAGGCGGATGCCTATGCCCATTGGGCAGGCAGGCGGCTGGTAACGGAAGCGGAGTGGGAGAGTGTGGCCGCAAAACTGCCGGTTGAGGGCAATCTGCTGGAAAGCGGCCGGTTGGGAACTACTTCCTCCCCTGAGCAGGTCGTCAGCAAAGACGGCGACGGGTATCGTCCATCCCAGATGTTTGGGGATTGCTGGGAGTGGACGGGCAGCGCTTACCTGGGATATCCGGGGTTTCAACCGCTGGCGGGATCGCTGGGGGAATATAACGGCAAGTTCATGAGTGGGCAGATGGTTTTGCGCGGAGGCTCATGCGTAACGCCCACGGAACATGTTCGAGCGAGCTACAGAAATTTCTTTTCGCCGGAGACGCGATGGCAATTTTCTGGAATTCGTCTGGCTTCTTCCTAACCCGTTAGCAGTAAATTGCATCGAAGCACGGGTACTGTAAATCTATCCTGGGGATGACTATGGCGACGGCAGCTATCGAGGTTTCGAAGCGTACGGAAGCTTTTTGTGTGGATTTGGCGCTTGCGCGGATCGTTCGGGATGGGCTCGCAGCCGTGCCGAAGCGACTGCCTCCGTGGCTCTTTTATGACGAGGCGGGGTCGCGGCTCTTTGACGAGATCACAGCGCTGCCGGAGTATTACCTCACTCGCATCGAGCGGCAATTGCTGACGGACCATGCTGGAGAGATGATCGCTGCAGCCGCTGGCGGCGAGCGTTTGCGTCTGGTGGAGCTTGGCGCCGGGTCTGCGGACAAGACACGGACGCTGCTCTCGGCGACGCTGGCGCAACAGGGAACGATGGAGTATCGGCCAGTCGATGTTTCCGATACAGCGCTGGAGGCTGCTTGCGAGCGGATCGCTGCGGAGTTGCCTGCCTGCCGGACGACTCCCATGGTGGCGGACTACACGGTGGACTGGATTACTCCGCCGTCGGAAAATGCCGATCGCGAACTACTGCTTTGGATTGGATCGAGCATCGGGAATTTTGAGCCGGAAGAGGCTGGCCGGTTGCTGAAGCGCATCAATCGGACGATGCAGCCGGGAGATGGATTGCTGCTCGGGGTGGACCTTGCTCCGGTAGGGGCGGGTGCTCAGCATAGCTATGGCGGCAAGAGCGAGGAAGCCCTGGTGGCGGCGTATGACGATGCCGCTGGGGTGACTGCGGCCTTCAATCGCAATGTGCTGGTAAGACTCAACCGCGACCTGGGCGCGAACTTCAATCTCGATGCATTTGCCCATTGCGCGGTGTGGAATGCGGCGAGTTCGCGGATGGAGATGCACCTGGAAAGCCTGTCTGAACAGTGGGTGCGCATTGAGGCACTCGATCTCGATGTTCGATTTGCTGAAGGCGAACGGATGCATACGGAAAACAGTTATAAATACACGATGGAACGGGCGGCGATGCTGATGGCTCGGGCTGGATTTCCTGTAGTGGAGAAGTGGACGGACCCGGCGGGATGGTTTGCGGTGTTCCTGGGGCGGAAGGGTTAATACTTTTCGATTGCAGTGCTGGTTTAGATTGCAGTGCTAAATTGATTCGACTTGGACTTTTAATTTTTGCTATCCCACCCCTGGCATGAGGAAAACTACGCCAGGGATGGGACGTCCGGAAAGTTTGAATACAACCCGGATTATTGGACGATTACATTGCGTGGTCTACGCGGACTAGCAGAACATCGTGCGAGTCCAGCTCGATTGGCATGTTGTTGGTCAGCTTGACTTCTTTACCAGTCCAGAGGTCTTTGCCGGTGGCTTCGCCGGAGAGACCAGCCTTCTCAAGATTGAGATGGAAGGGATGGTTGGAGGTGCGGTCGCTGCCGACGTTGACGATAGCGATGGCCTTGGCTCCGCCCTGAAGTTCACGGGTCCAAACCTCGACTTCGCCGTCGCTGTAGGCGCGCTTGCCCTGCTTGCCGAGCGAATCCTGGTTGATGGCGATAACGTCTTTATTGGTCAGGATGGCCTTGATCTCAGGCTTCATGTTGGGGAGATCGTTGCCGGCCAGAAGCGGGGCGGCCAGGATTGCCCACCAGGTAAAGTGAGTGCGGTTTTCAGCAAGGCTCATTTTGCCGTTGCCTACTTCGAGCATGTCGGGATCGTTCCAGTGGCCGGGGCCGGAGTAGGATTCGAGGCCAGATTGCTGGCTCACGATGTCATATATGCTCTGCCAGTGTGCCTCGATGTCGCCGGTGGTGCGCCATGAGTTGCCGCCGAGCTCAGGTGCCCACTCCCAGGGAGAATCCCAGCCATACTGGCACAGCGAGAAGACGATGGGGCGACCAGTCTTGGCAGTCGCGGCTTTGAGCGCTTTGCTCATCTTTTCGTAGGCGGCGATCATGAGCTTCATCTGCGCGGCCTTGTCGTGTGGAGCCTGCTTTTCCATGACGTCGGGAGTGAAGCTGCAGAGGTCATACTTCAAATAATCGAAGCCCCATGAGGCATAGAGGTCTGCATCCTGCTGCTCGTGGCCGAGGGAGCCCGCATAGCCGCCGCAGGTCTTGGTTCCTGGGCCGGAGTAGATGCCGATTTTGAGGCCTTTGGAGTGGACGTAGTCGGCGAGCGCCTTCATGTCGGGAAACTTGGAGTTGGTGTGCAGAACGCCGCTGGCGTCGCGTTCGCCTTCCCAGGTGTCGTCGATGTTGACGTAGATGTAGCCGGCGTCTTTCATTCCGGTGGCGACGAGCTGATCGGCTGCTCCGCGAATGTCTTTGTCGGTGACTTTGTCGGCGAAATAGTTCCAGCTATTCCAGCCCATGGGTGGGGTCTGCGCGACCGGGGCTTGCGCGAGACAGAGAGTGGAAGGGAATGTAGCCAAGGCAGAGAGCAGGCTGGCGGAGAGCAGGAGGGTTCGTAGTTTCATGTCAGTCCTCAGTTCATGAATATGTTTACATCTCGACAAAAAGAAGCAGGTGTGACGCATGCAGAAGCGGGTTAGAAGGAAGTTCGCCGATAGTCTCCGCTCTTGCCGCCGGATTTGGACTCCAGTTGCAGGGAGCGTATGACGATGGACTTATCCAGAGCCTTGGTCATGTCGTAGATTGTGAGCGCGGCAATGGAGGCTGCTGTCAGCGCTTCCATTTCTACACCCGTAGGGCCGGTTGTGGCTACTGTTGCGTGAATTTGCACGCCAGTCGGGGTGATTTCAGCGACAACATCGACAAAGCTGAGCGGGAGTGGATGGCACATGGGGATCAGCGAGCTGGTTTGTTTGGCGGCCTGGATGCCTGCAAAACGAGCTACTTCGAGGGGGTTGCCTTTGGGATTTGTGGGCAGAGCGGCGAGGACGGCTGGAGACAGCTCAACGAAAGCGGATGCGACGGCCTGGCGGCGGGTGATGGCTTTTTCGCTGACGTCGACCATCTTGGCGCGGCCGGTGGCGTCGAAGTGGCTTAGCTGGTCTGGCAACTGATCTGGCAACTGGTCGGGCATGGGTGCTCCTGGTGCGGCAGGTACCAGCTTAGCTCAGTGTCTCAGCAGCTCAGCATTTACGCAGGGACGCGGACTGTGGGGACCAGCTCAAGGCGTGAGCATGTCTTGTGTGGCTGGCGACAGAAGTCCGGCGAGCGGTGGGCGATGCTGATTTTTTCGCGGCTGAGGAGCTTGCGGATCTGGCCGCGGGCATGGTCGGCCCAGGGCCCTCCCTTGTCGAGCCGGACATAGACCTGCCAGTGAGCCAGGGCACGGCGGCGCTCGCCTTTGCGTTCGTAGGCGAGAGCGAGGTTGTAATGCGCGTCGGCGTAGGCCGGGGCGAGCTTGATGGCGCGCTTGTAGGCGTCGATGGACTCGTCGGGGCGCTGGAGTTCGTCGAGAACGTTGCCGAGGTCGAAGAAGGCGAGGACGTAGGAGGCATCGGCTTCGGTGGCCTGACGATAGAGCTCTTCGGCGCGGGAGTATTGCTTCTGGTGATAGTGCAGGGTGCCCAGATTGATCAGCGCAGCGGTGTAGGCGGGGTCGAGAGCCAGAATGCTGTTGTAGCAGCCCATAGCAACCTGCTTGCGGCCCTGTTCCTCGGCCTGAACGGCCTGGAGGAAAAGGTTTTGCAGTTCACGCTCGCGGGTGCCTGCGGTGCGAGCCGGCGGCAGCATGGAAACGGTGACGGTATGTGGCCGCGCGGTCGATTCGAAATCGAAAAGCAACTGACGGCGAATGGGATCGAACATGGTTCCGGAGTGGCGAAAGGCGAGGCGCGCGCCGGTACGAACCACGGCTGACTCCTGCAGCGGATTGCTGATGCCGGAGACGGCCTGCATGGCCTGGACGGAGTTGCGGATGGATGCGGGGCTCATACGGAGCACCTGCAATTCACGCAAGGTACGCAATTGAGACATTTCGGGAAAACCGTAGGTCTCCAGAACGGGAATCAGTCCCGCTCGCTCCCAGCCATGAAGCTGGCGGGGGCTGATCTGGAGAATTCTCAATACATCCTGGCGGCTATAGCGGGTCACGTTACGGGTCACGATTGGTGTCCACCCTTCGGCCGGCTTGCATCGACCTCATGAGGACTGAGGCGATTATGCCGCGATTATCCGTGGATAACCACGTTCTAACAACCGTCGTTTGAAGAAAATCGTGGATAAATGGTACCTAATCTGGTTCCGAGAGAGAATTTGAGGCAAAATCGCGAGAATTTGGGCTGGCGCACACGATTAGGGTGTTGAATTTTAAGGGTGGTTCGGGCGGCGAGCGGCTGCGTGGCTCGGAGAGATTTGTCCGTGAGCATAACAAAAGCCGAAGCACTCTTGAGATCGTCAAGCTTGCTTGAGGCGTAAATGCGAAAAGCGGTAGAGCAACGGTTTTTTGACCGTTGCTCTGCCGCTTTTTTGAACCGCAATTGGTGCATAATTGGCCGTTTCCTTACAGAAACCGCCTGTTTTCTTATATCTGGAGCCGACGACCGGAGTTGAACCGGTGACCTACTGATTACGAATCAGTTGCTCTACCAACTGAGCTACGTCGGCGGACTCCAGAGGTGATTTTACAGGGATGGGCGATGTGCGTAAAGCGGGGGCCTGGAAAAACCCAATAGGGAAACAGAAAGAGCCGCCTGAAAACAGGCGGCTCTTTCCTTAGGGAGAACAGTTCCAACGGAGGCAAGGCCATCAGAACTTTCTGGCTGCATAGTAGGTGCGGGGAACAGCGGTGTCAAGGTAAAATCCCACAGGAAATAAGTACTGTCATATCAGCCACTTGAAAGTTCGCGTTTGAAGGATTATCGGACTTGACTTTCTCCCTTTGTTCCCCTTTTACTTTGTGTCTTCCTGCGGGTTAGGGCTGGTTTTACTAGGGTTTTGTACTGGTTTTTCCACAGTACATTCGAGGCTTCCCTAAATCCCCTATCGATTTTTAATCTTTCAGGTCGAGGCGAGTGAATTCTTCGTCATAGAGGGAAGAAATCGGTTTGCCGCGGGCAAAGCGGTAGGCTACGCGGCCTCCTCCGAGGAAAACGGCGAGCAGGAGGGCGGCGAGGAACATGACCACGACGAGAGAGACGATGCCGAGGAGCAGCTTGGCGGTCTTTTGTACTTCAGAATCGCCGCCGCTGCCGGGGACGGAGGTGGCCATGTCGGCTTCGTAGTGGACGGCAGAGACGAGCTTATGCGCTTCGTCGGGGATGGCATCGCCGCTGACTACGGCTACGAGCGGCCCACTGCGGCGGACTTCAAGGGCGGCTGGGTTGGAATCCTGCAAGGGCTTGGTGAAGGGATGCTGAGGGTTGTTGCCGCCCTTGAGGTAAGCATCGATGGCCTTGGCTTCTGCGGCTGCCATCTGGGGCGTTGGGTAGTTGATGAGAGTGAGAACGGCAGGGCCGGAGCGCAGGGCGTACGTGGCGGTGGCAGTTTCTGCTCCACGATCAAAGCCGACGAGATCGGGCGGCAACACGGCATCTGTTCCCTCTGCACCCTTATATCCGGCGGAGCCCATGGCATAGTGCGTGGTCTGGCCGTCGATGTCCTTTTGCGGCATGTTGCCGAGGATTGGCGGGGCCAGGGCCTTGGTACCGGCGGGTACGGGAATGTTGCTGGCGAGATCGCGAAGTTCTGAGCCGGTCATGGCGGAGAGATGCGAGAACTGCGCGTCGATGAAGACATTCCCAACCCAGAAAAGAATGCGGTTGTGATCGGAGGCAGCGCCGGTGCCGATTTGTTCTTTGGGCCAACCGGTGTGGCGATAGAAGGTGTATGCGCCGTAGGCTCCGCTGGCATCGGTGAAGCGCAGGGCCTTGATCTTGATGGTGTCGCCGCTGCGGGTGTAGTTCGAGAGCTGACCGTCGGTGAAGCCGTATTCCTTGAGCGCGACGGCATTGGCGGCGTCGAGGGCGGCTGGATCGGTGAGCGGAGCAGCGGCGCCGGTTGCTTCCCAACCGGAGAAGACGGCGGGCAGGAGCTGCGCGTTGGAGCTGGCGCTTTGGGCTGGCTTGGCTGCTTGTGCTGGCTTGGCCGGGGGCGGAGTTTTGCTCTGAGCTGTCTTAGCCGCCCTGGCCGTCTGGGCTGCCTGAGCTGGAAGCAGGGAGGCAGAGAGGATTGCGGCGGTGAGGAATAGTGCGGCGATGGAGGGTTTGCGCATAACTTCTGTTTCTCAGCGTATACCGTTTTGACGATGGATGTCTGAACTGGGTAATTTCTGAGATCGAACTTTGCCTGATCGGGGATTGTAGGGATGCGTTTGCCCCGCCTGAACCGCGCGATATTACTGCGCGGTTACATTACGGCACGGTTCAGATTGGGGCATCCACTTATTTTTAAAGCGTGTTTTTAGAGGCAAAGGGTTATGCGTTGTTAGAGTTTTTTGGTTTCGATGTCTGCGTTGGCGAAATCGGGGATGAACTGGCTGCCGAAGACGCGGAAGTCCTTAACCTGGCGGAGATCGAAGACAGGTGTGGGGCCGGTAGAATTGTTGCGCGGGACGCGAAGGCGGAAGAAGTCTGCGCCATCGACGTTCTTGAGCCAGAAGGCGGGGCGTGGGTCGGGTGCCTCCGTCGCAATCTCGACGTTGCTCATTTCGAGATTTTTGATGTGGCGAAGGAAGAAACCGGTGGCCGGGATTTCGCCGAACATTTCCGGGTCGGGGTATTGGGTTTCGTTCTCAGGCGGGTCAAGCGTGGCCATCTCTGCCGACGCGCCGCCTGCTTGATGAAGATAGACATCGCTGATCTTCACGTCCTCAATTGCATAGCCGGGAACGCCGCTGATGATGCTGGGAAGAACGGTGGCACCGGAGCTGGAGATGTTGTTGATGAGGAGACGGCGAATGTAGCCGACCTTTGCGTCTTTAGGTCCGCGCATACGGCTGCCGAGGCGGATGAAGATGGGCGAGCCCGCGGTGTCGCGCATGGTGATGTTGGTGAGCGTGATGTCTTCGCAGATGGCGCCGTCTTCGGACTCCAGGATGAAGCCGTGAGATTTGTCGAAGACACAATTGGAGACGGTGATGTTGCGGAAGCCGCCGTTGGATTCGGTGCCGAATTTGATTCGGCCGTTTTTGTAGACCTTCTGGCCGGGCTCGTGTTCTTTCCACGTGCCGTCGATGACGCTGCCGAGTTGATAGCCGCCGGTAACGAAGCAGTTGGTGATGGTTACGTTTTCAGTAATGCGCGCATAACCGAGTGCGTAGGAGCTTTTGGGGCAGATGCCGTCGTCCCAGGGCGAATTGACGGTGCAGTTGGAGACGCGGACGTTGTTGCAGCAGTCGATGTCCATGCCGTCGCGGTTGGTGTCGATGGTGAGGTTGTCGATGGTGAGATTGTCGACGCCGGTGGCGAGAATGCCGAACCAGCCGCCCTGCAGGATGTAGAAATCGCGCAGGAGAACGTTGTGGCAGTTCTTGAGGGCGATGGCTTTGTTGCCGACGCCGGGCTTGCCGCTTAGGGGCAGGTCGAGTTGCTTTTCCCAGCCACGGCTGAGGCCTTTGCCCCAGATGAGTCCCTGGCCGAGGATGGCGATGTCGTGGATATTTTCGCCCCAGATGAGGGAGTTGTGCCAGTGGTTGTGACCGTAGTCCTGATAGGGCTCCCATGCGCCCTGAGGCTCGGCTGCGTCGTAGCCTTCGCCGGTTGTGCCTTCATGCGGGGTAGACTCGGCGAGGATGACCGCGCCTTGATCCAGATAGAGGGTGATGTGGCTCTTGAGGCGAATGGAGTAGCTGGCATAGACGCCTGCGGGAAAGTAGACGGTGCCTCCACCGGCGTCTGCGGCTGCTTCAATGGCGGCATTGATGGCTTTGCTGTCGAGATTTTTGCCGTCGCCAACTGCGCCGAAATGACGGACGTTGAAACCGCTGGCGGGAGCCGTTGAGGCAGTTGCCGTTTTTGCTGACGCGGATGCTGACAGCGGTTGGGCGAGCGCGGGGAGCGTGGCGGCCAGACCAGCGCCTGCCCAGGTGACTAGATCTCTACGATTGATGCTCATTTTTTCACCCCTGAAATGGACGATCCAACTGTATCGCATTGTGTTGTACGACACGCAACCGCTTGCAGGTGAGGGCTATGATCTGTGGCAGGGGGATGGAGCGATGGCAGTGGCTAAATTACTGATGATTGTTGGCGATTACGTTGAGGACTACGAGGTGATGGTTCCCTTTCAGGCGTTGCAGATGGTGGGACATACTGTGGACGCGGTTTGTCCGAACAAGAAAAAGGGGCAGCATGTCCGCACCGCGATTCATGACTTTGAGGGCGACCAGACGTACTCGGAAAAGCCGGGCCACAATTTTGTACTGAACGCGACCTTCGCGGATGTGCATATGGAGAGCTATGACGGGCTGGTGATACCGGGTGGGCGTGCTCCGGAGTACCTGCGGTTGAACGAAAAGGTGTTGGAGATAGTGCGGTATTTTGTGAAGGCTGATAAGCCGATTGCGGCGATCTGCCATGCGGCGCAGATTCTGGCGGCGGCTGGGGTGATCAGCGGCAAGCAGGTAAGCTGCTACCCGGCGTGTTCGCCGGAAGTGGTGCTGGCGGGTGGAAAGTTTGCGGCTCTTGAGGTTACAGATGCGATCACGGATGGAAAGCTGGTGACGGCTCCAGCATGGCCTGCGCACCCAACTTGGCTGGCGCAGTTTCAAGAAGTACTATTGCGGCATCTGGCGGCGAAATCGAACCAGGTTGAGGTTTAAGGGCCGGATTTGGCGATATTGCGCAATGTTGACTGATGCTGCTGGCGTTACTTCCTGCCGCGGCACACATAAAGCAGCCAAATGACCGTGGATGGCGTCCTATTGGAATGCCTTTGGAAACGGGAAGCGAGAGCGGCGAATGACGGATGCAGATGGGCAGGTTCGGCCTAAGCGCCGTTTAAGTCGAGTTAAGAAGTGGCTGTTGTGGAGTTTGGGCATAGCCCTGGTGCTGGCGCTGGCCGTGTGCGGCGTGGCGAACTATTACCTGCATCGGGCCGAGCCGATGCTGCGCGCGGCGCTGGTGGATTCGCTGCAGAAGCGCTTCCACTCCAAGGTGGAGATAGGCGATTTCCGCGTCTCGATGCTGGATGGCTTCTGGGTGGAGGGGCGTAGTTTGCGCATCTGGCTGCCGGTGGAAGCGCAGCAGAATGCGATTGCCGTCAATGGCGCGGCGAATCAGCCGTGGATTACGGGTCCGTGGATCGTGGTGGACAAACTGCGCTTTCATGCTTCGTGGCACATCTCTCCAGGGCAGCCGATTGTGGTGAATGTGATCCACGTCGAGGGCGTTAAGGTGTTGCTGCCTCCGAAAGAGGACCGGCTCAATCTGTCGGGGTCCAAATCGGCAGGCGCAGGGCAGGCTGCTGGTTTGAATCCCAACGCGGCTGGCCCGGCCGGTACGGAGAATGCCGCGACGCAGCCTCAAGCTGAACAGGCACCCCCGGCTCCTGTTCAGCCGACGGCGACGAATAGCTGGTTGAAACTGCCGCGTGTGGTAGTGAAGCAGATCGAGTGCCAGAACGCAGAGCTGATTATCGAAAAGGGCCAGCGCGATCGGGACAAGGGCAAGATTCCCCTGGATTTTTTCCTGTCCAAGGCCACGCTGTTTCCGGATAACAACGGTGGTCCGATCTCGTTTGCGGTGGAGTTGACCAATGCCAAGCCGGTGGGGTTGATTCACTCGACGGGCAAGGCTGGGCCGTGGGTGCCGGGCGATCCTGGAGAGTTGCCGGTGGAGGGCGATTATCACTTTGACCATGCGGACCTGAGCACGATCAAGGGGATTGCCGGAATGCTCTCTTCGACTGGCCACTATTCAGGAACCCTGCGCAAGATTGAAGTGGACGGCCAGACGCAGACGCCGGACTTCCGATTGCAGCGCGTTGCGGATGGATCGGGAGTTCCGCTGACGGCGCATTTTCATGCGACGGTAGATGGCACGAACGGAGACACGTGGCTGGAACCAGTGGATGCGATGCTGGGGCATACGCATATCCTGGCGCGCGGCAAGGTGGTTCGCGTACCGGAGGTGCATGGGCACGACATCACGCTGCAGGTAAATGTGGACCGGGGACGGATCGAGGATATTCTGCATATCTCCGCCTCGTCGGAGACACCGTTCATGACGGGAAACCTGTCGCTCGCGACCAGCTTCCATCTGCCGCCGGGTGAGGCGAGTGTGTGGGACAAGCTGCTGCTGGATGGGCAGTTTCATCTGAGCCAAGCACGCTTCAGCAACGACAAGATGCAGGGGCGGATTGTGCAATTGAGCCTGCGCGGGCAGGGCAAGCCGGACGAGGTGAAGACTACCGATCCGACGACGGTTCGTTCTGACATGCAGGGGCATTTCAAGCTGGGCGGCGGAATGTTGCAGTTGCCTGATCTTCAATACCAGGTTCCGGGAGCGCAGATCGTTGCGCATGGAACTTACGGTCTGAAGGCTGGCTCGCTGGACTTTGATGGAGATGCAAAGCTGGATGCTTCGCTATCCCAGGTCATTGGCGGATGGAAGGGATTTTTGCTGAAGCCGGCGGATAAGTTGCTGAGCAAGAATGGCGCGGGGCTGGATGTACCGATTCACGTGAAAGGGACACGTAAAGACCCGAAGTTTGGCGTGGATTTTGACCGGTTGGGCAAGACACAGAAGGCGGCCCAGCAGTAGCTCCTTCCATAATGCAAATCTCTCGATCTCACGCAAGCCTGTTCCAAAGCTGCGGGCGAAACACATATACAGCAATAGTGCGGATGTATTAGGTTTGGCTCTGTCATACCGATGCCGAAGGACTGCGTTTTTTTGCGGCCGAAACGAGCGTCAGATGACACTCGGAGGAAATGCGCCATGAATCAAAAGAATCTGACCGCGGGCCTTGCCTTGGGACTCTCCTCAGTCCTGACGCTGGGTTTAGCGGCACTGCCGGGGATGGGCCAGACGCCTCATCCTGCGCCTTCTGCGATGCATACTTCTTCTACCGACCTGGAAAACTGGTGGAAGAACGCTGTGATTTACGAGATCTATCCGCGTAGTTTTCAGGACTCGAATGGAGATGGAATCGGAGACCTGAATGGCATTACTTCTCGTCTCGATTATCTGCAAAAACTAGGTGTCGAAGCGATCTGGCTCTCGCCGATTTATCCATCGCCGCAGGTGGACTTTGGCTACGATATTTCGGACTACGAGGGCATCGATCCACAGTACGGAACCATGGCTGACTTTGACCGCCTGGTGGCAGAGGCGAAGAAGCGCGATATCCGCATCGTGATGGATATGGTGATGAATCACTCCTCGGATAAACATGCGTGGTTTGAAGAGTCACGCAGTTCACGGAAGAATCCCAAGCGCAACTGGTATGTGTGGAAAGACGGCAAGGGCGAAACAGCGACGAGTAAAGGTGAGCCGCCCAATAACTGGCAGTCCGACTTTGGCCACTCGGCATGGGAGTGGGACGAGAAAACAAGGCAGTACTACTATCACAAGTTTTATATTCAGCAGCCGGACTTCAACTGGAACAATCCCGAGGTCGAGAAGGCTTTCGATGGGATTTTGAAGTTCTGGATGAACAAGGGTGTTGCAGGGTTCCGCTTCGATGCAATCACTACTTTGTTTGAAGATCCGAACTGGATCGACGATAAGGAATTGCTGGACAAGGACGGCAAGACCTATCTCAACGACTATGGCGATGTGTCGCTGGACGATGCGCGAACCAACAATCTGCCTGAGGTCAATCGCGTTGTGGAGCATGTCCGCAAGGTGGAAGACAGTGTGAAACCGAATGTCTTTCCCGGACGCAGAGTGATGATTGGCGAGACGTATGTACCAACGATCAAGGATCTGCTGGCGATGTATGGGACAACGGACAAACCGGAATTTCAGTTGCCGATGGATACGCAGGTTGGCTTCATCAACAAGCTGGACGTGGCGACTTTTCGCAGCAAGCTGAATGACGTTGAGACGAAGATCGACGGCAATATACCGCTGCTGGTTTTTGACAATCACGACAATGCGCGCATCGACGCCCGGTACGGCGATGGGGTGCACGACACGGCGATTACACGCGTGATCTCGACGATGCTGTTTGCGAGCAGGGGCTCGGCGTTGTTCTACAACGGCGCTGAGATTGGCATGAAGACGACCCCGCCGACACGCAAGGAAGATGTCAAAGATCCGGTAGGTCTGACAGGCTGGCCAAAGAACAAGGGACGCGATGGAGAGCGCACTCCGATGCAGTGGGATGACTCGACGTATGCTGGCTTTTCAACGGCCGCGCCGTGGCTCCCGGTGCCTTCGAACAAGGACACGATCAATGTGAAGTCGGAAGAGGCCGATCCTGACTCGCTGCTGAATTGGTATGAGTCTTTGATCCGGTTGAAGAAGACGAATCCGGTGTTCATTCATGGCGAAAACGTGATGCTGGATACGGAGAACACGAAGGTGCTGAGCTGGCTTCGCAAAGAGCCGGGGAAGCAGGCTGTCGTGGTATCTGTGAATTTCACGGCTGAGCCGCAGACGGTGAATCTTGGCGCGACGAGTGCTTCCGAGACGCCAGGCCATCACGCAAAGACGCTGCTGAAGTCTCCAGGCGTGGCTGATCCGGAGAGCCTTGAGAATGTACAGTTGCCGCCGTTTGGGGTGTATATCGGTGAGGTTGAGTAGATTCGATTGAAGTGCGGATTGAAGCGCGAAAGAAAAGAGGAATCCGTTTTTCGGGTTCCTCTTTTTCTTGCCTGCTAAATGGCCGCGGCCAGTTCATGGCTGGCGGGAAGAATTTCCTGATAGCCGGAGTAGACGCCTTCAAAGACTGCATCCCACGAGGCGGTGAGTGCGTAGGCTCGGGCGGCTGTACGCATGGCGCTGTGGGTTGCGGGGCTGCTTAAAATCGCGGCTATTGACTCTGTAAAGCCCTCATCCGGGACGATTCTGCCGGTTGCGGTTTCGTTCGCAGTGTCATGCACGATGTACCTGGGGCCTCCGTCGGGAGTGACGATGGCTGGAACGCCGCTGGCGAGCGCTTCGAGGACGACGTTGCCGAAGGTGTCGGTGTGCGACGGGAAGACGAAGAGATCCATGTTGGCATAGGCCTGGGCGAGTTCTTCGCCGCGAAGAACGCCGGCAAACTCTACGTTGGTCATCCGCTCGCGCAGCCAGGCTTCTTCCTGCCCATGACCGATGATGAGGAATCGGAAGTTGGTGTGGCCGAGCGCTATCAACTGGTCATGGATCGTGGCGAGCAGGGTGACGTTTTTCTCAACGGAAAGACGGCCGACAAAACCGAGGACGAAGGCTGTGTCATCCGCTGCGCGATTGCGGCGGGCTGCCGTGAAGAGTTCGGTGTCGACGCCGCGCGGCATGAGATGGCAGGGGCGTTCGGTCGAGGATTCGAGTAGTTTGCAGAGCTCGATATTGGGCGCGAACAACACCTTGGCAAGCGCGTAGAAACGGGCAGCGGTGGCAAGGGTTACGTTCTCAATCTTTTTGCCCGCGGTGAAGGAGTGGCGCTCGGGAAGCAGGCGCAGAAGCCAGTCGGAGCGCCGGGCGAGATATTCATGCACATTCGTATGCCAGGAGGCGGCGAGCGGCAGGTCGCGGTGGTAGGCGAGACCTGCGCCCAGCATGCCTACTTCGCTGGGGCCGGTAATGTGGATGAGGTCGGGACGGAAGCGGTCGAGGACCTCTCCGATGATGGGAATATGGCGCGGGAACGCGGGGTCGAAGCGAAGATCTTTTTCGAGTGCGAAGGAGAAGATGCCGCGCGGAAGTTCAAGCGTCCAGACATTGCCGTCTTCGATCAAGGCTTCGCTGCGGTCACCGCCGCGAATGCACAGGAAGGGCAGGTTGCCGCGCCGTGCGAAAGCCTCGAAATGGCGGCTGGTATGCGCAACCCCGTTGACCTCATGGAAGGAGTCAGGAAAGTACGCTACTCGGGGCAGATTTATTGGCATACGAAAGATTGAGACGGCTGCTTATCAGCTTAGTTTAACCCCACCCCTGGCGCGATGAAACAACGCAGGGATGGGAACTAAACTGTTCTAAATCGGGAGTACAAAAGCAGATCTTTTCACTTCGTTCAGGATGGCAAGCCCGGACAGTTTCGATGAAACCGTTCTAGGCTTCCTGGTCGCCAAGTTCGAAGCGCAGTTCATGAGACTCGTTCCACGCGAGGCGCAGGCTGCCGGAAACCGGGGCCTTACCCATCAGGCGGATGAGTGAAAGAATGCTTTGCAGGATTCTCGGCGCACGCCCGTTGGGCCATATCTCGCACAGGGGACGAACGACGCCTTTCGAATCCGGGTGATAGACACGCTCATCCCAGGTGCGGGAGCCCTGAGGAAACTCAGGATAGTCGCGGATGGCGTCCATGGTGGACTGCATGATGCGATGCTTCCACGGTTCGGCATATTGCGGCATGAAGAGCACGTCGCTGCGACGCTCCTTGCGAACCTGGTGCACGAACTCATTGAAGCTGGTGGCATTGGTGAGATTGATGTTGGCGTTCGGTTCAACGCCGTGGCGATCACCACCGGAGATGAGCAGCATGTTCCAGCGCTCGGCGAGGCGGCGGACAGCGCGATTCTCTTCCCAGTTGCGCAGGCCGTTGAGTTCGAGAGCGTGGAAGTGTGCTCCATTTTGCTGCAGGAACTGGTTGACGAGGAACTCGTGCTTCTCCTGCCCGATCATGTAGAGATCCCAGAGCGGGTGGTTGAAGATGACCAGAACATTCGGCTCTTCATTCAACGCTACCAGTATCTCGGTAAGGCGCTTGTCGCTGGGGTTCTTGGTGAAATCGGCCAGGGTCTCCATCCACTCGGATGCGCGGGCGCTGGGCAGATTGTGAATGCCGAGGTGGAAAGACTGAACACCCGCGTAGGGGGCTGTCCACTCGACGGAGATGGGAATGTGGCGCGCGCTGGGGATGGAGCGCAGCAGCAGCGGAGCATGGATATTGTCGTGATCGGAAAAAGAGACGAACGCAGCGAGATCGAGCTTCTCGATCTGACCGCTCTCCAGGTCAAAAGCCAGGCGAGGAGTGAGCGGCGGAGTCCAATAGCTTTCTGTCCAGTTGACGCCGATGCCGTGTCTTTCTTTCGAGCGGCGCTCCAGGCGTCTCATGAGCGGACGAAGGGGGGCATACTGGGCGCTCCAGGCAGCCACGAAGTCGAGGGTCTCCTGCGACTGATTGGTATGACTGTGGAGTGAGACTCCAGCCTGGAAGTTGCGCGCGGCTGCTGGATCGCGCCACAGATACGAGATCGTGGAATTAGGCATACAGTCTCCTGTCCGCTCTCTGGATGATGGTTCTACGGGGTAGTATCCCGCGCATGCGGTAAACAGGCTGTGAATAGGGTGCTAATTTGGGTTCAAAACTTCGGATTCAAAGACTGGGGAATCAAGGGAGTACCCTGCGGGTTGCCCCCTATTCAGGGCAGGGAGCATTCGAGGCAGACGTTAGCGGGTGCGGGCAAATTCCGGGCCGAGGAAGTCTTCGAGGCTGAAGCCGGGGGTAACTTCCTGCGCGGGATGCTGCTTCTGCTGCTCGG
Source organism: Acidicapsa ligni (assembly GCF_025685655.1). NCBI lineage: Bacteria > Pseudomonadati > Acidobacteriota > Terriglobia > Terriglobales > Acidobacteriaceae > Acidicapsa > Acidicapsa ligni. Next base: position 928,477 of record NZ_JAGSYG010000001.1, on the reverse strand, counting down.
CTTCGGGAATGAGGTAATTCTCGGTCAACCCTTTTTTCAGGAGTTCAAAGGCCTGCTCTGGCGTATCGGCGAACTGGAATAGATCGAGATCCTTGGGCGAGATTGCCCCGGTATCGACGAGGGCCTGCATGTTGAAGACTTTTTTCCAGTAGTCGGGGCCGTAGATGATGACCGTGATATTTTTCGCGAGTTTGTGAGTCTGGGCGAGCGTAATGACTTCGAACATTTCATCCAGCGTGCCAAAGCCGCCGGGAAAGACCACCAGAGCCTTGGCAAGGTAGGCGAACCAGAGCTTGCGCATGAAGAAGTAATGGAATTCGAAGTTGAGCGCCGGGGTGATGTAGGGGTTGGGATTCTGCTCGAAAGGCAGGCGGATGTTGAGGCCAATGGACTTGCCTCCGGCCTCCCAGGCTCCGCGATTGGCGGCCTCCATGATGCCGGGGCCTCCGCCGGAGGTGACGACGAAGCGATGACGGCGCGAGGGAATCTCCTTGGCCCAGGTGGTGACCATGGCTGCGAGACGCCGGGCATCCTCGTAATAACGGGCCATTTCAACGGCGGCGACGGCGCGGCGACGGCCTAGTTCGCTGGCAGTGCCATCGGCAATCTCGGGGATGGTGGCGGGTTGTTCCGATGCGGGTGCGGGCTGGACTGAGCCGGTGTTGTCGAGCAGTTCCAATATCTGGCCGAGCGCGCGGTCGGCTTCTTCGCGGCCCTGAAAACGAGCCGAGCCGAAGAAGACTACGGTGTCCTGGATACGTTCGCGGCGAAAACGGGCGAGCGGCTCAGTATATTCGGCGAGGATGCGGATGAGGCGGCCTTCGGCGCTGTTTACGAATGCCGGATTCTCATAGGCAAGCGCGGCACGCTCAAGAATGGGTGGCTCAGATAGGGCGGGCTCGGGTAAGGCGGGCTCGGGCTGAGCGCTGTCGCCGGGGGAATTATTGGAACGGGATTCTTCACTCATGCTGGTCTGAGGAACCTCACTGGTGCTAGCAATGAGTGTAATTGGGAGTGTGGCTGAGTGGTGATCGGGAGCAGAACCGAGGCGTTTAACGAATTCGGGGGCTGGGACTTGCGACTCAGACTTTCGGGGAGTGCATGGCGTCGCGGACGGCGATCCAGAGATTGAGCAGGCCGAGACCGGAAACCAGGCCGCGGATAGCTCCGGTACCCATGAAAGTCGCCAATCCTGAAGGCTGGGCGAAGAGTGGATTTGCGTCCCAGAAGGGCGAATACCAGGGGACCATGCAGACCACCATGCCGAGTGTCATACGCAGATAGATGAACAAGAAATGCACCATTTGCCGCAGCCAATAGGGGCTGCGCGGAGGATGACTCCGGGTGCCTGGGTTTGGTTCTGGCAGTGGTGGCGGAATCTGCGGGAAGAGCGATGCCTGAGCCGGATTGGAAGAGGATGTTGGCAAGATAATCGCTGGGCTTGAGGCGTCGGCTGCCGGTGAGGCAGTCGTGAGAGGAACGGGCTTTGGCGGTTGCTGCTCGGACATCACGAAATCGGCGCCAAACCTCTTAGCTCCGTATCTGAACGGTACCATAATGGGCGGCCAGGATTCCCGGGCGGCGGTTTCTGGCGGAAGGCACGAAGCTGATTTTCGTTTCTCCTGCCTGAACTGCGCAGAGTATGCGCGGTTCAGACAGGACACCACAGTAAATGCGGTTGGAAACGAAATGCTTAGTCGTTGCCGCCCTTGCGGGACTTGGGACGTTGGTTGGCCTGGAGAACTTTCTTACGCAGGCGGAGTGATTTAGGAGTGACCTCGACGAGTTCGTCTTCGGCGATGAACTCGATGGCCTGTTCCAGGTTCATCAGGCGGGCAGGAGCCAGACGCAGAGCTTCGTCCGAAGATGAGGCACGCATGTTGGTGAGCTTCTTTTCGCGAACGACGTTCACATCGAGGTCGTTGTCGCGGGAGTGCTCGCCGACGATCATGCCTTCGTAGACTTCGACACCACTGCTGACGAGAAGAACGCCGCGATCCTGCATGCCAAAGAGCGCGTAGGTGGTGGTGGTGCCGGTGCGGTCGCTGATCAGTGCGCCGGAGAGACGCTGCGGGATTTCGCCCTGGTAGGGGATGTAGCCATCAAACAGCGTGTTCATGACGATGGTGCCGCGGGTTTCGGTGAGCATTTCGCTGCGGAGGCCGATGATGCCGCGGGAGGGCACGCGGAACTCCATGCGAACGCGGCCTGAGCCGTGGTTGTGCATCTTGGTCATTTCGCCCTTGCGGGGTCCGAGCTTTTCGATGACGACGCCGGTGAACTCTTCGGGAACGTCGATGGTGAGGTGCTCGACGGGTTCCATTTTGACGCCGTCGACAACTTTTACGACGATCTCGGGGCGGCCAACGAGGATTTCAAAGCCTTCGCGGCGCATCATTTCGATGAGCACGCCGAGCTGCATTTCGCCGCGGCCGAGAACCTTGAAGCTATCCGGGCTACCGGTATCTTCAACGCGAATCGACACGTTGGTGAGCAGTTCGCGATCGAGACGCTCGCGCAGGTTACGGCTGGTGACGAACTTGCCTTCCTTACCGCAGAAGGGTGAGTTGTTCACCGAAAACTGCATGGCGATGGTGGGCTCGTCGATGATGATCAGCGGCAGCGGCATGGGATTTTCAACGCTGGTGAGGGTCTCACCGATGGTGATGCCCTCAACGCCGGCAATGGCCACGATGTCGCCAATCTCGGTCTCGGTGGTCTCGGTACGCTTGAGGCCAGCAAAGGTGAAGAGCTTGGTGATCTTGACCTTTTGCAGGGAAAGATCGCGGCGGGAGAGCATGACTTCATCGCCGACATGCAGGGTGCCCTGGAATACGCGGGCGATGGCGATGCGGCCGAAGTACTCGGAGTAGTCGAGATTGGTGACCAGGATCTGAAGCGGTGCTTCCGGATCGCCCTTGGCTGGCGGAATCGTATTGATGATGGCGTCAAAGAGCGGCTTGAGGTCGGTGCCGGGAACGGCCAGATCGGTGGTTGCGGTGCCCAGCTTGGCGACGCAGAAAAGAACGGGGAAATCGAGCTGATCTTCTTCCGCATCGAGATCGATGAAGAGGTCATAGACTTCGTTCAGAACTTCCTGCGCGCGTGCGTCGGGACGGTCAACCTTGTTGATGACGACCATCGGCTTAAGACCGGCTGCGAGGGCCTTGGCCAGCACGTAGCGGGTCTGGGGCAGCGGACCTTCTGCAGCATCCACCAGGAGCATGACGCCATCGACCATCTTGAGGCCGCGTTCGACCTCGCCGCCGAAATCGGCGTGGCCTGGGGTGTCGATGATGTTGATCTTGCCGCCATCGACGAAAATGGCCGTGTTCTTGGCAAGAATCGTGATGCCGCGCTCGCGCTCGAGGTCGTTGGAATCCATGACGCGGTCGGCGACAGCTTCATTGGCGCGGAAGGTGCCGGACTGACGCAACATGGCGTCGACGAGGGTGGTCTTGCCGTGATCTACGTGGGCAATGATGGCGATGTTGCGGATGGTCTGGCTCACAGGTGTAACTGTTCCTTAATTCCCTTTTGCCTTGGATTCCGGCAGCGGGGAGGTTGTTGCGTTCTTGTCTCGTCCGGTCATGCCGGTTCGCGGGGCTCTCCCGATTTGCCAATCACTCATTACGCTGCTTGAGCGCAGTTTGTGCGTTCCGGTAAGGCTTTGCAGGCGGCCGTTTTGCAGGTGGCCCATGCATCTGCTTTCCGTGGGGTGGCCTTTCAGGCACGCTTGCAACCCATGGCGCGTCCGGAACATACGAGCGGAGAGCAGCCGCACAGTGCGGCATTTCTACATTCTACCAGCTAGGTCGATTTTGCAGGGTTTTGGCGCGAGGTTCGTTCTTTGAAAATGCCGTGAAGATGCGAATGATAGGGTTTCTGCATGCGAATTATTGAGTGGGGGCTGTTTTTACTCTGTCTTGGAGAGATGTGGTATTTCGTACGCAACGACGCTGCGGATTATGCGGCATTCAAACTGCTGACCGAGACCTCGGACCGGCAAAAACGATACCGAATCTGGACGCTTAAGAGTTTTCTTCTCTTTTTTGGGACCAGCCTGCTGGGGCTAGCTTTCCTGGGGAAGATTCATTCGCTTTCCACTTTGCCTGCGGAGTTTGCTGGAGTAGCCGAGGCGCTTCGGGCTCATTCCCGCCTATGGGCCGTCAGTAAAAGTTTTTTGATCGGGTTCAGTGGAGCAATTGTTGCCGGGATGGTGGGCGGTTCAATCGCTGCGACACTCCTCAAGCATAAGAAAAACATTGCCCTAACCGGCGATTTCGAACCGCTGCTCCCTCGGAATTGGGCAGAGACTTTTTACACCGCCCTGCTCTCTCTGAATGCCGGATTGAGCGAGGAGTTTTTCTTTCGCCTCCTTATTCCCCTGCTGCTGACACTGATCCTGGGGAAGGCCATGCTGGCGTTTGTGTTGGCGGCGATTCTTTTCGGGCTGATTCACGCGTACCAGGGATGGGTAGGGGTGTTGGCTACGACGGTAGTAGGCACCTTACTCACAGTGCTTTACGTGTGGACGGGAAACATCTGGATTGCGGCCGGGGCACATGCGCTGCTGGATCTATTGAACCTGGTCGTTCGACCCTCCATTACCCGGATCTTCCTGCCGGGAGACTCGAAGGGGCTTGCCCGAAGTGCCGATTGAATCGTCGCAACTGCTGAGGCCTGGCGACGATCCATCCTCCGACAAAAGCAGGAAATTAAATCAGGACCGGTTGCTGCGGCTGGGAGGGATGCTGGTCGAAGCCGAGGTCGGGCAGGTCTTCGACGGCATTTCTGAGCGATCTCTCCCAGAGAGCATGGATGGTTTCAAGCTCAGGGTCCTTGTCGCGGAACTTGCGATAGGTGTCGAGGTGCAGGCTGTCCTTTTTGTAGAGCAGCAGTTCAATGGGCGGCCCGACGGTGACGTTGGAGCGCATGGTGGCATCGAAAGACAACAGCGCGTATTTCGCCGCCGATTTGAGGCTGGTGGACTCAAAAACGATGCCGCGATCGAGAATAGGGCGGCCATATTTGCATTCGCCGAGCTGGAGAAATGGCGAATCCTCGGTGGAACTCAGGGGATTTCCCTGGGGATAAATCAGGAATGTCTGCGGCTTTTCGCCGAGCACCTGGCCGCCAAGCAAGAGGTGGACGTTGAAGCTGTAGCTGTCGCGCTCCAGGGCGGCACGGTCCAGATCGGAGACCTGGCGGACCGCTTCGCCTACTTCGCGGGCGGCGTCATACATCGAATTGGCCTTGGCCAAGCCCTCGCCGGAGTCGAAACTGGTGCGCAGGAGATTGATGACGGACTGGCTGAGGGAGAGGCTTCCGCTGCATAGAATGACGAAGACGCGCTCACCCGGTTGAACGAAGGTGTGCATCTTGCGCGTAACATTCAGATCGTCAGAACCGGCGTTGGTACGCGAATCCGATGCCATGACCAGTCCTTCGTGTGTCATGATGCTTAAACAATAAGTCATGCGCTTCCGGGTCTCCGCGGTCTGCTCTGTGGCACTCTAATTTCTCAGCAGTTCACAACATTAAGAAAATCAAGGGCATCCAAGTGACCATGCTGATTCGCTTAGGGTACGACATCCAATTCGATGTTCCTGCTCCGCTGGCCTTTGTGGCCCAGCTTCGGGTGCATTCCTCACGCGCTGCCGAACTTCGTGAACCGGATGTGGTGCATGTCACGAGCAGCGACGGGATCGGCGGGGATACGACGGACATCCCTACCAGCGAGTATATCGATTCTTACGGGAATATATGCACGCGCTTTTATGCTCCACAGGGGCATCTCAGAGTGTGGACCGCGACGTCGATTGATGACTCCGGACTGCCGGACCCGGTGGAGTGGGGCGCTCGGGAGATTCCGCCGCAGGATCTGCCGGACAATGTGCTTCCCTTTCTGCTGAGCAGCCGGTATTGCGAGGTGGATTCGCTGTCGGCGGTGGCCTACGAGCTTTTTGGCGCAGTCGATCCGGGATGGAACCGTGTGCAGGCGATCTGCAACTGGGTGAACGCGAAAGTTACCTTCAATTACGGAATGACGCGCCCTACGAAGACGGCCCTGGATGTATTTACGGAGCGGGTAGGCGTTTGTCGCGATTTTCAGCATCTGGCGGTAACATTCTGCCGGTGTATGAATATTCCGGCGCGGTACGTGGCGGGATATCTGGGCGATATCGGTGTGCCGCTGCGGTTGCCGATGGATTTCAGCGCGTGGTTTGAGGTGTATCTGGATGGCAGGTGGTGGGCATTCGATGCCCGCAACAACATGCCCCGGATTGGACGGGTGCTAATGGCGACGGGCCGGGATGCGGCCGATGTGGCGTTTTTGACTTCCTTTGGAAGTTCGACGCTCACCAGCTTTTTCGTAGTTTCAGAGGAAGCTGAGGCTACCGGCACTCCTGCAATCCAGACTCCGTAAATCGCACAGCTATCAAAATACTTTCACTGTGAGATTTTTAGTTTGAGAGTTACGCCCGGTTGCGCACCAGCGGTCTGAGGGCGTAGTCTTTCGCCATGCCTCGATGTCGTTAGTACCGGTTGGTGCTTATGCCGAGGAATTCGTGCGCATGCAGTTTGACACCATTATTCGCGCCGGGGTTTAACCCCACTCCTACACAACAAACCCAATTAAATCTGAATCCAAGTTCAAAAAGACGAGGTATATTCCATGAGCATTGCAGCGAGCGTTACGGAACTGATTGGCAAGACTCCGCTGGTACGGCTGAACCGCGTAACCAAAGGCCTGCCTGGCGAGATACTGGCCAAGCTGGAGAGCCAGAACCCGATGGGCAGCGTAAAAGACCGCATCGGCCTGGCAATGATTGAAGCTGCCGAGAAGGAAGGCAAGATCAAGGCCGGCGAAACCATCCTGATTGAGCCGACCAGTGGCAATACGGGCATTGGACTCGCGTTTGCCTCGGCGGTAAAAGGCTACAAGCTGATCCTGACCATGCCCGAGACGATGAGCATGGAGCGGCGGATTGTTCTACGCAGCCTTGGCGCGGAGCTGATCCTCACGCCGGGACCGAATGGAATGAAGGGCGCGATTGCCAAGGCGGATGAGTTGCTCGCGCAGACGCCAAATGGCCACATCCTGCGTCAGTTTGACAACCCTGCCAACCCGGCGATCCACTATGCGACCACCGGACCAGAGATCTGGGCGGATACCGACGGTAAGGTCGACTTCTTTATCTCCGCGGTCGGAACCGGCGGAACGCTGACAGGTGCGGCAAGTTTTCTTAAAGAGAAGAATCCAAATCTTAAGGTCATCGCCGTCGAGCCTGTCGACAGCGCGGTGCTGAGCGGTGGCAAGCCGGGACCACATAAAATTCAGGGCATCGGTGCGGGGTTTGTGCCGACCATTCTGAAGACGGATCTGATCGATGAAATCATTACCGTTACCAATGAAGAGTCGATCGAGACGGCGAGACGGCTTCCTCTGGAAGAAGGCTTGTTTGTGGGCATCTCTTCGGGCGCGGCGGTATCTGCTGCTCTAAAAGTGGCAGCACGGCCTGAAAATGCAGGCAAGCGGATCGTGGTGATTATCCCCAGCTTTGGCGAACGTTATCTATCGAGCGTATTGTTTGAAGCCATTCGCAATGAAGTGCAGGCGCTACAGCCACAACCTGTCAACTTGTAATACTGCTATCAGCAACCAGCTACCAGCTCCTGCTGGTGGCTGGCGGCTGTAGCTGGGGGCCGAGGGTTTTGCATGGCGTTGCTGGCGCGGATTCGCGAAGACATTGGTTCGGTGATGAAACGCGATCCGGCGGCGCAATCCGGGGTGCAGGTATTTCTGTGCTCACCGGGGCTGCATGCGGTCTGGGCTCATTCCATTCATCACTGGCTATGGCTGCGGGGATGGCGGCTGACTGCGCGGGTGTTTTCGCAGACCACTCGCTTCTGGACAGGAGTCGAGATTCATCCTGGAGCAACGCTGGGACGGCGGTTGCTGATTGACCACGGAATGGGCGTGGTGATCGGCGAAACAGCGGTTGTCGGCAACGATGTGACACTGTATCAGGGCGTAACTCTCGGCGGCACTGGCAGTGCGAACGACAAGGGACGCAAGAAGCGGCATCCGACGCTGTGCGACGGAGTGTTTGTCGGCAACAACGCGAATATTCTCGGCGATATTACGATTGGCGAGAACTCGCGGGTAGGCGCGGGATCGGTGGTGCTGATGGATGTTCCGCCTAACTCCACCGTCGTAGGCGTGCCCGCGCATATTGTTTACCGCAATGGGCAGCGGGTTCTGATTACTGATCCTCACGAAGTGAAAGACCCCTTATCGGATGCGTTAATTGCACTGGCGCAAAGGGTTGAACTAATGGAAACACGGCTGGAAATATCGAACGGCGATCAAAAAGCACCTGGAACGCATAAAACCCCGAATACATTTATGGCGGAAGAATTGGAGCGCGCGGCCTACCGCGATGAACTGGAGCGATTGCGCAATTATGTATCTATGGGTGAAGGGATTTAGAGCATTTCTCCTATTGCAATGCACCATCCGGACTCGCGAAGTTGGCTTTTTCTGATGAAAAGCCACGCAAGCGGCAGTCGCCCAGAATATACCGACAGGAGACATACTCCAGCTCTGCAACGACCTCATTCCCCTTTCCGGGGATGCCACAACTTCATCCGGGCAAGTACACTGCAAGAATTCTTCATGGAAGTTGTTTTCCTGGATATGTTTCGTTTGCGTAACTTCCGTTTGCCTTTTCTTGCCTTGGTTCTCATCGCCGGTCTCGTTGCAGAGGCGCGCGTGCTTCCTGTTCCTGTGCCCCAGGAACTGCGTTCGACCCGGTACAAGGTAGAGATCAACGGCAAACCGATCGACGTGGCACACGCGGCGGCGAACTACGATTATGTAAATTTCGATACGACCGGGGCGGTCACTGTCTCCATAACTTCATCGCAGGATGGATTCTGGGACCACGGAGTCGATATACAGCCCTGGCGGCTGGGGATACGGCCCACCGTAAGCAGGAACACAATTCGCTTTCGGCTGAAGACTCCCGCGAAGCTTTCCATCTCCCGCCCTGACGACTTTCTTAACCATGCACGCATGCTGTTTCTATTCGCTTCGCATCCGCTGGGAAAGGCTCCGGCAGCGTCGGCGACGGTTCACATCATTGCGCCGGGCATTCACAAAGGAAGCCTGAATCCGAAGAGCGGTGAAACCTACTATCTGACTCCCGGCGCCGTGATTCTCGGCAGCCTGAACCTGTGGAAGGTGCACGACGTCAAAGTTCTGGGGCGTGGCGTTATCGTCTACGATGGCCCGCAAAACCCACAGGATGACGATGGCTGGATGCAGAAGCCCGACTGGCATTGCGTGGGCGCGATGCAGGCGAATCGCATCGAGATCAACGGGGTTACATGCCTGGTACGAAGCCGCACGTGGTCTATCCAGATGAAGGACTCGACCAACCTGCTGTATGAAAACGTGCGCGTAATCGGCGGCAATCCTGGCAATGCCAATCAGGACGGCATGGACTGGCTTGGCGGCGGCGACACGATCGTACGCGACTCATTCTTTCGCGCTTCGGACGATGTGTTTGCGATGCAGGGCAACTGGGATGGCTACACGGAAGATGAGATCAAGCTGCCCGGGCATGATGTGTCCAACATCCTTGTGGAACACAGCGTGCTGTCTACAAGCATTTCAAATATCGTGCGTGCGGGATGGCCGCAGAAGAGCTTCAACTCGCGCGGCTTCACGCTGCGGGACTCGGATATTCTGCACGGTGGCATCGGGTCCTGCGGACCTCCATTTGCGCTGTTTACTTTTTGGGGTGCGGAAGGCGCGACGGGTAGCCACTCCGGTTACACATTTGAAAATCTGTGGCTCGATGATTGGTACTCTCTTTTTCAAATGGAACAGGAGCAGCCCGGCTTGCATGGATTTACCTTTCGCAACATCTGGGCTCTGGAGCAACCTCCGCTTGTAACGTCGGAGGTACGAGGACCTGTAACGGATATTCGCCTGGAAAATGTGAAGTATGAGCAAACCGTAATTACGTCGAATGCCCATCTGCCGCTTTCGATATCAGATGGGGCGCAACAACCGGTATTTGCTGCAGGAGACAAACGAGCCAGGGCACAGTTCAAGGTGACCCCTGCGGTGGTGCAGACGGGCACGCACGCTACCTTTACCGCAGATAAAACTACCGATCCTCATGCGCGTTATACATGGCTCTTTGGCGACGGAACAACGGCGCGTGGCAGGCAGATACGGCATCGCTTTGTAGATGCACGCGGCACGGAACTCAATGCAACCGATGCTGCGGGAGCAGGGCGTTTTCGCGTGCTGCTGCAGGTTGAGAGCAAGGCCATTCTCGGCGAAAAACGGCCGGTACAGGATTGGGCAGAGCATGGAGTTGTCGTGGTTGCGCATTGGCATGAGGCTGCAGCCAAAAAACAAACGGCACCCGGCTTGAACTACAACATCTATCCCGGAACGTGGCCTGATTTTCCAACGTTTGTGCTGGAAAAATCGATGAAGAGTGGAACTACCGCGACGCTGGATACAACGGATACTGGTGGCTTCACGCACTATGCTGCGGTCTACGATGGGTTCATCGACGTGCCCCAGGATGGTGGCTATCAATTCGCACTCATGGCACGCGATGGTGCGCAGCTTACGATTGATGGTGTTCCATTAGCGCAGACTGGACCACCCTTTGCCGAAGTTTGCGGCTCGCATAACAACGCCGTGCGATATGCGCAGGGAAGCATCGGACTTCGCGCGGGCAAGCATGTATTGCAACTGAAAACGCTACAGTCGATAAGCCAGGGAACACCCCGGCTGCTATGGGCAGGCCCGGGCATCGGCCTTACAGATATACCGGCGAAAGCATTCAGTCATGGCAGCGTCGTTGCAGCCGCACCAAAAGCGATTGCCGCCAAAACAGGCGATGTTACACCCAAGCCGTGAAGTTGCAAGTCATGAAATACAACGCAGAAAGTTACAAGCCATGAAGTTATAACTTGAGCGCTTTCGTACAGCTTTCCGAGTACGGCTGATTCAATTCATAGAGTTAGCTTATAGCCCATGAAACGGCGGGTTTTGATCCAATCAAGTTTGTGTCTTTCGGTAAATCTGAAGTGCGGTCTGTAAGCCGTTTCGGCAAACCTTTCGGGGATAGCATCCATCCAATTGTTTGAAGCACAAGGAGGATTGCAAATGACAACCAGCACACATGATCAGGTTCACGGAAAAACGAATGAAGTTATCGGCAAGGTGAAGGAAAAGATCGGCCGAGCTACCGATGATCCGAATCTTGAAGACGAAGGTACAGCTCAGCGCATTGATGGCACCGTCGAAAAGAAGGTCGGGCAGGTTAAGCAGGTATTTGAAAAGTAGTCTCTTGCTTTTACAACGCATTCAACGCGATGGGCTGGCCTCGAATGAAGGCCAGCCCATTGCTTTTGATTTCTCAATACTTATCCCTTAGTAAACGCCATCCGGATCCATCAATGGTCAGTCAAGGATCGGTGACTTTCATGCGGTTTTCCTGCGACGTGTGCGGCGGCTACGAGTGCATCCAACGCGGAACTCTGACTGCTGGCATTTGATCCACTGAAGGGCGCGATCCACACTTCTCCAAGATGAAAATCAGGCGGGTGTACCTGGCTCCAGATACTGTCTGCATTGGTCAACAGGAAGCGCTTGAATTGTGGCCTGGAATCTGAGTCTTCCAGTGTGCTGAGATTGCGCACGAAGATGCCTTTGAATTGTGTGCCATCACCGCCGCAATTCGGCTCGCAGGGATCGTGAAGAATTCCCTGGGCGTCTGCCAGGGCTGCGATGGCGGCATCGGCAATCCGGCTTGCTTCCTGCATGAGTGCGGGGCCTGAATCAGACTTGGGATCAGACTGATGCAGAGCAACGAGGCCGCCCAGAATCACGCCCTGATTATAAGTCCAGGTCGTCTTCCGATTGTTCTCGCACTTCTCTGTGAGCCCGTCATTCACCAGGCCTTTTCCGTTGATCATGCCGGAGTGAGAGAACCAACTCCACTCACGCCTGGCCCATGCGAGATAGGTTGCTTTCTCTCTGGGGTCGCTTGTCGAATTTGCAAGCTGTGCCGCGACGGACAGGAATAATTCATTGGCTATCGCATTTTTGTAATTGCGATCTTTACTCCACCAGATCCCGCCGGAACAGGTGTTATCCCAGCCATACGTCATATCGGTAAAGATAGATTTTGCTACTGTCAGGTAGCGCTGATCTTTCGTTATGCCATAGGCATCGATCCATGCCAACGCCCACCAGCCTTCATCGTCGTAGAACTTGTTGATGAAGCCCGGAGCTGTCTTCTGCGCGGTGGAGAACGTGTTCGAGAAAACAAAATCATATTCTCTTGATTGCGTTACTCGCGCGTAATCGGCGAGGACGGTGATCGCGTTCGCCGAGTTCCACCAGCCGGTGGTGCGATAGAGACCTGTGTCGAGGTCATACCAGGACTGAAGAGCCTGAACCGCCTGCGTGGCGTGCTGGGCATATGCAGTGCTTTCAGCCTGTGTGGCCGCGCCTGTTTCGCCTGCCTTAAGGCTGCGGCTATGCACTGCACATAAGAACAAAGGCAGAAGAGCCCAGCGAAGTGTAAGCCTGTTTCGTTTTGAATTCAGTAGCGACATTGACTCTTCGCCTTCCCTTCTAGTTACATGCTTTTGATTTATGCATCGCCAGGGTTCATTGAAAAATTAAGCAGAAAGGGCAGGCTCGCGCCTGCCCTTTCTTATGCTGCCTGGTCATCTTCTTATCTACTATTTCGACGGCACCAGGGTAATGCCGAAGACCAGAACATTTCTGTTGCTCGGCAGTGTGATGCTTTGGACGGTTTTGTTTGTATCAAGATTCAAAGAGTAAGCATGGAGATAAAACGGGTTGCCATCCTTCGAACCATCCGCAATGAGACGATAGGGCATATCGGCTGCAGCAGTCTCACCTTTGACATTGCCGGTGGAGGCCCAGTCGCTCAGAGTCCGCGTAAACGAAGAGCTGGTGCCATCCGTGTAGTTGACCGTGAAGATCTGTTGCCTCTGGTTCTCTTCGACTGCCGTGGCGAGAATCTTGAGGCTGGTGAACTTGCCTGACGGAAGAGTAATCGTTTTGCCTGTCACCACATCGGGAGCGTTGGCCGGACCGAGCTTGAAGACGACGCTTTCGCCGATCGCTTCAGAACCAAGTGCCTGCCTGGATAGAGAATAGCCACCGTCGTCGAGGCTGGCCGATGCCTCAAACTTTTTGCCATCGTCATAGATTCCGGTGACGTTGTACGCCGATGACAAATCGACAGCCACTGTCCCTTCAAGAACGGGAGTAACTGACACATCGGTGGTGAAAGAGTGCGATACGCCATCGGACACTCCTGTCACCGTGACTTGAGCTGTGGCCGGAGCGGTTGACTTGGTGGTGGTGAGAGTGAGAGCGCTTGAGCCCGTAGTGCTGGCCGGGCTGAATGCTGCCGTTACTCCTGCGGGCAATCCAGATGCGGTGAGGTTGACCGCTCCACTGAAGCTGCCTCTCGGCATGACAAGGACGTGCGTTGTAGCGGTCTTTCCTTGAGATACCGAGATGCTGGCAGAGGATGGTGAAAGTGTGAAATCACTAGCGCCCGCGTTAGGAGAAGGAAGCACGTCGTAGAGCGGACGAGCTGGTTCCACTGCAGGATTTTCAGTGGCTACAGAGATCGCGAGGATTCGGATCTTGTCGTTCTTTGGCAACAGAATCGACTTTGTACCCGGTGCGAGATCGATCGCGTATCCAAAGAGATAAGAATACGCATACGTTGCATTCTGGCCCGATGCATTGTGATGGTGGCTGGAATACCAGGCGAGATTGGCGCGCTTGATAAAGCCGGGTTTCAGCCCGATCATTTCGCCGTAGTTGTCATGGCTGGTGTCTGCGGAGCTCCATTGCCGATCATCCCACTGACCGATGAAGCCGCCCCAGTTCTGAATGTTAAGCTCGACCTTTTTGCCGCCCAAGTCGAAGGTTGCTTTCTGATCGCCGTCACTGGATGCAGCAAGCAGATAGACGCGGTTGTAATCGCCGGCGGGAAGATCAATCTTCTGTCCCTTGGCAACGATCGCATTCGGAGTGCCAGTCTTTGCAGGTGCAAGCTTGAACTGAACATCATTGAATGTGATCTGCGAAGGCAGCATTTCTGCCGGTAGCGTATTACCCTTGCCGTCGAACCCGGCAGCAGCGTGGTCGCCATCGTTGCTGGCAGTCGCCAGATCGTAGTGCAAGGTAACAGGAGCGGATTGTACGGCTGCCAGTTTGGTGGAGGGAGCTGCGAGCTTCAGGGCGAAAGTACGCGGTTGATATGCACCGAAGGACGTAACCAGAGCGCCTTCATTCAAGGTTGCAGGTCCAACCGGCTGCTCCTGGCCATTGACTTCGCGTGCTGCGGTAATTGGTGCAGCGAAGGAAACATGCACATCCGGTTGCGGCTTGCCATCGAGCTCGACGAGACGCACGATAACTTCGTCTCCCTGCTCTGCCTTCTTGACAGCCATCACACGTACACGCGGGTTGCTGACCTTCAGAAGAGAGAAGATACGGCCCTGCGAGCCGTCATGCTTTGACGTTTCAAAGGCAATCAGCGGAGCATTCAAACGCTGCCCCTGCCAATCGGTTTGAGCATCGCGCCATCCGTTGGAGTGACCTGCGATGCCGTAGATGAATTCGTGATGGCCAATGTCCTGCGTGGCCTGGTCGGCATAGCCGCCAGCAGTGCCCGGCGTAACGAGAAGTGTCAGACGAATCGTGTTGTCATTTGGCTTATCCGATCCGTTCTTGGCATCGGTGAGTACCGTCGCGCCGAACTTGCCACTGGCATCGGTCAGATCGATCCACTGATGCGACGGGACTTCAAACTTCTTCGGTTGTGCCGAGGGGCGTTGGATGGTGCCGATGTCCCAGTTATAGGTAGCCATCTGGTTCGACGCGGTGAGGGGGAAGGTTGCCTTGAGATTGGCTTCGCGCGTATTCCAATCGATAACGTTGCCGAACTCAACACGCTTTCCGCCATCGCCTGCCGTAAGGCTGATCGTCTGAACGAAGCGGGAACCAGCAGTCTCGCGCGATACTTCAATCGCAACGCGAACTGGACCGTCTTCGACTACCTTGATCTGCGCAGGACCGGAGACGTAGGCCTTGGGAGCGGCTTGTTCCTGATCCCAATCCATATTCCATGCGGGCCACTGTTGCGGGTTGTCATAGGAGATAGCCAGACGTGCAGGCGCAGCGAGCAATTCTTTTTCTGCCTGCTTGTCGTAGATGCTGGAGACATCTCCATCTTCGTTCAGCTTTACGCGGTAATACTCATTCTCCATGCCTTGCCTGGAGACTTGCAGCGTCGAAGAGGAAGCAGAGCCTGAGGTGGGCTCTACGTCATAGACGGCGTAGCCAACCGACGGCACATTTGCGAGGAAGAGGACTTTACCATCCGCAATCTGTGCCGGCACTTCTTTGCCATCTGGAGCGGTAACGCGCACGGCCTTCGGGGTGCCACCAGGGAAGTTGACCTTGGCCTGCACCAGGTCTTCGCGCGCGATGTTGAGTGGGTTGAATACAACGAGGGGAACGCCTTTGGCTTGCGTATCGAGGCTCGCGGCA
This sequence comes from Acidicapsa ligni, assembly GCF_025685655.1. Classification (NCBI taxonomy): domain Bacteria; kingdom Pseudomonadati; phylum Acidobacteriota; class Terriglobia; order Terriglobales; family Acidobacteriaceae; genus Acidicapsa; species Acidicapsa ligni. Next base: position 912,828 of record NZ_JAGSYG010000001.1, on the reverse strand, counting down.
ACTGCTTCGCTGGCGTTGGTAAATACGCCTGCGAACTGGTTCATCGCGATGACATCGTCGTTCCATGCAAACTCGTAGCTTCTTGGAGTAGCGGTTCCTGCGGCGATATCGTGGAAGTGCGCGCCCATGGCGAGTGTCCACGCATCGTTGAGGCGATCAAGCGGATAGGTCCGCGCGCCAAGCCACTCGGCTGCAATCGACGACTTCTCGGCAGCGTCGGCAAGCAGTTCCTGCTGGCGAATCCAACGCTTCTGATAGGCCTGCGAGGTCAGCGAGGCAGCGGAGTGATTCGTGAGCTCCATCTCGCCGGTGTAACGAGGCAGTGTGGCTGTTTCGGCTGGAGTGATGTTGAGGAACATCTGATCGGCGGTCGCAGAGATCACATGCACTGGACCATCGCCAACCTTCTGGCTAGGCGCCTCGGAATGGCTCTGTCCCCTGGAGAATCTTCCCTGCGGTAGGGTGGCGTCGCCTTGCGTGACGATCGCTTCCAGCAGCTTCACGGACTCTTCGCTGGGCGAGCCACCGATATCGCCGGTGCCGTAATAGTGATAGTCGGCGAAGAGGCCGGTTACCTTACCGTTTTGCACGACGCGCGCAGCCCAGTCACCCTGGTATCGCTGCTCATCCCGATCATGCCGTCCCTGGGCCAGCGCAGCCTGTTCAGACCGCAGGCCGAACAACTGCTGCAGATCCTTCTCATCAGGCTTCTCTTTTTTCTGCTGAGCCTGCTGTATCTTCTGCTGCAAATCACCGATTTTCTTTTCCAGTTCAATAGATACGGGGCTTATGGGTTCCTCAGGCAACGGCTTGCTGAGGTCGCTGTAGATGCCGCCGCTGTAAGAACCAGGATTGAGGCCGGCGAGTACGCTTTCGCCGTCAGGTCCGACCCAGATGCCTACGTTGAATGGAGTTCCTTCGGGTGTTTTCTCAAGCGATTCCGGGCCGCCTGCATCGGCAGAAGATCCCCAGACAAGCTTTTGCGTCGAGAAACCCTTTACACCGGAGTGCGCCAGAATTGTCGGCAGCGAGGCAGGAAAGCCGAAGCAGTCCGGCAGCATGTATTCATTGCTGGCCTTGCCAAACTCCTTGCGAAACCAGTTATTGCCGTAGAGAATTTGCCGGATGATGGCTTCAGCGTTGGGCGCATTCACATCGCCTTCTTCCATCGACGAACCGGCAGGGAACCAACGTCCCTGATCGACATACGTCTTCAACCTTGCGTAATCCGCAGGGAAGTACTCCTTCATGAAGCGATAACGATTGGCGCCGCTGAAATTGAAGACATAATGGGGATATTTATCGAACAGTTTGAAGTTGTCTTCCATCGTCTTGCGAATGTATTCATCGATGACCTGGGGATATTCCCACCGCCACTCTGTGTCGAGATGCGCGTATCCAACCACATAAAGCGTTGGCTGTTTTGTAAGGTCGGGCTTTTCCGACGTTTGCACCTGGGCAACACCAAGCAATGGGCTAAAGCCCAATGAGACGGCCATTAAAGTGATGTAAAGTTTTCGCATCTTGACTCCCAATATGCCTTGTTCCAACAAACAGATATGACACTGGACGAAAAACCAGTGCCGTAAACAATCTATCGCAATAACTGAAGGTTATATGACGAGGACTCGGGCATGCGTACTTACCTGAATCCTCACCATAGCGTTGATCAGAATGTAGTCTTCCCGGAGACTTGCAGGGCTCTTGGGAAGTTCTGCTGGATTTCCGGCACAGTCCAAAAGCCGGTCCAGCCTGACCCGGTAATAAAGTGGGCGCAGCAATCTCCAGGATTCGTATTGGGCCCTGGAAATAGCACGGTATTGAGAGCGTTGAAGGTGTCCAAACGAAGACGGAAGCAAATGTTGTCGCGGATCCAAACTCCCTTTTGCAGCGACAAATCTATGTTTGCAATGGTTTGGGTACTTATCTGGTTGATTGTCTCTGCGAGATCGTACAATCCCCTCGTTGGGATATTCTGCCAGCAGCTCGTATTGCAAGTGTAGAAATAGCCGGTATTGATGCCTACTGGCGTTCCACTCTGGTATACAGATACGGTGCTGTGAGTCCAATCGTTAACAATCGTCCCGATGGCCCGGTTTGGATTCGAGAGTACCAAAGATCCCTTTCCAAGGGAAAGATTCCACACGTGGGAAGGTTTCCATTCTTTGTGGTAACGATTCCATTGATTTGAAAATTGTGCTTGCGTATCCTTTGGGATGTCAAGATTTTTCTTGATTACTGAATTTTGCACTACCTTGACCGCCCGACTTTGTACTGCCGGCGACCTCTCGATCGACTAACATTGGTGGCTAAATCTCAAAGATCGGGGTGCAACTATCTTTATTGGGGTAATACTTGCCGGGTACTGATTTGACAGACGTTTAGTGCTTATCTAAAATCCTGACATGCGTTTGGCCCAAAAGCATAGTTGTTGTTGCTCCTGGCAGGTTTGCCCTGCACAGTTGAGCTATGTGCTCGCCGCGCAGAGTTGTCGATAGTCCTCTGACGACTCTCTTTTTCCTATCCCGTAACTAAGGAATCCTCTTAGCAAGGATTTCTGCTATGCATCCCAGCAGAAATCAAAATTGCGTCAGGAATCGAAACTCCAAAAGACCAGATTCCTGGCATGGAGTTATGTGATTCTTTCCTCTTTCCTGGCGCGGATATTCTCACTGCAACCTTTAGGAGATCACGTGACACAATCCATATTTCACCGCAGTTTTTGGCCTTTATTTTCTCAATTCACATTTTTAACGGCGTTATTCGCCGCATTTCTTCTTGCTGGCATGCCTGTATCCTCCATAGCACAAACCTTCAATAGCGGGTTGCGCGGGACTATCACAGACTCCAATGGGGCCGCGTTACCGGGTGCAAAGGTAACTCTCACGGATGAAGCAACACACCAGATACGCACAGTTATCACGGATAACATCGGCGCCTATGCATTCAGTGAGCTTCGTCCCTCCGCATATACCCTTCATATCGATGACGCCGGATTCAGTGCGACCGATCGTATACACATTCTGCTTGCCACACAGGACTTTCTCACCCTTGACGTCCCTCTGACGGTGGGCAAGGCTACGGATGTGGTGCAGGTAAATGCGGAGGCTGCACTCGTTGATCCTTCGACAGCCTCGGTAAGTACGGACTTAAGCCAGCAACAGCTTGTGAACTTACCCATCCTTGGTCGCAACCCATACATGACGGTTAAAGTCTCAGGCTTATTCGTCAACACGGGCAGCCCGCAGTTCGTCCGTTTTGCCGATCAAAATGGAACGACACAAACATCCGTTGCAGGTGGACCTATCGGCTCGAACCAATATCTGATCGATGGCGTTCCAATCACGGATACGAATAATCGGCCGATTGCTATTCCTACAATCGAAGCTATTCAAGATGTGAAAGTGCAGGCAAACACTTACGATGCGCAGGTAGGCCGCACAGGCGGCGCTGTATTCAATACCCTGCTGCGCTCGGGATCCAATGTTTATCACGGATCGGTCTTTGGAGCTACGCGGCAAACAGAATGGCTGGCCAATGATTTTTTTGCCAACCGCTCTGGAATCCCACGGCCTGACAGCCCTTATTACAACTGGGGCGCATCGCTTGGTGGATTTGTCTTCGTTCCGCATGTCTACGATGGACACAATAAGACGTTCTTTTTTATAGCATCGGAAGGTTATATTCAGACATCGCCTTACACTGAGAGCTTCGCAGTACCTACGGCGCAGGAGCGCACAGGCGATTTCTCGAGCAGTCACAACACAGATGGTTCACTCAACGTGATTTATGACCCCACTAAGACATATACGGATACGGCAGGCGTCATCCATCGCACTCCTTTTGAAGGCAACATCATCCCTCAAAATCGCTTGAGCAATGTAGGTAAGAACATCGCGTCTTACTATCCGCTTCCCCAGTTAGCCGCACCTACAGGACAGACTAACTTCACCGGCACGGATAATGTGCGCGACCATGCACAGGAAGTAACAGTTAAGCTGGATCAGCAGATCCGTCCGTGGTGGAATATCAGTGGTTCGTATATCTTCTATGAAGCTCTTCAGCCACTGGGTAATCCTCTGGGAACTCTTCCGGGAAGTTATTCCTATACCTATCATCGACAGGTAGATGCGACACAATTGAATAGTACCTGGATCCTCAATCCCAAAACAGTTTTCACCGCACGTTACGGCAACAACCGCTTCCCTAACCTTATCGCTGAAGTTAGCGAGGGATTCAATCCATCTTCGCTCGGTTTTCCTACCTCTCTGACAAGCCAGTTTCAAGCTAATTTCTTTCCGACTATCTTCTTGCGCAACTTTTCACAACTTGGTCAGGACACGAGCTCGCTGGACAATTGGAAATCGCAGACTTTGAGCGGTACTCTTACTCGGAGTGAAGGCAAACACAACCTCTCCTTTGGCGCGGAGTATCGCCGCATCCGCATGAACTTCATCGATCTCGGGGATGCCCCTGGAACCTACACGTTCAGCGGTGCATTCACGCAGGCATTTCCAGGTGTATCCGGGGACGGCAGCGGCTCCGATATGGCCGATCTATTGCTGGGGCATCCTGTTAGCGGCAAGGTGGAAACTTCAACGCAATTGAACACGTATCTCGACTACTTCGGCATCTTTGCGCAGGACGATCTGCGTCTCACCCGGAAGCTTACGCTGAACCTCGGATTGCGTTACGAAAGCGAAACCGGCTTGAAGGAAGACCATAACCAATTGGCTGTTGGATTTGATCCGACTGCGACTACGTCACTTGCTCCCAACACAAAGGTGACAGGCGGAGTTCTGTTCGCAGGCGTGAACGGCAATCCACGCGACATCGGAGATCTCTCCCGATTGAAATTTGCTCCGCGTCTTGGCGCTTCGTATGCGCTTGATTCAAAGACTGTATTACGCGGCGGCTATGGCATCCTGTATGCGCCGATACGATATGATCCCAGCGCAGCTCTCGCCCCTGGTTATACGCAGTACACGCCCTACGTGGCCAGTAATGACAATGATCAAACGCCCGCCAACGTGTTGGACAATCCATTCCCGAGTGGAATTGAAAAGCCCGCGGGTAACTCCGCAGGTTTGTTGACCGGGATTGGAAGCTCCGTCACCACGTACGATCAGCATTTCCGCGCACCTCGTGTACAACAATTCTCTGCGGGCATAGAGCGTGAGTTACCTGGCGGCATTGCTCTCGAAGTAGACTACATCGGTTCGCGTTCGACGAATCTTTCACCCGGTTCCACGGGCGCTACTCCAATCAATTACAACCAGCTCAACCCATCCAACTTTGGCCTTGGCTACGCTGCATTGAGTAACTCGGTGGCAAACCCCTACTTCGGAAATGGCGGTACCGGGATAATTGGTAGCGCAACAGTTGCACAGTCGCAGCTACTGCTACCGTATCCCCAGTTCAGCTCAGTCAACCTACTGGATTCATCCAGCCATGCCGACTACAACGCGTTGCTCGTCAAGGCTGAGCGCCGTGTGGGGCGCGGGCTAAACTTGATCTCTTCCTTTACATGGTCGCGCAATCGGGATGCTTCTTTCGCAACAACAAACAGTATTCAAGCACCTGCGGCGAGCGCGCCTCAAAACATCTATGACTTGAAGGCCGAGTACGGGCTCGCTGTCAACAATGTTCCTTATCGCTTCTCTGCCGGAGTTACTTATGATCTGCCAGTCGGGCACGGTCAACGATTCTCTACTGGATCGAGCATTGCTGATTTGATCGTCGGCAACTGGCAGCTTAATGTGGTTCCAACCTTCCAGGCTGGTTTCCCTGTCACAATTAGCCAGAGCAGCAATCCGAACAGTTCGATTGTGGGTAATGGTGTGCAGCGGCCAAATCTGAACCCAGGCATTTCTCTTGGAACTCACGGAAGCGTGTATGGCAGGCTTGGCGGCTACATCAATCCCACTGCCTTCAGCACTTCTTCTGTGCTCACTTTCGGCAATGCCCCGCGTACGCTTTCGCTGCGTGGACCAGGTTTTGAAAACTGGGATCTCGCGCTATTCAAGAATGTATTGATCCATGATCGCTTCAACGTTCAGTTTCGCGCGGAGAGTTTCAACGCCTTTAATACTCCGCAATTTTCTGGACCAAATACATCCTTTGGCAGTTCTAACTTCGGCGCCATTACATCGCAGGCGAACTTCCCGCGCTACCTGCAACTCGGATTGCGCGTCGGGTTCTAGCTTTGATTTGAATCGCGCCGTTACGGCACTCGCAGGAGTGCCGTAACGGAGTTTTCGTTTTATGCAACAGCTTTGAAAGGAACGAATTGAATGTCGATGTATCCGATAAGTTCAACGAGGCTCAGCCGACGCAATGTATTGAAAGCCTCTGGATTCGCGCTGGGAGCAAGTGTGCTTTCTTTGCGTCCCGCACAGGCCATAGATGCCTCAGCGGACGCTACGGCAAATGCAAAAACTCTCACGCGCTTGTCTCTGAATGAGAATCCATACGGCCCATCGCCGCTGGTCGCTGAAGCAATCCGACGTGAATTTACGCGGTTGAATCGATATGCGGATGCGACGGCAGCGCAACAGCTAGCCGAGCAAATTGCAGCGTACGAACGTATTCCAGTCGAGCAGGTAGTGCTGGGCGAAATCCTTAATGTTCTCGGCCTTTATCTCGGCAGCGAGGGCGGCCCTGGCTCTGAGTTTCTCTACTCCACGCCAGGCTATCTTGCCCTCATTGATGCGGCCGCGCACGTTGGAGGAGTCGGCGTCCCTGTTCCACTTAACGAGCAGTATCACAACGATCTTGTAACTCTCGCGAAGAAGATCACGCCCAGGACTCGTGGCATTTATCTGGTCAACCCTCACAATCCTACGGGGACAGTCGAAGATAGCCATGTATTCAAGCAGTTCCTGCGGGAGAGTTCACAACACGCTGTCGCGATCGTGGATGAAGCATATCTGGAATATACAGATGATTTCGAAGAGCGCTCCGCAGCTTCACTGGTACGAGACGGAGCGAATGTTATGGTCTTTCGCACCTTCGATAAGATTCATGGGCTGGCAGGCTTGCCTATTGGATATGTGCTGGCGCCTCGCTCACTCGCCGATGCGTTGCGAAAGCAGGGTGCAGGGGATGCAGAGGGATTGGGGCGTCTCAACATTGCAGCCGCCGGGGCCGCATTGAGTGATACTGCGCAAATAACACGTACTCGTACAACGGTAGCGAAAGAACGCGAACAGTGGGTATCTGTGCTGCGAGATCTTAACCTGCCGCACACCGACACTTATACCAACTTTGTGTTCTTCGATACCGGTCAGCCCCAGCCAAAGCTTGCAGCGGCAATGCGTGCGCATGGCATCGATATTGGGCGCGCACATCCTCCATACACAAACTGGGCGCGCATCACCATCGGGCTGCCGGAAGAAAATCTTCGTGCTCAATCGGCGCTTCGGCAGATACTTCGATAAAAAGTTCTATCGGTTTCTTGCACCCTCAATTGCCCTAATTACAATTCGCTGACATTTGAGCGACGGACCTCTGACAACACCGGGTCCGTTGATTGATAGCTTCGCTCTATGGGCAGACAATCGCAAGGGCATCCAGTCGAGTCGGCAGATCCGTTGAAGCAGACGAATCTGTCGGATCTTCCTGCTGGTGCAAAGCGGCCCTTTCGCGTTGCCGAGAGTCTTCGATCAGCGCTTCATCTCGTCGGCAATCGACAGCGCTTTACCTTCGCGTGGTTAATTGTAGCGAGAGTCGCGGTTGGCATTTGCGATCTATTGCTTGCCGGCTCGATGTACTTCTTATTCTTATTGCTGCAAGGCGCTCCGCCGACACATCATCTCTGGTGGACACCGAAGACGACGCTATCAGCGGCCCTGACCACATCCGCCCTGGTCGTTCTTCGAACCCTGATGGATATCTCTTCAACTCGCGCTGTTGTCAGCCATATTCAACGTCTCTATACAGAAATCCTGCTACGCCTGACAACTGGCTATAACGAGATGCAGTGGAGCCGGTTTGTAGAGCGCAATCGCAGTGAACTTCTGAACCATGCGATGTATTCGGCACGAGAGGCAGCGAATTTCTATCATCTTGTCATCGAGATGATAACGTCCATTGTTGTCGTGCTGGTCATGACCGTAGCGCTCGTCTATCAGAACCCTGCGGCTGCTTGCGGCCTTGGCGTTGCCGTGTTGTTGTTTTATGTCATACACAGATTTTTCATTCGCACGAAACTACAAAAGGCAGTGTCGGAGCGCGAACAGTCTCTGCGAGTTTTGCAAAGAAGTCTCGCGGACATGTTTTCTTCGGGGAAAGAAATACGCAGTTACGGGATCGAAAGCTTCTTTCAGAACCGGATCGGCAAGCAGGCGCGCGATGTAGCTGCGGGGCATTTGCAGGTCGTCCTTCTTCCTCAGATTGCAAGGATTCTGGCCGATCAAGGTGTGGTGCTGCTCTTTCTCTTCATTGTTGTCGCGGTGCAACTGCGCAACGGAGATACGCGTCAGCTACTATCCCTGTTGGTCTTTTATTTCGTACTCTCTCGACGCCTGCTGCCTCTCATAAGCCAGATATCATTCATGGCCGGGCAGATGGAAAGCTCCTATAAGAATGTTCAGGTTGTCGCTTATGAATTCAACGATTGCATGCTGCATCGCATGGTTGCACCCACGATGCAGCTACCGGATGAAGACTTAGTTATAGAAATCGACCGTGTTAGTTTTTCGTTTCATGAGGATGTTCCGATTCTTCGGAATGTGTCCTTATATATGCGCAGAGGCGAAACGGTTGTGCTTCATGGCGTTTCCGGGAGCGGAAAAAGTTCCCTTCTAAACATCGTCGCAGGCGTGTTACAACCGAATTCAGGCGATGTTCGAGTCGATCGCGCGAACATCGCCTACGTGCCTCAGGACATCGCCCTGCTGGATGATTCGATACGCAATAACCTGCTGTTCGGGTTGGCGGCAAAGAGCGATGCGGAGTTAATGAGCGCGTTAGCTATTGCTCGGCTGGACGAGTTCGTCGCTGCACAACCTCAAGGTCTGGATACTGGTGTAGGCGACAACGGAGCTTTATTTAGTGGAGGCCAGCGGCAGAGGCTGGGGCTCGCTCGAGCTATCCTTCGCGGCTCCAGGTTGTTGTTACTCGATGAAGCGACTTCGGCACTGGACGAAGAGAACGAATCACGAATTCTTGAGAGCCTGAGTACTTCTGGAATGGCGGTGCTGCTTGTAACGCATCGTGCTCATAGGCGAGCTTACGCTCAGCGCGTATTCAGGCTGCAACAGGGCCGCCTGATCGAAGAGCCTGTCTCAGAGTTGTCCCCGGAACATGCATACATCGGGACAAAGAAGTGACAAATCAATAACAACTTGCAGTATCCATCTCTTCATACTCAGCCAAGGAAAGATGAACCATAAGGAAGCCATTGTGAGAGGTAAGTGTATGAAAACAGATTCACTGCGAATCCATATCGCATCAGTTGCAGCAATTTTCCTTTTATTTATCGGAACGGCCTTTGGGCAAACTCCAGGTACGGGTGCGATTTCAGGCGTCGTTAGCGACCCTGCGGACCGTGTGGTGTCGAACGCTCAGATACTTGCAGTGAATGAGGCAACTCATGTCTCACGATCGGTGACGACCACCTCTGAGGGAGTATTTCGCGTTCCTCTACTGCCACCGGGCATGTATACAGTCACAGTTATCGCAACAGGATTTTCAGGAAACACTTCCCACTCGATTGAAGTAACAGTGAGCGCAACGACGTCGTTGAACGTAAAACTGGCGATTGCAGCGGCTAGTACCAGTGTGCAGGTTACAGGCGGAAGTGCTGAAGTATCGAAGCTTGAAAGCTCGACGCTCGGAGGCCTGGTAGATGAAACCGCGATTCGCGCATTGCCCCTGTCGAGCCGAAATTATACGCAGATCCTGGGACTGGCTCCTGGTGTGGTCGTCGACCTGCCGACCGCTACAGCGCTTGGAAATGGAACGCAGAATGTAGCATCGAACGGTGCTACTGCGACGAATAACAATATTCAATTCAACGGCGTCGATGCCAACAACATATACGAAAACTCAGCATCCAATGCCGAAAGCTCTATCGTGGGTACGGCCATTCCGGCACCGGACACAATCGAAGAATTTCGGGTACAGACGGCTAACTTCGATGCTGCATACGGACGTGGTACAGGCGCAAATGTAGACCTGGTAAGTAAGAGCGGTACGAATAAATTCCACGGAAGCGCATGGGAATTTCTGCGGAATAACATCTTCAATGCAAATGACTTCTTCTCTAAGCTGCATGGACAGCCGCGTGCGGATCTGAAGCAGAATCAGTTTGGCGCGTCCATCGGTGGACCGATCAGGCACGACAGGACGTTCTTCTTTGGGGCCTATCAGGGATCGACCGAGGTGAATGGCCTGGGTGATGAACAGAATGATGTCTACCCACTGCTGACCGCTGACCGTTCGGCGGCTGGGCTTGGAGCGCAGTTTTGCCCTGCTGGACATCTGAATGCGATGGGCCAGCCGGCGACAGGATATCTGACATTGGCTGGCGGAACTCAGGTAGCTTGCGATGGATCAAACATTAATCCCACGGCGCTGGCTATCCTGAACGCCAAGCTGCCGAATGGTCAGTTGGCGGTACCAAGTCCTCAGACTGCTGTCCCGAACAGCGGCAGTGACCCTACCGATCAGTTGCCTTTGGGAGCATCGACGTACGCGATTCCGGCACATTATCGGGAAGACCAGTTTACGGTTGATCTCGACCAGATACTGAACCAGAAAAATACTTTGTCCGGGCGGTTCTTTTACGCACGCGCACCGGAGACGCTGGCATTTTCGCCGAACGGAGCAGCGAATGTTCCGGGATGGCCCACCAACGATCTGAGCCGCAACACCATGTTTGTACTGGCGGATACGCATGTCTTCACTTCAAACTTGCTGAACATCGCCCGGCTTGGTTACACCCGGTTCGATGGACTATCGAGGGTACAGAGCCCGATCACGGCACAGGCAATTGGGATCGGCACACCAACGGGCGCAGTAGGACCTACGCTGAGCGCACCGGGGTTGATGGTCGCTGGACTTACAATCGGCGACGCAGGCACACCGTCTGAGTGGCAGGTGACAAACTCCTTCATCTACCAGGACACGATCGCACTGACCAAGGGCCGTCACAACATGCGCTACGGAGCCGAGTTTAGACGGCATCAGGCCGATATAAACTCCCCGAACGAAACCGACGGTTTACTGCAACTTCCCAGCTTCGACGACTTTCTGCTGGGGCAGAGCGCGGCGCAGAACGGCAGTCCATTTGGATTCAGCAATGTGGGGACCACGCAATCGGGTGGAGGTATTTTCCGCAGGGATATACGCTATTCGGATCTCGCGATCTTCGCACAGGATGACGTCAAGCTGACCCGGCGTCTGACAATCAATGCCGGTCTGCGATACGAGATTTTCGGCGCTCCGACAGAGGCGAATGGACGGCTGGCGAACTTCGACGCGAACATTGCCCAGCAAGGGCTTCTGCCAGCCTCGGGAACATTCAGCGGATTTACGGTGCCATCCAACTTTGAGGGCACGATACCTGCGGGCATAGTCCGGACATCGTATGCAGGACTATGGAAGACCCCACACGCGGACGTGTCGCCACGGCTTGGTTTTGTGTGGCAGATGACAGAAAAGCCCGTGCTGGTACTGCGTGGCGGATATGGCATTTACTATGACCAGCATTCGGCTGGCATCGTGGAGTCGGGATTATCGCAGCCTCCATATTCCACGGGAAATATCATCCAGGGAGCTGCCAACGGACGAGCGACCTTGCAGAGCCCGTATGACCCATTGGTGCTGCCTAACTCCAGTTATCCAATCTTCATAACACGCAGTACAGCTACCCCTCTTCCCTTTACTCAGGGATCTGACCCGAACATCAAGGACGGCAGGACCCAGGAGTACAACCTGAATGTGCAGTATGCGCTTGGTCGTGACTATCTCCTCGAAGTGGGCTACGTAGGAACGCGTTCTGTGCATCGGCCTGGTCAGATCGAGTTCAATCAGTCGCTGTTGGCCAGTCCTGAAAGTCCAGTGAACGGGGAGACGACAAACTCGGTCAACAATGTCGCTGCCCGGCAACCATTCCAGGGCGTACCTCAAGGATCGCTCTTCGCAGAATCGGTCTTCGTTGGTAACTACAATTCTCTGCAGATCAGCGTTACGAAACGGATGACGCATGGCTTCCAGGTTCAGGCAAGCTATGTCTGGTCGAAGAATCTGGACGAGCTCAATGGAGAGGGCGGGAACGATACTTTCGAAACCCAGCTCCCGACCAATGATCAACACAATCTGCGGCAGTCTTCATACGGACTTGCGGGTGACGATCGGGATCAACGAATCGTGGCAAACTTCACATGGACAGCACCGAAGTTTACTTCGCTTCCAACGCTGCCGCGTCACGTGCTTACGAATTGGGAATTCTCAGGCATCGGAGTAATACAGTCTGGCGCTGCACTGAGTATCTTTGACGGCAACGCTGGCTCTGTCTATGGAAACTTCAACAATCGCGCACAGGCTACTGGAAGTAGTCCTTCAACGCACGGATCGCTCTTCTCGCGCGTAGTTGGAAGCGGCCGCTACCTGGACGCAACCGCATTCACGCGTGCGCCCGAAGCACCCAATGGAACAAGCCTGGCAGACCAGAATTTTGGCAACAGCAGCGTAGGCATCGTGCGCGGCCCTGGGCAACACAATCTCGATATGGCCGTGGAACGAGTGTTTCCAGTAAAGAGCTGGAGCAGCTTCCGGTTCCGTGCTGAATTCTTTAACGTGACAAACACGCCGCAGTTCGGCAACCCGAACACCAGCCTGGGCTATGGAGTTGCAACACTTCCAAATCCCGTGGCCAGCTCTGGGTTTGGTCAGATCTCAGGGGAACAGGGCGGCCCGCACCCGCGCATCATTCAGTTCGCAGCGAAGTACGTGTTCTAAGCAGAGTCAGCGAAGCGGAAGGCTGAATACTTTCCGCTTCGCGCTCTACGACTTCGCACTCTACGACTTTGAAAAGGAGATGATGTGACGACCGAGGAGATAGAAGTAGCAGCGGCTCAGTTGCAATTGGCAGAGCCCCGCCCACAGGGTCTCGAAGAGCAGGAGCTCTTGCTGCAATGCAAGTTATATCCGTACGGATTTCCCATGGAAGTGAAGACCAACTCGGCCGAGATCATCGCTCTCTTGACCGATATGCTGGGAGCTTTTGAAAAGTGCTTTGATGTAGAACCCATTCGCGCTGAGATTCGCGTCGTTGAAACAGAGTCAAATGAGTGCCCGCCTCCACCGGCCTATCGGCAGACCTATCCGATATTCACAGCCGTGGCGGACAAGGACAATTACCTCATCCTCCACTTTCCAACCAGAAGATCCTATATGACGCTATCGAGCGCAGCGATGCAGCACGAACCATATCTGAGATTTTTCTTCATGGAGTCGATAGCAGGCGTTCACCTTGGAACTTCGTATGCGACTGCCCTGCATGCCGGGTTCGTATCGCTCGAAGGAACCGGAGTGCTTCTGTGTGGCGACTCCGGTGCCGGCAAGTCGACTTTGACCTATGCCTGCGCACGATCCGGATGGAAGTATGTTACGGACGACTGCTCGTTTCTGCTGCATAACGAGGAGCGCAATCTGGTGACTGGCAATTGCTATCGAGTACGCTTCCGCCCAAGCGCTGCATCTCTCTTTCCTGAGGTCGCGGGCAAGGAGCTTACGGATCGCGCAGGCGGCAAGCCGTCAATCGAATTACCCACGACAGACCTGCCGGATATCGTTCCCTCCCACATGGAAGAGGTGCGCTATATGGTCTTTCTGAATCGGCACAGTGATGGGCCGCACGAACTTGTGCCTTATTCCAAAGACGCCGCACGTACCTTTTTGCGAAGCTATATTTCTGGAACGGGAGAGACGCTGCTGAAGCACTCTCAAGCAGTTGAGCGCTTGCTGGCAGTGGATATCCTGGAGCTTCGCTATACCGATCTTGATTGGGCTATCGAACGACTGCGAACACTCGTGCAGGAAGGACGATAGTGGAGTTAGAGCCCCAACCTGGACTTGCTATCGAGGATACTTTTTCTTTTTGGAAAAATCCTGTCGGTTGGCTTAGACAAAAGGAGCTGGGTAACGGCTTCTGGCAATTCTTTGCGGTTGCATTCTTTTTTACTGCGGGCTTCTCGGTATATCTTTTCCTCTTTAATCTCTACCTGCTCGATTTTCATTTCAATGAACGCCAGATAGGTCTGATAGGTGGAGCAATGACGCTCGGCTCGCTGGCCGGAACATTGCCTTCAGGCATATTGGCACGAAGGATTGGCCTGCGTCCGCTCCTCTTCTTTTCTCTTATCGCACCGCCGCTGCTCTTTGAGTTGCGCGCAGTATGGATATGGGAACCTGCGCAGATCGTCATGGCTTTTCTCGCAGGCGCGCTGATGTCTTCATGGGGAGTTTGTTTCATTCCAGCGGTTGCGCGGCTTACAACTGAAAAGAATCGCCCTTCCGCTTTCAGTCTGCTTTTTGCAGTGGGTATCGGTACCGGCGCATTGGGTGGCCTGGTGTGTGGCTATCTGCCTAAATGGCTAGCCATGGCCGGATTTAATCTGCAGGCTACAGAGATCAAACGGCTGATCCTGATGGCTTCCTGCGGTATCGTTCTGCTCGGAATCATTCCGATGATGAAGCTGCAACTACCGGCTCCGTCTGAAGCGAAAGAAGAGGCGGAGATCAGACCGGTAGGCGGCCATCTGCTCCAGAGGCTCAAAGGTCACTCGTTCCTTCTGCGCTTTCTGCCGGTTATGGCGCTATGGGCCACAATCGAAGCTGCCTTTACTCCATTCTCCAATGTCTATCTATCGCGCCAGCTACACATTCCTCTGACACGAATCGGACTCATCTTTTCAGCCGCGCAAGTACTACAGCTTTGCATGGGATTATTGGCGCCGGTAGTTTTCCGTCTTCTCGGATTGATAAATGGCATTGTCACCATACAGGTAGCCATTGCTCTTGCACTTGGCGCGATGGCAGCAGCGGGCAATGGAAATTTGGCGATAGGGTTCTATCTGACTTTCTGCGCTATCCAATGGATGAGCTTTCCTGGGCTCAATAGTTTGCTGACGAATGAAACCCCCGATAAAGATCTCAGCATGGCATCGGCGACGATGATGTTCTGCAATGCCCTGGCTGGTGCAGCCTCAACAGCAATAGCGGGAACTTTGTATACCCGATTGGGATATCCGCATGTTCTGGCCGGGATCGCTTGTATCGCAGCAGTGATCGCAATTCTCTTCCGGGTGCTACTCGGGAAAGAGCGCTCCACAACAAGACAATCGCAGGAGGTCGCACAACTTGTTCCGTAATCACGAGGAGTCCGCAATGAAGCGTATCTTTGTCTCGATGTTTTTTGTGTCAGTCGCGGCCACAACGGCACACGCCGCTGCTGTACTGCCTGGGCCTCAATTGCTCTGCCATCGTACCGCGAATGAAGACATACCGGAGAACACGCTGGAGAGCGTAGAACAGGCAGCATTACTGGGATGCAACGTAGTCGAGCTCGATCTGCGACGCACTCTGGACGGCAAGATAGTCCTCAACCATGACGGCATTCTCGAGCGGCTTACAGATGGCATAGGCGAAGCTGAGAAGAGCTACTACGGCGATCTGCAACTACGAGATGCCGGTGCCTGGATGGGCGAAAGATTCACAGGCATGCACATGGTGCTGTTTGAAGATGCTCTGCGCGTAGCGCGAAAAATGGACATTCGACTCGTTGTAGATATGAAGACCAAGGGCATGGGCCCGGAAGTCTTACAGATACTGCAACGCGAGGGCATGCTGGAGCATGTTCAGTTCAATGGTGAATGGGACGATGTAAAGAAGTTATACCCAGGCGCGAGAGGTGCAGGCGACACCGCCGTATGGGTACAGCCGGGAGTAACACCTGCACAAGTGGCGGCGTATCACCATGAGGGCAACGCAGTGATCGTCAACTTCTCTGCCAATAAACATGATCTGGATTTGGCCGGGATGAAAGCTGCAGTGGCTGCAGGTGTAGACGCCATCAATGTGGACTATCCTCGACTGGGCGCGGATGCAGTAGGCAGGCCCGTAGAGCGCAAGCTGCATGAGCTGATTCTCAAGGCCGATGCAGGTGAAAGCGACTCGCGAGTTGCTGCAATTCTGGAACTGTCCCGCTATAGTGGATTTCCTTTGCAGGATGATTTTGCGCGTTGGCTACTCGATGCAGACGATCATGTCTCGCGGACTGCAGCTCAGGCATTGGTAACGGCGCGTCCTCGAACAGCGCCTGCTGTTTTCTCCGCA
The DNA here is from genome assembly GCF_025685655.1 of Acidicapsa ligni. NCBI lineage: Bacteria > Pseudomonadati > Acidobacteriota > Terriglobia > Terriglobales > Acidobacteriaceae > Acidicapsa > Acidicapsa ligni. Next base: position 896,484 of record NZ_JAGSYG010000001.1, on the reverse strand, counting down.
GCACTCGTGTCGGAGCATTCGAGCGCACGGGCAAATGCTGCGTGGGCTCTGGGCATGCTGCAGGCTCCTGCATCGATGTTGCTTCCACTGCTCAAGGACAACGATTCGCTCGTTCTTCAGCAGACGCTGCTATCCCTGGCTCGCATACCCGGAGAAATAAGCTCCGAGACACTGTTGCCCTTGTTATCCAATGCCGATCCCGCCGTGCGTGGAGCCGCTTCCATAGCGCTGGCACAGCATCAACCCGAGGTTGCAGCGAAGGCCATCCCAACACAGCTTCGCATTGAGATGAAAGACGAGCGGGTAATTTACGACGATTATATAAAGCGCGGTAAACCCAAGCTGACACAGGCAGAGACCGACGTAATCATGTCTTCATTCCGCTGCCAGATCCAGATGGTGCATGCGATCTCACTGGTGAAGAACGACGCTGCTACACGCGAACTGGAAGCCCAGGCTTTTCGAGTGGGAGAAGATTTTTCAGAGTTCAACAAAATCATCGCAGCATTCCAGTTGTGGGATCGCATCGGAGCAGATGTAGAGCCTGCCATACAAGCATTGGGATCGAGCGATGGAGAAGCAGCAGACCGCGCAGAGTGGATGTTAGTGAAAGCCGGGCCGATGGTATTGCCCGAAGTACGCAAAGCACTTGACAGCGATAACTCCGCGGTCCGTCGACGAGCAATTCACATCGTGGCCTGGCAGGGAGATACCAAGTCCCTCGATAAGCTGCGGGCAATTCACGCCACAGGCGGACCAGACGCAGAGCTATCTTCATGGGCTATTACGACAATTGAAAACCTTCATTCATAAATACAATCATAGATAAATTCAATAAATTAGATACACTGCAACACTCGTCCGCTCAAAAGAACTTGGCGCCTCCATTCGTGGAGGCGCCGGCGGCGAGCTCTTCCATCCCGATCCAATCCGATGAATACGTCACACACCCTTGGCATCTTTAATCACCAATACAGCAGCCTGTTTCATGCCAGAGAAAAGCCCCCACACCTGAGTGTGGAGGCTTGATCGAAGTAGATCTCTAACTAATTTACCGATGCATTATGGATTCAGGAAGCGAAGCAGCTCTTGCTCATCATGCTGGCTAAGCGATGCACGTACACGCATGTGACGTACAACTGTCCCCGAGATGCTGGGAGAGAAACCATCCGGAGCCGTGTGGCAACGAGAGCAGTTCTGTGCGAAGATGCGTTCGCCTTCACTCTGCACGCGTCCTGGTTTCTTTGGTGCTGCGGTGTTCTTCTTATCCGCGTGAGTAGTAGCTTGTGGTGCGGACTGTGGCTGAGCGTGTACGACAGCAACCAATGGTGTTAGGAGCGCTCCGACAGCAAGAGTACAGGCGAAGAGATGTTTATGGCTCATGGCTATTTTCCTTTCCAGGCTGGAAACAGGAAGCGATAGACAATTCCAGTCTCCCATACATTGGTGTTACCGGTGGACGAGAACTGCCGCGCGTAGCTGGTAAGTATCCTGGTGTTGTGCGGCAGGTTGTAATCGAGTCCGAAGTCTGCGCGCTGCGTGTTCACAAGTGGAACACTGTCGCTGGCTGCCGTATCGCGGCGAAAGGTCTGCTGGATGCGGAACAAAGGCTCGAAGCGACCAATCCAACTGTCGAGGCCACCGAATGCCTGGGTGCGATAGTCGGCTTCAACCCAGTAGCCCTGGGCATGATGGCCGCGCGCAAACTCAGAGCGTAGTCGGAAGGCCGTATCTTTGGGCTCCCACCAGACATGCGTGCCGTAGAAGTTTTCCTGGATTCCCTGCAGAGAGCGACCATAAGAGAGACCGACTTCCAGTCCGCTATTGGGCAGGAAAAGGCTCGCACGACCACCTGAGGAACGTTCGGAACTAAATTGCACGTTTGCGCTGCGCGTGGAGTAATAGGCGGTGTAGTCAATGGAGTAATTGTGCCTGGAGATTGCAGACCCACGTAACATTCCACCGAGACCAGTGCCAGTGGACATGACACCGAGGCCGCTGATCAGTGGCCCATCCTGAAAGTTTCCGATCCAGATAGGAGAGAGACGTTCATTGTAAGTTCCGAAGGGAGTCAGGAAGCTGCCTATGACCACGGTGGCATGTGGCGAAGCAATGTAATCCCCCTGAAGATAAGTCAGGCCAATGAAGTGAGAATGATTGTAACCAGGATCACCAGGGCCATTGGGAGCGAAGGTCTCAAGCAATGCTGCTCGGGATTCGACGAGGAAATGATTACCGATTGGTGCAGATAGAAGCGGCTCAATGATAGGCAAATAGCTGGTACTACCGGCATTGGTGGTCGAAAAAAATCCGACACCTCCTGAGATCAGTGGTGTGTTTTGTGCCGTTCCGTACCGCACGGCGCAGAGCATGGCCAAAATGAAGACAATAAGCCTCGTTGGTCGTGCCAATCGTAAGAGATAGAGGGAGTTTCGTGGACGCGGCATAGTAGTGACTGTAGCGGTACTCTCCGCACGATGTGTCTCCGGATAGTCTGGCCTTTGTCAATTGATTGTCATTTGCGATTGCCTCTCGACCGCAAAGAATGACCAACAATACAATGACAATCGGCTTACAGGCACATGACAATCCTCCATCTCAGGCTGGATAGAGTGAACGGGGTGCCAATACTTAATTCCAATGCGATGCCAGTCCGTCTCCGCAGAGAACAGCGGATACGTGAGGCTGTACTGTTGAGCTTTTGCGATCCTTTACCAGAGCAATGCTCGCTGCTTCGACGCCTCTCCGGCAGGGACTGGAGAAGGCTGTTGTATTGGTTGGACACGAGTGGTCTGGCGCTGTACTTTCTCGATCGCATGACGGAGTTACAGCTCCGCGAAGTATTTCCCCCCGCCGTGCTTGCGCGACTGCAAGAGAATCTAGTCGACAACACCGAACGCACCCAGGGGATGATCGATGAATCGAATGCTATCCATCGTGAGTTTCAGGATGCACAATTCTCCTATGCGATATTAAAGGGATTTTCCCTCTGGCCTCATTCTGTACCTAAACCGTGGCTTCGTTCGCAGCTCGATATTGATTTCCTGATAGCAGCGAAAGATGCTCCCCAGGCACGACAGATCCTCGAGAGCAGGGGCTATCACCTTCACGCCATCAGTGGCCGAAGCTGGGAGTTCAAGACAAACTTCACTCCTGGTGGCTCACTGAAAGATCTATACAAGACTGTCCCTTTTCGTTGCGTAGAGTTGCACCTGGAGGCGGCGAATCAAGGCCGCCCGCTTTTGCTCGAACGCACCGAGAATCTCGACTTTCACCGCGTGCGCGTGCCGGTACTTTCACCCGCCGATCTGTTTCTAGGCCAGGGATTGCACATGTACAAACATGTGTGCAGCGAATTTTCGCGCACCGCACACCTGATTGAGTTTCGTCGGCATGTGATCGCGCGCCGCGATGATGACGCTTTCTGGAGTGAAGTTCGATTGAGAGCGCAGGACAATCCGCGAGCATCCTTCTCGCTTGGAGTGGTTACGCTGCTGATCACACAGGTCATGGGCGATTTTGCACCTGTGGCGTTTTCAAGCTGGACCGTTGATACTCTTCCAGCTTTCGCTCGACTCTGGGTGGAGCGATATGGACATCGCACGGTCTTAGCCAGCGTTCCGGGAAGCAAGCTCTACCTGCTGTTACTAAGGGAGCTTGAGGTCGTTGGTGTTCCTGCAAAACGTTCTCTTATAAAAGCACTTGTGCCTTTGGCTTTACCGCCTGTTATCGCGCACGCGCCAGAGAATGAGACATTGACAGCGCTTATCCATCGCCATCATATGCAGCTTCGTTTTGTCTTTTCCCGCCTACGTTTTCACGCCGTAGAGGGGCTGCGCTATGCATACGAGTTGCGCCGTTGGCGGCGGTACACGAGTGAATTCGAAGGATAGTAATTCGTTAGTTGAATCCGCGAACTGCGACATAACTCTTTGTCAGGCCAAGCACCCGCTCCTTGAGGATAAGGCAGTCGGGAAACAACTGCTTCATCTCCTTGTAAGTCAGCAGTCGGATGTCAGACAGCATCTCCTCCACCTGAGCCACGCTCGGCTTCGTCAGTAGACCCCAGAGGGTAAAATGCCGCGCCATGCGGGTCTGCAGGCTTCGGGGAAGGTACTGAAAGAACGGGGCAAGCAGGTGCGACTCTAGCGGAAAACTGCGGGCGGGTGTCTGTATCCAAAGCCTCTTTCCCGCACGTCGAGCCTCCGCTGCGAATGCCTGTTGCCGTTCCCAGGTCGTCATGTGCTCGATAACAGAGTTTGAATACGCGATATCGAAACTCGCATCCGCAAATGGCAAATTGGTCGCATCGCCCACGACTGCCGTAAAGCGGCTATCACTTAGTACGGCTGGGTCTGGAAATATCAGGTTCACCAACACGACTGGAAATTTGAAGTCGTATTGCGACTCCGTAATCCAGGTATTCGGGGCGCCGCCAATGTCGAGCAGCGGTGTCTGCGCAGAGGGCCGAAACATAGCGTAGAACTTCTTCATCCGCCGCCGCCGGAAGACAATAAACACCTTCTGATGAATGGTGAGCAGCTGCATATTTCTCGTCTTCTTCTCCTGAATATTCAAGGGCGATTCCAATGGATGTCGACAACACAGCCTCGCATCCGAATCGATTTTCTCTTAAACCATAGCGATTACTGGCTTTTGAATTGTCAGAGAACTGTCACAAATTTGAAAGAAAATACCCCTTTCAGCGGCCCTGATCAGCTGTCATGGCCGGGGCCGAGAAATCTTTTGAACCATCCCAACTCTCGAAAATCCGCCTCTATCACAGGCAACAAAAGAATGACAATTCACTGACGAACGCATGACACCCCCACTGATCCGGTTCTTTACGGTGAAAGACGAAGAGTAAAAGCCTATGTCGCAATTCCCAACTTTCGCAGGTGTCATCCAGATGAATCGCAGTCGCCAATCGCACACACGCACCAATTTCGATCGCATTCCGCGGTTGGTTTCGATTCTATCTACAGCCGCTTTGGCGTTTGTTTTCGCCTTAGGATCTACGGCTTATGGACAGATCCCACTTGGGTCATCCCCATCCTCATCCCAGGGTACGTCCCCGTCTTCGGCGGACGACTCCACCACTGGAGCTGGAGCGATAACATCGTCCGCGGATAGTGACACTTCATCGGACGATAGCAACTCCTCGACCAGCACGGGAATCCTGACCGGCACGGGTCTGGCGAATTCGACCGCTCTCACCTCGGATCAAATCATTCGCATTCTGCAGCAAAGCCCGGATCTGGTCGTGGAAGTAAAATCCCAGGTGGCTGATCGCCTGCAACAGCAGGGTACGCAGGTTGATGCAAATGATATCTCGGACGAGATGCTCTATAGCCAGATCGCGACGAATGCCAGCCTGCGTGGGAGCATTACCACCTATCTGCGAGCGCGCGGCTATGTCTCCTCGGATGATCTCCAGTCTGTTGGATCCACCGGCTCCGATGACCTTACCAGCGACGATTTGTCCTCTGGGCAACGAGCACTTGCGTTATCGAGCGGTCTAGGTTCGTCAGGGCTCGCTTCAGCTTCTGGTTCTGGCATCAACTCGGGATTATCTCCCACGGATGCAAGCGGCCTTTCCGCTCTGTCAGCTCAATCCATGAGCCCTACGACCAACACCCAGAGCAGCGTGCAAAAGCGCGGGCACGAACAGTCAAACGCATCGACCGATTTGCCGAAAGTACTTCGGAAGCCAGCACCTTACAATCTCCAATCCATGCGTGATCTTTACACGCAGATACCCGAGCGAACTGCGTCACTGAAGCGATTCGGATCTGAAGTCTTCATCAATCGGACCATCTCTGCAATGGCACGTGGAAACTCTGGACGCGACACTCCGCTGGATGTGCCGCTCGGTCCGGATTATGTCGTAGGCGCAGGCGATACGCTCACAATCAACATGTGGGGCGGCATGACTCAGAGCACCTCCCGCGTCGTTGACCGCGATGGTCGCATTCTCTTGCCCGAGGCAGGATCTCTTGAGGTAGCTGGCCTTCCGCTACAGCAGGCGCAAAGCATGATCGAGGGCGCGCTCAAACAACAGTTCCGAAATGTGCAGGTCTCGGTCACTGTCTCGCATCTGCGTTCGGTACGCGTATACGTCGTAGGAGATGTTCAACGTCCTGGCGGCTACGACATCAGCTCGCTCGCTACTCCATTAAGTGCTCTGTATGCGGCAGGAGGTCCGACATCGGTCGGTTCGCTCCGCATCGCACGTCACTACCGCGGCAAGCAGTTGATCGAAGATGTTGATCTCTATGACTTTCTGCTTCACGGAGTTCGCAACGGCAGTACACATTTTGAAGGTGGCGACACCTTGCTTGTGCCTCCTGCGGGAGCACAGGTGGCGATCTCTGGAGCGGTCAAGCGGCCTGCTATCTATGAACTCAAGGCCGGTGAATCAACGCTCAATGCCGTGATCGATCAGGCCGGTGGCGTTACTGCAGCAGCCTCTCTTGGCCACATCACGGTCGAACGTATCGATGCCACTCATCAGCGCGAAACCATCACAGTGAAAACTACAGGCGAGCAGAACTCTCAGGCGGATCTTGATGCCATCGCAGCCTTCCAGGTAAAAGACGGAGATCGTATCCGCATTGCTCCGATCCTCCCATACAGTCAACGCGCCATCTATCTTATGGGGCATGTAGTACGCCCTGGTCGATTTCCTTACACGGACGGCATGCGTCTGAGCGATGTATTGCATAGCTACCAGGACATGCTGCCTGAGCCATCTACTCACGGCGAAGTTATCCGTCTTGTTCCACCCGATCTTCACGCAGAGACTATCGACTTCAATGTGACCGATGTATTGATCGGGAATGCAAATCTCGATCTCCAGCCATTCGACACGATACGCATCCTCGGGCGTTATGAGGTTGATGCGCCTAAGGTCTCTATTCAAGGTGAGGTGCTGCGTCCTGCCATGTATCCGCTATCGAAAGATATGACAGCCGCGCAACTCGTACGCATGGCTGGCGGATTCAAGCGCGACGCTCTGCTCGACAGTGCAGACCTGACCAGCTATGGCATATTGAACGGCAATCAAATCGCTGGAAGCCTCGCAACAATACATATTGGAGCCGCTGTCTCCGGAGCCGATCCGAATGCGGATGTAGTGCTCAAGCCCGGCGACATTCTAACCATTCACCGGATCACGGGATGGGATGACATCGGTGAATCGTTGACGATTGAGGGTCAGGTCAAGTTCCCCGGGACCTACGGCTTCCAGGAAGGTGAGCACCTCAGTTCCGTTCTCCGACGCGCCGGCTCGTTTCGCGATACAGCCTACCCCGAAGGTGCAGTACTGACACGCGAACAGGTACGTGATCTTGAAGAGAAGAGCAGACAGGAACTTATCCGGCAGATCGAGACGAACTCTTCGGCCGCGCGGCTCGCTCCGAATCTCGGAGGAGGAGATTCAGGTGGAACGCTGCAACTAATCAAGGCGCAACAGGATGACGTGCTATCACAGCTAAAGAGCACTCCTCCTACTGGACGCCTGGTTGTTCATATCAGCGCAGATATTGATAGCTGGGCTAACACATCCGCAGATATCGAATTGCGCCGCGGTGACGTTTTGACAATCCCGAAGCGGCCTAGCTTTGTACTGGTAACTGGTCAGGTCTACAACTCCACCGCACTTACCTTTACGCCAGGCAAAACCGCAGGATGGTATCTGAGTCATGCGGGTGGAACAAATACCACGGCCAATCGCAAAGAGATTTTCGTCATCCGTGCCAATGGCTCTGTCATAGGTCGTCACTCGAATGGAAAGTTCGCCGCGGGTGTACTTGCGACCAAGCTCGATCCAGGAGACGTAGTAGTCGTTCCACAGAAAATCCTCGGATCCTCTCTCTTCTGGAAGAACCTGTTGACGACTGCGCAGCTTGCTTCGTCGATCGCAATCACTGCAGCAGTTGCGTCCATCTAGACGCACCATGCTTACAACAATGCTCAACATCACCGCACAACAATGCAACGTGATCGCAGGAATATAACAGCTGCCATGGAAAACTTTATCTCGCACAAGAACGATCCCGTAGTGGCAGACGCTCCCCCAAGCGCTGCGTGGGCAAGGAACCTTCTGTATCTGTGGCAGCGTCGCAAGACGCTGCTGCGGATCGGAATCGTAGCATTCATTCTCAGCACAGTGATCGCGTTCACTATCCCGAAGCGTTATAAGTCGACCACAAACATCATGCCTCCAGAGCAGCAAGGTAGCGGAACAGCGTTACTGGCCGCTCTCGCCGGACGCGCCGGCGGTGGAGCAGGCAGTCTGGGCATGCTCGCCAGCGGGCTGCTCGGAGCAAAGGGCAACGGCGATCTGTACATCGATCTCCTGCGCAGCGGAACAGTTACAGGATCCCTTGCTGAACGCTTTCACCTGCAGCAAATCTACAAAAAAAGGTACATGAAGGACACGCTGAAGAAGCTCAGCTCAAACACTCAAATCACCGAGAGTAAGAAGAGCGGCGTCATCACAATCGTTGTTACGGATACTGATCGTCAACGCGCGCAGGATCTCGCTCGTGGCTATGTTGAAGAATTAAACAAAGTCCTGGCGCGAGTCAGCACTTCGTCTGCACGTCGCGAACGGCAATTTGTAGAACAGCGTCAAGCCGCAGTTCTGAAGGAACTCGACGATGCCGAAGAACAGTTAAGCCAGTTCTCAAGCAGCACTTCGACAATCGACATCCGCGAACAAACCAGGGCCACAGTCGACGCGGGAGCGAAGCTGCAGGCACAGATGATCTTTGGCGAGTCTGAGCTCGAATCCCTGAAGCAGATATACGGGGACAACAACGTACGCGTGAAAGCAGCAAGCGAACGCATCGGTGTTCTGCAGCGTGAGCTCGGCAAGATCGGCGGTTCCTCAGATACCACCAACGCTCCCCTTGCACTCTCGAAGGATGAACTCTACCCGCCTCTTAGGCGTCTGCCGGAACTCGGCGTACGCTATGCGAACCTGTTTCGCCGCGTAAAAGTTCAAGAGACTGTCTACGAACTCCTCTCGGCTGAGTACGAGACGGCTCGCATTCAGGAAGCGAAAGAGATTCCGACCGTCAGCACCATTGATTCCGCAGGCTGGCCAGAGAAGAAGTCCTTCCCTCCACGCCTCATCTTCATGCTCGCGGGAACGCTGATCGTACTCCTGTTTGCGTCATTCGTAATGTTGTATCTCCGGAACTGGCACGAGTTGGATGAAAGCGATGATCTCAAAAAGCTAGTCCGTATATTCAAGTCTCGTAATGCCACGTCACACTCTGATGGGGCGCATGTATGAGCTTCACCGCCAAACTGCGCAGCGTACATATCTCCAATGCCACTTATGGCATTGCGGATTATGTTTCGCTGCCTGCGCTTATGCTTTGCTCCGCACCGTTCTTACTCCATCGGCTTGGAGTTGAACAGTATGCGATCTGGGTACTCGCAAGCGCAGCCGTGACCAGCGGCATTCTTCTCTCGGCAGGCTTTGGCGATGCCGCGTTGAAGTTTATCGCAGCGTACCGAGGCAGCAACGATCATGTTGGCGTGGAACGCATCATCCGCACGCTCCTTGGAATCAACCTCGCTCTTGGCACTACGATTGCGATCCTGGTAGGGCTATTGATCCCCTTCCTGGTTTCGCATTTGCCCAATGTAAGCGCAGCGTTGCGGATCAGCTATCAACGCGCACTTGCCATCGGCTGCATCCTGCTCGTGGTAAAAGCGGTGGAGAGTGTCTTCATCTGCGCACAGCGCGCCTATGAGCGCTATGATGTTGCGGCTCGATTCACAATCGCAACACGGGTTGCAACCATAGGTGCAGCGGTTGCGATCGCCGCCTTTGGGCGAGGAACCGTCACCATCATGCTTTCAACTCTGCTGATTGCTATCATCAGCGCGAGCTTGCAGGCATTTGCAGTCTGGCGCCGGCTTGCGATGCATAGCCTATTGCCAAGTCTGAATCGCGCATCCGTCAGAGAGCTCTTCGGCTTCGGCGCCTTCAGTTGGATACAGGGAGCAGTCGGGCTTTTGACTGGGCAAGCGGATCGCTTTCTAGTCGGCTATCTTCTCGGCATGCATGCGATCGCTTACTACAGCATCTGCGTGCAGGCTGCACTGCCTATTCACGGTATCGTGGCTGCTGGCCTGCAGGTGCTCTTTCCGTATCTCGCTGCACGGCTCGGATTGCTAAGCGCCTCTGCCATGCGGCAAAAGTTTGCCACTGCTTTTGCGGTCAACGTCGTATTGGTTGCAGCCCTGGCCGCACCAGTGATCTTTGGTAGCCGATACATTCTCCGTCTTTGGATGGGTGAAGATTTCTCATCCCACGCGTACGTTGCTCTCTCCATAACCGCGTGTGGATTCGCATTGCTGGGACTGAACGTAACAGGCTTCTACATGCTCATGGCAATGGGCCGTATCAAGCTGCTTGCCCTTGTCAATGTTGCAGGAGCAGCGGCCATGCTCGCGGCCATCGCAATTCTCGCTCCTCGCTTCGGCATCGTGGGCGCTGCCGCAGGACGTCTCATTTATGGCCCAATCATCTGCCTCATCTACATCCCTCTGCGTAAGGCGCTGCATATCACGCAGGGCGTTCCGACCCAGGCTTCCATGCAGGGGGCTCTATGATATCGGCCAACCACATTCCTCAAGCCAAAGCGGACGCGGGCAGCAAGAGCTCCTTTCGCACGCCGCTGCAATTGCTCGCAGGGTTCTTCTTCGCTTACAGATTCGCTCTCATTTATCTGGGGTTTCAATCGGACCCGCGCGCGGGCTCCATAACAACTCTCGCGTGCAGTGCTCTCATTCTCACCGCCTCCATTCTTTACACCGTGGGAGACGAAAACTTTTCCATACGCTTTCTCTTCACCGGCCGCACTGTGTGGTGGCTGCTGGCTTACCTGGGGATGTCCGGCCTTAGTCTGCTTTGGACAGGCGCTGAATCCATCATGGATGCCGGCGGCTTATGGACCGGAATGGTGATGGAGGTCGCGACCGTACTGTTGATCGTGAAGCGGCCGAACGTAGCAGTCGGAGTCGATGCGCTTCTCAAAGGTTTTGTACTGGGCATGTTGTTCGTAGGAGCCGTAGCGTGGATGGGACCAACCTTACCCGATCTCCGAATCGGAGATTACGACTTTCTACATCCCAACATTATCGGTATGTACTCCGCGCTTGCATTTTTCCTCGCGCAACATCTAGCACTTGAAGAACGCATGTGGAGATGGGCCTGCCTTGCACTCGGCATCACCATGCTGCGCAGTATCAGCAAGACTTCCATCATCGCCTTTTTCATCGCGGAGTCATTCTATCTGCTGCGCGACAAACACATCCGTCGCCGCGTAAAGATTCAGATCGCCGCAGTAGCTCTTATCGTTTTTGCGGTTTTTGCAACGCTGATGGAATCGTATCTTGAGATCTACACCACGAGCGGCGGCGTTAACCAGGCTGAGACTCTTACTGGCCGCACGGCGATCTGGGCGACAGCCTTCTTCATGGCGATTGAGAAGCCATTGCTCGGACATGGCTTCTATTCTTTCCGCGCCCTCATCCCAGCGTTCGGCAGCTTCGAGCCTTGGCATGCACACAATGAGCTCTTACAGGAGTTCTTTGAATATGGACTGCTCGGTGTCGTAGTGACCATCGGCATCTACCTTTCGCTGATCTCTGCAGCGAAACGATTTACTGCAAAAATGCTGGTCGCTGCATCGAACACATCGCGCCCTTATGGGAAGCTCGCCACTGTTGTCATACTGTTCGCGATCATTCATGGACTCACCGAATCTGTAAACTTTGGACTCTCCATCCCTCTATGGCTTTTTGCTGCACTCGCAATCGTGCTTGAGCAATCGTCATCGAAGGCAGGTACATCATGAACAAAATTTCTATCATCACTCCCTCGCTCAATCAGTGTGCCTACCTCGGCGAAACCCTCGAAAGTATTCGCATACAAAATTATGCGAACGTAGAACACCTTGTGCTTGATGGCGTTTCCACGGACGGATCCGTAGCACTGCTGCTGGCTAAAACCGGGCCTGAATGGCAGCACATGAGCTGGGTATCGGAGCGCGATGGCGGCTGCACACAGGCTTTGAACAAAGGCATCCGCCTCGCTACAGGAGATATCATCGGCTGGCTTAACTCCGACGATCGCTACCGGCCTGGATGCCTGGAACTCGTCGCGAAAATATTCGAGCAAAATCCGGATATCGATGTGATCTACGGCGACTTCACCTTCATGAACGAGCATGGCACGCATCTGCGCGTTCGTCGTGAAATTGAATTCAGCCGCCTCGTGCTTTTTTACCATCGCATCTCTCCGATTCCATCGACGGCCACTTTTTTTCGTCGCAGGATTTTCGACGAGGGCAACTTCTTTGACGAGTCTCTGCAATTTGCAATGGACTACGAGTTCTTTGTCCGGCTTGTGAACAAGGGTTATCGCTTCAAGCATATCCATGCATTGCTCGCTGACTTTCGTCTTCACCCTACAAGCAAGACCTGCGCAACAGGCGCGAGACAGCTCGCTGAAACGCGCATGACAATGCACAAGTATTCGCCTGTAGCAACCCGCGTCAAGAATAAGACGCTACGCGACATTTGCCTTTACGCAATGCAGATTGCCGCTCCATTCGCACGTTACACCGAAAAATTACTCCGCGGCTACTACCTGCCCGATAGCATCATCGGACGCGAGCGCCCGATTCGTTAAGACCAAGAGGTTGTTCCATGCATGTACTGCTTGCTTCCGTATCATCTGCAACATCTCCTGCCGGGGTATGCCGCCACGCTGCAAATATTGCACGCGGGATGCTCGCACTCCCTGCTGTGAAAAAAGTAACGATGCTCACTGGAGAGTGGCAATCGGATTACTTCTGCAATGCCTTCGACCTCAAAGATGAGAGGCTGGAGATTCGGCACGTCTCAATAAGCAATCGGTCCTTGGCGCGCAATCTCTGGTACCTGCGTGGACTTCCCGCAGCAGCCCGGCAATATGGCGCAGATATTATTCATCTCGCGTATCCGATGCCTGTTCTGCAATCCGCAGGAGGCCCACCTGTCGTTGTGAGCCTTCACGATCTGTACCCATTCGATATTCCCCAGAACTTCGGGAAAAAAGCGTGGCTCAATCGCGCCGCGCTTAAGTTCTGCCTGCAAAATGCAGACGCGATCGCTTGCGTCTCCGAAGAGACAAGTGCTCGCGTGCATGAGCTCTTTCCTGTGAGGAGTTCGGGCAAGACAGTCACCATACCTAACTCAATCTATCTTCCGTCTGAGCTTCGTTACGCCTCTCTGCCAGGTGCAGTCCGTGACTGCCCGTTCTTTCTGTGCGTAGCGCAACATCGTGCGAATAAGAATCTCCCTCTGCTGTTGCGATCGTTTTACCTTGCTCTCGATCGCGGTGTAATACCGGCGGACTCCAAGCTGGTTGTGGTTGGTAAAGAAGGACCGGAAACACAGCGCCTTCATCGAATCATCACCCAGTACCACCTCGATAGCCGAGTCTTATTTCTACGTGGCATATCCGATGCACGTCTCGCATCTCTCTATGCCAATTGCGACCTCGTCATCGCTCCATCGCTGCTTGAGGGATTTGGATTGCCGGTGGCAGAGGCGTTGACTGCCGGAAGCAATGTGGTCTGTTCAGATATTCCCGCGTTTCGTTCCATCGGGGCTACGCGATGCACATTTTTTGATCCGGAAGACAACAGCGGCGAATCGCTTTTGACCGCATTACAAAAGGCGATTACGACCCCGCGTAGTACCGCAATCTCGCCTGTTGGACTCGAACCGCAACAAGCAGCCGCCATGTATCTGGCTTTGTATTCCAGTCTCTTACTAGGTAAACGTACAAACGTATTGCAGCCTTTATCCGCTGCCCATCAAACGTCTGGCCTGCTGTCAGCTTCAATCCAGACGTCAGCATCAGAAAGGCATTCACTATGAAAGCAACAGGTAGCCACCCCGTAGCCCACGTCCTCGGAATAGACGTCGATGCTATCGATATGCAAGGAGCATTGGGACGTGTCGCCACTGTATTGCAGGGCTCTCGCAAAGGTTATGTGTGCGTGGCTGGAGTACACGGTGTCATGGAAGCACAGCGCAACTCACAACTACTGGAGGTCTACTCCGCATCCGAAATGACTATCCCGGATGGCATGCCTTTAGTGTGGGTCGGACGCATGCAGGGGCATGCAAAGATGCAGCGTGTCACTGGACCAGATCTGATGCTTGAGATATTTCGTCGCAGCGAGTTCGCTCACGTCACGCACTTCATCTATGGCGGAGATGAAGGGATAGCAGAAGAGCTGCGCGATAAATTGAAAGAACGGTTTCCCTGGGTAAAGATCGTCGGCACATACACACCGCCCTTTCGTGAACTCTCCGATTCTGAACAGAAGCAGTTTGTCTCAACAATCAAGGAACTGAAGCCTGATATCATCTGGGTCGGCATAAGCTGCCCCAAGCAGGAAATCTTTATGGCACGCTACCTTCCGATGCTTGAAACAAAGCTGATGTTCGGAGTAGGAGCGGCGTTTGATTATCACACCGGACGTATTCGCGACTGCGCTGAATGGGTCAAGTCGGCAGGTCTACAATGGCTGCACAGATTAGTACAGGATCCCAAACGATTGTGGTGGCGCTATCTTCGCAACAATCCTCGCTTCGTGTTGCTCATAGGATTACAAATATTGAGAATGCGGCGAGAGCCGCTCCGCTCAGATATACATAAACCAGAAACACAACGTAATGTTGAGGTGCGCTCATGATGCCTGTCTGTATTAGTCGAATTGCAACCGCGACTCCGCCGCACGACGTGCATGCTGGATTTCTCGATTATGCGTCCAGTATGTTGCTCGATCAGCGTAAGCGCGCTTTGTTAAATCACATGGCGAAGCGATCCGGCATCGATCATCGCTACTCATTCGTTAAGGCAGAAAGAAATAATACCCAGGGAACGTTTAATGGCGAAGCCTTCTATCATGAAGGCAGCTTTCCCGCGACAGCAAAACGGATGGAGATATTTGAAACTTTTTCGCCTCAGTTGCTGCATTCCGCGCTTGATCGGCTCGCTCTCAACGAGGAGGAGCGCCAGAGTATTCGTCATGTCATTGTTACGTGCTGTACCGGATTATTCGCGCCCGGACTGGACTTCGCTGCAATCGACTACCTGCAACTCGATCCTGGAACTGATCGCACGATGGTCGGCTTTATGGGCTGCTATGCGGCCATCAATGGCCTGAAGCTGGCCCGCCATATTGTGCGCTCCGAACCCACTGCCAGCGTGCTGATGATCAACCTGGAACTCTGTTCTCTCCATTTTCAGAAGACTCAGGAGCTTGAGAAAATTCTCGCCTTTCTGCTCTTCGGGGATGGCTGCGCTGTAAGTCTGATTCGCGCGAGCGACCAGGGATTTGCACTTGATAACTTCAGAGCATACACAATTCCTGAGGCACGCGATCTGATTCGCTGGCGCGTCGGCGATAGCGGCTTTGATATGGATTTGTCAGGGAAAGTTCCCGGTGAAATACGGAAAACGCTCAGCTTGAAAGTGGATGAAATTAATCCGGAAAAGAATATTGATTTGTGGGCAGTCCACCCAGGTGGGCGTTCGATTCTCGATGCTGTAGAGTCCAGCATGGAGTTAGCGCCTGACACGCTGGCGGCATCGCGTTCAATTCTGCGACGCTTCGGCAACATGAGTTCGGCAACGGTTATGTTTGTGCTTGAAGAACTCATGCGTACAGCTCAATCCGGTCAACGTGGATGCGCCATGTCTTTTGGACCTGGCCTCACCGCAGAGACGATGAACTTCCATGTCCTTTAATACGGATGCCCTCGCGATGAAGAAGCATCCTCCCGAGTACACGCTCGACTTCTCGCAACGTGCGTATCTCTCTGAGCTGATGGACGAGCCCTGTTCGTATGAAGATCTGCGCGACTGCCTTCGCGATCTTGCGCAGGTCAATCGTGTTTTGTCTGCATATCGTCCCACGCTCCAGTGGTTGGAGCAGTTCATGCAGCCCTCGCCCCACAACCGGCCTCTTCATATTGTCGATGTCGGTTGTGGCGGAGGCGATATGTTGCGTCACATCGAGCGCTGGGCTCTCCGTAAAAAAACTTCAATTCGCCTTACCGGCATTGATATGAATCCCAATGCTATTCGCGCCGCGCAGGAGTTCACGCCGGCGAATAGCCGCATCCGCTGGTTCACAGGCAAATCTGATTCGTTTAACACCACAAAGGAACCAGTCGATCTCGTCATCAGCTCTCTCTTTACACATCACCTGTCTGACGAAGAGATCATGCAATTTCTCCAGTGGATGGAGAGCGTGGCACAGCGCGGCTGGTTCATCTCTGATCTATGCAGAAGCAAGGCTGCATATCGTGGCTTCGAGATGCTTGCCAGGGTTGCGCGCTGGCACCCCTTCGTTCGTCACGATGGACCCGTCTCGATTTGCCGTGCTCTTCGACCGGCTGAGTGGCCTCAGTATGCGTACGCATCCGGATTATCGCTAAACTCTATTCGCATCGAAACACACTGGCCCGGTCGTCTTTCCGTCTCGCGGAGCAAGCTATGATTCTGACTCTTTGTCATGACGCACTGATCGTCGGTGGCGGACCAGCGGGATGCACCCTTGCGATTGCGCTGGCTCGCGCTGGCCGCCATGCTGTTCTTATTGAAAAGAGCAAGAGCGCGCAGCATAAGGTTTGTGGCGAATTTCTCAGTCCTGAAAGCCTGCCGTATCTTCGCCGCATCGGCATTCATCCTGAAGAACTAGGCGCACAAACGATTCACTCCATGCGCGTAGCTGGGCGGGATGTCATTACTGAAGTAGAGCTGCCATCTCCAGCACTTTCACTTACCCGGCGAACGCTGGATGAGAGTCTTCTTCTATCCGCACAACATGCCGGAGTGAGCCTGCTGCGTGGCTATACGGTGGAGCATCTGTCAAGAGATGGTGCTCAGTACAGGACGAATCATGGAAGCGGAGTGGCATCGGGTTTATGGCACGCCCAGATCAAAGACACCTCTCACTCTTCGATTTCCATTCATGGTCAGGATGCATTTCTCGCAACCGGCAAGCACGATCTTCGCGGCTGGCAACGCGAAGCACGCGGCACTCAGGACAATCTGGTGGCGCTGAAAATGTACTTCGTTCTTTCGCCGGAACAGCAGGCAAAAATAGCTGGGCACGTTGAGCTCATTCTCTATTCAGATGGGTATGCAGGGCTGCAACCGGTAGAGTCTGGCATGGTGAATCTTTGCGCACTGATTACGCGTGACAAGTTGCGTTCTCTCGATGGCCGCTGGGATCGACTGCTCGAACATATGCAGCATCACTCTCCCCACCTGGCTCGCCGTCTGAGTGGCGCAAGGCAGGTGCTAGACCGTCCGCTTGCTCTCTCTGCGATTCCATATGGTTACTGCGTTGGACCGGCAATCGATGAACCTTCTCCCTGGCGGCTCGGAGATCAGGCTGCAGTTATCCCTTCTTTTTGCGGCGATGGAATGGGCATCGCACTCTATACCGCTGAACGCGCTGCTGAACTCTATCTAAGTGGTTCGACCTCAGCGGCGTTTCATGCCGAAGCTCGCCGCGAATTCAAGCACCGCCTTTACTACACAACCATGCTTTCCCGTTTGATGATCGCAATGCCAGCGATAGCGCAGGTAGCTCGGCTATGGCCCTCCGCGTTGACTGAAATCTTCACCGCAACACGGCTACCTGGAAGTGTGATCCATGCCGCAAGCCACTAACAACACTATCGACAGGTATGAATCTCCGTATGCGAATATTCTCAGCCATCTTTTTAATTGCAGTTATGCTCTTACCTCCATCCTCCCGCGCGCAGACATCGCCGTTGCTGGGCAATTGGCGTGAGCCTACTGGGTCCGTTATCCATGTCGAACAATGCGCAAGTGGCCTCTGCCTGCGATTGGTGCTGCTCAGCCCTAAGGCTCCCGCTACTGTGGATGTACACAATCCGGATGCAGCTCAACGCAATCGCTCTCTCTGCGATCTTGTAATCGGAAGTCGCTTTCAACTCAACGACGCAACCCACGCTTCCGAAGGCACGCTATACGATCCGAAGTCCGGTAAAACTTATCGCGGCACAATGACTGTTATGGATAACACTTTAATGCTGCGTGGTTATGTGGGATTGCCTGTTTTTGGCAAAACAGAGAGCTGGCAACGCGTGTCAGGCAGCGTCGCACCGTGTCGCAGTTCAACAACCCGCTGACCTATTTATTCGTACTTTAATTAGCTCCATTGAGAGTAGGGACAGTCGATAAATATTTTGTATTGAAAGCTCGCTCCGCCTCAGAGAAAAGGCAAAAAAGACAAGGCAAAACAGGCAAGACAAAATAGTGACAATTAACTAACCACCGCATGACAACTCCCTCCCAGCGAATCGCTAGGGTGAATATAGCCGTTGGATACGATCGACATCCACGGCGCCAGCAGTCCGCTCCCTTGCAGAGCAGATCTACGGCCCCCGCAATCGTTCCTATCTAAAGGAGAGTTTATGAAGAAGTTCATGTCAATGATTTTGCTGGGCGGCATCATAGCCACGGCTGCGTTCACCCCCCATTTCCTCAAGGCTCAAGCCGCACCGCGAAGAATTGAAGTCACGAGCAAGCGATTTACATTTGAACCCGGCGAGATCACCGTGAAAAAGGGAGAGCCTGTCGTACTCGTCCTCAAAAGCACAGACGTCGCGCATGGACTGCGTTTTCGTGAACTCAACCTGGACATCAAGGTACCCAAAGGCGGAACTTCAGAGTTGAAGTTCACCGCCGATAAGACAGGCGATTTTATCGGTCATTGCTCTGTATTCTGTGGCTCCGGTCACGGCTCAATGGCATTGACGTTGCACGTGGTGGACTAGCAATGCGTCTGCTCATCGTTACGATCGCCGCAATCACTCTTACCGGGCTGGCGGGCTGCAAAGCCAGCCAGCCCGGCAAGCTGGAAACGAAGATTATGACTTCGGCCAAGCATGACGTTCTTGTGGGGAACAAAAAGCAGAAGAATCCGCTGCCGGATACCGCAGAAACTCGTGCCGACGGCAAGGAAGCATTCTCTCATTACTGTGTTGCCTGCCACGGCATGGACGGTCAGAATACAGGCGTTCCTTTTGCCGATCACATCTCGCCGCCGATTCCATCCCTGGCGTCTGCAGACGTACAGCGATACACCGATGGGCAATTGAAATGGATTCTCGATAACGGAATCAGTCCTTCCGGCATGCCGGGCTCCAAGGGAATTCTGAGTGACGACGAGCTCTGGTCGATCGTAGCTTTCCTGCGTCATTTACCTCCAGCAGGCAGTCTCGGAACTCCGGATATGTACAACCATTGAGTTAGTCCGTCTGTTTCATCAGACTTATCTGGAACAGAAGGACGAATTCATAAGTCCGCTCAAAATTGTTATCCGATTGTATTTTTTGGACATTGGTAGAACAATTAAGAGATCGGATCAACCAAACCAGCAAATTGAGGCGCGAAATCATGATCACAGATACGGATTTGATGGATGAAGGGGCAGAATTCGATACTCCCCCGGTGGCAAATCTAGGCACAATACTGGTCATCGAAGACGATCCTCGCATGCAGAAGGTGCTCCGCAGAATTTTCGCAGAGGAGCATTATGCTGTCGTCGTTGCCGGCGATGGCCAAACCGGA
Organism: Acidicapsa ligni; assembly: GCF_025685655.1. NCBI lineage: Bacteria > Pseudomonadati > Acidobacteriota > Terriglobia > Terriglobales > Acidobacteriaceae > Acidicapsa > Acidicapsa ligni. Next base: position 876,785 of record NZ_JAGSYG010000001.1, on the reverse strand, counting down.
CTCGAACTGTTCAAGAGCGAGCATCCACTCGCCGTCGTCCTGGATCTGATTCTTCCGCGGATATCCGGACGCGAGCTCTGCCAGACGTTTAAAAACCTCTCGAATGAAACACCGATCGTTGTGCTCAGTGCTATCAGCGAAGTCGTCGACAAAGTATTGCTCCTCGAGTTAGGCGCAGACGACTACGTTACCAAACCGTTTAGCCCCCGCGAGCTGACAGCGCGCGTTCAAGCGGCGATTCGCAGGCAACGCAAACCGATTCCGTCAAGCGTTTTTCGCTTTGCGGATTGCGAGATCGACTTCAAGAGCATGAGCGCACGCCGGGGCGGCGTTCCCGTGGTCCTGACTGCTCACGAGTTTAAGTTGCTGAAATTTTTTACCGACAACGCGGATCGCGTACTTACTCGGGAGCTCCTGCTTAACGAAGTATGGGGATACAACTCCTATCCAACAACACGAACTGTCGATAACCAGATTCTGAAATTGCGTCAGAAATTGGAGCCTGATCCGGCAAATCCTAGATATCTGCTCACAATTTACGGCGCAGGGTATAAATTTGTCCCATGATTCTCACCTCACCCAGCGGTCAGACGAAAGCGCTGTGGAAGTAACAAACATGCCCGAAAAGCAAGGCGTCCGAACATATGTTCTGCTCGTTGTCGCCATGGCACTGGTAATCGCAATTGTTACCGGCATGTGCCTGTTGCTTATCCGTCATCGCCTGCTTGCGCAGGTTACAGATGATCTGTCTCAAGATCTCAATCATTCCGTCATCACCTTTGAAAATCTGCAGGCGGAGCGTGTAGGAGCACTGGATCGCGAAAACTCCCTGCTCGCCGAACTGCCTACCCTCAAAGCGCTGATGACCAGTGGCGATGACCTCACCATTCAGGACGGTGCGATTGAGTTCTGGCAGCTAAGCGGAAACGATCTGTTTGCCCTCGTGGATCTGAACGGACGTGTCGTAGCGGTCTATACAAAAGGTGCAACTCCGGACGCGGATCTTCGACAAGGCCTGAAGACCCTGCTGGCGTCTCCGGACAAGCATTATCTGATTGACCGCCAAGGGCTCTATATTTGCTCCCTGCGCCCGCTTTACTTTGGCAACGATAAAGACGGCACGCTGCTTGGATATGTCATCAGCGGCGTTTCGACGGAACGCACCGTACGGCAGATAAGTCAGCCCACTGGCGTAGAAGCTACCTTCCTTAGCGGAGGGCGCGTTGTAGCCAGCACGCTCAGCCCCTCAGGCCAGGCTGGTCTGGCCACTCAGCCGCGGTTGCTCTCGGGAACACCCCAGGCGCCGTCCACGGTGAAGTTTGCAGGCACCAGATTTCTTGCCGCAACGGAAGATCTCTCTGCAGTTGCTACATCTTCGCTGCAACTGGTCGTCCTGAAGTCCTTTGAACCAGCGGAGCACTCGATCAACCGCATTGACCGGATGGTCTTGAGCGCAGGCCTCCTCGCGTTATTGTCCGGCACCATATTGATGATCACGCTCTCTCGGCTCGTGACTCGTCCACTCGAAGAGCTCTCCCAAAGCGTGATTGCGTTTGGCGTGGGAGATGGGAAATATCGTATTCCGCGGTACGGTACGCAGGAGGTACGGCAGCTAAGTACGGCCTTTGCCGGCATGCGTAAAGAGATTCAGCAGGCCAATCGGGCATTGCTTGAATCTGAGCGGCTGGCTACTATCGGCCGAATGGCAAGTTCTGTCTCTCACGATCTGCGCCACTATCTCGCCGCAATTTATGCCAACTCGGAGTTTCTCGCATCGCATCGCCTCTCCGAAAAGGAACGCGCGGAGATTTTCATCGACATCCGCTCCGCTGTTCATGGCACGACCGATATGATCGAGTCATTGCTGATCTTCAGCCGTACTGGCGGCGCCAGTATGAGAAGGGCGCCTGAATTGATGGCGACTCTACTCGAACGCGCAATGACGCTTGTCCGCGCGCATCCGGATGCAGAGGGAGTCTCTCTGATCACGCATTACGGCAATCCCGTGGAGACCGCGGCTGTTGTCGACGGAAAACAGATCGAACGCGCCATCTGCAATCTACTGCTCAATGCCTGCCAGGCCGCCCGGGATACCGGAAGACCGGCCAAGGTCTCATTGACTCTGGATACACGAGAAAAGGATATGATAGTGAGCGTCGTCGATAATGGAAACGGCGTTCCAGGAAACATTCGCAACAACCTTCTTGAGCCTTTCGTGAGCGAAGGAAAACAGAAGGGAACCGGTCTTGGCCTTACATTGGCTCATTGCATTGCGGTTGAACACGGAGGAGAGGTCGTTCTCTTCAGTAGTCATCCCGGTGAAACGATATTTCAAATGAAAATAGCGCGCGAACTCCAGCCGTGGGATGCTCCGGTTTTAGCTGAGGCAGACAGTCACGATAAGGTCATCGCACATGAGAATTTACAGTAGATTTATGCGCCGTGGGGTTCCTCTTGGAAACCCATGGCGCGTGTTGCCCCTGCTTATGATCTTTTCAGGACTATCGTTTCACCTGGTTCATGCGCAGACGGGAAATCCGCAGACCACGAACCCCGAAAATATCTCCGAGCAAATCCAGAAGCTGACCGAATCCATGACGCGAACGCAGGCTCAACTTGAGCAGTCGCAGCGCCAACTGGACGAGATGCGCCAGCAGTTGCTTGCCCTGCAACGTCAGATGGCGCAAACCGGGCCGCAAACCGGGTCACAGGCCGGATCGACAGCAACAACTTCAGCCATCCCCAATGCAACTCCGGCATCAGCACCTGAAACCATCCCTCCAGCCACCGCAGCCGCGATTGACGATCTGCGCGAACAGTTGGCCATGCAACAGGCTCAAATCGCAACCCACGAACAAACGAAGGTCGAAAGCGAATCGAAGTATCCGGTAAAGATAACCGGACTGCTCCTGCTAAACGGATTCGCCAATTCCGGCCAGGTCGATATGGCGGCGACACCGACTGTATCGATTCCGGGCTCAGGCAGCACCGGGGCATCCGTGCGACAGACGATCCTCGGTATCGATCTACGTGGCCCACATCTGTTCGGCGCTCGCAGCTATGCCGATTTGAGTGTGGATTTCGACGGGACATCGCAGTCCGCGACTTCGCCCGCAGTGTACTCCGGCAACTACAGCACGAATGCCTCGTTCCTGCGGCTCCGCACGGTCCACGCAGGTCTGCAATGGCGCAAGACCACTGCCTATTTCTCATTGGATCGGCCAATCTTCAGCCCCAATACACCGACGTCATTGACAGCCGTTGCCATGCCTGCGCTTGCCTGGTCCGGCAACCTGTGGACATGGAATCCACAGGGCGGTGTGACGCAGGATCTCAAGTTCGTTGGTTCAAGCAATCTTCGCCTGCAGGCTGCATTGATCGACGTGGGCGATGGATACCTGTTGCCCCTGACCTCGTCTACCAACGCAACAGCGGCGCCCCCCAGCTCATCGGAACAAAGTCGCAAGCCGGGAACGGAAGCTCGAATTGCCGTGATCGGGTCCAAGGCGGATGAAGGAAACCATCTCGGTTTCGGCGGATACTTCGCACCGCATCTCAGCCCCGTCGGCCGTCACTTCGATTCATGGGCCGGTACTGTCGATACTCGCTGGCTTCTGCCCGCCAATTTCGAATTTACCGGGAGTTTTTACCGCGGACAGGCGCTGGGTGGTCTCGGAGGCGGAGCTTTCAAGGATGTCGTCTACCGTGTCAATATGGATGCAGGCGGCTACTACTTCCACCCCCTCGACGATGTAGGCGGATGGGCGCAACTGAAAGAAAAGGTCAACGAGCGAGTGGAGTTCAACGCTGCTCTTGGACTCGACAACGTAACGGCCAGGGAATTGCGGCGTTATGCTGTCCCAGGTGGAACGGTCTATCAGAACCTCGCCAGAAACCGGACTTATACCGGGAATGTAATTTATAGCCCCAGCGCTTATCTGCTCTTCTCGCTGGAGTATCGTCATCTGGAGAGTTCTCCTGTCAATGGTCTCTCGAGCGGAAGCAACATCATCGGCTTGGGCGCAGGATATAAGTTTTGACACGTAAGAGGCACTTTGCCAACTGGTTGTTTTGCTGTGTCGCTGTCGCCCTGACGTCTGGGGTGATACACGCGCAGAGCAATCCTCCCGCTGCGCCCGTAACCGAGTTACGCCTGCACATTGGCTTGCCGCTGAAAGAGAAGCATGGCCCTGTTCCTGCTGTCGCCTGGCTGGAACCAACCGCAGGAACCCCAGCGCTGGCCTTCGTGCCTCATGGACACTACACACTGCTGCAAAAGAACCGCATGTTCATCCCGCACCTGCAAATCATCCCGGTCGGCACGTCAGTTCAGTTCCCCAACGCAGATCCTTTTTTCCATAATGTCTTCTCGCTCTTCGATGGCAAACGCTTCGATCTCGGTCTCTACGAAGCAGGATCGAGCAAGTCCGTCACCTTCACGCGCGAGGGCGCTTCTTATATTTTTTGCAACATCCATCCTGAGATGAGCGCGGTCGTATTGGCTCTCTCAACGCCTCTTTATACCGTTGCCGACACGAACGACTCCGTCATAATCCGCAATGTTCCACCTGGCGATTACAACTTGCATCTTTGGATCGAAGGCATACCGCAGCCCGTTCTGGATAGCTCAACCCGTCCCGTGCATCTTTCGCGTGGCACAGTCGATCTGGGTACCGTGACTATCACCACGGCTCCAGCCGCCAATGCAGCCCATACAAACAAGTTTGGCAGCGCCTACGATCCGAACGCTAAATCCCCCTATGAGCACTAAAAGCATTCTCCCTGCTTCGTGATCGGCCTTATCCTCTATTACATCCAATGAATCTGTTGGTACGGATAAAACCATGGCTATATCTGAAAACGACCCCGGCGCCAGGTCCAGGCTGAAGCGGCAGCTCATCAGAGATGGAATAAAGCCGAACGACGATCGCGACGCTGCGTTTCGTCGAGTCATACGCTCTATTCCTAAAGGCAGGGTGAGCACGTACGGCAGAGTTGCCGCGGCAGCAGGTTATCCGCTCTATCATCGAGCCGTAGCGCGCCTGCTGCGGGTCGAGCCTCTCTCCCTGCCGTGGCAACGCGTAGTAGGCATAGGCGGAGAGATTAAATTACGCGGTGAGGCTGCAGCCGAGCAACGCCTGCGTCTGCAAATGGAGGGTGTCAAATTTCGCGGCCGACGTGTCGACATGGAAGAGTACGAACACGCGTTAAGACCGTGGGATAGCTAGGAACCTGGGATAGCTAAGACCCGTAGGATGACTGCGAATAGTCATCCGGCATCCTCTTTTTCCAGCGCATCCAACTCTTCCAGCGTGAAACGCGGCGTGATATGTTGCGGACAATTCCAATCGAACGCCTCAATCTGAATCACCATCGCTCGCTCCGGCAACGAGTTCTTTTCCTCTGTCTGCAGCTTGCGAATCAGCGCTTGAGATTCCTCGTCTCCCTCGGAAATCCTGGCTCTGCCATAGATCTTGAGGCGCTGCTGCTCCACGTAGTCCATCAGAAAAAGACAAACCCGATCATCGTGCAGGAGGTTGCCAACACTGATGTACTGCTTATTCCCGCGAAGATCTGCGAACCCAATCGTCTTGTCATCCAGCACACGTAGAAACCCTTTCGGGCCGCCGCGAAACTGGATATAAGGCCAGCCCGTCTCACTCACCGTAGCCATGTAAAAACCATCTCTGCCACTGATAAAAGTTCGCTCGTATGGCCCAAGACGATCTCCAGGCTCACCAAACTCCTCGACTCGGTGATATTGCCGGCGACTCCCGTGAAGCTCCTGCAGCTTCTTCACATGCGGCGTGAATGCGACTTCTGCAAAGCGACGTCCCATATCCACTCCTGTAGAGCAAGAGACTAGTTACAGATCGAAAAGAACCTTCCAGCAACGGCTATTCCGCTAATTCGACTATGCACGACGTGGTCAATATCGACTGAAACCAGCTTCCCTTCAGTAATACTCCTTTTCCTGCGAAAAGGTTATACGCCCCACCTCGAATACTCATTTACGATGGATCAACCCTGTCTTCCTGCCAGTCTGCCTCTTATTCATCGATTCCACGATGATGTCCGAAAAGCGCGAGTTTTGTACGCCGATCGGTGGGACAATCATCCCATGAGATTGCCTGAGAACAGCGTCTGTTATCGAGCATTGCAGAGCAGGGACGCCCGCTTTGACGGCTTGATCTATGTAGGCGTTCAATCCACGGGCATCTATTGCCGCCCCATCTGCCCCGCGCGAACACCGAAGTTTGAGAACTGCAATTTTTACAGTTCTGCCGCTGCAGCTCAGGAAGCAGGCTTTCGCCCGTGCCTTCGCTGCCGTCCCGAAAGCGCCCCGGATCTCGCCTCCTGGCGCGGCACTTCGAATACGGTTTCACGCGCACTCGCTCTCATTGCCGAAGGTGCTCTTGACGGCGCAGGAGCAAGCGTTGAAAAACTTGCAGCGCGTCTCGGACTAGGCGAGCGGCAGCTTCGGCGCCTCTTCCTGCAACACCTGGGAGCCGCACCCATCTCAGTGGCCCAAACGCGCCGAGTGCTGTTCGCCAAGCAGCTGATCCACGAAACGCAACTGCCCATGACAGAAGTCGCAGCCGCAGCCGGATTCAGCAGCCTGCGACGGTTCAATGAAACCTTCCAGGAACTCTACCATCGTCCTCCAGGCGCACTGCGTCGAAAGACATCCGCAAGTCGCACCGGCAACGAAACCGGGGTGACGTTGCGGATTCAATATCGCCCTCCCTATGACTGGGATTCGATCCTCGCCTTTCTCCAGGCGCGGGCAATTCCAGGCGTCGAATTAGTCGAGAACGGACGCTATCTGCGCACCGTCGACATCGATGGCCTATGTGGAAGCGTTGAGATTGCACATCAGCCGAAGTGGCAGAGTCTCTGCGCCACGATTCGCTTCCCCAATGTGAAATCGCTGCCCGCCATTGTCGCGCGGGTGCGGCGTCTCTTCGATGTAGGAGCAGACATTGAGACGATTGACGCTCACCTCGCGAGCGATCAGTTTCTGGCCCCGCTTGTAGCGCAGCGCCCCGGACTACGCGCCCCCGGCGCATGGGACGGTTTTGAAATCGCGGTGCGTGCCGTGCTCGGCCAGCAGATCAACGTTGCCGCAGCACGCCGGCTCGCCGGACAACTCGTTGCACTGCATGGCAAAGAGTTGCCGATGGAGCAAAGGCATCATCCAGAACTGATCTATGCCTTCCCCACTCCGCAACGGCTGGCCTCCGCCGCATCACTCGGCCTGGGAATGCCTGCAGCCCGTCAATCCTCACTGAAAGCAGTAGCCGAAGCTACAGTCGCGGATCCGAATCTATTTCGCCCACTCGGCAGTATCGAAGAAACAGTAGAAAGGCTGCGCATGATTCGCGGAATCGGTGATTGGACAGCACAGTACATCGCCCTGCGCGCCATTCGCGAATCGGATGCCTTCCCCGCATCGGACATCGGCCTGCTCCGCAGCGCAGAGGCCATCAAAGGAGAGAAGCTTACCGCAGCTCACCTATTGGATCGTGCGCGCTCCTGGCGTCCCTGGCGCGCTTACGCAGCACAACATCTCTGGGCCGCGGACCCGGCGAAGCAGCCCCGGCAAATCTGAGAATGCCGTCAGCAACGGAGCAACAAAATCGCCCCTGAAAGGAAAGACTATGAAACTGGTCTATAAATTCATGAACTCTCCCGTAGGAAAGCTAAAACTTGTAGCAAGCGACAAGGGTCTCGTTGCCATTCTCTGGCAGGATGACAACCCGCGCCGAGTGCGGCTCGGGGAACTTGTCGAGGACGAGAAGCATTCCGTTCTTCGCGAAACAGAACGTCAGCTTGAGGAGTACTTCGCAGGAAAACGAAAGACGTTTTCGCTCTCACTCGACATGCGAGGAACTCCATTTCAAAACAACGTCTGGGAAGCTCTTCTGGCCATTCCATTCGGTGAAACGAGAAGCTATGGACAACTGGCAAAGCAGTTGGGAACTCCCAATGCCTCGCGAGCTGTAGGCGCAGCCAATGGCAGAAATCCGATTTCGATCATAGTCCCATGCCATCGCGTAATCGGAGCCACGGGCAAACTAACAGGATTCGCAGGCGGCCTCGACACCAAGGCACATCTACTAGAGTTAGAGGCCGGAAACAGCAGCTTGCTGAAGATGCCTCGATGAGAACGCGCCACCATCCGCACTTGTGCGGAGCTTTCTGACAAACGCAACCATCTCGATATTGAACTGCTCTGGCCTTTGCAGCGGCGCGAAATGACTCACGCCGCTTAGAAAGACAAACTCCGCATTTGGAATATTTCGCGCGAGATACTCCGCATGTCCACGCTCGATAAATTCATCGAACTCACTCTGTACGATCGCGACCGGCACACTGATCTTCGCGAGATCATGCGCAGAAAAATCAGGCTGCGTCCGCTGCATCAGGGTAAGGTCCGCGACGAAGTCTTTGAAGCGCTCCGGTGTTGCTGATAACTCGGCATAATCCTTCGTATGTCGCGCGAAGCATCGGTCCAAAGTCGGAGTAGCTTCAAACGGCTTAACGCCACTCGGGTCCATGTTGCATGCAAAAAAGAACACGCCCGCAACGCGCGAAGGAGCCTTATCCGCAAGAACTAACGCGGTACACGCTCCATCGCTCCAGCCCACCAGGACTGCCCGTTCAAGATGCAACGCATCCATCACAGCCAGCATATCGGATGCCATCAATTCATACGAAAACGGCCGCGCATCCCGCGTACTGCGACCATGCCCGCGGCTATCTATCAGGATGGCACGATAGCCATTCTCAATCAGCGCTGTAACCTGATAACCCCAATTGCCACTGTGGCCGAGACCACCATGCAGCAGAATCACAGGAGCGCCGGAGCCGTAAGACGCATACCAGATCCTGGCTCCATCCTGTTCGACATACCCCTGCTCCTTTGCAACAGGCAACGGAGCAGCGCCATCAACCTCAAATCTTCTAAGCTCGTCATCCTGTACATTCATTCTTATCTCCATCAATTGACTTCGCTCGCTAAAAGCCTTTCCCCACAGTCATCGCGAAGAGAGAAACGAAGTACTCCGAACAGAGACTACAGCGAACTGTGCTTTTGTAACAGAACAGCCCATGATCGAGAAAGTAAGAAGTGCCGACAAAATTATCTGCAAGCCCAGTACGCTCCGGTTGCAGAGTCGTAATGGGCTAAGTGTTATTGCACCGCGACCGTCATGTTGATTGAGGCTGTAATCTGCGAATTCACCGAATCGGTTCCAGTTACGGTGAAAGTGTAAGTGCCTGCCGTTGTGGCTGGCGTTGTTTGCCCGCCTCCGCCGCAACCAATGACTCCAGCAGCAGACAGGAGCAACAGCACGGCAAGCATGGACATCCACCTGCGCCGCCGTGCTGGGATGCCCCATACAAAGATCGCGGCGAGTGCAGCCCCTCCACCACCAAGCCAGCGTAGCGTTCCGGCTGAGTGTAAAAGGGCAATCGCACTTGCAGCCGTCGTTGTCACGGAGAGTGTAGCGGTGGCTTTGCCGCCGGAAGCCAAAGTCACGCTCGCAGGATTAATGCTGCAGGTAGGCAGACTTCGAGCTCCCGACGGCGAAGCGGTGAGAGCACAAGCAAGGTTCAAGGTTCCCGTATATGTGCTGCTGGCACTGAAATTGATGGTGGAAGAGGTAGATCCCCCCGGCGCGACAGATGCTGGCTGCGTCGCCGAGACCGCCATCTGTTGAACGGCGATGCTGGCCGTACCGGAAGCGGCAGCGTAGATCGCGTCACCGGAATACGAAACCGTGACGTTGTTATTTCCTGCGCTGAGCGTATTCGCGGAAATGGTGAAGGTGGCGGTTCCACTGGCCAGGGCTTTATTGGCTGTGTAATTGGCAACCGCGAGGGAAACGGTACCGGTCGGCTCAGGTTGGCCACTCGGACCCGCAACGGAAACAGCAATGGTAACCACTTGCGTGTTGATGATCGTCGTTGCGGAGGGAGTGACTGTTACAGCCGCTTTCGATGCACCTATGGGCACAGTAACGACAACGGTCGACGATTGCGATGCACCGTTGTAGATATTCGCATCGGTACTGTTGGGCGTATAGGTGGCAACGAGGGTGTCCGTTCCGGCAGGCAGCGTGTTAGCAGGAATCGAGATGGTAGCCGCGCCTGCATTGAGTATGGTGGCGGCAGAGCTATAGGTGCCACTGGTAAGGACAACCGATCCGGCGGGAGTGGTATTGCCGCTGGGAGCGAACGCAGACACGCTTACGGCTACAGTGAGTGCCTGTGCGGTGGTGATGGTTGAAGCGGAGGGCGTAACTTTAACGGTGGGCGTAATATTTGAACCCTGAAGGTTCAGGGTATAGGTTACCTGTGCGGTATCGGAGGGTTGATATCCGGCTTTAGTGGCATAAGCCTGAATGGTTTCACTGCCGTTCTTATTGAGTGGAATGGGGCCGGTATACTGCGTCAAGCCAGCGTTAACAACTCCGTATGCACTGTAATAGATCGTGGCACCGGGAACCGACTCGGTAATTGTGATTTCCTGTGCGGAAGAATACGAGCCCACAGCGGGGGAGAACGTCAGCGGGTCAAGTCCTGTAATGAGTGCGACGGTACTGGATACGCTGGCAGGATAGTTGCTGTCGCCCGAATAGCGTGCATCCACATTGTGCGTCCCTGCACCCACGGGCGCCACACCATTCACAGTTGCAGTTGCCATCGCGGATTGTTCTGTCAAAAAGATGGACGCAGTGTTTTCGCTATCAACCGTCACCGATAAATCTGCGAAGCCATCCTGATTGAAGTCCCCGCTTACGAGGCCAGTCAGATAGAAGGATGGAGGGCTTGATGAATCTGCGTTGCCCTGAGTGACGGTAAATGTACCATCTCCTGCACCAAGAAAAAATGTGACGGTAGGGTCAATGCTGGCCACCCCTGCCAGATCGAGCTTGCCATCATGATTAAAGTCCCCGATGTGAAGCTGCGAGCCTGCTCCCAACAATGGGCTGCCCGCTGCCTGGTTGAATGTTCCGTCGCCATTCCCAAGGTACACGGACACGCCCCCATCTGATCCGGCTGCCAAGTCGAGTATGCCGTCTCCGTTGAGATCGCTCACCACGGCGGATTTTGCAAAAGAGTCGGTCGAAATGGGCGCTTCTGCGACGGTAAATGTTCCGTCCCCTTTACCAAAAAGTACAGTGGTCGCGGAAGGATCGAAGTAATCCGACACTATGAGATCAGGGATGTTATCGCCATTGAAGTCTCCGACGGCTATCATGCCTAGCCCTCGATTCACTTCAGGATTTGTCGCAGTGGCAGTAAACATACCATCCCCGTTTCCTAAAAGGATGGAAACCCCGCCGTAAATATAGTTGCCGACGATGCCCAAATCGAGCTTACCGTCCCCATTAAAATCAGCGACGGCTATGGAGGGCTCAATCACATCACCTCCGTTTTGCTGAGGAAGGACGACGGCACTCGCAGTCGATGCCGTAAATGTTCCATCCCCCTTACCCAGAAGTGGAATGATCGTGGAACTTGCGGGGGAGGGCAAATCAAAACTGGTCAGCAAGAGAATGTCTGTCTTACCATCGCTATTAAAATCCCCGGCCATCATGTACACCACAAATGTGGATGCCGGCACCTGGGACGTCGGGCCAACGGTGAACGTTCCATCCCCTTTTCCCAAAAGAATGTTGATCGAGAAATCCTCGTCGTCATAGATGCTGCTGTTACCAAGGAATGCCAGATCCAGTATGCCGTCTCCGTTGAAGTCCCCTGCTACCTCAGAAACCAGGTATTTGCTTGCGGCAGGCGTCTGCACAACCTTGAAACCCACACTACTGGTTGCCGGCCCAAGAGTAGCCGTCGCCAGCGTGGTATTTCCAAAGTTGGTATCGATGAACGAAACTTTTCCAGTAGGCAGCGCGGGACCGCCATAACCGATCACTGTGGCCAGCAAAGAATAGTCCCCGGAAAACCCATTCAATGTAGTGCTCGTCGAGTCCGAGTAAACCGGGCTGGGAGCAGGTCCGACAGTCAGAGTCACGGCTGCGGACGAGCTGACAGCTCCATAACCGTTCTGAACGAAGACGGCCTTGTAGTTGTTCACGCCCGGCACCGGAACAAACTTCAGCGTCGCTGTCCCGTTGGCGGACAGGGATGCTGTACCAAGCAGACGGATATCCGTGCATGATCCAGACGCCTGGCAGAAATTTACCTGGCCTGCAGCAACTGGGGTGACACCGGCATTTACGCTCGCTGTAAGCGTCACTACTGTTCCAGGTGCGACAGAAGAAGTAACTGCGCCACCTGACGTCAGGGTCAGGCTGGTCGTCGTCGCAGGCGGCATACCCCACAAAGGGAGAGTCCCAGAGGTGCTTGTAGTAAAGTTGCTGTCCCCAGCATAAGAAGCATCCGTCTGGTGTAGGCCGGCGGGCAGTGTTACGTCAGCCGACACGGTCGCTGTCTCCGTCGGTTCTGTCAAATACAGCATGAACGGGCCGCCGTAATTTCCACCAACCATGATGTCGGAATATCCATCTCCGTTGAGGTCTCCGACGCCAACCGTCACAGTATAGGGAGAGCCCATACCTGTGACGACTGGATAGCTTCCGCCGAATGATCCCTTGCCTGTGTTTAAGAGAACAGTCGCGTTGCCATTTCCATCAGCCAGGACTACATCGGGAATTCCATCCCGGTTGAAATCCGCAACCTGAATCCACGTGACGTTGGTTGAATCCGTACTCGTGCCAGAAGCTGATGAATTGAAAGACCCGTCCCCGTTGCCGGTGAACACGGTGACCGACTCAGGGATGCCATTCGCACCACCCGTCGCCATGACCAGATCAAGTTTGCCATCCAAATTGAAGTCGGCCCCAGCAATCTGAGTACCGTACGTTCCTGAATTTATCGTGCCGGCAGTCGTAAATGTGCCGTCTCCATTACCAAGCTGAATGGTGATTGTGTTGCTATAGTAATCAGCGATTGCCAGATCCGTTTTGCCATCCGCATTAAAATCTCCTGCTACAACGCCCGAAGGAAGCCCGGAGATCGAAGCAGCAGCAGCAGGCGTAAACGTGCCGTCCCCATTACTCAAAAGGATGGCGATTGTAGAATCGTCATTGTCGGTTACCAGCAAATCCGCGATGCCATCTCCGTTGAAGTCCGCAGCCACAATTTGCGAGACCTCCACGCCGACGGAGGGTGACACGTTCACCACCACGGGCGCGAGAAAGGTTCCATCTCCCTTCCCGAGCAAAATCGAAATTGAATCTGAGGTATACATGGCCACGCCCAGGTCTGGAATACCGTCCCCATTAAAATCGGCGATGACTATCGGGCCTGTCTCTAGCCCCGCTATCGGAGGCACTGGAGCTTCCGTGTATCCCCCATTCGCATTGGCCAGATAGACCTGAGCTGGGTTTGCGTTCATTACCAGGTCCGGAAGGCCATCTCCATTGAGATCGGCCGCGAGTTCAAAGGTGCTGTCATAGATTCCATTGATTGAATTTGGGTTCGGCCAGCCGATTCCGGTGACTGCTGCTCCCAATGTCTGAGTTGCCAAAACCGAGTTCCCATTGCTTGTATCCAGAAACGAAACAGTCCCAGTGGGCGCGATTGTTCGTCCTGCTTCCGTAACAGTTGCCGTGAGCGAGTAATTGCCCCATGACCCAGTCTCGGCAACCATAGTCGTAGTCGCGGTCGGTCCGGGCGTACCTGTCACCTTGAGCGCCGATGCGGCTGATGCGCTGCTGGAATACGAGTTCGTCCCGAGAAACTCTGCCTTATAACTGTAGGCCCCGATGCCCGCTCGCAATTTCAGGATTGCCGTTCCTGCCTTCGTAACCTGGGCCGTCCCGAGCAGATTGATGTCTGTGCAGGAGGCCGCCGATCCATTACAAAAATTCACCTGTCCCTGCGTCAGTGCAGCTCCCGCCGCGTTAACGGTCGCAGTCAGCGTAAAGACGGTTCCACTTGAGACAGTCGTCGCCGCTCCGTTTGCCGTGGTTATCGCAAGGGTAGTGGAGGTTGCGGTCTTCGCCTGGGCAGACGCGCAAAAGCCGCAGAGCAGAGCCACAATGCCGAGGGTGGCCAGTGTTTTTCGTGCTTGGCCAATCCTGTTAGCTACAGTTGAACGAGTAATCGAGAACGAAGGAAGACAAAACGAGAACCTGAATAGGTATGTCACGGCAGCAGAACTCCAGCGAGCTTTAAATCATCGAACCGATCTGTTTGCTCCTGATAAGGCAAACTGCGGCCCATGGCAGAATCTGGAGCACCACACCTTAGAGGCGTCCGAATCCAAGTTTTTCAAGGGTAACGCTAGAACTTTAGCATGAGGTAACAGTGGTTACCCTGGAGAAAAGGCGCGGCTCTAAAGATTCCCGATAACTCCAGGTTACTCACAAGCCATCGAATAAACCAAAAAAACGCGCCTGTATCGATTACCTGCATGGATTAAAAGATCGACAATATATCGCCGTAACTTCTGAGCTTTTCACACACGAGAAAGCGAACTCCGAATCGTCCCAAATCGAACCCCCGAAGCTTTCAGCACACCGTCGGTTCGCCAGGCATCCGTAGTATGAACGAAGGCTTGCTTTGCGCAGCAGTCTACGCGCTCAAGGCGTGGCCAGCCGTAACCTTGTCAAAGACGCGGCAGAAGTTTCCGCCCCCAACTTTACCTATATCATCAGGCGTGAAACCCTGGCGCAGCATCTCCCCGACAACAGCGCTGAAAAAACCTCCCGTCAGGTTCGGATAGGCCCTGTTGCTGCCCTGGCCGACGCGGGAGGAGAGCAGATCTGTGTCGGTGCCAATACCGACGTGGTCGATGCCCACCGCGTCCACCATCGCCTTGATGCTTTCCACGAAATCGGCCAGCGAGTCGGCCAAGTGCGTCCACACGCCGATTACACCTCCGGCTTCAGTCACAGCCTTCGCATGCTCTTTACTTATCAACAGCGGCTTCATCCTATCCGCCATATTTGGATCCGAGGTTTTTCTACTGACGAGACTCGTGTGGGAGACAATAACCGGCTGCGTAGATACCTTCAAGGCGCCAAGTATCGTCTCGTAACTCGCGTGAGCAAGGTCCACCACGATCCCCAATCGGTTGCACTCTTTTATGACCTGCGCACCAAACGCTGTCAAGCCACCAAGGTGCGCGGGGACCGTGTTTACATCGCCCAATGGCGACACCAGGTCGTCTCGCTCATGCAGCAGTTGAAGGTGCCGCAGACCACGTTTATACACTTCCTCCACTCGCTCCAGGTGCCCCTCGAGAAACTGCGCTCCTTCAACTGTTTGAATGATCGTTGGTCGCTGATGGTCGTGGGCGTATTGCAGGTCCTTCAGATTCAATGCGCGGTGAATGTGTCCCTTTTCCAACTGCGCATCGATCGCCGCAAGCCACTGGAGGAACTTCTCTCGCGCATCGCCAGGCTTGCCCTTTGGCACAAAATCCATCACATAGCTGGCGCAGACGGCGGTAAATCCTGACCGCTTCAACTCTTCTGCCAGAGAAAGATTGAGCCCCTGCTGTTGCTCCTCCTGCGGTCGCGGCTGATCCTGCTCCCGATGCGGTTCCGTTCCCGCGGGATAGACGTGGTTATGCATGTCGATGCCGATGGTCCTGGACAGGATAGACAGGATCTGCGCAGCTCGCAGGTCCGCCTCATCAGCAGCCGCACTCAACCATGCCGGCCCAAGCAGCATCGCTCCACCAGCACCTGCCGCGGTCGTCAGAAACTCTCGCCGGGAAAGACCGGAAGAGAGACTGGAACAAATGTTCTTCATCACGCTGATAGTAGCAAATCACTACCACTTTGGCTCAGCCGTAAGATCATTGAGAGTCTTCAAGGCATTCACCGTGTAAGCCGCGACATGCGCGCCCCGTTCCACACTGAATCGGCGCCAGGCCGGACATCTCCTCGCCATCGCATTTAGGCAACGCGAACTCACTCGTTCCAACCCATGCTTGTTCGATACGAATACTGTCGAGCTTCGAGATCACAAGTTCGTCACAGTGCTTTAGCGCGACTGGCCTGGTCATGTAGCGCCTGTTAAAAAATCGGCATAGAAGTCAGGAATAGAGCTTTCGCGGATCGCCTTGATTGTGCGTTCCCGGTCATAAGAAACACGAAAGATTTCTGCCTCTACTCCAGCATTGCGAACAGTCAGGATTGCAAACGCCGCTTCCCTCGATAACTCTTTGGACCGGCCAACAGACCCAACATTCACCAGCAATCCCGCGCCTCCTGCAAGAGTTCGTGTATACGGGATATGCGTATGCCCCATCACGAGTACATCAGCGCCCGTTGCCTGAAACATGCTTCGTGCATCTTCCTCGGGATGGTCTTCGTAGATGTATTCATCCAGGCTTCGAGTGCTTGCGTGAACGAACTGAAGACTCAGTGGATGCTCGACAGGACCGAACGATAACCTTATGCTCGCAGGCAAGCTCGCTAGAAAAGATTTGTTAGCCGCCGTAACCGCGCTTCGGCTCCACTCGATCGCCTGTACCCTGGCACTCTGCTCTTCGAGCCCATCTTTGCGAGCGGCATTACTTCGATGCCATGAGCAATTCTTTCATCGTGATTCCCCATCAGCGTACCGATGTTTCTTGAGCGAATAACTTCGATGACCTCATTTGGCCATGGCGCAAAATCGACAAGATCACCCAGGCACAGAATGACATCAGGGTGGCTTGAATCAATGGCTTTCAATACTGCTTCCAGCGCAGGTAGGTTGCCATGCACGTCGCTGAAGACAGCTATTCGATAAGCTTGTTGCATCGCGCCCCTCTTAACTTCTGGATCCGTGCTGAAAAGAGCGCACTTTGGCATTCTTTGCGCGCTTGATCGCGTGCGTTGGCTTCACCGTCTTGTGCACAGACTTAAGCACCTCTTCCGAGAGCGAAGGCTCAATCCGAGCGATGGCTCGGGCCACTGCGACAGCGCCGATTTGAGCCGCCAGAGCAGAGATAGCCAGATGTCTCTTTTGAGCAGCGGGCATCGGGCCTTCTATCAGCATTTCGATTTCGGCTATCGTCTCTTTGAATACACGCGTAAAACTCTCAGCCACTGCAGTCCCTTGCCGCGCAATCTCACTTGCGGATGCAGTCATCGGGCATCCCTCTGCCAGCGTATCGATGCGCTCTGTCGAGAACATCGCATTGAGACGTTTCTCAAACGTCTGCTTCCGATTCCCTCGCGAATCCAGCTTGTTCGCCGCCGCATATTTGAATGCCTCCGCGGCGAGCGCCTCTTTCGAAGGGAAATGTTTATAGAGTGCTCCGTGAGTGAGTCCTGCTTCCTTCGCGATATCGGCGACACCCACACCATCGATCCCTTTCTCACGAAACAAGCGGCTGGCCGCCTGTAGAAGTGAGTCCCGGTTGAGTGCTGTCTGTTCTTTAGAAACAAACACTTTATGAACTCCTTGAAAAACCTGTCTATATTCTTGGTTGTAATCGCAATCAATGTCAAGTAGATTGTAGATGCAATCAAGGTTGACGGATTAACTGCAACCGGCATTGTTCTTATCCTGCGCCCTATAAGGGACGTGGCATCAATGAGCAGCAAAGATGGAGTCAACATGGAATTTGCAAAGTTCGGTACCACCGGTCTGACAGTCTCTCGCATCTGCATTGGAACAGGATCATTCGGCAAACAAACAGAGGAAGCAGAGTCATACAGAATTCTCGATAAAGCAACTGAGGCAGGCGTGAACTTTATCGACACTGCAGACCTTTATCCACCAGGCGGAGTGCTCGGCAGCGGTGCCTCAGAGGTCATCACGGGTCGCTGGCTCAGCAACAAGCGCGATCAATTCTTTCTCGGAACAAAAGGCGGCGGCCCAATGGGTTTTGCGTCGTGGGACAAGGGCAACTCGCGGAAGCATCTCCTGTCTGCGATTGAAGGGTCGTTGCGCCGCCTCAATACAGATTATGTTGACCTCTACTCCCTGCACCTCGATGACTTTGCGACCCCGCTCGAAGAAACCGTCGAGGCCATGGATGCAATCGTTCGCTCAGGCAAGGCGCGCTATATCGGCGTATCGAATCTGCTGGCTTACCGCCTCGCACGAGCACTCGGCCTTCAGGATGCACGGAAGCTCGCGCGATTCGTCTGCATCCAGCCACGCTACAATCTGCTGTTTCGCGAAGTTGAGCGTGAACTTTTCCGATTGACGCAGGAAGAAACAATCGCCGTCACTCCGTACAATCCACTCGCCGGAGGACTTCTGACCGGAAAATATAAACACGGCATAGCCCCAGAAAAAGGCCGCTTCTCAAACGAGCTCGGTGGAGTTGGGAAAAAGTATTCTGGCTGGTATTGGGACGAACGAAAATTCGAAACCGTTGGAAAGATTCAGGAGATCGCCGACCAACAAAAAGTTCCCATCACGACTCTATGCACAGCGTGGCTGATGGCAAATCCTGTCGTCACCTCAGTGATTGTAGGCCCCAGCCGGTTTGAGCACCTGGCCGACTCGCTGGCCGCAGCAGACTACAAACTCGACAGCACCTTGAAAGCACAACTCGACGAGATCAGCATCGAGCACCGCAGAGGCGACATAGAGACCGAACAACCGCAATCCAATGCCTCAGTAATGCCGACTCAGTCATCGTCCAAATAAGTGCAGGAACCTATCCGTTTGCGGATCACAAGTAGTAAGTCGGTTTGCAAACAGCATTTCACAAACAACATTCCGGCTCTGAGCTTTTGCTCTAGCCCTTGGCCCTTGACGTTGGCGTTGGCGTTGACGTTGCCCTTGCAGTTCTGTCTGTCACTCCCGAAGGGAATCTGCTGTTAGCCTTTGCTGTTGCCTTTGCCGTTGCTGTTGCTGTTGCCCTTGCTTTTCTAGCTGTCATTCCCGAAGGGAATCTGATTCTCCCTTCTTCACAGAAGAACAATTCCCCAAACTAACCCAATACCGGCCCACGATGTCACTAGACGCACAACCGCCTCAAGGAGCTCCTCGATAATTTCCACCTCAGTATTCACGACGGAGCAGAACACAGATAGGAGTTGCGGGCCAGCCCATAACCGGAATCGTAACCGGCCCGCAAAAATCGAATCAGGCCTTCGCAGAAGCCGACGGAAGCTTCGCAAGAAAGGAAAGTCCCAAAGCCTGAAGCAACTGTGCCTGTACCGCATCAGAGGAAGCATTGATGACATCTGCACCCATCGATTGGCCAACAACTACGCGTGCAGGCCTCGTCCCTGCTGGCTGTGCGACGAGTTTCGCGATGGCCACCGCAACATCATGCGGATTCGGCGCACTCTCTCCCTTGAAGGAATCGGCGATCGTCTCCGCGATTTTCGTAGGAATTCCGCCGAGTTCACCATAAGCCGCAATGCGGCGGTCGGCCCACATCACTGCGCTCTCCTGGTGGTCTAAATCGAAGAGCGCATCGCGTTCCCAACGCTATAGCTTGATTGACGGCAAGTGTGGTCTTGCCGACACCGCCTTTTTGAGCCACTAGCGCGATGGTCTCCACAAGTTCAATCCTTTAATGTTGCAGTTCTTCAAGATTGCAGAGGTTCATACTTGCACATATTTCGTGGCACATTTGCAAGGTAGTTTTCCCAACACGGATATCAAGTTAGTAAACGTGTAAGTGAATGAATCTCGGTGACTGCCCGCATCTAGACGAGACAAGGATTAGCGGGAAGTGAGCCTAGTTTGAGGGAATCCGGGTGGTATCGGCCCGATGAAATAAATATTTGTGGTTGGGTATAGCGGATATGGAACGGCATCAAACTGTAGCCCCTGACCCACTCTTTTAACCCCATTGAACACGGTAGTCCCGCCATAACCACTTTGGTCGCTAATCGTGACCCAAGCAGTTGTCGAAAAGTTAGATGTTGCCACCCAAGTGCCGATTTGCGTTTGAAAAGCGAGGGGGCCATCGCAAACCAACCAATCGTCCTTGGAATCGTATCCTTTGAGGTAATAATTTGCCGGACACATGTGTTGAGTGTTTCCCGCTGCGTCCTTCGACACTCCATCTGTCGCTTTTTGAACTATCGTGTTGACAGCCCCTTCCGCACCAAAAGCTACAACTCGCTGGCAATACAAGCTTGTGTGTGCCAGATTGACGCCGGTTATACCATACCCAGGGAAACAATCCTGAATACCCACTCCGGAGAAAAATTCTCCCATGATCTGGGGAGGTTTATTCATATAGGAAAAGTTCTTGATAGGCTGGGCAAACCAAGGAACCATACCTGGAGGAACGGATCTAATAGGGTGAACCGGTTGGACAGGTGGCAGGACGAGAGATGCGCTGTAAGCACCTCCACAAATGGAGCCTGTCGTCGAATTCGTGGAATGCGGATTCACTGTGAGATTATGAGGCGCACAGCTTCCACCTATACCAAGGGGAGACATCTGAAAATTAACGGTGACGGATTGACTGCCTGAGTTCCTAAAGTCGAAGAAGACGAACGCGCCATCCGTGTGTGTGCCGGTGCTCATCACACTACATCCATTTCCAGAACAATTTAATGTCTGGGCCTCACCATGTAGAGAGGCGGACAAGAGCAACACAATTCCTAAAGCACTGACTAAGGGCACAACGCGAATCAATCTCAATCTTAAGCACCGCCGATTTGGGTTAGCTGCAGATATGTGGTTGTTCAATTTATGGAGCCAAAAAATTAGGGGACGGCCACAACTGGCGCTATATCGTTGAACTCTTGAGTCCATGCCGAGTAGGTTCCGGGTGATGCGGGGTTGCTTGCAACACGGTGGTACAGGAATAAGTCGAAATTGAATGGTCCGGCAGTAGCTCCTGCACCTATCCTGCTGTTGAAAGCGAAACCACCATTTGCCTCAGCTGGCTCTTGATCACCGATGATCACTTAGAGAGACATTGCATAAGACTTTGTGTTCTTGATAGTTATCGTCATCGATCATTCCTCCTGGGCTCATTCTCAAAAGTTGACATTCAAGTGATGGAACGTGCTTCACGCACATGAGCAAACCGCTCGCTAAGTTAACAAAAAGTTGAAGTATGTTGGACTATAGCACAATCCAGTTACGAACCTGCTTTCTGGGCGAGACCCCGGTAATTGCTCTTCTGGGATCGGGTGCCTTTGGTTTCCTATTACTGATTGACAGCTTGCGCTACAGAAACACAGTCCGCGTCTTCAAGCGAGACGCAACCCTTCGTGCCAATTAGAATGAATTGGAATGAAAACGCGGACTGGTGAGTTAGTAAGTTGTTGAAAGAGTGGTGGCCAGAGACGGGATCGAACCGCCGACGCCGGCCTTTTCAGGGCCACCTACCGGTATCTCTAAGTCGTTCGGAATCAGCGGAAGTTGTTGCAAAGAAGCGCCTTACGAAAATTCGCTTTAGGATCGCGTGGGACAGTTTGGGCTGATTTAGGGCCTACGATGTACGTTGTGGGTACGTTGGTTCCGCAAAAGGACACCTCAGAAGCTGCAGACCTGTCCCTGAACGGGTTCATAAACGGCCAGAGGCGATCTCGTTGAGCTCATGACAAGTAAATAAGATTTGCCGCGAAAAGGAACAATCGTCGGTGGGTACGAAATATTTTCTTTCGGCAAATTAGCTATTCCCGGAAGGCTGTTGAGATCAATTTCCGCTGAGATCGTTTTAACGTACGCCCGATGCTGGGGACCGAGTTGGGGTGCTATCGAAAACAGGACGGTTTGACCATCAACCGAAACGGAGCCAGTCGAGGTTTCCAAATCAATGAGCCCGAGAGTTCCCCGAAGCCTGAAATTCTCGGTCACGTAATCACAAACATCTTTGGCGTTCGCACGAACCGCCGAGAAATCGAACGACATCGCCTCCTGGTATCCGCAGCCAGAACGGTAAGCTTCGTCCTCACACGCCGTACTCGTGAACAGAGTACCGGTATCCGGATTCGAAAGCGTAACGGGCTTCAGAGGTTCAGGATCGTGACCGATGAGACGCCGGTAATTGGCAAAGCTTCTTCGCGATTTATCCCAAAAGACGGCTTTTGCGAAGTCCGTGGAAGCCGGAAAGACCGCGTCCAAAGCAAAAGCCCCGAGCAAAGCTGCAGCTTCTGCAGAAGCCGGATCTGATTGAACCGCTTTCGTCATAATCATGGCAGCTCGTTCGGGTGAGTGAAACCCATAGGCCTGCATGTACCACCGGGAATATTCCGTGAGGATCTTAGTGCGTTCTTTGTCGCCTATGCCTCTAAGACCACCTGAGATCAAAACATCGATACCGGCACCGTCCAAATACGATACGGCTTCTTGGATATGAGCCTGCTCAACCCAAGAGCGAGAATCACTCGCGACAGCGGCACTCGCTTCCCTAAAAGTTCTTCGCAATCGTCGCTCGGTCACCGGAATCGGCTTTGTCGAGTAAATCAGCAGTTGGAAGTCTTTATGTACAAGTATTGAACGAACATCGGGTGTCATTCTGCCAAAACAGACACTCCTGTCGCCCGGCTTGAACTTCTGGATCAATACAGGGGTGGCAGATGTTGATCGGGTCCATATCGAGCACTCGTTCATGAGCGAGTTGACGGTTAGCGCATAGGGCCCGAAAGAATCGGTGATGAGCTGATCCTCGATGTGCTCAAATTCATGTGGCGGTATATGTTGCATTGAAACTGGGGCAGGGACATCAGTATGCCGCGTAACATCATGGTAGATGTCGTCATCCGTCTTGATCACATTGCCGTCAGGCGAGATGCTATCTCCCATGAGCACAGTTATCTTTTGGATCCGGTCGATCTCCGATAAAAGTCCCGGCGTTTTTATATCAAATACAGCGACGTCACGGGTCCAGTCAGTGTGCGGCGCATCCGTCGGATTGAGCCACGAAATAAACAAATGTTGGCCGACGACGAGTGCACCGAGAATAACGTGGGGACCGAGCCTCTTCTCAAGTATGAGGCGCGGAGCTTTGACGTTCGAGAAGTCATAAACCGCCAAGCCGGAGTCCAAGAGCGAGAGCCCGTCATGATAAGCGGTTTCATGGTTGTCCCATACGAAAAAGACAAATTGCCGATCTTCAGAAATCGCCGCTTGCGATCCGTGATCACCCCCTGCTCCTTCTGGGATCGCATGATCAATAAGTGAGAGTAAACGATCATCATGGATTTCAGCGTGGGCTAGCAATGGCAGCGCTATCAAGAACGATATAAGCAGTAGTCGCGATGCCACAGATTGCACGAACCTGTGGAGAGATAGGTAACGGAACGGTGGCATGGGGTTCAACTAGCGTTCTATCAAAAGCTTTTTCATCGACTTCAGCTCGGCAATAATACCCGCCTCTGTCCTTCTTAAATGTAAGCACCAAGAAACAGAAGGCAAAAATTACCGGGCAGTATTGATTCAGACCCCTGCCCTCTTTCCTACTGCCCTTCTGCGTTGTCTTCGATGAGGGCTGTACAAGTCCGAGTGTCAGTCAGCACAGTTACAACAAGTAGTGCAGACTGGTTGGTGTTAGAGAAGTTAGAGTCTGTGTTAAGTAGTGTTACGCCTGTGAAAATTACCTCTAAGCGGCTGGCCTGCTTTATGGAATCCTGAGCTTTGAAACCTGAAAGCACGAATTTACGTACCTAAAAGCACGAATCTCCGCCCTGTCACCTAAAAGCACGAATCTCTGCCCCGTCACCTGAAAGCACGAATCTCTTGACGCGACACCTAAAAGCACGAATGTAGGTGGATGGCTGCTGATTCCACGAAACCAGATGACCACCTTCTACCCGCGAAACACGCGAATGGAGATCTCTTCATCTGCGACGTGGCTGATGCTGCCCTCAAAGACCTCATCCCCCAGATGGAGCATCCTTTCTTCTCACTTTCGAAGCAGAAGGATACCGAGATTCGGAAGTATGAGCATAACGGAAACTGGCTTGAGATCGTGCCGAGCGTTAAAGGGCTTGCGACGATCTACGACAAGGACATCCTGATCTACTGCATTTCGCAGATCATGGAAAAACTGAAGCGACAGGAAAAGGTCAGTCAGCGGGTCAAAATCACGAGTTACGATTTGCTGATCTTCACAAATCGGGGCACCTCGGGTCGCGATTATGAGCGTCTGGTCGAAGCTATTGACCGACTTGCAGGCACCCGCATTACAACCAATATCCGGACTGGCGACGAGGAACAACGCGACAGCTTTGGGCTCATCGATGCTGCTGCCATACGCCGCAAGCATGGTCTCGATGGTCGCCTCCTATGGGTCGAGATCAAGCTATCGGACTGGGTATTCAACGCCATTCGCGGGCAGGAAGTCCTGACCTTGCACCGGGATTATTTCCGGCTCGGCAAGCCTTTAGAGCGCCGCGTGTATGAGCTGGCGCGAAAGCATTGCGGTCGGCAGAGTACATGGCAGATCTCGCTTGAGACGCTGCTCAAGAAATCCGGCTCACAAAGCTCCCTCAATCGCTTTCGGCAGCATTTGAAAGAAATCGCTCTCCATGACCATCTGCCGGATTACCGGCTGGTCTTCGATGAAGAGAAAGACATGGTCATTTTCTTCAATCGCGATAACAAATGGGTCGAGCGGCCCCTGCCCTCTTCACCCGATGATGAGACGCTTCCTCCTCTATCCACGGAAGCCTATGAAGATGCACGAGAGGCCGCACCCGGTTATGACATCCACTCTCTCGAACGTGAGTGGCGCGAATGGTGGGCTGCAGGTGGGAAACAGACTCTTGTAGATCCTCCTGCTGCCTTTGTAGGGTTTTGCCGGAGACGCCATAAGCTGGCACCCATCCGGCGCGACCACGGCGAAGACACCGTTGAGCCCCCTGCCCGTTCCTCAAAACGGCGAGCGCGATAAATGGCCGTGGAGGCGCTAATCATCGATCAGCCAGATGAGGCTGCACTCATGGTTAATTCGCTCTCCCCTGCCCTTCCTGCGCATTCCTCTGGGGATTACAACCCTCGATCTCTGCCCAATATATCCGCCCCAAAGCCATTTCGCGGCCAAATATCGTCTTTCGGAAAGCTTTCGGAATTCCTTTTGAATTCCATCGGGATGCAGATAGCTATCGGATATCCAACATCTTTCGGATGGCTAACGGAATTCAAAGGGATACTAACTTGAATTCTGAAAGCTATCTGGTATCTTTCGCGGGTTGATTCGGAGGAGGGGACCATGCCGACAATTGCATTCGTATCGCCGAAGGGAGGCGTGGGCAAAACCACCTCGGCCTTCCTGTTCTCGACGGCCATTGCCGAAATCTATGACATTACCCTCATCGATGCTGACCCCAATCATCCCATAAAGACCTGGGCCGAAGGCGGCAATACCCCAAAGCGCATGACCATCGTCTCGGACGCCGACGAAGACAGATCATCGAACGTATCGAAGACGCGGCATCGACAACACCGTTTGTCGTTGTTGATCTCGAAGGCACAGCATCAATGACGGTAATGAAAGCGCTTTCACAAGCTGACTTCGTTGTTATCCCGACGCAAGGCTCGCAGCTCGATGCGAATGAAGCGAGCAGGGCGATCCGCGTTGTCATGCAGGGTCAGAAGATGACGGGCAGGGCGATCCCCTATGCTGTTCTTCTTACGCGCACAAATTCTTCCATCCGCACCCGTGGCCTCGCGCATATCCAGAACGGCCTTATCGATGCTGGTATTCCTGTGCTCGAAACGGAACTCAACGAACGCGATGCGTTCAAAGCTGTATTCGCGTTCCGCCAAACCCTCGACGGTCTCAATCCAAAAGAAGTTCCCAATCTCGACAAGGCAAAGCTCAACGTCCTCAGATTTGTGGAGGAGGTATTCCAGCGCCTTTCAGCGGAGGAGGGCGGTAGGAAAGATAATCAGCAAACATCGAACGTAGCAGGTGCCGCATGAATGAGCGCGTCAATCCGTTTGCGATTTTGAAAGAGGCTCCCGCTTTCACGACAAAGCCGAAGCCCGAGAAACCTGTCGAGACAGAAGCGCTCGCGCAAGTCGCCGAAGACAACAACTTCACAAGCCGCCAAGCGCCGAAGCCCGCCAAGAAAGCTGAGCGCCGCAAGCCTCGCATTCATCGCACAGGCCGCAATGTGCAGTTCAATACAAAGGCAACGCCTGAAACGGTCGCAAGATTCTACAAGCTTGCCGATGAGAAGAAAGTCACGCTTGGCGAGTTGTTCGAAATGGCTATTGATGCTCTGGAGAGAGAAGGGGCGGAGAGCTAATC
This sequence comes from Acidicapsa ligni, assembly GCF_025685655.1. NCBI lineage: Bacteria > Pseudomonadati > Acidobacteriota > Terriglobia > Terriglobales > Acidobacteriaceae > Acidicapsa > Acidicapsa ligni. The sequence continues at coordinate 850,621 of NZ_JAGSYG010000001.1, read as the reverse complement.
GCGGTCACATCTCGGTGGGTTAAATTGATCGAATGAGCTTTTGTATCTTTTGCGGTGCTCCACCTTCGGCCAAAACCCGCGAGCACGTCATCCCACAATGGCTTTTGAAACTGACCGGTGATCCCAAGCGGAATGCAAATTTAGGCCGCGATTGGATGTCGCCAGATTTCAAGCAACGGATCTACGCCTGGAGCGCCTTCACCTTTCCGGCTTGCGATGCGTGCAACGGGAAATGGTCAGCATTGGAGGCGAGAGTCAAAATCATCGTCGAGGGAATGCTCGCTTCCGAGCCGTTGTCAGCGCAAGATTTTTACGTGTTCCTTGACTGGATTGATAAGGTCCGCACCGGGCTGTGGCTCGGCATGATTTATCTCAACAAGAACTACCGGGGAGTCATTCCGCAATTTCACATTGACGATAGGGTCGCTCAAAAAGATCGTGGCTTATTGATTTTCGAGACAGACGATTCACTAGAGGGAATAGCGCTAGGAGGGATCGACAGCCCGATCTTTCACTCATCACCGAGCGTATTTTTCCTCGGAATCAACCGGTTTTACTTCATGTCGCTGTCATCTGATTTTCTTCTAGCGCGACGGATGGGATGGCCTTTTGTATCGTCGCGCCGGTTCGTTGATATCGACACTGACGGATTCAGCGCGGAGATGGATGCGGGTACACAACGAATTGAAACTCCGGTATTGCCGTCCCTGCCTTCCTCGGTCGGAACGGTCCTCCTGCAGCCCATTGCCCACCAATATCTAAGGCGGTCCAATCCAGACGAATTTCGCAAGGTGTTTCTCAATGACTATGTAAAGGCCTCCTCGATTGACGATGAGAGCGGGATTGGTCGTTTACTCATTGGCAATGATGCCCCGACCTTATACCCGACCGAAAAGTCAGATCTTTGGATACCGAAGATGAAATATGAGCGGTATGCACTTGCGTCAGATATCGGCTTGTGGAGCGCAGAGCTGCAGCGTGATTTGTATCGAAATCAGCCCGATTATTCGCATTTTTCTGACGCCGACCGTGAGTATCGCTCACGCGAAATTGAGGGAATTCTGAAAATTCATGACCTCATCATCAATCACCTTCGTAACGGTGGACTGTAAGAGATAAATGGAAGCCATATGAAGCCCGCGCCGGGTCTACCGGCGCGGGTATGGCAGCAGCTAGCGTTCACTTGGCAGGTAAAGCACGTTGTTTTCGAAGAAAAGCCTGATGGTATCGAGTGGGAAGTCTGTGTATTCGATGTGTTGCGTGTAAACGATGTTGTCGTTGCCATCACCGCAAATAAGGGAAGCCGTCCGGTCTTCTCTGACTTTAAGATCCCAGACCTGGAACTCTTCGGCAGATACGCTCTTTTCGAAGCGCTGCGCGAGGGCGATTGCATCGATCAGCCAGTAAGCCCCGGCTTCGTCGGCGACGAACTTTGCACCGTCGGTGAAAAGCATCTGGCGGTTGATCGGGTGCCGATAGCAGTTCTCAGAGCCGGTGAATTGACGAAGATTGGAGTCGGTGAGTTTAGATGTGTTCTTCATCTTGTGCCTCTCTCGTTTGAGTGACCCCCACAGCGGGGGCGAGAAAGGGCACGTCACGCCGTCGCAATTGAGCGCGGCTGTCATAGCTTGTTGGGGGGACCGGAACCGATAGGGCAGGGGGAGCCAAGAAGCGTCATTGACTGCAAGCGGCGACGGCTACAGTGCCTTTGCCCCGCAGAGATCGGGGGCAGTAGGAAGGAGAGGCAGTGATGTTGAGCGCCCGAGCCGAGGCGATGGCTAAGCGTCGAGAGTCGAAATCCCTGAGAGCACAACGGACTCTCGGTCCGGAAACTCTGCGACAAGGGATAGGGTTCCGCCCATAGCTTCAATTGAGCGCCGGAGGGTGGAGATGTACATGTCGGTCCGCCTCTCGATCTCTGAAATCTGCTTTTGAGCAATGCCGAGACTTTTCGCCATTCGGGTCTGGGTTAGCGCACGAGCGCGACGTAACTCTTTGAGGGTCATTTGTTCGGCGATGAGGATGGCTGTGCGTTTTTCGATCTTGCGTCGACGCGTTGCCGGAAGAGACTTGATGATGTCGTTGACGTTTCTGGACATAATCTATTCCCCTTCTTTCTTGGTGCGTCTCGCGATATATACCTTCCAAGGTATATATCATCAGGTCTACAAGAATCAATATGCATTGTGTATCGATACATCTGAAGGTTCTCGAAGCTCTTTAAAAGCGAATGGTGCTTGCCACGGATTTAGAAAAAGTAGTACATTTTTTCTAAATGGCCTGATGGGTAATAACGATGCAAACCATGCGAGATCAGATAGTTGCGAGGATTGAACGGCTGGGTGAGGGAAAAGCCTTCTCGGCGAAGGATTTCCTCGACATTGCCAGCCGGGGCACCATCGACATGGCACTATCAGGGCTTACTCGCAACGGAACGATCCGACGTATCCGGCGCGGCCTTTATGACATGCCGAAGATCAATCCTGCCCTCGGCGGAAAACTAAGTCCGGACATTGATGAAGCGGCGCGCGCCGTGGCGCGGCGGCAGCGGTGGAAAATCGTACCGGATGGTGCCTGGGCCGCGAACCTACTGGGTCTTTCAACACAGGTACCCTCCAAGATCATCTACCTGACCGATGGCCCGAATAATGAGGTGCCTATCGGCAGGCGCGTTATCCATTTCAAACATGCACGGCCAAAAGCAATGGCTGGTCCCGAGGGCAAGATCGCGCTCGTCGTCCAGGCCCTCCGTTATCTTGGAAAAGATGGAGTAGGAGTGACAGAGATCGACACATTGCGAGCAGGGCTCACGCCGAGTGAAAAACGGCAGTTGGTGAAGGACACGCGGTTTGGCGTGGACTGGATTTATGAAGTGGCCAAACAGATCGCGGAGAAGGCGGCTTGAATTCAATTGCACAGATGCAAGCCGACGAGCGAGCGCAATTGTTTGCCGAGACGGCAGACCGCAAGGCCATTTCGGACGCTATTGTCGAAAAGGACTTCTGGGTCTGCTGGATACTGAAGCAGCTTTTTTCAATCGATGCCCTGTCGGGCCGTCTGCTCTTTAAGGGTGGCACATCTCTGTCGAAGGTCTTCCATGCAATAAACCGCTTCTCGGAAGATATCGACCTGGCAGTGGATTACGCGGCTCTCGGTTTTATTGGCTCGCGAGATCCTCGGCAGGAAACGCTCTCAAAGACAAAGCGTGCCACCATCCTCGCCGAGATGATGACCGTCTGCCAGCAATATATAGGCGGCGAATTCCTCGATGCGCTGAAGGCTCGTTGTGAAGAGTTGCTCGGAACAACTGACACCTGGAGCCTCGATGTCAGCGAGCATGATCGGAACGTGGTCCGATTTCGTTATCCTACCGCCGTCGCGAAAGGCCTTGCTTACGTCGCCCCGCAGGTCATCCTCGAACTCGGCACCCATGCGGAATTCGTGCCACATGGTCGCTTCACGATCCGTTCATTCGCAGCTGAGGAATTCCCGCAAGTCGTAGCTGATGGCGATGTTGCAGTGGAGGCGCTGCTGGCAAAGCGGACTTTCTGGGAAAAGGCGACCATTCTTCATGCGGAATACTACCGCCCGGAAGAGAGGGTTCTCCCTGACCGTTACTCGCGGCACTACTACGATCTCGCGATGCTGGCCCAAACGCCGATACGCGCTGAAGCCTTGTCAGACATGGCGCTTCTCGCACAGGTTGTGAGGCATAAGGAGACCTTCTATCCTTCCGGCTGGGCACGATACGATCTGGCACATCCGGGCAGTCTTCGTCTCTTACCGACAGAACAGCGCCTTACAGTTTTGGAGAGAGATTACCGAAACATGGGCGTCATGATCTTTGGGGAGCCGCCCGGCTTCGATGACATCATGGCGACGCTGGAGCAGCTTGAACAGGAAATGAACAGATCAGACGGAGTGTAGATGGCAAACAGTAAGCAGAGCACGTCGCATGTAGCGCCGACGGACGCATTCAAAGATATTGAGAAGCTTGAAAAGGATCTCTGGGAGGCGGCGGATAATCTGCGCGCCAATTCAAAGCTGACATCCAGTGACTATTTCATGCCTGTTCTCGGCGTGATTTTCCTCCGCCACGCGGCAAATCGGTTCGAAACTGCTAAACAACAGATCGAGGCAGACCAGACGAGCGGCAAGATGCCAAAGCGCAAGGTTCTTCCCGCCGACTTCATCGCGCGGCGCTCTTTGTACCTACCGGCAAGCGCACGCTTCGATTGGATCATGGAACAGGCTGCGGTAAGCGGCGTTGATCTGTCAAAGCTCGTCACCGATGCAATGACCGCTATTGAGAAAGAATTCGAGCCATTGCTTGGAGTGTTGCCGAAAGACTACGGGATCTTTGAGACCAAGGTTCTCGAAGACCTGATGCGCCTGTTCAATAGCGAGCGGATCAAGCAGGCCAATGGTGATGTCTTCGGTCGCATCTACGAATACTTCCTCGCAAAATTCTCAATTCAGAAAGCTCACGACAACGGCGAGTTTTTTACGCCTTCCTCGATCGTACAAATGATCGTCAATGTCATTGAGCCGGACCATGGGACCGTTTTCGATCCAGCCTGCGGCTCAGGCGGAATGTTCGTACAATCGAGCCATTTCATCGAACACGAGGGTGGCGACACCGCTAAAAAGGCAGTGTTCTATGGACAGGAGAAGAATCCAGATACTATCCGCATTGCCCAAATGAATCTCGCCGTTCACGGGCTCGAAGGCAAGATCGCCGACGCGATTACTTACTATCAGGACGAACACACTTTGGTCGGCAAGTGCGATTTTGTTATGGCAAATCCTCCATTCAACGTCGATCTGGTCGACGCAGAACGTATCAAAGGTGATCCGCGCCTTCCTTTCGGATTGCCGGGCGTGAACAAGAATAAAAAAGTGAGCAACGGCAACTATCTCTGGATTTCGTACTTCTGGAGCTATCTAAGCAAAAAAGGACGTGCCGGATTTGTCATGTCTTCACAGTCATCGAGCGCAGGTCATGGAGAGCGAGACGTTCGGAAGAAGATTATTGAGACAGGTGATGTGGATGTGATGATTTCCATCCGTCAGAACTTCTTTTATACACGCTCCGTTCCCTGCGAGCTCTGGCACTTCGACCGCGCAAAGCCTGCCGAACGCAAAGACAAGGTACTGATGCTCGATGCACGTAACGTGTACCGAACCGTCACACGCAAAATCAATGATTTTTCACCCGAGCAGATGCAGAACCTTTCCGCCATCGTCTGGCTCTACAGGGAACAGCAAAGCCGTTTTCTCGATTTGGTGAAACATTATCTTTCGCGAATTGTTCAAGAGAGTAAAGCTATTGAGCCTGTACTAAGGCGATTTGAGGTAACGCTTGCAGATATCCAGGATCGCGCGGCTGTGCTCGAGACGACGATCGCAAAGCAGAAGGAAATTGAAAGCCGACAGAGGCAGTCTCTCGAATACGCAATTGCCGAATTGAACGAAGCAGCTGGACCTTATCGAGACGATAGAAAAGCCCTTGTCTCGAACCTGACGAGCTTTTGCAAAAAATACAACGATGCATCCCCTAGCGACAATGAGGAGCAGCACACGACAAGAAAGGCTTTTGAGGCGAACGTCGAAGCCATTCGCGGGCTCATCAAGCAGATAGATCTGCTCTACAAGTACAGCGCGCGTGTTGCTGATCTGGGAGCGCCTTTGGCATCTGTAGAAGCAATCGCGGCTATTTATGATCGCAGAGCGACAGGACGACTTGTAAAGCAACTTGATGAGGAGCGTAGAGTCTCCGTGGAACAACTTAAGCGGACTGTTTACTTCTATCGCCAGGTCGCGTGGCTGCAAGATCGATTTCCCGCAGCGAAGCTGGTCGCAGTCCCAGGCCTTGTGAAACTTGTGGATTTAAAGGCGATTGAAGCAGCTCATTGGAGCTTAACACCGGGCAGTTATGTTGATGTGGCTCCAGCAGAAGTGGATGATGACTTCGATTTTGAACAAACCCTTCGTGACATCCACATTGAGCTAGATGACTTAGACAAAGAGGCAATCAGTCTGGCGGAGACGATACGAAGAAATTTTGAGGAGCTAGGGGCGTGAAGGAAAGATATCCATTAACCTCAATTGGTACCCTCGAGAGTGTTGGGGCCATTCTTGGAATCCAGGATGGTAATCACGGTGAACGACATCCGAAGGTCGCCGACTATGTTGAAGATGGCATTGCATTTGTGATGGCAAACAACCTTAGCACTGGTGTGATCGACTACGACGGTTGTTCTCGCATTTCAGAAGATCAGGCAAGTAGGCTTAGGATCGGATTCTCTATGGCGGGCGACGTGCTCTTAACACATAAAGGGACTCTCGGAAGTGTAGCCCTCGTTACTGAAGCATCTCCATACATCATGCTGACCCCGCAGGTAACGTATTACCGCACTGATGAATCCAAGCTACTAAATCGGTTCCTCGTGTACGCATTCCGGGACCCACGCTTTCAGGCTCGATTGCATGCAGTAGGAGGGCAGGGGACGAGGCCGTACATTGGCGTTACAGCGCAACGTAAGCTTGAAATAGTCAATCCACCGCGTGACATTCAAGAGCGGATAGCTAACGTATTGTCGCCCTATGACGAGCTTATCGATAACAATCGGCGACGCATGTTGCTATTAGAAAAGACGGCAAAGCAGATTTATCAAGAGTGGTTCGTACGTCTTCGGTTCCCGGGTTATGAGCATACTGATCGTCGCAATGGAGTGCCCAATGGATGGGAGCGTGTGCCCGCGCCAAGTGCAGTGTATGTTAATCCGAGAACGTCTTTACCCGAAAAAGAGGAACATGCGTTCGTGGAAATGTCGGATCTGCCAGTGAATAGTATGGTAATCCAACAGACAACAAAGCGGGAGGGGCGTTCAGGCAGCAAATTCCAAAACGGAGACACACTCTTCGCGAGAATAACTCCCTGTCTCGAAAATGGAAAAACCGGCTTTGTCGACTTTTTAGAAGAGGGAGAGGTCGGACGGGGATCGACTGAGTTTATCGTTTTACGCTCAAGACGCCTGACTCCGGAGTTTGTCTATTGTATGGCTCGGAGTTATGATTTTCGAGAAAATGCTATCAAGAGCATGATTGGTGCATCCGGTCGTCAGCGCGTGCAAGAGACTTGTTTTGACAAGTTTTTTGTATTTGTACCGACGGATGTCCTGTTGAGGTTGTTCACAGATTCTGTCCGCCCTATGTTCAATCAGATCCGAGCCCTCAGGATCATTAACCAAAGGTTGAGATTCTCACGAGATATCTTGACTCCAAAGCTGATGACCGGGGAAATTGTTGCGTGATAAAGGGTAACGCTCGATGATTACGGGGATCAACAGCGAAGACCGTCTGGTGCAAACAACCTTTGCCACTCACCTTGAGAAGGTGCTCGGCTGGGACAGCATTTATGCATACAACACTGAGACATTTGGCCCCGAGAGCTTACTTGGGCGCACTTCCGAAAAGGATGTTGTCCTTGTTCGAGATTTGCGCGTGGCGCTCCAACGGTTGAATTCCGAAATCCCCGAAGCCGCAAGGGAGCAGGCGATCGAAAAGCTCACCCGTGTGGACTTGGCGCGGTCATTGGTTCAACACAATCGCGATTTCTACAGCTGCATTCGCAACGGGGTGCCGGTCGAATGGCGAGATGCGAAGGGCGAGACACGGCACGCGCACGCCCGTGTCATTGATTTTCAGAATATAAATAACAACCGTTTTCTTGCCGTGCGAGAACTAAAAATTCAGGGCGTTCGTGTACCTCACTATAACCGCCGCGCGGACCTCGTTTGTTTCGTCAACGGCCTGCCTCTGGTCTTCATTGAATTGAAGGCTGTCTATCGCAACATCCGTGCCGGGTTCGACGACAATCTCACTGACTATCTAACCGAACACAGTATCGCTCACGCGTTTCACCACAACGTCTTTCTCGTCGTGAGCAACGGAGATCAAGCGCGCTACGGCTCGATCACGAGTAAATGGGATCACTTCGCCGAATGGAAGCGAAACGATGAGAAAGACAAGGCACGTTTGGATGCCGAAGCACTCCTAGACGGGATGCTTTCGAAGGAGCGTCTCCTTGATATTGTCGAGAACTTCATCCTGTTCGATGACAGCCGGGCAGGGGGCGCACGAAAGATTGTAGCTCGCAATCATCAAGTCCTTGGCGTCAACAACGCGATCGAATCTGTTATGCATCAAGAGAAGTTAAAGCTGCGCTTCCCCATGGGAGAACGGTTAATCGAATATCTGGCACCGATGCCGGAACGCCTGATGTTGCGTGAACCAGAGACGCGAGACGACGAACGCCTGCGGCTCCCTTCACCTGAACGAAAAGAAGGGGAACAACTGCCACTCGTCAAACGTGCACACGAGGATCTCGGCAGACTCGGGGTGTTCTGGCACACACAGGGAAGCGGGAAGTCGTATTCAATGGCCTTCTTCACGGAGAAGGTACGGCGAGTGGTTCCTGGCAACTTCACTTTCGTAGTCATGACTGACCGGGATGATTTGGACGATCAGATCTGGAGAACATTCATCGGTTGCGGAGTGAGCGACGAAAAAACGCCACGCGCCGCATCGGGCAAGGAATTGAAAGAGATCCTGCTCGGTAACCACCGTTTTGTTTTTACCTTGATACACAAGTTCAATCAGCCGGTGACGGAACCTTACAGTGAGCGCGATGACATCATCGTCGTTTCAGACGAGGCTCATCGGACACAAGCCGGAAAATTCGCCCGTAACATGCGCCTCGCTTTGCCGAATGCCTCCTTCATTGGTTTCACCGGTACACCTCTCTTCAAGTATGACGAGCTGACCCGGCGAATCTTTGGCGGTTATATATCGAAATATGATTTCAAGCGCTCCGAAGAAGATCACTCGACGGTCAAGCTTGTTTACGAGAACAGGGGCGAAAAGCTGGGTCTTGCGCGCCTTGACTTGAACGATCGCATCGCGGACGCGGTCGAAAAGGCGGATCTCGATCCCGATCAAACCGCGCTTCTTGAGAAACTGCTTGGAAAAGATTACGAGGTCATTACGGCTGATGATCGCCTCGACAAGTTAGCCGATGATTTTGTCGAACATTGCTCGACTCGCTGGCAAACCGGAAAATCGATGTTTGTTTGCATCGACAAGATCACCTGCGCGCGAATGTTCAAGCGCATGGAGCCCCGTTGGAACGCTAAGGTCGCGGAAGTGCAGGCGCTAGTTGTCTCGAAAGAGACGGAGCTATGCGCGACTATCGACGTGGATACGCGCGAGAACCTGAAGAACGAAGTAGAGCATCTTCGGGGTAAAGCCGCATGGATGGCGAGCACCCTGATTGAGATCATCATAAGTGAGGCACAGAACGAGGTTCGTGACTTTAACAAATGGGACTTCGATATCATCCCCCACCGCGTGGTGATGAAGACGGGATTCCAAACCCCAGATGGCAAGAGGGTTCTTGTCGAAGATGCCTTCAAGGACCCCGGCCATCCCTTCCGAATTGCGATCGTGTGCGCAATGTGGCTGACGGGCTTTGATGTGGAATGCCTCGCGACCCTCTATATCGACAAACCCATGCGAGCGCATAATCTGATGCAGGCCATTGCCCGCGCTAACCGGGTTTATCCAGGCAAAGACTGCGGAGTCATTGTGGATTACAACGGGATGCTTAAAAGCCTTCGGCAGGCGCTTGCCAAGTATGCCGTTGGCGACGGAGAAGACGGCAATAATGACGGTTCGATCGTGGCTCCCATCGAAGAGCTCGTTGCAGCTTTAATTGAGTCAATAGAAGCAACAGAAAATCATCTTTTGGGACTTGGCTTTGACTCGACCCGCCTGAACTCTGCAACAGGCTTTACCCGCATCCAGGCGCTCCGTGATGCAGTTGATGCGGTCTACACGTCGGACGAGACAAAACGCCGGTTCGAAATTATGGCGCGCGAGGTTTTCTCGCGATTCAAGGCGCTCCTCATGGAGCCAAGCGCCCTCAAATATGCCGTGCGTCACGACAATATTGAAGCTATCTATAAAAAGCTGCAGGATAAACGCGATACCGCTGACGTAACCGAACTCCTCAAGGAACTTCATCGGATCGTTAATGAAGCGATCCGAGCAGCTGATCTCGGAGACGATCATGCGGATGGGCTCACGATCGACTTGAGCCAAATTGATTTTGCGAAGCTCAAAGATGAATTCGCGCAGAACGTGCCAAGGAAGCACGCCGCCATTCAAGATATCCGGGATATCGTCGAGGCGAAATTAAGGCAGATGCTGGCCGCCAATCCGCTTCGCATGGATTACTACAAGAAGTATCAGGAGATTATCGCGGACTATAACCGTGAGAAGGATCGCGTGACCGTGGAGGCGACTTTCGCGGAGCTGATTGCTCTGGCAGCAAGCCTGGACGCGGAGCAGCGGAGGGCTGCGGAGGAGGGCTTAAGTGACGATGAATTGGCGCTTTTCGATCTCCTGTTCAAAGACAAAATTGGCAAAGCTGACCGTGAACGCTTGAAGCAGGCGAGCAAGACGCTGTTGGTCTCCCTGGAAGAGTTGCTCAAGCCGATACAGGATTGGACCCAGAAGACGACCACGCAGGCTGAAGTCAAAGTCTTGATCCTGAACGACCTCTACCGTTCACTGCCACGCCCTCCCTTCACGGACGAGGAAATCGAGAGCGCCTCAAATGAAATCTACAATTTCGTTTGGCAGAAGAGTGCGAGTAATACGACTGCATGGGCTTAGAGGAGGGCAGGCAAAACAATGACTACTCATCTTTCAGCGCGGCTATCGTGGCATATGGATGGCTGGAACGGTCACATCTGTACGAAGCCAAGTTCGAATAGGTTCTGCATCGGTCCCCATTCTTACCCCGGAGAGAAAATCAATGAGAGCAGAGACCTGGCTTGGGAAGAGCAGGTCGCAGGGAAGTCCTGCTCTAAAATTGATGGAATTCCGCCCTGCATATACAGCATCAATGCGTTTGGCCGCGAGGCGTTGACCGCATTTGATGATCCACCTGATTTCTTCGGAAGCGGTAAACGTACGAAGTGGCACTTACCTCCCGCGACAGTCTGCGTGTGGCCCTATGAGGCCATGTATGACGAAGATGCAAAGTCCGACGGTCGAGTGGATAATGCCAAACGCCTAGAGTTGGCGAAGACCTTCTTTTCCGCCATAGAAGCAGAAAAGAGCATTGTCTTTCACTATGCCAACTACAGTAATCCGCTTAGCACTGAGGACAACAAGCGGTACGCAGTAGTGGGATTGGCGAGGGTCAAGCGAGTAGGCCGTATAGAGTTCTATGACGATACTGATGGCGCTACGAAGGAGAAATACGCCGGGGGGTTCGTTTGGCAGTGCAACATTGAAACGCTCTATCCCGACCAAGGCATGCGTATTCCCTATCATCGTTATCTGGATCGCCCAGACGTGCTTGAAAAGATCACGCTCATTCCAGAGAACGTACGCTGTTTTAAGTACGGTTCCCGTCATGTCAGTGATGATGACGCACTATCGCTGGTCGAGAGGTTTATCGAGATTGCAGCCTATCTTCGCGATATAGGTGACGATAGCGAAAATTGGTCCTTGCGGATCGATTGGCTGAACAGCCTTCTCGGCGAACTTTGGCAAAGCCGTGGATTGTATCCGGGGTTAGCCCGTGTGCTTGATTTGGTAGGACTGACAGTAGCGGTCAGCCCACTACGCGCCGCCGTCGCACGAGGAGAGGAAAAGAAATTCAGAGATGCCGCTTTTGCGTGGCTCGATGAAGAGACAACTGCTCTGTCGGGGCTACCGATCAGTTCTTCAGACGCTGCGAAGGTTCGGAGACAATGGAAGTTGAAGACGAACGATGAGCGCCACCTTCTGAGTGATATTTTGCCTCGATTTGATCTTCCATCGGACCAGATGGATCGAATACTGAGTAGTCAACGTGAAGAGAGTTGCGTTACAGCAGACCTCGACGAAATTGCGGAGAATCCTTATCTCCTGGTAGAACAATTTGTCGGCGATGATCCTGACGATGTCGTCTCTTTCAATCGAATCGATCACGGAGTATTTCCGTCTCCGGATCTAGGCGGTAACTTTTTGTTTGACACGGATGACTGGCGACGGTTGCGCTCTCTCTGTGTGGATCGCTTGCGGTTTGAAACTAAGCACACCTTTCTGAGCTGCGGCCAGATGTTGCAGGACATCAATCATCGGTTAAGTGTTCTTCCTGATTGGAAGACAGCCAAGTTTACAGAACGCTATTTGGAGATCGATCGGAAATCGTTGGAGGAGGCGGTCGCATTCCGCAAAGAGGGAGTGCGAGAATATGCCTACTTGCTTGGTGTCTATCAGGCAGAGCGAGAGATCGAAGATCGGGTCCGAAAGCTTGCCCAGTATTCCGACGTTACATTTCGGTCTCCTGTCACTGAACGACATTGGCGCGATCTTCTTTTTGAAGCGAAGAGCCCCCTCGCTGCCAAGAGCCGTACGGAATACGACGAAGCAATTGCAATGCAAGCAACCGTTTGCGCCAAGATATTTTCCCGTCCGCTTTCCGTCGTTTGTGGCGCAGCTGGAACCGGCAAAACGACAATCATTCGTGCGATTCTGCAGGCCATAGAAAAGGCTCATGGCGCAGAAGCCACGTTTTTGCTGTTGGCCCCAACCGGGAAAGCCGCAGACCGGATTCGCGAGAAGACTGGCAAGCCCGCTAGCACTATCCACTCTTTCCTCGCGAGAAGAGGCTGGCTTAATGCAAATTTGACGATCAAACCGAGCGGTGGTCAGCGAGAAGAGAGTGTGACCACGTTTGTCATCGACGAAGCATCAATGCTCGATTTAGAGCTGATGGCAGCTCTTTTCCGGGCAGTTAATTGGAGTGCCGTTCAGCGCCTCATTATCGTTGGTGACCCCAATCAGCTCCCTCCGATTGGAAGAGGGAAGGTATTCGCCGACATAATCGACTGGCTGCGCGCTCATCACCCTTCCAGTATCGGTGAGTTGATGGTCAATCTACGCCAGATGGAAAATCGAATTGGCGGCAAAGGCACTGGGATTCTCGATCTCGCATCTCTCTATGTTCGGGTAGCCGATCGAGAAACAAAGGACCAAGAAGCCTCCATTCGCGCCGAAGAGATGTTTCAACGCCTGCAAGATCTCCCCTCGGATGGAGCCGTTGATAAAGACCTCCGCGTGCTGTTCTGGAAAGATGCGCCAGATCTGATGAATACACTCATCGCGCGCATGGTCAGTGATATGGAGCAAGACTCGGGAGAGAAGCTCGACCCAGTCGCTCCCCATCAGCTCTGGCTCAACGCCGCGAAAACTGGCGGACAAGCGTATAGACCTGACTATCATCAGGTCATCATCCCTTATCTACATGAAGATTTCGGGACAGAGGCCGTCAATCTCAGGGTTCAACGAGAGGCGCGCGGATCGTCGATCGATCGGATTGGTGCTCTCGCGGGTATCACGTTGTTCGATAAGGTAATCCAAACTCGAAACCGGGGCGGCTCGGACCCTTTAAGGGCCTGGAACTTCAAAACCAAAACGAATGAATCATGCGAAGTTTTTAACGGAGAACTGGGCTATGTGACCCCGCACGGATTTGATGCCCAAAACAAGAAATGGCAGTGGAATGGCTTCCGGCTCAAGCGGTTTAGTGTACAGTTCTCCCGAAAGGAATTCCTCGCGGTCGGGTATGGCCGCCAACTTGGGAACTATGTGAAGAACGGAAAGACGAAATGGATCAAGGAAGAAAAACCAGAAGACAATCTGGACCTTGCTTACGCCATTAGCGTTCATAAGTCTCAAGGGAGCGAATTTGATCGGATTTACTTTATCTTGCCTAAGCAGAAAGCGGCGCTGCTCTCTCCAGAGCTCTTTTATACCGGAATAACGCGTGCGAGTAAGCACTGTACGCTTTTGATCGAACAGGATATTTCACCTCTTCTGCGGATACATCGACCTGAAGCCTCTCATCTCGTCGGCATAAACTGTTCGCTTTTCGACTTTACTCCCGCCCCAGACGGATTCGAGCTGCTCCGGCGCGAGGGTTACATGCAGGAAGGGAAGATACATCGTGCTCTCGCAGATGTCATGGTTCGCTCGAAGTCCGAAGTCATCATCGCTAATCTACTTTTTGAGAGAGACATTTTTTTTGAGTACGAAAAACCTCTGTACGCCGCTGACGGTTCTTTTTATCTGCCGGACTTTACGGTCCTTTGGCGTGGCGAGCGTTATTTTTGGGAGCATCTCGGCCTTTTGGTCCGCGACGAATATCGGAAGAAGTGGGCAATCAAGAAAACCTGGTACGACAAGCACTTTCCGGGACGTCTCGTGACAACAGAGGAGTCAGGAAATCTGTCCATCGAAGCGAAAGACCTGATCGATAAATATTTCTCTTAATAGGCCGCCTAAACGAACCTCAAAAGGTGCCGGTTCTGGCTTGTTAGTTTCCTGTAATCCTGATCCCCGAATACGGCTAACAACGCCCTAACTGCTATTTGCTCGACGCTTCCATAAAGTTGGATTTGTGAAACGGAAGGCCGTTCCACAAGATCAACCACGGAGGCTGTTATGCACCCAGAACATCGAGTTCACATTTTCATCAACAAGAAGAAGTACGAGCTAGAGCATCACCACCAGACCGGGGAGCATCTCAAGCATCTTGCTTCCATCCCATTGACCGATGTCCTCTTTCTCCAGCGTCCGGGAGAAGATGAGGTCATTCCAAACGATAAGAAAATCCCCCTCAAAGATGGTGAGCACTTTCACAGCCAGCCTCCAGCCGACTACGGTCTGGGGGCTGCTCTGCTTGAAGAAGCGGGCGTCGCCCCTGGTCGTGCCACGCTTCACAATGAGGCTGGTGGTTGGGTCTTCGTGGTCATTTCCGACTACGAGCTCCCGGCGGGCTTCACCCCAAACCGCGTCAACCTCCTTGTAAAGCTCCCGCCAGGATTCCCTGATGCAGCGCCGGACATGTTTTGGGTTCACCCCGAAGTGAGGGCTCCTAATGGTGCGGTTCCAAAGGCAACTTCGCCAGAACCTCTCCTTGGTAAAAACTGGCAGCGCTTCTCCTGGCATCTGGTACCCGGTGCATGGAAACCAGGGGTGAGCGAACTGCGCGACTTCCTTCGTTGCATCTATTCCCGTTTTCTCCGATTGGACTGAGGTTTGCTATGAAACTACGTGTAAATGAATCGACTTGGAATTCTTTCATCGACGCCCTTCGCATGCGGAGTGACGTTGAAACGGCGGGCATCATCCTCGCCGAGCGGCTAAAGGGCGGTCAGGTGCTTTTCGTGCGTAACATGATTGAGATACCAGATGAAGGGTATCTGATTAGACGAGGGGATCACATTCGACTAGATCCTGTGACATTGAACCGGATCATAAGACCAGCCCGAGACTCCGGTCTATCGATAATCACAGTTCACACGCATCCTGGCACAACTCGCCCGTGGTTTTCAAAAGCTGACGATGCCGGTGATGCACGGCTGATGCCCTCGCTGCTCAATCAGATGACCGGGCCCCACGGCTCAATGGTTATCGCTGGCAGCACGGGGCTTCCTATCGGACGAGTGTGGTCTGACGCGGGAGGTCCATCCGAACTTGAGGTGCGGCTCGTTGGCAGCATGATCCGCACGCCTGCGCCTGTAATAAGAGAGCAGACCGACTCTCCCTGCTTTTCCAGACAAAGACTTGCTCTCGGTAAGGCCGGGCAAGATGTCCTTAGAGACCTGCACGTCGTCATCGTAGGTTTAGGGGGGACCGGTTCCGTAGTTTTTTGTCAGCTCGCCCATCTGGGTGTCCGGCGCATTACAGTTGTTGACGGAGATCGCGTCGAGGCTTCCAATCTGAGCCGAATTCTTGGCGCTACCGCTCGCGACATCGGACACACATGGAAAGTGGACGTTGCTGCCCGCTATGCCGAACAGCTCGGCCTTGGAACTGAAGTGACGTGTATCCGGGGTCATTTGGGCAAGGATGTGCTTTCTGAGGATCTTGAGGGGGGCGATATGGTGCTGTCCTGCGTTGATCGACACTTGCCACGAGCTTTGCTCAATCGACTCTCTTATGAGAAATGCATTCCGCTGATCGACATGGGGACCGCATTTCGAGTAGATGCAGAAGGTCGTATCACCAACGGGGTAGGCCGTGTCGTTATTGTCGGACCTACTCGACCATGCCTTGCGTGTTGGGGGCATATAGACCCAAACCGCATCCGTATAGAGGCCCTATCTGAACATGATCGTGCGCGGGAGGTAGCAGACGGATACATACAAGGAGCCGAAGTTCCTCAGCCAAGCGTGGTGGCGTTCAATACCACCGTAGCCGGGGCCGCAGTGGTGGAACTGCTTCGACTCGTTACAGGGTTTTCCGGCACAGATGATCCGCCAATGCGGCTCAGCTTTGACTTTGAAACAGGAACTGTGCGCAGAAATCGCCTCTCGCAGGGTGTTAGTTGTAGGATTTGCTTGCCTGAAGCTATTCCTCAAGACACACTGAAGTTAGATCTTTCAGATAACCAAAGGGATTTAGGTCTCCAGGCAGATCAAGGAATTAGCTAATTATGGCACTTCCGCTCGCGTACCACGATACCGCCGCTATTCAGGAAGTTGCGGTTGATGTTTGGAAGGAGGTTTTTGAAGCCACGGGATGGCCTGCGTCTCTCGGAATAAAAAAGAGCTCCTTTGGGCACGATGACATAGCGCACGCATTCCAACAGGACGATCTGTCCACGGAACTGCTTTACGCTCTTGAGACCCTCCATGAACTGGGTACCGAGGCCGGACGTGAAGCCATTGTTACGGCGATGAAAGATCAACGTATCCCTTTAGACCTATTTCCGCAGAGCTCAGGAGAGCGAGAGTTCGCGTTACATCTTTTCCTGGCCCAACTTAAAGACGCAACGCTAGTCGATGTATTTGCTCGCGCGCAAATTCAGTTGCAGGAAACGGGCGATCAAAGGCGGTACAACGACTTTATTGGGAAAGAGGCGCGAGGTATTACGGGCCTTTCAGGAAAAGTGAGGACCCTAAAAGAAGAACTCTTAATGTACTGCCAGAAATCAGATCTGGGAGAACACGTCCATGTGAAGGCATTCGAAGATGATGGAGTGTTTATCTTCAATGTTTTGAGGAGTCACCATACGAGAAAGCCGTTGGCCGTGGTGCCTGGGCAGACCGCGAGGGCGACTATTCAATATCGCCCTGTGCACGGAGATATTCTTCGATATGAGGCGTCTGTCGGGCGTTTACGTATCGCTGCACGCGCTGCGTCGATCGTCGATTTCTATCGTTCGTTGCTGGGGAAAGTGTTGTTCAATGACGAAGCGTTCTTTGATGGAAATTCAGTATGTAACCTTGACGTACTTCGACAAGGAGGACGTTCCGCGCTAGAGAACCATGGAGTATTCGGAGTAGGGCGCGTCCGGATGACCGAATGTTTGTGGGAACGGGGCGACCGAAATCTCCTTCAATTCCGTTCGAGCGACTGTTTCAGAAGTATGGAGGAACTCAACCTTCCGTTGACCGATGGAACGCTTCTTCAGGCGAAATTGAAAATAGAGATCATTGGCAAGAGCACACGTCCGGTTACGGTAAATATTCGCGTTCCTAGCCGAATTGAGGTCAGTCAACAGGCGCACGAAATCACGGTTGAGAAACTGTTGAAGGCTGTAGGCATCTATAACTCAGCGCGCCCAGTTTCTGCGGTAAGTCTTTGGACCCTCCATCCCTGGCGGCATCCGATCGCAACCTGGCGCACTCTCTTCGGCAAGGACACGGATCAACTCGTGCAAGAAGGTATCCTCAAGTCAATTCGCCTTGAGTCCGTGTCAGCCTCTGATAGTCCGGCTGCAGGCCGCGTCCTCACCGCTCACGCTGTCTCAGAGGGTGAATATTACGGGGTGAGCCAAGTGGGCGAGATTCCGTCCCGCTCGCTCAGCCCGACAGATCTTGACGGTTATGAACTGGTCCCAGAGAAATTTCGGCTGCACTTGCAATCCAGGTTTGGCCTCTCTGGAGGAGGCAGGATCTGGGATGGCCGCGAAACCCTAGATTTAGGCACGGTTCAAATCGGCGATTATAGACTCCATATGGTCTATGCGTTGCGCCAACCGGCAGTTGGTGTGGGAACTCAGATTCGAGCGCAGGCTAGCGGTGCACATTCCGTTCTGTTGGTACCAGCATTTGAGGCATATGAATGCGAGCTGCCAACAGTCATCATAGAGTCCGCTCTATCTACCCGGGGAGAGGTGATGCGGAGTGCAATCAATGCCTGTGGGGTGACGGATAGTGTGGCAGCCATTCATATTGCTCCTGACGGAGCTCGGCTTGTCGTCGATTCTCAACTTAAGAAGGTCTGGATTGATGGTCTTGAGATAGCCGGACTACCGCTCGACTCTCACCCGTTCAAATTGATTGAGTTGATGGTGCGTCGTAGTCCAGCTCCCGTTTCCATCCAAGAAATCAGCACCGTTCTATCGCCGTATCGACAAGATGGGAACCTTTCGGCTCGGCAGGCGAAGAGTGAGGCCAAGAAGATCATCGTCAATGCAATGGCGGCACACGGGCGCTCATTTCACGAAGATCTCTTTCCATCTGTGGGTTCGGGATTTTATCGATGTGCATTCCCGCCATTTATCCGTTAGGCATAACCTGCGGCTGCGGAACGAAGGGATGCTCATCGCCATAGGAATGAAGGGTGAGCCTTTGTCGCATAAGGTATCTTATGTCTAATTATCTTCCTATTGCCCAATGAATCGCTCGTTATGTGTTGGGTCGTAAATCCGTATTATGTCAAATTGCTTAACGAACAATTATCGCAATAACGATTGCGAGTTGACTTGTCTACGTTGCTGCCTCAAGCTTCTCGTGCCGTTTTCTAGACTAAGAAACGCCAGGACGCCAGACCAGCAATGTGTGATCACAAAATGAGTCTTAAAACTCTAAGAATACATTTTCTGTATTGCGTTACCATCCTCGCCTTGGCCGTTGTTATCATGGCCAGCGCTCGATGGACGGAGTTCGGTAGTTTTACACAATATCTCAGAAACATGGCAACCGTGGTGTCGCTGCTTCTTGCCCTTCTCGCTATTTTGTATTCACACATCGTCAACAACGGCCTATCGAAGAGCCTGAAAAATATCCGTGAAGCTTCGAGCGCGATGCGTAAATCAAAAGAAGCAATGAAAGAATTCTCAAAACTCACACACAAAATATCTAAGGACACAGAAGAATATTCTGAGAAGTTTACAAACATGGCCACAGATTTAGAGAATTACACTAAATCGTGAAGGCTTGTTTATCTCTCCCTTAAAGCCTCATGCGAAGCACGGGACAAGGGCGACAACAGGTACCCAATAATGTGTCGGGAGCCAGTCTTGACCTCGACCGTTACGGCCATACCGGGAGTGAGGTTGACCATCCGGTCGTCAATCTCCATTTGGGTTTTATCGAGCGATACGCGGGCTGCATAGACCAGCTCCTGCCCCTTTGGTTCACTGGTGTCGCTCTCGGAACCAGCCTGTTGTTTGTTGTCTGCCTTATCGACCGGCTTGTCGCGAGTGATGGCATCCTGCGATACGGATATTACCTTGCCGTGCAGAAGGCCGTAGCGGGTGTAATTGAAGGTATCGATCTTCACCATGACATCCTGCCCCTCATGCACAAATCCGATGTCACGATTGGAAACCATCGCCTCGATCTCCAGATGGCTATCAGCCGGGACAATGGATAGAAGCGCCTGAGCAGGCGTTACAACGCCGCCCTCTGTATGAACCGCGAGCTGCTGGACCGTGCCGTCCACGGGGGCCGTCAATGTCTGGAGGCGGTATTTCTCGGAAGCCTGAATAAGCTGTTCGTGGAGGCTTGAGGCTTTTTGTTCGGCCTGCGTCAGATCATTGAGATTCTTACGCCTATATTCAGCCTCGGTCTGGGCACGCTGATCCTTCAGAGATGCAACTTCAGCAGTAGCCTCCTGAAGACGCCCTTCCTGCACCTTCAGTTCCTGTTGATGCTCGACGAGATTTTGCTGGATCGCATAGGCATCGAGTTTCGAGCCGACACCCTTATCTGCAATGGTTTTTTTACCCTCAGCCTGCAGCTTCAGAAGCGGCAGCGCATACGTGATTTTGTCGATGTTGGACTGAACCGCAGCAAGATTGCCTTCATGCTGCGTGATTTGGTGGTCAAGCCCAGACAGTTTGGCGCGGATTTCCGCAACCTGGCTGACCAGAAGGGATTTCTGCAATATTAGCTGTTCCGGTGGTGCGTTCTCGGGCGCGACAAAATCATCCTCGGGATTATCTGACATGCCAAGTGACGCATGAAGACGCGCTGCATCAAGCGCTGAGGTCATATATTCCTTTTGCAGCCGGTCGCGTTCCGCCTCACTGATCGTGGAATCAATCTCGATCAACACCTCACCGGCTTTCACCTGCTGCCCATCCTGCACATGAATGGCCCGCACGACGCCGGTCTCGAACGGCTGGATGATCTTGGTTCGGCCTGTAGGTACGATCTTGCCGGACGCAGTAGCGATAATATCGACGGAGCCAATGCTTGCCCACAGAAGCGCTATGACGAAGAAGGCAATTAATGTTCCGGCAATGATACGTCCAGCAGGCGATGCCGGCGTTTCGATAATCTCAAGCGCAGCCGGCAGAAACTCGGTCTCGGATTTTGGCTTCAGATGAGGTTCGAGATGAGCCCATAGTTTCTCAGACCTGTTTTGAATAGTGTCGGAAGTCTTCTGAAACCGATCCCATGCCTTAAGGGCTATGGCTTTAAGCGCTATTTGCTGTGCTGACATGGAGCCCTCCCTGCAGGCGGAGCAAGTGGGCATAGCGGCCATTAGATTTGACCAACTCTTCGTGGCTACCGTCTTCGGCGATACGGCCTTTTTCGATAGTGATGATGCGATGGCAGTTCCGTACCGCCGAGAGCCTGTGAGCGATAATCAGCACGGTACGCCCCTGCACGATCTGGCGCATATTTTCCTGAATGATGCGTTCGCTTTCGTAGTCGAGAGCACTGGTCGCTTCATCGAATATGAGAATGCGTGGATCGGTCATCAGGGCGCGGGCAATAGCGATACGTTGACGCTGACCGCCAGAAAGGTTTGTGCCGCGTTCGCCGACATGGGTGTCGTAACCTTGTGGTAATTCGAGGATAAATTCATGAGCGCCTGCGAGTTTTGCCGCCTGCACAACGCGCTCGGTCGGGATGCCGGGATCAGCAAGAGCTATATTGTCGCGGACCGAACGATTGAACAGCACGTTCTCCTGCAACACAACGCCAACCTGCCGTCTGAGCCATGCAGCATCAACAGCCGCAAGATCTACACCATCGACCATCACACGCCCGCCTTCGGGCACATAAAGGCGCTGTATTAGTTTTGTAAGTGTCGATTTACCGGAACCTGACGGGCCGACGATACCGACAACCTGCCCCGCCGTAAGCGCAATATTCAGATCGTGCAGAACAACAGGACCATCCGGCGTATAACGGAAAGTCACATGCTCAAGACTGACGGCCCCTTTGATGGCAGGCAAAGCGGTGCGCCCTGCCATAAAGCCCGGTTCCGGATGCGTGTTGAGAATGTCGCCAAGCCGTGCGACCGAGAGCCGCGCCTGATGGAAATCCTGCCAGACCTGCGCGAGACGCAGGACCGGCTGAGACACCCTGCCCGCCAGCATATTGAAGGCTACGAGTTCTCCAACCGTCATGTTGCCATTGATGACGGCCTTGGCTCCAAAGAACAGGATCGCTGCCGTTACCAGCTTGCTGATGAGTTGAACACCCTGACTGGCCCAGTTGCCGAGATTGAGCACACGGAAACTAGCCTTCACATAACCGGCAAGTTGCTCTTCCCAACGGCGCTGCATCTGTGGCTCGACGGCCATGGCCTTGAGGGTCTCGATGCCGGTGATGCTTTCGACAAGAAATGACTGGTTTTCAGCACCACGATTGAATTTCTCATTAAGGCGACGGCGAAATGCCGGCGTCACAGCAACCGATATGGTGACATACAGAGGAAATGACGCGATCACGATCACGGTCAGAAACAACGAATAGAACGCCATAACTGCAAGGAAGACGAACGTAAAAAACAGATCGATCACAAGCGTCAGTGATGAGCTGGTCAGGAAGTTCCGTATGTTCTCAAGTTCCCGTACACGCGCAACACTGTCGCCTGTCCGCCGCGCTTCGAAATATCCAATTGGCAGAGCAATCAAATGTCTAAAAAGACGGGCACCCAGTTCCACATCAATACGGCTCGTTGTGTGCGAGAAAACATAGGTACGTAAGGCCGTCAGAACGCTCTCGAAGATTCCGACTGTGATTAAGCCAATGACAAGAACATCGAGCGTTGTCAGACCCTGATGTACAAGGACTTTATCCACCACGACCTGAAAGAACAGCGGCGTGACCAGAGCAAAAAGTTGCAGGAAGAATGAGCAAAGAGAACTTCGTAGAGCAGATGCCGGTACTTGTGCATTGCCTGCAGAAACCATGTGATATTGAACGACCTTGCCAGCTCACCGAGCCCCGCTCTCCGCGCCATAAGGACCAGATTGCCGCTCCATTGGGCTTCAAATTCAGCACGAGGCAGGATTTGCGGACGGCCAACCAAAGGGTCCTGAATCAAAACCGTGCCTTCTGAAACCTTGCCGAGTATAAAAAAGGTTCCGTTTTTGCGTTCGGCAATGGCGGGAAGCGGGGTATCGGCAAGGCGCTCCCAACTGCTTTGGATTACACGCGCTTTCAATTCGAGTTCTTTTGCAGAGCGAAGCATTTCAGAGACGCCAAAAGTGACGCTGCCGAATTTATGCGTAAGCTGAGCAGGATCGACCGCGATGCCATGAAAACGGAAGATCAGGACAAGCGAAGCAAGACCGGTATCAACTGCACGTTCCGGAGAATTCGTTTCTGGTGTGGTGGTGCTAGTCATGGGTACTAATGACTCACCGTAGCCTTATCGTCTTCTTCGTCAGAAAATCCGATCCACTGGCTGCGAGCCGTTTGATAATGAGCGTCTGGATCATAGAGATTGACCGGTAATTTAAGCGCTGCGGCCGTCAGGATGCCGGTCGCTGAGCGGATATGAAGGATAGCGACGGCGATATCGTGATCTGCTTGGACGATCCCGGTTTTGGCATCGATCAATTCCTGCTCGGCATTGAGGACGTCGAGCGTTGTGCGCGTACCTACGTTTGCCTCTTCCCTGACGTTCTCTAATGCGAGTTCCGCCGCATCCTTCTCGGCCCGATCGGCAACGAGAGTATTACGTGCAGTCAGAAGGCTTTGCCATGAGCTGGTTGCATCGTCGTAAGCCTGATGCCGCGCTTCTTCGAGCTGCATACGCCGTTCGGTTTCGCGCTGCTGTGCTGCACGTGTGCGCGAATAATCCGCACCCGATTTATAGAGAGGCATACTGACCTGCACCATGACCTGCAAAGTATCCTGCCGCCCAGGGATGAAGGTGCTTTGATCCCATTGCCGCTGGCTCGTTCCCACCAGATCAACTTCCGGAAGCAGGCTGCCTTCATTAAGCGTTGTCTCTTCTTTTGCTTCGTCGAAACTCTCGCTTGCGGCCTCAATACCGGGATTCTGCTTCTTGGCAAGATTGAGTGTTTCTTCGAGCGTGGAAGGGTTCTCCAGTTCCAGATGCGGCTGTTGCAAAGTTCCCGGCATATCGCCGACCAAATGAGCGTAGGTGGCCCTATGCTTCTCAAGGTCTCCATCAGCCTTTAATCGATCAGCTTCGGCACGCCTCACCCTCGATTCCGCCTGATGGACATCGGTGGTGCCGGAAGCACCAGCCTTATTGCGCTCCCGTGTCGCATCCAGCTCTTTTCGAAGGGCCGCTTCATTGTCACGATCTAGTGAGACCAGCGCCTCATCATGCACAACATCGAGGTATGCGGTTCCGGAATCAAGAAATAGCTTCTGTTCCGTGAGCTGCAGATTGGCGCGTTCGGCTGCGACCTGCTTTTCGGCAGCATGGGTAGCGGATACCGTTCGAAAACCCCGGAACAGAGGCTGGGTAATCTGAAAACCAGCACTACGCGGCGTGAGGCCGCTCGACGATGAAGGGATCGGAGCTGATGAACTGTCGCTGATGCCTTGATTGCTTACACCGGCATTAGCCGTAGCTTCAATATCCGGACGCCAGTTACTGAGCGCCTGAGAGACCTGCTCATCGGTTTCGCGCAGCTTGGCGCGTTCGGCCTGAAGTGTAGGGTTCGTTTGATAAACCTGTGTCAGCGCTTCTTCGAAGGTCTGCACCTCCGCACATGCAGGCACACCAAACATACATATGGATGCTATAAAACCCACTGACCAGAGATGGCGCTTCATCACAAATCTTTTCCGGAAAGTCCGGCCCTTATCAAAACCGGATCAAGTATGCCACGCAGCGGTAATTGCCGACTGTAAAGTCGTATCCGTCGGCATGCTCGTCGCGGTCTGGGCGTTAAAGCTGGTATGCGCGGTTTGATACGTCGCCATCGCGGACACAAGCGCCGATACCGCTGTTGTCAGCTTCAGACCATCGGCATCCATTTCCGAAACTTGCGCCCCGGCATTGCTACCAAACCAGCCATTGATGGTGACGGTATCGGTTGTGCCCAGAAGATCGACGACAAGATTAGTGCCGCTCTCCTTGAACCAGAGTTTTTCATCTGTCGTGCTGGAACCAAAATTGATCTTGCCGTTGGCCGCTGTGTCACCGTAGGAGGCATTGTTGACAGCGATAGCACCAAACGTCGAACCAACTTGATATTGATCGCCCGCTCCGCCGTTGATCGTGTCACTCAAACCAGCGCCGATATCGATTGAGTCATCGGAGCCGTCCACGGTGTTGCCGCTGGTTGTGACATTGATCGTGTCGCCGGTTCCGCTGCCAAAGACATAACCATTTGTACTGGAAACGTTGATCCAGTCGCCCCCGTTCGTGCCGGAGACATCGACAGTATCGGTGCTGTCGTTGAGCGAGACGACATCATTCGTGCCATTAACGTTTGCCCAGACAGTATCGGCATCGACATTCACGACATCGTTATTGGCGGAGGCCGTTGCAGTGTCGTTGCTGCTGGTTATGTTGACCCATGCATCATCGTTATTGATGTTGACGGTGTCGTCTAAATTCGTCGTGGTCACGACGTCGTCGTCGCCTTCGAGATCGACCCACCCGCCTGTCCCGTTGACCTGAACGACATCATTGGCACCATTGACGGTTACAGATGCATCATTGCCGTTCGCATTGATCCACTGATTATCGGCGTTACACTCCACAATATCGTCACTCGCATCCAGGTTGACGACTGTCCCCTCACCATTCGCGTTGGTCCATGCGCCCGCACTATAGACATTTACGGTATCGTTAGTGCCGTTTGAGTTGACCACATCATCCGCGCCGGTACCGGTGGTGATGGTATCCGTACCGATGCTGCCGGTGAGGGTCTGGTTCGCCGTATTATTTCCGGTGATCGTGAAATTGCCGCTGCTGCCACTCGCATCGAGTGTGAGATTACCGGTAACGGTCTTACCCGAGAGGCTGTAGACACCTGCACCCGAAAGATTAACGGCTCCAGCTCCACTGTCGGCAGTGAAGGTTGAGAATGCATTGAGCTGCGCCAGTGTGAGGGTCGTGGATGCCCCATTCTCGATTTCGAGTAATGTGACGTTGCCTAGGGTCGCGTTCGCAATGCTCGCATTTGCAGCAGTGATCTTGATCCCGTTCGTGCCCGCTCCACCATTGAGCACATCACCTGTTGGAAGTGCATAGCCAACGTCGAATGTGTCGTTGCCGCTTCCACCCGTAAGCGTATCGAGACCTGGCCCTGCAACGAGAGTATCGCCACCAGTGCCTGCTATCAGGGTGTCGTTCCCATTCCCGGCATTCAGGGTGTCGCCCGTGCCGTTGCCTGCAGCGACAACGTAATCGCCGGTCGAGCCTGCCGACAGGGACTGCCCGTTCGTATTATTACCTGTAACGATGTTGGTGGTGGTTGCTACTGAAACTGTGCCGACGACGGTCTTTCCGCTGAGGCTGTAGGTACTGTTGCCTATCACGACCAGTGTTTCTGCTCCCCCTGACTCATTGTCAAATGTGGTGAGCGCTGCAAATTGGCTTGCCGAGAGTTCAAGTGAACCGCTGACATCATCCTGCAGTGTCTCCACTCCGGCGATATTCATTCCTGAAAGGTCAGCGATACTCACATCGAGCGTATCTGTCCCGCTACCGCCTGTGATGGATGTCCCGACTGCTGGCATAACAGCAACCACGAAGGTATCGTTGCCCGAACCACCATTAAGTGTATCCAGACCTAATCCGGCATATAGAGTATCTCCGCCTGAACCAGCATTCAGCGTGTCGCTGCCGGTACTGTCGGTCGCATCCAGTATGTCGCCTGATCCGCTGCCCGCCGTTAGCGTGTTGTTGCCGGTGCTGTCACTGGCATCAAGCGTGTCATCGGCACCGCTGCCTGCCGTGAGAGTATTATTCCCGTCGCTCCCCTGAACACTTAAGGTGTCGTCGTCTCCATTTCCGGATGTGAGCGTATTATCGCCGAAGCTGTCTTCAGCACTTAGGGCATCGTAGCTGGCATTATTTGCGGTGAGTGTATTGTTGCCAAGACTGCCCGCTGCAACTAGATCGTTATATCCATTGCCTTCGATACCTGTAGTGTCATCTACCGTCAGGCTGTTATTGCCTGTGCTGTCACTGACATCAAGATCATCGCCGAAGCCATTCCCAGCCAGGAGCGTATTGTTGCCGGAGCTGGATGTTGCTGTCAGGTTAGCCTGCTGCCCATCGGCCACTGTCAGACTGTTATCGCCGCTTGTGTCGTCGGCATCCAGTGTGTCAGTAAAGCTCGAAGCGCTTCCAACGAGGTTTGTGTCCTCCGTCGCATCCGCATACATCGTGAGATAGCCGGAAACGGTGGCATTCGCCATTGAATAGGTCCCGCCACCATTGGCAATGATGGTTGTCTCTTCTCCACCTGCGGTAATTGTGCCGAGTCCGGCAAGCTGACCTCCAGATACAGTCAGGCCGATGCCCCCCGTCAGAATGGTTGTCTGGATACCTGTTATCGTCGAACCGCTGATATCCATGTCTGCATCGATGGTAAGCGTATTACCGGTGCCGTGGCCTGTGAGGGTCGAACCGGCTGCGAGTCCGTCGCTTAACCCGAATGTGTCTCCCCCCGTGCCGCCATTGATCGTGTCTACGCCATCACCGGCGACGAGAGTGTCACCTGCACCATTTCCAGCATTGAGAGTGTCGTTTCCGAACAGGCTCGCAGTCAGTGTTTGCCCTGCCGTACTGTTTCCTGTGAGAGTTGTGCCGCCCCAGTCCTGCGCAATGAGGTTGCTGACCGTGCCGCTCACTCCTGCAAGTGAATAGCTTCCCGATGAGGTGATGGTGAGTGAACCACTTCCAGCGATACTGCCGAAAGCGCCAAACTGCGTACCGGTCAGCGTCACGTTGGTCAGATTAGCTTGCTGGATATTGCTGATCGTGTCCTGTGATATGTCTCCCGATGCATCAAGGATGTTTGTCTTTCCTGAAACGCCAGTCACATGAGCGCCTGGAGTACCAGACACGCTGAACGTATCATTGCTTCCCGATACTGTCCCATTCACGGTGTATGCGGTTCCGGTCGGATTCAGGTAGTCGAAATTTGCCGTATCAAGCGCCGAGGCGGTCGTGCTGTCTCCAAGATTGCCAAGATAAGCAATCAGCGCTTCTTCCGGTGTATCTGTGCTTGCTGGGGTGAGAACTGTATCGCCGTCTGTGCTGGACAAAGAAATTGGAGTGCCGTCAGTCAACGTCAACGTGGCGGCACCGGTGGAAGTATTCAGAGCCAGCGTCCCGAGTGTCACCGGATCGTTATAGGACAGCGTGACATTCTCAATAGAGGATGACGTATTCGCAAGCGCCAGAACGGTGTTGGCATCAAAGGTGACAGGTGAACCTGCAGTCAGCGTGAGTACCTCACCTTTGCCCGTGCTGAGATTGGGTCCAAACGTATAGTAAGTTCCATCAGTCCCTACCGTAGAGTCGAAGATAACCGTTTGGTTTGGACCGTTTGTGGTAGAAGTTGTGCTGATCGCAGTCGGGACATAAACTATTCCACCGGTGCTAAGGGTCCCACCAAGCTTGCCATTTAATCGGGAGAGTTCGGTGCCAGTGATACTGAGGGAGTTGGTTGTATTAACAGCCGATGCAATCGTACTCCATGTATCGCTTGGCTGTACGACGTAGAAACCCAATGCTTCTATATACGGATTGAGAGCCGCAAAAAAGCTCTGCACGGGTGTTGTACTCAGATACGAGGCATCTGCTGATGTATTTGCTGCCATCTGCTCCAAAAAGCTGACGAGCGCATGACTGTTAAAATCAGCGGTCGGCGTCAAGCTGCTGATCGAATTGCTTCCGTTAATGGTCGGATTGAATCCAAGCATGAATGCCGTGGCAACCAATGAGCGATCCTCATAGGCGGTATTGGAGGATGTTGCAGTGTTAAAAGCCAGCTGATATGCAGCGGCAGCATAGTTTTGATTGTCTAAATCACCCGTGATGCTAGACCCTAGGAAACCGGTACCGGCGTTATACCCGACTAACAAAAGCGCCTGCCGAGCATTCTCGTTCAAACTATTGTAAGCACCTGGAGCCAACGTCCGAGATAAGCTAGGTATGATCGTCTTCGTGGAATAGTAAATCATTACATCGCTTGCTATGCCCCTCCAGTCTTGAGAGGTGATAGAGTTATTCAATTGCGATAAAGTGATGCTTCCACTTAACCATTGACTGACTAAATTTAAGTCTGCCGGGCTCATATTGCCACCAAATGATGCAGACATGGCGGCTAACGCGTCCGTATTAACGACATTATGCACGGCATCATATACGAGAATTCCATAGCCGAAGTTCAAATCTCCACTGCTATCAACATAAAACGGCGTTTGGTTTGCCGCAGGGCCGGTGGAGACCGGATATCCACTGTATCCATTGCTGCCTAAAAACGCTGCATTCTCCAGTTGCTCCAACAGATCATAGGTGTCAGTCATTGTTCGTGTGCCCGTTAAATTTTGAGGATTAGACCGTCACTGTGCGGGATCGAGATCGATGGTTTCTGCTTTGACGATGAAGCCGCGATTATTTACCTCCAGAAAATCGCACAATGCTTTGCCCTCGTGCTGAATCTCTTCATATTTCTTTACGCTTAACGTCGATAAACTCGAAATCGCATTCGGACAGAATTTTATGGAATATGCATTGGCGGCTTCCTGATGAACTTTCATTACCCATTCATCATTGAGTGTGAAGCCTCTTTCTAATTTTTGCCCATTGATAAACAGATTTATGCCATCATTTTTGGGGAGAGCTGCCTGATCGGCAACGAATGAAAACACCTGATCTTCACCAAGGGCGCAAGTGCCCTTTGTTTGAGTTTTTTGGCCTGTTCTTTCGCCAAGCGGATAAACCCCTTCACCAGGAGAGATAGTCCTCTCTTTTCCAGATGTATCCCAATCGTAGAATGATCTAAGAGACACGGATTGCGAGATTGGATCGCATGTCATTTTGATAAACGTATAGGCGATGTCTGCCTTCGCGATGCGCGGATCGAAAACAACGAACGAAACAAAAAGCAAAATGATGAGATTTGAAAATGTTCTGCCCATGTGTTCCTCGACCTGGTTGGGGTTTCTTGGTCGCGACGGCACGGTACTGAAGGAAGGGCGGGGCTTTCCCGCGCAGCTTATCTATACGCGCTGCTACTTATCCGTGTATTCAGAATCCAGTGCAAAGTCAACGGACTTCCCCTCAAGTGTTGGAATAGCGCTTCGTTCACTCTTCGACGAGTGCCTGTCCAGGACGCTCTGGCTCTGGTTCTGCAGGCGTCGTCCCAACGGGAGCGAAATAGACGTAGCCGCTGAACCCGCCGATGGGCGTCCGGTCTAAAAACCCGTGAAAGATGCCATCGCTGTCGAGGCGTCCGTTACCAATTTCCAGCCACACAAAATGTCTCTTGCTTATCCGCCTTTTAGTGAACGCGGTGTGTGTGGGCGTTTGCGGTTCCGTCATGGAGCGGGTCTAGCAGGGTCAGAGGTGCGGGTAAATATGGTCCTGGTCAATCGGCTGCAAATCGTCGTCCATGTCGTCGTGGAATGAATTGAAATCGTGCCACGGGTTCATCCAGTCCAGTGTGTGTGAAAGGAACGATGTCGCGGCGTAGACGGGGGCTGGAAGTTTCGGCACTCGGCGCATGATCTTCTTAGCTGTCGGCATGAAGCCAGAGCGTGCCCGCTCGGTGCGTCGGCGTGCTGGCGTTTCAGGTTCCGGTGTGTGCCGCGTCAGCTCCAATGCAACGCTGCGGAATTTCCGTTTGAGCCATTCGGTGAGGCCGGGCATTTTTCGCAGATGAGCGGGACTTTGGTTTTCGCCTTGGGGTTCCCTATTCCCTCGGCTCCTATCGGTCTCGCCCGCCTCTCTCCCTGACCCGTTGTCGTTCGGCCTCTCTTTCGATTTCCTGTTGCTGGCGCTGTTGAGCCATGTCGCTCGTGTACCTGGCGAAATCAGCCGTGTGGTCTGCTTCGGCCTCACGTCGGTCACCGGCAACTTCACCCTGCCGTATCTGTTCCGGCGTAAGCGTCGGCGAAAACAAGGAAGCAAATGCATCGCTGAAAGCGTCAAGCGTTTTGCCGACTGTACGTGTCGCGGCCCTGCTCGTGCTTATCACTGGTCCAAACGGATCAGCGCCTTTTGAGCGCATCTTTTTGCCAAGGCGTCCGGTCGGGCGCGCGTCCCTTTCACCCTTGAGCTTTCCGGCGCTTAGATCGCGGAATGCCTGGCGCTCGATCTCTCGCAATGCACCACGCTCTTTGACGATTTCGAGTGTGGCGTAGACACCTTTGAATTCCTTCGGATCAAGCGCTGCCATGAATTTCTGTACACGATCTGTCTTCTCCCCGGTCGTATAGAGATTCAGGTTGTAAACCTGTCCGTTATCCGCAACGGCTACGTAGTCACCTTCGCGAAGCCTATGCGGAATTAAAGCGGCGAAATCAGTTTTGTAGAACTGATCGATGTTGTTGTTTCTGACATCCTCGCTTGTCGCGATAGCCATAGTGAAGCCGCGCTCTTCCAGTGACCTCACGAAACTGTGGGCATCACTGCTTCGCTTGTAAGCCGCGTATATCGCGGCATTCGGTCCGCGCAAATGGTCCGGTGCATTTTCTCGCTTCTGAACATCCTGAGCTGCTTCATTGAAGGTCTGGGAAGGCGTTTGCTCTGAACCATCTTTTTTCCTACTGCCCACCCCTTCGCGTTTTTTTCTGTCCTCCGGTTCGACATATTCCCGTTCGAGCTTTTCCCTGTCGATCGCTGCATTGATGACGGCGTTCTGCCAGTCCCGATCGGCACGGTCGCGGTCCCATTCCTGCTCGCGCCTTTCCGGCTGGCGACCTTTCGTTCTTTCCTGTTCCGGCTCGACCATGGCTCGAACCATGCCGACGGTCGGCATATCATCGCGGGACAAATCAGAGAGGCGGTCACGTATCTTCGCCGCCGTCATATCGAGGATGCGTTTGCCTAGAACGTGCAAGCCCCCTGCCCGGTCGATCACAACGAAGTCCCTGCGTTCGCCTTGCGCGAGCGTCATGCCTTCATGCTCAAGCGCTGCCTGAAAGCTTCTGCCGCAATCGGCGCGGTCCCAACAATCGCGTATCGTGTTCCTCAGCTCGTTGGAGTCCTGGCCGAGACGCCGGGCCTGCTCCTCTTCAGCGCGTGTCGGTGCGAATTTGATCTTGCCTTCCCGGTGGTTCACTACCGGCTCCAACGCGAAATGCGCTTCCAGTTCACGGCTGATCGACTTCAACCTGAGTTTGAAATACGGCAACGCCTTGGCCGATAGCGTCTGTTCATCGATGCGGCTCCATGCAACATGCATGTGCTCGTCGTTGTTGTGCTCGTATGTATGAAACGAGATGGCGCGGGGCTGATCCGAAAGCCCGAGCATCCGCTCAATCCGGTCGGCGGTAAGCTCCCATTGCTGGCGTGTGAGAGTTTCGCCTTCGCGGTTTCGTACCTGGACATGAAAGAAAGGCTGCTCGCATCTTGATGCCCCGGACATGATCTGCACGTCCCGAAAGGCGTCTTTGATATTCGTCGCCGCAAAGCCGCGAAGCTGCCACAACTCGGCGCGTTCGCCCTCTTTGCCGGTGATCATATACGCGGCAAGCCGGACCCCGTTATTGTGCGTGGTCCCTTTAGAAATCATGTCCGGTCCTTGCGTCCGACGATCTCCCGAATGGTGGCTGCCGCTGCGCGTATCTCTGCGAGTGCTGCAAAGCATTCGTCGGCAGTGATCGAAGATCCTGCGATATTCAATCGGTGGGCAATCTGATTGACGTTGTTGCCGACACGGTTCAAAGCCGCTGTCGCGTGGCCAAGGGCCTCGGCGTCCACGGGAGCGCTACGCCTGGCGCGTGGGCCGGGAGTGCCCAGTCCGCAAGCTCTCAGAAAGCTTGCGACACTGAGGCCGGTCAAACGGGCTTTCTCTTCCACGGCGATGCGTTCCTCCGGCAGGAACCGGACGGATACAGGAACGCCGCGCTTTCTTTTCTCGCTGCCGCTTCGCGAAGAATGCGGCTGCGTGTGCGGGCTCGCGTTCGCGTTCATGGGCATACCGTCCATGAGCGAAACGCGGCATCGCAGAAGCCGGAAGGTGTGGAAACGGGCAGAGTTTCCGCTGTCGCTTGCGACACACAGGAGGGGATGCAACGGGGAGGGGCTACGCCCTGCCCCTTGCCGAGTTGAGCCACTGGATCGGCTGAAGGCCGAAACAGAATGGCGTGGCGCGGAACTTCCGCGCACAACTCGCTGTCGCTGTTAATCGCAAGAATCATCCGGCGAATGAATCGAAGAATCAACCGCTGGGCAAATCCTTTTGTGTTCCGTGCACGAAACAATTCAGATGCGCAACACGGGGAAACGAGGCTGGGCAGTAGGAAAGAGGGTATGCGGGTCGCTCGGACACAATACCGATGTATGCTCAGCCGAACCGGGATTGAGGCAGGCATGAACATAGGTACCGCTCAGGCCTCCTCCAGAATTTTTTTCGCGCTGTATTCGTCGATGATGAGGACGTTGAACATCTTCTCTCTGAGCGCCGTAATGACTGGCTGCACGTCGAATGGATTACTGAAAGCCACCACGAACTTGCCGGATTCGACCATATGCTTATAAAACTGAACTCCCCAGTAGTGCTCTGAAAAGTGACCCGCTGTTAGCCAAAAGCGCCAGTCCTCATTGCCTTGGCCGAACTTGTCGTAATAGCAGTAGCCTATGGAACCTGCTGCGCCCTCTGACTCAAGTTGTTGCGGTGTTGCGACAAACTCCAGCAGGCTGAAACTGAAGAATTTCCGTAGGCTTCCCGTAACTTTAGGGTGCACCGAACCAATGCCGGTAAAGACGACATCGATATCATCCATTGCGCGTACTACCTGACTAATCGCTTGGTTTCGTCCAAGCGCTTCGAGCTGTTCCCTCACTGCTCGGCGAGTTTTTGGGCCAGGTGCAGCGGGTGGATACGGAGGCACGGTTGCGTAGTTGCAATGTCCCGGTAGATAACCGCATCGAGCCCAAAGAATTGAGGCATTCACGACGGGGTTTATATGTGTCGAACTTTGGTTAGAGCCACGTCCGATCAACGCTGGAATCTGGATGCGGATATTGTGACGATCCTGGTTTGCGATGCAGTTGGCAAAAGCCAGCACATGCCTTCCACCACTGACCGAAATGTTGAGGGTGTTCTTGCGCGGAAAAGAACCCGGCAACGTCTCGAAAAACTCTGACGCGCCGATTGCCAGCTGCTTGACTAGGCCGGGGTATTGTTCGGGCGATGTGATTCTTGATCCCGGTCGCACAATGACTTTCTTCATGTGGGGGTATCTTTCCCCGAGTTGCTTTTCAAGCTCCTGCGCGGCGGTCTGAAAGATATCGAACCGGATCAGGCCTTCCTGCCTGGCGCTAGTCAGCAGTTCTGCGACATGCCGCCTGTTTGTGCTCAGCTTTTTCGCGATCTCTACTTTGCTCAGGTCTTCCAGATGATACATACGCGCCGCAGCAACCATGAGCGCGTTTGACATTGATCTTCTTGGTCGAGGCATAGGCATTCTCCCTGAATTTCATTCTAGGGATTACCTATGCAAACGTTGTGCTCAACTTGCGCAGTAGTTGCACAACTTGAGCACATTAAACGGCTCCCTTTGAGGTTATCCATAGAAGGTGTGGGAGGTCGTTACAAATGAGGGATTTTCAGTTTCTTGGTTCTGGCCCGATTCAGTTTGATTGCTGTTGCTTCAAGTCTGGCCATCTCATCTGGGGACCATGGGCCAGGCTCGGTTCTACCGACAGCATCCAGTATCTTGCTCAATGCAAGAACATCCGCTTCAAGGATGAGAATTCTGTCTTTCCTGGGATTCTTCGGCGGAGCCT
Organism: Acidicapsa ligni; assembly: GCF_025685655.1. NCBI lineage: Bacteria > Pseudomonadati > Acidobacteriota > Terriglobia > Terriglobales > Acidobacteriaceae > Acidicapsa > Acidicapsa ligni. The sequence goes on along the minus strand of NZ_JAGSYG010000001.1, from coordinate 816,115 downwards.
CATCAAGGCCGTGATACCGGTGATGCACCACGGGTACACGCTTGGTACGCAGCCTGAAGCCGAATTTAGTCTCTCCGTCGTTGGCCCAGTTCCAAAGAGTCTTCTCGCTAACGCCCACGACGATCTGTGCCGCCTGATGAACGTTCAAGTAACGGCCCTCTTCGTCGATATGCGGCTTGGCTTTTTTCATCCCGAAACACAAGCCGAATTCCAACGTGAAATCAATCAATTTGTCGCAGAGCCAGATCGTGGCTTCTGCCTGCACCCTCGCGATCAGGCGGACGGCTTTTATGACGAAAGCGAGGTCAGCTAAGCAATGACAAGCGCAGAGATGGTTAATGCAATTGCAGTCGATGCTCTCGATGTGAAAAAGGACACTTTGCCCGAATTCGCATTGTCCCGTGAACAAACTGCGCCTTCGGACTGGCTGGATATCTGCCGGTGGGAAGACGAAGGCGGTGCGTTAGGAAGGAGCGAGGCCGATGGCGAGTGACAGCGTCTCCCGCCTTGAACAACTCCGCCGCAGGGAAGCTACGTTACGGACCGCAATCGCCGAAGAGAAAGTCCGGCAGCAGAAACGGGCGGAGAAAGACCATGCCCGGCTTGCAAGCATCGTCGGCGAGTGTCTTTTGGCTGATCTGGAAGTGGACTCAAAGCTTGGGCTTTTGCTGGAGGAAAGCCTGAAACGCAACGCAACCCCTCGCGACGCGGAATTTCTCAAGTCGAGAGGATGGCGTATCTGAAAGGGGACGTATGACATCCATACTCTTCATCTTCGTCATGATCGTTGCCGGATCGATGATTGCAAGGGATAGCGCGAACAAAAGCAGACAGAAACGGATCAAGGCCGCATATGTTTTTAACCCTGAAAAGACGCAGGCATCCGCCGGGTTTGCAGCTGAGGCAGAGATTGAACGCGGCGGTCTGTTCAAAGGAAAAGGAATTCGCTTCGGATTCTCGCCAGACGGCAAACGTGTGCTGCGCTATCCGGGGTCCGGCCATGTCCTTGTCGTAGCCGCGGCTCGCAGTGGAAAACTTTTGACCGTCGTCGCGACCATGATCCTTTCTCTGTCAAGGAAAGTAAGCCTTTGCCTTATAGATCCAAAGGCCGAAATTATTTCAATAGTGGGAAAGGCTCGAAGGGCCTGCGGCAAAGTCGCGGTGTGGAACCCCTACGAAATCTGTCTCGACTATATGAAGGGCCTGCGTCAGGTGAGCCTGAACCCTATGGATGACATTGACCCGCATTCCATCAACTTTTGGTCCGACTGCTGGAAACTTGTCAGCACACATTGGGACGAATCAGAAGAGAAGAGCGATCCGCATTGGGGTCCGTCCGGCAAGTCCTTGTTTGGGGGAATCGTCCAGGTGCTTGTCAAATACGGCAAGCCTGAAGAAAGAAATCTGCCCACTGCGAGGGCCATCCTTACCGGTGCAAACGGCCACTCTATCCACGAATTTGCGCGAGAAGTGATGGCTCTTAATGATCCATCGTTGCAGCAAATCTTCGCACGTTATGCCGCGAAGGGAGCCGAAGAGAGTAAGGAAATTCAGAGCTTCATCTCGACAGCAACGACCCAGACAGAATTCCTGAATGACCCAGCCATTGCTGGAAAGCTGATGCGGTCTGATGTGAGCGTTCGCGACCTCGTGCGAGAGGCGGGAACGACGTTGGCGATATGCCTGCCGGTCAATCGGCTGCATACCAGCAAGGCCTTTTCACTCTTCTCGGGGTGGGTGCTGCACATAACTCTTGAAGAGGGACAAAAGGGTCGCAGATCGGATTGCATCGTGGTGATCGATGAGATGAGTTTGATCGGTTACAGCAAGGCTTGGCAGGATGCATTCGCTCTTGCGGCGGGTGCAGCAGGTCTCAAAATCGTTGCGATATACCAGGACGTTTCGCAAATCATGAACCAGTTCGGCAAGGCGTGGCCGACGATTGTCCAGAATTGCGGCCTGACCATCTGGTTCGGCGCTCGGGATCAGGCAACGCGGGACGTTGTCTCAAAACTTGCCGGAGAAACGGAAGTCCTGAGCCGCAATCGCAGCGTGTCAATCGACCACCTGACAGGCGAGCCGCATGTATCGGATAGCGCGTCATCAGTCGTGCGCCCGGTCATCCGCCCGAGTGAAGTCGGTGCCCTCGCAAGTGACGAAATGCTCGTGTTCTGTGAGGGTGTGCGTGGTGTCATCAAGGCCAAACGGAAGCCCTATTTGAGTGAGTTTCGCGGGCGATATGGCAAGAATCCTTACTTCAAAGAGACGGGAATCCTAAGCAAATTGTTTGAGTAAAAGAGGTTGTTATGGCGGACTTTTCGAAATTCACGGGAAGCGGTCAAGGGAACGATGCGAAGCAAGAGCAGGCCCCGCAGGAACAATTGCGGCCACAGGCGGATAAGGAACGTGCGCCAAGTTCGTTTCAACGTTCGCAGGAAAAAGAAGGCCGCAGTGAATGGAGCGGCGCAAGCATGGGCGGCGGTACATGGGCCGGGAGATCGAGGTGAGTTATGGCAACGGCAACGCAAACGGGATTTAACTACGACCTTTTCAAGAAGCGGGTAAAAATGTTCGATTCGGACCGTGATGGTGAACGCAACGTCGCCATCAGTCAGGCGCTCAGGCAATGCGCCGAACATGATCCGCCGCTGCTGTTCTATGAGGCTATGTCCGGGGCATTCGGCGAAGACAACGATGCGGATCAGGACCGGTTAAAGGCGGATTTCTCGGAGCTTAAATCTGTCGCTTCCCGGCTAAATGGAGAGAACAGCCGGTTGCTTCAGGAAATAGATCGCCTGCGACTGATGAGGTCTGCATCAGAATGGCCGCCTGCCTGGTTCGTGCAACCGAAGCCCCTGCTCTTCGCGCTTGGGATCGCAGTGGCTATGGAATGGCTTTTGTTGCTGCCCTTCTGGGAGCTGCCGGAGCGGGACACTTTCCTCCTCATTCAATGGGCGCACACGATCTGCGCCGCGCTGTTCCTGCTATGGAGTCTCGCCGTCTTCAAATGCGAAGGGTCTAAGCGTCTTGCGTTCGGCTGGCCTGCGTGGGGCGGTTCCTGGTTTGCTCTCATCGCTATCCATGCGTTTCAGGACGGCGGCTTTCACTGGGATGGGTTCCGCATCGGGGTGATAGCGGCACCGCTTCACTGGTGGAGCGCTGTCGGCTTCGGAGCAGCGGGGGACAGGGTGACTTCCGCGCTTATCGTGCTTGCTTCCGTCATCGACATCATCTGCGGAGCGAAGGTGCTTTTGTGGCTGAAGGACAGGCTCATTCAGTGGACAGCAATATTGTGGGAATTCTCCGTCTTTCTGTTCGGCGAGTTGCGGAAGCGACTGGTGGATGAATAACGCTGAAACGTTCAAGGGAGGCATGAGACATGAACTCAACACTGAACATCGCGAAGAAACCCAATGAAATCGGGGCTGTTTCAACCGTCGATCTCGGGATGCAGCGCCAGCAAATGAATGACGCTCTGGCACGTTTCGGTATTGCCGAAAGTCATTCGGTATATGCACGCCCTCGCGGTCGCCTTCTATTCGGCCTCGATCTGACGGCAAGCCGGGAAGAAAGTCTTGAACAGGCCCGGATCGCCACAGCTTCGATGTTTAAGGCGGTCGCCGCTATCGGAAACATCAAAGTGAAACTCGCCTGGTATCGCGGAGAAGATGAATGCAAGGTAGGTCGGTGGCACGATGGCTCCGAGTTTCTATGCCAGTCGATACGCAACCTCGGCTGCGAGAGCGGCTGCACGCAGATTGGAAGGATATTGCGCCTCGCACTTACCGAAACCGAGAAGCTCTCAGCTCTGGTCTTTGTCGGCGATCACTGCCACGACGAACTCGATGCTCTTCCTGGGTTAGCGAAGGAACTTGGCAATAAGTCAGTACCGATATTCATCTTCCACGAATGCAGGGATGGCGACAAAGAAGCGCGTAAAAGCAAGCCTATGTTCAAAACACTGGCGGAACTGAGCGGCGGAGTTTATGTCGAATTCAAGCCGAACAGCGGCAGGGTTCTTCGTGAGCTTCTGTCCAATGTTGCGGTCTTCTCCGCAGGAGGCCTCGAAAGTATCAAAGAGTTGCCGGTAGCCTGGACGAGGGAAGCCCGCAATTTACAGGGCCAATTGCGGCTAATGCTTGGGAATAGCGGCTCTCGAAAAGGTTGATGCGTTGATTCAGGCGCACTACTATCGACGTTCTAAAAAAAATCGAAGGTGGGCGGTAGGAGAAAAAATGTTTGATCCCGAGTTGGAAAGCTTCAAGACGAAAATCGACATTCAGGACTATGCTGCCGCGCAAGGTTATCAACTTGACCGCAAGCAGTCCTGGAAGGGAACGAGCGTCATGCGGCATCCGAACGGAGATAAGGTATACATCACGCTCGATAGCGACGACCATTACGTTTATAAGTCGTACCGCGACGAAAGTGATAAAGGCTCAATTATTGATTTTGTGAAAAACCGAATGGATCTGAGCCTGGGGGCTATTCGCAAAGAGCTTCGACCCTGGATCGGGCAACCACCTATTCCCGTGCCTACTTTTCCTGCCCTGCACAAAACAAGCAAGGACAGGATGAAGGTGGTTGAGGCCTGGTCCCGCATGAAAGATGCAGGCGGCGGTCATCCTTATCTCGAACGAGAACGTGCCCTGCCCGCTTCGCTCCTCGCTCTTGATCGGTTCGCTGACCGTGTCCGCATCGATAGCAAAGGCAATGCGGTATTTCCGCATTTCGATGCCGAAGGTCTGAGCGGCTATGAACTCAAGAATGTCGAGTTTACCGGCTTTGCATCCGGTGGAAATAAAGCCCTCTGGCTTTCGCACGAATTACCGGGCGATCAGCGGCTGATCTTTTGCGAATCTGCAATCGACGCTCTAAGCCATGCGGTCCTGTTTCCTGACAGCCATGCGAGGTATGCATCAATCGGCGGCAAGCCCGGTCTTCAACAGCCGGAACTTATTCGAGCAGCTATTGTGCGAATGCCGGTGGACAGTGAAATCGTTGCTGGCATGGATAACGATGCTGCCGGTGCCGAATTATCAGGAGTGGTGAAAAAGGCTGTTGCTCTGACAGGCCGCCTCGATCTGAAGTTCTCTGTGCAGGAACCGTTTGGCGTGAAGGACTGGAACGATCAGCTGCGCCAGAAACCTCAACCCTCCCTCCTCTTCCGCCCGGAGATCCCTTCCGTCGCCTGAATTCTGCCGTTCGAGGTGAAACACAGATGTTTCGCAAAAACGCGGTCGAAATGGATTCTAATGGTCATATCGGTAGGCGGCTCCTGAATGTCAGGGAGGCTGCCCTTTACCTCGGTCTCGAAGTGGACACGGTCTACAAGAAATCGCGGTTGCGGGAAGTCCCCTGCGTCAAGGTCGGTCGTGCGTTGCGGTTCGATGTGAAGGCGCTTGAGCGCTACATCGAGCAACACACAATCGAAACCATTGACTGAAGGGAGAAGCATGTATGTCCATCAGGAAGAAAGCTGACGGGCTCTATGAGGTCCGCTGGCGTGAGGGAGGAAGAAACCGGAGCCTGCAAATTACGGGTGGGCTCGAACTCGCAAAAGAGGTCGAGCGGAAGAAAATGTCCGCTCGCGATGAAAACCGTCATCTCGACATCAAGAAAGAGGTCAACTTCCGCATGTCGGATTTGATTGATCGTTACTGGGACATCTTCGGCAAGAAAAAAGCCTCGGCGGATCGTGAGATTTCAATCGTGGAAGGCATCCGGGCGGAACTCGGTCGCCTGTTCGTCCGCGAAGCCGATGGTGCGGTCATGCAACGCTGGTATGAAAATCTCACCGGCAAGCGTGGACTCGCAGCTAACACGGCTGTCCGGCACTACAACGTCATGCACCACATGATGGAGAAGGCTGCGACGATCTGGTCGAAGGATACCGGCATCGATAAAAATCCAGCAGATATGGTCGAGGTTCTCCGGCCCGATGATACGCGTGAGCGCTTCCTCTCAAAGGAAGAGCTTGAACGGCTCAAAGGGGCTCTTGATGAAAGGCTGCTCAGGAAAGGCACGAAGGATTTCAACCGGACTAATCTCCGGATGCGTCTCATCGTCCTAACCGCGCTCGCAACGGGTATGCGCTCGACGGAAATTCATCGTCTCTGTTGGTCGGATGTGATGTTCGGTGAGGGGCTAATCGCCGTGCGTGCCAGGCTCAAAAAGGGCAAGGTGCGTTACGTACCGATGGCTCCGCAACTCGCCGAAGAGCTTCGCAGTCTTCCTCTTGTTGAGGATGAAGATCGTATCTTTCCGCCGACACGGGGTCAGAGCAAAAGTGGAAGGCAGAGGCTCGAAGGAAGTTTCGATGACCTGCTTTCAAGGGCACGGATCAGGCATTTCCGCTTTCACGATCTGCGCCACACTTTTGCGTCCTGGTACATGATGATCGGCGGCGATCTCTATGAGCTGGCGAAGATCCTCGGGCACGCGAACATCAAGATGACGGAGCGTTACGCGAAGCTCGGGCGTGCGCATATTGCAAAGACGGGTGTCACAGCAAAAGCCATTCTGGGGTTGCTCGGAAGTGACTACTCGCAGACGGAAGTACAACAAGCGCTCACGGCCTAGCGGCCATGTACGTTATTTGTACGTTGACATAAACTGTTAGCTCTTTGGTTGCCGCTAAGTGCTTTGTAATGTGGTGGCCAGAGACGGGATCGAACCGCCGACGCCGGCCTTTTCAGGGCCGCGCTCTACCACTGAGCTATCTGGCCTCAGTGTAATTGCAGGGAAATAGGCTTGCGCGGGAATCAACCGGTAGGTGGTAAGACTGCGCTTCTGCAACAACTTTTCAAGTATAGCAAGAGCGCCCCTTGCCGCCAAACTGACCCTGTTCTCGGTAGTGTCCTAATTTGAATTGCCTCACCATTGTCCGTGGGTCCAGTACTCCTCAGCCTCATCTTGATTGCAGAACCAGCCGTAGCCTGGGATAAAGACCATATCGGCTACTTTCCTGCGTTTCTGACACAGGGAGCAGTTTTTTATTGGCGAGATAGTGATACCGAAAACGCTCAGCAGCAACTCTAAAAATCCCATACTTTCTTTCCTGCTCAATCAGCAATTGTCCTCTATAGGGGGAATGTCTTCCATAGAGTACATACAGACTTGATGGATGGCAACCGATATTTGTGTCTTAGTGGGCCAGAGAATACGAAAATTAAGGCAGATGAGGGGCTGGACGCAGACCTACCTGTCAGTCCATGCGGGAGTGGGCCGGAACTACATTTCGGATGTTGAATTAGGAAAGAAAGAAATAGGGCTAAGAAACCTATATTTGCTTGCGCAAAGTCTGGAAGTCAGCCTCGAAAAACTGGTAGCTGGAATAAATTAGGAATTCTGGAGTGATGCATCTAAAGTGGTGCGAATCCATTCTGAAACAGTCTGGCCATTTTTCTTTGCTGCCTCAGTCATCTTCTCCAGATCCTCAGCCCTAAACCGAACAGGAACGATCTTCCCTTTAGCCTCGTGCTTGGGTAGAACTGGGCGTCCGAGTTTCTTCGGTTGCGGCTTAGGCTGATTGGGCATTTCTAAACTCCTGGATGATGGCCGCTCTTACCGCTGTTTCGGGCGATATGGCTGGGGGGATGTGTAGGACGGTGACGTGTCGTGTGTCGTCGCTATCGGTACTATGGGACCACGCATACACCCTATGAGTGTCGGGATGGTTATGCAGATCAAAGACCTCTACAATTCCATCCCAGATCGTCTTCCCTTGAAATGTTTCTTTTACGGGGACGCTTTCGACGTGAGTAGCTTTCACTCCATGTAGTTTGTGTATCACTTCTCGTAGATCGTCAATATGGCTCATGCACTCGCCTCTACCAAGTCTCCCACACTCCAGAATTCCCGAGAGACGCCAGCAGCCATTGCGGGGGTACATCGCAATGTGTTGTGGCGGCGCACAAAGTTGTAATAGGCGAAGTGCAGTCCTACCGCTGCCTCAAAGTTCTCTCGCTTCTTGCTGAATGCATGAGTAAGCCGAGCTAACCGTTTCATATGAAGCCGCGTAGTAGCATTCAGTCGTTCAACGTAACTGGTGGAAATGAGCCGAAAATCAGGTCTGCCAATGATGGCTTTCTTTTCGACAGATTGAATCGCTGGGGCGCTATACCGGCGTTGCGGGGTAATGGACTCTTCTATACCGTAGACCTTGATGATCTGGCCGTATTCTACGTCCCCGCCAAAGGCCCGCTCTATCGCTTCAACATATGCATTGAGGCCATCGGTAGAGATTTGAAGTCGATTGCGCATCCGCTTGGCCACATCCTGCACAAAGGCATCGGCGGTAGCAGAATCCCGATTGCCAACTTTGAATGCAGGAACCAATTTGGTTTCGGCATCAATGGCACAAAATGTCCAGACACTGCCAACATCCTCTGGATCTTCTGGACGAACGTGACGCTCTTTCTTACCAACAAAGCCCCAGATTTCATCCATCTCAAGACGGTTGCAAGACAGATTGCGCATCTGCTCATCCATCATGGCCGTACATCCTTTACCCACTTTCACGCCCAAACGCATGATCGTATCGCGGTGGACTCCTGTCATCCGCTCAATCGAACGGATGCTGGAACCCTCGGCCAGCGCCGAGATAATCATGATTTGCTTATCCATGTTGAGTACGTTTGCCATGTATTTAATGTAATACATTAACTGGGAGTTGTCAATATTTTTTGGAGTACAATTTCTCCGTGAATAACAACCAGCCCGGACAAGACGAAGCACCCAAGACTCAAAGCGACGGACATCCGTCGCAAAAATCCAATACGCAAGTCTCGCCAAATAAACCAGATGCTGGCGGTGCTCAAGACGTATCCGACAAGCAAGTGGATGCAGACGTAAAAGCACTCGAAGATAGGGTAAAGACGGGCGAAAGATGGGTAATTGGACTCACCGGAGCCCTTGTCTTGGTGGGACTGCTCCAGTTCGGTGCGGGATTTCTTCAGTGGCGTACTATGAAAGGCCAACTCAAGGAGATGCACGACGGTGGCGTAGACACTCACAAACTCGTCACGGCAGCGGTAGATCAGGCTACTTGGACACAACGCCTCAAAGATTCCACTGACACCCAGTCCGGCCATATGAAGGACTTGGCCGACCGAATGAAGGATCAAGCCGACCGAACAAAAACTATTGCAGAGCAAGCCGTTATTCAAGCCCGTGCTGCGCGGGTTTCGGCAGAGGCAGCCAAAAACGCGGCTGATACTAGTCAAAAGGCCATGGAGCTTTCTGAGCGCCCATGGCTGATTGTCTCTGCGACTATCGCTAGCGCCCTGACGTACGACAAGGAGGGGGCGCACATCACGCTCCACTACTCCATCGCCAACATAGGTCACAGCCCCGCAGTAGAGGTGCAGATTTCGCCAGAGTTCTACGTTGCTAATGGGAAAAAACGAGATGCGATTCTTGAAAGACGAAGACTCTGTAAGGAATTGGAGACGCACAGTGCCCTCGGAGAGACGATTTATCCTGGGCAAGTTTTTGAACAGAATTGGAGCTTCAGCGCGGCTCAAATAGATATTGACAACTCTGCGGCCTATTTCGGAAATGAGTTTTTTGTAGCGCAGATCGTAGATTGCGTTGGCTACAGAGCTAACTTCAGTCAGCAGCCCTATTCGGTAGGGTCTTCTTACGGACTGTACAAATTTTCCCCGACTGGGGAGACGCTCATTTTCCCACCCTACATTGAAATGCCAATTGGTTCCATCATGTTGACGCCGAGCGGGTTCTCCTCTAAGGATGCCAAATAAACATAGCCATAGCGCCAGAAACCAAATTAGGACACTACCCTGTTCTCCCCCAGAAGAACAATTGCCCAACCCCCGCCCCCAGCAACATGTGCTTTGATCAAGAACATGGGAAATAAGCCATCAGCACCCGAAACAGAGCCAGAATCCAGCAAAAAGCGGGCGCAGCGCTCCGATTGGCTGCCAATCGGAGCGCTGGCTCTGCTTTGCTCGTTTTGGGCCATCGACACGTTGCGAGCGGACGTCCTGCCCGATCTGTTTCCCGATCCCCTGCCTCGCTTTGAGGGAGCGAGCATCTCCTTCGTCCTGTTCGCAGCAGCAGCGGCCCTTCTGGGTATGGTGAGCAAGGCGAAGTGGCCGCGTGGGCGAGTGCTGCTGGATGCGATCTGGATTGGCGCCGGGATGTTCGTCATTCCCGCCGTGCTTATCTATCTATCGGATGGCCGCGTTTCAAAGCTGTCGCAGGCAGCCTTGTTTTCGCTCGTGCCTGTATTTGCTCTGATCTTTGAACCCTACATCGGTGCTGATCCTACCGGGCCGAGACGAGGTGGCCTGCTTGCGGCGCTCATAGCTCTCACTGGGATGCTCTTCGCCTTTCCCGTTCAAATTCCCGCTTCCATTCCAACAGCGTTGGGCTTTTGTACCGTGATCTTAGGAACAGCCTTCGCGGCTGCCGCAAATTGCAAAGCAGTCGTGTTGATAACTGAAACAGCAAAACAATCGCGAATGCCGATAATCGCGATTGCAGCGGCAACCGTGTCCGCCGGGTTCGCCGGAGCCGGCGCAGTAACGGAGCACGCCGTGTGGCAATGGAGCCTGCTCGGACCGCATCTGCTATGGTCCGCAGCCGTGGAGCTGCCCGGCCTTTTTCTCCTCTTCTGGCTGATGCATCGCATGTCCGCAGTGCGCATGTCTACGCGATATCTCATTGCCCCGCTTATATCAATCCTGCTGGGAGTGCTGCTGCTGCACCCCATCGTGCAGCCTCGAACATGGCTGGGATTACTGTTGGTAGCAGCGGGAGCAGCCTACCTGTTGCTAACCCCGGAAGGCCAGCCAGAAAACGAAGTAGAGACAAGCACGCTTTCTCTTCATTGATTCTCTTTATTGATTCTCTTCATTGAGAGTCGTTGAGATTGACGAGAGATTGAGGTTGATTGCCACACAAGCCTTCATTGCGATCGACGCCTGCATTAGACTGATCTTCGAATCTGTATTTGACTTCCCCAACCTGCTGTGAGGCCTTATGCGTCTGCTCCCATCTCTGCTTCTTGTGGTCCTGGTTTCCACGGCTGCATCCGCCCAATCCGGCGGCGCCGCCGATCCACATACTCTTCGCACCGGGCGAGCCTTTGAAGCAGCCCGCAAGCAGGGGTCGCTGGCGCTGCATAACTTCCTCGTCGGTATGCCAAAGGGCGCAGATCTGCATGTGCATCTGAGCGGCGCCGTCTATGCCGAGAGCTGGATACGTGCCGCAGGCGAAGATGGACTGTGCATCGACCCCGCAGCCTTGGACTTTGCCAAGCCCGTCTCCGGCAAATGCGTAAAAGGCGAAATCGCCGCTGCGGACTTGCTGAATCAGACACAGGCACCAGCCGCTCAGGGCCTGTATGACAAGCTGATCAATGCCTTTTCCATGCGCAGCTTTGTCGCCTATCAAGGCTGGAGCGGGCACGATCAGTTCTTCTCCACCTTTGATCATTTTGGCGGAACAGACAAGCGCCACACAGGCGAGTGGATCGACGAAATCGTAAGCCGCGCCGCCGCTCAAAATGAGCAATACGTTGAGCTGATGGACACGCCTCCGTTTGGCCATGCAGCCGAACTCGGACACACCCTCGGCTGGAATACAAACATGGCCGACCTCCGCAAAAAGCTGCTCGATGGCGGTCTGGATGAAGAGGTATCTGCGGCCAAAGAACGCATTGATAGTGCGCTCGTCCTGCGCGACAAGTTGGAGCATTGCAGTACTCCCGAAGCCGCGCCCGCCTGCAAGGTGCAAGTACGCTTCATCTATCAAATTCTGCGCGGAGCCCCACCCGAGCAGGTGTTTGCGCAGACTCTCCTCGGCTTTGAAGCAATCTCCAAACTACCCGAGTTCGTCGGCATCAACTTTGTGCAGCCTGAAGATGGACACATCTCCATGACCGACTACACCCTGCAAATGCACATGTTGGACTATCTCCACTCCGTCTATCCATCCGTGCACATCACGCTGCATGCCGGTGAGCTTGCGCCGGGAATGGTCCCTCCCGAGGGACTCCGCTTCCACATCCGCCAGGCCGTCGATCTCGGCCACGCCGAGCGCATCGGCCACGGCGTTGACGTGATGTACGAAGACAATCCTGAAGCCCTGCTCAAAGAACTCGCCACAAAGCACATCATGGTTGAAATCAACCTGACATCCAACGACGGCATCCTCGGCATCAAGGGCCTGACCGGCGAACACGCCCACCCACTGCCCTACTACCGCAAGGCTGGAGTGCCAGTTGCGCTTTCCACCGATGACGAAGGAGTCTCGCGGATCGATCTGACACATGAGTACACCCGGGCAGCCGAAGAGTACTCCCTGAGCTACGCGGACCTGAAGCAGATGGCGCGTACAGGCATGGAACACGACTTCCTGCCCGGCAAAAGCCTGTGGGCACAGGCGGATAAATTCACCGCCCCTGTAAGCGCCTGCCGCACGCAGGTGCTGGGTGCAGAAAAGCCAGCAGCCGCATGCAAAACCTTCCTCGACAGCAGCGAAAAAGCAACAGCGCAATGGGAGCAGGAACGGCGCTTCCGAGAGTTTGAGGCAAAGTGGTAAAAGCGCGTTCAACACATCGACGGACGGCCAACCTGCGTCCTCTGGCGCTGCTTGTCATCTGCCTCATCGGCCTGGCAGGCAGCGGCGCCGCGCTGGCCCAGCAGCCGTCCTCATGCGCCGATGTGCAACCGACAGCCACGCTCACAGTACAAGGCCTGGAATTTCGTTCCTACAAAACAGAAGACAAGGCATGCCTGAAAGTTTTTCGTAACCGAGTTTTGATCTATCACAATGAAGAAGAGGGCGGCACACTCACCTTCGGCAGCAACGAAGATGCCGCGTCATCCCCCGGCGGTGTCGCGCCAGGTACAGATGTAATAGGCCGCGGACATGCAAACGTACTCGCCTTGTACTACAGTGGCGGAGCACACTGCTGTACGCAGCTATTGATATTCGAGTTGGATCCCACGCTGACACTGCTGACGCGAGTGAATCTCGGCAACGACGACGGCCCGCAGTTCAAGCGCGATTCGACTAACAAGCATTACCTCATGGCAACGATCGACAATACATTCGGCTACTGGCATACCTATTTCGCCGCGTCGCCGTTGACTCCGATTCTGCTGGAGCCGTTAGACGATGGCAAAGGAGGCATCCGTTTCGCCCTGGCCGTCAAAGCAATGCGCAAGCCCGATCCCACCCAGGCCGAATGGAATGCGAACGACCTGAAGAGCGCTCGCGAAGCATTCCTCCGCGAAAACATCTTCGACAACTACTACGTTGGATCGGACCTGTGGCGATCCATGCTGCTCCGCATCTATGCAGGGCAGGATGCATGGGCATGGAAAACAGTGGACGCAGCATGGCCCGCCCGAAAACCCGGCAAAGACGCCTTCCTCAAGGATTTCTGCGGGCAGCTATCTCAGAGCCCTTACTGGGCAGATCTGCGGCCAACCATCAAAAATAGTCCACCCGCCTGCGCCGAAACATTTGCCCAGCCGCATAAGAAGACCCCTGCCAAATAGGCTGCCCCTCAAAGACGATACGATAGGCTCAGAGGCGGAGGGTAGCTGCACTGTGCGCGTTGTTCTCTCAAACATTGGAACATTTGGCGACATCAACCCACTGATTGCTGTCGCATTGGAATTGAAACGGCGTGGGCATCAGCCAGTGATGGCTGTCCCCGCCATATACGCACCGAAGATCGTGCCGCTGGGGATTGAGTTCCATGCCACCCGGCCCGATATCGACCCCAAAAATACACTGCTGGCAGAGATGATTTACGACGTGCGCAAGGGCACAGAACGAGGCCTGCGCGAGTTTCTCTTCCCCGCATTGCACGATACGTATCACGACCTGCTTACCGCTGCGACCGTTCCAGCCAGGGCCGACCTGCTGCTGCTCGGGGAACTGAACTACGCCGGACCTCTTGTCGCCGAGGTCACCGGCATTCCCTGGGCAAGCTACGTGCTCGCACCGCTATCTTTCTTCTCCGCATACGATCCGCCTGTTCTGCCAATGTATCCTCGCCTCGCGCGAGCCGACTCCGCAGTCCCCGGCATGGGATTCGCCATCCAGCGCCTGGCTCGGTTTGTAAGCCGCAAATGGCCTCAGCCTCTGTACGACTTGCGCGAGGAACTGGGCCTGCAGCGGGGGAAAAATCCACTCTTCGATGCCAAGCACTCACCAGAGCTCGTACTCGCAATGTTTTCGCGGGTCCTCGGGCAGGAACAGCCGGACTGGCCAGCGAATACAAAGATCACAGGATTTTGTTTTTACGATGCGGATGCAGGAAACGCCGCACTCCCCGCGCATCTCGAAAAGTTTCTCGCCTCAGGACCGCCGCCACTGGTCTTCACCCTCGGCTCCGCAGCCGTCCTCGCCGCAGGCCGATTCTATGAGTACGGCGCACGTGCAGCCGAGCGGTTAGGCATGCGGGCAGTCCTGCTGATCGGCTCCGATGCGCGCAACCGCCCGCGCCATCCCCTGCCGGACTCAATCTGCGTCGCCGAATACGCGCCCTACTCTGCATTGTTTTCGCGAGCATCGGTGATCATCCACCAGGGCGGCGTAGGCACCACAGCGCAGTGCCTGCGAGCAGGCAGGCCAATGCTCATCATGCCCTACAGTCACGATCAACCGGACAACGCACGCCGGATGCGTCGGCTCCGCGTAGCGCGCATCCTGCAAAAGCGCAATTTCACGCCGCTGCGAGTAGCAAGAAAACTGAAGATTTTGCTGGAAGATCCCATCTACGCCCGTCGTGCCCAGCAAATTGCCCTGAGACTCAGGAGCGAAGACGGAGTAGGCACCGCATGCAATTTATTGGAAACGTTAGTTCAAAGTAAAAAGTCCAGAGCAAAAAGCTCTAAAGTAAAAAGCTCAGAGTAAACCAAAATAAGAATAAACAGCCGAATCCAGTCCTCGCCCAACCCACACGCAGCAATAGGGCGAGGATTTTATCCTCGCCCTATTGATTGATTGCGGATTCTGCCAGAATCCCTCGGAGTCCTGAATCAAAAACTACAGAGGCTGAACGTCAGCCGCCTGCCAGCCTTTGGGACCCTTCACTACGTTGAACTGAACGGCCTGACCTTCTTGCAAGCTCTTGAAGCCATTAGAGTTAATGGCGGAGTAATGCACGAAAACATCTTCGCCGTTCTGACGCGAGATAAAGCCGAAGCCCTTCGCGTCGTTAAACCATTTCACAGTACCTTGTTCCATTTTGAGTCGTATTTCCTAAACTTTGAATTGCGCTTGAGTGAAACGGAGCGACCACTGGCAGATCTTGCTTGGTTGGGCGAGTACTGCTCACGCCCGTCTGTTCTAACGCTGCATTCATGGTACCACGATCTGGAAATCTTGATACATAAATCTGCAAGTGCCTCTTTTTGCACACGTTTCATCCTATTGGCTGGAGAGGGACAATGTGCTAGGGTGGTCTTCGCCATGACCTCTCCCCGTACCTCCGCCAATACCTATCCCCCGCAACAGGATCCCTTCCTCAATTTGCTTGAGGCTCCGCTGGCCCGCCTTGCAGAGGGCTTTCGCGATCTGCCACCATTCGTCTCCCCGCTTGATCAGGCCACCGACCGCGATGCAATGGCCCTCGTGTTGGACGAAGTAGCCGGGCGAATGGTGAACAACTATCCGTATTTTCATCCTTTGTACGCGGGCCAGATGCTCAAGCCGCCGCATCCCGTGGCAAGGGCAGCCTACGCGCTGGCAATGGCCATCAATCCCAATAACCATGCCCGCGATGGCGGACGCGCCAGCTCGCAGATGGAGATCGAGGCCGTTGCGCAGATCGCGCAGATGTTCGGCTGGTCCGGCGCGGGATACCTGGGGCATCTGACCTCGGGCGGCACCTTCGCCAACCTTGAGGCTCTCTGGATCGCCGGGCAACTCGCCCCCGGCAAGCGTATCCTCGCTTCGGAACAGGCGCATTACACCCACAAACGAATCACTGCCGTCCTGCAATTGCCCTTCACCTCCATAGCCTGCGACCTCCGCGGATGCATGGACCTGAACACCCTCGAAGAGGAATTGAAGCGCGGCGATGTCGGCACAGTCGTTGTGACAATGGGCTCAACCGCGCTGGGCTCAGTTGACCCGCTGCCCGGGATACTTGCTCTGCGATCTCGCTATGAATTTCGCATCCACCTGGACGCAGCATACGGCGGCTACTTCCGGCTCATTGCCGAAGAACTCGACGCCCCGGCGCGATCCGCCTATCTCGCAATGGATCAGGCCGATTCGATCGTAGTCGATCCTCACAAGCACGGTCTGCAACCCTATGGATGCGGCTGCGTGCTCTTCCGCGACCCCTCCGTCGGCCGCTTCTACAAGCACGATTCGCCCTACACCTACTTCACCTCCAGCGAACTGCACCTCGGCGAGATCAGTCTGGAGTGTTCCCGCGCCGGCGCATCCGCCGTGGCCTTATGGGCAACGCAACGGCTGCTTCCACTCACCCCGGATGGCGAGTTTGCCCGCGGGCTCTCCGCCGGACGCAGTGCCGCACTGGAGCTGCACCATCGATTGCGCAACGATAGTAGATTTGACCCATTTTCAGAAGCACCACAATTGGATATTGTTGTGTGGCAGATGCGTGCCGGGAGCGCCGCGCAGAGTTCCTCACTGGCGCAACAGGTTTTCGACGAATGCGCAGTTCAAAATTTACATCTCGCACTAGTACAATTGCCCGAAGCAATGTTCCGTGACCACGGTGCAAATGAAAACGTTGAAATAGACGCAATGGATACCAGTTCGATGGTTACCTGTTTACGATCCGTCCTCATGAAGCCCGAACACGCCCAATGGCTAGGTTCTATCTGGGAGCGACTCAGTTTAGCTACAAACAAATGCGTGCATCTATAAAAGATGTTTGCGATCTAACTCAATATCGTCAGCAAGATTAAAGAGAAACAGGAAATTTGGAGGTCAGGTTGGCCGGAGCAAAGGAAAACGTTGTCATTTCGAGTGGAGACTGCTCTCTGACCTTGCTGCCTGCTCTCGGTGGCAAGATCAGCTCCCTGCGGGCAGGCGCGCATGAACTGCTCCAGGCCCCACTGAAGCCATTAGCCCCACGCACTCAAACAATGGCCTTCTCCGCCAGCGACGCCAGCGGCTGGGATGAATGTCTCCCCTCGGTCGGCGAATGCATCATTGAAACCGAAACCGGAAACGCCTCCATCCCCGATCACGGCGACCTCTGGCGGCTGGAGTGGGAAGTGCTGGATATCGCTGCCGATTCAGCAACGATGCGCGCCACATGCTTCTCTCTGCCCCTCGAAGTAACCCGCACCCTCCTGCTGTCGACGACCGGCTCAGGCTGGCTGCTGCGAGCCATGTATACGGTGGCCAACCGAGGCAACGGATTTGTCCCCTGGTCCTGGGCAGCGCACCCTCTCTTCAGCGCACAGGCCGGGGATCGCATCGTACTGCCCGCATCCATTCAAACCCTGAAAGTCGAAGGCTCCGCAGGAAATCGTCTCGGCCAAAACGGAGATACCACGCAATGGCCAATAGCCAAGCTGGCGGATGGCTCACAAACCGATCTAAGCGTGGCTCGGAATATCGAATCCGGCATCGGCGACAAGCTCTTCGCCCAACCCGACGCCAACGATGCCTGGTGCTCCCTGGAGCGCCCAGCAATCGGCCTGCGCCTCACCGTTCGTTTTGACCCCGTTCTGACGCCCTACATCGGACTATGGATCTGTTACGGCGGCTGGCCCGACGAAGCCGGTGCAAAGCAAATGTGTGTCGCAATGGAACCAACCACAGCACCTGTAGACTCGTTGGCAAAGATTGGACCGTGGTCGCGCATACTGGCCCCCGGTGAAACCTTTACCTGGCCAATGGAGTTGCACATCGACCGGATTACCGAACTTACTGAAATCTCTGAATTCTCTGCTCAATAAACAAAACTTCTGCTCCATTGCATCTGTGTTTTTATCGAGGAACTAACAGTATGAAAGACCCCGCCGCATTACGCACCTTACACGAAAACCGCTTCCACGCCGTCCCGCAAATCTTCGCCGCGCCGGGACGCGTAAATCTGATTGGCGAGCATACGGATTACGCTGAAGGCTTCGTCATGCCCGCGGCGATCGACTTCGCCACACTCACCGCCATCTCCCCCCGCGACGACGGACAGGTCGTTCTATACGCAGAGAACTTCGGCGAAGAGCGTTCCTTCCCAGCCAACGCGCTTCCCACCAGCCCCACCAGCCACTGGAGCGACTACCCGCTCGGAGTGCTGTCCATTCTCGCCGGCGAAGGCTATGCGATCCCCGCATTCAGCCTCACCCTCTGGGGCGACGTGCCTCTAGGCGCTGGATTAAGCAGCTCCGCCGCCGTCGAAGTAGCCACCGCCATCGCCGTGACCGGCCTGCTCGGAGTAACCATCCCCGGCCCCCAACTCGCCCTGCTCTGCCAGCGCGCCGAGAACGAGTTCGTCGGAGCCAACTGCGGCATCATGGATCAATTCATCTCCGCCAACGGCGCCGTCGACCACGCGCTGCTGCTGGACTGCCGCGACCTCAGCTACACCCTCGCTCCCATTCCTGAAGAGATGGCGCTGGTCATTGCCAACACCATGGTGAAGCACGCCATCACCGGCGGAGAATACGGCAGCCGTCGCGCCGAGGTCGAAGAAGCATGTCGCATCCTCGCCACGCATCGCCCCGAAATCAAGTTCCTTCGCGACGCCACCGTGGCCGACCTCGAAGCCTGGGGCCACGAAATCCCACCCGATGCTCTCAAGCGCGCGCGCCACGTCATCACCGAAAATCAGCGCACCGTCGATGCCGCCAAAGCCCTGATGCAGGGAGACCTGCCCACACTCGGCCGCCTCATGCACGAGGCCCATATCAGCTATAGCAAAGACTTCGAAGCAAGCTGCGTGGAAGCGGACACCATGGTCGAACTCGCCCAGGATCTCCCCGGCCTGATCGGCGCACGATTGACCGGCGGTGGATTCGGCGGCTGCACCGTCAATGTCGTTGAAAAAGCTCACGCCACAGAATTTGCCGCCTCACTCGCCAGCCGATACAAGCAGGCCACTGGAATCGATCCCCAGATTTTCATCTGCCATGCATCGGCCGGTGCTCACCGCATAAGCTAACCACAAACACCCGCGAAGCGAGGGCAGCAATTGTGATTACTCCAATCGCCGCCCTCGCATCTCAGCAATCCCTTCACAGCAATCGCACCACAACTGTTGCACTTAGCCCGGATCGCATAAAAACTTATCCAGATATATACACCGCCTCCACTGCTCCCACTGAAATTTTGGATTCCCCCTAAACTCTGCGATACCGTTTATTTACAAGAACGCGTATTCTTCCCTTGCAGCAAGTCCGGCAATTGAAAGCGTTTTCATGTCCTCAAACCGACCCAGAATTTGCTATTCGTCAATTTGATGCCTTGTTAAAATCGCCTTGGCTTTCATCTTCAAGTCGCAATTGAGCGAACTGACTTTTTTGCAGCGAACAAGCGATAGGGTCGCACCATCCAAAGACTGGCTGGTTCGTCTGCAACTGGCGCCGGGGATACCCGGTGCTTCTCTTCACCCCACGGAGACCACCACCTAATGTCGAACTCCTCTTTCCCAAACCAGGTTTCATACGAATCGTTTCCTCCCACAGGCGTCGTCGCCTATTTCTCGATGGAGATCGCCATCAACCCCGCGATGCCAACCTACTCCGGGGGCCTCGGCGTACTCGCCGGAGACACACTGCGTTCAGCCGCCGACCTCGGCACACCCCTGGTCGCCTTTACCCTGCTCCACCGCAAGGGCTACTTCCGCCAGCATCTCGACAAAGATGGCGCGCAAACCGAAGACAGCCAGCCCTGGACCCCAGCGAACTTCTGCACTGAAGAATCCCCGCGCATCACCGTCACGGTTGAAGATCGAACCGTTACGATTCGTGCCTGGCGCTATAACCTCGTAGGCCGCGCCGGACACATCATCCCGATTTACCTGCTCGACACCGATCTACCCGAGAACAGCACCTGGGATCGCGGCCTGACCGATCATCTCTACGGCGGCGACTCGAACTATCGCCTGCAACAGGAGATCGTGCTCGGCATGGGCGGTACACGCATGCTCAACGCGCTCAATTACCGCGTCAATGTGTACCACATGAACGAAGGCCACGCGGCGCTGCTCACCCTGGCCCTGCTCGAAGCACAACTCGGCGGCGGCCCACTCAACAAGGTCACCGACGTAGACGTCAAGGCCGTGCGCGAGAAGTGCGTCTTCACAACCCATACCCCGGTTCCCGCCGGGCATGACCGCTTCAGCATCGAGCAGTCGACACGCATCCTCGGCGCCGAACGCACCGCGCGTCTCCAGGCGCTCGGCTGTTGCCATGACAACATGCTGAACATGACCTACGTGGCGCTCCATTTTTCGCGTTACGTCAACGGCGTAGCCCTCCAGCATGGCAATGTCTCCCGGGCCATGTTCCCCGAGTATCAGATCGACGCCATCACCAACGGAGTACACGCGCCGACCTGGGTCTCCGAGCCATTCCAGAACCTGCTGGACAAGAACATCCCGCACTGGCGTCGAGATAACCTCTATCTCCGCAATGCCATCGAAATCCCCCTGCCCGAGATCATCGCAGCCCATGCCCAGGCCAAGGAATCATTGCTGGCCGAGGTCGCCACGCGAACCGGGCTGGTGATGAACCCCAAAGTTTTGACGCTGGGATTTGCACGCCGGGCAGCGACCTACAAACGCGCCGACCTGCTCTTCACCGATCCCGAACGGCTACTCGAAATCGCCCATGCCGCAGGCGGCCTGCAGATTCTATACGCGGGCAAAGCGCATCCGCAGGACGAGCCCGGCAAAGCATTGATCCACAGCGTAATCGAGAAAGCGAAGAAATACTCCGGCATCGATCTGCGCGTCGTCTATCTCGAAAACTACGACTGGGAGTTGGGAGCACTGCTGACCGCAGGCGCAGACGTCTGGGTCAACACCCCGCGGCGCCCCTACGAAGCCTCCGGCACCAGCGGCATGAAGGCTGCTCTGAACGGAGTGCCAAGCCTGTCGATTCTCGATGGCTGGTGGATCGAGGGCTGCCTGGAAAACTACACCGGCTGGGCCATTGAAGATGGAGTGGACGATACAACCGAGGCCACCTCCCTCTACGAAAAACTGGAAAAATCCGTAGTCCCTCTCTATCTGAAATCGCCCGAAGCATGGGGCAACCTGATGCGCACGACGATTGCCTATAACGGCTCCTTCTTCAACACCAATCGCATGGTCAAGCAGTACATCCGCAACGCCTACTACCCAGTAGACCTGACCGAATCAGCCCCAGTAGAAGAACCCGCCGCAGTAGCCCACTAACCCTTACCTCTAAAAACAATTCGCTCCGTAACCCACATAAAGCAAGTTACGGAGCGAATTCCAAACAAACAACAACCTGCAACTTGCCGAAAATTACCCCCCAAAAGCCCACAATCAAAAGAAACAACAGCAGCCGTATCCCTCGCCATTGCAGTCGCCCTTGCTGTTGCCCTTGCCTTTCTGTCTGTCATTCCCGAAGGGAATCTGCTTCTTCTGTTGCCCTTACCCTTCCATCCATAATTCCCAAAGAAAATCCCCTGCTACCCCAGCCAAAAACACCTACATAGCCCCCCAGGGGGGTAATTCCCCATCTATTCGCCTAAAAACCCAAAAACAAAAACGAACTACCGCCCAGCAGGCTCCTCACCACCACCCAGGCCCCTCGCCGAACTTTTCCCCGACACAGGCCGAATCCCACTAAGCCCTCGCAGATAACGCTCAACCCCAGCCGCCAGCGACTCCGCAATGCGCTGGCGATACGCCCCCTCGCGCAATTGTTGAGCATCATCCGGATTGGTAAGAAAACTGATCTCCGCCAGAATCGACGGCATCTGCGCGCCGATCAACACAACGAATGGAGCCTTTTTGACACCACGATCCTTCAGCCCGGGATTACCGGATTTAAGCCCCGCAAAGAGCCCCTGATCCACATCCGCGGCAAACTCACGCGATTCGTCGATCTTGTCCTTGAGCGCAATCTGCCGCACCAGGTCGGAGAGCTGATGCACCGAACTGCTGGAGACCGCATTCTCACGCGCCGCTACATCCAGCGCACTGGGGTCGCTGGTGAAGTTGAGATAGTAAGTCTCAACGCCACGCGCCGCTGGCTCCGAGCTTGAATTGGCGTGAATCGAGAGAAACAAATCCGCCTGCGCCTTGTTGGCGATGGCCGTCCGCGTTTCCAGCGGAATGAACGTATCGTCGGAGCGGGTGTAAACAATCTCCGCGCCGAGTTGCTGATGCAGCAGCTTTCCGGTGCGCAGGGCAACATCCAGCACAACATCCTTCTCCTGGATGCCGCCCGGACCAAGCGTGCCGGAGTCATGCCCACCATGCCCGGCGTCAATAACAATGCGCCCCACCTTGAGCCCAAGAGCCCGCACCAGCGAGCGCTGCCCATCCGATGTAGGATCGGCAGCATGAGGCAGCGGCGGAGCCTCATCGGCCGCAACCGGCGGCGGCGAAGAACTGGCCCGGCCCTTCCTTTTCGTTTTGTTATTCGGCTGAACTTTTGCCTGGTCAGCAGAGGTCTGGCTGGCAGATTGCGTAGAACCGGCCGTATCCGCACTCGCTCCCTGCGACTCATCCGGCTTCGTTGCCGGGCTCGTTGTCGAACTCGTTGTCGGGAACGCCGTTTTAACTTTTGCCGAAACCGGCGCACTGGTCGGACCAGCCGTAGCCTGAATCTTCGCAGGCTCCGTGCTCAGCTTCGCTACATCGGCCACCGTGTTTTCCGTGTTCGGCGGAGCAGGCGTCGCACGCAGCGAATAGCGCGTCTCCGGCACAGTCGATCTTCCGTCCTGCCTGTCGCTGTGAACATCGCTGTGTATGTCAATGATCAGCCGCCACGGATTCGGCAGCAGAAAGGCCGAGTACTGGCTCACATCCGTCACATCGAGCACCACACGCGTCACATCCGGCAAAAACTGCGCCGCCCGAATGCGCTTGAGATACCCATCGTCGATCACCTCAACCTGGCGCCCATTGAGGCTCGGCGCCAGCCGCGCCCCATGCAGATCAAAGAAAATGCGATCCGGATTTGGAACGCGCGCAGCTTCGTACTCCACCTTGCCGCCCAGATCAATTGCAATGCGCGTAGACGTCGGATTCGACCAATGCCGCATTCCAGTGATCATGACCGAGCGGTGCGATCCGGATTGCGCAGGCTCCGGTGTTGGCAATAAGCCAGGCGAGTCTGTCCGCTGCATCGAACTTACGTCTTGCTTCTGCGTCGCTTCTCGCTGGTCCTGCACGTCTGGCGAAGGAAGCGCAGACGAAGCAGACGTAACGGGCATCTTCGACGTGGAGCGCTGCCTGCCTGTTGGCGTAGCCGAAACAGTGGGTAGATTCCGTGCATTCCTGCTGTCTTTTGAGTTGTGAGGTTGCATCTCCCTGAGATCCAGAGCCGCCTGCTCCGCAAAGGAACTATTCGGCGCAGCATCAATGACCGCCTGAAGCTTCTCTTTGGCGCAGGCGATATCTTTCAGATCCTGGCGGCAAATTTCCCCTTCAAGCAGCAGCACATTGTCGACCTGTGGACTTTTCGGATAATTCTGGCGGAGGAATTCATACTGTCCAATCGCGGCTCGCAGAGCGCGATCGTCTTTCAGCACGCGGCCTTTTTCCGCCAGCAGATCGGCAACCTGGGCAACAGCGGCAGGCGACTTCGATGCACCAGGATCTTCGTGATAGATAAGGCGAAACGCATCCATCGCGTTTTCGTACTGCTCTCGAGTCCGCTGCTCCGCTGGCGTGGAATCCAGCTTCTGACGCAACGCCACAGCCCGATCCCAGGGATCCAGTTTCCGCGCCGCGAATGACGCGGTCAAAGGAGTAAGAGCCGTCAGCACCAGAACCGCTGCGGTACAAAAAGGCACTGAAGCAAGGCGCGGCGAAGAGTGCTTTTGAACGGTTTGCAGCAGCGGGAATGGGGGAACCATACGCAAAGTGGTCTCGCTATGATTCTAGGCCCTGACAGCCCCGCTGCAGAATTTCCCCGGCATGCGGGGAACCTGCTGGTTCAACCCGCCTGCCCGAAAGAGAACACTCGAAACGCGCCCGAGAAGCACAGGAGAAGTACAGGGGAAGCACAGGAGAAGCAAACAAACGGATCGATTACTGGCTGCTCTTCTCCGTCATTTCACTCTTCGCGCGCATGGTCACGTTATGCGTCTGCGCCATCTGTTTGATCATGTCCAGATGGGCGGAAACAACCTGCGAACCCTGACTTGCCGCATTCTTGACGACTGGCGAAGTACCACTCGAAGCCTCCGTCTTGAACGCCTGCAAATCCTTCTCGTGGCCACGAACCATAACGCGAATATATGCCTTGTCAAACTCATCGCCCGACAGGCCCTGCAGCCGCGTCATGGTCGCCTGATCTTTTGGCGATACCGTGGTCGGCGCAGTCACTCCGATCTGGCTGGCTACCTCTTTCATCTGGTCGCCCAGCTTGGTGTGATCTTCGATCATCTTTTGCCCAAACTGCTTCACGTCGTCGCTGCTTCCTTTTTGGGTTGCAAGCTGGCCAAGTTGAACTTCAGCCATTCCACCCATCAAGGCTTCTTTCACAAATTGCTTATCTGCCGCACTTGCCTGGCCGCCAGCCTGGGCAAGCCCAGTCTGAGTAAGCCCGGTTGTTGTAGCGGCAACCATCAGAATCGAGCAGGAAGCGAGCAGAACACGCTGCATCGTCCTGGATTTCATATTGAGTTTCATGGGAGAGGCTCCTTGCATGCCGGTTAGTCGAACTGCCCCGAGAATCGCGCGACCCAAATGAGCAAGACAGAGCGCGATTCAACTTCTTCAAAGAATGGTGTGATACAAAGCGCTTGCGCTAAAACACGCTTGCGGCTTAGGACACACCACTCAATCAGAAGGCACCGACAGACCATAAGTTGCCTGAGCAGGCAGCAGTGCTTGTTGGCCTCATGAAGCTGTGCTCTTTAGCTCAACTTATTAGCTCAACTCACTAGCTCAGAAGCTCAGCAACGATACCCGGTACTGCTTTGAGCGCTGCTCCAAGCTCTGCCTGATCTTTACCGCCAGCCTCAGCAATCTCCGGCTTGCCACCGCCGGAGCCGCCTACAAGTTTTGCCACTGCGCCGACAAGTTTGCCAGCCTGGATGCGCTTGGTAAGCCCCGGCGTAACACCGGCAATAATCGCCACCTTGCCCTCAGGCTGCGCGGAGCCGAGAACGACAACTCCTTCGCCCCACTTTTGCGTGAGACCCTGCTTGAGATTGTCGACCAACGTGCGAAGCTGCCCGCGATCGAGCGAATCCGCGCGCAGCGTAGCGATCCGTATGCCCTGCACATCGACAGCACCAGCGAGGGCTTCGTCGAGGCCTCCGGCTGCGGACTTCATGCGCAACTCTTCCAGCTCGCGACGCAGCTTCTTGAGCTCGTCCTCATTCGAAGCGATCTTCAGACGGAGTGCCTCTGCTGGAGTCGTTTCAGCAGAAGGTGCAAGCTGCGACGCAAACTGGGCTACTGCAAAATCACGCCTGAACTCATCCAGCGAACCGGTTCCTGTGATCGCTTCGAGCCGCCGGACGCCGGACGATACTGAGCCTTCACCAACGATCTTGATCAGACCGATTTCGCCCGTTGCTCCGGTATGAATGCCGCCGCAAAGCTCCGTTGAGAAGCCGTCTGTCAGGCGAACAACGCGAACTTTATCGCCGTACTTTTCACCGAAGAGAGCCATCGCATGATACTCGTTGACCGCAACGTCGATAGGCACGTCCACGAAAGTTTCGACCGTCGCATTGCCCAGCACTTCGCGATTCACGATAGACTCGATCTCTTCGAGTTCTTCAGGAGCAACCTGCGCGAAATGCGAAAAGTCAAAACGCAAACGGCCAGGCTCGACGGACGACCCAGCCTGCTTCACATGCGTGCCCAGAACCTGGCGCAGCGCGGCATGAAGAAGATGCGTGCCGGTGTGATTGCGCTTGATCGCATCGCGGCGAATGCCATCTACGACAGTGTTTACACGGTCGCCGATAGCCAACGCCTGCTTGAGCACAGCCTTGTGTGCGCGCACTCCCTGAACCGGCGCAACACAGCCCGTAATCTCTGCAACCGTCGTGTTGCTATCGGTGGACATGAACCAGCCGGTGTCGCCAGTCTGGCCGCCGGAATCCGCGTAGAAACTGGTGTGGTCGAGAACGATATCGACCTGCTCGCCAGCAGTAGCAACGGGTACTCCGACGCCATCTTTGACGATGGCGAGTACTTCGCAATTCGTGGAGACAAGCTGCGTGTAGCCTTCAAATACCGTCTTCGCAAGCTCGCGATAAGCAGGGCTGGCGGTCTTCTGCGAACCACCCTTCCAACTGGCACGGGCGCGGGCTTGCTCTTCTTCTTTAGCGCGCTCAAAGCCCGCTGTATCAAAGGCAACTCCAGCATCGTGTGCCGCGTCCACCATGAAGTCGAGTGGCAGGCCGAAGGTTTCATAAAGATGGAAAGCCGCAGTCCCGGTGAAGTCGCCCTTCAATTCTTCATCGAGCTTGGTCATGCCGAGTTTGAGCACGCGATCGAACTGCTTCTCTTCTGCCTCGATGACCTTTGAGACGCGAGACGCGAGATCAGCCAACTCCGGATAGGCGTCGATCATCAGGTCGCGAACGGCAAAGACCATCTGATACAGAAATGGTTGCTCCTGCCCGAGCAAACGGCCATGACGAATACCGCGACGAAGAATCTTGCGCAGCACGTAACCGCGACCTTCATTTGCCGGCAAGACCCCGTCGCCGATGAGGAAGGTCGCCGCGCGAGCATGATCAGCAATGATGCGCAGGCTGGCGTTGCTTACATCGTTCGCAACGCCGACCAGTTCGGCAGCGCGTGCGATCAGCGGCGTGAAGAGGTCTGTTTCAAAGTTGGAGAGCTTGCCTTGCAGCACTGCCGCAACACGCTCCAGACCCATGCCGGTGTCGATGCTTGGCTTGGGCAGCGGACTGAGTTGATAGCCGGTGGTCTTGCCCTTTTCATCCACGACTGCGGCCCGATCGAACTGCATGAAGACCAGGTTCCAGATCTCGACGTAGCGCGCGTCATCTTCGCCGAAGGGAAGATCTTTACCCGTCTCTGAAGCTTCGATGCCGAGGTCGTAGAAGATCTCCGAACAAGGACCACAGGGGCCGGTTTCGCCCATCTGCCAGAAGTTATCCTTGGCGCCGAAAGCCTTGATGCGTTCTTTGGGCACGCCGACATTGATCCAGAAATCTTCAGCTTCGTCGTCGCGGGCTACGTTGGTGTCGCCCTCAAAAATCGTCACATACAGGCGGTCTTTGGGAATGCCGAACCACTGCTCGTCGGTGATCAGTTCCCAGGCGAAGGCAATGGCTTGCTGCTTAAAGTAATCCCCGAAGCTGAAGTTACCCAGCATCTCGAAGAATGTGTGATGACGGCGCGTGAAGCCCACATTCTCCAGATCATTGTGCTTGCCGCCTGCGCGGACACACTTCTGCGAGGTGGTAGCGCGGGTGTAATCGCGCTTCTCCGCACCGAGAAAGAGATCCTTGAACTGGTTCATACCAGCGTTGGTGAACAGCAGCGTCGGATCGTTGGCCGGTACCAGTGACGAGGAGTGGACACGACGGTGCCCCTTGCTCTCGAAAAAGCGCAGAAATGTTTCGCGAATGTTGTTTCCAGAACTGTATTGCATGGCTTATTTAGTGTATCGGAGCGAGGTGGTCTTACTCGTCCGCAGGCGCATCGTCTTCCAGGTTGTCCAGCGTGGCTAGAGCTTCATCGGAAACATCCCATTGGCGCAGGATTTTGTAGATGACGGTGGGCGAGAAGCCTGCGGTGACTAAACGGCGCATTACGCGGGCGGTTTCCTTCTCGTTTTCTGGCTTGCGGATGCGCTTGCGTTCGAGGTGCTGGCGGGCGAGTGTTTCTTCGCTGATGTCTGCATAGCGGGCTTCGATGGTCTGGCTGATGATTTCCTTCGAAACACCTTTCTGGCCTAGATCCTGACGGACGCGGCGTTGGCCTTGTTTTTCATTCTGCTGACGGAGCCGCACGTAGTTATCGGCATAGGCGGTGTCGTCCAGATAGCCGTATTCTTTGAGGCGCGCTACGACGACGGAGACCTTGGCTGCTCCTGCTTCGTCGGGCTCGACTTTGGCGCGCATCAGGCGGCGCAGATCTGCCTCGCTTCGCATGCGGCGGCCGAGCGACTGGAGGGCGTACTCATGCAATGCAGGTTCGCTCAGCCAGACCTGCGGCTTAGAGGATTTGCGCGGAAACGGCATTGTCTATTTCCTATCCCCTGGTTTCATTTTGTCCATTGGTCGACCCAGTCGTTGACGGTTTTGTACCAGAGTTCGGAGTTTTGCGGTTTCTGTACCCAGTGGCCTTCGTCGGGAAAGTAGAGCATTTTGCTGGGGACTTTGAGGCGCTGCAGGGTGGTGAAAAGCTGGTAGCCTTCCGAAACATCGAGCCGGTAATCAAGCTGGCTGTGGATGACCAGTGTGGGCGTTTTGAAGTTCTTTGCCGACATGGCCGGGGACCATTTGCGGAAGGGGTTTTCGGAGTCGGGTTTGCCGTAGTAGTCCCAAGGCTTGCCTGTGAATTCCCACTCGTTGAACCAGAGTTCTTCGGTCGATCCGTAGGCGGATTCGGGGTTGAACATGCCGTCGTGGGTGACGATGCATTTGAAGCGGTTGGTGTGGCCGAGCACCCAGTTAGCCATATATCCGCCATAGCTGGCGCCGAGGGCGCACTCGCGGTTCTTATCGATGAAGGGGTAGGTTTTCTCGGCGTAGTCGAGGCCTAACATCAAATCTGAGAATGGCTTGCCGCCCCAGTCGCCGTTGACTCCATCGACGAAAGCCTGGCCGTAGCCGGTGCTGCCGCGGGGATTAATCATGACTACGACGTAGCCGTTGGCGGCCAGCAATTCGGCGTTCCAGCGGTAGCTCCAGGCATCGCCCCATGCACCTTGCGGGCCGCCGTGGATTAGGAACTTTACTGGGTATTTTTTGGCTGGATTAAAGGCTGGGGGTTTGATTATGAAGCCCTGGACTTTAGTTTTGTCGGCTGCCTCGAACCAGAAGGGCTCCAGTGGGGATTGGTCTAGTTGATTTAGCAGATCATCGTTGAGATGTGTGACTGGCCGGGGAACGTAGATCATTTTTGTTAAGGCTACTACTTGGTCAAGGTTTACGACTACCACCTCTGCAGGATGATCTACCCTCATAAGATTACCTACAATTAGCTCACGGCCATGGTCCAGAATCGGACTGGTATGAATGTCGCTCCATTCTCCGTGGGCCTTGCTGAAGTCATGCAAATCGACGTCAGAAATACCAACTGAGTAGAGCGAAGATTCGCCTTTGGTGCCGGAAACGAAATGAATGTATAGGGAATCCTGCGACCAGATAAACTCATCTACCCAGCGGTCGAAGTTGGGGAGTAAGTCTTTTATTTGCTTGGTGGTGCGGTCGTAGAGGACGAGGCGGAATTTGTCGCTTTCGTAGTTGGCTCGGGCCTGGCTGCGCCATGCTAAATATTTGCCGTTGGGGGAATAAGCGGGGCTGAAGTCGCCGCCGGGGGATGTTGATACTTTTGCTGGTTTGGCTGCCGGGTTGGTCAGGTCGAGGGTGAAGATGTCGGCGTTGGTGCTGATGGCTGGTTCTTCGTCGAGGTTTTCGGTGAAGGCAAGTTCTTTGGAATCAGGAGAGATGGCGAATCCGCCACCGCCGCCCAAAGAGAATGGCGGGACGTCGTGCGGGTCGTTGGGGGTGAGGTCGCGGATAGAGCCTGAGTCCACAGTGAGTTGGAACAGGTGGCTGCGCTTGTCGCCGGTGAAGGCGTTCCAGTGCTTATAGAGCAGATGGGTGAAGACGCGGGCTTTGACTTTGCTGGCGGCCTGGGCGGAGTCGCGGTCGGCGGTGCATTTGTAGGCGTCGGGATTTTCGGGGGTGATGGCGGGGCAGTCGGGGTAGACGGCGGCGGTGAAAACTATGCTTTTGCCATCGGGTGACCAGAGGGCATTGTCTGCCTCCGGAACGCCACTTGCGGGGCCTGCTGCATTGCCTGTTGGATTTTTGGCGCCATTGGCAGGATTTCTTACGTTGCTTGTCGCTCCGGTCGCGGAGTCGAAGTCGGCGATGTAGATTTGCTGACTTCCTGAGCGGCTGGAAAGGAAAAGCAGGGACTTTCCGTCGTGTGAAAAATGCGCGCCGCCGTCGCCGGGTTCGGTTTCAGCGATAAGTTTTGGGTGGCTCCCTGATGGTCCGTCGGCAATAGGTTGAATCCACAGCCTGGAAGTGCTGGCGTTTTTGGCCAGGTCTACATCGGTGACGGAATAGACGAGCCATTTGCCGTTGGGGGAGACGTCGGTGTCTCCGAGGCGGTGCATCTGCATCATGTCGGCGAAGGTCATGGGGCGCTTCGCCTGCGCGCTGGTGATGAGGGGCGCGAGCGGGAGGATGCTCAGGATCGAGAGGAGGACGAGAGTTGTGGGGCGGTTCCGCATGCTTGGGCCTTTGGAGATCGAGAGGTGTTCAGTAGGTGCGAAACAGAAGTTTACAGCGTTAGGGGTGGTTTTTTTTCGGGGTGCCTTTGGGGGATGCGGATGGAAGGGTTGGGCTGGGCGAAGGCAGAAGAAGATTTCCTGTGGGAATGACGGACAGAACGGCAACGGCAACGGCAACGGCAATGGCAACGGCAACAGAAGAAGCAGATTCCCTGCGGGAATGACAGACAGAAAAGCAAGGGCAACGGCAACTGCTGAAGCTGGGGTGGCGGCTGGGGTTTTAGCTGATGGGGAGGTCTAGGATTACTGCGGCGCCGGTGGGTTCGAAGTTGACTGCTGTGATGGTGCCGCGGTGTTCGCGGATGATGGCGGCGCAGAGGCCCAGGCCTATTCCTGTGGCTTCGATGCCGGTGAAGCCGGAAGAGAGTGAATCGAATGCGCGTTCTGGATTTGAGAAGCTGTGACCGGAGTGGCCGATGAGTATTTGTACGCGGCCGTCGTGGCTGGTGGCTTCTACGCGGACGGCTTTGTGTTCATTGGGCCCGAGGCGTAATGCGGACTCGATGGCAAAACGCATGGCGTGCATGAGCGCCTGGCGAATCTGGTGAACGTTGCCGAATATCTCAGGGAGATCGGGTTCGGAGGACAGGCGGAACTCGATGGAGTGACGAAGAAAATCGGTGCGGTGGAGTTGTTCGATATCCGTGATGAGATCGGCGACGGAGAAGGAGACAAACCGGTCGGTGGTGAAGCGGGAAAAGCTGGAGAGCCGTTCGAGAATACTCTTCATGCGGCGGGCTTCGACGACGATGGCTTCTGCCCCGTGGCGCTCGGGGCCGGGTTCAGAGGCGTCTTCAAGGAGAGCGGCGTAGCCAAGGATGACAGTGAGCGGGTTGTTCAGTTGCTGGGCAACGTTGGCGGCGAGTTGGCCTACTCCGGCGAAGCGCTCGGACTCGATGAGTTTGCCGAGCATCATGGCCTGGGCGCGTGAGGCCTGCAGGCGTCCGGCGAGAATTTCGAGAGGCAAAAGGTCGTCGGCGCGGAGTGTTTCCTGTGGATTGCGCAATCCGGCGAGGAGCAATGCGCCTTCAACGGTGTTGTCGGGACCGAGCATGGCGATGGCGCAAAGACGGGTCATCTGCATGCGTTCGAGGTCGTCGCCGGGGCTGAGCCAGGGGATGAGGTCGAGATCGAGAGAGTTGCTATCGGGGGCGAGAAGTTTGCCGCCGGGTGCAAAGATATCCACGGGCAGGCGCTCTGCGACGCTGTCGACGGCACCGGCCATGGCTCCGTCCATTCCGGCATAACCGACCAGGTGACAGGAGCCGATGCCGCGAACCAGCATGGCTACGCGGGCAAAACGGCTGTGCGTGGCAATCATGGCGCAGAGATGGTTGCTGTTGCGATCGAACTCTTCGAGGCTGCGCGCGGTGAGGGCCTGGCGCGCGTAGGCTTCCAGTTCGAGACGGACGCGTCGTTCGCGGCGCTGGGCGGTCTGATTTTTTTCTACTTCATCTTCCAACACGAGCAGGATGAGTCCCATAGCGACGAGGACTTTTCCGAGGACAAAGGCGCGCGTCAGAACGATCATGACGAGAGCATGCGACGAGGCTGTCTGCGTGAGGAGAATGGGAGGTATGGCCCAGGCGATAAAGCCGGTGATGGCGAGAACGACTCCCGGGGAAAAGCGCTTGAAGCTGTAGAGCACGAGCAGCGCGGTAACCAGCATGTTGCTGGACTCGACCAGGAGCAGAGGCAGATAGATATTTCCCCGGATAAACAGGGGGACGCAAAGCAGTGCGGCGCAAACGACGACTACGACGTTCAACCAGATGGGGATCGGTCCCTTTTGCAGGCCCCATACGAATCCTATGGCGGCCGCCCAAAAGGCGAGCAGGCAATAGATCGTGAACAAGGGGGTCGAAGGGTGCTGGGCGACTCCGTAATACAGGGCGGAGTAGATCAGGATGGGGATGATGTAGGGAATGACGTAGAGAATCTGGAAGCGGCCGATTCGAAAGGTGCGAGGCGAAAGCGAACTCAGAAACAGCGCAGTGCTGAGCAGGCGCGCGGATTCGCTAGTCACGTTCATTGCTATGGCCGCATGGCGTGATGAGACGTAGTGGAAGCAGAGCCATACCAGCACGGCCTGAATTTCAGCGCAGCCGAGGGCGAGCAGCCAGAGAAGAGTACGCACGCTGCGAAAACGCATATGCAGATATGCGAAGGCGAGCATGAGAGCTGCGATCAGGGCTATCGCGGGGATCTGGTAGTCATCAGGCATGCGACGGAGAGCAGGCTCCTTCCAACGGTTGGGGCAACTGGATCGCAGTCAGATGGTCAGGTTTCAATCTGAACAAGATTGTACCGATTGCCGGACTTGCGGATTGCCATAGTGAATACGGACCAGCGCCTGCGGTGAAGAGATCTGCGGTCCGGGGACTCGATTGTATGAGCCCTTAGGAAAGGAGATCATGAGAAGCGGCCTTGCGTCCACATGGCGCAAACGCAGGGATGCGCCTATGGTGATCGCTATACTCCCCGTGAATGCTAGGACTATCATCCTTCGTATCTGGACGGAGCTAAATCCGTCTAAAGTTGTATGCAAGCGGTGGTTATTTTTGGCGCAGGTGTTGAGTTTTACATTGGGGGTTGAATTGAGACGAGTGGCAGCGAAGAGGTTTCGGTATTCCAGAGAGGTCTTGCAGCTCGGAACGGCGCTGCTGGTGATCGCGGTGTGCAGCGCTTCTGCGTGGGGGCGCGACAAAAAGAAGTTCGACGACCAGGCTACGGTGAGTTTTACGTCGATGCCGCTCGACTCGGGATTTGGGCCGATGGATGTGACTGCGCCGCCGACGCCGCCGGAAGAGATTATCGAAAAATTCAAGGCGAAGGAAACGGTCTTTCGCGAGGCGCTGAACCACTACACCTATCGGCGCGCGGTGCGGGTACAGACTGTCAACGACGACAACAAAGTGGATGGCGAGTATTACGAAGTGGATGATGTGACCTTTGATCCGACGGGTAAGCGGGCGGAGAAGGTGGTGTACGCGCCGCAGAATTCTCTGCAGCGAATCTCGATGTCGCCGGCGGACTTTCAGGATATTCAGGAGCGGCTGCCGTTTGTGCTGACGACGGAGGATGCGGGGCAATATGACATCAAGTATGTGGGCAGGCAGACGGTGGATGAGGTGACCTGCTACGTGTTTGATGTTTCGCCGAAGACGATAGTAAAGGGCAAGCGTTATTTTCAGGGCAAGATCTGGGTGGACTCAGAGGAGCTGCAGGTGGTGATTACCAGCGGCAAGAATGTTCCGGACGATTTGCGCAAGGGGCATGAGGATCTTTCGACTCCGTTTATGACGTACCGGCAGCAGGTGGATGGGACGAACTGGTTTCCGACGTATACCAAGGGGGATGGCGTGCTGCATTTTCCGGCGGGCCACGGATATCTGTCGAACGACGTGCATGTGCGGATGACGGTGAAGTATACGGATTACAAGCAGTATGGTTCGACGACGAAGATGATCTTCGAGGGGCAGGAGGTTTCGAGTACTCCGGATAAGACGGGTTCAGACAAGACGGATAGTACGAAACCGGATGCTCAGAAGCCGAAGTAGCCGTGGGGTGTTACTCGTCGGTTTGAGCTGCGATCTGGGCTGAGGCTGCAATGGCCACGCCGAAGAGAGCGACGATGATCAGGGCCAGTCGAACGTTGAGGACGGTGGTGACTGCGCCGATGATGGGTGGTCCGGCGAGGAAGCCGAAGTAGCCGATAGTGGTTACGGTGGCGAGCGCCGGGCCTGCTCCGATGACGCGGTTGCGGCCGGCTGCTCCCCAGATTACGGGCACGATGTTGGCGACGCCGAGTCCGGCGAAGATGAAGCCGATCAGGCTTGACCACCAGCCGTTGAAGATGAGTGCGATGGCGAGTCCGCTAAAGAGAAACAGGCCACAGATGCGCAGGATGATGACGGGCGTTAAGCGGGCGAGAAGCCAGTCTCCGCAGAAACGGCCCGCAGCCATCGAGAGGGAAAATGCCGCGTAGCCGATGGCGGCCAGGGAGAGGCTGACTCCGACGCTGGTGTTGAGATAAACGCCGTCCCAGTCGGCCATCGCTCCTTCGGCGAAGAGACCGAGGAAGGCGATTCCAGCGAGGCGCAGGAGTGCTGGATCGGGCAGGCGCAGACGGTTTTTGGTGGCGGGCTGTATTTCTTCTTCGAGCAGAAATGGGCAGGCTGCGATGGCACAGATGGCCAGAGCAACACAGGTGCGAAAGAAATCCTGATGCGTGCTGCCGCCGCGGCGAAGAGCATAGCTGGTGAGGCAGGCTCCGAGGAGACCACCGAGGCTCCAGAAACCCTGGAAGGAACTCATGATGCGCTTGCCAACCTGTCGCTCGACCCAGACTCCCTGGGCGTTTACTGAGACGTCGAAGCCTCCTTTGGATGCTCCGAAGATGGCGGCGGCGATGATCAGCGGCCAAAGGCTGTTTACGAAGCTCAGGCCGGTAATGGCGAGGATGTAGGCGGAGGCTGCGGCCCAGACGACACGGCGGCTGCCGAAGCGCGAGATGGCTTGCCCGGCGATCGGCATGGTGACGATGGAGCCGACTACGAGTGCCAGGAGTACTTCGCTGAGAGCGGTGGAGGACAGATGGAGATGGTCTTTGAAGACGGGGATGTGAGCGGCCCAGACGCCGAAACCGATGCCATCGACTGCGAACATGAGGGCAGTTGCCCAGCGTGCCTTTTGCGGTCGCGTCATTTGGCTCATTTGTCTTGCGCTCTCCTGTCCTGCGCTCTCCTGGAGCGAGCTTCGCCCTGGGATGGGTAGTGCTGTGTTTTTCGAGGGTGCTATTGGGTGCCGCCCTGGCCACAAAACAACGGCGGGGCCAGGGTTGTGCATGGAGAAGCAGATTCCCTGCGGGAATGACAGACAGAAAAACAAGTGCAACTGCAAAGGCAAATACAAAAGCAACAGCTCAGACAGGAAAGCAGCGGCAACGGTGGATTTGTTGCTGCTGCTTTCTGGTCAGGTCTGGTTAGGCGTTGATGGCCAGGCCTTCTACTGCGCCGTAGGCATCGAGCATGGATTCGCTGAGTGTGGGGTGCGCGTGGATGGTGTACATCAGTTCTTCCACGGTGCCTTCGAGGTCCATGGCTACTACGGCTTCGGCGATGATTTCTGTAGCCGAGGGGCCGATGATGTGGACGCCCAGGATTTCGCCATACTTTGCGTCGGAGACAATTTTCACGAAGCCGTCGTGTGAGTCGACGATGGTGGCTTTGGAGTTGCCGGCGAATGGGAACTTGCCGACTTTGATCTCGTGGCCTTTTTCTTTGGCTTGAGCTTCGGTGAGTCCGACGGAGCCAATCTGCGGCTCGGTGTAGGTGCAGCCGGGGATGCGCAGGCGGTTGATGGGACGGAAGGGTTTGCCTGCGATTTTGGCAACGGCGATCATGCCGGCCATGCTGCCGGAGTGGGCAAGCTGGGGCATGCCGGAGACGATATCTCCAATGGCAAAGATGCCGGGCTCGGCGGTTTCCATAGCTTCATTGGTTTTGACGAAGCCACGGTCCAGCTCGATTTTGGTCTTGTTGATATCGATGTTGTCAGTGCGTGGGGAACGACCCACGGCGATCAGGACTTTGTCGGCTTCTTTAACTACAGTTTTGCCGTTGGAGTCGGTGAAGGTGACTTTGACGCCATCGGTGGTCTTCTCGACCTTTTCTACCTTGGCTCCGGTGTTGACGTCGATGCCGCGCTTTTTGAACTGACGGTTGAGTTCCTTGGAGATTTCTTCGTCTTCAACGGGAACGAGGCGCGGGAGATATTCGACGATGGTGACTTCGCTGCCGAAGCTGCGGAAGATGGAGGCGAATTCGACGCCAACCGCTCCCGCTCCAATGACGATCAGCGACTTGGGCAGAGCTGGGATGGAGAGAATTTCGATGTTGGTGAGGATGCGGGTGTCGGCTTCGAGGCCGGGCAGCATCTTGGCCTGCGAACCGGTGGAGACGATGACGTTTTTGGCCTTGAGGAAGGACTGCTCGCCTGCTGCTCCGCCGCCGCCCTCGGTGTAGATGCTGACGGTGTGGATGCCGTCTTTGGCGGGACCGGTGAGGCGTCCATAGCCCTCGATGGTGTTGACCTTGTTCTTGCGCATGAGGAATTCAAGGCCTTTGACGTGCTTGGCGATGATGGCGTTCTTGCGCTTGAGACCCTGTGCCCAGTTGAGTTTGGGCTCGGTGACGTTGTCGATGCCGTACTCAGCACCGTGCTTGAGGTGGTCCCATATCTCGGCGTGGAAGAGCAGGGCCTTGGTGGGAATACAACCCACGTGGAGGCAGGTGCCGCCGAGTTGATCGGAACTCTCGATGAGGGCTACTTTGAGGCCGAACTCTCCGGCGCGGATGGCTGCGGTGTAACCGGCGGGGCCGCTGCCGATGATTGCTACGTCGTAAATTGTCTCTGCCAAGATGCTTCCTTTCAGATGTACGGGACTGCCTCAAACTCTGGGCTGGCCGTTTCCAGGGCTGCCGTAGAGTGCCGTGTCGCGTTCCTTACCACGCTCTAGTCTAATGGATGCGGCAATGGGGGATCTGATTCCAGGCGACGGGTTTGCCGTAGTGCGGGATGCAGGTGCGGATCGGATCAGCGATTTGAGGCGATGAGGGCGATGGCGGACTGAATGCCAGCCTCGGTATTGCCGAAATCCTCTGTCCAGTGGACTTCGGGTTCGCGGCGGAACCAAGTTAGCTGGCGCTTGGCGTAGTTGCGATGGCCCTGCTGGGCGGCGGCGGTGGCTTCGCTGAATGTGGCTGTCTTGTTGATGACGCTCAGTGCCTGCCGGTAGCCGAGGGAGTCGAGGGCTTTGACGGAGCCGTATTGATGGAGTAACTGCCGGGTTTCTTCGACCAGGCCGTCCTGAAACATCTGCGCGGCGCGGCGGTTGAGGCGCTCGTATAAAGACTGGCGCGGAGGGTTGAGGCCTATTCGCAGGAGGCGGAAGCCGGTGAGGGGATCTCTGCCGGGATGTTCGCCTGCGGTGAAGGCTGCGGAGATTGGCTGTTTGGCGGCCAGACAGACCTCGATGGCGCGGATGAGTTTTGGAATGTCGTTGGCGTGGATGCGACTGGCGGAGATGGGATCGACGCGAGTGAGGATGCGGTGCAGCCAGTTTGCTCCGTGGCGTTGGTGAGAGCTGGTCAGGCGGGCGCGCAGATCGTCGCGGCGGGCGGGGCCGTTGAAGAGTCCCAGGGTCATGGCGCGCAGGTAGAGGCCGGTGCCTCCGGTGACGATGGGCAGGTGGCCGCGAGCGGCGATTTCATGGAGCGCGGCGCGGGCTTGGCGGCTGTAGTCTCCGGCGGTGAAGGGCTGGTCGGGGTTGGCGACATCGATCAGGTGATGGGGGAGTTGGCGCCGCTCATCGAGAGTGGGCTTGGCGGAGCCTATGTCCATGCCGTGGTAGACGGCTACGGAGTCGCAACTGATGATTTCGCCGTTGAAGTGTTTGCCGAGGGAGAGTGCGAGGGCGGTTTTGCCGCTGCCGGTGGGGCCGAGGATCAGGACTGCCAGTGGATCGCGCGGTGCTACCACAAACGCCACCAGCCTGCGGGAAAGAGCCATCCCGATGGAGTGTGAAACAGCCTGTAGATGAGGACGGCGCCGGCGGCGAACAGGAGACCGAGGGCCTGGTTGCGGCGAAAGCTCTGGCGCTGATTTGCGCGCCGCGCTTTACGCTGCTGCTCTACCTGAATGCTGTCGTATCTGGAGTCCACGGTGGTGTTGCCTGATCTTCCCTGGCCAAGGTTGCCAATCGGCAGTATAGCCGAAGAGAATTTGCGGAGGTGACGGGTGGAATTCTCGCGTGGCTGCGGCGGGTCGGGTACCCTGTTAGGGATGGAAGATTAGGCTTGGCGGCGCTCGAATGCGGCGCCAGGCAGAGGAAACGATGAAGGTTCTGATTTTTGGTTCGGGCGGCCGGGAGCATGCTCTGGCGTGGACGATAGCGAAGAGTGGTCGCGTGACCGAGGTTGTTTGCGCGCCGGGGAATGGCGGGATTGCGGGGATTGCGCGGCTGGTGCCGGTATCGCTCTCCGATCTGGATGGCATGGTGCAGGTTGCGATTGCCGAGCGGCCGGATCTGATCGTTGTGGGGCCGGAGTTGCCGCTTTCGCTGGGGCTGGTGGATGCTTTGCAGGCGCTTGGGATGAGGGTGTTTGGCCCCACAAAGGCTGCGGCGATGCTGGAGTCGAGCAAGTCGTTTGCGAAGCGGTTTTTGCAGAGACACCAGATTCCTACGGCGAACTATGCGGTTTGTACTTCGGCGGAAGATGTCGAGAAGGCGATCGAGTTTTTTCATGCTCCGATTGTGGTGAAGGCGGATGGCCTGGCTGCGGGCAAGGGCGTGATTATCTGCCAATCCCGGCGAGCGGCACTTGAGGCGGCGCAGGGTTTGTTCAGCGGAAAGCTGTTGGGCTCGAAGGAACAGCAACTGGTGATCGAGGAGTTTCTGCTGGGTGAGGAAGTGAGTTTCCTTTGCCTCTCCGATGGCAAGCATGTGGCTCCGCTGGTGGCGGCTCAGGATCACAAGCGCGTGGGCGAAGGCGATACGGGCCCGAATACGGGCGGTATGGGTGTGTATTCGATGGACACGCTGCTGGAGCCGGAGATGCAGGAGTGGGTGATGCATCATATTGCCCGGCCTGCGATTGCGGGGATGGCTTCGGAGGACACTCCTTTTGTGGGGGTGTTGTATATCGGGCTGATGATGACGGCTCGCGGACCGCAGGTGCTGGAGTTCAATGCACGGTTTGGCGATCCGGAGACACAGGCGATTCTGATGCGGCTGGATTGCGAGACGGGTTGCCACCTGGTGGACGCGATGGAGGCTTGCATCGATGGGCGG
Source organism: Acidicapsa ligni (assembly GCF_025685655.1). Taxonomy (NCBI): domain Bacteria; kingdom Pseudomonadati; phylum Acidobacteriota; class Terriglobia; order Terriglobales; family Acidobacteriaceae; genus Acidicapsa; species Acidicapsa ligni. The sequence continues at coordinate 776,611 of NZ_JAGSYG010000001.1, read as the reverse complement.
CTTTCGGAGACGGAGTTTCGGTGGAAGCCGGGTGCCAGCGCCTGCGTGATTGCCAGTTCGGGCGGGTATCCGGGGAGCTATGAAACGGGGCTGGAGATTACGGGCCTGGAGCAGGCGGCGAAGGTTAAGGGCGTGCAGGTGTTTCACTCTGGGACGACGCTGGCTGGAGGCAAGTTATACACCAACGGAGGCCGCGTGCTGGGGGTGACTGCGGCTGCGCCATCGCTGCGCGAGGCGCTGGATCTGGCGTATGAGGCGATGGGTAAGATTCATTTTGACGGAATCTACTATCGGCACGATATCGGGCACAGGGCTTTGAACAAATCCAAGAATGAGAGATAGCCATGCGTTGGTTTTTGAATGAGGGCGGGAACGAATCCGGGCGGTATGTTCATCCATTTCGTTTTGGTGCGTTTGTGGCGGCTGCGGTTTTTACCGGGATGCTGACTGCTACGTCAGGGCTTGCGCAGCAAACTCCACCGCCTGTTTCGCAGGCACCGGCGGCGGCTGCGCCACAGCGTCCTCACCTGGTTGAACCGCCGACGGACTGGCCGAATATGAAGCGATTTCATGATGCGGATGTAGCATTACCTGCTGCAGCTGCGGGTGAAGAGCGGGTTGTGTTCATGGGCGACTCCATCACGGAGTCGTGGCTGCACAGTGGCATTCCAGAGGCACAGCGGACGGCGGCTACGGACCCTGGATTTTTTCCTGGAAAGCCGTACGTGAATCGCGGCATCAGCGGGCAGACTACGCCGCAGATGCTGGTGCGTTTTCGCCAGGATGTGGTGGAACTGAAGCCGCGCGTGGTGGTGATTCTGGCGGGGATTAACGATGTTGCGGGGAATACGGGTGATATGACTCCGGAGCAGACGGAGGACAACTTTGCGTCGATGGCCGACCTGGCTCATGCCAACGACATCAAGGTGGTGCTTTGCTCGATTCTGCCGGCCTTTGATTTTCCCTGGAAGCCGGGGCGCGAGCCTGCTCCGAAGGTGATTGCATTGAATGCCTGGATCAAGGCGTATGCGGCCAGTCACGGTTATACGTATGTCGATTTTTATTCGGCAATGGTGGATTCGCGGGGCGGTCTTCCGGCCACGTTGAGCCGTGATGGGGTGCATCCGAATAAGGCTGGGTACGACATTATGAATCCGCTGGTGGAGGCGGGGATCGCCAAGGCGCTGGGCAGGGAATAAGTCCGCATCGATTCGAGTGTTTCTACTATTGCTATGAATCAGACTGGACTGGCGACGGCGTAGCTTTTCATCATGAAAAGCTACGCCGTCAGTCGTTGCGCAAATATTGCGATAGCAGAATACCCCGCCAGGAGAAATGCTTTAGTTGGGCGTGTTAGTTCGGCGTGGCGGCTTCGATTAGTTTGCTGTGGATGGTGGCCTGGGTTTCGGGGATGGCGCCGTCGTTGAGGCGGACTTCCGAGGGGATGCCCTGGAGCAGGATGCGCTGCACTGTTTTAGAGCGGGCCTGGAGGACTACGCGCTGGGTGACGCTGGCGGTGTCGCTGATGACCTGAATGGGGGCTTCGACGGCGACGTAACCGTTGTTGGCAACGTTGACTGCGACCAGATACGAACCGGGAACAGAGGCGGCACTGGAGAAGACACTCTCGATGGAGAGGTCAGGCAGACCTTTGTCGGCGTAGACCCAGTCGGCGAAGAACCATCCGAGGTTGCGGCGTTGGCCGGCTTGTTCGATGAGTGTTTCGAAATACTCCGGTTTGGTGTCGGCTGCGGGGTCGTAGGCGCGCAGGGCTGCCGACAGGGTTGCGTCGCTGACCAGATCGCGAAGCATCCAGAAGACGTAAGCGGCCTTGGTGCGGTAGTAGACGGGCGAGATGCAGGCGGTGAGCGGCTGACCGTCGCCTTCGCCGGGACTGGCGGGTTCGGCGAGGGTGAGAGCGGCGCGGGAGCCGTCGAGTGTGGCGAGGGCGCGTTCCCGGCCCTGCTGTTTTTCAATCCAGAGAGTGCCCATGAAGTGGGCTACGCCTTCGCTGAGCCAGGCTCGCGGCGAGAGCACCCAGGCGTGGGTGAGGGCATGGGCCATGAGACCGTCGAGAACTTCAGGAGTGGCGGCTCGGATCGGGGTGGCGAGCATGGCTCCGGTTTCAAAGGGGACGTCGGCTGGATCGGGAAGGTCGAGGATGGTGAGCTGCGAGCGCGGGCGCTGACCGAGCCAGCCCTGGAGAAACGGGATGACTTCGGTGGCTGCTTCATTCCAGGCGGCGATGTTGGGTGTGGATTCCGGGCGCGTCCAGAGGGTGATGTTTGGGCCTTCGCTACTGCTGCGGCTGGCGAGGAATAGGCTGGGAGCTTCGAAGCCGAGAATTGCGTCGTCGACATGGGCGGTTGAAACGGTGGCAACTGAGGCGTCGGCTCCAAGGGTCTGGGACAAAGCGGCTGGACGGCCATTGATCAGGGCGACGTTGGGAGCCTGGCCCGGGGGTGTTTCGACGGTGAGCGCCAGGCGGAAATGGGCTCCGGCGCTGCGGAGTTTGTGAGTGCCGATTTCATCGAAGAGGCGCGCGCCATCGCCGAGGATGACGGGGACGGATGAGACGGGATACCAAACGACGTTGCCGAAGCCGCGGAGGCCGGTGAAGTCGATGCCGATGCGATCCCAGTCGGAGTGAGCAGCGACATCGTCGGGGGTTCCGATGGCGAGAAGACGCTTGGCGGACTGGGCAATGATGCCGGAGTAGGTTACGTCCAATTGCAGGCTGGCACCGGGGGCGAGCGGGGCGGACGGGGTGATGGCTGCCTCGTGAAGCTGGCCGGTGTGGTCCGCGTCGGAGTTCAGAACGGCCTGGGTGAAGGGCATCTGACGTCCGTTGAGGCGGATGATCTCCCAATCGAGCGTGGAAGAAAGCTGCAGAGGGATGTGGAGGAGCGGCGTTTTGCCGTCGTTGCGCACGGTGACCAGGGCGCGCACGGCGAGGTGGCCTTCAGCGGGGCGGAGGCGGGCGTCGAGGTCGAAATCGGTGTAGGTGAGGGCTGCTCGCTCGGCGTCCTCGGCGGTGGGCTGAGGAGCGATCTTTACTGCTGCCTGCCCTGCTGAGAGATTGCCGGAGGCTTTCAGAGCGTCGGAATTCTGCGGGGCAGGGGTGGTTTGCGGGTTCGCAGGGTCATTGACGTTGTCAACGGTCTGGCCGTTGGAGTCGATGGAACGGGAAAAGAGGACTTTGCCTTTTTTCGCCGCGTCCTGATCGGTCTGCTGGATGGTCTGCGAGGAAACGGGAGGTGTTCCGGTGGAGGTTTGTGCCTGGGATGGATGGGCTGAACTGATTATGGCCACTGCTACGGCGAGAAGCATGGTGGAGACTGCTGCCGGGAAAATGCTTGCTTTCATGATTCTGTTCTCCGGCCTATCCCCTGAGCTGTGAATCTGGCCATCAATGGAGTTTGGATGTTTGTTAGATCCCACCCGAGGTCATGTTCCATGACCTCGGGTGCCTGGCAGATCCGATTCGATACTTACGAACCCAGGCCTTTCTGTTTCTTAGGCTTGGACGCGGCAGTGGGAGATTTGTCTGGAACGCCGGTGGCTGCCTTTTGTTTACTGCGGCGCTGGCGGAAGGCTTCAAAGAGCACCACGGCTCCGGCGGCGGAGACGTTGAGGGAACTGACGCCGCCAGCCATGGGGATGCGCAGGAGATGATCGCAGGTGCGGCGGACGAGTTCGTGGAGACCGTCGCCTTCGCGGCCCATGACCAGGGCGCAGTCGCCGGTGAAGTCGAACTGGTCGTAGTCCATAGTGCCGCGCTCGTCGAGACCGATGATCCAGATGTTCTTACGCTTGAGCTCTTCGAGGGAGCGGACGAGGTTGACGACGCGGGCGATGCGGAGATGCTCCTGGGCTCCGGCGGCGGCCTTGGCGGCTACGGCGCTCAGGGGCGCGGCGCGGCGCTCGGTCATGACCACTGCGTCGACTCCGGCTCCGTCGGCGGAGCGAAGGAGTGCGCCGAGGTTCTGGGGATCTTCAACGCCGTCGAGGGCGAGGACGAGGCGCGGGGTGGCGATGGGTTCCAGAATGTCCTCGATGGTGAGGAACTGCTGGGCGCGAACGATGGCGACGACTCCCTGGTGAGCCGGGGTGTGGGCCATGTCGGTGAGGGTTTCGCGGGGCTCGGTGCGGAGGCGGATTTTGAGGTCGCGGCAGAGGGAGACGATGGCTTCGAGGCGGTCATCGCGGCGTTCGCGGGCTACCAGCACGTGATCGAAGCGGCGTTTGCCCGCTTTGAGCGCCTCTTCGACAGGGTGCAGTCCGTAGAGAATTTGCATATCTTTAGTGTAGATCGTGTGCGATTTCTATGGGCTGGTGATAGTGGATAGAGTCGAACAAAATACTGTTCCTGAAATTATCTTTAAAAAAATATCCACTTTTTGAGAAAAAACTTCGTCCTGGGAGCCGGATTCCGCGTCTACTTGATGTGATGACATCGTTCGCCTCAGCAGCTATCGTCGATTCCGTCAGCGCCCGGGCCGCTCAAGAACTGGTTCGCCAGGAGAGCCTGGCGATTGCCGAGGGTCTGAAACGGCAGGATGTGGGACTGCTTGACGAGCTGATTGTTCGCTATCAGCACCGATTGTTGCGCTACCTGCTGTACCTGACGAGCAATCGCGAGCAGGCTGAGGATTTATTCCAGGAAGTCTGGATGCGGGTTCTGCTGCGCGGTGGTCAGTTCAATGGCAAGGCGCGGTTTGACACGTGGCTGTTTACGGTTGCACGCAACCTGGTGATCGACCTGCGGCGCAAGCGCACGATGTCGAGCCTGGATGAAATGTTCGAGACGGCCGGTGATGAAGACAGGCCGATGGGCATCGAAATTGCGGCGGATGGACCGACGCCTTTCGATCAGTGTTCGAGTGGCGAGGATCGTGACAGACTCACGACGGCGCTTTTGCAAATGGAGCCTTTGTACCGGGAAGTGCTGGTGCTACGGTTCCATGAAGATCTTTCTTTAGAAGAAATTGCAAAAGTTACCCACGCCCCGCTTTCCACGGTAAAATCGCGACTGTATCGTGGATTGGCTTTTATGAAGCCTAAGCTGGCAGATTAGATCCGAATTCCAAGGCCGCACTGGGTCAGCCCGTCCTATCCAGATAAAGGCCACAATCAATAGCGGAGACGGCAGGTTGAGCGCAGCCAAGCAAATTCGAAGCACGGGGCAGGACACTTCCCACGTGGTGGACACCAGTCCGTCTGCGGATTTGCTGAATGCGCTGCATGGGCTGGATGCAAACCGGGAGCGAACCGTAGCCAATCGTACGCGACGAGTGGTGAGGAGTTCTCTGGGTGTTCGACGAGAACAACAGCAGGGAGGAAGCCGCAACCGGGCTGTCGCCCTGGGGTTTGCGCTGCTGGTCCTTGTTCTCATTGCGCCACTGATATGGGAAGTTACGGACAGCCTGATTGCGGGTGAGCATCTGGCCGATCCTGGAAGCCAGCTGAGCCTGTGGGCGTGCATCGTTTGCCCTACGATTCTTGGCGCGGTACTGGTTGCCGGATGGTGGAAAAAGCGATCCTGAGTCATTAAAAATTCAACGATGTCTCTTAGTTGAAATTAGTCGCAACTTCTTTTCGATCTGTGTCGTCTCAAACAGTAGATTTGTATCTTAAATCTGAGTTATGCTGTCCAGATCACTTATGCGCGATCCACAATCCATACCGATTAACGAAGACGCCCAGTTGATTCCGCTCTGGTCAATGATTGTGGCTGGAATCGCGTTTATCGTGGTGGAGTACTATTTCTGGTATGTTCTGCCGTTGCAGCGCCATCATCCGCCGGCCCCACTGGGACTTAGAACTTATATCAATTTGTCCTGGGGGATTCTGGCTTCGCTTTACTTTCTGATGGTGGGATATGTAAGTAAGGATGCGCCACGAAGGTCGATGAGCATGCGGTTCTGGATGCTGATCTGCTTTGTGTTGCCGGGTGGTATCGGCGCGGTGCTCTACTTTCTACTGCGGCTGCCGATCATTTCGAAATGCGCGGCTTGCGGAACGCATGTGCTGAATGATTTTCACTTTTGCCCGCAGTGCAATTATCAGCTTACGGCGAGTTGTGGAAACTGCTTCCGATCGGTGCGCATCACTGATTTGTACTGCACCGGGTGCGGACATGAGCTGGCGGAAGATCAGATGCCTTCGCGTTTGCGTGTCATGGTAGATTAGGCCCCAGTGCCCAATGACATTCCCAAAGACGATTCCTTGCAACCAAGTACGGAGTACGATGCTCAAATCCCCATGCCCATTACTGCGGTCATAGTGGATGACGAGCAACTGGCTCGGGAAGAGCTGAAGTACCTGCTGGATTCCATTGGCAGCGTTGAGATTCTGGCTGAAGGCACGAACGGGATCGAGGCTGTGGACTTGATTGAGGAGCACCAGCCGGACCTGGTTTTTCTGGATGTGCAGATGCCGGGGCTGGACGGTTTTGCCGTCCTGAAGCAACTGGTCGATCAACGGGCGATGGAGCGGTTGCCGCAGATCGTCTTTGCCACTGCTTACGATCAGTACGCGGTTCGCGCCTTTGATGTGAACGCGGTGGATTACCTACTGAAACCGTTCGATCGCAACAGAATCTTGCAGACAGTGGATCGGGCGCGGGCGCGCATCCTGGAGAACAGCCAGGATGAACCACCCTCAAAGGCCGAGACGGATCGCCGCGAGACGGAGATGGATGCGCTGCTGCAGTTGCTGAACCGACAGCAAAATTCAACGCGTGCCAGTGCGCCGAGCAAGCTGATTGTGCAGGTGCAGAGCCGATTGCTGCTGGTGGACCAGGCGGAGATTTGTTTTGCAGCAATTGAGGATGGAACGATTCGCGTGGTGACGCCTTCGGTGGAGGGCCACTCCAAGTGCAGGACGCTGGAAGATCTGCTGGAGCTGCTTGACCCGAATTTGTTCTGGAGAGCGCACCGGGGATTTGTGGTGAATATCAATCACATTCGCGAAGTGGTGCCGTGGTTCAAGTCGAGCTACCAGTTGCGCATGGATGATCGCAAGCAGACGGAGATTCCGGTGAGCCGGGCGCAAACGAAGAGATTACGCGAACTATTTAATCTTTAGGATCCTGAAAGCCTTGGCGTTTCTCTAAGATAAGAGACCGAGGTTGACCTTGTGGGACTTGTAAATTTTATTACGCGCGGATTTATCGACTTCTTTGGGATTACCCATCCGACACCAAAACAAGAGCGACAGGCGGCGTGGTTTATCTGTGGACTGCTGGTTTTGATTATCGTGGTCGCAGCGCTGGTGTTTGGTCTGATCGTGATGGTGGTTGGACGATAGAGCCCGATCGAAGGCTTAGTCGTAGCGCTCGAAGATGATTTGTTTTTTGTGCCAGCCGAAGCTGGTGAGGCGCTCACGAACCCCGGCGACCATGTTATTCAGACCGCAGATATAGGTGTGAATATCGAAGACCTGAGCCTGCGGGATGGAGGCTTCGGCTGCGACTACGTCCTGCACTACAGAAGCGAGTGCGATGGGCGATTCTCCACCGGACGGGCTGCGCTTTTCTATGATCGCGTCGAGATGCTCCTGCACGTAACCGCGTGGTCCTGACCACTCTTCATGAGCGCGGCTCAGGGTGGCGATGTAGTGAAAGTTCGAGTGGCGCGCGGCGATGCTTTCGAAATACTCGCGGTAGTAGATTTCGCTTTCGTAGCGGGTGCCGTAGACGAGCCAGATCTGCTTGCCTTCGCTTCGGTCCAATCCTGCATCGGGGCCTTGGTCGGGAAAGAGCCATTGCGTAAAGCCGCGCATGGGCGCGATGCCGGTGCCGGTGGCGACGAAGATGGAGTCGGTGACCGGGGACTTGAGCACGAAGTGGCCGTGCGGTCCATGCACCTGAACGGTGTCGCCTATGTTCAGATCGATAAGGTAATTGGAAAAGAAGCCGCCCTCGACGCGATTGACGCAGAGGTCGAATTGATTTCCGTTGGCTGCAGAGGCGATCGAGTAGGCGCGAGTCTGAACCTTGCCGTTTGGATCGGGCGCTACCGCAGACAGAAACTGGCCAGGCGCCAGATCGAAGTCAGGCAGTTCGTCGATCACGAATTCCAGGTGAAAGCACTGGGCTGATTCGGAGATGCAGACTTTACTCAGAAGACGGGCGGTGTATGTGGGACGGGCCAATTGAGGTTCTCGCTTAAAGAAGAAGTAAGGCCAGTTGCGAGCCTGAGCGGTGCCACGATCGATTCCATTATAAAACGTTTCAGATCGAGCAATTAGCTATAAAAGTGGGACAGTTTGTGGATGAACCGCCTCAAGCACCCCGATTTTTCAAGCTGAGGTATTTTCGCACTGGAATGTCGTAAAGCACCATTACCAGGTAAGCAAAGCCGACCATTCCAAGGACTCCGCTGGTAACGACTAATGCCAGGTGTGCCGAGTCGGGCTTGTAGGTGCTGTAGTAGTTTCCAAAGATCCAGATCACTGCGTAGTGCGTCATGTAGAGCGGGTAGGACAGGTTGCCTGCGAAGGTGCAGAGCTTTTCTGAAAATGGCGTCAGTGTGGCCCCGGCACCCAGCACGATCAGGAGTGGAAAGTAAAAGAGAACCACGACCGCTTCCCGTACCCAGCCTCCGTTGGCATACGGCATGACGAACGCCAGCAACAGCAATACGGATAGAACGCTGAAGCCGAGCTTTGAGCGGATGATCCATTTGGAGCGGTACACAAGCAGGCCAGCCAGGAATGAATACGCTACCCGTACGCCGCCATGCCAGAAGGTATGTCCGCTCCAGCCGCCGGAGAGCGCACCGGCCTGGTAGCCCACGACACAAAGTGCAATCGCGGCGCATACGGTAAGAAAGACTAACCAGCGCTGGCTGAACCGGAACACGATGACGGCGTAGAAGATATTCGCTACGTACTCCCAGAACAGCGACCAGGACGGAGCGTTCAGGCTAAACAGATTGAACGCGCGCTCCTGCATCGCGGGGTAGGGAATGAGAAAAATCGAAGCCAGAAACATGAGCGCGATGCGGCTTGCGCTATAGGCCAGAGGGTCTTTCGCAAATGGGTCGAAGAGCAAGGCGATCAAGCCAAGCATTGACCCCAGAATTACCATTGGGTGCAGGCGTATCAGCCTGGCTTTAAAGAATGCCCAGAGACCCATCGTGCCGACGCGATCATCGTAGGCGTAGCCGATCACAAATCCGGACAGACAGAAGAAGAAATCTACAGCTAGAAAGCCATGTCCGATGAAGAGCTTGCTGTAGTTGTAAATCGCCATTTCCATGAAGTGGAAGGTGACTACTGCCAGAGCCGCCACGCCTCTCAAGCCATCGAGAGCCTTGAAATGTCGCCTCGTAGCCGTGAGACTAGGCTCTACGTTGCCTGCAATTGTCATTGTCAGCGTAAATTCCTCTTGTTAGCTTTGTACCAGCTAAAGCTGAAGAGTTTAAGACCGGCAAAGTTCTTATATAAAGTGCCTGACAATAAGGGACCTGTAGCGTGACGCAATGCGCTACAGGTCCCTTATTTATATGACAGGTTGTTTCTGTTACAGGGTGCGGATGGTTTCGAAGAGGAACCAGGCGCGGCGCTCGGCCTCGTCGATCCAGTTCTCAAGCAGGCTGGTGGTGGCTACGTCGTTCACCCTGGAGGTGATTTCATGGGTGTTGCGCATGTATTCGACGAGCTGGAGATTGTCGTGATGCAGCTCGGCGAGCATGAGTTTGGGAGCGACGAAGGGTGCTGAGTTGTCCTTGAGGCGCTGGAATTTTGCGATCTCAGAGATGGAGTGCAAGGTGGTTTCGCCGATTTTGCGGGCGCGCTCTGCGATGTCGTCGGAGATGGCGAAGATCTGGTCCGCCTGCTCATCGAGAAGAAGATGATAGTCGCGGAAATGCGGCCCGCTCATGTGCCAGTGGAAGTTCTTGGTCTTGAGATATAGCGCGAATACGTCGGCCAGCAGATAACGAAGCTCTTCTCCAACCTGGGCGGTACCTTTGCGGTCAAGATCGGTTGGCGTGAGCAGATCGTTGCTTTCTTTCTTATCGGAATGGGTTGCTGTCGTTGTCATTTCGTTCTTCTCCTTAGCTCAATTCTTGGATGCCCGAGTGGGTTTGCGGACGCAACGAATGTGTGAATATCCGCTGTGAAAATAGCTTGAGGTTAGCGGCTGGCGAGGCGGGCTGCCTCGAATTCATCGCCTTTATTCCAGGTAATGGGCTTCTTGCTGCTGATGACCTGCCAGCCCAGGTCCATGCCGAAGCGGATGAGTTTGGCGTTGCCTGAGAAGTCCCAGTCGGAGTGGTAGTTGTCTGAGAAGTTGTGGTAGTCGTGATCCTCGAAGTTTTTGAATTGGGCGACTCCCCAGGCGCGGTCGTAGCCTTCGAAGAGGGTTCCAGGCTCGATGGAAAAGGCGGGGATGCCTACGCGCGAGAGCGAGAAGTGATCGGAGCGGTAATAGCTGCCGGCGGATGGGCGCGGGTCGGGAACGATGTCCAGGCGGAAGGCTTTCGCGGTCTTTTCGACGGCGGGGTAGAAGCTGGTGCGCTGGGCTCCGTTGACGTTGATTTCCATGGGTGTGCCGATGGGCAGGACCATGTCGTAGTTGATGTCGAGCGCGATCTGGCTGGCGGGGATGGGCGGGTTCTGGCCGAGATACTGCGATCCGAGCAGACCCTGCTCTTCTGCGGTGACGGCGGCGAAGAGGACGGAGTGAGGAAGAACGGAGCGCATGTGGCTCCAGGAACGGGCCAGTTCGAGGATCATGCCGACGCCGGTTGCGTTATCGGCGGCACCGTTGTAGATGTTGTCGCCGGGCATACCGGCCTTAAATCCGAGATGGTCGTAGTGGGCGGTGTAGAGGACGGCCTGGTCGGTAAAGGATGGCGGAGTTTTCCCTTTTTTCAGAGGCTCTTGATATGCGGGGAAAATGCCGACTACGTTGGGCGACTGGAATGAGCGGACGTCGCTGGAGACGTGCGCCTGCAGGCGGATGGGGAGTTCGACGGCTTTGAAGCCGGGTTTACCGGCGGCGGCAAACTCCTGATCGAAGTCAAGACCGGAGGCGGCGAAGATCTTCTGGGCTACGTCGAGCTGAATCCAACTGGCGGCTTTGAGCTGGGGATTTTTGTCGTCGCGAAGGAAGGTTTTTTCGCTGGTGTTGGAGTTTTTGACCACGTCCCAACCGTAGCTGGCGAGGTCTGTGCGGTGGATGATGAGTGCTCCGACGGCACCCATGCGGGCGGCCTGCTCGAATTTGTAGGTCCAGCGGCCGTAGTAGGTCATGGCGTCGCCGCCGAAGAATTTGGGATCGCTGGAGGGTGGATCGCCGACGATGCAGAGGATTATTTTGCCTTTGACATCGATGCCCGCGTAGTCGTTCCAGTTGAATTCAGGGGCGTCTGCACCGTAGCCGACGAAGACGATGGGGGCGTCGATATCGGATGTGGGGGTGAGGGTCTCGTTCATCACCGTGTAGTCGTCGGCGAATTTGAGGACGATGGGTGCGCCTGATTTTGGGATGAGGCTGGCGGTGGTTTCGGACGGACGTACTTTCATGCCGACGAAGTTGATGTTCTGGAAATAGGTGCCGTTGTCGCCAGCGGGTTTGAGGCCGTAGATGGCGAACTGGGTGGCGATGTATTTGGCGGCGAGTTCGCCACCGCGGAGGCCGGGATAGCGGCCTTCGAGGAGATCGTCGGAGAGAAACTGGACGTGGGCGCGGATCTTTTCGGGATCGATGCCGGCTTCGTAGCTCTTGACCGATTTGGTGGCGGCGCGGGCGTAGGATGCACTGGAAGTATTGGCCATATTCATTTGCATTTGAAAGGTAGCTGCGGCGGCCTGGGCGTCGGATTGCGCCTGCATGGCGGCCTGGGTTGCCATCATGTTGGCTTGCATCGCGGCGTTGGCTGCGGCGATGCCGGGATCCTGCGCGAGGGCTGGCGATACGATGCTGGCGAGGGCTGCGGCCAGGGCAAGAGAAAGGAATCGACTTGATGCTTTGGCTTTCATGCTGATGCTCCTCGACTCTTTGTTGCTGTCATGTCTGTCTGGTTTGAGGATAAGGCGCTGGGGCAGGTATGGGGAGGATTCTTTGGTGATGGCATGACAGACGGGATGGCAACAGCAAAAGCTAACAGCAGATTCCCTTCGGGAATGACAGACAGAAAAGCAAGGGCAACTACAACTGCAAGGGCAACGGCAAGGCAGCGGATGAGGCTGGGTTACTCGATCAGTTTGGTCAGGCGTTCTACTTGTTCGCGGACTTCGTTTAGTTCGCGGGTGAGGATGGCTACTTCGGCTTCGAGTTGGGCCATGCGTTCGGATAGTTCCGGATCTGGTTCCTGATAGGAGCTTGCCTGGGATGATGCCGATGCGTAGGACGTGGCGCTGGATGAGGGTGGTTCGAAGCTTTCGACATCGCCGGAGAGCAGGTGGGCGTAGCGGGCCTCTTTGGTGCCGGGTTGGCGGGGCAGCACCTTGACCAGGGCGGGTTCGCGGGAGATCAGGCGCTGGAGGACGGACTGAACGTCGCTGAGCTCGTCGAATCGATGCATCCGCTCGGTGCGGCCGCGGAGTTCGCCGGGGGTTTGCGGACCGCGCAGGAGGAGGACGCAGATTACAGCGATTTCGCCACGGGTGAAGTTGAAGACTTCCTGCATGTGATGCTCGAATTTGGGAACGCGTCCGTCGCCACGGACGGGAGCGGCGAGGCGGTCGTCTTCAAGGCCGTGGAGGGCCTGACGAACTTCAACGTCGTCGAGTGAGGTTACGGGTTCGCGATTGTTCTTCTGGTTGCAGGCGTTGACGAGCGCGTTGAGCGAGAGGGGATAGTACTCGGGGGTGGTGATTTCCTTTTCGACCAGCGCGCCGAGGACGCGGGCTTCCGTGGGAGTGAGATGCATGTTGGTGGACTTCTCCTCGAAACATCTTCGCAGATTTCCGAGGGGGTTTTGGTGGCAGTTGGAGGCGAATGGAGATGAATATCTCGTGCAAAATTGCACGTCCTGAACCATTTCGCGGGCTGACCGCAACATTTTTCCTCTATTGACATCTATATCAACTGAGGGTTTGGGATTATGTTGAAATCAACGGTGCTTACTAGTTTCCTTTCCATTACTTTACTGTCAGGTATATGCGCTTCCACGGTGCTGGCTCAAAACGAGGAGCCGGTTCTTCCGGGAACTATCAATTATGTAGAAGGATCGGCATCAATTGACGGGCGGCATATTTCACCACGATCTATTGGCTCTGCGGGGCTCGATGCCGGGCAGGTTCTCTCTACCGGTCAGGGGAAGGTTGAAATGCTTCTCACCCCGGGGATCGTTTTCCGCCTTGGAGATAACAGTTCGGCAAGGCTGGTTTCGCCGGACTTGACCAAGACTGTTGTTGACCTGGAAAGCGGCCACGCTACGGTCGAGGTCGATGAGATATTTCCACAAAATAACGTGCAGATTGTTCAAAACGGAAATCCGACACAGGTGCTGAAGCCGGGTTTTTACGCGTTCGATGCCATGCATGGCAGTGTGCGGGTTTTTCAGGGCAAAGCGGCGGTTCTCGATCACGAAAACAAGTGGATTACCGTGAAGGGCAATCGCGAACTCGCGATTGGGGATGGAGTTAACCTGAAGCCCCACGGCTTTGACAGTCACAGCGCCGAGGACGATCTCTACAAATGGAGCAGCCTGCGGTCGCAATATCTGGCTGAAGCCAACACACAGATTGCGGGGCAGTATTCGTATGCCGGCTTTGCTCCTGGGTGGTATTGGGATCCATACGGCTACGGATACACTTTTGTCGGCCTGAATCCTTTCTGGAGTCCTTTTGGATGGGGATTCTATGGTGGCGGGATCTACGGTCGAGGATTTTATGGCGGCCGTGGCGGTTACGTTGGCCGTGGTGGTTATGGCGGCGGTATGGGTGGTGGAGTTCGCGGTGGCGGCGGTGGTGGTCGCCGCTAACTTTACGCTGGCTGAGCTTTACTAAAACTGAAGGGAAAGGCGGGGTAGGGCGAGTAATCGTCCTGCCTCGCTCTCGTTTGGGGTCGTTGTTTTTTTGTTTGGAGTGGAGAAGGAGATTCTCTTCGGGAATGATAGGCAGAAAGGCAAGGGCAGAAGCAAAGGCAAAGGCTCAGGGCTGGAGCAAGGTTTCGAACTTCGGTACTGGATGCAGGCTGACCTGCTGCCCTCGTTTGCGGCAGAATTTGTTTGAGGTGGCTACTCTACGGTGACGGATTTGGCCAGGTTTCTTGGCTGGTCTACGTCGCAGCCTCTTCTTACGGCGATGTAGTAGGCGAGTAATTGAAGAGGGATGATTTCAAGCAGGGGGAGCAGTAGTTCCGGGGCTGGGGGGATGGAGATTACGTGCTCAACCAGTTGGACCAGATCCTGCTGGCCGTCCACGGCGATGGCGATTACACGGCCGGAGCGGGCTGTGACTTCCTGAACGTTGGACAAGGTTTTTTCGTAGCGGAGTCTGGAGCCGGGGTCATTGGGGTCCTGGGTGGCGAGGACGACTACGGGGAGGGTTTCGTCGATCAGGGCGTTGGGGCCGTGCTTCATCTCTCCGGCGGGGTAGCCTTCGGCGTGGATGTAGCTGATTTCCTTGAGCTTGAGAGCGCCTTCGAGGGCGATAGGGAAATGGATTCCGCGGCCCAGATAGAGGAAGTCGCGGACGGTGGAGAAGCTTTTGGCCAGCTCTTCGCACTGGAGCGAGACGTTCTGGAGCATGTCCTGAATTTTGGCGGGAATGCGGCTTAGCTCGTCCACCAGGCTGAGGGATTCGGCGGGGGTGAGAGTGCCGCGTACTTGCGCGAGGTGCAGGGCGAAGAGAAAGAGCGCGGTGATCTGGCTGCTGAAGGCTTTGGTGGAGGCTACTCCAATCTCTGGACCGGCGTGGGTGTAGATGGTGCCGTTGGCGTCGCGGGTGATCATGGCTCCGACGACGTTGCAGATGGCGACGGTTTTAGAGCCGAGGGCGATCATCTCTCGCTGAGCGGCGAGGGTGTCGGCGGTTTCGCCGGACTGGGTGATGAGCATCCCGAGTGCGTTGGGGTCGGCGATGGGGTCGCGGTAGCGGTATTCGCTGGCGTAATCGACTTCGACGGGGATACGGGCGAGGCGCTCGATCATGTATTTGCCCGCGGTGGCGGCGTGCCAGCTTGTGCCGCAGGCAGCGATGTTGATGCTGGTAACTTTGGCTAACTCCTCAGGCGCGATGGCCATTTCATTGAGGAAGACCTGGCCGGTTTCCAGCGAGATGCGGCCCAAAGTGGTGTCGCGGATGGCGCGTGGCTGCTCCCAGATTTCTTTGAGCATGAAGTGTTTGTAGCCACCTTTTTCCGCCTGGATGGGGTCCCAGGTGACGCGCTGCGTCTTGCGTTCAAGCGGGTTGCCTTCGAAGTCGGTGAAGGCGATGCCGTTCAAGGTGAGGATGGCCATGTCGCCGTCGTTGAGGAAGATGATGTTGCGGGTGTGGTGCAGGATGCCGGGGACGTCGGAGGCTACGAAGTATTCGCCCTGGCCGTGCTCGTCTTTGCCGAGGCCGATGACGACGGGTGGGCCGAAACGGGCGGCGACGATCTTGTCGGGTTCAAGGGATGAGAGAACGCCGAGGGCGAAGGCTCCGGTGAGGCGTTTGACGGCCTGACGAACGGCGACTTCGAGGGGGATGGGTGTTCCGGCGGCTTCGGCCTGCTTTTGGACCTCTTCGATGAGGTGGGCGATGATTTCGGTGTCGGTCTGGGTGACGAAGAGGTGGCCCTGGGCGGTGAGTTCACGTTTGAGCTCGATGTAGTTTTCGACGATGCCGTTGTGAACAACCACAATTCGACCGGTGCAGTCGCGGTGGGGATGGGCGTTCTCTTCGGTGGGGCGTCCGTGGGTGGCCCAGCGGGTGTGACCGATGCCGTAGGTGCCGTGGAGCGGGTGCTGGCGCAGGACTTCTTCGATATTACGAAGCTTGCCGGGCGCGCGGCGGATTTCGAGCTTCTCCTGACCGGGCGTACCGACGGCGATGCCGGCAGAGTCATAGCCGCGGTATTCTAGGCGGCGCAGACCTTCGAGGATGACGGGGACGACTTCTTTCGGGCCAACGTAACCGACGATTCCACACATAGGTGGATTGTAGAGCCCGGATGCGAGTTGGGGAGCTGCAGGGCTCAAAGACGGACGGCTAGGCGATTGGAATTGGATTGGGATGCGGATTGCCCAGAGACAGGGGTAGATACCGTGCGCATCCACGCCCGGCTTCCTTGGCCTGATAGAGGGCTGTATCCGCTCTTTCAAAAATCGATGTGGCAGTATCCGTGAACTCGTATTGCGCTACGCCAATGCTCACGGAAAGATGGAAACGGCCATCTGAATCCGTGTTGCGAATCGCGGCGCAGACGCGCTCCGCAATCTTCAAGGCACATGCTCCGTCGGTGGACGGCAGAATCAAGACGAACTCATCGCCACCAACCCGGCCGAGACAATCATAGGGACGAACGGCGGCAAGAATCACCTCCGCAGTATGGCGCAGAGCATCGTCGCCAACAGAATGGCCGAATTGGTCGTTGATGGATTTGAAGTAATCGAGGTCGATCATCGCGATCGAACAAATGTGGCTGCCGCGGGCCGATTGTGCCACTTCTTCGGCGATTTTCTGTTCGATTCCGCGCCGATTGAGTCGACCTGTCATTGGGTCGGTAAGCGATTGCTGCTTTAACTGCTCGATTATTGAGCTTCCGACCATGAGCAACATAAAGAGATCTTCAATGGCGGACAAGGCCACATTCACGATTAAAAGAAAGGCTTCAAGGGGTTGCAGATCGACGTATCGTGAGGCTGGAGCGGATAAGTAAGGCAGGCGAACAATAAGAATATTCGTGGCATAAACGGCATAGATGACCAGGAATAAGGCGAAGGACCGCAACAGCCTTCGGCCTGCGGCGTGGCGAAACAGCTCTCTCGCCCATATGGCCCGGATGAATAGAAATGCAGCGCTTTCCAGGACGAAACTTAGCGTCGGATCTGGCCGCAACTCCTTATACTGCACAATTGCAAGGCCAAATAAGGCGAGGATGAACCAGGCCAATTTAGACGATCTGGAGCTGCCGAGATGCCGCAACGTTGCGGTGTACATGATTGCAGATGCCGCAAGAGCGAGAAGGATAGCAATGCCCTGGGCATGCCCGACATGCACCATAAAAAAGCGGCGCGCTACAGCGGTGACGATGAAACCGCCCACTACATAGCGAATTCCCTTTAGTTCGGGATAAAGGCGGTGTATGCCATAAAAGACTCCAGCAAAAATTACCGCAAGAATCACTTGCCCGGCAACGAGTGTGGGTAGATCGAGCAATATCCAGCTAGCCTTCGTGGGAACATTAAATACAGTTACCCACTCAGCAGATCATGGTATGACAAGCTAACCAAAAGTGAATTAAAAAAATGCCAATACCACCTGGCGGGCTGGCGCTTAGCGGACGCTGCGAAGCCAGCCGCCAGCGAAGGCTGACGGAGCCATGAGCAGGATGGCGATCGACTGCGACCAATGCACGTGCAGCGGGGTGGCCGTCCAGGACCAGACCGCTACGATCAGGATCGTGAACGCGATGGCGATACCGATACCGCTGGCATTCTCACGGGAGAATCCGGCGCCTACCCAGCCAGCCAGCACGGCAAAACCTATGCCGTAGAGGGCTATGAGGGTGAAGACTCCGGTTGTGGTCGGTTCTTCCGGGGGAATTCTAGCCAGCAGAAAGAGCGCGATGGAGGATACAAGTGATATCAGATAGCCGAGAAACCAACCGGCTAAACATCGTCCTGTCGTTCCGTATGCGAAGCGCTTGGAGCTGGCGGCTACCGGCATGGGGATTACTCCTCGATGCGGTAAGTGTAGTCCTCAATTACGGGATTGGTCAGTACTTGTTTGGCCACTCGCTCAACTTCGGCGCGGGCTGCCTCTGCAGAGAGGCCTGGGGCGAGCGACAGGGTGAAGAATTTGCCCTGGCGGACGCTCTCGACGCCGGTGAATTGCATCTTGCGCAGTGCATTTTGGATGGTTTGTCCCTGGGGGTCCAGGACGGAGGTCTTTAACGTGACGTAGACATAGGCCTTCATTTCCGTGATTATAGTAGTCCCGGAGTAGAAAATGTCGGGATCCCAGATTATGAACTGGTCCAGAGTTGAACCAGGCCTGCTCCAAGCTATAGAAATTCCCCCTAACCCCTAGAACGACAGGAGAAACAGACGAGATGGTCAACTACCTGGAACTACCGATTGGCGATAAAGCGCCAGAGGTTTTTCGCGCTGTTATCGAAATTCCAAAAGACGGCACGAACAAGTATGAGTATGACAAAGAGCTACATGTCTTCAAGCTGGATCGCAACCTGCACTCCCCGGTTCATTACCCCGGCGATTATGGATTTATTCCATCTACGCTGAGCGATGATGGCGATCCGCTGGACGTGCTGGTGCTGGTGCCGGGAGGAAGCTTCTCGGGCTGCGTGCATGAAGTGCGGCCGATCGGCTTGCTGGAGATGCTGGATCAGGGCGTGCTGGATGAGAAGGTGCTGGCGGTGGGCAAGAACAATCCACGCTACTCCAATGTGTGGAACTACTCGGATGTCTATCCGCACATGATCAAGGAGATCACGCATTTCTTTGCCATCTACAAGGATCTGGAAGGCAAACGCGTAGAGATCAAGGGATGGCATGATGCGTCGTATGCGCGCGATCATGTGATTCACTCGATGAAGCAGTTTGAAGAGAACAAGGCGAAGAAGCAGTCGTAACGAAGGCTCTATAGGAAGTGAAAAGGCAACGGCCAGCAGATGCTGGCCGTTGCCTTTTTTGTTTCATCCGCGCTCTAGTAGCCGATTTTATAGAGGTAGAAGACTCCGGCGGAGGCCAGCAGGCAGTAGATGCCGAAGAGGTACCAGCGGCCGCTCTCAAGCCATGCGCTGAGCCACTTGAGGGCGGCTAGTCCGGCGAGAAATGAAAAGACCATGCCCAGGAGGCTGGCGCTGATGGAGCTGTGAAGATCGATGGGCGAACCGGCAAGACTTGCTTCGTGGGCTGCTTTGAGCAGGCGGAGGGCTTCCACGCCTACGACTGCGGGTGTGAGAACTACGGCCAGCGCGAAGCTGAAACGCTCGGCGCGCTCTCTGGGGGCGTCCGCGAGCATGGCGGCGGAGATGGTGGTGCCGGAGCGGGAGAAGCCTCGGAAGGGCAGCGCGAGCCCCTGCACGAGGCCCATGATGGTGGACTGGCGAAGGGTGAGGTTGCTGTCTGCTCCGGAAAGCGTGGCGGCTGCGCCGGAGACTGCCCCGGAGACGGCGGAGCGCAGGCGGTGGCGTCGCTCATAGAGACCGGCGATCAGGATGATGACTCCGGCGGCGGCGAGGGCGGGAGCGATGAGGTCCAGGCGGCTGAAGAGGCTTTCAAGCTCGGCCTTGGGCTGCCCTTTGAAGAGGGTCTTTTCGATGATCTTCTTGATGACTTCACCGAGGATGCCGGTGAGCAGTGTGGCCCAGATGAGCAGGAAGGCGAAGCGCTTGAATGCAGCGACGGAGGAGAAGTAGGTCCGGCGCCAGGACTTCCAGAAATAGACGATGACGGCGAACATGGTTCCGGTATGGAGCATGACCAGCAGGAGCGTCATGGCCGGAGCAGATGGGTCGAGGTGGAGGAGTTTTTCTGCGACGACTACATGGGCAGAGCTGGAGACAGGCAATAGTTCGGCGAGACCCTGAACAATGGCCAGAAGTATGACGTTAAGAATCGACATAGCGTGATTCTAAAGTGAGTTTGTGAACAGGCATGATGAACACGCGTAGATTTTTGTGCATGCATTGAAAACGGCTTAGGGTTTTGGTTCGGGGAGCAGCTTTGCGGACTTGAGCGGGCCTTTGGCTGCGCTGGTTTCAGCTTTGAAACGCTCTGTGACATCGGTCAGGCGCTGGGCTTCGAAGCCGCGGCGTTTGGCAACGATGCGATAGTCGAAGGCGATGGAGGCGGTGCCTCCGCTGGACTCGCGAACTTCGAAGCTGGTTGCGGTTTTGTTGGTGACGAAGAGGCCTTTGCTGTCGCCGTTTGGAGTAATGAAGATGCGGTAGTCGGCGGTGCTGCTGACCGTTTCAGCGAAGGCGGGATCGATGGTGACGGTGGTCGATCCGCTATGCAGTGAGCCGGAGCCGAAGTCCTCCATCCAGTTTTCGGCAGACTGCACGGAGTAGGTTTCGACGGTGCGCTCCCCATTCTGAGTGCTTACCAGCGACTTGATCTGGCCGGTGCAACTGAAGTCGCCGGAGCCACCGATTCCGCAGGTTCCGCCGGGGCTGCCAACCATCATGGCGCTGAAGGAGCCTTTGCCTGCTGAGCCGCCGTTGTAGATGAAAAGTGTCGGCCATATTGTGCTGTTGTTTTCGAATACTCCTGCATAACCGTCATCGGTGGTGCCGGCGATGGCCATAGGGGTTAGTCCGGCGATTGAAGCGACATCTCCCCAAACGCCTGCGGCGAGGCTGTCGCTCTGGAAGTTGGTGTAGATGGCACTGGTTCCGTTGGTGTGGCCGAGGATGGCGGATTGCCCTCCAGCGGGTTCATCCAGCACGCCTTTGATCGCCGTGCCCTGGAACGCGTGTCCAAGCACGCCAATGGGATAGTTGGCGCCGCTGGCATTGCCGGTTGCGTTGCCGTAGACGCCAATGCCTCCGTTGCCGGTGGAGTAGCCGTTCACGCCCCAGCCGCCAGAGCCGGTCGCATAGCCCTGCACTCCTGAACCAGAGCTTGTATTGCCCTGAATGGCGTACATTGTGCTGCCGGAGTTGCCGGTGACTGGTCCGGCGAAAGCTGCGCTGGAGGTGAAGCTGTTGGCGGCTGTGAGCCGAGCATAGGCAGTGTTGAGGCTGGTTTCAAGCGCGGTGAGATTCAGTCCCAGAGTGACAACGCCGTTTGTACCGGTGCCTCCACCAGAGAGAGGACTGCTCGCGGTCACGGCGGTCAAAGTACCGGCTCCGGCGACTCCGGGGAAAGTCTGTCCCGGAGCGAAAGTGATGCGGCCATTGTTTGCGATCGAGAGGCCGGTAGCTACGGGTGAGCTGGTTCCGGATGCGTATAAAAACTGTAACTTGCCTGCGGGCGCGGTGGTGTTATTGCCTACGGAGACAGCTTGAAACGCGAATGTCTGCGCGATGGCTGCATGCGCTGCGCTGGAGTAAGTGCTGGCACCCAGTTTGAACAGGGATGAGTTCGTACCTGTCGCAGTGGTTGCGGTAGATGTGGCGGGGAGACTTGCGGTTCCGCGCAGATTTATCGTTCCGTTGACATCGAGTGTTGCGATTGGAGCCGTCGTGCCGATGCCGATCTTGTTGGCCAGGTAAGTAATGTTTGAACTTCCGAGAGTGGCGGAGGCTGTCCAGAGTGCGAGGGTGCCGGTTGTTCCTGTTCCTGCGATGTTGGGAGTGATGCCGAGAGCGTTTGAATGCCCATCTGCGGCTGTCTGCATCGTGGAGGGAATGGCACTGGCGACGAGTGACTGGAGATCTTCGCGAGTGACGTATTCCGTGGCTGCGCGCCCGGCGAGGCTTTCGCTGTCTACTGAGCGGAAGGCGTATGGAACGGCAGCGAGCAGGCTTCTCGGCGATTCGGTAGAGGGCTGGCCGGTGGTGTTGGCTGGGGTTCCAATGTTGACCTCGATCCAGCGCAACTGGTCGGAGGGAAAGAGATTTTGGGGCAGACCTTGCTCTGTGGCTGCTCCGAGCAGAACAGAGTAATGTCCATCGCTGCCGATTGGCACCGTTTGGACTTCACTCCATAGCGCCTGCCCTCCGGATTGATTGGCGTAGATAGCAAAATGCAGAGCTACAGCATGTCCAGATGCTTGTGCGAGGGAGCCATTCCAACGAACAACGCTGTGCAGAACTGCGGAGGCATCGGAGGGGATAACTTGCTGGCTGGAGGCTGGAGTCAAATCCTGTGAGAGGCCCGGCTGGACTGCACCAATCGCAGCAAATATCAGGCAAAGAGACATGGCAGAATGAGTCGTTATGGAGGAGATGCGGCGATGGCGATTGTTGCGCAGAGAGTGGTTGCTATCAAAGATATTCACTGACATGATGGGGTCTTCTCCTAAGTCGAATCTGGCCGGGCACATACTTCAATACACACTCCGGATACATATTGACCGGGCGGTAGGGGCCAGCGAGGGCATGGCCAATCAGTAGTGTTGCGATTCGGGGAATCGTGACAGATTATCGAGTAAATTTCGATAGGACTATTTATCAATTACGGCTAACTATTGTTCGGCTCAACAATCAGTCGGCTGCGGTGGCGGCCAATCGGCGACGCTGCTGCTTTCGTGTCCAGAAGGTGAGCCAGTAGAGAATGGGGCCGACGAGTGCGACGAGGAAGGCGAACAGTACGGCTGAGAGTGGACCGACGTGCTCCTCGCGAGAAGCGTAGAGGGCGTAACAGATGAGCACGGTGGGGCCGACACCCAGCGCGCAGGCTGCGGCGAAGTTGCCGACTTTAAAGGGGCGCTCAAGATTTGGCTCGCGCAGGCGCAGCACGACGAGGGCTACGAATTCGAGAATGAGGCTGGCTCCGTAGAGACTGAGGTCGATGGAGATGAGGCGCTCAAAGGGCAGCTTGAGGGCGAGCGCCCAGGCGATGGCGCACAGAAGAACCGAAACATAGGGAACGCCGCGGCTGTTGCGGCGGGTGACGAACTGCGGCAGCATCCTGTCCTCGGCCATGGCGACGGGCAGGCGGGTGTAGCTCATCATGAGGACGTTGAACATGCCAAAGCCGTTGATGGCTCCGCCTGCGATGACGGCGGTGGCGAGCATGGGGCCGCCGATCATGCGTGCTGCGTCGGCCCAGGAGCCGGTGGAGAAGTTCGAAACCGAGATGCCCATCAGGGCTACCGCAGCCAGCGGCAGGATATACGTTACCGCGACAAGCATAGCGGCGGCGATCATGGCGCGGGGGTAATTGCGCTGTGGGTTTTCGACTTCCTGCGCGACAGTGGAGGCATTATCCCAGCCCATGTAGTTCCACATGGCGACAAGTATGGCGGTCGACAGGGATGTCTCGGTGGAGGCTGCGTGCCACTGGATGGTGGGGTGGGCGGTAAATCCATGCCAGAAGCCAAGGGCAATGAACACAGCAAATGGCGCGAGCAGGAGCACGAAGAGGCCCACGGTTCCTTCACCGACTGCGGGCGCGCCACGGAGGTTCCAGGCGCAGCAGACGACGACCACGAGCAGCGACCAGAGATAGGCGCGAGGACCGGCGGTCAGGTCGGGATTAAATCGGCTTAGATAGCTGACGAAGATGGTGGGATAAATCGCCATGTCGAAGACGCTGGCGGCCAGGGATAGCCAGCCCTCCTGATAGCCCCAGAACGGGCCGAGAGCGCGGCGGACCCAGACGTAGAAGCCTCCTTCGGCAGGGATGGAGCTGGCCAGTTCGCCGATCATGAGGGTGGTTGGGAGACTCCATAGAAAAGGGAGCAGGACGAGGATGAGGATGGCTTTGGCAAACCCTGCACCGCCGAGGATGTCTTCAATGCCATAAGGGCCGCCCGAGACCATGAAGTAGGTAGCAGCGATCAGCGGGATGATTCGGAGCTTTCGCCGGGCGGGTTTGGCAGCGAGACGCATAAATGTGAATGTAACAACGATGCTCCATCACCCCAAGGGAAAAATGAGCTTCGAGGGCCGGGAATGCGGAATGCGGTAGCATTCGCGAAGACGGCGATGGGATGTGCATGGTTTCGGGTATAATCCGAAAAGCCGGAGAGATGGCCGAGTGGCTGAAGGCGGCGGTTTGCTAAACCGTTATAGGGTCAAAAGCTCTATCGGGGGTTCGAATCCCCCTCTCTCCGCCATTTATCTTAGAATCTTTAACTTACAAAAGTTGTGAGCTTCTGGATTGTCCACTTTTTGAAAACAAGATTTGGTTGCGGGTGGCTTAACGCTTAGGCGGTTGCGTACTCTATCTTCTTGAATGGGATGGTGCCTGACGTGACTTCGAGGAAGGGTTTGCCATTTTTCACGCCCACTGTTCCGAATCCTGTTGCTGTCGATAAGAAAGAGCGGAAATCCCCGGGGATGACTGGTTTCAAGTAGAGTGTCTTTGAAACTGCGTCGTAGCGTGCTCCGCTGAATGCCTGCAGAAGGGCGTAGGAAGACATGGCACGGGCGTACCAGTGTCCGCACTCATATTGATCGAATGGGTTGCGCATTCGGCCATCGTAGCGGGCGGCGCAGGTGCGTACAACGTCGAGGCCCTCTTCCACCAGTCCGCTTGCGATCATGTGCGAAGCTGCCTGATATTCAATGCCCGTCCAGACTTCGTTCGAGTAGACAAAAGGCAGAGAGAGAGCTCCGCCTTTGGGCCAGGTGCATAGCAGGAGTCCGCCTTCGGCTCCCAGTGCGTAACCTGGCCGCTGCGGATCGGCATGGTGCGAGAGATCTTTCTTCAGGTTGTAGCGATGCACGGCGCGAAGATGGCTGGCGACTTTCTCCTGGTCCAGAACCGGCTCTAAACCGCAGGCCATTGCAAACCAGGCGCCGATCGCACCGTCAGAAAGGCAGCCGGTTCCATACTGATATTTGGGGCCTTCTTTTTCGAGTAACTCGCGCGCTTCGGGAGAGTAATTGCCGCCATAACTCCGGAACTCAACGGGGTTCTTCGCTCGCAGGTTTTTCCATTCGATCTTCTGAATGAAGTATTCGCCATTAAAAAGCTCAGTCTCCATGCGCCTGCGGCCACTCTCATAAAGAGTGTTGTAGAGAGTTACGTTATCGCCGAGTGCTGTTCCCATAAGGACGGCGGCATGAAGCGCACCCAGGTAAATGCTGGTGCACATGCCGGTCGGGCCCCAAAACTCTATGTCGTAGGTATTGTGGTGCGGCTCTTCGATCCATCCCTTGTGTTTGGGATCCCAGGTCTCGACGCAGTAGTCGAGACTCTTTCTCACTTTTGGCCAGAGACCGCGCAGCCATTCTGTGTCACCGCTGATGCGCCACTCCCGGTAGATCTTCATGATGCCGCCGGGTTGTCCATCGGCGGCGGCGTGGAAGTAGTTGCCGATGGGCCGGATGGGAAGCGCAGCTCGAAATTGTTGATGTCCCTGCTCGTCCTGATTAGGACCAAACTCGGTTTCGCGCAGAGTCCGTTCAAGCTCGGGAAACAAATGCGGCACGGCTTGCGCGTAGTTCCACACGTGCGTACACGATCCAGGGCAACTGCCTACGTCATCCGCTGTGCCTTCCCATGCCCAGAACTTTCCATCGGCTTGTCGCAGCACCGTTGGAGATTTGAGGATGGACAAATTGCATGCGACAGCATTGACCACTTCTGGCGGTAATGTGGAGTCGTAGAAGGTTTCAGTAAACGTCTTTGTGCGAGTGCGCAGGTCTGCGTAATGATCCTTCCAGTATTTTGCGACTGCCTCGATATTGGGGAACTGATCGGCGTACCAGGGCCGATATGTGGCATCTCCCGGCTTGATCTCATTTTCATCGGGTGCGCCCGCTGCTCCGCTGCGCAGATGGGTTTGCGGCGAATACCAACAGAGGCGCAAAGCGATTGTGCGATGCTCTCGCGGCGCGAGTTTAAAGGGAACAAACAAGGTTGCGCCGGGTGAAGGCTGTTCGTTCGCCGAAACCGGAGGGCGGTCGAAAGCGGCGCCGCTCGCTACATCCTTCCAGGCCATGGTGAGAGCGTCGTACCAGCCGCCGCGAAACCAGGAGTAGTTAATCTTCAGGTCGGGTTCGCTTGCCGTCACGGCAAATGCAGCTTCATCCCACGGCTTCTCCTGCGTTCCTCCGCTCCAAAAAATAAAGCCTTCGTCGAGCTTGCGAACTGCATGAGGATCCTCAGGCGCAGCGTAGTCAGGCGGAAGAAAGTTTTTGGCGTTGAAGGAAAAAACCGCATCGATGGCTTCGTCGGTTGGATTCGTGAATCGATACTCCAAGGCGATTACTGGAAGGCTCGAATTGTTTGCATCGCCCGGTGTGAAGGGACTCCAGCCCGTCAGTTCCACTGTTACAGGCATATCCGGATCGCTCAGCGATACTGTTCCGAAAGGAAAGCGTGCGGTAAAACTTGCATTTTGGAAACGAGGAAATCCGTAGGCGTGATCTCCCTCACCCAGGCCGCTGTTCGGCATGCCGAATATCTTCCAGCCGGGTACGGGCCCTTCAAGCACGCGAGCGGCTTCTCCATGTCCATTTGCTCCGCGTATGGCGACAGCGGCGAAGATGCAAGGCTCATTGAACAGGTCTGGATGGTTGCGAATAGAGACGTTCGAGAGTGCGCCGGTGCCATCGAGACAGACCATGCCCGCGCCGATGCCGCCTAGCGGATACGTGACGCGAGACAGGTCTTCGTTTTCGTATTTGGTCAACCCACCAGCCAATGAAACTGGACTCTTCGATGCTGGTGCTGATGCTGTGGCAGTGGCAGTGGCAGTGGTAGTGGGTTCGATGGCTTCGGTTGCCGTCAGAAGATTCGCGTTGGTTACAACCCCGGCTACACTAGCGGCCTGGATACCGGCCCTCAGGAAATCTCTGCGATTCCAACCTGTCTGCTTCATTGCCAAGACTCCTGAAATGCTTTAACACTCTCAACGATTGCGACGGACAACCTTGCCGCAGAGCTTCATCCATGCCGCTTCATCGATGCCGATTGAAGGCGGCATCACGGTATCTGCTGAACCCATTGACTTCGCCATGTCGGCGCTTCGAATGGGTCTGCAAAATACTGCGTCTCGTGCACGACCTTGCCGTTACGGAACTCCATAATGCTTACTGTGTATGCTGGCCGCTCCAGATAGAGGATCGTGTATTCCGTGATCCAGAGATCCCCTTTTCCGACAATTCGCCGGACGCTGAAGCCTGACGGCTTGCCCGGATGATGGCTCCGCAAAGCCTGCAAATTGCTTCGCCCGATGATTCGTTCGCCTGACTGGGGATAATCACAGATGGCATCGTCATCGTAAATATCATGCTCCGCGTTTGCATCGCCTGCTGCGGACGCCTGCCAGTGCGCGTTCAGGGCTTCTCGTATTTGCTCCTCTTGCATGGGCCGCTCCAGGTGCTGTTGAGCTTTCACACTGATTTTGCCCGTGGAATGAATCCCGGGCTACCGGTGTTCACCACGTCATTGAGTCTTTGACGGGTTTGAATGCGATTGATCTCATCGATCGCATCATCCGGAAGGGCGGAGATGTCGAAGTTTTCTTTTGCGCGATCCGCAGTTCTGGGCGTGGTAAGTAAAGCAGTGCCGCGTTGCACGGCCCAGGCCAGCAGAACCTGTGCCGGCGTCTTGCCAACTCGTGCAGCGATTGCGAGGATCACTGGATCTTCGAGCGGTCCCGGCCTTATTCCATGCCCCAAAGGCGCAAAGGCCAAAAAGACGATGCCCTTCTCTTTGCAGAACTGCAGTAGCTCTGTTTCCGGCAGATACGGATGCGACTCGACCTGGACCACGGCCGGTTTGATTCTCGCCGATTCATAGATGGGCGACAGTATGTTCAGGGTGACGTCGGACAGTCCGATAGCCCGGCATTTGCCGTGGT
Organism: Acidicapsa ligni; assembly: GCF_025685655.1. Taxonomy (NCBI): domain Bacteria; kingdom Pseudomonadati; phylum Acidobacteriota; class Terriglobia; order Terriglobales; family Acidobacteriaceae; genus Acidicapsa; species Acidicapsa ligni. Next base: position 749,053 of record NZ_JAGSYG010000001.1, on the reverse strand, counting down.
CTACGAGACTTTCCATTGCCCTCCAGGTGTCGAGCAATGTCACATCGCGGTCGTAGACGACATCGCCGTTTTGATCCCGCGGATCCTGCTCCTCGCCCGGCTGAAACGCGAATGGAGTGTGGATGAGATAGAGATCCAGATAGTTGATCCTCAGTCTTTCCAGACTTGCATCGAAAGCCGGTTCGACGCGCTCGGGTCGATGATTGGTATTCCACAATTTAGTGGTGACGAAGATGTCTTCGCGCGCGATTTTGTCGGCGGCAAGTCCTGCCTGCAGGGCCTCGCCTACTTCACGCTCATTCCGGTATCGTTCGGCGCAATCGAAGTGACGAAATCCAACATTGAGTGCATCTCTGGTGGCACTCAGTGTTACGGCTGCATCTGGAATGAGGGTTCCAAAGCCGAGTGCGGGCATGTGACCTGCTCCGTGATTGAGCGGCATTTTCTTAAGCCTAAAATCAGAAGATTCGATCATGATGGCACCTCCATGATGGCATCTCTATGATGACATTTCGGCAGTATCTCGCGTTCGACATTCCTGCCCGCCATGCGGATGTCCTGATCTTCTCAGATCATTGACCATTTTGTGATATTTGTTGTGATGTTTGGCGCGAAGGGATTGCAAATATGTGAAGATTGGCGGCCATTACAACGGGCTGGCCAATCTTCACATCGGTGACAAAAAAGGTGCAGCAGAGAGTTTATTTATCGACGTTAGCTGCGGCGAAATAACGGCCTACGGCCTGCACAAAAGATCGTGCTGCAGGGGGAACAGGCACTCCGCCGTGCAGGATACGTTCGAAGTGCGGTGCATTGCCTCCGTAGAACGCGTTCGTGTCATCTGTGTTCTGCGAGACTACGGCGCCATTCAGATCGATCCCGGCAAAGAGACCTTTGGATCGTGAATAGGTCAGTAGTTCGGCGTTCAGCCTCAGATCGGTTCCGGCGGCGGCATTTCTACCGACGGGACCAGCGGCGGCGGCGGCATCCGCGCCAATCTTGAACTTGGACTTGAGCAGATCCTGAAACCCCTTGTCGTTCACTGCTACCAGTACAAGATCTGTGGCCTGACCACCAATCTGGAATCCAACACTGCCGCCGGCGAGACGGATGAATACTGGCGCGCTCCAGCCTTTCTTTGTGCGACAGGTAACAACGCCCTGCCCATACGAAGCACCTACGATGAAGGCCGCTTTCTTCACGCTGGGAATGACGCCAACGCAAGTCGCCTGGCGCGCGATGCCGTTGGGAATACCCTTGTCGGGCGTCATCATGATTTGCCGTATCACGTTTCTTGCGTCGTTGATTCGTTCATTCAAGCTTGCGTTGTCCGCTGCAACAGCACTCAGCGAAGAGAAGCCAAGGCAAAGAATAAAGAGCAGGTTTCTGGCCTTCATCACGTTTCCTTTCAAGAATGGTTGTGGATGCTAAGCGTATCGCTCGACGGGTCGAAGCGTTCCTCTTCAATCCACGAAGGATTGGGCATTGGGGCGATGCTTGTCAAGGAGTATCGGTCGAGGCAATCTCCGGGTGCTCGGGGGAAATCAGGAGAGGGCGTTCTTTGGTATTGGGACAATTGCTCTTCTGAGAGAAAGGCAGAAGCAGATTCCCTTCGGGAATGACAGACAGAAAGGCAAAGGCAATAAGGAGCAGGAAAAGGGAGCAGGAAAATCCTGCTCCCTTACTGGTGCATCTGCGTATTAGAAGGACACCTTGAAGTATGCCTGCCCTTGTCGTGGAGTGTTGGCCTGGCAAGGGCTGCTTCCGCCGCCGCCGTTGGGCTGGACGAGGCCAAAGTTGTTGGCTCCATCGGTCACGGTGTCGTCTGGTGAGCAGACCTGCATGCGGTTCAGCACGTTGAAGAACTCGATGCGCAATTCCATGTTGATCCGTTCCCCGCCATAGAAGCGCTTTGCCAGGGCGAGATTTTCATTGGATCCGAAGGAGGTACGCAATTGTTCGAGGTTGCGGGGTGAGTTTCCAGGTCCAAAACCTGGGTCTGAGAATGCCGCCGTGTTGTAGACCGGCAGGCCCTTGTAATAGTTGTTGTAGTTCACGTGGAGCGGGGTGCTCGCGTTGAAGTTGGCGCGGTTGAAGCCGTTCAACAGCGGATCGCTGCTGTTGCTGTAGACGGTCAGGGGAGTTCCGCTGGCGTATTGGAATGCGCCGCTTACCTGCCAGCCGCCCCAGAGGTTCTTTCCGAGATAGCCGCCGGTGTTGAAGAATGTCTTGCCGGGGCCGAATGGCAGTTCATATACGAGCGCCAGGTTGACCATGTGGGTTTGATCGGCGCCTGCAACGGTCCATTCTGCTTTCTGATTGAACTTGTTCAACGACCCATAGTTCTGGTAGGCGAAACCGCTATCCGTGTTGGAGAGGCTGCGGGCATAGGTGTAGTTCGCGAGGATGGAGAGTCCATCTGCGTAGCGCTTCAGAAGTTGCGTTTGTACGCCGTTGTACGTTGACGATCCGTTCATATCGAATGGATTGCAAAGGCCGCCGCATGATTCTGACGGGTTGTATTGAGGATAGGGAAGCAGAGCCTGTGCGAGTCCGGCATTCGCTCCATAGTCTTTCATGAAGTTGCAATAGGGGGCGTAGAAGCCTGCGCTGGTTGTGCCGCCCGGGCATGGTGCAAAGCCCGCTTGCCTGAGGTCCGCCTGAGCTACTGCGCTGGTCCATGCGTAATTGGGTGAGTTGGGCGACATTACGCAGTTGGGGTCATTGACGTTTCCGCTGGGGCAGAACCGCGCTATGTTCTTCGGATCGGTCTGGTTGATGGGGTTCACCATCGAGGGAAGATGTACGCCTCTGTTGCCGACGTATGCGACGGAGAGGAGCAGGTTGTAGGGCAGTTCCCTTTGGACACCGATGTTCCAGTATTCCCCGTACGGATAGGAGCCGGGATTTTTGGAGAAAGCGTGCAGCACGCCGAGTCCGTTGAACTCGGTCGGAGTGAAGGGAGTATTACCGGGAATCGGCAGAGGATGCAGATCCCACTGCCCGTTGCCGGGGATGTTCGATCCGTTGGAATTGACATTGGCGATACCGGCGAGCAGCGTCCCGTATTGAAGGCTGAGCTTGTTGTTCCCGAAGTCGTATGGGCCGCCATTGAGGTGGTTGATGGAGAATCCAGCGGAGATCACAGTCTTGCGGTTGATGCCGTAAGCTACACCGAACCGGGGATCAAAGTGCGTGAAGATGATGTCGGCGCGATCGTAGCCGGAGACGCCCAGCTTGTTCGCTGCGCCGAGCAATGGAGCTCCTCCGGGCGTGACTGCTGCTGCGTTGGTGGCGTTCGCGTCGAAGTAAACAACGTTGTTGCTCAATTCGTGGAAGGGAACCATGACGTCCCAGCGAAGACCTGCGTTAACGGTGAGTTTTGGCGTGACCTTGATGTCGTCCTGAATGTAAGAACCGACATAGAAGTTACGTAGCTTGTTCTCCTGGGTAAGGCGGCGATAGCTGGAGTCCGCGTCTCCGAGAAGGAAGCTGGCGAAGGCGTTGCCGGTGTTGCCGATGTCGTTTGGATCGGAGGTTGTACGGTTGCTGAAGGCGAAGGAGCCGCCGCAGGTGGGGCACTCGTTATCGTCCTGTGCCGCACGCCGCAGCTCCCAACCGATATTGAACGTATGACGACCCATTGTCCAAAGCCAGTTGTTATCGAAGCTCAGACCGAGTTTGCGATTGACAGCGATGGTGCTGCCGGCGGTGCTGTTGCCCCAGGTAGTGGGCGCGTTCGGAAGACCATTTTGATTGAAGCTGATGGTTGGCAGAACGCTTTCGTCCGCAACCGAACCCAGGCTGACGCCCATGAAGGCGTTGAAGCCGTTGTTAATTTCGCCCATGCCACCGAAACCGGCGCTCATGATCAGGCGTGGTGAGAGAACGGTTGAATAGGTAACGAAGAGTCCGGTGCCGAGACGCGGTTCGTCTGTTGCGCCTCCCAGCTCGTTGCCGAAGTGGGCGTTGTTGCTGCAGCAGAAGACGTAGTGATATTTGTCACGCCAGAAGCTCACGTGCAGCTTCTGTACCTCGGTGAGATTGTGGTCAACGGAAAGACCCCAGTTCGTCTGCCGAGTCGGAAGAGTGCCGATCGAAGAGCTGGCGTTGTTGGACAGGCCGGGCTGACTTGGCGCGGGAATGAATGAGAGCAGGCTTGCTGACGAAGCACTGAAGCAGCCCTTGGGGATAACGTTGCCCTGCCATTGCTGTCCGGGAGCCGGGGCATCGCAACCCTGTGGAGCGACAAAGCCCTGGGGAACGAAGATTGGCTGCGGTGTGGCGAGGGAGAGAAGATTGCTGAAATCTCCGTTGACTTCTGCGACCGTGGGAACGGTCATGGTGCCGGTATCTTTTTGATCCAACCGGAACCAGTCCGAACTTACGTGGAAGAACGTCTTCTTCTGCCCGTTATAGAGCTTGGGCAACACAACCGGCCCGCCGACGGAGAAGCCGAAGTTATGCTCGTGAATGGATGGAGCGGATTCTTTGGTGCCATCGGCGTTAAAGCCAGGATTGGCGCCGGCTGCGTTGAACATCGTATTCCGCAATACTTCGAATCCATCGCCGTGGAGGGTGTCGGTGCCTGAAGCGAACTGGTAGGACGCTACTCCCTGGCCGAGGCCATACTGTGCGCTGAAGCTGTTTGTCAGGATTCGAACTTCGTTGACCATCTCGAAGGGCGGATTGATGTTGGACTGATAGCCCTGCGTCTCGGCCTGTACGGCGACGACGCCATTGAACATCACGGTGTTGGCGTAGTCTGTGCCGCCGTTGATTCGATGGCTCCATTCGCCGCCAGTGACTCCTGGTGCGAGAAAGAGATAGTCGTCAATCTGCCGGTCGCGCGGTCCTTGATTGCCGGGACCGCCGCCGATGAGCACCGGGATCTCCTCGGTGATCTTGTTCTCGATGACTGTTCCGAGTTGAGGCTGCGTGGTTTCGAGAGAGATGGCAGGAGCTGCGACTTCAACGGTCTCGGTTACCGATCCCGCGCTCAATTGTGCATCGGCACGCGTCTGCTCGCTCACGTCCACATGGACGTTCGATATAACGCGCTTTTGAAAGCCTTCTCTTTCGATCGTGATGACATAGGCTCCGGGGAGCATATCCGCAACGACGTAAGAGCCAGCGGCATTTGTAACTGTTTTTGAAACCACGTGCGTTGCCGTGTTTTCAATGGTGATATTCGCACCGGGAACAATGGCTCCGGATGCATCGGTTACCGTGCCGGTAATGTTGCTGATAGTTTGCGCACGTGCCGAGAGAGAAAGAAGACAGAAGCACAGTGCGAAGAGCGCCAATCTGACCGTTCGAGAGTGCCACAAGGATTGCATACAGCGAGTGAAACGGACGAAATGCATCGATTTGCCTTTCCGAGCAGTGGTGAAGCCGTTTGTTATGTGAGGAGGATGACTGTGCATCTACGGATGAAGATTGAGTCTGCGATGAAGAGACCGTGGACGCACAGGTATGGCAAAAAAAACTTAGGTAAGGTGATTGGCGGCTACCCAGGGATAAGTCACGTAGGACGTCACGATCTCATCTCCGCGCACCTGGCAAAGTGTGTAGCCTTCGGAACTGCCGTCCTCCATCTTGCCTTTCCACCAGGCTCCGGAGACGGCGCCGCCGATCAGGTATTCGGTTCCGTGGTACTGCGATTTTTCCCACACATGCAGATGGCCCTGGAGCACCAGTTTCACGTTCGACTTGGCCAGGAGCGCATGTACCGCATAGGAGTTGGCGACGATCGGTCCACGCTGATCTGTTGAGAACGATCCGAGCATGGATGTGATGGGAACATGCGTTACGACCACGACGGGAGTGGTTGGCCCGACAGCGGCCAGATCAGCCTCCAGCCAGTTCAACTGGGCTCCGTCGAAGTGGGGACTGAAAATTTTGTAGTACTGGATCCCGATGGAGTCGAGAACGATGAAGTGCCATCCCTTGTAGTCGTAGGAGTAGTAGAGTTTTCCGAAGTTCTCCTGGTAGAGCTTCTTGCCGTACTCCGGATCGCCGGGTTCAAACGGGCTTTTCTGATTGATGCCGGTGACATCGTGATTACCGACGGTGTGGTAGACCTTGCATGCCAGCTCCGCCTCGGCCTGACGGTATTGCTTGAAGAGCAAGTGAGCCCGGTCCAGACCCTGTTCGCAAACGTCGAATACCTGGTCGCCGCCGGCGATGCAGAAGTCGGGCCTGGACTCGTTGATCTGGTTAAAACATTTGGCGCAGGCTGCGGCGGCCCCGAGCTCGGGCTGCATATGAGCATCTGTGAAAAATACGAAGTCGAAGTCTCGTTCTGGATTCGCTTTGGGTAACAGCTTTTGATCCAGATAGCCTGCCGGGGCGGCCAGGATTTTGCCAGCAGGCGCCAGGGTCAGCGCCAGCGAGTTCTGCAGAAAAGCACGTCGGAGCATGAAACAGCCTCGGAGTTCTTTGGATTGGGAACCTTGAAACCCACCGCTTTGCCTTGGCTTGCGGAAAAGTTGTCTGGCCCCGAAGTGACTGTATGGGAAGCACTGCCTGCGGCACACAAAGCGAGCGCAAAGGACATCCAAAAAAAATCCAAAAGGCCCGATAATAGGGCCTCCAAGGGGCTCAACCTGTGTTTTTTAACAGGGCATTTACAGTGGGTTCTTATGCTGAGATGGAGCGGCCTCATCGACTCCAGAGAGTCGGAGTTGTTATGTTCAAACAGTGAGGCTCTGAATATCTGCGCTGTGGTGACCAAAGACGAAATCTTCGTGTTCGGCGAGTACCGTTTAGACGCGCGGGAGCACAGGGTATGGCGAGGAGATACGCTTATATCCCTGTCACCAAAGACATTCGATCTGCTGGTAATCATGCTTCAGGGGGCTGGGCGGCTCCTGGACAAGGACTACCTGATACGCTCAGTGTGGCCGGATAGCTATGTGCAGGATGCGAACCTGAGCGTCCATATCGCGAGCCTCCGCAAGATTTTGGGAAAGACCTCGGATGCGGAGCAATTTATCGAGACTGTGCCGAAAGTTGGCTACCGTTTCGTCGTGCCGGTCTCTCGTCTTCCTTATGCTGAGAGCCTTACCGAAAGCCAGACTGGAAGCCTGACCGGGCCGGAACTGGCGGATAGCGCGTCCGGGCCTGCTCCGGCGATAGAGCAACTGCCGCCAATCGTGGACTACCTGGCCGCTCCGGCGGTGATCTCATCTCCGCAGATACCGAAATCTCCGCAAACATACAGGGGAGACGATCGCAATCTTCGCGTTTTTCTGCTGCCACTCCTGCTCGTGGTCGCATGTCTCCTTGGCGTCCTCGTTATTCGGCTCTGGGCTACACGGCGAGAGCGGCCGCCTGAAAACGTGACCAGTACGCGGCCACTGACGAGTACGCCTGGACTCTTTCTGCAGCCCTCATTTTCCTCGGACGGGCAGGAACTTGCTTATACGTGGCGCTCCGGTACGGACTCTCACCAGAGCATCTATCTGCAGCACGTTTCGAGTGACGACCGACACATATTGATAGACACAGGTCACGACGACTACTCGCCGTCCTGGTCGCCCCGGGGGTCGGAGATCGCATTTCTCCACTCGGTGGGAGACGATCAGCCTCTTGAGGTGCTGATCGTGAAGAAGCAGAATCCTGCGCTTCGGAGGCAGGTCGCGACGATCTGCGGTGCGGACGATGCTTTCCGCAATACTCCGACGCTCTCGTGGTCTCCGGATGCCCGGACATTGGTGACGACAGACTGCGGCGGTAAAAACGAGAGTCCGTCCCTTGTGCTGATCTCCGTTGATACGGGACAGAAGCGCAGGCTTACCCATGCTCCTCCGCGTACGGTGGACGACCAGGCAGCGTTCTCGCCGGATGGCACACTGATCGCGTTTCGCCGTTCCCAGGGTGACTCCTCGGACGAGATTTATCTTGTACCGGCGACAGGCGGATTGGAGCGAAAGCTCACTTCCCGCGCCAATCCAGTCGATGGGCTGGCGTGGAGTTCCGACGGGAGAAGCATTCTCTTTTCGTCGGGCAGGGCAACCAGTCTGGGCAGCATTTGGAGCCTTCCTCTAACCGGAGGTTCTCCTACGGCTGTGACGACGCCGCTTACCCATACTTCAACTCCTACGGTTTCGGCGGTCGGGCATCGCATGGCTTATGTCGACTCGCCCAACAACGTGTCGGTATGGCGTCTTTCGATTGATCCGCATAGCGATGCGGAACCGTTCATTACGTCTAACTTCTTTGATGCCAGTGCGGTTTACTCTCCGGATGGGACGCATGTCGCGTTCCGCAGCGACCGGTCGGGCGCGAACGAGATCTGGATCTGCAAGAGCGATGGAAGCGAGCCGAAGAAGATCACGCACTTCGATGGACCCATGACGGGCTCTCCGCGCTGGTCGCCCGACGGCCGTTCTCTCGCCTTTGATTCGCGAGGCGGAGGGCGCGCGAATATCTTTGTGGTGAATCTGGATAGCGGCGAATCAGCACGCATCACGGACTCGGCTGCGACCAATTCCGACAATCTCGTCCCGAGCTGGTCTCATGACGGAAGCGCGATCTATTTCAGTTCAAACCGGACGGGAGATTGGCAGATCTGGCGGCACGCTCTCGACACCGGGGTTGAGGCGCAGATCACCAGCAACGGCGGCTTTAACGCAATGGAAACTTCGGATGGTAAGTCTTTTATTTATGTGTCGGATATGGGGCGCACCGAGATTCGGCGGCTATCGCTCCACTCCGCTCATGAGGATCTTCCCCTGGCATCTCTTGGGCAGGGAATGTGGCATTCGTGGACGATATCCCAGGGCGGGCTGTTTTATCTGACGCGACTTCCCTCCTCGGCTTCGACGACTCTTTCCCGGCTTGATCTGAAATCGGGCAAGGTACAGGTTCTGGGGCAGACAGCGCAGGCGGTGAACGATAGCATCTCCATCTCCGCCGATGGGCGATCTGTTTTATTTGCACGGAGATCGAATACAAACACCAGCATCATGATTCTGGATGGTTGGAACTAACCTCTTATTCTCCAGCGGAGATGCCAAGATCATTTTCATCCGACTGGGCAGGCGGCTGTAAGTGTATGAGGGTGCGTTCGATAGGTGGATGAAAAAGATTTGCTGCACGATTATGGGGCCAAAAGCCGCATCCAGAGCCTGAATTCTTCTCTTCCGGCCATCCTATATAGAATCTGCTAGTTACCGGGTAGTGCATCTTCAATACGGCTTAGCGCTGGAAGCCTGATGCGCTGCGTGTGTACAGCGCGTCAGACCTGCTTCGTTTATCCTTAGAGTAGTTATCGCATTCCGACTGTCTAACTGAAATATGGGCGTGATTGAGATCAATCCAAAACCGCTTAAGGGCTTCCCGCCATCCATAGACCCCTCGCAACCAGGCACAGATGAACGACTGGCGTTGTTGGGATCTGTTTTGGCGTCGCGAACCTTTGCGAAATCTTCTCGACTGGCTCAGTTTCTCAAGTTCATCTGCACGCAAACCATTGCTGGAAATGCCAAAGAAATCAACGAGCAGCAGATTGGCGTTCACGTATTTGCGCGGTCACCTGCGTATATTGCTTCCGACGACAGCATTGTCCGGACCCAGGCCCGGTTGCTGCGCCAACGGCTGGAAGAGTATTTCGAGCATGAGGCTCCCTCCAGTTCGCTGATTATTACCATTCCCAAGGGCGGCTATGTTCCGGTCTTTGAACTTCGGAATGCTGCTGCGCCGCAGCGGCCGGAGTTGTCACCAGCGCGAGAGGGTGGCGTTCTGGAATCGGCTGGCGCCAGCGAGAAAAGCGAGGAACCAGCGGCGGCGGCTCCGTCTCGGAGATTCCGGCGCGTGTGGGTTATTTCTGCGATGGCCGTTCTGCTCGTGCTGGCAGTTGTTGCAGGGATTAGTTTGACGAACCACCAGAGCCGTTCGGCCTCGGACGTGCTTTGGGCGAAAATCTTCAAAGAGGGGCGGCCTGTGGTGATTGTGCCATCGGATGACGCTCTGGTCTTGTTTGAAGAAGTGACGAAGACTCCTGTTCCGCTGGATCAGTATTTGAGTGGAAGCTACCTGGACAGGAAAGATCTGCCTGCTTCCAGCCCGCTTGCGCTGACTTCTGACTGGTTTGCGGCTCATCAATATACGAGTACGGCCGATCTCAATCTTGCTTTGCGGCTGGGGCGGCTACCGGCGGGGCGAAATACTACGGTTGAGACGCGGAACGCGCGGGTGCTGCGGATCGACGATCTGAAGAGCCGTAACGTGATCCTCATTGGAGGAAAAGCGGCGAACCCGTGGGTGGGTCTTTTTTCGAATCGCCTGAATTTTGAGGTGAATTACGACTGGAAGACTGCCGAGGGGTATGTGCTCAATAAGCATCCGGCGAAGGGCGAGGCCTCGGTCTACTACGACAAGGTGATCGACGGTACGCGGCATAGTTATGGCGTGCTGGCATTTCTCCCCGGCATTGAGGACGAGGGGGAATCACTGCTCTTTGAGGGCACCGGCATGGCGGGTACGGAGTCGGCGTCGGACTTTCCTTTTAACTCCAGTGCGTTTACTACTTTTGCCCAGCAGATTGGCGCAGCCGGGAATCAGATGCCTTATTTCGAGGCTCTCCTGGAGACGACCAGCGTGGGCGGTAATGCTCCTGAGGTACACGTGCTGACCTATCACCGAATCAAACCGTGAGCCGTGTGAACCGTCTCCCAAGCCATTTTCCGCGAAAATCTCTCTCCAAATAGGGCTTAATCCTGAGCATCCGGCGACGGATCTGCCCATTGGAGACCTCGCCACGATGAAGCTATCTTTATTATTTTCAAATACTTAATAAAGTTAAACATTGAATTCACGGTGAAACCTCTACTTCTAACGGTGAATACGCTTTCGCGAAGTTGCGCCAGGAGGCCATACTTCGGGGATCAAAAAGGGCTCTCTCGACCATGTGGACCAGGCGCAAATTTCTCGGCACGTCATGTATTAGCGTTGGCACAGCATTGGCTGCCATCGATTCGTCTGGCTCTACTCTGAGCGCTGTTTCGGACGCTCCCATTACTGGCAATCCCAATTCCGCGGATCAAGACAGCAATCAAGAAGTAGCGGCTCGGTTGCGGCGCGCCCGGGGACGAGCGGGTGCGTCGGAGACAGCGGTTGCCTCCGCAGAAGCCGTTTTGCTTCGCCAGCTCGGGAGCCGTGCCTCGGAGTTTCATTTGCACTCGATTCCCTCTGAGGGCGGGTATGAGGTTTACGAGATCAAGGCGACTGGCGGCCAGGTTGAGGTCTCCGGGAGTAGCGGAGTCGCCCTCTGCCGAGGCATTTACAGCTACCTGAGAAGTGCCTGCAACGCCATGATCACCTGGGGCGGCCGCAACGTGAACCTTCCTGCGACGTTGCCTGACTATGCCAGCCAGCGGGTGGTTTGCCCCTACAAATTTGTCCAGTACCTCAACCCCTGCACCTACGGCTACACAATGGCCTTCTGGGACTGGGAGCGGTGGGAACGCGAGCTGGACTGGATGGCTCTCCACGGCATCACGATGCCTCTCGCGATGGATGGGCAGGAGGCGATCTGGCAGAGGGTGTGGCTGTCGATGGGCCTGACGCAGCGGGAGATCGATGATTTCTCCACTGGTCCGGGCCATCTACCCTGGCATCGCATGGGCAACATCAACAATTTTGACGGTCCCCTGCCCCAGAACTGGATTGAAGGCAAGCGCGTTCTACAGGGCAAGATACTCGACCGGATGCGCGAGCTGGGAATGAAGCCGGTGGCTCCAGCCTTTGCAGGATTTGTTCCACAGGGTTTCAAGCGGCTGCATCCTGAGGCAGAGACCTTCACGCTGCTGTGGCTTGCGGATGAGTTCAAGACCATCCCACGCAGTACGCGCACTTTCATTCTGCATCCAGGCGAGAACGCCCTGTACCGGCAGATCGGGAAGAAGTTCATCGAGGAGTACAAGGCGGAATACGGCGAAGTGGAGTATTACCTGGCCGATACCTTCAATGAACTTGCCGTTCCGGTGAGCCAGGACCATCGCTACGAGGACCTGGAGCGCTTTGGGCGCACGGTATACGAGGGCATTCAAGCCGGTGACCCGAATGGAACCTGGGTGATGCAGGGATGGCTGTTTGTCTACGCCTCGGAGTTCTGGGACAACGCCTCGGTGCAGGCACTGTTACGCGGTGTTCCAAACGACCGGATGCTGATCATCGACTATGCCAACGATCTGACTCCGAAGCTGCGCGGCAAATATGCGCCGGGGCAGTGGAAGGTGCAGAAGGCATTCTTTGGCAAGCAGTGGATCAACGGCATGGCCCACACCTTTGGCGGGAATAACAACATCAAGGGCAACCTTGCACTGATGGCGAGTGAGCCTGCCGCGGTGCTGCATAGCGAAGATCGGGGTAATCTCGTGGGCTGGGGCATGTGTCCCGAGGGGATTGAAAACAACGAGGTTGTTTACGAGCTGATGACCGATGCGGGCTGGCTTCGCGAGCCGATCGATCTGACCACGTGGATTCCGGCATACTGCACTTCGCGCTATGGGGCGTGCCCTCCGGCGATGCAGCAGGCGTGGAAGCTGCTGCTGGAAAGCGCTTATAGCGCGCATATCTGGATGACCAAGCAGGCATGGCAGGGCGAGCCAAGTACGCACCCTGAGGCTGCGGCGGTTGACTCCGGCGCGACATTTGTAGCGGCGGTCGAGCTCTTTCTCTCCTGCGCTGACAAGCTTTCCGATAATGCGCTCTATCGCAATGACCTCATTGAGCTGGTGGTGCAGGCTGTGGGAGGTCAGGTTGACCGAATGCTGCAACGTGCCGTTGAGACTGGCGGAGCGAAACAGCAGAATCAGATTCAGAAAACGCAGGCCCAGAAAGCTGAGGCAAAGCAGAGTGCCGAGCGTGCCATCGGGTGGATGCGTCGCATGGATGCACTGATGAACCTGCGGGCGGATCGCCGGCTTGAATCCTGGACGCAAGCTGCTCGCTCATGGGCGCGGTCGGAGGATGAGGCAGCGTATTACGACGAAAATGCCCGCAGGTTGATCACTACATGGGGATGGCCGGAGCTCTCCGATTACGCATCGCGAGCATGGTCGGGACTAACGCGGGATTATTACGCGGCACGATGGTCTGCCTACTTTGAGGCTCAACAGACGGGACACGCCTTTTCTCTCGACCTCTGGCAACAAACGTGGCTGTCATCGCCGTATCGCGCGAGCAAGCCGCTGCAAGTTACGAATCTGATCGGTGAAGCAAAAAAACTTCTGGAAGAGTGCCATAACTTTGCCTAACTCGCAAAACGCAACGTTCGGTGAGCCAGGGGAAGTGAAGGAGATAGTTATGCCACGCCAAGTCGAAGCAGCTTCAACCACGATGAAACCATCGTCTCGACTTACATCGATCGATGTTATGCGCGGACTTACGATCGCTTTCATGATTATGGTGAATAACAACGGGCAGAACGAGTTGGCCTATCGCTGGATGAATCACTCGCCATGGAATGGATTCACTCCAACAGACCTGGTGTTTCCAACCTTCCTATTCATCATGGGTATCTCGCTGGTGCTCTCGCTTGGTGCACATGCATTGCGGAAGACTCCAAGAACGGTTCTTCTGGGCCATATTCTGCGCCGTACGATTTTTCTTTTTCTGCTGGGACTTGTGGTCAACGGCTTCCCTTATTTTCAACTCGGTACCTTGCGTATCTATGGAGTGTTACAACGGTTTGCCGTTTGCTATCTGCTTGCGAGCCTGCTGCAACTTATCACGCCGAAGGTTTCGCGCTATGTCACGCTGTTCGTTATCTGCGTCGTGGCGTATTGGATTCTGCTGCGCTGGGTAACTGTGCCAGGGTATGGAATGCCGGTAAGTAACTTTCCTCTTCTTGATCGCGATATCAATCTTACCGCGTATCTCGACCGGCAAATCTTTCCGCATCGGCTGTTTGAAGGCACACGCGATCCGGAAGGATTGCTTAGCGATATTCCATCTTTTGCTACAACGCTGCTCGGCATGATCGCGGGGCGATGGCTTACCGGTAGCAGGAGTGCCGCAGTCAAGCTGAATGGAATGCTGGCGAGTGGTGTCCTGCTTTTGCTTGCAGGCATGTTGTGGTCACAAAGCTTCCCCATCAATAAAAAACTGTGGACCAGTTCCTACGTGCTCTACGCGGGAGGCTGGAGCATTTTGATCCTTGCAGCATGTTACTTCGTGGTTGAGATGAAGCAATGGCGAGGGCGCTGGATGAATCCCTGGTTGATATTTGGGACCAACGCCATCGTGGTTTATGTGTTATCGGAGTTATTGTCTTCGGCAGTTGCGGTCTTTCACCTGAACGCACAACAGTCCATTCAACAGTTTTTATATCAACGCTTCTTCCAGGGCATCGGTACGCCAGCACTGGGGTCGCTGATCTACTCCATCCTCTTCACAGCGGTTTGCTGGATTCCAGCATGGCTGCTGTACCGACGCCATATCGTAATCAAGCTTTAGCTTTTTCGAGGCCAAACTTTTAACAATCAGAAAGGAGCATCTCATGAACCAGATGATTCGTACGCTATTTCTAGTTACACTTATCGCGCTATGTTTTGGCGGTATCACTCAGGCTCAAGTCACAGGGGCACGACTGCAAGGCACAGTCGTTGATCCCACAGGTGCCACAATTGCACAAGCCAAAGTTGTTGTTACCAATTCAGGTACAAACCAGGTCTTCAACGTTGTGACAAATGAGCACGGCACTTATGCTATCCCGACATTGCAGCCGGGAACGTATCAAGTTGCCACTTCAGCCACGGGCTTTGCGTCGGTGGTACAGACGGGAATCACTCTTACTATTGGACAAAGCGCAACCCTGGACATCACGCTCAAGATTGGCGATACCAGTGAAACTGCGACAGTAGAAGCCGGTGCGGAACTTATCAATGCCAGCACGGCAGATATAAGCCAGGTTATCGGCGAAGATGAGATCAAGGATCTGCCGTTGAATGGGCGTGATCCTTCAAGCCTGGTTAACCTTTCTGCAGGCGTAACGAATGAGTTATTCAGCCAGGCCTCGACTCTGCCGGGCAGTAACTCTTTTCCGACCGAGTCTGGCGCATCAGCCGGAGGCGGCAGACAGGGCAGCACATGGTACCTGCTCGATGGCGTCGCAAACATGGACACCTTTGCATTGCTGGCAGCGCCGTTTCCGAATGCCGATGCGACGGAAGAGTTTCGTGTTATCTCGAATAACTTCGACGCTCGCTACGGTTTCGCTCCCAGTGCAGTCGTTAGTATTCAGACCAAGTCGGGCACGAACAAATTTCATGGCGGTCTTTTTGAGTTCCTCCGCAACAACGATCTGAACGCGGCTAATTGGTTCTCAGGCAATGTGGACCAACTGAAGCGAAGCCAGTTTGGCGGCTACGTCGGCGGCCCTATTCTGCATGACAAGTTATTCTTCTTCACGAATTACCAGGGAACCCGGTCAAGTTATACGGCGGGTACGAACACCACCAATACACCGACGCAGGCGATGCTCAATGGAGACTTCAGCGCGCTTACGACTTGCCCCAATCCACAGACCAATCCGCCTACTCCCTGCGATCTGAGCGGCCCGCTGGTGGGTGTATTCCACACGGTCAACGGCAAGCCAAATCAGGTTGATCCGAGCCTGTTCAGCCCGGGAGCTGTCGCCCTCGCGAAGTCGCTTCCGGTAGGTCAAGTTGCGGCAAGCGGTCTTACCAACTTTCTAAGTCCTGCGCAAAAACTCACCTATGACGAAAATACCTCGCGCCTGGATTATGACATCAATCCCAATCAGCGCCTCTTTCTGCGTAGCTTTTTGTATAACTACAACCAGCCAGGCGCTACAACGCCGGGGAACATCCTCGCGGGCGTCAATGGACAGAACGGTACTTATCTCAACCTGGTAGTAGGTCATACCTGGACGGTATCGCCTACGTTGCTTAATAGTGCTACGCTCTCATGGGCAGAGCTGAACTTTACCACGGGCACGGTTGAGAAGGACGCGAGCGGCAATCCTATCTGTCTCTCGGAATTTATCAACGTAACTGATCCTGCTAACTCCTGCTTTATCTCTGGCCTCACCGCATTTGGCGGTAACTCGCTCTATGGAGGCGGTCTGGGCTTCAATGCCTTCAACGGTAGTCCGAATGATACGCGCCGCCGCTATTGGTGGTTCACCGACACTGTGACCAAAGTGATAGGCAAGCACACGATCACTGCGGGCGCCGATATCATGCATCGTTATGGTTATGAGTTATACGGTGGCAGCCAGAATCCAGCGGTAACTTTCAACGGACAGTACACTGGATTTCCGCTGTCTGACTTTTTGCTGGGTTATACATCAAGCTTCGGCCAGGGCGCGGGTGAAAGCGGCAGCGAGTCTGGATGGATGACGGGCTTTTATGCGCAAGACCAGTTCAAGCCGCTGCCAAACGTAACCCTGACTGCAGGCCTGCGCTGGGATCCTAACTTTCCCCTCGCAGTAAAGAATGGCCGCGGCGCGGCCTTTATACCGGGCCAGCAGAGCACGCGCTATCCGAATGCACCGCTGGGATTGGTATTCCCTGGCGATAAGGGTGTTACGGATGGATTGATGCCGACCACATACGGTTACTTCGAGCCCCGCATTGGGATTGTCTGGCAGGCTCATCCCGCGACTGTTGTTCGTTCGGGCTTTGGCATGTTTACCACTCCGCTTGAAGATGCCTTTTATAACCACGTTTGGGACGCAGCGCCCTTTGCTCCCAGTTACAACCTGAACGGCACTGGTACGGTTCCGCTCTCTTTTGACAACCCATGGAATGGCTTTGCGTCAACCGGCGGCAAAAGTCCTTTCCCGCCCTTTGCCTCACCGTCGCAATTGCCTGCGAGCAGCGTTTCGTTTGCGACATTCCTGCCTGCTTCGCTTGGTGCGGTCTTTGCACCAAACTACAAGATTGGTCTGACGGAAAGCTGGAACCTCTCGGTCGATCAACAGTTAGGTAAGAACTTTGCACTGCATATCGGCTACGTGGGTAGCTTCTCTTATCACATTGCCACAACCGTTGAGCAGAACCCCGGTCACTTCTTCAAGGTGAACGATCCTAACAACGGCACCCGTTCTACCTACACCAATTTCGGCTCCATTATTCAGGTACAGGATGGCGGAACCGGAACCTATCATGCACTACAGGTGAGCATCGATAAGCACCTTTCGCAGCACCTGCAGTTTCATTCCAACTTCACCTGGTCACGCGCCACAGATGTCGGCGGATCCGGCGATCCATCCTTCGAGTCGAGCGTGAGCGATCCATATAACATCGATCACGACCACGGCCCATCGAGCCTGAACTATCCAACCGTCTCGGTCTCTAACTTTGTCTATGAACTGCCGCAGTTCAAGACCTCATCTTCTCTGATGCGGAATACGGTCGGTGGCTGGGAAGTTTCCGGATTGTATACGGCTATGTCTGGTCCACCCTTCACCATAAGCGGCGGCGAGGGAAACAATAACTCCAGCTTCGATGTAGGACAGGATAGAGCTGACCTTGTTCCGGGGCAGACCTTTGGCGTTCGCAGGGGCGGCAAGAGCCACTGGATCAACCAATACTTCAACACAGCGGCCTTTACTAACAACGCTCTCGGGACTCCGGGTAACTCCAAGAAGTATCTGCTCCAGGAAGCTCCGATCCAGACAGCGGATCTGGCGGTACTGAAGAACTGGAACTTTGGCGAGGGTTACAAGGTGCAGTTCCGTTGGGAAGCATTTAACGCGCTGAATCATCCCAGCTTCGGACAGCCTGGTTCGAGCCCTGGATCCTCTAACTACGGCCAGATTACCGGTATTGGTAACATTCCTCCACGTGTTATGCAGGGTGCTCTCAAGTTCACCTTCTAACGATCACTCTTACTCTCCGATTGGCGGGATTGCTCCTGCCAATCGGAGGATAAGATATGCATTCCTATATATCGTTCTTAATTCATCTATTGCAATATATCGCTGGACTTTATATTCAAGAGCAACATCACTCCGCATATTAAATCCTGGCTGGTTGCACCGTAAGCTCGATGCTTCGCGTGCCCAGTTCTGCGTGCCTTGCAGTTAGTTTCACGTTGCCTGGCTTGTCGTTGACTTGGATCCATACCGCGGCCACGCCGCCGACAAGACTTAGTAGTGAAGGACCGATGAGATGTGCCGGGCCTTCGATCTCCAGAGTTACTGGAGCATTCGACAGGGTTCGCACATTTCCGTATTCGTCCGTTGCGCGCAATACAACGCGCGTCGCGTCTGAACCATCGGCGACTAACTCCAGATCATCGGCTTGCACGTGAAAATCCTGATCAATGCCCTTGCCCGAATAACTCCTGCTTATTTTCAGCTCGCCCTGGATGTAACCATCGAGACGCAGGTCGCCCCAGTCATCATTTCCATTGGGCAGCGTGAGAAAGAAAGGTGGATACGCAAGATGCGGGAACTGCTTTCGATCCGGCTGCAGTTGGATGATCTCGTGCCACTTTCCATCTTGTCCGATGGAGCACTTGATCGTATCGCAGTTGGAGTTTATCGGAGACGCGGGGAAGCCTGCGGCACCATCGTTCATTGCCCAATGAAAGCCTGCCTCAAGTACAACTTCTTCTGCAGGAGAGCATTGCGACTTATAGAAACCGGCCGCAGGCTTAGGCACGCGGAAGATATCCATAACTCCGTGATAGCAGATGTGATCGCCTGAACCGAAGTCCCTGTGAGTCGGATAATCAAAGGCACACCAGCCTAGTCCGCCAGAGTAGCGCGCGTCTGTTTGTAACTGGTCGTAGATCTTTGCGTAGCGGACGATATGTTCCTTATGCACATCGTTGTTGTCCCACGAACGAACGGACCATTCCGCGCCCACGAACTCTGTATTCAGATAGCGCGAGTGATTGGGAGCTTTGAGTGGAAAGCTAAAGTCGTTCATGCAGAACACATCTTCGAGAAATTCAGACTCCTGAAAATAGCGTACTCCGCACGTTTGTCGCGTTGGATCGAGACTTCTTGCCAATGCATTTGTGCGAACGTAGAAATCGTGGAAGTCGCGTGACTCGTTGATGCGGATGCTCCACAGAATCACGGATGGCCTGTTCCAATCACGCTCGATCATGCGGCGGACATTGTCTACGGCTAAGTCCTGCCACGCATTCTCTCCTACATGTTGCCAGCCGGGAATCTCTTCCAGAACCAGCAAACCTAACTCATCACAGGCATCCATAAAATGACGCGATGGCGGGTAATGCGAGGTGCGAACGATATTGCATTTGAGTTCGTGTTTGAGGATCTGTGCATCGCGGCGCTGCACACGTCTCGGCATTGCGTTACCCACATACGGAAAAGCCTGATGACGATTCAAGCCGCGTAACTTCAGTGGTTTTCCATTGAGTTCAAATCCATGATCGGTGAAGGTCGCGGTGCGAAAGCCTACTCTCTGCGAATCCTGATCGATCAGGGCAGAGCCTTGCAACAGGCGAACACGTACTTCGTAGAGTTGCGGTTGCTCCAGTGTCCACAAATGAATGCCGGTCAAGTTGTCCAGCTTGACTGTATGTTTTGATTTTCCTCGCTCAGTCTGTAGATCCTGGACAAGAGTGCGGATCGTACGCTCGCCTTCGAGCAACGTTATTTCAACTGCCAACTTATGCGATTGCTGCGCTGCAGAATCGAGAAATACATCGACATCGAGATATGGGTGAGAGGAGAGAACATCGGCAGGACGAGCGAAGATGTTATCGATGTAGGTCGTACCTACTATACGCAGCGAGACTTCGCGATAGATGCCCCCGAAGGTGAGGTAGTCGATTTCATAGCCAAAGGGCGGAATCTCCGGCGTTTCACGGCTGTCGAGTTCGAGAGCTATGACGTTGTCTGCATCTCTGCGTACTGCCTGCGTTATCTCAAAGGAGAACGGTGTATAGCCACCTTGGTATTCGCCAATCGCTACGCCGTTCAGCCATACGCGTGAAGATGCCATGGCTCCTTCAAAATCAAGAAAGACGCGGGATTCGCGCGCAGATTCAGGAAGGCGGAAGTGATGCCGATAGAGTGAGACGGTCTGAAAGCTCTTCTCGTCGAAGTTATGCCATGAAAATTTTACGTTGGAGTGAGGGAGAGTGACATGCTCCATTCCTGACTCGGAATAGCCTTCCAGCTCACCATGGGGAGGAACGGAATTGGTAAAGAGCCAATCATGATTGATAGGAAGTATGACTCGTCCCGACGATGCGAAACGGCTTGAATGGGACGTGTCTGCGATTGCTACATGGGGAAGTGCTGTGCCAGCGAGACAGAGGCTTCCTGTCTTGAGAAAATCTCTCCGATCCATTGTGATTCTCTCCTGAAAACACTTATAGATTATGTGTCTCCAGCTTCTAGTTTAGATGATTAGATATGCGGTTTTATCGTAACTATTCAGGAGATATTATGGATGCACTTATATGCGTCATCGTGATTTATCCAGTAAGACTGGTTTACATCACGATGGCGGCTGAGGCTTTGTAGGACAGGCTAAATGTTTTCGGTATGAGCGGGAGAAACACGAAAATAGAACTAAAGGAATAATTCACTGTCACCGTTACGGTGCAGCCTGGATTGTTGCTGCCATCTGTGCTGCTGCCGGAGTTAAACGTGTCGCAGGCTGCTCCCGTGGGACTCGCTCCAGTCCAGGCAGGCGTCGCAATTACATTGCCCGCAGTGATACCTGGAGGAATAATGCTGACTACGAAACTCTGTATGTTGGCGACTGTAGCGGTGCAACTCGCCGTGGTGGGAGTCGCGCATGGGACTGCTTTTCCTCCGGTGGCGATGCTCGCTGCGTCCCAGGTGGAGCCGCGCACGATGGCGTATCGAACGGCATCGTTTGCAGCGCTGGCCACAAAATGATCGGCGTAAAGCAGAAGAGAAAAGCCCATGATGCTGAAGACAGTCACGAGTACGATGCTGATGGTAAGGGTGAATTCGAGAAGACTGCTGCCTCTTTCATCTTTTCGGATGGATCGGGCGTGGGATTTGTGATCCCATGTGGATTTCTGTTGAATACTTGAGGCTGGATATTTCACTAATCGCCTCCTGATCGTAGATATGCGTTCCCCTGGAGAGTAAAGGAGCTGGGTATTCCGGGATAGGGGAAAAGTGGCGTGTAGGTTGTCGATGTTGTTACCTGCACATAGTTGACATAGTTATTGCCGCTACAGGTCGAAACCGAGGGCGGGGTGGCGCAGTTCACTATAACGGAGCTTCCGTCGAAGCACTCGCATCCATGCGTGGCTGTCACTGTTAATCCAGCGATATCGGGTGCGTCGAGTTGTGCGGCGGTTTGCACTCCTGCGTCATCGGGGAGATAGACTGTTCCGTAAACGGCGCCAGCATGAGCGGCTGAGGATATCTCGTTGGACAGATAATAGGCTCGGCCAAAGTCCACCGCCCCTGCAAGAATCAGAAGTAACATCGGCATTAGAAATGCTGTTTCAATGAGGCTTGAGCCATCTCGCCTGCGGAGTAGCTTTGAGAGCGAGCCACACATATAACTCATTGGATAACTCCTCAACGATTACACCTTTCATTGAACAAGGGTTACGTCGTTCCCATTTAAAGGCGATCCACTTTGGAGTGTGGCATAGTTATTGCCGACGGTTGTTAGTACCTGGGCTACGCCGAAGTTTATTGTGTCTGCCACAATAATGTTGTAGTTATTCGCAATCGCGCCTACAGCATACGTAAATTGCGCATTGGGCAGGTAAAAGGCCCCGTTCATGCTGCTGCCTTGTAACAGGCTGGCTACCACTGTACCTGTGGCGTTAACACCATGCCCCTGAAAGAAAAGTATTCCACCATATTCTCCGCTGGCAGGCGCCGATAGATTAAAGCTGGATAACCCCAAAGTCGCAGGCGCGGTGATACTGATGCTTCCGATTGAGTTACCGGGATTGGTTACATTGCCTGCGTTATAAAAAGTAACGCCATTTCCTGTGATCGATGACAATGCAGAGATCGTAATATTCAGACCGCCGGATGCTCCCAAGGGACCTGGCCCCTGTTCGAGGATGTAAGTACCCGGCTCAAATATCACGGTTGTGCCGACTCCAGCGACGATGTTGATTCCACCTTCATACGTCCCCGGATAAAAATGAAGTGTCGCTCCAAGACCAAGGGCCTCTGTAATTGCACCGCAATATATTCCAGGATTAAAGACAAATGGCGATGTACCGAGACCGCCGATGAGGATCGTAATGGGGCTCGATGAACCGTTCCAGGTACCACCACCACCGAGAAAGTTTGGAGCGCCACTTCCGCAGCCCTGGCCTGGAGTTGGCGGGGTGGGTGAGGGTAAATATGCCAATGGATCGGCTGGACTAGGTACGGGCATACCTACTCTCGCGGGCGGCGCTACACCGCACAGCAACCCATCCAGGAGCCCAGAGCCTGTATGACCGACTACGTAAAACTGAGGTATCGATACTGTGCCTAGCGTCAGAAGGCATGTGGCTGCCGCATTGCTGTTGGATTCATCTACGATGCCGCAGTTAGAGCGAAAGCCCAGACCAACGGCGAGAGTAATCGCCCCAGGTGCAGTTGGATCCAATGCGTAGATGCAGGGGCCACCGAGTCCGCGACCTGCCTCGGCGCGCGCTGTTACAGGAATGGTACTCACGCCGAATATCTTCGCGAAATACGTCGGCACAGGATCGGAGACGATCGCTTCCGCGTAGTTTTTAAGCCCTTTGTTGGGATCGGTCGAAACGGAACAGGCGGGACTGTTGATGGTTAATGTAAGAGCGGAACCGGGGGCAGGTGAGCAGTTGTTGAGAGCGACCGTAGTCACTGTGTAGTTGTTCTCGCCCAGAGCCTTTTCTGCGGCTGTCGTCATCGCTCCGCAGTCTGGAGTGGTGCCACAGACACGAAT
Organism: Acidicapsa ligni; assembly: GCF_025685655.1. Taxonomy (NCBI): domain Bacteria; kingdom Pseudomonadati; phylum Acidobacteriota; class Terriglobia; order Terriglobales; family Acidobacteriaceae; genus Acidicapsa; species Acidicapsa ligni. Next base: position 726,164 of record NZ_JAGSYG010000001.1, on the reverse strand, counting down.
CTCTGCGGCGGCAGCTATTGCTGCTGCATCGGCGGCAGTTTGCAGGGTGCGCTTTACATAGCGGACATGCCCGATGTCGATGGCAAAGCCGATAGAGCAGAGGATCACAGTCATACATAGAGCGCCAACGACCAGAGTCTGCCCTCGTTCGTCGGAGAGGCGGCGAAGGATATTCATCTTTTTATGGCGCGAGTCATTGCTGTTAATCATGAGGAGCCTGATCCATGTGAAGGGCATCGCCAATCTTGATGCCGCTTTCCGCGATGATGCCTGCGGGGAGTTCGATTACGCTGCGTAGCTTCCAACTTACGGAAGTTATGCGGCCGGGGACGAGGTGACTCCATAACTTGATCACTTGCTTGTTGCGATCGAGGCCGATGACATCGATGGCGAAAGACATGCCTATGGTGTGGACGCCGGAGGATGGCCAGATCCATAGGCCCTCTCCATTGCCGAGACTGTTTCTGCCGAGTAGCCCACGCATGCGGCTCCATGTGGTCTCAGCAATTTTTACTGAGGCCGCAAGCATGCCGCCGGTTGTGGTGTTCCATACCTGTACGGTGCGCATATTTCGACCAGTTTCCGCTATGCCGCTTTACGGCTTCTGCGATAGATGATGATGCCCAGAACCATGACAGCGAGAACTCCTGCGGCGAGGCGAATGATAAGTGTCGTATCCATGATTTGTTTTCTCCTGATTCAGATTGGTAGCTATGACGATTTGTTTGCGTCGCCAGTGCTTGTGGTTATTTGGCGAGACCCTTGAGTCCGCCCAAGATTGTGAGATACGCGGGGCCGAGCAAAACGATAAACAAGCAGGGAAAGATGAAGAAGACAAGCGGAAAGATGATCTTGACTTTTGTCTTGGCCGCTATCTCTTCTATGCGCTGACGACGCTTCATGCGGATGTCGTCGGCGAAAGTGCTCAGGGTCTTGGCGATTGGTGTTCCGAACCTGTCTGCCTGGGTGAGCATGCTGACGAAGGCGGAGAGTTCGGGAACCTTGGCGCGGTCGGACAGGTTCTGCCATGTCTCCAATCGTGGACGCCCGGCGCGCTGCTCAAGATGCACGCGGGTCAACTCTTCCTGAAGGTCGGGATGATTGCGAACGATCTCTTCCGTAGTGCGGAGCAACGCCTGATCCAGCCCGAGCCCTGCATCGACGCAGATCACGAGCAGATCGATAGTGTCGGGAAGACTGCGGCGTATTCTCTCGCGCCTGCGCTTTGCTTTCTCCGATAGCCAGATACCCGGCGCCAGATAACCCAGGGCTCCAAAGATGAATACCCAGAAGAGGGTGTCATGCGGCATGAAGCTGCCGCCAAACAAGGCTGCAAGAGGCGTGAGGCACTGTGCGGCAAAGAAGAAATCCGGAGCAGATGCGTTGCGATAACCTGCGGCTGCGAGACGTTCAATGGATTTGGCACTTATGGTAAGACCAAGACGAGTGCGTACATCGTGCGCGATGTTGAGCAATCCATCTTCAAAGCGCTCTTTGGCACTGATAACGCGACTGTCTGGGCGATCGCTTTTCACGATCTCCATTGCGCGTTGTGCTTCTTTGCCGGGCCGCAACAGGACGGGAATGACCACGAGCCCGGCGACACAGAAAGCGGTTATTCCTAGTGCGGCGATAAATAAAATTTGAAGCATAGGATGCTAGACCTCAATCCCGTTGATGATGTGACGAATGATCCATCCCCCACAGAGCAGAAGAGCTATTCCGACATAGAGCATTTTTCTGCCGGCTGGTTCGTGGAAAAGTATTGTTGAATATCCGGGATTCAAGAAGTTGATTACTATCAGCAGGAAGACGGGAAGAAGACAGAGTATCCACCCGGTCATGCGCCCTTGCGCTGTCTGTATCCTGACCTCGCGTTGAATACGAAGACGATCCCGGATGACAGAAACAAGGCGATCGAGTATATCTACGAGGTTGCCACCGGTATCTCTTTGCACGAGAAATGCGGTGACCATGACATGGAGATCCGCGGATGGAACGCGGTCAAGCATCTGCAGTAGAGCGTCGCGTAACGGGAGTCCGTAATTCTGCTTTTTGAAGACTTCAGCGAACTCCGTTTTAGCTGGTTCCTGAGCTTGACCCGCAACGATATCCAGGGATGCCACGACGGAGTGCCCGGCCCGGAGTGAGCGTGCACAAGTCTCGATACAGTCGGGAAGAGCCTGGCTGAAGGCGGTAAGGCGCTTCTCTTTCTGAAAGCGTAAATAGGCTATCGGTATATAGCCTGCGAGAAGAGCCGCCACAATCGCAACGAAAAGCATTGCAGTAAGAAACCAGACGGCTGTACCGACACAGATAACAAGCGCTGCAGTAGCCTGCAGAATTCTCGGGACAGAAATTTGTACCTGGCTCTGGAGGATCAGCTTCTCAAGGTAGCGCCCTATTCTTGTCTTCAAAACGACAAGGGCGAATTTTCCAGTGTCTTTTTGCTCCGCAACAAGGAGGCCTGAACTTGTTCGAGAAGCAGTTTTGTCAAAGGCGGAATTCGATCCGAGGATCTCTGTCAGTCGACGATCGGCGGCGTTCTGCTGGGCCGTCGGTCGCGTCATTAGAGCGACGATGGCGAAGATGACGATCAAGCCAAAGGTGAAAACTACACCGATCAGAAGCATAGATACTCTCTCCCTACACTTCTACCGAGTGGTTGATGAGGCCCTGCGGCAAAGAGAAACCTGCGGCGATGAGCTTCTCGTGGAATCGCGGAATAATGCCTGTCGAGTAAAAGCGGCCTTTGATTTTTCCGGCCGGAGTTAGTCCTTTTTTCTCGAACAGGAAGAGATCGTTCATGCTGATGGTTTCGTTGAACGCACCGGTCAGCTCGGTGATGTGAGTTATGCGGCGGCTACCGTCACTCATGCGCGCGATCTGCACAATCAGTTGAATAGCAGAGGCGATCTGGGCCTTGATCGCACGTTCGGGCAGTCGAATGTCGCCCATCATCGACATTGTTTCCATACGCGATAGCGCATCGCGCGGGGAGTTGGAGTGGATGGTTGTGAGTGATCCGTCGTGGCCTGTATTCATCGCTTGAAGCATGTCGAGCGCTTCTTCACCACGTACCTCACCGAGCACAATGCGATCAGGCCGCATTCTAAGAGCATTGATCATCAGCTCTCGCTGACGTACGGCGCCGTGTCCTTCGACGTTCGGCGGGCGCGTCTCCAACCGGACAACATGCTCCTGCCGCATCAACAACTCAGCGGAATCTTCAATGGTGACGATGCGTTCGGAGGCTGAAATAAATGACGACAGTACGTTGAGGAGCGTGGTCTTTCCTGAGCCTGTGCCACCGGAGATGACAATGCTGACACGAGCTTCGACTGCCCCCTGCAACAGATCAAGCATGGGTATCGTCAGCGTATGTGAACGAAGAAGGTCGTCGGCAGTTAGTGGCGAGTTACCGAAACGCCGTATTGAAAGAACAGGACCATCGATAGCAAGTGGTGGAATGATTACGTTCACGCGCGAACCATCCGCCAGGCGCGCATCCACCATCGGTGAGGATTCATCGACCCTGCGGCCTACCGCCGAAACAATCTTGTCGATGATGTGCATCAGATGTCGATTGTCTTTGAAAACAATATTGGTCTTTTCGAGAAGCCCACGCCGCTCGACATAAATTGAGTTATGCGTATTCACCAGGATGTCGCTGACAGTGGGATCGTGCAGGAGTGGCTCGATAGGCCCCAGTCCGAACACTTCGTCTACTACTTCCTGTGCAAGTTTGTCGCGTTCTGCGCTGCTCAGAGGAACGCCATGTTCGGTGAGCAGGCGTTGAATCAGCGTAAACAATTGCTGCTGTCCTGCGCGTGTTTGATTGAACTCGCTCAGCTTGTCGAGATCAAGACGTTTGATGAGTTCTTTGTGTACTGCTGATTTAATCTGCTGCTGAAGCGCCTCCGGTACGCCTCGCACAGAGCGGCCTACTGGAGACTGGGGTTTTTCTGTTACGGCTTCGATGCTATTCGTCTTCATGTTACTAACCCTCTTCTCTGCCATCTCAAATGCAGCGACACACAATTACTTCCACATGGACATGAGCGTCTTGCTTTTTTTGACTGAGGCTGCTTCCAGTGGTGGTGGCGAACCTGCGATGGCCTCAACCCATTTGACCAGCTTGCCAGTAAGGGAAGACTTTCCATCGACGAAGAGAGGTTCGCCGAGATTGGCGGCTCGAACAAACTCAATGCTGTTGGGAATGCGTATTGCGATGGGCAATTTCATTGCCTTTTCAATCTGATCGACCTGAATGGCGTCAGATGAAGAAATGTGATTGAGAACGATTTGGAGCTTCTCAAGCGGCGCATCCAGCAGGGAGAATCGATCGATGTAACGCGATAGGTTTCGGATAGAACCGACCTCTTGCGTCGACACCATGTAGATATGCTGCGAGGCGGAGATGACAGGGAGATTGTGCTCTTCGCAATCTATATTGCAGTCAATGATGATGTAGTCATATTCGCTTCGAAGAAAATCCAATGTCTTTGCTACAGCTTCTTCGTCCAGATAGTTTTTCCCAACAGATGTATCGGGAGAAGACAACACATCTAATCCGCTTGCGTGCTTGATTACGAAGCCATGCAGGAGCTCGCTATCAAGGCGATTTACGTTTCGGATTAATTCCTGAAACTGATACCTGGTTCCATCCATGCCGAGATAAACGCACACGTGGCCAAGCTCAGGGTGATGGTCAATCAACAGGGTTTTCTTGTTATGGTACTTGGCCAGATAGGCGGCCACGTGTACAGCTAGGGTGGTGGATCCTGCTCCGCCTTTAACACCAAAGAAAGAAAGCACAGAACCGGTCTGAGGCGGGAACCAGCGGGTGGAAAGCCATTGCCGCTCCAGACGATCGAAGATAGTTGTAAGATCGATCTCCTGCAGTGGCGTGGTGAGAAAATCTGTGCAGCCTGCTCTCATTGCGACAAGTATCTTGTCGGGGCTGTCACTTTTGGCAATTGCGATGATGGTGATTCTGCCTGCAAATATCTGCGTGAGATACTGTGTGGCTTCGACAGCAAGCTCTTCTGACTTATCGAAATCCACAAAGGCGATGCATGCATCCGCAGACTTGATCAGTGGACTGAAGTAAGGCCGCTTGGCAGAGAAGATGTAGGAATCAAAAATGGACAATCCATTCTTCCAGAATCTCTTTACCATCGTTGCTTCAAGCTGGTCGATGGTCTTTTGGTCCGCGCAGACCGAGATCAGCACTGGCTCAGGACTTTCGAGTTTGTTACTTGGGAATGACAATACTGATCCTTTCCTCATCTGAAAGATGGTGCCTAGTTGTCTTTCTTGGTTTTTGGAAGTCCAGTGTCAAAAGCTGTTGGATCCATTGTCGGTACAGGGAGCACTGGCTCCTTGATTGGACCGCCCTCTTCCATAGGATTGACAACTTCCGGAGTGACGATCACGATCAGTTCTGTTGTTGAATGATTGAGTGATTTAGATTTGAATAGCTGACCGAGAATAGGAATGCTCGAGAAGCCGGGAGTCCGGCCATAGGCATCTGTTGTTCTTCTATCCAGGAGACCGGAGATTGCAAAACTCTGCCCGCTTTTGAGTACGACCTCGGTGTCAGCCCTGCGCGTAGAGATCGCTGGAATTTGGTATCCATCGATCGTGACGGCATTGGTGTAATCGAGAGCGCTAACTTCAGGCGCTATCTTTAGCTGGATCGTTCCATCCACGTTAACCTCAGGAGTGAAATCGAGCTTAACTCCGTACGGACGAAATTGAATACTGATTGAGGTAAGACCACCCGCAATACCCTGAACGACAGGGAACGGAAACTCACCACCTGAAAGAAAACTTGCTTCTTTACCGCTAAGTGTCGTCAGTGTCGGCTCGGCGAGGATTTGCAGAATGGACATATTCTGTAGATCCTGCAGCATCGCGCCGACGTTGAGGGATGAGTTATAGAGCAGGAAGTTTAGCGGGTTGGAAATTGATACTGTCTTGTTCCCTACGCTCGATGAGTTACTTGATGTGCTGCTTCCTGTCCCCGATGTTGAGGCAGTCAGCGTCGATGGAAATTGCGTCGTCGTAGTCTGAGCTAGGTTATTGCCGCCGGCGCTGAAAAAGTTAAACCCAAACTGGGTGAGCTTGGCACGGTCGACTTCGACAATGCGCACTTTTAGCTTTACCTGCGGGACATGGGCTGAATTGATGACCATGGCATCGGAAATATCTTTGGAATATAGACCAGCCAACTTTATGGCCGCGTCTGAAACTCCGCTTCCACTGGCCACTCCAGATAAGATGATTCGATTTCCGTCGCCTTCCACGTGAATATCTTCGCCATGCATGGACTCGCTGATCGAGGAGCGAAGCTTGTCGAGATCCAGATCGGATGAAACAAGATATGGCTGCGATTCTCCGGTCTCATCCCATACGACCAGTGAGCTGAGTCCGGCGGTTTTCGATGTTACCAACAGTTGATTTGGACTGGCCACATACGCTGAGAGGATAGCTGGGTTCGTAACGTACACACGCGTGAGTCTATGTTTTGTGTAGATAAACACAGATCTGCCGACGACGACGTGAAGTGGTTTTTCAGAGGGAGCGACGCTGGAGAAGTTAGAGACATCGCTAACAACTTCTGCTATGGCTGGAGTTACCTGCTTACTTGCAACGCTTTGCCCAGAGGCTGCGGACAGTGCGATGGTTAACGCGAGAACCGATGAGAGCCGAATGAAAATACAAACGCTTGTGCGAGGTCTGATGATCATTAGAAACTCTCCATCGTCGATTTATCTCCGTTTAAGACCTGCACACTGTATTTGGCGGGAGCTTGCGCTTCGCTGGATTTTTTAACGGGCTTTGCTTTTACAGGAGACCTGGCATCCGCGACCTGACCTAGTGCGGACATTTGCACCGGCTGCTCTTTCACCTGTTCATTGTCTCGGCCATTTCTCAGCACGAAGTGCACGCGACCCTGCGTACTGGCGAGAACGACTCTCTGCGCATCTTCGGGAGATACGAGAAGAGTCACAACGTCGACAGGCGCGGGTTGCCCCTTCGGATCGGGCTCCATCTTGAGACCGGCCGCCAATATTTCCGCATTCTGCAACACTGTGGAAGTTATCGGCGAATTTGAAGCTGGCACTACATAAGTTACGAGGACGTCGACATGCGTTCCCGGAAACAGGAAGCCTGCGACACCGACGACCTGATCTGACTTGAGCGAAAGAGCGCGCATGCCGTCGGGAACTTTTCTCGACAGGCCAGCGCCTGAGCCCGGTGCTGCGAGCTGCTTATCCAGAATGGGCTCGCCGGAAGCCAGTGGGTAGAGCACGGTGCGGCCCACCACATCCTGAGGTTTGGTAAAGGTGCCGACCAGGGGAATAGCGCTTGGCCAGTCAATTGGTTTCAGGTCTTCGGCGCGAAGAGTTTGTCCTGCTTCTACTTCATGCGCAGTGGCCATATACGACAGGCGGGCTGGTCCATTCGTATGCGTACTGGCTATTCTTTTGCCGAACCACAGCGTGAAGAATCCAGACACTACGACTGCAATAATCAGAGCAACCATCAGACGGCGTGTAGTCATATTGTCAGTTCTGAACTCTCTGTAGGTAAAACGTCAGGAAGCTGCCTACAGCAATGGCAACTCCATATGGGAGCCGTAACGTCGAGTTGTTATCGACGTTCAGATTGGGATGAGGCGCCAGACCTTTGTGCAGGTGATGATTCGCTAACGAAAACACATTGCCTATCGTGTGTTTTAACGATCCATGCATGAGCGCCATCAGGACTGCCATGACTCCGCCTGCAAGGGAGGTGAGGATCAAGAGGTATGCGAGATTCTGCAGCCCGCTGAGACAGGCAACCGCGGCCATGAGCTTTACATCGCCTCCGCCCATTCCACCTGCCATGAAGAATATGAAAAAGATCACCCCTGCAATCAGTGCAGCTGAACCCGATGTAAGCGCTCCCCTCCACCCATCGAGACTGAAGTGGATGATCAAACCTACAACCAGCCCGGCCCCCGTTAGATAGTTGGGTATCCTGCGAACTGCCAGGTCATAGATGGCAGCGATCACTGCACATATAAAACCTGCGGCGCAATAGACGAACTGATTGCCGATATGCACGGTTGAATCCTCAGGGCCGGTTGATATGTCGCCGAAAGCAATGTCGTGCATCAGAGTTATAAGACGACTTTGCGCATGATTGAGATAGGACATAACCTACTCAGCCAGGGCTTACTTTTAACTCTGCGTTTTCCTGTTACTCGAAACAGATTTGGGCTAAGCCGGAACGGAGGTGAGGTCCGCTCCGGCTCACGGTTACGTCTAGGCCTTGGCGCCGGTGATGGCTGTCGAAATGGTTCCGAACTCGGTTGTAATTGCGGTAGCCAAACCGCTGAGAGCCGTTACGGAAGCCAGCCCAACCAGGGCCGCAATGAGGGCATATTCAATCAGGTCCTGGCCTGATTCATCCGCCATCAGTCTTTTCAATGCAACTTTCAGGTTGTTCATGTCAATCTCCTTGATGGTTATGCGTTCTTGGGTTTTTCGATGTCACATTGTTAACCGAACTAGCAGACCCGAGTCCCCCCGTCTTGCTTGTCAGTACGCTAGTGAGTTACTAAAGTGGCTGTGAATGATTCTCATTAGAGCACAAAAGTTTTGAAGAGTAAGTACCCTGAAAACATTTGGCAACGGTTTGATATCAGTGGTGATATCACGTGATTTATAACCTCGGAAAACCCTCTGATTCTTGGGTAAATTACGATTACCATTCGTATTACCACCTGATAAGTCGAGGGCCAACTTAGTTATTCAGAGAGACTAGTCAATTCAAGTTTTGGCCTTTGCTAGGGGCTACCACGAGCAATGGGAGCGGTTGTATGAGAAGAATGATGTCGCGGTGTGTGCTGGAGGGGATTCCACGCAAAGTCTCAGCAATGGCAACAGGACGAGTCTTTGCCTGCGGAATCTTCCCGATACTGCCTGGCGTCGCGCAACCGCATCTCGTGCCGCAGCTTCATTTTTCGGCATTCTCTGTTTGGTGGCTTATGTTCACCGTAGCGTTCGCCGCATTGTCTGTAGCGATGGCCATCTTATTGCAGCGTCGAATTACCTTATACAGACTTCAATCCAGGCTGGACGAGGATCGCGATCGCCTCACCTCGGTACTGAATGAGCGGCATGTCACCAGGCTGCAGAATGAAACATTGAGAGAAGAGATTCAGGAACGCAAGCGGATGGAAGCCCAGGTGCGCCACCTTGCCTTCCATGACAACCTCACCGGCCTTGGCAACCGTACTTACCTGCTGGAGTCCATCGAGAAGGCCCTGAAGTCACCCCAGGGCAGGTTCAAGGTTGAAACGTTTTTGATTTATCTCGATCTGGATCAATTTAAGGCAGTAAACGAAATGCTTGGGCACCGCGATGGCGATCTGCTTTTGCAGGAAATAGCACGCCGCCTCCAAAAATTTACCCGCGCTGAGGATATCGTGGCACGCATCGGAGGAGATGAGTTCTGCATTCTTTTCGAGAGGCTGCATGGCATTGATCAGGCAAAGCATATTGCGGAGAGAATATTGGGGTCCATAGAGGAACCGCTGCCGCTCGATTTCACTTATCTACCTCTGACTGCGAGTATCGGAATATGCAAAATCGAAGCGCGATATGCAGAGGGGGAAGATGTATTGCGCGACGCGGATACTGCCATGCATCGTGCAAAACGAAGCGGCGGAAACCGCTACGTGGTGTATGACAGCGCGATGCATGATGAGGCGTTGTCTGTAATTCAAACGACGCTGCAGCTTCGATCTGCGATTGATAATAATGAGTTTGTGCTCTATCACCAGCCATTGATTGACATGCGGGACATGTCGATCAACGGAGTGGAATCCCTCATACGATGGAACCATCCCAAACGAGGTTTATTGTTTCCCGGTTCGTTTATCCAGCTTGCTGAGGAGACGGGATACATTGTGCCGATGGGTGCGTGGACTCTGCGACAGGCATGCCAGGATATCCGAGTCATGCGGCAGGCGTTCAAAAAGGATCTGCTGTTGAGCTTGAACGTATCCAGCAGACAGCTGGATGATCCGGCCTTTATATCCAAGTTGATGGCTCACATTCAGAGTAGCGATGCAAATCCAGGGCTCCTTCAGCTCGAAATCACAGAAAGCGTGTTTCTAAAAGATCCGGAGAAAGCTGGCGCTCTCTTTCGCGAGGTTCGAGCGATGGGAGTGAAGGTAGCTTTGGATGATTTTGGTACAGGATACTCTTCGCTCAGTTATCTGCAGAGATATCCTGTCGATACGCTGAAGATAGACCAATCGTTCGTGCGCGATATGCGTAAGGGATCATTCAATCGCAGCATCGTGCAGTTGCTTATAGATCTGGCCCACGGCGCGGGTATGAGGGTGATTGCAGAGGGCGTCGAAGATATAGAGCATGCTGAGTCCTTGATGTCTCTCGGATGTTATTTCGCGCAGGGCTATCTCTTCAGCCGGCCGATACCGATGGATGCACTTTTAGATTTGATGAAGTGGGGCATCCGCCTTCCGCAGGCAGAGGCATTGCGGTACACCCCGGCAAACCAGGGATAACGGAATAAATATCCGCCTGCTTCACGCACTGGATTGACGACGTACGTGAAACAAATTCACATCCCTGTCGACATTGTGAAACTGGACATGTGCAGGGGCGATACCTGAACAGACGAATGAGTGCTGTCTCCTATTCCCTGGACGCGATGACCGGGATCATGCCGGATCATCGCTGCCACCTGGTGCCTGCGGTTTATCGTGCCTGCGGTTCTGGCATGGGATTTATTCGCGGAGAGCTACAGGCCCTGTAAAACAGTTGTTGGCAGGCGACTCTATAGGTCGCCTGCCAACATAGGAATAACCCTGAATGTTTTACTGCATCAATCGTCAATACTCGGGCTATTTGTTCAACGTGAGTTGCGCACGGCGATTCTGTTGGAAGCAGCTTTCGTTCTGTTCCGTGCAGAACGGCTTCTCCTTGCCGTAGCTGATGACCTGCATGCGGGATGACGACACACCAGCAGCCTCCAGTGCATCGCGTGCCGAGGTGGCACGTTTCAGACTGAGAGCCAGGTTATATTCTGTCGATCCACGCTCATCTGAATATCCGCCAATCGTGATGTTCATTGCCGGATGGGCATTCAGATACTGTGCATCCGCCGCGAGTGAGGCTTTTGCATCTGGGCGCAGATCATACGTGTCGTAGTTGAAGAATGCATCCTTCACATGCTCGCGGAAGGCTTGCTCATCCGCTTCGGATGCCGGTGGCGCGATGTTGATTTCCTGGGCTGGAGGAGCCTGTTCGACGCCCTTCTCGATATGGAACGTGGCTACGCAGTTTGCAACGGCCTCTGCGTCGGATACGAGAGCTGCATGTCCGGAGACCTGGTAGTCGCCAGGAGACAGGCCTGCCGTGTCGATTGTGATCAGGCGGCCCTCTCCGTGGATGACTCCACCGGTCGTCGTCCAACTGTAGCGAACATCCAGCAGGTCAGGCACCGTAAAGGCTCGCCCTACGATGTCCACTGGGCGCCCCTGGTCCACTCTTGGCTGGGACGCGCTGCAGGTCAGGCTGAATTCGGACATGGGTTGCAGCGGCTTTGGTTTCGCAATTTCCTGAGGCTTCTCATGCCCACCGAATTTGAAGACTACGCCGGTTCCAATTTCAATCTGGTTTTGCGTTCCCTGCACCGCGTTGGGAAAGCCCGTATGCAGGTACTCCGCATCGATCGCGCGGATGGCAAGATGACGCGTGAGATTAATGTCGAGGCCGCCACCCGCAGAGAAGGCAAAACTCGATGCGCTCGAAGTACTGGACGTAGCGGTTGGGAAGTAGGAGCCGGTTCCTCGCGCTCCTCCAACGAGAAACTCTCCGAAGGGAACAATGCGATGCCGCTGCAAAGATACCTTCGGGCCGCCCAGGAAAGTCGTCAGGGTAAGGTTCTGCCCCAGGGCGCTGATGTCAGTCGCATGACCGCCTGTGACTTTTCCGGTGAAGCCGATCCAATGGTTCACCTGAACATTGCCGGAGATAAAGGCGCCCTGCATGCTGAAACATGGGCACCCTCCCGGCGGTGCATTCGCTCCGGTGTAGTTGTATCCAATTCCGAGGTCGAAGCGTGGAGTGATAAGGGAAGGATCCGAAGCCTTCTGCTGCGCGAGGGCAGCAGAAGCTCCGAAAATTGCTACTACGATTGCCATATTCAGAAAGCGCATCGCGTTTACATTCTCCTATGGGCCAAGATGGTCCCGTGTTGGAACAGCAGTTACGTTGCTCAATACGCGAGGGATATTCCGGGCGAAGTCGTAAGCGGATTCGTATCGATAAACACGAACCTGTTTGGCGAAATCGCGTAAATAATGGTTGTTCCATCGCTGAGGGCGTAACGGCCTGCATCTGCCGCTGTCGTCGTCGAGTCGGGCGTCGGGTCAGAGAGACTGTAGGTCTCGGGTGTAGACGTTGTGATTTGAAGCACATTGATCGTGCCGACGCCAATGTTCTCCGCGTATGTAGAGTTGATGTTTCCCGCACCATCCGCAGTCAGATAGCCAGTGGAGTTGATACTTGCCAGAGAGCTTGCAGGGATGCTGCCCTCAACATAGTTTCCACTGACGGACGACAGGGTGAAGGGCCCGCCGGTCTGCGCTTCGAATTGGCCAAGCCCCGCGTAACCCGTTTCGAGAAAGTATCCCTGGTTAGGCGATACGAGGTAGAAGACGCGTGGTGGCGGTGCGCCGGTCGGTAGACCGAGCAAGCCAAGCAGCGCCGAAATCAGACTTGGCGGGGTTGGGTACTGCAGCTCTCCACGACCAATGCTACTTACTCCATTGCATGTTGTTTCGCCTGTTGTTGAAGTTGTTCCCAACAGGGCCTCCAACAGCAGATCCTTATTTCCGATGCCGGTCAGGCTATTGACCAGCGCTGTCAGGCCGCCGCTGTCCACGTTGGTTGTATCGCAGTTACCGGCGCCATCTCCTACAGCGCGGAAAACGGTAGCCGACGAGAAGTTCAGCACACTCTGCAGTACCTGTCCGACCAGGCCGGGGTCTGTCTGGGCATTCTCATACCCGACAAACGGGCCGTCCATCGAAGCATTACTGAACGTGCTCTGCGTTTGCTGCTGAGCAGTACCGGCCAGTAGGGAATAGGCGGAGTGCTTGTCGGTAGACATCACAAATGCTTCGTTGGCATTGACCATGTAGACTGCGTAGTCCGCTGGATACAGGCCGTCGTTGATACCGCCATTTATCAGCGTCATCTGTACACGACCGTTTGTGTCGGCCGGTTCATACGTTCCGTTCAGTTGTGCGCTGCTGAAGTTTGCACTGGCGATATTCGCATCGGCCATGCCCGAGGTAATGTTGCCAGTGTCCGCGGTGAACTGACCCACCGTGGCCACGGGGCCTGTAGCGATACCCACCGTGCATGAAATCAGGCAGGGGGTGTCACCTGATAGACCGAAAGCGTAGTTTCCAACGAGTCCGTTCGGAAAGGCCGAAGGCACTTGTGCAAGCAGCGACCCGGAGCCACGTGTGCCGACAAGCTGATTATCGTCATATTCAATCAGGCTGCCCTCTGGAGACGCCGTTGCGGGTGCGACTGGAGCCTTCAACGAGATGGCATACGTGATGGTCTGATCGACTGTGCCATCAGGCTTCAGAGTAGTAATCGTCACGAGCCCACGGTTATCGTTGTTCGCGTCGATCTCATAGGTACCCAGGAAAGGTTCGGAGCTTATCGTGGTTCCAGCCGGCGTGGATGATTGATGATTCTGGTCGATCTCGCCTGCGCTTATTCCGCCCATGCCATCGGCTGTAAAGCTTCCGACAGACGCGGTCTGATAAGCCAGCACTCCCGCCACCACATCGTCGTATCCCTGGAACAGATAGGCGTATGGTCCTTTCAACTCCCCGTTATTTGGGCTCGAAGGATAACTTACCAGGAGAATCAGTGGCACGGTCACAGTCTGCTGAGGTAAAGAGTTGTCCGTTACCGTTACGCTGAAGCTGTAGGCTCCCACCTGGGTCGGAGTACCGCTGAGCAGTCCGGTAGAAGTGAGTGTGATACCGGGAGGCAGAGCGCCCATCGGCTGGGTGTAGCTGTACTGCGGTGTGCCACCAGTGGCCTGGAACTGGTAAGTGTAAGGCGTGTTCTGAGTTGCACCTGGCAGTGTTGCTGTCAGGCTTAGTGCCGCTGCCGGTTCGATTGTGATGGTTTCTGATCCGATAAAGGAGATCGCAGGCTTGCTCGAGTCCGTCACCTTTACGGTTACTGTCGATGGCCCGGCCGTGATTGGAGTTCCGCTCACGATGCAACCGGTCAGTGATAGACCCGTCGGAAGTGTGCCACTCGTGATCGAGCAGGAGTAGGGTGATATTCCACCGGAGGCTCCGATCGTCGCGCTGTATACAACCCCAACCGTGCCATTCGGCAGAGTCGAGATGACCAGCACTGGAGCCGGGTTGATGGTGATCGTCTCAGGTCCGGACAACGTATCCGCAGGACTTGCCGAATCCGTCACCTTTACTGTTACCGTCGATGGCCCGGCCGTGGTTGGAGTTCCGCTCACCGTGCAACCGGTCAGTGATAGACCCGCGGGAAGCGTGCCGCTGGTGACTGCGCACATGTAAGGCGAGACGCCGCCGTTCACGCCGATGATTGTGGTGTATGGCACACCGACTGTGCCATTGGGCAGAGTCGAATTCGTTAGAACCAGGGGCGCTGGGTTAATGAGGATCGTTTCTTGACCGCTGGTCTTATCCGCAGGAGCGGCGGAGTCGGAAACATTCACGATGATGGTGCTGGTTCCGGCAATCGTCGGAGTTCCCGTTACCGTGCAGTTATTGAGGATCAGGCCATTTGGTAATGTGCCTGAGGCGATGCTGCAGGAGTAAGGAGAAACTCCGCCGCTCACTCCAATGATCGATGAGTAGGGCACATTCACTGTGCCGTTGGGAAGCGTGCCCGAAGTGAGGATCAGAGGCGCTGGAGCGATGATGATCGTCTCCGGCCCAACCACTGTGTTAGCGGGCGTTGCCGAATCCGTCACCCTCACCGTTACGGCCGATGTGCCAGCCGTGGTCGGAGTGCCGCTCACTACGCAACCGGCGCCCAGCGTCAAGCCTGTTGGCAATGTACCGCTTATGACCGTGCAGGAATATGGCCCGACACCGCCGCTTACTCCTATGAGTGACGAGTAAGCTACACCCACGGTGCCGTTTGGAAGCGTTGCTGCGGTCAGGATCAGAGGCGCTGGAGCGATGATGATCGTCTCCGGCCCAACCACTGTGTTAGCGGGCGTTGCTGAATCTGTCACCCTCACCGTTACGGTCGATGTGCCTGGGGTGGTCGGAATACCGCTCACCACGCATCCCGCCCCCAGCGTCAAGCCTGCGGGCAATGTGCCGCTCGTGATTACGCAGGAGTATGGCGAAACTCCGCCGCTTACCCCTATGAGTGACGAGTAAGCTACACCCACGGTGCCGTTCGGAAGCGTGCTCGAAGTGAGAATCAGAGGCGCTGGAGCGATGATGATCGTCTCCGGTCCAGCAACCGTGTTAGCGGGCGTTGCTGAATCCGTCACCCTCACCGTTACGGTCGATGTGCCAGGAGTGGTCGGAGTACCGCTCACCACGCATCCCGCGCCCAGTGTCAAACCTGCGGGCAATGTACCGCTTGTGACCGTGCAGGAGTATGGCCCGACTCCGCCACTTACTCCAATGAGTGACAAGTAGGGTACATTCACTGTGCCATTCGGAAGAGTGCTCGAAGTGAGAATCAGAGGCGCTGGAGCGATGATGATCGCCTCCGGCCCAACCACTGTGTTAGCGGGCGTTGCCGAATCTGTCACCCTCACCGTTACGTTCGATGTGCCTGGGGTGGTCGGAGTGCCGCTCACCACGCAACCCGCGCCAAGCGTCAAGCCTGCGGGTAATGTGCCGCTCGTGATTGCGCATATGTAAGGCCCGACGCCGCCACTCGTGCCGATTGTCGCCGAGTAAGGAACGCTCACTGTGCCGTTCGGAAGCTTGGTTGAAGTGAGTGTCAGAGGTGCTGGAGCGATGATGATCGTCTCCGGCCCAGCAACCGTGTTAGCGGGCGTTGCCGAATCTGTCACCCTTACCGTTACGGCCGATGTACCAGCCGTGGTCGGCGTGCCACTCACTACGCAACCCGCGCCCAGAGTCAAGCCTGCGGGCAGTGTGCCGCTCGTGATTGTGCATATGTAAGGCCCGACGCCGCCACTCGTGCCGATTGTCGCCGAGTAAGGCACGCTCACTGTGCCGTTCGGAAGCGTTGTGGATGTCAAGGTAAGAGGCGCTGGAGCGATGACGATCGTCTCCGCCTTGGTTGTTGCTTTTGCAGGACTGGCGGAGTCCGTCACCTTCACGCTTACATTGGAAGCGCCAGCAGTCGTCGGCGTACCGCTTACCGTGCAACCTGCCAGAGTCAGCCCTGCGGGGAGTGTGCCACTCGAGATCGAGCACGAGTAGGGCGAGGTTCCACCGCTGGCTGTGATCGCAGAACTGTATGGCACCTGGACTGTGCCGTTCGGAAGCGTTGAGATGGTCAGCATGGGAGCAGGAGCGATGATGATGGTCTCTGGTCCTGCCACCGTATCCGCAGGACTTGCCGAGTCTGTCGCCCTCACCGTTACGGTCGATGTGCCGGCTGTCGTTGGAGTGCCGCTCACCGTGCAGCCGCTGAGCGAAAGTCCGGCAGGCAGTGTGCCGCTGGTGATGGCGCACATGTAAGGCGAGACGCCGCCGCTCACTCCGATGAGTGACGTGTAGGGAACACTCACTGTGCCATTGGGCAGCGTGGTTGCCGTCAGTGTTAATGCGGATGGGGAGATGGTGATCGTCTCAGGTCCGGTCGTCGTGTCTACAGGATTCGCTGAATCAGTCGTCTTCACTGTTACCGTCGATGTGCCGGCTGTCGTTGGAGTACCGCTTACTGTGCAACCGCTAAGCGAAAGTCCGGCAGGCAGTGTGCCGCTGGTGATGGCGCACGAGTAGGGTGAGACGCCGCCGCTTACTCCAATGAGTGACGTGTAGGGTACATTCACTGTGCCGTTGGGCAGCGTAGTTGCCGTCAGCGTTAGCGCGGATGGGGAGATGACGATCGTTTCAGGTCCGGTCGTCGTGTCTACAGGATTCGCCGTGTCCGTTGCCTTGACTGTTACGGTCGATGTCCCAGCCGTTGTTGGAGTACCGCTTACCGTGCAACCGGTCAGCTTCAAGCCCGTTGGCAGTGTGCCGCTGGTGATGGCGCACGAGTAGGGTGATACGCCGCCGCTTACTCCAATGAGTGACGTGTAGGGCACATTCACCGTGCCGTTGGGCAGCGTGGTTGCCGTCAGTATTAATGCGGATGGAGAGATGGTGATCGTTTCAGGTCCTGACGTCGTGTCCACAGGATTTGCAGTGTCTGTCACCTTCACGATTACCGTTGAAGAACCGGGCCCTGTCGGTATGCCACTCACTGTGCAACCGTTCAGCGTCAAACCCGTTGGCAGCGTGCCGCCGGTGATTGCGCACATGTAGGGCGGTACTCCGCCGGTGGCTATGATCGTCCCGGTATAGGGCACGTTCACCGTGCCATTCGGAAGGTTGGTCGTTGTCAGGGTCAGGTTTGTCGGGGAGATGGTGATCGTCTCAGGAACTTTGACCGTGTATGGAACGGTGCTGGAGTCAGTCAGCTTTGCGGTAAATGTGTATGTGCCCAGCGTTGTCGGCGTGCCGGAAATCACACCCGTCGAAGCATCGAATGCAAGGCCTGGAGGCAAAGCTCCGTTCGATAAGCTCAGCGTCAGAGGGCCCGTTCCACCTGCCGTTACCAGCGTCGCCGTATATGCCGAGCCGATCACTCCGCCGGAGGGAGTTCCACTGATCGTCGGATCGGGATTCACGGTTACGCTTACTGACTGCTGGCTCTTCGTGCCATTCACAGCGGCCAGGAGCGTGAGTTTCATCTGCGCAGTAACGCCCGTGGGAGCCGTATAGGTCGTTGCCGCGCCTGTTGTCGTAGAAAGCGTACCGCACGTGCTCCCCGAACAGCTCGCTCCTGAAAGCGACCATGCGACGGGAAGAGGTTCCGAAATATTTGCCGTCACCTCGTAGGATTGCCCAGCGTCGAGAACGACTGACGATGCTGACACTCCCGTGATTCCGCCTCCTGCATAACCGCCGCCACCGCAACCGGCAAGCACAACGCAGAGAGCCATAACAAAGAGAGAAGCCACTATTCCTGCGCGACCGCTTTTGCGAGATGCAGGAGACTGCACTCGGCGCACATTTTTGCTTGCCCTGTCTTTGTTTGCTCTATCCAGACTGTTGTGACTGAGAAGGTGAGATAGCGACGTCATAAACATTCATGGCTCCTTGGAAATCAGGCAAATTCTTGTTTTTTGCAGATCCGATGCAGCAATCAAGTGTCATGGCATGACGGTCTGTCGTAGTTAGTGGAGGCCGGGATTTCGCAGACCGATCAGAAGCAATGTTTCAACAAAAAAGGATCAGACAGTGACTCAGAAGTAACTCCGCAAAGTAACCTGTACGGCTTACCCATAGTAGGGTGGATCTATCTGTTTTGTTAGTAGGTGCAGATAGAAAATGTCTCAGATTGATATCACTAGTGATGTCACGTTACCTTTTCTCTACCTTTCAACGAAAAAGCGGAAAGCTATTTCGCTCGTCTGTGGATAGCGGAAGGAAATTTCAACCTGGATTCAAGTCCGGATGTTTTGCACGACCAGGGCCAGTGGGCTTTGTAGACTATTAAAACCCTCTAATCTATTGATTTATAGATACATACGTGCCGGTGCTGAATTTGCGCATCGATTAGCCATTTGTCGTTTTCAACACCGCGGCGCGAATCGGTAGAGCATCTCTTGGGTGAATGACGATAAGAAGTGTAGCTATCCAGTCGAGCTAAATGGCTTTAGGTTACTAATGGGACTAGTTCAAAAATAAAGTATTACCGAAAACGAAAATGCCCTTGCATATGCACTGCGCATCTGAGTTATATTTGAGCCTATCTTCAAAGAGGTAGCCGGAAAAAGATGAAGAGCACAGTTACCATAGTAATTTGCTCAGAGATGCGTATGGAATCGGCTAATTCGCGGATTTACTTCGTGGACAGCCGAGTTACACGGACTGACTACACGCAACAAAGCAGGCGAACGTTTGAGGGAATGGTGTATGCCTGAGGAATATCAAAGACGCCAGTGCTTTCCACTACGTCTATCTCCTTCCATGCGGCACGAAGCCAACGATCTCGCGCACCAGGAAGGTATCTCCCTGAATCACTTCATCAGCCTCGCCATAGCGGAGAAGATCAGCCGCATGGAACATAGCGCATGGTTAAAAGAACAAAAGGGGATAAAGCAGGAAAAGACTTCGCTTTTTCGCGTCGGATCTGACAAGCGCGTCTAAAGGACGCATTGGCGTGAGCGGAAAGAGCGGATGAGCATGACCGGGTGATTCGGTAGCACGATTGTTATCGTAGCTCCGATCTACTTAGTCATGCTCCTTTTCGTGTTCAGGACAGATACACTTTGCGATTGCCTAGATGCACCGCAAAATAGCTTCAGCGCCAGGCTGCGATTGCAACCTGGCGCTGAAGATAGGCGTTGATGTGAATGCCGTAACAGAGAGCTGATTGGTCAAGATATCAGGCTGCTAATCGTGTGTTTCATAAGTGAATCTTCCTGATCTCCAATCACGAGATCATTCAATCGCGAGATCATTCAAGATACGGCTCACCAAAGGTACGTAGCAACACTGCCAGCGGCCAGTTTTGCCGTGATGCTCTGCTGGTGCCACGCGATCACAAAAGTTCGATCGACTTTGCTGTTGTTCGTCACCAAGAGGGCAATTTGTCCGTTAGGTGTGCGGAAGGCCACGTTTCCCAGATCGTCGCCGCCGGTGCTCGCCACGCGCACAGAGGCTGGGGGCACAAACTTCGAGACCTGAGCGATAGCGTAGAAAGCGATGTTTCTCTGCACCTGATCTCCATCCAGAGTTATAGCGCCCTGGCAAACGGGGCAGCCACCGTTGGATGTATGCGGCCCGAACGTCGTATCCGCAGCCAGGTTCCAGAGCAGAACGGTGCGGCTCCAGTTACGTGTTGCTGCAATTACGATTCGCTCTACAGGATTGGCGACAGGCAGCGTTGGTCCTTTGCGATTTTCAATTACCATCTGTTCGGTGAAGTAGATGTCCTTGTCGGGATGCGCGTCATGCACTTCCGACAGCGCTGAAATCTCTCCTTCATATAGATGAAAGGCGCTGCCAGCAACATAAGGACCTGCCTGCGGATCATTGAGAACGGTCAGCGGATACTCGGGATGATTGCAGTTATGGTCCCATGCCAAAATCTTGGTATTCAGATGCGAGCCATGTAACGCGGGGCCCAATGCTTCGCGAATAAAGGTGGCTTCATCCTTCGATTCCATCACCATGCTGGGCGTGTTTTTGGGGTTCAGCGGCTCGTTCTGAATCGTCAGCTCGGCAATTGTGATTCCATGCCGCTGCATGCCCTTGATATAGCGCACAAAATACTTTGCATACGCGGGGTAAAACTCCGGCAGGAGGCTGCCACCTTTGGAATTGTCGTTGTCTTTCATCCAGGAGGGAGCGGACCACGGCGAGGCAAGTATCTTGAGTTTCGGATTCACCTGGAGAATTTCCTGCATCACGGGGATAACATCCGCTTCATCTTCGCGCAGGCTGAAGTGCTTCAATTTGCTGTCCTTCTCACCGGACGGCATGTCGTCGTAAGTGTAAACATGATCGTTCATATCGGAGGAGCCAATGGTCAATCGAAGATAGCTCACCCCGATGCCGTCTCCGGAGTTGCCGAAGAGCTCTACCAGTAACTTGTGCCGGGCTGTGGGGCTCATGCGATGAATCAGTTGTGCGCTGCCGCCTGTAAGTGCAAATCCGAAACCTTCGATTGTCTGCATGGATACCGCATCATCGACAGTGACCACGGGAAGATTGGCAGCGGCGGTGCTCTGCCATTGCTGTGCATCTGGCTGGCGCTCCAGCAGCGCACTCCGATCCTCTGTCGTCAAATACGCAGAGACGGGCCGGCTTGCCTGTCCGTTGGCAAGAACACTTGTGATGACCATACTGAGGAGCACTGCGCATTTTCGTTTCAATTGATAATCTCCGTTGTTGGAAGGAATATGGATCGCTGCCGTCGTATATGGGTATAACCGTCAGCGTTTTGTATGCGATTTACTTGCCATGAATCTAACAGGTACAGGCCGTCGGGTGCGAACGCAGCGAAAACCTGTGTTTGAACTGGACAAGCATGGGTGTTTTTGCGTCTGAGCTGCCACACGATAGCGATCATTGCAATGACAATCACCGCAATAATAATCATCGCCGTCAGAGGCGCGTTGGCGAGGCAGACGCTTGCGTATTACCATTCTGCCGTGCCAGAGTCCGGAGTGGCGATGAGGCTTGCCGGGGCGGAACTTCAGGAATCGACCCGCTCCAACTCCCACTCACTTGCGTGGTCGCGGTCGATCCAGTCTTCCCGGTTCTCTCGCTCTTCCTGCTCTCGACGCTTCTCCCGTTCTTCTCTTTCTTCGCGACCGTCGCTCATTGCTCTCTCCAACTATGCTCTCTCCATTTTTATTGTATGAGATTGACTGTGGCTTCTTCTTCGCGGTCTAAGTTTGCCTGCCGCTTAGGGCATTTGTAGTGGTACATGGCCCGGGCGGGTTGTACTCTGATTTACAGGGAATTATCCGGAGCAGGCTATAGCAATTTGCGGGACGACACCCGGACTTTCCACTTCGCAGGCAGATACATTCTCAGACGCATTTCCGGACGCATTCTACGACCCACAGGAGAAGATAAGTGATGCATAACGGTTCTTGTATCAATGATTGGGCGCGCCGTTTGTCCTGGCGGCCTTTGTTCGCTGCTGCCATGGCATTTTGTGTTGTTCTGACTTCCAGTGGAACTGGATATGCAGCTCCTGCGACTGGATCAGGCCCAATGCTTGTTGGATATCTTCCCTGCTATGAGGGCGGAAACTTTGCGAGTTATTCCAGCAAGTTGGATTTCACAAAGATGACGCACCTGAACCTGGCGTTTGGAAATCCGCCGAAGTGCGATGGGGTTTGCACTGCGAAGAGCAACATGGATTTTGGGATTAAAGGTGAGTCCGATGCGGACGTAGATTCGTTTGTTACAGCCGCACATGCTGCGGGTGTAAAGGTGCTGATCTCGATTGGCGGCGGTGGCGGAGATCAACTGATATTGCAGTTCTACAACGCTGGTCTGTCGGATGCCCTGGTTGCGTCGCTCGACAAATATGTGATTGCGCATAAGCTGGATGGCGTAGATGTGGACATTGAGGATCCGAGCAACATGGGTGCTCCGTTTGGCGTGTTTGTAAAAACGGTAGTCGATAAATTTCGCCCACGAGGACTGCTCATTACTGCGGCGGTCGCGAAGTACATGCAGGATTCGATGCCGGACTCAGCCCTGCATCAGTTCGACTTCATCAACGTAATGAACTACGCCTCGTACGCGGGTGCGCTTACGCAGATGGAGTTCTATTCGATTAACAAGAAGGTGCCGAAGAACGAGATTGTGCTCGGCGTTCCTTTTTTTGGATCGAACACCAGCGACACCAAGGAAGAAGACTACGCGACGATTCTGGCTGCGTATCCGAATGCCTGGAAAGTGGACATGGTTGGAGGCGGGCTGATGGATGATGGCCAGGCTTTCAACTATGTCGGCGAAGATACGATGGCTAAGGAAACTCTACTCGGGAAGCAGTATGGCGGCATCATGATCTGGCAACTGCTGAGCGATGCGCCCGCACCACATTCGCTGCTGAAGGTAATTCAGAAAAACTTCTAAGTTTCAATGTTTGATTTTCAAATCGATTCGTATTGATAGTGTCAGAGGTGAGTTATGTTTCGTTTTATCAGGATTGTGCAACTGGTTATATTTGCGGCTCTTACATTTACCGTCCTGCAGGCCCAGGAGACGCCAAAGAGTTATGAATGTTATCGCGCATCTGCCCCGTTGCACATTGACGGAAAGTTGGATGATCGCGCATGGCGTGCAGCAGCGTGGACAAATGATTTCGTCGACATTGAAGGGTCTGCGAAACCTCAGCCTCGATTCAAGACACGCACCAAAATGTTATGGGATGATACGTATCTTTATATCGCGACTGAGATGGAAGAGCCGGATGTTAAAGGTACGCTGACGAAGCACGATTCCATCATCTATCAAGACAATGATTTCGAACTGTTTCTCAAGCCTCTGGCAGGAGCTGCGGGGTACTTTGAGTTTGAAATCAATGCACTCAATACAAGCTGGGATCTCTACCTGAACAAGCCATATCGCGAGGGCGGTAAGCCGGATAACTCCTGGGATATTCCTGGCCTGAAGACAGCGGTTGCGGTGAATGGAACACTCAATAAATCAAGTGATAAAGACCACGGATGGACGGTGGAGATTGCGATTCCGTGGAGTGCTTTTGCATCGCGACTGCCGGTGACCAAACCGCAGGTGGGTGATGAGTGGCGCGCAAATTTCAGCCGTGTCGAATGGAAGGCTGGCCAGCCGAAGGAAGATAACTGGGTGTGGTCGCCGCAGGGCGTTGTCAACATGCATATTCCAGATCGCTGGGGCTATCTGCACTTTCGCGAAAAGCCTTAACGTTCGGCATGGGACTAGTCATAAACACCCCTATTGATGCTCTAATAGTGCAATCACATAAGGGGTGTTTATGGACCGGAGAATGTTTCTTGGCATGGGAGCGGCTGCTTTGGCTGCAGACGGACTGCAATCCGTAAGCGGCTTTGCCGCCACTCCTGCCACTCGTTTAAAGCCTATGGAGCTTGGCCTGCTGATCGCTCCTTTCAGTGATCCAGAACAACACTTTCGCGTGTTGCGCGATCTTGGATTTTCCAACTGCTTTTTATCTTTAGATGGTTATATTGGAAAGTTCACGCCGGATGTTGTGACGCAATATCGCGAGCTGCTGGCGAAGTATAACGTCACGGTTACGACCGTCGAAGTGGTTGGACCAGGGCCTCTGGAATGGAACTTCAATCGCGGACCTTCGACAATTGGTGTGATCCCCTTGAAGACTCGGACTGCGCGTATTGACGCTCTACGCCAGGTATCGGATTTTGCCAAAGAGTTAAGCGTAGAACAGGTGCAGACGCACTGCGGATTCATGCCTGAAGACCCCGCCGATCCTCTCTATCCAGGAGCCGTTGAGGCCATTCGCACGGTAGCGGAGCATTGCCATGGAAATGGGCAGTACTTCCTGATGGAGACGGGGCAGGAGACGCCGACGACAATGTCGCGGATGATTCGCGATGTGGCTATGCCAAATCTGGCGGTAGGGCTGGATACTGCGAATTTGATCCTGTACGGGAAAGCGAATCCTGTGGACGCGGTGGATATTCTGGGACCGCATATTCGCAGCATCCATGCCAAGGATGGCAAGTGGCCGACCGATCCCAGCAATCTCGGGGAAGAAGTATTGATCGGCAAGGGGCTGGTTAACTTCCGCGAGGTATTCACCAGGCTGCATCGCGTGGGATACACAGGATCGGTGACGATTGAACGCGAGACATCCGGGCCGCAACAGATTGAAGATGTGCGGCAGGAGAAGCATTATCTTGAGCGCGTTCTTCACGAAGTGATGGCCTGATCTATTTCAGCCCTCAATACCTTGAATGCGCAACGGCTTGAATACTGAGTGCCACATCGAACGATACGAATTAACTAACAGGAATGAGGGCAAATGGACCGTCGCAAATTTGTTCAGAGTGCGGTTGGCGCTGCTTCAGGATTGCTTTTACTGAAGCCTGAGACTGTTTTTGGATACCAGGCCAACTCCGCCGTACGGCTTGGTTTGCTTGGATGCGGAAACCGCGGGACATCTGTGTCTACGTCGTTTTCCAAGAGCACATCGGCACAGGTAGTTGCTCTCGCGGATTTGTTTCCAGATCAACTTACTGCTGGTCATGGACACTTCAACCAACTCAATGCGAGCCTTGGACGCGCACCGGTTCAAGACAAGCTGTTGTTTCATGGTCCCCATGCCTTCGAACAGCTCGTTGCCTCACCGGATGTAGACCTCATTCAGATTTCAACACCTCCTTTTTTTCATGTGCAACATTTGGAAGCTGCTGTTGCATCGGGCAAGCATGTCTACTGCGAGAAGCCGATGGGCATCGACGTGAAGCAGGCGCGACAGGCGCTTGAGATCGCAAAGCGTGTGAAGCCGACGCAGAGTGTCGATGTGGGATTTCAGTGTCGTAGCGCTCCGCCCATCGCCGCAATTGAAGAACGGATCAAGGCCAATGCTCTGGGCAAAATTGCCTCGGTGACCGGCTACTATAACGCGCCCGCTTCGACGGAAAAGGTGCGGCAGGGAGCTTCAGCGGATGAGCATCGCTTGCGCAACTGGCTGTGGGATCGCGCTATTTCAGGAGATATTCTCGTCGAGCAAAATATCCACATCATCGACTTGTGCAACTGGATTCTGGGTGCTCATCCATTAAAGGCAACGGCTTCCGGTGGACGTAATATCCTGACGCATGCGGGCGATTGCTGGGATAACTACCAGGTCGATTTCACCTATCCGGGAGATGTGCATCTTTCCTTTGCTTCAACGCAGTTTGGGGACTACGGTGGGTTTGAAGCGGGGCTCAAGTTCTTTGGCGCAAATGGCTGGGCGAACGTTCCTTACTCCGGGGCAATGCAGATTCAGGGCGCGCAGCCGTGGCAATGGCAATCATCGAATACGGCATCTGCCAATCCAGGAAAGTTTGCGGCGAATGGCAGCTTCTTGGACAATCTGGAATTTGCAGATCGCGACAAGGAACGCACATTCATTGACAGCATAACTTCAGGCAAATCGCATAATCAGATCGCATCCGGAGTGGAGACAGCGCTGAGCTGCATGCTGGGCCGCATGGCTGGATACCAGAAACGCGAAGTGACATGGGAAGAGCTGCTGGCACACGGCGAGACTTACCAGCTTGGGATGAACATGGCGCAGTTTGGATGAAGACTGGCGGTCCCGCTTGCATGAGACCGCCATGATCCTTTACACCCCGATATATTAGACCTCGATATCCAACTCCACTGCATCAATCAGTGGAACGAGCCAGTCGAGAAGCGCAAGATGGGACGGGTGACGCTGATAGGCATCCAGGCTGGCTTTGTCCTGAAATTTCATGACACCGGCAACGGTGTATCCCTGCGTGTGGGCTGAGGTATTGGGCCCGAAGTGCGTCTCGATCAAGCCAGGGATAGCGCCCTGAAATGCGAGGATATCTGTGGCGGCATTTGCTTTGTCTGTTTCGGTGGCTTTCGCTTTCCATTTAAATCCAAAGATGTGGTAATACATCGTTCGTCTCCTTATAAGACGGGAATAGGGTAGGACGCGTTGAGGACGACATACGGCCGTAGGTACGGCCGGTACTAGCTGTGTCTTTCTAAGCTGTGTTCTTTCTAACATGATGCAGACCGCAGCAGCTATCGTGCGATGGGTAAAAGTCCGCTCTCTACCAATAAGGGTGGATGACGGTGGTGGGTCGCTTGCTCGTATGCGTATGCGTAGCCGAGCAGATCGCCGTCCTTCCATTGCCTGGCGGATATCTCCAGTCCGAATGGCAGGCCGTCGGGATAGAAGCCGCCAACGACAACGACTGCGGGCACTCCAATCATGTTGACCCAGCCGGTATCGCTGTGCGGGCCGCCGCTGATCTCTCCGTTTTGAGGCATGGTTTCATCTGGCGGAGGCATCTGCGTAGCGGGATAGACATATCCGTCGAGGTGCAGGCGATCCAGCGTTGCGTTGTAGATCTCAACAGCTTTGCGGCGAGGGCCGAAGTAGTTGGCCTCAGCGTTGGGGTCAGTCTCGATCTTCCTTTGCGAAATGAGCGCGTCGCCACGACGCCCTGTTCCCGTCCAGCCGCCGATGATAGTTGCTGGCAGGGCTGAGCCGACGGCTTTTTCATACTCGGCGGACGAATGATATTGAGATGGGCCGAAGGTCTTGAGAAAGTTCTCTGTGCCTTCGCGCACGTAGGGCAATGTGCCGACGCGGCTGACAGTTTGTGCGAAGCTATCGGGCAGAATCGCGTCGTCGAAAACGATGGTCGCGCCTGCTGCGCGCAGTCCTTCAATCGCTTTGAGAAAGGCGGTGCGAGTCGATGGCTGCAGCGGCTCGCGCGAACTGGTTTGCTGTGCGGCTGTGGTCTTGTCGGAGACGGCTGCGTGTATGCCTTGAAATGGAATTCCTGCACCCTGCATGATGAACGCCGGCACGCCGAACCGCTTGCCCTTGAGCGCATCCAGCTTCAGATACTGCGTGTAGGGACCGGGTTGCGCCTTGGCTGCGGAGCCAACCGTGCGCTGGTCGAGTGGATCTTCGCCGGCCATTACGCTCAAGGCGATTGCGGCGTCTGTGACATCGCGTGCAATGGGACCGGTATTATCCAGCAGCCAGTCGAGCGGCGCGATGCCTGCAATGCTGATGAGACCGCGCGTGGGTAGAACTCCGATGACCGCGCTGGTGGCTGAGGGCATGCGTATGGAATTGCCCGTATCGGTTCCATTGCCCAGCAACGCGTAGTTTGAGGTGACTGCGGTTACTGTGCCCCCTGACGAACCGCCCGGACTGAAGCGAACATCGTAGGCGTTGCCGGTTCTTCCAAAGGCGGTGCTGCGATTGGTGTCGCTGGCGGCGAAGTCCGGCATGTTCGTTTGCCCGAGAATGATTGCTCCAGCGGCTTTGAGGCGGACGACAATGGTTGCGTCTTTTGGCGCCACCAGTTCGTGGCCGGGAATCTTGTATCCCTCCCAGCCGTCGGTCGTGATCAGGCCGCGAATGCTGGTGTTGGCCTTGGTCACAATTGGCACACCCCACATAGGGCCGCGCTGTGTGTTGCCGGATGCCGCCGCCGCATCTTCCTGCGCAGCGGTAGCCAGTGCTCCTGCCTCATCGAGATTTTGTACCGCCATGTAGATTCCGTTGTATCGCCGAATCCGAGCGAAGTACCACTGAACTACTTGCGTGACGGTGTACTTATGGCTGGCGTAAAGCTGCTCCAGTTGGGGAATCGTCACTTCGAGCAGGTCTTTGTCCATCTCGGCCGATGCCGTGGGAGCCGTCGCGGCAATGCCATTGTCAATTTTATTTACTGCTGCGAATGCAGGGATAGCAAGGCAAAGGATCGCTAGAGGAATCAGGCGGGAATGCGGCATGCATCATCCTCTCATCCACGCACGTTTTTTCTCCACAGGTTTGCCGGGCTGCTCCCCGAACGGCTCATGAGCATCGAAAATGGTATTCTTGACCGGAAACAATTCCTCGGCTACGCCGGGGCGTTTCAATCCAAGAGGCCTCTTCCTTTCATGTCTGATACCAGCACACCAGGGACTGAATCCAGCGTCCCAACCCCTACTGAATCTTCGATTTCCGACCTCTCTACTGAGACCGTTGCGGTCCCCGAAGTGCCTGTTTCCGATGAAAGCGCTCCTGAGACAGTTGCTGCTGAAAACTCAGGGTCCGAAGTGAGCGAAACGAAATCTGCGCCAGAACCTGCTGCGGAAACCAAGCCTGAAGCGCCGGAACCGGTCGTTGCCCCCATCCTTGCCCCCGCCGTTGCGCCAGTTGCCGCGCCCGTTGCCGCGCCTATTACTCCCAAGGAGGCCTCCGCGCCAGCACCTGTTGCTGAACCTGAGGCATCGCTGGAACCGAACGAGCCTGAAGAGTCTTTCGCTGATATCTTCTCTGAGTTCCAGCGCACACATTCGCGCCGCGAAGCCACCGACAGCCGCCAGATTCGCGGAACGGTTGTGTCGATTACGGCTGATTCCGTGCTGATCGATATTGGCTTCAAGTCCGAGGGAATTTTGCCTCTGACGGCTTTCCCAGCCAACCGCGCGGCGGCACAGGTAGGAGATACCTTAATCGTCTCGGTCAAGGGACGCGACTCTGACGGCTACTACGAGCTCAGTCTTTTCAAGACCGCGCAGCCCAAGGACTGGAGCAGTCTGGAGCGGGCTTTCGAGGAGAAGTCAACCATTGTGGGTACGGTGACCGGTGTCATCAAGGGCGGCCTGCATGTGGATGTTGGCGTGCGCGCTTTTTTGCCTGCATCCCGTAGCGGCACACGCGATGCCTCTGAGTTGGAGAAGCTGGTCGGGCAGGAGATTCGCTGCCGCATCACGAAGCTCGACGTCCAGGACGAAGATGTTGTCATTGATCGCCGCATCGTGAGCGAAGAAGAAGCACTGCAAACACAAGCCAAACGCTATGCGGAAGTCGAAGAAGGCGCGGTTGTCGATGGCACCGTCCGCAGCCTTACGGACTACGGCGCTTTTGTGGATCTGGGTGGCGTCGATGGGCTGCTGCATATCAGCGACATTGCGTGGACCAGGGTAGCGAAGTCTTCGGATGTTTTATCTGTCGGACAGCAGATTGAAGTCAAGGTGCTCAAAATCGATGCAGAGAGCCGCCGGATTTCGCTCGGACTGAAGCAGTTGCAGGCGCAGCCCTGGGATGCGGTTCCAGAGAAGTATCATGCTGGCGATCGCGTTCGTGGAGTTGTTACGCGTACGACAGACTTTGGTGCTTTTGTAGAGATCGAGCCCGGTGTCGAGGGCCTTGTTCATCTATCAGAGATGTCGTGGACGAAGCGCATTCTGAAGGCGACCGAAGTGGTCAAAGCCGGCGACGTTGTCGAAGCGGTGATCCTCAACATCGGCGTGACAGAACGGCGTATTTCGCTGGGATTGAAGCAGGCTCTGGGCGATCCGTGGGTAGAGGCGGCAACTCGTCTCATGGCGGGCTCCGTTGTCGAAGGCCCCGTGGCGAGCATCACCAAATTTGGCGCATTCGTACAGGTCGCTGAAGGTGTCGAAGGCCTGGTACATATCAGCGAAATCGTCGCGGACCGGCGATTGAATCATCCCTCTGACGTGCTGCGCGTTGGCGAAATTGTCAAAGCACAGGTGCTGGAAATCGACAAGGAAAAGCGCCAGCTTCGGTTGAGTATCAAACAGCTTATTCCTACCAGCCTGGATGAGTTTGTTGCGGAGCACTCCGTTGGGGATCAGGTCACGGGAAGAGTTGTCTCAATCAATGAAGGCATTGCCCAGGTGGAGTTGGGTGAGGGCATTGTTTGCCTGTGCAAGCTGCCGCCTGAGGCACCAGCCCCTGTGGAAACACCCGCGCCAGCAGCGGGGAAAGTTGATCTGTCGGCGTTCAGCTCCATGTTGAAGACCAAGTGGAAGACTGGCAGCAGTTCGGCTACAACGAAGGATCAGGCAGCGAAATCAGAGTCCGTGAAAGCTGGCCAGGTTCGCAGCTTCCGCATTACACAGCTTGATGCAGCAAGCAAGCGCGTCGATGTTGCGCTGATTCCGTAGACACAACGCATCGGCATTCTTCCGAAGATGCTTCAAAAACAAAAATGCCCGTCGGCCTCCTCGTGAGAGTGGCCGACGGGCTTTCTGTTGGCGCCCACCGTACTAGACTGGCCTACTTGCCCGTTCCAGTCAGCGACACCGCCTGAGGAGATGCGCTTCCGTTATCGGCAACGCTCAATGTTGCCGTGAGAGTGCCTGTTGTTGCTGGCTTGAATGCAACGTAGACCATGCAGCTTGCCCCACCTGCGAGGGTTGGTCCGCATGTATCCAGCAGTTCGTACGAGGTTGCATTTGTTCCGCTCAGCGTAATCGAATTCAGGTTGACAGTGGCTGTTCCTGCATTCTTCAGGGTCACAGTTTGCGCCGCCGAAGTAGTGCCATGTGTGGTTGAGGCAAAGGCCAGGCTCTTGGTGCTGAGCGTGACCGATGGTGCTGCGGTTCCTGTACCGGTTAGCGTTATCTTTTGCGGCGAGCCTGTAGCATTGTCAGTCACGCTCACTGTTGCGGAATAAGCTGCGGCAGCTACTGGTTTAAACGCGATGTAGATGTTGCATGTCGCAGATGCAGCCAGAGATGTGCCGCAGCTACTCAACTCTACAAAGTCTGCAGGATTGGTTCCACCCAACACGATTGAGCTGATCGTAACGGCCGCAGAGCTGGTGTTCTTCAGGATGACGATCTGTGCATCTGTTGTAACTCCGATGATGGTGCTGGGGAACGCGATGGTTGTCGGCGTCAGGGTTACAGATGGAGTTACAGATGCGACGGCTGTTCCTTTTAACGCTACTGTCTGCGGCGAGCCCGTTGCATTGTCTGCCACGGATAAGGATGTGATCAGCGAACCAGCGACTGTCGGCTTGAACTCAACAGACACGGTGCAGCTCGCGCTCGCGGCCAGCGATGTCGTGCAGGTTGTCGCTGCCTTCACGAACGAGGTTGCATTCGTGCCTGTCAGCGTTTCTGAGGTTATCGTCACAGCGGTAGCACTTGTGTTCTTGATGGTGACTACTTGCGCTGCTGTTGCCGTCCCAACATTTGTGGACGCAAATGTCAGAGTAGTTGGTGAAAGCGTGACCGTGAGAGGGACTGCGGTTGCTGTTCCCTTGAGGGCGACTATCTGTGGTGTACCGGTTGCGTTATCCGCTACTGAAAGCGAGGCGGTCAGCGAGCCTGCTACGGTTGGCTTGAATTCTATGGATACGGTGCAGCTTGCGCTCGCTGCCAGCGATGTCGTGCAGGTCGTCGCTGATTTTACGAACGAGGTTGCATTCGTGCCTGTCAGTGTTTCTGAGGTTATCGTGACAGCCGTAGCACTTGTGTTCTTGATGGTGACAACTTGTGCTGCTGTTGCCGTCCCAACCTTTGTGGATGCGAATGTCAGGGTGGTGGGAGACAGCGTAATGGTGAGCGGCGCGGCGGTCGCTGTTCCCTTGATGGCTATCGTCTGCGGTGAGCCGGTGGCATTGTCTGCGACGGAGAGCGACGCGGTTAACGAGCCGGCAACTGTTGGCTTGAATTCAACAGACACGGTGCAGCTTGCGGCTGCTGCAAGCGACGTCGTGCAGGTCGTTGCGGACTTCACAAACGAGGTTGCGTTCGTACCCGTCAGAGTCTCGGATGTCAGCGTTGCTGCTGTTGTTCCGGTGTTCTTAATCGTGACAACCTGCGCTGCGGTAGTTGCACCCACGAGCGTGGAAGCGAAGGTCAGGCTGGTTGGGGAAATTGAAACTGTCGGAGTGGTGGCAGCGGATGTTGGCCATGCATTCACCAGGTTCGCCACGTTGAATGTGCCCAGCCCTGTAGTCAGGTCATAGCCTGATGTCGCGGAATAACCGCTCAGAATGCCTACCTGGTCGCCGGATGTTTTCGTCACGCAGTTTGGATCGCCGGTGATACAGACTGCCGCATTGGAGCCGGAAGTCGTGTCGTAGAAGATGCAGGAGTTTCCTGCCTTGACCGTGTTCGAATTGCACGCTGCGTAATTCTCTTTTGCAGCGAGGCTATAGAAGACTGGATTCGCGAGGCCTTGCGACTTTCCTGTCTTTTGAACTACGAGAGCCATCACTCCGGCCGTCATCGGAGAAGCGGCTGAAGTACCTCCGTTTTCCTGATAGATGATGAAGCCCGGATTGGTGTAGTCGCAGGATGTTTCCGGCGAGGCTGTGGCCTGGCAGATCAGCAGGGCGCTGCCCGGAATGCCTGTGCTTTGCTGGAAACCATAAGCGGCAAACATGGACACATCGGGCAGGTCGCGCTTACCGTCCGCAGGTATGCCGGAGACGCCGGTTTGCCAGCTCGGCTTGGCGTATCCGCCCTTGGCAGCGCAGGTCGCAGGAGTGGTACCGGTTGGTGCTATGCAGGCGCTGGCGCCACCGCTGCCGGAGGCCATCTCGACCAGGCCGGGAGATCCATCAATCGCAGCATTGCACAACGCCTCAGGGCTGCTGTAGCTGGTGTACACATTCAAAAGAAGAGGATTGGAGCAGGTGTCGTTCCAGGACATCTCGGGCATGTAGCCTTTGGCGCTCGCTCCATGCGAATCATTGGTCGCGTTCCAATATGTAGAGGGTGCATTGGTGGCCTCAACAAAGGGCCATTGCAGATCCGTGCCACCGACAGCGGTCACATACGGGGTTGAGGCCATGCCACTGACTTGCAGACCAAAAGTATCCGCGTAGGGAGGCGTTCCATTCTGGCTGGTGCAGACTGCCGATCCGGAATCCCCCGCCGCTACAAATGAGCTGATGCCTGCTGTTGCTGCCTGCTGAAAGGTCTGGTTGAACAGGCTATTGCCGGAGGTGCCGTTCTCCAGTTCGCACTCGCCATAACTCATGGTAAGAATCGGGGCAACTTCGTTGTCGACAATGTATGTAATTGCGGTCACCAGGCCATTGGTGGTTGCGTTGTCCACATCGGCAACGAGCACGACCTCTGCGCCGGGAGCGGTAGCCGAAACCATCTCGGTGTCTTCCGTGTTTTCTCCCTGGCTGTCTGTGATGCCGGGATCGGCACCGCTATGGAGCGTGACGAGTGTGCCAGTCGGCAATCCAAAAGAACTGCGATAGGTGTTGAAGTCTGCGGTCTCGACATCACTGAGAGCCACGATCGCCACCTTTACACCTTTTCCAGTAATCGGTGCGCTCGCGTTCCACAATGGCAGGATGTTGTAGATGGTGGCTACGTCGTACGGGCTTAGTTCTTCGCGCTGGTAGCCGGTACTTGGGTCTACGTAGCCGAATTCCGGTTGGACACCACTCGAAGAACTCCTACCGGCGAGTGAGCTGGTTTCAATGGAATGAGCCCCCGATTCAGGATTCGATTCCAGGCTGCCGCCGGTGAAGAGGCTCGACTTCACCACGGTATATTTTCCCGTCTTGAGGTCGCGCTTCACATAGTCGCCCGGATGCGAATAGTGCCTGGGCATAAAATCGTGCAGCGAAGCGATACCTGTAATCACAGGCGAAAGCGCCTCGGGAATCTGGGGATCGCGATCGTTGGCAATATGCATTTTTCCACCGACGAGATAGTTGCGCATCTCGATGTGGAATGCTTCCTCTACTTGCCCAACGGTGCCGGTGAACTGAATCCAGACACGGCCTTTGCCTACTTCATAAATCTGGAAGCCATGATTCTGGAGCCAGCTCGTGACTGCTGCTACATCCGCATCCGACGGACCGTAGAGCTTGCCGAACTCATCGGCATGCAGCCAGTGATGGAAGTCGGGCGATTTGGGATCATACTGGCGCTCGTTGAATGCGGCCAGCGCCGCTTCCTGCTCCGGACTGCGTTTCAGCACGAGGACGATGCGCTCGAGAAGTTTGCCTGAGTCGACTGGACCTTTATCGAATTCAGGCCGGGCCATTGGATGCGTGTTACCTGACAGCCTGGTCAGCCTGGCATCGTCGACGTGTTCGACTACGCGTGAAGCAACGACAGGGAACTCGGTGAGGGCCGCATTTTCTGAAGCAACGTTCTGGGCAAAGGTGGGAATCCAGGTGCAGACCCCCAACACGAAACCGGCAACAATTCGTGCCGCATGTAGGCTATGCATAGCAGTTTCTTCCTCTCGATGCGGCGGCAAAATCGCGGAAAATCATTGATTTCGATTGATATTCGATTGATTTCGACGTCGGGGCAGATGCGGGGGAGGATCGCCGCCAACCAACCTGACGGCTGACCAGAAACGTTCTTATCCTGATCTGCGTACTCGCGCTGAGAATCCCCTCACCTTTTTTGCATGAAGCGGAAAATAAAATTCCAAAATGGTTTTGGGCTCGATTCAAGCGAAGTCCGCATCGTGTCGGGCTGCGATGAACCAAGGGCATTTCAGATGGTTGAAGGCTGTTGGATTGCTCTGATAAAGTGAAAGCCTGTCTACAGGTACACCAAACTCATGACATTCCTCAATCGCCGCACACTGGTCAGCTCTGCGATCGCCACCACGGCTACGGCCTTAATCGCCCCTGGGAGTTTTATGTCTGCGGAAGAAAAAGAAACGCCTGTTCCACGCAAAAATCGAATCCATCAATCCGTGTCGCGCTGGTGCTACGAGAAGATTCCGTTGGATCAGCTTTGCGTGGCGGCAGCGGCAATGGGCCTCAAGGGCATTGACTTATTAGAACCCGATGAATTCGAAATCCCGCGTCGTTACGGCCTCATCTGCACGATGGGTTACGTTGACGCAGGCACGATCGGAAAAGCTCTGAATCGCGTGGAAAACCACGATGCGATCGAGGCTGGTTTACGTAAGAACGTGCCACTCGCAGCCAAGGCCGGGGTGCCGAATGTCATCACCTTTTCCGGCCTTCGCGCCGGGCTTTCCGATGAAGAAGGCGCACGCAATACCGTAATCGGTCTGCGCAGAGTGCGCAGCATCGTTGAAGATCACGGCATTAATCTTTGCATGGAATTGCTTAACAGCAAAAAAGATCACCATGACTACATGTGCGACCACACTGCGTGGGGAGTGCGCGTCCTGGAAGAGGTAAACTCGCCGAACATCAAGTTACTGTATGACATCTACCACATGCAGATTATGGAAGGTGACTTGATAGCGACGATCCGTGCTAACAGTAAGTGGCTGGGGCATTTTCATACCGGCGGAGTTCCCGGCAGACACGAACTGAACGATACCCAGGAGGTGAACTGGCGCGGTGTTATGAGCGGCATTGCTGACACCGGTTATACCGGCTATGTTGCTCACGAGTTCGTACCCACCGGAGATCCACTCACATCCCTGCGTCAGGCCGTCGATCTTTGCGATGTTGGCTGATCTGCTTCCACCACGGTAGCGAACAGTGGAAGACGCATCTCCACAATCAAACCTCCACCGGCTGCATTGCGAGCGAGAACTTCGCCGCCATGCAGCCGAATTGCGCGTTCTGCGATTGCAAGGCCTACGCCATAGCCTCCCGTAGATCTCTGCCTGGATAGATCTAGGCGATAGAACGGGCGGAAGATCGACTTCAATCCCTCTTCAGGCACGCCGGGACCATGATCCTGCACAGCGAGTAGAGCAGTCGGTTGTCCACCGAACTCTTCGCGCATCAACTCGATCTCAACCGATGTTCCTTCAGCGGTGTAGGCAATCGCGTTGCGAATCACATTCTCTACCGCGCGGCCAAGCAGTTCGCGACTTCCATGCACCTCAAGGCTCATCGCAGCAACAAAGCTCACGTGGCAGTTCCGTCCCTGTGCCTCATACTCCATATCCGGCAGAAGTTCGCTGACCATATCACTCAGATTTACGCTCTGGCCATCGGGTAAACGCTTGGTCGATTCCAGGTGCGACAGGCTTAGCAACTGACCGATCAGTGCATTCAATCTGCCAGCCTCGCGCTCGATGCGATCCAACTGCTCATCCATGCCGGGCTGAGCTTCTTCACGCGCTAACTCCAGAGCTACACTTAACCGCGCCAGCGGCGATCGCAGCTCATGAGAGACATCTCGAAGCAGCAGCATTTGCGCATCCACGACGGACTCCAAACGATCGGCCATGTGATTGAAGTCATAGACGAGGCCCCACAGTTCATCGCTGCTCTCCGAGTTCTTTTTACCTTTTGGCCACTTGGCGCGAGCACGCAAATTTCCAGCAGCGAGCTGCCTGGCTGCCTCTCGCAGTGAACCGATAGGACGCGTGATCACCATGGTGATGCCAAAGGTGACCAGCACCGATACGATGAGACTAATCACCAGTCGCGGCAGTTCTTCGCGATAGGGAATATAGACTTCCTTGGGATATGTGCCACGCACCAGATAGGCGAATTCCTGGCCGTGCGCATCCTTTACGCGTATACCTTCCAGATAGCCGGGCCCGTGTCGCTCCCCAAGCAGATAGCCGTCTTTGAAGATATTTTTTATCACCGCTGCATATATCTTCTCGTCTACGTCCTGGCAGAGCGCCTTGCCCGACGGGTCAAAGAGAAGAGCAGGCTGATCTGCGGGACTCGGTCCATCCAATGGAAAGACATTCGGAATCGTCAGCATTGCTTTGCAGCCACCGGATTGGTATGCGTCCAGCGAACGCTGCGCGTTTGTCTGCATCATCGCGAACAATGAGGTATAGGCCACTTCGTTCGATTCGAACTGATGCGCAAGGATGAAGATAGTGCAAATAATGATCAGAAATTCGGTGAGCCAGAAGGAAAGAAATATTTTTGTAAATGTGCTTCGCATTCCTGTCAGATCTCCCGACCGGTACGATGCTGGGAACCGGTTGAATGCGGCGGATGAGCTACGGGAACAGCGAGTTGATAGCCTACGGAACGAATTGTTTTGATCTGATCTCCGAGATTGGCTGCATCGTCGAGCTTTCGGCGAAGGCGGCTCACATGCATATCGAGGCTGCGGTCGAATGGATTGAAACGGCGATCGAGAACGATCTCCGTCAGATGCTCACGCGTGAGTATCTGCCCGGGCGACTCCATAAGCGCCCCCAGCAGCGCGAACTCTA
This sequence comes from Acidicapsa ligni, assembly GCF_025685655.1. Lineage (NCBI taxonomy): Bacteria > Pseudomonadati > Acidobacteriota > Terriglobia > Terriglobales > Acidobacteriaceae > Acidicapsa > Acidicapsa ligni. Next base: position 688,737 of record NZ_JAGSYG010000001.1, on the reverse strand, counting down.
CATTGGTCAAATCCAACTCCACCTGGTTGCAGACTACGGTTCGCGCTCCGGCATCGAGTTCAATTCCTGCGACGGAAAGATGCTTGATGACGGACCGCTTTTCGTCCGATTGCCGGTTCGCAGCGCTGCGCCTCAGGATCGCCCTGATTCGCGCCAGAAGCTCGCGAGGATTGAAGGGCTTAGGCAGGTAGTCATCGGCGCCTATCTCCAGGCCAACGATGCGATCGATATCTTCGCCGCGCGCTGTGAGTAATAGCACGCTGACTTGCGAGCTCGATCGCAGGCGCCGCAGCACCTCAAATCCATCCAGCCCCGGCAACATCACGTCCAGCAGTACGATTGAATAATTTCCGGTCAGCGCGCGGTGTAATCCGAGTTCCCCGTTGTGCTCCGTAGTTATCTCAAATCCATGACGCATGAGATAGTCCTGGAGCATGGAACATAATTCGATGTCGTCATCGATCAGCAGTACAGGTTCCACAGAGATCCTCAGAAATATAAGCCCTAATTTCCGTTCTACTCCTGAATGCGGGCATTATGCGTAACAATTTGTAACACGACCGACATACATTGTTACGAATCGTGACGCTTTATGACTGCACGCGGTTAGCTGGAGTGGTGTTCTATAGAAGGCAGAACGCACATATTTGGCACTAGCTGCGCGTCCTGCGGGGGAGTATTGCCGGCTGGATGTGTCAACACCAGATACGGATGATCGCGAGTCTCATGTAAACGGCAACTCCCCTAATTTTATTCGGGTCGCAGAAAGCCCAGGAGATTTACATGCCAAGGGAACGCACAGAACTCGTACAGCTATGTCTCGACGGAGACAACACAGCCTGGGCTCGCCTTGTCGAAGAGTATCGCGGCCTCGTCTACGGCATTTGCTACCTCTTCTGCGGTTCGACACAGGACGCGGAAGATCTGATGCAGGATACATTTCTCAAAATCTGGACGAATCTTGCCAGCTACGATCCTTCCCGTGGTGAGCTCAGGGGATGGATTGCTACCGTTACGCGTAACCAGCGAGTAGACCGCTATCGCCGCAGCGGACAGCAGCGTCGCACAGATTCTCTTGACTCGATTGATGCCAGCCGCGAACAGGCTGGATCGCTGCCCCTCTCGCAGAAGCTGGCCGACACGAGGCCCACTCCGCATGACTCCGCTGTTACGAGCCAGGTCAAGGCTATCGTCACCAGCGCAGTGAAGAAGATCTCTCCAGAGATGCGCGAAGTCGTCACCATGCGATTCGTCCATGAGCTCGATAACCAGGAGATCGCTCATCGCCTGCGTATTCCAGAGGGCACGGTGAAGTCCCGCACCAACCGCGGCCGTGCGCAGCTTGCATCGCTGCTGCGCCCGATGCGGCAGGCTCTCGGAACGGCCTGATTCCTTCCTGAATGTGCGCTGGCCGCGTGTGGGGCGCAATAGCGTGTGAAGCTCATGTACTATGAGGTGGTCGCGCTAGCCTGTTGATATGCCTGCGCAACCACCTTCTTCATGCTCTCTACCGACAACGGCCACATCTCGCGACGACGATGGCGTATTGCGTGGCTGCTTGGGTTCGGCGTGCTCGTCAATTATTTTGACCGCGTCAATCTCTCCGTTTCGCAGGCCGCGCTATTTACAACCTTCAGCATCTCAAGCGTTACGTTTGGCTATCTCTCGGGTGCCTATAACTGGACCTACGCGATGTGCCAGTTACCTATCGGAGTGATCCTCGATAAATTTGGCGTTAAACGTGTAGGCCGCGTCAGCATCTTCCTGTGGAGCATCGCTTCCTTCGCTGCGTCCGTCAGCCCCGGTATTGGGAGTCTCTTCGGTGCCCGGTTGCTGCTCGGAGTAGGCGAAGCGCCTACTTTCCCTGCAAATGCCAAGGCCATCGGCTACTGGTTTCCGCAAAAGGAGCGCAGCTTCGCCACTGCGATCTTCGACTCCGCAGCAAAATTTTCATCCGCCATTGGCGTTCCTCTTCTCGGCATAGTGCTGATCAGGATTGGGTGGCGCTGGAGCTTCGCAGTTACCGGCATTATCAGCATCCTCTATTTTCTTTTTTTCTGGCGAATCTACCGTGACCCGCAGGACGATCCAGAGCTCAGTGACTCAGAGCGAGCCTATATTGAGCAGGACAATCATCTGCCCGCTGTCTCCGAGGCGAACGGCAAGCCTGCGCCGCTCGCCATTCTTCTGCTTCAGAAAAAAGTCCTCGGGCTGGCGTTGGGCTTCGGCTCTTATAACTATGTTTTCTATTTACTGCTGACGTGGCTGCCCAGCTATCTATCGAGTGCCCTGCACATCGATCTGCTGCACTCTTTTCTTTACACGGGTGTGCCCTGGCTCGTGGCTACATGCGCGGACTTGATTGTAGGCGGGTGGCTTGCAGACTCGCTCATTCAACATGGATGGGATGCGAACCGCGTACGAAAAACAATTCTGATTTGCGGCATGACCTGCGGACTGGGCATTCTCGGTGCGGCCAATGCTCATACACCGGTACGCGCACTTATATGGATCAGCATCTCGATCGGAGGACTGTCTGCGGCAGCGCCAATCGGCTGGTCTATCCCATCTCTAATCGCGCCGCGCAGCAGTGTTGGAAGCGTGGGTGGAATCGTCAATTTTTCCAATCAACTATCTGGAATCGCAGCGCCGATCATCACTGGATACGTGTTCGCGGCGCTGCACTCCTTCGCCTGGGCCTTTGGCGTCTCCGCCATTTACCTGCTCATTGGTATTGCAGCTTACATCTTCCTGCTCGGTCGAATAGAACCTATGCAACTGGAAGCAAACCAGGCAAACTAATTCTTCGCCTAATTGCTCTTCGCCTCATAGTGTTTCGTCTTCTGGGTTCGCGCGTTGATCACGTCAAAGCTTCCGTCAGGACTGGCTACGAGTTCAAGACCGTAGCCTGCATCCGGCCCCTTAGGATTAGCGATATATTCGGCGTCTGTGTTATTTGCTTCTCCGCCCTCGTTGGAATAATGAATCTGCCACAGAGTCTCAAGCCCAGGAGCACTGCGAATCGTTTGCAGTGTGGGTGTCGAGCCGCCTTTATCCGCTCCGTTATCCATAATTGCAACGCGTGAATGAATCGCGTCCACAAGGGCTGGGCTGGAGCTTTGATTCCATCCATGATGAGAAACGATATACACATCAATGTGTCCCAGCTTGTTTGCCGGGCACATCAACTGCATCTCTTTATCCCAGGTTAGATCGCCGAGATCGATCAGCTTCAACTTGCCAAAGTTGATCTCAATGCCGAGAGAGCGCGCGTTTTCTGTCTGATCCGCCGGCCTCACCTCAGATTGCTGGCAATAGCTGTTTGCTTCGCCCGCACCAGGCAGAGGATTGGCAATGAGATTCCCATCTGAGCTGATGACTGTCGCAGTGATTCCTTTGACTGGAAGCACATCGCCCGGCTTCAGATGAATGTTCTTATATTTTCCAGTGGCAAGGATCTTCTGATATGCCGCGTACCCCGCCTCCGTCACGCCCTTATCCATCTCGCGATTGGGGCCGTGATCAATGAACGTACCGATGGGAATGCGCTCAGCAAGTTGAGGCAGTCCACCGACATGATCGACGTGATAGTGCGTAAACATGACGTAATCTATCTTGCTGATGCCTGCCTGCTTCGCTGCTGCAACAATGCGGTCTGCATCGCGGCCATTGCTGCCGGGCCAGCCTGTATCCACCAGTAATGACTGTCCCGCAGGAGTAATAAACAGCGTGGATTGACCACCCTCAACATCCATAAAGTAGATGCGAAGTTTGTGAGCATCGGGTTTGGCGTTGCCCTGACTTTGAGCTTGCGCCGATGCGAGAGCTCCAACAAAAGCAACTGCCATACACGCGTTCAGAAATTTACGACCAGGCTTTATTTTGAACATGCTCATTTCTCGTCATCCTTTTCGATTGGTACGGCTGGACGACTCGTCGCCCGCGTTGCTCCTGTAGAAACGCCTCCATCCACCAGCAGAGTTTGCCCGGTGACATAGCGACTGGATTCGGATGCCAGAAAAACGACGGCCCCATCCAGATCATGTGGCTCGCCTGTGCGCTTCAACGGGATGCGATCCGTGATGTACTCGACCCACGCTCGATCTTCATACAAAACTTTATTCTGCTCCGTCCTGAACCAGCCAGGGGCAAGGCAATTCACGGTGATTCCATACTTACCCCAATCATCGGCGAGGCTCATCGTAAGCTGCTTGATGCCACCACGACTCGCGCCGTATGGACCAAGCCCCGCAAAGCCGGAAACGCTGGTGACCGAACCGATGTTGATGATCCGCCCGTATCCATGACGAACCATGCCGCGTGCAATCTGCTGCGCCACAAAAAAACTACCGCGCAGGTTTGTGTCCAGCACAAGATTCCAATCGTCCCAACTTACGTCGAACGCGGGCTTGCGCACATTGCAGCCTGCGTTGTTCACAAGAATATGCACCTGATCGCAGGCTGCCTCCACTACTTCAGCCATGCGCAGAATACTGCCGTGATCGCGAACGTCCAGCTCAAGCGGAATCACCTTGCGCCCCATCGCTTCTATCTCGGAAACAAAGGGTGCCAGGTCTTCGCACCGCCGGCTGGTCACGATCAGATCCGCACCTGCGCCCGCCAGTGCGCGCCCAAAATACTGGCCCAACCCGCGGCTTGCGCCGGTAATTAATGCAGTCTGTCCACTCAGATCGAATAAGGATTTCATCTTGCAACACGCTCCTCACGCTCGCTGCCAATTCGAGGATCGAGAACAATCTTCATCAGGTTTGGTTCACGCGCATGAAGCCGGTTAAACCAGCTTGCTCCATCGGCCAGCGGAGCTACGGCGGTGATGAGCGGAGCAACTTTGATCTGCCCGCTCGACACGAGTTCCATAGCCTGCGGATATTCGCCGCAGGAAGCGCACGATCCCTGGAGTCGAATCTGCCGCGAAACCACCTTCTGCAATGGCAATGTGACCTGCGGAGTAATGTTGCCAATCAACGTAACGGTGCCGCCTTTGCGCACTGCGTCAACAGCCGCGGCGACGGTTTCATCGCGGCCAACCGCTTCAAGCACGACGTCCATACCCCGGCCATCGGTCAGTCGCAGTGCTTCCCGCACCATCTCCGCACCGGATGCCAGAACAGTTGCATCCGCGCCTAACTCGGCAGCAAGCCTCAACCGGGTCGCATCTACATCGGCTACAAAGACTCGCTTGCATCCCGCTGCCTTTGCAGCCTGAAGGATCAGCAATCCGATCATTCCCGCGCCGATAACCAGCGCCGTCTCGCCGCCTGCCAACTCCGTAACCGCAACTGCGTGGATAGCGACCGCCACAGCCTCAAGCATGGCGGCTTCCGCGAAGGAAAGCGCATCCGGCAAGCGATAGACGATGCGTTCGGGTACTGAGACATATTCGGCAAAAGCGCCCGCACGGCGGAACTCCGCGCAGGACACGCCTACGACCTGCCGATCATTGCAGAGATTGATCGCGCCGCTCAGGCAGAATTCGCAAACTCCGCAATAGACGGTTGAATCGAATGTGACCCGATCGCCAACAGCGAAGCGGCTAACCTCAGCACCTATGGCGGCGACTACTCCCGCAGCCTCATGCCCCATTACCAGCGGTGGAATGCGGCGTCCCGAGGAGCCGTCGTATCCATGCACGTCGCTGCCGCAGATGCCGCAGGCCGCTACTTCGACCAGCACTTCGTCGGACGCAATCACGGGACGAGGCACGTCTGCAACTTGTAAATTGCTGTATTCGGAGAGAAGAAGAGCTTTCATTGGAGATGAAATCCTCGCCTACCAATGTACAACCTTCGATGTGCGGCGCGTTTTTTGGAAAAGTACAGAATGCTTGCAAATTCAGCCGGGAAAGCTGCAAGCTGTTATCCATGCCGGAACTGCCCGATATCGCCGCCTATATCGTTGCTCTGGAACCGCGCATTGTTGGCCAGCCGCTCGAACATGTACGCATCGCCAGCGCTTTTCTGCTCCGCACAGCGCTGCCACCGGTCAGGGATGCGGAAGGCCGAAATGTCCGCGAACTGAGGCGTGTCGGCAAGCGAATCGCTATCGGTCTGGAGAACGACCTGTGGCTGGTGCTGCACCTCATGATTGCCGGACGTCTCCACTGGAGACCTGCGGCGGCAAAGCTGGCCGGGCGCAACGCACTGGCGGCATTCGATTTTCCTGACGGATCACTAGTGCTGACCGAAGCAGGGTCAAAACGCCGAGCATCGCTGCACGTAGTCAGCGGCGAGGCTGCATTGCGGGCGATGGACCCTGGTGGTATTGAACCGATGACCGCCAGCCTGGATGCCTTTCGCGCCGCTCTTACCGTTGAAAATCGTACGCTCAAGCGCGCGCTCACCGATCCACGAATCATCAGCGGTATCGGCAACTCCTATTCGGATGAAATTTTGCACGCGGCTCAGCTCTCACCCATCACGCAGACTCACAAGCTTACGGCCGAGCAATGGATGCGGCTTCACTCCGCAACGCTGGCGACGCTCCAGAGATGGATCGATCGGCTCGGCAGCGAAGCTCAGAACTCCTTTCCGGAGAAGGTGACCGCCTTTCGCCCGGAGATGGCGGTCCACGGCCGTTTTGGAGAGCCCTGCCCTGTGTGTGGAGAGAAAATTCAGCGGATCCGTTACGCGGATAACGAGACGGATTACTGTGCTCGCTGCCAGACGGAGGGGAAAGTTCTCGCGGATCGAAGCCTGTCGAGGCTGCTCAAATCCGATTGGCCTCGTACACTGGACGAGCTTGAAGCGCTCAAGCGTAAATGAAAATTCACGGTGCGTTTAATTTCGACGCACCGCACATACATCCAACCTCACAGGTACATCCAACCCCGCATGTATATCCAATCCTAAGGAGAAGTGCAGAATGAATCTCAGCGGAAAAGTAGCTGTAGTGACCGGCGCAGGTACAGGCATTGGACAGGCCATTGCAGTCGCCTTCGCTGAAGCAGGCGCATCTGTCGTAGTGGATTATGTCGGCGGCCCGGCAGTCCCGACTGAGACGCTCAGCAGGATCGCCGCGGTGCAGGGAAAAGCCATTGCAGTGGCTGCGGATATCTCCAATCCTGATGCGGTGAACGAGCTTGTTCAGAAAACAGTCACGACCTTTGGACGATTGGATATTTTTGTCAACAATGCTGGGATCGAAAAAAAGTTTGCCTTTGTTGACTATCCGCTGGAGGAGTGGCTGAAGATTATCGCAGTCAATCTTACCGGGCCTTTTCTATGCTCTCAGGCGGCAGCCCGGCAGATGATCCTCCAGGGAAACGGCGGCCGCATCATCAATATCTCATCGATTCATGAGGATCTGCCGTTGCTCACGAACGCTCCCTACTGTGCCAGCAAGGGCGGTCTGCGCATGTTAATGCGGACCATCGCGGTCGAACTGGCTCCGCATAACATTACGGTCAATAACATCGGCCCGGGCGCAATCTATACCCCGATTGATTTTGATGTCCAGAACGATCCGGCATTGAACGCGCAGTTACTCTCCGAGATTCCCCTGCGGCGCTGGGGACAGCCGGAAGAAGTAGCGAAGCTGGCGCTCTACCTGGCCAGCGACGATGCCTCGTATGTGACAGGCAGCACGCATTTTATTGACGGCGGGATGTTGAGGAATGCCGGTGGTTTGTAATCGAATCAGAACGACGTTTTCGATTTAGCATGTAACCAATCTTCTCCGGCAAACATCTGAAGTGCAGGAGTATCGAGGTGTCCGTTATGTTTTCTCATTCACATCGCATCTTTCGTTTCACGCTGGCGTTTGGTTTTCTACTCTCGCTGGCTGCCTGCTCTACCAACGCCCAGCCGAAGTCTCCCGTTCCCGTTGCAACGGTCGATGATGCACTTACTGCCACCCCTGGCAAGGCAGTTGCGGTATTCGCTGGCGGATGTTTCTGGGGTACGCAGTCTGTTTTCGAGCGCGTTAAAGGGGTAACCGATACCATGGCTGGATACTCCGGCGGCGCAGGCGCAACAGCAACGTACGATCAGGTCACAACTGAAACCACCGGCCATGCTGAGTCTGTCAAGGTTGTCTACGATCCTTCGCGTATCACGTATGGGCAGCTTCTGCGCATCTTCTTCTCGGTCGCCCATGACCCGACCCAACTCAACCGGCAGGGGCCCGATGTAGGTACCTCATACCGCTCGGTTATCTTCTATGCGAATGATCAGCAGAAGCGAATCGCTACGGCATACATTGCGCAACTCGACGCAGCAAAGGTATTTCACCGAGCTATTGTTACGGAGGTCACGCCACTCAAGGGCTTCTATACTGCCGAGTCTTATCATCAGGACTATGCCATGCATAATCCCGGCAACCCGTATATCCTTGTCTGCGACAAGCCGAAGATCGAAGCACTCAAGGCTGAGTTTCCTGAGTACTTTTTCGACTACAAAGGCAAGCGGTAAAACAAATCAGGCCTGTACATGAACATGTACAGGCCTTGAACGATCACCCGGATCTCACCTCGATCTCTGCACCTCATTTCACAGCAAATACATAAGGAGAAACTCGTGGAAAAGCTCGCACTTTTGGCCATTCTGGATGCCAAGCCAGGCAAAGAAGCGGAACTCGAAGCATTTCTGAAATCAGCGCTGCCGCTGGCCCAACAGGAAGCCGGTACTGTGTCCTGGTACGCGATCAAGATCAGCGACTCCAAGTTCGGAATTTTCGATACGTTCGCCGATGAAGCAGGCCGCAATGCCCACCTTACCGGAGACATCGCCAAAGCGCTCTTTGCCAAAGCAGAAGAGTTGCTCGCATCGACGCCTCAGATCGACAAGCCGGAAATCCTCGCGGCCAAATAACCTCGGTCCGCAGCGCGATTGTCATCACTACGAATGCTCGCGTTATCCTTTGAATAGCGCAGTGTGATGCAGAGCTTTCCGTCTTTGCCATGACTGCCATTTCTCAGGAGAAGGTTTGGTCTACACCGAACCCGCGGGATATTTACATCATGGCTACCCGAAGAGTCATCGCACTATTACTGGCCGTCTGCGCCGCTTCAGCACGGGCGCAGACGCCTCAGAACACTATAGAAATCGCGCCTGAATCCAGTAAGACAGTGCAGCAGGCGGTCATCGATGTTGCAAAGGAACCTTCGCTTTCTCAAGAACAGAAGATCAAGCTGCTTCGTCAGCACATTAAATATGTGTTTATTTTGTTCCAGGAAAATCGTGCCTTCGATTTTTACTTCAGCACCTATCCTGGAGCCGATGGTCTCTACTCTCGGCCGGCTTCGCAGATTGCCGGTTTTACGCAGCCGATCGTCAACGTTGACGGCACTGTAAGTACGATCTCTCCTTTCAAGATTCCATCGTCTGTTGTTGATGCGAATGGCAAGACTGTGCCGCTCTACCCAACGGACATCGCCTCGGTCAATCACAGCCATCTCAGCATTGCCCACAAGCTGGATCTGGATGCCAACTCCGTTGCACAAAATGATCGCTACGCGCTTACGGAAGAGGGCGTTACTCTTGTCGATGGCAAACCATCCAGGTTTCCTTCGCTTGAACGCAAGCAGTTCGGCGAACTGGTTATGTCGCACGTCGACTGCGACACCGCACCCTTCTTGTGGAATTACGCCGACCGCTTCACTCTGTTCGATCATTTCTTTGATACGGTGATTGGGCCATCCGGACCAAACGCAATTGCCATGATCGCTGGGCAATCGGGCGAGACGGAATGGATGCTTCATCCACAACTCGCCGAGGGCAAGCACGGTACAGCCTTACCGATGGTTGCGAATGCCCATCCCTATTGGGGATTGGCGCAGGATGCGGCAGGCAATCCCAAACAGCCGCACCCTACGACGGACAAAGATCCTGCTCCGAATCTCACATTCGCCACGCTGCCGCTTTCCTTCATGGGCAATGAGATTGAGAAGACCACCGCAGCGGATTACGACCCAGCCTTTGACCTGCTTGATGTGCAGGACGATATCAAGAAGATCGCAGGGCACGGCGTTCCGGCTATTAACTGGGGCTGGTATCAACAGGGCTATGACCACGAACCTACCGACCCGGCCGGAGTGGCGACGCACAACGACTATGTGATCCATCACAATGGGCCGCAGTACTTCGGCTATGTCTCGGATAACCCGCTCGCCAGCGCGCATATGCATGGCATGGGTGAGTTTTTTTCTGACATCGCAGCCCGTTCGCTGCCTGCTTCCGGAGTGTTCTATGTACGCGGCGGTTATGGCAATATCGCGGGTCTTCCACCTGCCGACCCTAATCCAAAATTAGCGACGGTCTTCAATGGAAATGACGACCATCCCGGCTACTCCGACTCTGGCATCAGTGAAGCGTTTCTAGCCAAGGAAATCAATGCTATCGCGCGCAGCCCTTATTGGAATGAGAGCGCGATCCTGATCGCTTATGACGAGTCAGACGGCCTCTACGATCATGCTCAGCCACGAGTTCGTTCGCATGACGCGGCTGGAGTTCCGCTGGACCAAGGTCCGCGTATTCCCTTCGTTCTCATCTCACCGTATGGCGTTGCACACGCTGTTTCGCATCAGCCTGCGGAGCACAGCTCCATCATCAAATTTGTCGATGAGCTATTCAACCTGATTCCACTCGCAGACTTACCCGATGAAGAAAAAGGCCGCCAGATTGGCGTAGAAAAATTCGGCCAGAAAGATCTCGGCCCTGCCGATGACAAGGTCGAGGGAGTAGGCGACCTGCTGACTGGTTTCGATAACTTACGCCTGCTCGGCAAACGCAAACCTCTTCCCGCCGAGTACGCGATTATTCCTGAGCCGATGATCGAAAGCTTTCCCCACATGCAGGGCCAGGGCTGCCATGTGCTTGGTATTACTCCGACTGATTTTGGCAAGCCCAATCCAGTGCCTGCCGACTTCAATCCACGGCCCGACACGTCGCCCGGCATCCCGACTTCCGGAACATGGGTTCCATAATGCGTCGCGCCCTGCCTGGTACATTGTTGCTGCTTGCGTTATGTTCCTTCAAGTGTGCCTTTGCGACGCAGCCAACGGATGCCACGCTCGACCGGCTGCATAAGACCAGCACGCTTGTCTGCGGCATCGACCAGAATGAAGCAGAGTTCTCGACTACGGACGATCATGGCTCCATCGTTGATTTTGATCGGGAGCTCTGCAAGGCAGCCGCTGTCGCTGTAATTGGGCGCGACGCCAAAGTCGTTATCAAGGGCTACCCTGACGACCAGACCAGCCTCGCTGCGCTTCGTTCGGGCGAGATTGATGTTGTGGCATCTATCAGCGCGGACTTCACACACAGCACAGATGCATCCATTCAGCTAACGCGCCCTGTTCTCTACGACAGCGTTGGAGTCATGGTGCCGACTGTATCCAATATCGCGACTCCATCCGATCTCAGTGGACACAAAATCTGCTTCCTGGCAGAGACGGAAGTGGAAGTAATGCTGCGTACATGGTTTGAAAAGCGGCATCTCGATTTCATTCCTTTTCCGTTTCAGGAAGAGGGCGAAATGGAGGCCGCATATGTGACCGGCAACTGCACCGGTCTTGCTGGAGACATCACACGGCTTGCCACCTCCCGGGTCAGCTTTGGTGCACAGGCAAACAAATACAAGCTGCTTCCTGAGATCCTCTCCAAAGACCCGCTGGCACTTGCTTATCGCAGTTCAGATGCGCAGTGGGGGCGAGTTCTTGAATGGACGATCAATGCTCTGATCCAGGCAGAGGAGAGCGGCGTTACAGCTTCTAATGTTGAATCGATGCAGTCAAGTCACGATCCAGCAATTGCACGATTGCTGGGCAAATCCCATGAGGTTGGAAGACCTCTTGGCCTTGACGAGAACTGGGCCGCGCATACGATTCAAGCCGTCGGCAACTATGGTGAGATCTTCGCTCGTGATCTTGGCCCAAACTCCCAGTTGAAAATACCTCGCGGGCAAAACGAGCTTTGGGACAAGGGCGGCCTGATGTACGCGCTTCCGCTGAAATAATCGCGCGCCGAAAATCTATCGTCGATCGAGCTGCCTGGCTGCAGTGTTGCCTGCCCATTGCATGCCCTGCACTAATGCCAGCAGCACGACGACAGCGGCAAGCAGGACATCCATGCGGAAGCGCTGATAACCATAACGGATAGCCAGGTCGCCCAGGCCACCACCGCCTACCGCGCCAGCCATCGCAGAGAAGTTGATCATGGTGATTCCAAGCACTGTGCCTGCGCGAATCAATCCAGGAACGGCCTCAGGAATATACACTTTCCACATTGCCTGCCAGGGTGTCGCCCCCATCGTAATCGCCGCCTGCACAAGGCCCGGATCAACCTCAAGCAGTGCCGCTTCGGCGAGTCTCGCAGCGTAAGGCGTTCCACCAAAGACCAGTGGCACCATTGCCGCCACTGTGCCTATCGAACTACCAACCAGCAACCTTGTCAGCGGCAACAGAAGCACAATCAAAATCAAAAATGGGATGCTTCGCGTCAGGTTCGTGATGGCCGCCAGCCCCTGATAAACAGAGGGCGTGGGGCTAATCCCATCGCGACTAGTCGCCACCAGAAGCGCACCGATTGCCAGACCCGATAAGGCGCATAGAGGTGCCGAGACAGCCACCATGCACAACGTCTCCCACGCGGCAGGGAGCAGCACGTCCATGAGAGAACCGACGTTGGAGCCAAGGCCTAAATCGATCATGCCTGCTCCAGTTCAGGATGCCAGGCGTGCCCCGGTCTCCATGAGCTTTCGACTGACAACGCAGGAGAAACGCGATGAGTCAGAAGCCGGCGAGTTGCTGCGCTTTGCGGCCGCTCCAGCACCTGGCGCACGGAGCCCGTCTCCGCAACGCGACCTTTGTCCAGCACGGTCACGCTGTCGCACAGATCTGCCGCCGCAGTTATGTCGTGCGTGATCACAAGAATTGTCACACCGAGTTCGTCGCGAATACGGCGCAACACTTCGATGACCGAGGACTTTGTCTCGGGATCGAGCGCCGACGTTGGCTCATCCGCAAGCAGCACTGCAGGACTGGTAGCCAAAGCACGCGCTAGGGCAACGCGCTGCCTCTGCCCTCCACTAAGACGCGCTGGATACGCATCTGCCTTCTCCGCGATGTCGAACCATCCCAGCAACTCTTGCACGCGTTCTCGAATCACGCTCCTCGATGTGCCTACAAACTCAAGCGGCAGAGCGACGTTGGCTGCAACCGTCCGGGAGAGCATCAGATGCAGATGCTGAAACACGACACCAATCTGCTGCCGCTCCTCACGCAACTTGCGTTCGTTGAGCCCACTCCAGATGCGCCCGGCAATAGCAACCTGTCCAGAATCCGGTTGCTCCAATCCTGCAAGAATGCGCAGCAGCGTTGTCTTGCCCGCGCCGCTTGCGCCTAACACTCCATGAATCGCTCCAGCAGGCACTGCGAGATTTACATGATCGAGCGCGACCGTAGCGACAGAGGGCCCAGAGGCATCAGACACGCCTCCGCCCCCACCATATCGCTTGGTGAGTTCTCGTGCCTCAATTGCCAGTCCGGCACTCAACTCTTCGCTCTGCCTCACTCCATTATTTCGCTGGATAGATTGCCCCATGATAATGTTCCGTCACAAAAGTTCTTGCGTGTTCGCCAGTCAACAGTGCAGCCAACGCCAGTAATTGAGGCACATTCTGCTTATCGCTGTTTACCGCCAGTACGTTGGCATAGGGAGAATCCGCAGTCTCACTCAGCAGTGAGCCAGTCCTGGGATTTAGTCCGGCGTCCAATGCGAAGTTGGCATTGATCACGGCCAGATCTACATCTTCAAGACTGCGTGGAAGCTGCGCCGCGTCAATAGGCTGCAATACGAGATGCTTTGGATTATCGGCTATCTTCGCATCGTTTCCTGCGGCCAGCTTTATCAGGCCTGCTGTCTCCAGCAAGTGCAGACCGCGTCCTTCGTTCACTGGATCATTTGGCAGCGCAATCCGCGCGCCGCTCTGCAATGCAGCAAGGCTTTTTGTCTTCCCTGCATAGATCGCCATGGGAGGCAGATACACCTTGCCCAGCGAAACAAAATGCGCACCATGATCGCGATTGAAGAGCGCGAGGAATGCAGTGTTCTGATAGAGATTCGCATCCAGATCGCCGCTCGCAAGAGCCATGTCCGGTTGCACGTAATCTGTGAACGGAACGATCTTGAGATGTATGCCCTGCTTCTCAAGATCGGGCTTGATTGCGTCGAGAATCTCTTCCGCTGGTCCTGGCGTTACGCCAACACGCAGATCGCTGCTGCTGTTTTGACGGCAACCCGCCAAGGTCAACAGAACGGAAAATCCAGCAAGCACGGCTACTCGTCGCAGAGTAGTTGTGTAACTCGCGGCGATCTTCATGCGGTAGCTAACTCGCGAATTACCAATTCGCCAAAGCGCTCCATTTCCTCGTATTGAGGGCTGAACTGAAGCAGCGTGAGATCCACGCCAACGCGCTCAAACTCACCAAGCCGATCCTGAACCTGGTTCACGGAGCCGACAAGGCCGGTTCTCAAACCTCGATTTGAAACCGAGTATTCCTCGATCGACATTCTGCGCTCCAGTTGCGTTCCCGCCAGCCATTGCTGGTAGTTCGCGAAGCCGGATGCATTCTGCTTCACGTCGGTTATGCGCTCTAACTCACGCTTGGCCTCAGCCTCTGTTTCACGCACAATTGCGTAGCCTGCCACGCCATACTGCATCGGCGGCAGCCCCAGCTTTTCACGGCGTTCACGCATGTCTGCAATCTTGCTGCCCACCACTTCAGGCGAGTCTCCATGCATGAGATAGGCATCGCACTTGCGCGCGATCAGATCCTTTGCCGTATCCGATTCACCACCGGCATAGAGCGGAATTCGAGGCTTCCTCACCGGCTTCGGCTCAAGCACCGTGTCTTCGACGGAATAGAATTTGCCGCTAAAACTAAAGCGCGGCTGGCTCCATACGCCGTCCACAATATCCAGCCACTCCGAGGTGCGCGCATAGCGATCGTCATGCTTGTCGAACTGCACTCCGTACATGCGCGCCTCTTGTTCCCACCAGGACGAGACGACATTCAACGACAGGCGACCGCCGCTGATATGGTCGATGTTCGATGCCTGCTTGGCTGCAAGTGCAGGCGTATGAAACGTTGGCCGCACAGCCACCATTAGCTCGATGCTCTTTGTCACCGCAGCCAGCGCTGCGGTTGTGGACCACGCATCCAGGCTGGGCGCTTCAATGCCCTTGATGTCATTCAGGTTCAGTTCTGGAATCAGCGTGAGAGCATAGCCAAGCTCTTCACTGCGCTGCACCAATCGACGCACATACTCCCACGTCGTTGGCATCTGTTCATCTTCAACATTACGCAGCCAGCCGCCAAATGTAGGCGTCCAAAACCCGAAGCGAATCCCGGAGCTAGCCACGGTTCACCTCTGCTTCAACGACTGCCTGCAGATAATCCGCAAGGTTCTCGAAGGGATTGAAACCGACCACGCGCGTGGCGTCCGCAACAAAGTTGGAAAGCGCATTTACGTCGTAATAGTAGACCTCGCCGTCGCGATCATCCACGACATACTCGATGCCACCGACGTCGATACCCGCTGCCTGCACAATCTTTTCAACATTCGCGATCACATCTGCGGGAGGCGTATATCCCTCCACCTTGAGCCCGGCCTTCGCTGCCTCAATCACGCAGGCCCCGCCGCCGGTATTCGTCAGCGCTTCTCCACGTGTACTCTGGCAAATATCCGCGGGACAAAGATCAAATGTCTCCCCGGTCAGGTGCACCTGGATTGCATACAGATACTTCCCGCCCAACGTCTCAACGCGAGTGATATGGCCGCCTCGTGCCGGCACAAACTCCTGCACCAGTCCGATATGATCGAAGCCCAGTTCCAGGGTGCCCGCATCAATTGCAGCCTGCAATTCCGCAGGGGAATCGAAGCGCACAATGCCGGCGCCGCTGCCTCCGACATTTGGCTTAACCACCACGGGATAGCGCAGCCCTTCGCTGGCCGCAACTGCGTGACGAGGATCATGAATCACGCGTGACTTGGGAAAGCGAATGCCAAGCTCAGCAAGCAACGACAATTGCAGCGCCTTCGATATCTCATACCGGAAAGCCTTGGTCCCGTTGATCACACGTACACCCTGCAACTCCAACTGCCCCAGCCAGCTCAGCGTATGCAAAATCGCCGATCCATGCCCACGCCGATCTGCCGATGGGCTCATGCGATTAAACAGCACGCGGAACCCGGGACGCTCTCCACCCGGCGTATAAAAATGCTCCGGCGCGAAGATCTTGCTGTAGCTTTCACCACGCTTATCCAGCTCCGCAAAGGTAGGCTGAAACCACTGCGGGTGTTCATAAAAAAACGCAAGCGGCGCGTTGCTTAATTCGCTGTGTTTTGTATCCAGTTCCACGTCCACTGTTGCAGTCGTTGCACTCATCGCAATCATCCTTTTCCTGTGAAATCCCTACCCATTCGTAACTGACGAATCATTCCCTCTAGCGCGTTCCCGCAGAGGCATCGGGCTTTGCCTGTGCATCACTCCCATGTGCAACCAACTCCTGAATCTGCTGCACTCCGTAATCAACCTTCAGATCGATAAACCGCTTTCCCAGTTCGAACGAACTCCGCCGAGCATCTCCACTGATTCCATTATGAATCAGTTTTACATTGGGGTCGGGAGTAGAGCCCGGCTTTCTTGGAGCATCCCCCAGCGCCGTCGGGAGCAACTCCTTGCGAATCCAGGGCTGATCGCCTTCCAGGTACAGCATTTCTGAAGTATCGGGAATGCCTGCGTGCGTGCTCGGCGGATATCCATTCTTATCCAACCATGCGAAGAATGCATCGTTGGCTTTTGTGTACGGTCCATCGGAGTAGAAGACATGCACTCCTTGCGGAGCGTACTTTGCATCCAGTTTTGATGCAACGTCCTTCAGCTCCTTCTGGCCACCGCCATGATCCCCCAGCAGAATTACGTTCTTGAAACCATTGATAATCAACTGCTCAGCTACCTGTTCATTAATCTCGGCAAATACCTGCCCGTTGATCCCAATGGTTCCCGGCAAATCTGCGCTCGCCCTGTTCACGGAAAAAGGCAACACGGGAGCGACCAGCGCATTCCCCAGCTTTCTCGCGATCGCATCGGCAGTTGCATGCGCAATGAAGTTATGTGCACCTGTAACGCCCTGTGGCCCGCGCTGCTCCGTGCCGCCATTGAATAGAAGCGCTGTCGTCTTGCCTTCCTCGTGAATGGCCTTATAGATCTCAGGCCAGGTCAGCAGTTCGATATCTACAACCTCTGCGGCGTGTTTCTTCGTAGCAGAAGCCGCTGTATTTGCGAGGGGCCTGGCGCCTGCGGCAACACCACTTACAAGCAGAAGCGACGCTGCCAATCCCGTCAGAAAATGATTTCGACTTAATCCCGTTTGCATCTTAATCCTCGATTCTCTTTTGGCGATTCAATGAATGCATTGGCTACTGTTATTGCAGCACCTGAAGCACAGTATCTTGAGCACAGATCAGAAGATGTACTTCAATCCAAATTGAAGTTGCCGATTAGCCAAAGCAGTGGAAGTAATCTCGCCAAACGTACCGGACGCTGCGTTGCTCCCTGGAGCTGAAAAGTTAGGGTGATTAAATGCGTTGAAGGCCTCGGCGCGCACCTGCAATATCTGCCCTTCACGTACCTCAACATCCCTGAAGAGTCCGGCGTCGAAGTTTTGAATGCCAGGCCCGCGCAGGCTGTTGCGAGCAGCGTTGCCGTAATTGAATACATATCCGGCAGCCTTGTTGTTGCTGAGGTTCTCCCCGTTGGCAGGATCATTAGGACGGTAGGCTGCAGTATTAAACCACTCCTTCACCGACTTGTGGGACAGGTTCGGATCTCCTACGACAAACGCACGATCGGTAGCGCCAGTGTCAGACGCCAGACCATCCGTAGTTACAGGAGAGAAGGGCCTGCCACTCTGCAGTGTAAGGATACCCGTCGCTCTCCATCCACTTACAAGCGAACGAACTAAGAGTGGAGATCCCGCCAGCCACTGCTTTCCGTTGCCAAATGGCAGATCGTAAATTCCGTTTGTAATGACGCGAAACTTCTGATCAAAGAGAGAAGGTCCCCACTCTGAACTTAGGTTCAATGGATTCTGTGGCGAGTTATCGCCATTCGTTCCACCAAGGTCGAGGGACTTGCTATACACGAAGCTCGATAGGAAAGTCAGCCCACCTGAAAAACGCTGTTCCGCACGCAGAACGAGGCTGTTATAGCTCGATGAAGAAGCACCTGCATAATTGGTAATCGACGACCATTGATTCCAGGGCCGGCGCGATTGAATGCTCGCTGAAGCATTCGCCGCAACCAGGGGTTGATTGATGTTGTAAGGAAGGATGAAGTGCGTGCCCTTGCTGCCCTGGTACGTGATCTCAACCAGCGTCTTGTGATTGAACTCATGCTGTACACCGAGGCTCCATTCCTGGTTGTAGGGCGTAGCCAGGTTACGGGGCACAGTAGTGATGGAGATGGCTCCAGCCTTGATTCCAGTAGGAATTGGATTGGCCCATGTCGTTCCCGAGTAGCTCTCCTGAATCACAAACGGGGAGCCCAGTCCGAAGGCCGCAAACAGGTTTCCATCGCTCACGATATTTTGGCTGTAGTAGAGTCCGTACCCACCGCGGATCACAGTATCTGCGCTCGATCCCGGTCGATACGCAAAGCCGACGCGTGGCGCGAAATTGGTCCAGGGCATGTTGGAATTCGTATGCGTTACCGGAACCGTTCCTATCTGCACGAGATGACCTGTTGAAGGATCGACGGAGTACTCCTGCCCATTGCCCGTGTTCAATGTAGCCGCAGTTGAATCGAAATAATCGATCTTGTTGTTTTTCTCTTTTTGCTGGCCATCCAGATCGTAGCGCAGACCATAGTTCAGAGTGAGCGAAGGTCGAATTCTCCACTCATCCTGTGCGTAAAACGCTCCGCTCTTTTGCAATGGATACTGATCCAGATTGCCATTGCCATAGGAAAGAGTTGCGATGTTACCCAGCAGAAAATCGGCAAATGCATTTCCTGTATATTGGCCCGTGAAACCAAAGGCTCCGCGTCCCGTTGTGACATAGAACGAATGCTTGAAGAAGTCCAGATAGCTTCCACCAAACTTCAACGTGTGGCTGCCGCGAATCAGCGTTACCGCATCGGTTACGTTGATCACATTGTCGCCACGCCACTGTGGATCACCGGTAAGACCGATGCTCGTATAACCAGTGATTGCGATGCCCGGCAGGCCAGTATTGCCGCGTGCCGAAGATTGGAAATCATAAGCTCCGCCCTGCGGCAAGCCAAGCGCAGCTACTTGATTGCCTAGACCGCGATCCTGGTTCTGATAGTTAGCCGCCATGCGATTGAAGCCTACGCGCGCCTCGTTATATAACGTAGGAGAAAAAGCATGATCATCGTTGATAGCGACATGCTGGTAGAGCTGCGGCTGATCCACACCATATCCCGGCAGGTATGGGCTGGACCCTGTTAGTGCGGCGCCTGAATCCAAACCGCTGTAGAGCGTGTATGCAACTCCAAACGTGTTCTTGCTGGATATAACTTGATCGACCCGAACCGTGCCCTGATCTGCATTCGAAATGTTGGCTCGGGGGTTGGTGACATTTACCGGTGTCGTCGCCGCGGACGTAGTGCCGGGCCAGAAACCACCATTCAACAGGTACACGCTCTGCGTGGCAACCTGGCTGGATGGAATCAGATATGCTCCTGCTGTGTTCTGGCTATAAGGTGTGCCGGTACCCGGTGCAGCAACGACTGCGGAGGAATAGATTTCATAGAATCCTGCCGCATCTGGAGCGCGTTCTGCCGCATAAGGAATCTGCTCCAGGCCAGGCTGCAGCGACTTGCTACGCGTACCTTCATAGGCGGCGAAATAGAACGTCTTATCTTTTCGCACAGGCCCGCCGAGCGAACCACCGAATTGATTGCGTTGCGGCGGATTGCCTCCATTGAAGTAATTCTCCGCAGCCAGATTCGGCTCTGCATAAAACTCGAACAACGTACCGTGGATGTGGTTCGTTCCAGACTTGGTAGTCAGGATTACCTGGCCACCGGCCTTTTGCCCATACTCCGCTTCATATACACCGGTGAGAATTCTGAACTCGCGAATCGCATCCACTGAGGGCCGCACAGTGGGCTGTCCCGTTGTCCAATCATTGTTATCCACGCCATCGAGAAGATAGTTGTTCACTTCTTCGCGATTACCTGCGATGTTGAATCCACCTCGCGCACTCAGGCTTGAACCGCTCACCGGGTTCGAGACATTCGGATTCAGTTGTGCAAGCTGCCAGAAGTTTCGCCCATTCAGAGGAAGATCCTTGATCTTCTGCTCGTCGATAACAGCGCCGTTGGAAGAGTCTTCTGATTGAATCAGCGGTGCGGTCGTCGTCACCGTCACTTCCTCTGCCACGCTGCCCACGGTGAGATTCGCATCAAGTCGTGCTTCCTGATCTACCTGTAATACGAATCCCTTGTAAACACGCGGTTGAAATCCATCCGCACTCACGGTAATGGCGTATGTCTGAGCTGGCAGCTCAGGGAGCACATAGTCTCCCGATTCGTTGGTAACGGTTGTCCGCTCGATACCCTTATCCGTGTTCCTGGCAATGACCTTGGCGCCGCGCAAAGCAGCTCCCGAACTGTCGCGCACAGTTCCACGCAGGGTTGCTGAAATGCCCTGTGCCAGCGCACCTCGAGATGAAATTAAAAGTAACAATACAAGAATGAAGACAATACGTTTGTACATAGCAAAACCGACCTTTCTGTTGGCTCTCCGTAACGCAGAGATGCAATGAATTCCCTTACCAAATAGCTCTTAAGGCGCACATTCGTGTCTGTACGTCTCCAGCTGCATATAAGTCTTTGGCTTTACTCTCTAGCGGCAACAACAATGCATGCCGAGAGGCATTCGCATCGCGGGGAGAGAATGGGGAATCAACAGAAGGGTCGATCGAGTATTCATAGCTTGCTCTTTCCTATCGTCACAGTCACTGGTATCTTTTTTCCTTCTTTCGATAGTTCTTCAGCCTTTGTCGGCTCGGAAGTCTTATCCGTATCTGCCGAAGCGGTTGGCTTTTTCTCCGCTACAAGTTTGTCTTCTTTGGGAGGAACTACGCACTGATTGGAGCGGCAGTTATGCGAATTTTCCGATCCCATGCTCTCCAGCA
The DNA here is from genome assembly GCF_025685655.1 of Acidicapsa ligni. Lineage (NCBI taxonomy): Bacteria > Pseudomonadati > Acidobacteriota > Terriglobia > Terriglobales > Acidobacteriaceae > Acidicapsa > Acidicapsa ligni. The sequence goes on along the minus strand of NZ_JAGSYG010000001.1, from coordinate 667,552 downwards.
ACGCCACCGTGTCGAGATGTGGAATCGAATGTTCGAACAGCCCGTTAGACATATCCGCCACCGTGTCGCCAGCCTTGCTCTTTACTTTTACATCCGCTCCAAGGCTGACAAGATACTTCACCATCTCGTTGTCACCACGATAGGAGGCGCCGTGTAATACGGTGTATCCCTTGGCATCCTTGGCCTTCACGTCGCCGCCATGCTCCAGGCAATATTTCACTGCATCGATTCGCGGATAAGGCGCGTTCGCGGTCCAGTAAGCCGCCCATCCAAGACCCGCGGCAAGCATCAGCGGAGTGTCGCCGCCCTTGGTCGCCAACTGCGGATCAGCGCCATGCTCCACCAGCAGCTTCATAGCTCCCAGGTCCCCGGCCTGCGCGGCTCTCCAGAACGTTGAAGCCCCTGCGGGATCAACCCATAACTCGTCGTTCGCAAAACTGCGGAACCACAATTTCTTGGCAATCACCGCGTTTGGATCTGCCCCATGCTCCAGTATTAGCTGGGTCAAATCGAGGTAGCTGATCTTCTCCGCCGTCGTAAGCGGTTGCGGATACCACGTATGCGGAGCCCACTGTACATCCACGACAGCAAACAACGGAGTAACTCCATCGACCGTTGCCAACTTAACGTTGGCTCCACTCTCGATCAAAAGCTTCGCCAGGTCATAGTGCCCGTTGATCGCAGCCAGAATCACCGGTGTTGCATGGTCCGTATCGCTGGTTTCATCGAGGTCCACGCCGCCGCGAATCAACTCGCGTACCGCAGCCTCGTGACCATCGCGCGCAGCTACCAGCAGGGCGCTCAAACCGCCGATGGTAGTGGCTCCATAAACAGCATTTTTTCTACGCTCGGCGATCTCTTCTTCTGCTTTTGTGAGAACCGGTTTGGCTGCTTCAGGCGCCGTTTTTTCAGTGACCGTTTTTTCAGGCTTTGCTGTTACAGTCGACGCCGTTTCAGTCGCTGGTGCATGTTGATCTCCCGCCGCAGCGCCGGTAGGAGTTGATTCAGGCTTGCCTTTTCCTGTCTTTTCAGCTGGTGAAACAAGTGGGTCGCCGTTCACACCGAGGCTTACGCGCGTCAACTTTGCAACCTGCGTCTTTATCTTCCAGTCCGCGCCTTTACTCAGCAGAAGCTGCACAACTTCAGCACGGTCCTTGGCCGCTGCGAAGAACAGCGCAGTCTGGCCATACGTCTTCTCCTTCGCATTGATCTGTGCACCGGCAGACAACAACGTACGCACCGATTCAACATTGCCGGAAGCAGATGCCAGCATCAGAGGAGTCGTTCCAACCTCGTTGGTTTCATCAACCCGAGCGCCGGCATGTAGCAGCAGCTCAACCAGACGAACATCCCCGTCCTGCGCGGCTAAATGCAGAGGCGTAAGCCCCTCGATCCGCGTGCGAACATCGGTCTTCGCACCCGCAGCCAGTAGGAGTTTCGTCAATTGAACATCATCGGAATACACGGCCCAGTGGAGCGCCGTGGTTCCGTCGCCCTCCGCAGCATCCAGTGCGGCGTGGTGATGCAGCGCCTCACTTGCGGCTTGAAGATCATCAGCGTGCGCTGCGCTAAGCAACACGCTTCCCCAGTGTTCACGAGCTTTTTGCGCAGCGGAGCCTGCCACCTCGGCATGCACACTGGCTCCGGCGAACGTGCTCAACAAAAGACCCGCGCTGATTAATTTCTTCATATCAAACTCCACGCATCACCACTACTTAGATCGCCAACTCACCCGTGCTATCACCAATCGAAGGCAAATCCATACCAAGCCTGCGCATCAACGTGAGATACAGATTTGCAGTCGGCGTTTCCTCTGCTGTCTTCAAGTGAAAATTGCCCTTGATCGCTCCATTCGCATGACCGGCTACAAGCATTGGAACGCGCTTGTGGTTATGCACGTTCGAATCTCCCATCGGGCTTCCATACAAAATGGCCGAATGCTCCAGCAAATTGCCATCGCCGTCTGGAGTCTTCTCCAGCTTGTCGAGGAAGTACGCGAGCAACGAGACGTGATAGCGATTCACCTTGGCGAACTCGGCAATCTTCGCCGGGCTCTCACCATGATGCGAAGCAGAATGAAAAGGCGTGGAAACTCCGACTCCAGGAAACACCCGCTGACTTACATCGCGGCTTAGCTTGAATGCAGAGACGCGTGTCACATCTGCCGCAAACGCCAGCACCTGCAGATCAAACATCAGCTTCACATGCTCGTCATAGTTTTCCGGAATGCCTACGGGAGCAGTCGGCAATTGAGCGTTTGCGCCCGCCTCACGCGCCGTTGCGTTATAGCGCTCAATGTTCTGAATACGCGTCTCAAGACCGCGAACGTCGGTCAGATATTCCTCAAGACGCGCTTTGTCCGGACCGGCAAGCGTTCCATTCAAGCGCTTAACATCGCCGACAATTCCATCCAGAATGCTTTGATCAAGACTGCGTCGTGCAGCACGCTCTTCAGCCGTTGCGCCATCGCCAAACAAGCGCTCAAAGGCCACACGCGGATCGCGCAGCATGGGCAGTGGCTGAGTCGGCGAAGCCCAACTGATCGTGTCGGAATACACGCATGCATAGCCGTATGCGCAAGCTCCCGTTGCGTCCACATCTTCGATGCAAAGCTGCAAACTTTCGAGAGGAGTACCCTGCCCAAATCGCTTGGCATAAAGCTGATCAATCGAAATGCCCGCAGAGATGTCCGAGCCCTCAGTCATCTTCGGATGCGCCGCCGTAAGATATGCCGCGCTCGAACGGAAATGGTCACCGCCCTCTTCGCTGGGGGCGAACGAGCCTGCCGCTTTCAAGTCCGTGCCGGTCACAACGGTGAGATATTTGCGCAGGTCCTTCAAAGGCTCAAGCGACGGAGTTATCTCAAAGTCCGCACCTTCTTTCGCGGGAGACCAGTAGTGCTTGTTGGTTCCATCCATCGTGCTGCCCGCTGCGCCATGCACGATCTCAATAGCCGCAAAGCGCGTCTTCGCTTTGGTAGTCACCGCAGCCGCAACGATTGGATTCAGTGACGGAACCATGGCGTCCAGCAGCGGCAAACTTACTGCCGCTCCGAGACCCCTCAACACCGAGCGCCGTGATAGATGCTTTCCTTGAATAAACATTTTCTATACCTTCTGCCATCTCGATCGCCGAACAGATGGCCTGTCTCTGTTGGCTTCTACTGCGCTGTCCGAACCTGCTCTGATGCATCCGATGAAGAACGCTCTACCTCAATCGGCCTTGCTGCAAGAAATGCTTCTACCCCATGCTGCTGGCTAGAACCGGATGCCTTCAGCACACTGTCTTTTCTGGGCTTTCCATGCGTATCAGGCTGAACATTGACAGCAGGCACCGTACGCCGCTGGAATGCCGGGCTGGTAACAATCCCCAGCACAAGATCAGAAAAGCGATAGTTGTTCGCAGATGCCCCGGCAACAATCGCGCGTATCTCAGGCAGGTCTTCCGTCTCTGGAATCCGTCCCAGTCCATACGCATACAGGTTCTCGGTCAAGGCTCTTAAAAATGCTTCCGGCCGCTTCAACACTGCGCGCCGCAAGCTGGCAGGGGAATCCAGCGGAGTTCCGTCAAACAGCACTCCGGTTGCATCGATCTTTTCGCCGTTATCGCTGGAACGCCATGCACCTGTCGGATCGTAATTCTCCAACGAAAATCCAATGGGATCCAGGAAGCGATGGCAGCCCGCGCAGTTGGGATTTTTACGATGCTGCTCCATTCGTGCCCGAACTGTGCGCACGCTTGCATCGTCGCCTGCCTCGGTCAACGCAGGCACATTCGGCGGTGGCGGCGGCGGAGCTGATCCGAATAATACCTGCATCACCCATTTGCCACGCGTGACGGGAGCTGTCCGATTGGCGGTCGAAGTAAGCGTGAGAATACTCGCCTGCCCCAGCAATCCCTTGCGATTCTCGTCCGTGATAGTGATCCGCCGAAAACGGCTTCCAGATACATTTGCTATGCCGTAATGCCGCGCCAATCGCTCATCCACGAAGGTGTAATTCGCCCCAAGCAAATCCAGAACGCTGCGATCTTCGTGAACAATCGAGCCGAAGAATAGTTCCGTCTCACGCAACATGGACTGGGCAAGATTCTGATCGAAATTTGGGAAGAGATAGACATCCGGCAAAACATCGTTCAGATTCTTGAGGCTCAACCACTCGACAGCAAAGTTCGTTTCGAGGGGATCGGAATGTTTGTCTTTCAACATCCGCCTTACTTCACGCGCCAATACTGCACGGTCGTGCAACTGTCCTGCAACTGCAACTCGCAGCAGTTGCTCGTCCGGTGGTGCGCTCCACAAGAAATACGAGAGCCGCGAGGCCAGCTCGATGTCGCTTACGCGATAGCTCGTTCCGGGCGCAGCCCTGGGTGGCTGCTGTTCAAAGCGAAATAAAAATTGCGGATTGGAAAGGATGGCCTGCAATGACGCGCGAATGCCTTCATCAAAGCTGGCTCCCGCCTGTCGCTGCTGCGTGTAATACTTCAGCGCGCCGTCTACATCTGCCGCCTTTGCGGGCTTGCGATACGCGCGCCGCACCAGGCTCGCAACGATCTTTCGCGCTGCGGCAGTCTCCTGCGTGGGAGCGGATGGATAGGCCACGAAGATACGCTCACGACTGGGCGTGGGCGAAACGCCTGTTACTTTCGAGGGGCCGAGGATGCCAAGACTGCGCAAATGCGGCAATGTCGTCAGTCCCGGCAGATTGGCTACATTTACATCGATGAGGCTCTGCTCATAGGGCTGCACCTCATCCTGAATAGGCCCATCAAATTTCTTCACGAACGCTGCGGAAATCCGCTGCGGGCCCGCTGCAATCTTGATAGGAGGCGTGCGCAGATCGTCCGTGTCCTTGTACTTCACGTCCACATCAATTAACGCGACACGCGTACCGTTTACCGAGATTTCAAGCTGCTGTCCCTTACCCTGATTCTGCCCAAAGAGATAACCCTGTTGATGCGTATAAAACGCCACCTTGAAGACATACTCTCCATCCGCAGGGAAGTTATGAATCATGCTGATGCCACCGCGCGTCCCCAGCGGTGCTCCATCAACCTGGCTCGTCTGCGAGATCACGCGTGGAACAATATACGTCGCCATCTGTGCAGAGGCCGTAGGATCACCAACCGCAAGCCGGCTGATCTTTCCCGCAGCCGAGATATAAGCCTCAAACAGCGCGGGCGAAACCGTCAGCACATCTGCCATGTTGTTGAAGCCGTGACTAAGATCGTCCGGAGGCAGCAGCGAAGCAGCGTCGATGTCCAGGTCCAGTAGAGCCTTGATTGAATTCGCATACTCCACGCGATTCAACCGGTGCAGCGCAGTAAAACCGGCATAGGGATGCGCAAGCGCAACCCGATCCAGCCGATTCTCAATCCCCGATGTAAAGCCCGCCAGCTCTGCCTCCGGTGGTCTCGGAGCCTTTGGCGGAGGCATCATGCCCGCACGCAGCTTACGAATCACCTTCTCTGCAACAACAGGATTTTTATCGGGATGCGCGAGATCCAGCGTCTTCAACGACAACCCGCCACGATGGATGTCATCGTTATGGCAGCCCGCGCAATAGTCTTCCACCAGTTCGTTTGCGCCATCTATAGAGTGCGCAACAGCTACCGGATTCGCTTTCAGATTTTTTGCTGCAGCTTGCGCTGAAAGATGCGTTGCAGCTACAGCCATCGCGACAACGGCACCAACCGCGGCAATTCGGCTCACGGTTGCCGGGCGCAGCTTTAGCGTACTGCTTTCACCATTTCCAGCAAGGGGCTGTAGAGAATGAGGCATTTACTGAGACCTTCCCAGAAGCGACCCTCGGCCGCGGTGGGAGCCCTTGACGCTGACTCAACGTTCACAGATTCATGCCGGAACAGATATATCTGGCAAAGGAATCAGCAACATGCGACGCTGGAGCGAAAGGCTAAATGGATTGAATGATAGGAAATGAGCGACAGGGGAGCGTTAACAACAACAACAGGTAAAGCGGCACATTCGCATGAGGTGCGAAGCGCCAGCCATAACCGGACGTGAGGAAAAGATCGTCATAACGCGGTCGTCCTCTAAGAAATACCACTCAGTCCCGAAATAAGTCAACCTTCGCAACCAAGACAGTCAGTTCAGATAGGCAGTCCTGATAGACGATCCAGAAGCCGGACTTACTGTATGAGGGGCGGCCCATTGGTGCTGTCGTAGGTAATGTCGATCTTCCCATTGTCGCGGCGGGTATTAAGGCTGTAGGGCCACTCCGTAGTGAAATTCCCATCCGGCAGACGGCCACGATAGCTTGTTACCTTATCGCCGATATAAACGCCGCCTGCCCCGGCAATGACGAACCCACTCGCGGTCCTGGAGGACGCATTCGTGTTCTTTTGAACATAGCCATTGGAATCGGAGACGCACCCCATGAACACGTTGTCGGCGCCGTTGTCGAAGAACCCGTTGGTATAACTATCTTCCGTTTGAACAGCCGTTAGGATGTTCCGCGAACCCGATACATATACCGCAGCCTCCGTCGCGGCGACCCCGGTGTTTCCGACAGTCCCAACTGTCCCGACGGCCCCGCCATTCCAGATGACTTCGCCGGAGGTGAACCGGTTGTTCGCACCAGCAAGATGTATGCCGGCTTTACCGTTCCGCTCGATCTGAAAATTCGTGAATCCGCTGTTCGTTCCCTCTGTGTACAAGCCGTTGACGCCGTTATCGAACGCATAGAAGTTATCGAAGAACAGCATGTAATTGAAGGCATTGATGTGAATGCCATCAACAGAGCAATGCGAAAACATGACCTCTTCGACATGGCCCCATTTTTGGGCGTTGACGGGGGCGGTTTGCTTATTCGCGGTGTTCCACTCTGCCGGTCCAGTGGCTGTTGGAGCAACGAAAAAACAGTTGCCAATGCCACCTCTTCCAGAGTTCCCGTCCAGTGTCAGGCCGGAGATGCTGAAGTTGAATGCATCGGCAGGCACAGTCAGAACATCGGACGCGGTATGCGGCTTGAGCATCAGGACAGAGGTGCCCCATCCATCGCCCTTCATATGCACATAGGATCGAAGTGTGATTCCTGTGGTGATATAAACACCCGCCGGAAAATAGAGAACGCATCCGTTGTGCGGAAGAGCGCGCGTGACGCACGCCGACATCGCAGAGTTGATGGCCGCCGTGTCGTCAGCATGCCCATCTCCGATAGCTCCGTAACTGACGACGCTGATAGCAGACTGCCCAGCAGGGCCGGTAGCTGCGGCGACGCCGGGTCCTCCGCTGCCTATCGTCGAATCCGTTGCCTGGGCATGAATGAAGGAGGAAGACAGTATGGCGCTCAACACGAGCACCGACAGACAACTCAAAATATGCTTCATCGTATGCCCCTGATAACGGCCATCGTAACGAAACAAGTGTAAGAGCGGAGTGCCCGCAGGGATGTCATTAGAATGTCATCCATTTGCATCGTTTTACGCGGTACCGTTTCTATTTGCCGATGCAGAAGGTGCTGAAGATAAGGTTCAAAACATCATCAGGAGTTGTCTGGCCTGTGAGTGAGTCGAGGACCCAGAGCGTCCGGTAAAGATCGAGCAGGACCATTTCATGGGGAATGCTCTGTGCGATAGCGCGAGCCGCATCCTGCAGGCCTTCCAGTGCAGTTGTAATCGACTTGTGATGCCGCAGGCTGGTCAGCATTCCAGGTTCAGAGGCGGCTCCGCCCGTTGCCAGAGCGAGGATTGCTTCCCGTAACTCGGCGATCCCCGTTCCCGTTACAGCCGATGTCGTCAGCACTGGAATTCCAGCCTGCCCCATCGCCAGTTCAGCGACTTCTCCAGTGCTTGCGATGAGATCGCTCTTATTCCTCGCAATCAACACTGGACGACCTGTCACCGAGGCAAACAGCCGCAGATCTTCTTCATGCAAAGGCTGCGTTGCATCCAGCACAATCAGCACGATGGCTGCATCGGCCAGCGCTTCGCGGCTACGCACAATCCCCTGCCGCTCCGCCTCATCTGTCGCTTCCCGCAATCCAGCTGTGTCGACCAGTTCCAGCGGAATTCCACCGAGTGCAATCCGCTCGGTCACAGTGTCCCGCGTCGTACCGGGGATGGGGGTGACAATCGCGCGTTCCCGCTCAACCAGCGCATTGAACAGCGAACTCTTACCCGCATTGGGACGGCCCACAATCGCCAGCGTCAGCCCATCGTGCAGGATGCGGCCGTGCGCGAATGTTGCCTCCAACGCCTGCAGCGGAGGAATAATCTCGTTGATTCTCCTGAGGATTTCCGTCTCCGGAGCGACCGCCAGATCATCCTCGGCAAAGTCGATTCCTGCCTCAAGCAGTGCGATCAGTTCGAGCAGCGCGTGTTTCGCAGGCGTGACGCGCCGGCTGAGCGCGCCGCCCATCTGGCTTGCTGCCAGCCGCGCCTGGGTAAGCGTCTGGGCCTCGATCAAGTCGCGTACTGCCTCTGCCTGTGTGAGATCGATGCGTCCGGAGAGAAACGCTCTTTGCGTGAACTCGCCCGGTTCGGCCAGCCGTGCGCCCAGATGCAACGCTTTCCGCAAAAGAATGTTGAGCACAATCGGCGAACCATGCGCTGCAATCTCAACCAGATCTTCTGCCGTATAAGAATTCGGCCCGGCAAAGTAAGTCACCAGTGATTCGTCAATTCTGCCGTCAATCCTGGCTTCGACTTCCGACTCAATTTCAGACTCGACTTCAGAGTCGGAATCCAACACATCGGCAAGACGCGCTCTCCCATGCTCAAGCGGACCGCGTAAACGCACTAGTTGCGTGGCAATCGAAACAGCCTCGGAGCCACTCAGGCGAACAATGCCGATGCCGCCACGTCCCGGCGGAGTGGAGATGGCTGCGATGGTGTCGTGGCTGGAAACTTCAGTAGGCACCTAACCATTGTAGGGAATCTCATTCGCTGCCTTGTAAACCTCCGCTTTACAAGCTTCCTTCAGGATTCGCGCGAAGGAACCTTTTTTCCTGACGCGGCGTAAGACAAAGCAGTCCGCCGCCTGGCATTTACTCTGGTGCAGGACGAAGAAGAGGAAGCATGAAGGCGAGCGCGTTAGAGTTCCGGTTTCGCATGTTGATTATTTTGTTGATCGTTCTCCTGGGCTTTTTAGCGCCCTGGGGCCGCTACCTGCACCTTGGCCGCTTGACCACAACATGGCTCTGGCTAGGCTTTCAATTGGGAGGCCTGGGTCTCACGTCGACAGCGGGAATTCAAATCGCGACCGGACTGACGATTGCCGTCGCCGCCTTGGCTGCAGCGCTGCGCGTCTGGGGCACAGCTTATCTCGGCACCTCCACGGTGAACAACGCGGAGATGAAGGCCGGGCAAGTCATGGCCGACGGCCCATACCGCTACGTGCGCAATCCGCTCTATCTGGGGACATGGCTGATGATCGCGGCCATCTCCACTCTCATGTCCCCATCGGGAGCAGCGGTCACCCTGGTATTGCTGGCTATTTTTCTTTTCAGGCTCATTCTGGGAGAAGAGGCATTTCTGGCCAGGCAACTCGGAGAATCGTACCTGGCCTACAAAAAGTCTGTGCCGCGGCTGCTGCCCTCTCTGCGGGCGCGCGTTGCTCGTGGCGGCCGGTCGCCACGCTGGAGCTTTGCCTTGCTGAGCGAGATCAGCGCTCTGGGAATATTCGTGAGCTTTGCTGCTTTGAGTTGGCAATACAACGCCCAGCTATTGGATCAGGCGGTGCTGGTGAGCTTTGGAATCTCACTGGTCACACGAGCCCTGCTGCAAAATAACTCCGGAACGCAGCAGGCCATTGGGTAGCTATACCAGTACTCTGGCTATTTCCCGAGACGCGTCAAATGCGTCATGCCAAACCCCGTTGAATACTTCAAACCAAATCCCAGGAATCGATCCACACCGATGTGGTTGAACCAGATGAGCGCATAGGGAAGCAGTGCCGCTCGCGGCAGCGCCAGGGCGAGCACGACCATCGCTGACGGCAGCAGGTAGGAGTGAATCGCGTTATAGCCACGCGCTCCCCACCGTGGACCTGCCAGGTAGGCAAGAGCGCTCAGATCCGGCGCCAGCCAAAGGACACCGAAAAGCATCCAGCTCGCTCCCGTTCGGGCATGAACCTGTGCATACAGCAGCACGCTGATCACGGTGACAGCCAGGCCTTCCAACCGCAAAAGCCATATCAGCGGTGAAGCAATAGCGGTAGAGCGTGGGGTGTTCTCCTGCATAGTCATCTCTGTTCATCTTCTCAGATCTTTTGTTTTCGTTCGGAAAAACAAACGGGCAAGCCGTCATGGCCTGCCCGTTTGCCGTACAAGAACAATGTTACTTCTTGACTGGTGCGATTACGTCCTTGGCAGCCTTGGCCACGCGGAACTTGACCACGGTCTTTGCCTTGATCTTGATCGCGGCGCCGGTCTGGGGGTTGCGGCCAACGCGGGCCTTGCGCTCTGCCTTTACAAGACGACCGATACCCGGGATGATGAATACCCCGTTCTTCTTGGTCTCTTTAACTGCAGTCTCGGCCAGGGTCTCAAGGAAGGCTCCAACCTGCTTGTTGGTGAGCTCCAGCTTTTCAGCAAGGAGACGAATAAGGGCTGTCTTGGTCAATCCTGTTGCCATTGTGTTCTTTCCTCCGATGTTTGCGGCTAGCGCATTTTTTGAAATTTCTTCCGTTGCCTGGTGACGCCGGTTTGGTGCTGCCCGCCTGAGAATTGCGCCCCGGCAACGTGTGCGCAAAGCCCCGATTGAAAGTTGCAAATCGTCAATGTTGACGCGGGTCCGGAGAAACCTATCGTTCGTTACCTTGCGTCTTTTGGCACAGAAAAGTCAACCGGAAAAGCCACATTTCCACAAGAATTTGCGGGTTTTGTTCCGAAATAGTCGGTTTTTAACGGGTTTTAGCCGTTTTTGGCCGATCCGACAGCGCAAAGAAGACTGGTTTGCGAGGTTCCACACTCGCTGCAATCGGCGCATTTAAAGCAGCTACCATCGGCGCGGCGAGCCTGAAATGACGCACCAGTTCTGCTGTGAACTTTGGGCTCAGAGCAGCCTCCACAGGCAGCGTCGCCGCCAGCCCCCACTGCCTGCACTGGATCAAATCGATCGCAGGATGATCTGCCGGAAAACCCTTTGGCGGCCGGGTAAGCGCGCTGCCCTCAAACTCGCGAAACGCCTTGCGCACGGCAGGCTTGTTGAGCAACCCGCGAAACTCCGCGTGGTGATCCAGCAGCCAGTGGCGAACGGCTGCCAGTTGCTCTTTTTCCGGCATATAGACGCCAGCGGCGATAGTGACCTCTTTGGCAGCAATGTGAAAGTAGTAGCCCGCGCCAGATGTCTTATCGAGGCCGGTGTGCGTCCACCACGCGGCAACATGATCCTTGTAGGGCCGCTTGTCATTGGCAAAACGCGTGTCGCGATAAATGCGAAACAGCGACTTTTCCGCAGGCCGCACATGCTCCGGTGCAAAATCCAGCATGGCATCCGTCACCTGGCGAATGATGGCCAGCATCGGCTCCTTCAACTCCGATTGGAAGACGGCTTTATTCGTATTGAACCAATCTCGCGCCTCGACTGGATCTTTCTTATTAGCACGAACCAGCGCACGCAGAAACGCCAGGCCTTCTTTGCGAAGGTAGGTGGTTGGGGCTGAAGGGGTTTTCACAGATTTAGGCATACGGACGGAGTCTAGCAGCCTTGGCCAGATGCAGGTTGCGATGTAGAAATGAGGATTTGTGCGCCGAACTCTTATTCGGGAGACGAATCGCGACCCTACGATTCCGATGCAATTTGTTCGTCTGTTAAAGTGGCCAGCCGCGCAAATGTTTGAAGTTGATCGGCCAGGAGTGCAGGCAGAGAACGCCGTTCTTCCGCATCCCACTTGAATTCATCTCTGATATCAAAAAGACGGACCAAATCGTCTGTTGCCGGTTTCCTGCTCCACAGAATGAATTCAAGATGGCGTGCTGCGCGATATGGATCACGTGTGCCAGCGATTACCTCGCGTGCTATTTGGCGAGTAGCGATTAGCTTGGCATGTGTTTCTGAAAACGTGTCGGGAATTCCAAGTTCACGAAAGACTTGCGTAACAAGAGGCTTGGCATCGGCGGTGGAATGGATTTCGGTCTCGCCTGCAAGACGAACGAGAGCCGGAGTATCGAAACCAGCTTCCAGAAGATCTGCTGCGATGCGAGGCATTTCTTCGCCATGCAAGTCATGGCTTAACCACCGGGCAGCAAGCAGGATCAGGGTGAGCGGCGAATCGGGAGGAGGAACCTCAGGGAACATCTCTGTTAGAGGTCGAGCCATTTCCAGATGCAGCAGAGTCAGTTCGATCTGCGGCGATTGAAGGCTTGTGAGAAAACGGCGAAGGAAAGTCCCAACCATGTTGGAATTATGCGCGATTTCTCGCGCAGGTACGTTAACGAAGTACCCGCAGAGACAAAAGCAGATCCTTCACTGCGTTCATGCTGACGATGCTTTATGCAGATGGTGAGACTACCGAATAATTTTCAAAGCCGCACGGAAGAGTCCATCGAAATCGCCAGCCAATGCAGCCTCTTTATCCACCGCATGCTGGATTGCCTTTTCCGCCGCTGGCCTCTGGTAACCAAGATTCGTCAGCGCCGAAAGCACGTCCTCGACTGCCGCTCCATGCACGCTGGAGGGAACTGGAGCCGCAGCGAAATCGTCCAGCTTGTCTTTCAGCTCCAGCACCAGCCGCTCGGCCAGCTTTTTGCCCACGCCCGGAATGCGGGTCAGGGAAGCGTGGTCCTGGGCGCGAATCGCGGAAACGGCGCGTTCTGCCGAGAGCCCGCTCAACAGCGTAATCGCCAACTTGGGTCCAACGCCGGTCACCGAAATCAGCCGCTCGAAGAGCCGCTTTTCGTCGCGCTCCAGAAAGCCGAAAAGCGCAATCTGATCCTCGCGCACCTGGGTGTGAATGTGCAGAGCAGCCTCGCCGCCCACCGCAGGTAACGCCGTAAATGTCGGCACGGAGATGGTCACGTCGTAACCCACGCCTGCAGCCTCAACAATGGCCTGGCCCGGTTGCTTATGAATGAGTTTGCCGCGCAGGTGAGCGATCATCGTTTATACCTGTTCCTGTCCTGCTCTCAACAGGATCATACGGCCTTACCCCGCATCCCGACAGCAGGAGCATCCCCTTTTCTCTGGCGGCAGCTTACCTCAGACCTCCGAAGCCGTCTTTTAGATGAACCCTTCCGGTTGATCCTGTTGATCGTTCGCCGTTTACTGGCACCGTTCGCTAGAATCGCTCACTGGAATCGTTCGCTTGCATCCTTCATTGGGTACAAACAATAGTTCTCTGAAAAATGGCGGATTGGGCGCCCTCAGTTCGCCCATCTGGCCGGTTATGGCTATATCGTTCGCCTGAGCGGGGCAGGCCGGATACAATTAGGATTCGGGCTCAGATGACAGTCTGGTGCGGTATTACGAGATTCTTGGGTAGAGGTTAATTGCGGGTGAGCAAAGAAATTTGGATGCGTCGGATGGCGCGAGCAGGAATAGCGTTGGCGCCGGGCTTAATAATGGGCCTGATCGTATTGCCCGTCGGGTTTGCCGCAATAGGCGGATCAGTTGCAGCCGCTCAAACGGCAGCAGCCCAAACCGGTAGCCGTACCTCGCTGACCGTAGAGACGAGTCAAGTCGCAGGACATACCGTTGCGACCTTTACTGCAACTGTCCTCGGTGAGGACAATGCCCCGGCCACTGGCGCGGTAACGTTGATGGATCAGGGTAAGCCCGTTTCTGGCGCGGCCCTTAATTCCGAAGGCAAAACCGTACTTAAGCTGGACTCACTGACCCCCGGCGAGCACACTCTGACCGCAGCCTATAACGGCGACAACCTGCACGCTGCGTCCGAGTCAGAAAATGTGGTTGTGCATCCAGAAGCCACCGCTCCTGCGCCGGACTTTTCGTTGGGCATCAACCCAGCGACACTGTCTCTGACCGCCGGCGCATCCGGTACCGTGATAGCCACAGTTGCCCCGGTCACAGGCACTGGATTCACCGGATTCATCAGCCTCTCCTGCTCAGGACTGCCGGCCTATACGGCTTGCACCTTTAGCCCGGCAAATCTGCAGATTACTTCCAAGACTCCATCGCTTACCTCAAGCATGAGCCTGCAGACCACCGGAAATGGCGGTACGCTTGCACAAAATCGCAGCACGGCAAGCCCCCTGGTTTTAGCTGTCATGCTGCCGGGAGTTCTCGGACTTGGCCTGCTCGGCCGCAAGCGCAAGCTGTTGGGACGCGTAGCGCTTCTGGCGCTGATTGGCGTAATCAGCATACTCGGCACAACAGCCTGCTCCGCACGTTATGACTACCTGAATCACGGGCCGCAGACTCTCGGAACAGGCCCCGGCACATTCACTATTACCGTTACGGCACAAACCAGCGACGGTGTGAACGCAACCGAACATTCCCAGACTCTGGCTCTGACCGTCAAGTAGCTTTGAGTTATCTTAAGTAATCCCTTATTCGTATAACTCTGGCCGAAACGAAAGAGATGATTCAACAATCATCTCTTTCGTTAATGACTTCAAATATCGGCTAACTATAATTGCTACTTGGTCTCCACCCAAAATGGCGTATTGTCATTTTGATATACGGTAACTTGAAGCTTAAATAGTTAAGAAAAAAACACAATCCAAAGTAGCTAAAATCCTTGTATCTATATGGAATTGCGCGCTATATTTCTTTCGGAGCGCGCCGCGCTTCTGTTGCGTTGAGGTTCCTCGAAAGCTCAATCCGTAATTTCTCCATCTAACCCCCAAAAATAGGAGAACCTACAAATGAGATCTATTATTGCCTTGTCCAACGTTTTCAACAAACATAAATTCAGGAACACTCTAGTCTTAGTGGCTATATTCCTGTTGGTTCTTTGTTCCACACAGACAGGTTTTTCGCAAGCTATAAGCTGGGGAACACCACAGCAGGACACCACGACTCCAATCGGCGGAGCAGATGGAGCAGACGGGGCAGCGGCAGCGGTTTTCAATAATAAGCTATACGCGGTTTACGCTGGAGCAACTGTCAATTCAGCTGGCAACGCGGACGTAGACCTTGCGTACAATACCGACGGAGGCGTGACTTATCCAAATAAATCCACGATCGCATCCTCTGCCACCAATGTACTCCCGGGAATTGCTGTCTTCAATAATCTGCTCTATGTAGCCTATGTCACTCAACTTACGGGCGCGACGCGTCTTGAATTCCAGTATTCCTCAGACGGAATTCACTGGAGCTCAGCCAATCCAGGATGTGATCCAGGTTTCGAGGTTGATGGCTCACCCTCACTGGCAGTTTATAAAGGTTTCTTGTACCTTGGCATTCGCGACCACACTACGCAGGCCATGGTAATTTGCCAAGTTGCGGCGAACAACCAGACTACAGTTGAGGAGCACGCCAACGTTACACTCAACTTCAATCCCACCTTCGCGGTTTTCAATAACCTGCTCTATGTCGCAACAGAAAGCAATGACGACAGCCACACGATATATCTCTATACGTCTGCGGATGGTTCTACGTTCGAGCTAAACACCGGCGCTTCTAGCGACCAAACATCGCGTGCACCATCCATGGCTGTTCATAACAATATTCTGTATCTTGGCTTCCGAGAGAATGACGGTAGTATCGCATTTCTCTATAAGTATTCAACGGACGGCGTGAACTTTTCAACGGCCATTAATCCTCATTGGCAAGTTAATGGACCGCCAATCTTACTTCAAGTTAATAACCTGACAGGCTCCCCGAATAACGGCCAGCTTTACATGTATTACAGCTCATTCTCACCAACACACCTCTGCTCTAATCATGGGGAGTAGACCAATTCGGTGAAACTCAAGAAAAAGTCCACTTCCGCTTTTATTCGCGGAGGTGGACTTTTTCTGCGCATACTGCAAAGCATCTATAACTTCTAACTGCGGCAACTTATTAACTACGGCTTCGGCAGCACCAGCACTTCTACTCCCGATGCAGCATCCTTCTGGTGAAAGATCTGCTCGGTTGCCTTCACAAACTGCTCCGGCTTGGCGCTGGGAATATCGGTGAACGTCTGCGGATTGCGATCCGTCAGCGGAAACCAGCTCGACTGCACCTGCACCATGATGCGGTGGCCGGCGCGGAAGGTGTGGAAGAGATCGGGCATGGTGAAATCCACATCCGTCATCTTGCCTGGAGTCAGCGGTTCCGGCTTCTCCCAGCTATTGCGAAACTTTGCCCGCATCGGCTCGCCGCGCAGTAGCTCCTGGTAGCTGCCCATGCGGATCGGCGGCGCATCCAGCACACGCTTGTTGGTGCGGCCACCCCCTGCAGCATCGGGCGCATTGTCCGGATATACATCAATCAGCTTCACATCAAAGTCGGAATCGGTTCCGCTGCTGGCAACCTTCAGCTTCGGCGAAATCGGCCCCGCGATCGTAACGTCTTCCTGCAGCACATCCGACTCGTAGACCAGCACATCTGGGCGATAACTCGCGAACCGCTGATCGTCCACCATGTAGCGCTGCGGCACATCATCGGTGGTGTAACCAACGAAGGGAACTGGATGCGCCGGATCACTCGTGTACTCATCCACGCTATTCGCTTCCGTTGGCGGGTCAAAGCTCAGCTTGCCATTCGCGTGGAAGTAAAGCGTCTTCGCCGTAGCAGCCTGCGGAGGCCAGCTTGGAAAACTGCGCCACACATTCGTACCCGTCTCAAAGACCACCGCCTTGGGCTGCGTCTCGCCCTTGCCCTTGAGGTAATGCTCAAAGAATGGGAACTGTACATCCGTGCGGAAATGCTCTGCCGTCTTCGAATTGAACTGGATATCGCCCAGATGATCTCCATCACCACGCGACCAGCCACCATGCACCCACGGCCCCTCAACCAACGTCGTCTGCGTCTCTGGATTGAACTTGTTGATCGCGTAGAAAGTCTTGTACGGCCCTGACAGATCTTCCGCGTCATACCAGCCGCCCACCACCAGCACTGCGCACTTCACGTTCTTCATGTGCTGCGAAAGGTCGCGCTCTTTCCAGTAGCTGTCGTAAGTGGTGTGTTTGGCCTGATCGCTGTAAAGCCAGTTACCACCCTTGAGATAAGTCTGATCGAGGTCGTTGAGGTTGCCCGCATTCAGATAGAAGCGATAACTATCGGGCGTTCCAAAGTCGAATCCGACGCTGGGCGCGGGCATTTGCGGCTCCTTCTGAGGCATGAAATACACATAGAAGCCAAAATTCGCCGATAACATGAATGCGCCGCCATGATAACTGTCATCCCCTTTGAATAAGTCCGTCATCGGAGCCTGGGGGCTCGCAGCTACCAGCGCCGGATGGGAATCGATAATGCTCGCCGAGGTGTAGAAGCCCGGATAGGAAATGCCCCAGATGCCCGCTTTGCCATTGTTGTTCGGCACATGCTTGAGCAGAAACTCGATCGTGTCATACGTGTCGCTCGCATCGTCCACATCCTGTGGCGACTTCTTCACATCGATGTGCGGACGCATCTCGATAAACTCGCCCTCACTCATCCAGCGGCCGCGCACATCCTGATAGACAAAGATGTAGCCCGACTTCTCGAACTCGTCCGAAGGCCCTAGACGCGCAGGATACTGATCTTCCCCGTATGGGCCAACGCTGTAAGGCGTGCGATTCATCAGGAAAGGATGAGTCTCACTGGCATCTTTCGGCACATAGACGGCAGTGAACAACCGCTTTCCATCTCGCATTGGAATTCGGTATTCATACTTGGTGTAGTGCGCCTTGACGTAGCTTTCCTGCGGAGTATCGGTCTGTTGGCTCATCAACGGCAGAGTGAATGCGTACGCAACCAGCAACGTGAGAGTAAGGCAGCGAAACATAAAACCAGAGAGCTTTGGTGCAATTGGCATAGGTGGCATGAATCTCCTGAGCCAACAGATTACGCTACGCGGCACAGTCTCCACATGCGTAAGTCACGGCTGGCTGACTTTAGCTTGAATTCCCCCAAGTACCTGCACAGCCTGGCTGTCCATCCGCTTCGCCTCTCCAGAAACACCATGCGTAAGCAGCCTCGCCGCATACTCCGCATGAGGAAGCGCCTCAGGATAACGATGCTCCGCCACAAGCGCTCGCGCCCACAGCAGTTGCGCAGTTCCGAGACGTCGATCCGCAGCCGAGACTTTCCCGTCCTGCACCTCGAATAATTCTTTTGCCGACTTCTCCGCCTCAGGGAAACGCCCCATCGCGAGATACGCAAGAGAAAGCACATCGAGCGGCTCAGCCAGATCGGGACTCGCCCCGGCAATCTTTCTCCACCCAGGCATTGCGCTCTCAATCATCGACAACCCATCCTTCGCGCGGCCAACCCTGATCAACGCACCGGCCATGCGATCCTGCTGCTCCAGCGCTCCTCGGCTATCGGCGCCTTCACATGCCTTCAGCCCGTCGTAGGCCCGTTGATAGAGCGGCAAACTTGCCTGCGGATCGCCACCACGATCTTTCACCGCCGCCAGCTCGCCATACACAGCCGACTGATCGCACTTTGCCTCTGCATCCTGCAAATAGATATGCAGTGTCTGGTTGAACACCCCTTCAGATTCCGCAAAACGTTCTCGCATCTTGAGGTCCCACCCCAATGCATAGAGAACATCCGCAGTCTCATGCGGCGGCAAAACATTATGCCCCTGGGCTTCCTTCGCTGCAGATTGCAACATCTCCAGATTCTCGTCTGTGCGAAAACCTAACCGCTCGCGATTCGTCGCGTAATAGACCTTGCTCCACACCCGCACTGACGGCGAAACACCCTGATGACGCGATATATCCAGTGCATGCGTGGTCAGTTGCAACCCAAGCGCCGTTTCTCCCAGCAGGTAAGCAGTATCTCCCGCCGTTGCTTCGGACTCGGCTTCTGTGTCGTAGTCCTTCGCCGCTTTAGCGCTTGCGATTACCGGCGCAAATGCTTTTTGCGCGGCCTCCAAATCGTTGTTCTCATACATGGACTCAGCCAGACTCATCTGTGCCTTACGCAGATCGGTTGGATCTTTGATGTAGTTGGGCAACAGCTTCACGCCCAGCTCCAGAAAATCCTGCACAGTAAACGTCGGCTTGCCCGTGTAATTGGAGTTCGCCATATAGAGCAGCCGATACAAAAACGTCTGCATGCGCTCCGCTCGCTGCCCCTCAAGCACTGCCTGCTCCTGACGCCAGCCCGCATACGCCAGGCTGGCCACCAGCGCCAGTAATACAAGCAGAGCGGCAAGCACAACCTTTCGCTTTCGACGCACAAATTTGCTCACAAGATACAGCGTCGTCTGAGGGCGAGCCAACACCGGCCAGCCATTGAGATATCGCTGAATGTCCTCGGCAAGAAAATCAAGCGACGCATAGCGATCCTCAGGACGAGGACTCAGGCACTTCGCAACTATCGTCTCCAGGTCGCCCTTCACTAATTGGCGCAACTGCGCCTCAGGAACACCACGTACTTCAGCCGCGTGCTCCGTCAGGGCTTTCGACAGACGCTCGGGCTCCTGCTCCAGAATGGCTCGCTCCAGCATCACCGCCATCGAAGCTCTGCCGCCCGGCCTGCGCCCCGACAGCAACTCAAACAAGATCACGCCGAGCGAATAGATATCGCTGGCCGTAGTCAGCGGATTGTTGCGTAACTGCTCCGGACTGGCGTAAGCAGGCGTCGCCAGGATAGTGCTCGTTAACAAGCTATTCTGCTGCATTAACTTCGAAGTGCCAAAGTCCAGCAGCTTAACCGTGCCATCCCCGGTGACCAGAATATTGGAAGGCTTGAGATCGAGATGCACCACCAGGTTGCGGTGAGCATACGCTACGGCATCGCATACGTGCAGAAAGAGCCTCAACCGCTCCGAAACATTCAACCGATGCGCATCGCAATACACATCCAGCAACTCGCCTTCCACATACTCCATAACCAGGTAAGGCTGACCGCTCTCTGTCACTCCGGCATCCAACATGCGAGTAATATTCGGATGTTCCAGCGATGCCAGGATTTTTTGTTCGCGCAAAAACCGATCGACAAAAGACGGCCCCGCAGCGTGAGGCCCCAGCACCTTCAATGCAGATCGCAACCGCGTACCGTTAACCACGCGCTCGACCAGGTAAACAGAGCCGATGCCGCCCGTTCCAAGCAGCCGCCCCAACGTGTACGGCCCAATCTTTCCTGTCAGAATAGGCGGCTCAACGTGCGATTTATCTTCATAAACAACATCGCCGGCGTCGACAATCTCCAGGGCCTTGCGGCACAACTCCGCATCGGGACAAGCCTCGGCCAGCACTCGCTTTCGATCTTCTACCGGCGTTTGCTCCGCCAGGTGAAAGAGCTTCTGCAGCAAATCCCAGTTATCTGACTCCAGGCTCATGCGACAGATCTCCACGCCCTGTCATGCAGAGAGAAAGTGTCTCACATCCCCGCAGAAATCTCGTTCAGGCAAATAGGAATAGGATTTAGCTCTGATTCGACCCAATAAAAGGGCGCGCATTGGTGGCTAACTTCGCCCACCAATGCGCGCCCTTCTGGTTAAATTTTCCTGTTAGATATTAGATTTTTGAAGTTGGATTCGGAGCTATTCATCGTCCTTCTTATCCTTCTCCACTGGTGCCTTTTCTGGCGTAGTCCTGGGTGCCGTAATGTCATCCAGATACGTGGGAGTTCCATCGATCCGCTCCAGCACTGGATAGCGCTCGCCATCGTGATAGTCGATGTTGAATGAGGACACGAATGTATCCGCCTGCACAATCAACTGAATTGGAGCGCTGGTCCCTTTTGCGGCCTTGATTGCGGCCTTAAGCGCATCGCCTGAAAATACGTTTCCGTTGACAGCGATGATCTTATAGCCCGGCGCGAGACGAGCTTTATCCGCGGGGCCATTCCAGCGCACGTCACTGATCATGCCTTCTCCAGAGACACGCACGCCGAGCGAGTACCAGACGTTCAGTCCGCCGCGACGTCCACCAGCCGAAGCCATCGTACGCTCCGACTTGCTCGGCTTATCGTGGTAAACCAGGCGATATCCGCCCCGCTCGATTCCGTCCAGATCCGCGCGTGGATTGATTAGGTCGATGCGTTCGTGCAGGAACTTCGCCCAATCGTAAGGCGTAACTTCGTTCAGATCCTTGATCAATTCCTCGCGGTTATAGGTCACGATATCTGGACCGGTCTCACCGCCCTTGGCCAGGAAAATCTTCTGGAAATCATCCAGCGACTTCTTGTTCTCCGTCTGCTTGCGAATCAGCGTATCCGCATCCAGCCAGAGCAATTCGCCTTCCTGGTAGTAATCCTGCCCACGCTTCCAGTTGGACCACGCGGGATTGCCTCCGCGAAGAATGCTGGCCGCGATCGCCGTATCTTCCGTCGTGCGCCATTCGCGACCTGGCTTGTAGTCCAGTTGGGCAGCCGACATGGCCAGGATGTCGCGATACTGAGCCTGCGACTTGAGCCCGCTGCGTGCCGCCAGCACATTGCCCAGGTACTGCGTCATGCCTTCGTAAACCCACAGCAGCGAACCCTGCTCTATCGCATTAAAATCCGTCTGATAAAGGTTGAATGGACGGCGGTACTTTCCGTTCCAGCTATGCGTGAATTCGTGCGCCAGCAGATCCGACTCGGCTAACTGATGTGCATCATCGGCAAATCCCTTTTCGCCAACGCCGTTATCCGAGGACTGCCCATGCTCCAGCCCTTCGCCGCCAGCCACATCCGAGAGCGTCAGTAGAAAGTGGTAGACGCGATAGTGGTGCGAGGCATAGACCGTGCTGGCCTCACGAACGAGATTGTTCAACTCCGCCAGTACCGAGGGGCGCAGATTGGAGTCTTCTGGCGCATCGGATACAACATCGATGTAATGCTTCGGCGAAACCTCCGGAGCCAGCGCGAATTCGTGGAAATATTCGCCCGTGATGATAGGCGAATCCTCAAGCTGCTCCACATTCGTCACTTCAAACTTCGTCGTCGCACCAGCCGCCGGAACCGGATACGATCCGCCGGCAACCGGTGCCAGCGCCGTACCGACACCCCAGCCATTGGGAACCTTCAGCGATGGCTGAATGGCAATATCGCGTACCGGAGTATTGGCCGGATAAAGCAGCAGCTTCTCCCACTCCAGCACCGCCATCTTCTGCGAGATGCGTTCGGTTGCAATGCAGTCCAGGTGCGCGTGCAACATCGTCACGCCCTTTGGCACCGTAACGTGGAACTGGTAGAGGTCAGAGTCATCACGCCGCCATGTCAGGGTCTTGCCGTTCGCGGTAAAAACCACGCCGGTAATGTCGTCTACCGGGCCCGTCGGACGATGGTTGCCGGGAATCCACTTTGGAGTCGTCAGCACAACATCGCCTTCTTTTACCGGCAGCTCAACCTCAGCGTGATAAATCTTTCGCGACGCGTCTGTAAGGTCTGCCGTGATCTGGATCGGCGTCTTGGCCGACTCCGCCGCAGCCGGGGTTACAGCCAGGCCAAGGGGCAAAACAAGCGCGGCAACAGAAAAAATGGCCGGAATTGGCCTCAAATTTGATTGGAATAGGCGAAAAGACATGGGCAGGGTAAATCTCCTTGAGGGAATGCCGAAGGGAAGAGCTGTCGAACACGGCGTTTAGCCGATGCTATCAGGCGGACTGCCTCGCAGACTGCAGGAACCAGCGGAATTTCAGCCCTCCGCCTGCGCTATATTTTTTATTGATATATTTTCTTTATGCGCACCGGTGCAGGGCAAGTTAACCTAAATTCACAATCCATGAGCAGCCCACGCTCGCACTTGCGTTGCTGTGTATATTGAAATCGCCAGAGGAGAACCACGTGTCTGACAATTACCGCAATTTTCTTGCACTCAGCTACGACGAGTTGGAAGAGCTGAATCTCAAGGCCAAGCAGGACCGCCTCAACCGCGTCAACGCCGATAAAATCCGCGAAGAACGGCTTAAATATCTCACCGACGAGAAACGCATCAAGGCCGTCACCGTGCTCTTCAGCGACCTCGAAGGGCGCCTGCACCTACTGGATTATGACAAGAAGTTTCTGATTTCCAGCTACGACAACCTCACCTTCGACGGCTCCTCGATCCGTGGCTTTACCGCTCAAAAGGAGAGCGATCTGCGCCTCGGCATTGATTGGAGCGCCTTTTACTGGGTGCCCGCGGATGTCTTCGGCACCGGTAAGGTTCTGGTTTTCGGCACAGTGATCGCCAAGGACGGCACAGCCTACTCCGGCGACCTGCGCGGCGTGCTCAAGCACTACTCCGACACTCTCTATGCGGAAAAAGGCTACACCGTCAACGCAGCCAATGAGATCGAGGGCTTCCTCTTCGCCGGTACAGATGCCGAGCGGCGATTCAACGAAACGGGCCGTTTCGAATTCGTCAACACCGGCGGATACTATCACTCGCTCCCGCTCGATCCTCTGCGCAAGTTCATCGACACCGCTGCCGAAGTACAGCGCGCCATGGGCTTCCAAAACGAAAAGGATCACCCGGAAGTCGCGCCAAGCCAATTCGAAATCAACTATACCTATGGCGAAGTTGTGGCAGCCGCCGATCAGATCCAGCTCTACAAGCTGCTCTGCCGCCAGGTAGCCAATAACATGGGCTACACCGCCAGCTTCCTGCCGAAGCCCGTCGTTGGCGTAAACGGCAGCGGCATGCACACCAATATGTCCATCACCAAGGACAAGACCAATCTCTTCTGGGACGCCAATGGCCAGGAACAGCTCTCTGGCTTTGGCTGGGACTTTATCGATCGCGTCCTGACCCATGCGCTCGACGTTTGCCTGATCCTCAACCCCAGCGTCAACGCCTATCGCCGCCTCGATCCCCACTTTGAAGCACCAAATCAGATCAAGGCTTCTGCCACGGATCGCGGCTCCATGATTCGCGTTCCCATCGGCAACTCCAAATCCATGCGCGTCGAAGTGCGCTCCGTAGGCCCAGACGCAAATCCATATCTGGTCCTCTACTCGCTCTTCAAGACCGGCCTCGACGGCTCCATCGGCAGCATTGACAATCTTCGCCAGGCACAGCGCTACCTGCCCGACAACATCTACTCCGCCATTGACGATTTCAGTGGCTCCGAGTGGATTGGCAAGATTCTCGGCGCAGACGTTCAAAGCCGTTTTGCAGACCTGAAGCGCGCCGCAGCAGATCGTTCGCCACGCGCACTCGGCACCTTTGTCAAAGGCTCCGAAGTGCAATACCACCACGAGGTCTACAACCAGGCCCTCTGGTCGCAGTTCTAACGATCTGCCATCAAGGCAGAGTCAATCTGGCCGTAGTTTGAACTTGAAACAAAAAGCGGCACATCCTTCGGGGTGTGCCGTTTTGTTATACAAACCCTGGCAGGATCGTCACGCTTCTTCGCCCGTTCTGCAAATCGACCAAACCAAAGACCGGCTCACGAACCAATCAAGTGAGCCGATCCTTTGAGCGAAGAAAGAAGCTCTCGAAGGTATAGAAGGAAAGCGATGCAATCGCCAGAGTAGCTATAGCAGCGACTACAAACTGCAATATCGCCCGCGCGTTGTATCCAAGTCCCCCTCCAATGCGATCTGCAACCCAGATGTAGCCAGTACGAAATAAGAGATGATAGATATAGATCCCGTAACTGATCTTGCCCAACCACCTAAGAAACGGCGCCTGGAAGAAAGATTGACACAACCCCGGCCTTAAAGCCCACCCAACTATTCCCGCAAAAAATGTGCTGCAGGCAGCTAACCCGACCGTTGCCATCAAGGGAGCGCCAAGCTCCGGGCCGCCCGAATAGATGCAGATCAGAACCAGTACCACCAAAGAGCAGCACGTAATCATCGGCGACCAGCGAAAGAGCTGCTCCCGTTCCAGTGACTCCCCGCGAACCACCATTGCCAGATATGCCCCCGCCAACAGCTCTCCTGCGCGGCCAAAGATAAATCCAGTCTGCCAACTGTCATCATGGGGCAGACCGATTACCGACAGGCGAAACACCAGGGAAAGCGTCCACAATATCAGGATCAACTTTTTGGCTCGAAGACGATGTGAAGCGAAAAGAGCCAGCAGGAACGGCCAGATCAGATAAAACTGCTCTTCAACCGCAAGGCTCCAGAAATGCTCCAGGTGTATGCCTGGCGGCGCATAAGTAAAGTGCGATGTAACAAACGGAACATTGCCGAGATAGAGCGCTGGAACCCAAATGGTGCTGAGATCCTTGAGAGACGCCCCCAAAACCAGCCCCGTGATGGCCGTGATCAGTATCGCCAGGTAATACAACGGAAAAATTCGCAGAGACCTTCGAGCATAAAAACGTCTCCACCAATTTGGCCGTTGAAATGAATCCCAAAGAATCCCGCTGATGAGAAATCCAGATAGAACAAAGAAAAGGCTAACCCCAGCCCATCCGAAATGAATGATGGAACCGAGGATCCGTATAGGTAGAATCGAAGATTTTGCCCCTCCTCCATAATGGAAAATGAACACACTTGCTGCGGCAAAACCACGAACACCATCGAGCGCCAGAATATGACGAGGCGGTTGATCAAACCGCGAGATTTTGTTTTCCAAGTGAGATCCTCGATTGAATTAGCCTTCAAAAAATGCGATTCAAGAATCCGCTGGAATAATCGGAATCAATGGATTGATGGATGAATGGGCATACCCGAATAGCCCGTATTTCCGCGTTTCGGCGGAAATTGAATTCAGATTATAGCCTGACAAAATTTGGCCCGATGTCCGATCCGGCACAGATAACGCAGCTTGAATCAGCAAATCTCTTGCGTACCGTTTTGAATTCCGGCTGACAACTCTTTTGCAGCCCTGCGTGGCTGATATCCTTTTTGAAAATCAGTCTCGCTGGGGTTGGCCATGAACTGGAAAATAGTCGGCATCGTAGTCGTCGCCATCTTCTGCCTCATTGGTATAGGCGGAGGAGGCTACGGCGCATTCGAAATCTTCCAGTCCATGACCTTGCAGGAAAGCGTCCACCAATGCAACAGCGCCGATCCCGACATCAGCATCCGCGGCTGCTCTACGATTCTCCAGGCCGGGGATGCAGGAAAAGACTTCCGGCTCACCGCATACTATCGGCGAGCAGTGGCCTATGAGCGCAAGGGCGACTTTGATCGCGCTATTCAGGACGACACCCAGGTCATCCTGCAAAACCCCAAAGAGGCTATGGCCTATAACAACCGAGGCTTTGTTTATCAGCGCAAAGGCGACCTCGATCAAGCCATGACCGACTACAACCAGGCCATAAAGATATTCCCGGAGTTCGCACTTGCCTGGTTCAATCGCGGGGAGGCCTATAACCTCAAAGGCGACTATCCGCACGCCATTGAGAACTTCAGCCAGGTCATCAAGCTCCAACCTAAAAACGCCGTTGCCTGGAACAATCGCTGTTATTACCGTGCTATCGCAGGGCAACTCAAAGACGCGCTGGCCGATTGCGATCAATCCCTGCAACTCAAGCCAGGAGTGGGAGCAACTCTCGATAGCCGCGCCTTCACTTACCTCAAGATGAAAAAGTACGACCTGGCCATCGCCGACTACGACGCCGCAATCGCCCAGAGCACAAACGATGCGGCGTGGCTCTACGGACGCGGCCTCGCAAGGCGCGCCAAAAACGACGTCCAGGGCTCCGAAGCCGACATCCACGCAGCCCAAAAAATAGACCCAAAGATCGCGGAGCAGTTCAAAAAATACGGCGTGTCATAAATCACAAGCAACGCAACTCATCTTTCGTTCCCATTTTGCCCGGCTGGCATTTTCCTTCACTCGGTGTACTCTAGTTGGAACCGTGATGCGGATTTCTCCTTAATTTAATCAAAAGGACCAGTCATCACACATGAGTGCTAGCCAGCCTGCCGAACACGCAAGCAAGCCCGATGCAATCGAGAAGCTCTTCCGCGACTACCTGATCGACGGAGCCTTTGACGAGATGCGCACGCCCGATGGAGGCATTCGCCCTCACTACCAGGCGCTCGTCGAAGTCCTCGCCAGCCTGCCCCACGACGAACTGATGCGCCGCAAGCAATCCGCCGATCTCTCCTTCCTGACCCAGGGCATCACATTCACCGTCTACGGCCAGGACGAAGGCACCGAACGCATCTTCCCCTATGACCTGTTGCCCCGCCTCATCTCCGGCAACGAGTGGGAGCGAATCGAACGCGGCCTCACCCAACGCATCACCGCGCTCAATCACTTTCTGCGTGACATCTACGGTGAGGCCAAAATCCTCGCAGACAAAGTCATCCCCCGCGACATCGTTTATAGCTGCAAGCATTACCGCCGCCAGATGTGCGGCCTCCAGGTTCCGCGCAATGTCTATATAGCGGTCGTCGGCTCCGATCTGCTGCGCCTGCGCACCGGCGAGTTCGTCGTGCTGGAAGACAACCTGCGCGTCCCCTCCGGCGTGAGCTATATGCTCACCAACCGGCGCGTCATGAAGCGCACCTTTCCCAAGCTCTTTCATAGTTACGGCGTGCGCCCCATCGAGCATTATCCGCAACTGCTGCTGAACACCTTGCGCTCGCTCGCACCCGAAGGTCGTCCCGAACCCAATATCGTCCTGCTCACCCCCGGCGTGTATAACTCCGCCTACTTCGAGCACACCTATCTCGCCCGCCAGATGGGCATCGAGCTTGTCGAAGGGCGCGACCTCGTCACCCACGACAATATCGTCTACATGCGCACCACCGATGGACTCAAGCGCGTGGACGTAATCTATCGCCGTGTGGACGATGACTTCAGCGATCCGCTCATCTTCCGCGCTGACTCCGGGCTGGGTTGTGCTGGCCTCTTCAACGCCTACCGCGCCGGAAACGTCACGGTAACCAACGCCTTCGGCACCGGCCTGGCCGATGACAAGGCGATGTACGCCTATGTCCCCGACATCATCAAGTACTACCTCGATGAAGACCCCATCCTCAACAACGTCAAGACCTACCTGCTGACGGATCCGGCTTCACGCCAGCATGTCCTTCAGAATCTCGACAAGCTGGTCGTCAAGGCCGTTGGCGAAAGCGGCGGCTACGGCATGTTGATCGGGCCGCAATCCACGGCCGCCCAGCGCGAGGAGTTTGCCCGCGCCATCGAGGCCAATCCGCGCAATTACATCGCCCAGCCCACACTGGATTTCTCTCGCGCACCCTGTCTCTTCGGCAGCCAATTGGAGCCGCGCCATGTCGACCTGCGACCCTACATCCTCTTTGGCGACAAGGTAAACATCGTGCCCGGCGGCCTGACCCGTGTTGCCCTGGAAAAAGGCTCGCTGGTCGTGAATTCGTCGCAGGGCGGCGGCAGTAAAGATACCTGGATTCTGGAATAAGCCTTGCGGGTTTTTTAAGCAAGAACAGCTATTGGAGTAAACCCGAATGCTTTCACGTGTTGCAGACAGCCTTTATTGGATGAGCCGCTACCTGGAGCGGGCCGAAAACACCGTGCGCCAGCTCGATGTCACCATGAGCCTGCTCCTCGACTCCTCTGAGACCACCGCCGAGACCCGCTGGCAACGCCTGCTGACCTCACTCGGCAACCCAGCCGGCGTGGAGTGGAATGGCGACATGGACGCCATGACGCGAATGCTCATCTTCGATGGCGCCAACTCGGCCTCCGTGACCACCTGTCTCGATGCCGCCCGGGAAAACGCACGCCAGGTTCGCGAGGAAATCAGCACCGAGCAATGGCAAAGGCTCAATCGTCTCTATCACCAGATGCATTCGCCACATGCGCAGGCCCAGTACGGCTCCAATCTGAACGACTTCCTGGCCTCCATCATCGATGGCATTCATCTCTTCAAGGGAGTCAGCGATACCACCATGATTCACGGCGAGGGCTGGCAGTTCATCCGCCTCGGGCGCTATCTGGAGCGTGCCTACGCCACCGCCACTCTGCTTGAGGTCTACCAGGAGAGCTTGCTCGACCTGCAGGAGCAGGCTCACTCCGGCTACCAATATCTTGAGCTGGTTGGGCTCCTGCGCTGTTGCACCTCCTTTGAGGCCTATTGCCAGGTCTACACCGCCGATCTTTCCGCCGACCGCATTCTCGAATTCCTCCTCCTCAATCGCGATTTTCCTCACGCCCTGCGCTATTCCATCGACGGGGTACGCCAGGCTATCGAGGCCATCCAATTGAACGGTGGACGCCGTCCACCCGACGAACTGATGGCCACAGCCGGTCGATTGCATTCAATGCTGCGCTACACCACCATCAGCGAAATTCTCAACGGCGATCTCGGAGCATTCCTGCACTCCATTCGCGAGCAATGCCAGCAGATCCATGAACTCCTGTATCGCTACTACGTGCAATATTCCATTCAATCTGCGCTTTCCGTCCAGGGATAATCCACGCTGATTCGTTGACGATCCACTGACGCTCAATTGCCGCACGTACCGGGATTTCAGAAACATCTTTTGGGAGCGAGCATGAACTTTTATTCCATCCGGCATCTCACCCGCTTCCGCTATAAACAGGCGGTCAGCGAAAGCATCATGGAAACCCGGATGCATCCGCGCTCCGACTACAACCAGCACTGCCTCTCGTTTTCGCTCTCGGTAAGTCCGCGCTGCCGCGTCTTCAGCTACCGCGATCACCACGGCAATCATGTGCAGCACTTCGACATCCCCGGCGACCATCATCAACTGGTCATCGTGGCCGAGTCTCTCGTCGAGCAGCAGGCGCAGATTGATATTCCCGCCTTTCTCGCGCCCGACGCCTGGGGCGCTCTCGATGCACTCATCCACATGGGGGATTATGGCGAAATGCTGCTGCCCAGCACCTTTGCCCAACCCACCCCGTCTCTACTCGAACTCGCCAAAAAGCTCAACGTCGTCCGCCGTGATGACCCCCTGATGGTCGTTCGTGAGTTAAACAGGCAAATCTTCGAGTACTTCGAATATGTTCCCCGCTCCACCCGCGTCGATTCGCCCATCGACGAAGCCATCTCCAACCACCAGGGTGTCTGCCAGGACTTTGCCCACACCATGATCGCTCTGCTGAGAAATATCGGCATCCCGGCCCGCTACGTCAGCGGCTACCTTTATCGCGGCAGTGGAGACAATGACAGATCCACTCCGGAGGCCACACACGCCTGGGTTGAGGTTTTATTGCCTCATTTGAATTGGGTCGGTCTCGACCCCACCAACGATCTCCTCGCCTACAACCGTCACATCCGCACCGCAGTCGGGCGCGACTATGCCGACGTGCCACCGACGCACGGCGTTTTCCGTGGCAAGACAGAGAGCGAACTCTATGTGGCTGTTCAAGTTGAGGCCAGCAACGAAGCACCGCCTCTGGATCGCAAACTCCCCATTCCCGACGACTGGACAGTTCTCGTAGAACGCGCTCAGCAGCCCCCGGAGCGCATGATTTCAAACCTGGAAATCCAGCAAATGCAGCAACAACAGTAGAGATCGCTACCCTGCGAATGCCCCAATGGAGGTGCAATATGAGTAAGGCAAGCGTTACTTGCTAAGCATATTTCAACCACTAATTTGTTTCCCTACGCTCGTTCGTTTGAGAAAATCTGTTGAATACCTGGGGAAAATCCTGCAAGATAATGTAACCAATACAGTGGACAGGTCTGAAACATGACTCCCCAGGACCCAGCCAGTAAGACCACCTTACAATCTGCCTTCCAGGCACTTGCACCTTTTTATTGCACTTCAAAACTTTGGAGGAATAGACGTGAAACGATCCCACTGGGGAGCGATGCTTTTGTGCATCCTCATCTCAAGCAGCTTCGCTTTCGGTCAGTCGGCCACAACTTCTTTACGCGGCGTTATTAAAGATCCCAGCGGTGCAGTGATCCCCGGAGCCACCGTAGCTATCACAGATAAAAGCGTCGACAAGACCCTTTCAACAATGACCACCTCCACCGGGTCTTATCAGTTCTCCCAGATTCCCCCGGCTACTTATCTCATCACGGTCACCGCCCAGGGCCTGAGCCCCCAGTCCAAGACCGCCGAACTTTTAGTGAATCAGCCTGCAACGATCGACTTCAAGCTCTCGATACAAGCCAGTTCCGAGACGGTAGATGTATCGGCCAGTGCGCAGACCCTGAATACTAGCGACGCGACGCTCGGCAACTCCGTAGGAAACGAAACCATCCAGGCGCTGCCGATGGAAGGCCGCGACCCTGTCTCGCTCTTGACCCTGCAACCGGGCGTGCTGTACCTCGGCAATCCCTCTGAAAACGACACGAACGACACGCGTTCCGGCTCGGTGAACGGCGGACGCTCCGATCAGGGCAACATCACGCTCGACGGCATGGACGATAACGACCAGATCGCCGGAACATCCTTTACCGGCGTACTGCGTTCCACGCTCGATTCGACAGAAGAGTTTCGCGTAACTACAGCCAATGGCAACGCTGACTCCGGCCGCAGCTCCGGTGCACAGGTTTCCCTGATCACCAAGAGCGGAACCAACAAGTATCATGGCGCCCTGTATGAGTATTACCGGCCTACCAACACGGTAGCCAACGAGTGGTTCAACAAGAATCAGCAACTCAGCCTCGGTGAGCCGAATACGCCGGAAAAATACGTAATGAACACCTTCGGCGGCGCAGTGGGCGGCCCCATCAAGAAGGACAAGCTGTTTTTCTTCTTCAACTACGAGGGCAAGCGGCAGGCAGTCGACACAATTGTGGACGCGACCGTGCCAACCGCGCAGTTCTACCAGGGCCAACTGGGCTACCAGAATACCGCCGGAGCGACCACGTACCTCAGCCCATCTGACGTGGCGATTCTGGATTCAGGGTGCATGACTAACATTGCCTGCGGTGTAAACCCCAACGTGCAGGCCTATTATGCACCTCTGGCGGCAGCCGGTATTCTCGGCAGCACGACTGGCTCTACAACCGGCGATGGCGTGAATAACGGCAGCTATTTCTTTGCGTCTCCTGCTCCGCTGACGCAAAACACCAGCATTGCCAAACTGGATTACAGCCTGAGCGCGACACAGCGCGTATTCTTCCGTGCCAACCTGCAGAAGGACGTTTCCTCTTCGGTAGAAAATCTGCCCGGCCAACCCGCCCAGAGCCTTACCGAGGACAACACCAAGGGCCTGGCCTTTGGCCATACATGGACGCCTACCGCCAACCTGGTGAATGACGCCCGCTATGCCTACATCCGGCAGGGATATTCGACCCGCGGCATCGGTTCCGGAACAGGCGACTGGGTCAATTTTCGCTTTCTTACGCAGCCCGAATCACAGACCCGCTCAACCATTGTCAACGTGCCGGTCAACAACATTACCGACAACCTGACCTGGAGCAAGGGCAACCATACGATCAACTTCGGCGGCAACTGGCGCGGTATCGAAAACAACCGCGCCTCGGACCTGAACTCGTATTCCGACGGCAGTACCAATGCCTACTGGATGGGTGATTCTCCAAGCGCGCCCGCGGACCTGGCACAATCTTTCGGCAACTCCTACGAGATTGCCTATGCAACCCTAGTCGGCACAGTACCGGAAACCGATCAGCAATTCAACTATGCTGTGGCAAAAGGCGGAGCTACGGGCTCCCTGTTTCCGGATGGAGCAATCATCAACCGGCATTTCAAGGCAAACGAGTTTGAATACTATGTCCAGGACTCATGGCGCGTAAAGCCGAACCTGACGCTCACCTTCGGCTTCCGGCATTCGATCCTGCAGGCGCCGTATGAGACCAAGGGACAGCAGGTTGCTCCTACCATCGACACCCAGGAATGGTTCTTGGAGCGTGGTTACGCCGCGAGCAAAGGCAATGTATTCGAGCCAGCACTTAGTTTCGCGCCCAGCGGCAAAGCCAATGGCCGCCCCGGTTACTGGGCCAAGCAGAAGCTGAATATCGCACCGCGTCTGGCCGCAGTCTACTCACCTAACCCAAAGACAACAATCCGCGTTGGCGGTGGCATGTTCTATGACCATTTTGGCGAGGGCATCGCAAACTCCTTCGATCAGGAAGGGTCATTTGGTCTGACTACGACCATCAGCACCCCGGCCTCCACATACGGTTTCGAGAACGCGCCACGCTTCACCGGCCCTCACAACATTCCCTCCGCAGCCGGAAACCCATGCGCCAACCCCAGCACCATCACCTATCCATATACGCCTCAGAACAACATCAACTGCGGCTTTGCTATCGCATGGGGTGTAGACAACCACCTGAAGACTCCCTACTCCTATGCAATTGATGCGTCTTTCCAGCGTGAACTGCCCGGCGGTTTCACTTTTGAAGAGAACTATGTCGGTCGTCTCGGACGCCACCTACTGCAACAGCTTGACCTCGCAGAGCCCGTCAACCTGGTCGACAAGCAGGGCGGCGGCGACTACTTCACCGCCGCGGCAAAGCTATCCCGTATTGCCGATATGCATAACGGAAATGCAAACAGCACCGTGCAACCGATCCAGTACTTCGAAGACATGTTCCCGTATATGGCCAACGTAGACTACGTGGGAGAAAGCGCAACCCAGGCCGTCTACTCGGATGAATGGGCGCCAACGCGATACGGTGCCGGCGAGACTCAGGCATTGGAAGATCTTGATTTCTTTGACGGCGCTCCAACATCGGGACGGTACTGGAATCAGCAGTTTTCATCGCTGTATGCCTGGTCCTCAATCGGCACCAGTTCTTATAACGCCCTGCAGCTTTCGCTGCGCCATCCAACCAGCCACGGTCTCACGGTGGATGTGAACTATACCTTCTCAAAGTCTTTGGACATGGGTTCGGCTGCCGAACGCGCGAATCAAGAGACCACTGATGCCTACAGCAGCTCCAGCGGAATCCAGAACAGCTGGAATCCCAAACTCAATAAAGCCGTGTCGGATTTCGACACCCATCATCTGGTTACCTTTGATTGGGTATACCAATTGCCCGTGGGACGCGGGAAAATGCTCCTTGGTGCTTCGAGCCGTCTCACCGACGCATTCCTCGGTGGCTGGCAGTTCTCCGGACTATCTCGTTGGGCAAGCGGATTACCGTTTTCCCTGAGTTCGCCCGGCTGGCAGACCAACTGGAACCAGGAAGCATCCGGCGTAGTTACCGCCCCGGTCAAGGTTCACAAAAACCTGGCCAGTGGCATACCGCAGGTCTTTGCAGGCAACGGTGCCGAAGCGATCAACAACGGAATCACCTCTGGCAACCCTGTCCGCTTGCCCTATCCCGGCGAGGCAGGCGAGCGCAATTTCTTCCGCGGCGACGGCTACTTCGATGTGGATTCAGCTCTTTCCAAGGTTTGGAATCTGCCTGAAAGGGCCACTCTGAAGTTTGCCGCCGAAGTCTATAACGTCGGCAATAATGTCCGCTTCGACGCCAGCCCGCTCAACCTTAACGGCGTCCTGACCAGCGGAACGCTCGGTGCCTACAGCGGTGTACTTACAACCTACCGCCGTATGCAATTTGGTCTGCGTCTCGACTTTTAAACCAGGCTGATCCATTCCATCAACAAAAGCGCCGAAGGAGTTCTCCTCCTTCGGCGCTTTTCATTTTCACGCGATACAGTTAATGCAGTCTTTTCGCCGCTCACCAAGCCGATCTCAATTCTCATCAACAGGATGTACCGCCGACATGAAACACTCCGCAAGCAGAATTCTTGTATCACTGGCCGCTGCTCTCTCTACCAGTCTCACCTTTGCCCAGTCGGCCCCCAAAGCCGCCACGCTGCCGCCAATCACGCTCGACGAGTACCTCAACACCACTGATATTGCCGGCGCGCGCATCTCTCCCGACGGCACCTCGGCCATCATCGGCACGGAAAGTCCCGACTGGAAGGCCAACACCTTCCGCCATACCCTCTCGCTCTGGACGGCCAAAGAAGGCTTGCGCCCACTCACGCAATCCGGCACCGATGAAGATGCCCAGTGGAGCCCCGACGGCAAATGGGTTGCTTTTCTCTCGGACCGCCCAGTTTCAGACTCGGGCAGCAGCGACGCTAACACCAGGGACGGCGACAGCGGTGACGCCAAAGCTCGCTCGGCAAAAGCAGGCGACGCAGATGACCAGACCTCTCGCCTGTGGCTAATCTCCCTTTCCGGCGGCGAAGCCCGTCCTCTCTATCGCGAAAAGCTGGATGTTCATACCTTCGCCTGGTCCGCAGATGGCAAAAACATCTACTTCTCCGTGACCACACCGCTCACCCAAAAGCAGGAAGATGCAAAGAAAGTGGATTGGAAAGATGTCATCCGCTGGCGTGAGCAGGAGCGTGGCGATCTGTTGCTCTCCCTGCCCGTCGCGGAATCCCTGGCCAACACCGCCGCTTACCCTCCGGCACACCCCGCCAAATCCGACACGGCAGCGCTGCCTCTGACCACCGGCGCACTGACTCTGACCACCAGCACCCTCGATATCGATCAGATCGCACCATCGCCCGACGGAAAATCCATCGCCTTCCTGACCACATCCATCAGCCATCGCATGGAAAATCCCGCCGACACTGAAATCTTTCTCGTCCCCGCTGTCGCCAACAGCCAGGCCCGGCAGATCACTAAGAATCTAGGTTTGGAATCAGGCCTGCGCTGGTCGCACGATGGCCACTGGCTGCATTTCGCTGTCCACGCAGCCGCAGGCTCCGCCGAAGGCAAGTATCAGGATGTGCAGGGCCGCCTTTATCGCATGAACCTCACCGATGAAGCGGGCAAGATCGAGCGGCCTGGCATCGAGCGGCTGGGTACAGACTTCACCGGCTCACTTGAAGACTTCGATCTCCTCCCGAACGGCGACCTGATAGCCGTCGGTTTGAAGGGAATCGAGCAGCAGCTTTACCTCATCTCCGGCGAGAAAGCCACCAAGCTCCCGGGCAAGCCTGGCACCTACGCCGGTATCTCTGTACCCCAAACCGGCAACGCTCTGCTCGTGCGCTTTTCCACCTTCAACCACCCCGCCCAGGTCTACCTCGCGGAGGACGCCAGGCACCTCGATCAGCTAACTCCTCTGACCAATCTCAACCCCGTATTTGCCGAACGCGCCCAGCCCGAATGGCAGCCTTACACCTGGAAGTCCCCGGACGGCACCAGCGTCGAAGGCGTCCTGATCTTTCCCCCCGGCAAAAAAGGCGAGAAGCACCTGCGCATGCTCACCTTCATCCACGGCGGACCTGCGGACGCGGATGGAAACAAGTTCGAAGCGGACTGGTACGACTGGGCTGCTCTGGCCGCCGCACATGGCTGGCTGGTCTTCCGGCCCAATTATCGCGGCTCTTCCGGCTACGGCGACGATTTCATGCTCCAGATCGCTCCCCATCTCGTCTCAAAGCCCGGAGAAGACATCCTCGCTGGCGTAGACGCTCTCGTCAAAGACGGCTACGCCGATCCCGATAAACTGGCCATCGGCGGCTACAGCTACGGTGGCTATATGACCAACTGGCTCATCACGGAAACCACCCGCTTCAAAGTCGCCGTTACCGGAGCCGGAGCCGTTGAACACGCAGCCAACGGGGGCAACGACGATGTCACCTGGGATGACGCCTGGTATCTCAACGGTCGTCCCTGGGAGTCGCCGGAACTCTACCAGGGTGAAGCAGCGCTCTTCCGCATGAACCGCGTCAAAACGCCCACCCACATCGTCCAGGGCAACAGCGATGTTCGCGTCAGCTATCTGGAGGGCGTCACTCTCGAACGCGCCCTGCAACAACTCGGCATCCCGCACAGCTTTCTCGTTTTCCCCGGCGAAGGCCATTCTCTCGCCCGCAACCCCTGGCACGGCTACATCAAGGTCCGCGAAGAACTCAAATGGCTGGATAAATACGTCAGTAACTAGCTAAATCCGCATCCGGGGGCCCGGACAGGTAAGCTATTAGGCAGGGTAGTGGGAATCTCAAAGGCTCAGGCAGTATTGAGAAGCCCACACCCCGTCTCAGCATCTAACATCTGTAAAGCCAGTAAGTGACGCTATGAATCAGATCGAAGAAGCCCGTCAGGAATCCTTCCGCCGCACAATTTTGAATGCGCATCGCACCATCGCGTTCAGTGAAACCATCCGGCTGGCCATCGATAGCTTCCGGTCAAGCAAAGCCCGCTTCGCGCTCACCGCGCTGGGCATGGTCATTGGATCGGCCTCTGTCATCCTTGTCGTCACCATCGGCCTCACTGGCCGTAGCTACGCCCTGGGCCTGCTCGAAAAAATCGGCACCAACTTCGTCGAACTGGAATATTCCGGAGGCGGCTCGACCGGTACGGCCAACTCCACCTATAACGACTACCTGACCCGCGAAGACGAGCGTGCCGTACTGGCCCAGTTACCCTCCGTTCAGTACTCATCGCCGGTGCTTGAAATGCACGATCGCATCAGCTTCGGCGGCGGCGTGGTCAAAGACACCCTGGTCCTCGGCGTCGTTCCCGAATACCAACAGGTGCGCAACCTGATCGTCACCGACGGCCGCTTTATGGACGACCAGGACGAGAGCGCCCACATCAAATGCGCCGTCGTAAGTATCCCCTTCGCAACACAGATGTTCGGCAGCGCCGATCGCGCAGTTGGTCAGAACTTTAGCATCAGCGGAATCCCTTTCACCATCATCGGCACCTTCAAAGAAACCGTGGATGACATGGGATTTTCGGAGATCACCGATAACACCATCCTCATTCCATACTCCGTCGGCCGCTATTTCACCGGCACCGATAACGTGAAACAGATTTACTTCTCGTTGCGCAGCATGGACGATGTCCCGGACGCCACAGCCGCGATCCTGCGCATAGTGAAGGCGCGGCATAAGGCCAACTCCGTATACAAAACAACGGACATGCAAGCAGTACTGACCACGGCCGGTCTTATCGCCAGCGGTCTCACCGCCGTTCTGATCGCAGTTGCGATGGTCACACTCGCCGTCGGCGGCATCGGCATCATGAACATCATGCTGGCCAACGTCCGCGCCCGCATCCGCGAAATCGGCATCCGAAAAGCCCTCGGCGCCACTTCTCGGGAGATTCGACTGCAGTTCCTCACCGAAGCAGTTATGATCTCGCTGGCTGGCGGCCTTGCAGGCACACTGCTCGGCCTTTCGTTGCCGCTTTCTGTGCGGCTCTTCACCAGCTACTCTATCCCCATTTCGCCGTGGTCAATCGTTGCGGCGCTGGGAGTATCCCTGGTCGTAGGAGTCATCTTCGGCACGGTTCCCGCCACCCGGGCCGCCCAGATGGACCCCGTGGAGTCCCTGAAGTATGAGTAGCAGGATCCCGAACAAGAGGGAACTCAACGACCTGGAGTCTCAGGCCAAAATCGATTCCGAAGAAGACTCCGGACCGAACCTGATCATCCTGTACAGCTTGCTGGCTCTGGCATTATTGGCGGCAATTGCGTTCGCTGCGATGATCGTCTGGCCGTTCTACGTGCGCCGATAATTGCGCCGACAATCTCGGTAGTCTTTTCAAATAGAGCTGCCCGGTAGAGCTCAGATTGAGCTACCGGCCAAGCACCGCGCGGTTCGGAATCAACACCGGGATGCCGTCCATGAGCGGATACACACGGCCGCAACCAGTGCACTGAACTCCACTCGCCGCATCCAGCCGCAGCACTCCAAAGCAGACCGGGCAAGCCAATTGCTCCAGAATATGTGCGTCGAATTGTGGGAAATTGGCAGACATAAAACAGCGTAGCCGCAGCTACTGGACAGCCGTGTCCGATGCGTTGGGTGGATTCGCAGCCTTAGGACTGGCATCTGTCCGCGTCGGACGATTCGCCAGCTCCTGCTCAATGCTGGTATTGATCCCGGCATTGGCAAACTCCATCGCCACGCGAATACCGTTGAAAATAGCCACTTCGTTCGACGAACCGTGGCCGATAATGCAGACTCCGCGCACACCCAGCAGCGGCGCGCCACCGTATTCGTTGTAATCCAACCGGCGGCGAAAGTCATTGAACGCCTTGCGTGAAAGCATCGCTCCCACCTGCGCCGTAACCGTGCGGGTCAACGACTCACGCAGCAGATCGCGAAACAACCGGCCAATGCCCTCGCCGGTCTTGAGCGCAACATTGCCCACAAATCCATCGCAGACAATCACGTCCGCGCTGCCGTTGAAAATATCGCGGCCTTCTACATTGCCGATGAAGTTAATCGGCAGCGCCTTCAGCAGCGGAAATGCCTCGCGCGTCAGGTCATTGCCCTTGGTCTCTTCTTCGCCAATCGAAAGCAGCCCAACCCGAGGGCGGGAAATCTTGAGCACGGAACGGGCAAACATCTCACCCATCACCGCAAACTGCTCCAGGTTGTAAGGCTTGCAATCCACATTGGCACCCACATCCAGCAGCACACACGGAGAACCGGTAGCCGTAGGCATCCGCGCGGTCAGCGCAGGCCGATCAACGCCAGGCAGAGCACCCAGCACCATCTTGGCCGTGGCCATTGCCGCGCCGGTGTTGCCGGCAGTAACAAATCCGGCCACCTTTTTTTCGCGAACCAGCTTCAGACCAACCCGCATCGAGCTGTCTTTTTTCGTTCGGACAGCGTGCGCAGCTTTCTCATCCATGCCGATCCTCTCGGAGGCATGGTGGATCACTATGGGTAAATCTTCGTCTTCGAGATGCTCATCGAGCAGGTCACGCAACTCCGGCTCGGGTCCAATGAGATGCACCCGTACCGGAAGAGCCCTGCACGCCTCAATAGCCCCTCGGATCTCCGGCTCAGGAGCTTTGTCCGAGCCAACAGCGTCCAGCGCGATATCTATCAACATCGAAGGGGCCATGGGAGTGTAGAAGATTAGCTGACAGCTTCCTTGGTTTCAAGAACCGCACGGCCCTTGTACTCACCGCACTTGGCGCAAGCCCGGTGGGGAAGCTTCTTTTCCTGGCAGTTCGGGCAGATCGACAACGAGCCTGCGGTCAGAAAGTCGTGAGAGCGACGAAGTGCAGTGCGGCGCTTGGAATGACGCCGTTTCGGATTAGGCATGGTACTGATCCTTTCAAATCTCTGCCTCAGACTGACATTGGCCGCAGAGATTTCCCGCGCGGCTACCCGCCTGAAACAGTTGGGCTTATCGTAAAGCCCAGCAATAAATTAGGGTTTGATCCGGCTGCTCAAGCCAGCCAACGCTTCCCAACGCGGGTCACTTGGACCCTGTTCACAGGAGCAGGCTGTCTCATTGCGGTTCAGGCCGCAGCGCGGGCAAAGTCCTTTACAATCTGGCTTGCAAAGAGTTCGTGCGGGCAGGGACAATAAAACCTGTTCCCGAAGCACGTCTTCAAGCGCAATGCCACCGTTCTCATAATACCCGATTTCCGTCTCCGGTGTGGAAATAGCATGCTCCGCACCATTTGCGTCCACCTCGGCAGGCCGAAACAGCAGGTCGAAGTCCTCCGCAAGTATCTGCTCCACCGGGTCCACGCAACGGGCGCACGGCACCTGGAACATCCCCTTGAAGCTGCCCTTCAGCCGGATATCGGCCACAATTTCCTTTGGTCCGCGATGCTCATGCAGCACTTCAGCGCGGCCTTCACTGGCCAAATTGCCCAACTGCTCAGCCTCGACGCCAAAGTCAATGGCCGCAGGCGGCAGCGCCACGGAAAAATTAATCGGATCGCGTTCCAGATCAACGACGGTGAACAACATGTGATCTTCCCTCCGATGACCGGCCTATCCTACGGCCAAGCCTCTGAATATGAGCCTAGGGCTCCCGACTCGCTGCGTCAATTCCACAAGCCTTCCCGGCCCTCCCAGATAACGAAACATCCTGTCCCACTTCGCGAATCCTGTTGAAATCCTTACACTCCTTACGTCATCCCAGCCTGCCCATTGTGTTAGCCTCCGATTTAGGAGGTTGACCTTGAATACCAGCTCTTCCTCCACTGGGGGACCAGCGCATGAGCGCCGCCAAGTATGACCTGATTATTATCGGCTCCGGGCCTTCCGGGCAGCGTGCAGCAGTCGCCGCCTCGAAGCTCAAGAAGCGCGTAGCCATCATTGAATCCCGCTCCGTTGTCGGGGGAGTCTGCATTAACACCGGCACCATTCCTTCCAAAACAATGCGTGAGGCCGTGCTCCACCTATCTGGCTATAACTACCGCACTGTCTATGGGATGAACTACCGCGTCAAAGAAAAAATCACCATGGCCGACCTGGCTTTCCGTGTCCAGGGCGTCATTAAAACCGAGATCGATGTCACCGAAGCCCAGCTCTCACGCAACGGCATCGATGTCATCCACGGTGTTGCACATTTCGTAAACCCCAACACCCTCAAAATCGAGGGTCCGGAGATGAATGCAACGCTCGAAGCCGAGCGAATCATCATCGCCGTAGGCACGAAACCGGCAACCTCGGACCGCGTGCCGATCAACGGTCGCACCATCATCAACAGCGACCAGATCATGGATCTGCCCAAGCTCCCGCGAACACTGATCGTGGTCGGCGGCGGCGTCATCGGCGTCGAATATGCCTGCATGTTCGCCATCCTCGGTGTACGCGTTACGCTGATCGAAAAACGCAACCGCCTGCTTGAATTCGCAGACCAGGAGATTGTCGAAGCCCTCAGCTATCACCTCCGTGACAGCCGCGTCACCATGCGCCTTGGAGAAGAGCTGGACAACGTGGAAGAGCTGCAGGATGGCACCGTTATCGCCAATCTTCAGAGCCACAAAAAAGTCTCCGGCGATGCGCTTCTCTACGCCGTTGGCCGCCAGGGCAGCGTAGACGAACTGCAACTCGAGAATGCCGGCCTCAAAGCCGACTCTCGCGGTCGCATCCCCGTCGATGAGAACTTCCAGACCGCCGCACCCACGGTTTACGCCGTTGGCGACGTCATTGGATTCCCATCCCTGGCATCCGTCTCCATGGAACAGGGCCGCATCGCTGTCGCCCGCGCCTTCAACGATATGAGCACCATTTCCAACCCCAGCTTCTACCCCTACGGCATCTACACCATCCCCGAGATCAGCTTTATCGGCAAAACCGAAGAGCAGCTCACCGAGGAAGATGTGCCGTACGAAGTGGGCATGGCGTACTACCGCGAGGTTGCCCGCGGACAGATTCGCGGCGATACCACCGGGCGTCTCAAGCTCATCTTCCATCGCGAAACACGCAAAGTGCTGGGCGTTCACATCATCGGCGAAAGCGCCAGTGAACTGGTCCATATCGGTCAGGCAGTAATGACCTTTG
This sequence comes from Acidicapsa ligni, assembly GCF_025685655.1. Lineage (NCBI taxonomy): Bacteria > Pseudomonadati > Acidobacteriota > Terriglobia > Terriglobales > Acidobacteriaceae > Acidicapsa > Acidicapsa ligni. The sequence continues at coordinate 625,552 of NZ_JAGSYG010000001.1, read as the reverse complement.
GTGGCTCCGTCGACTACTTCATCGAGACCGTATTCAACTATCCCACCCTTGCAGAGTGTTACAAGATCGCTGCATTTAACGGCGTAGGACGCATGCACAGATACCAGTAAAGCCGTACGGAACAAGGGCATCAGATCAGGGTGATTTGCCGATTGCACCGGCAAAAGCGTTACTATCGTCAGCACTGTACTGGAGACCTCGATGACGACCTCAATTGGCGTAGTGATGACAGAGCACATTGTGGCTGGACGCATGACCGGCCCGCTGGGTCAGCAGAAGCTGGAGGGCGAGCGTCTTCGCTATCCCGTTGACGCTGACGAAACCGAAGCCCTCATCGGTGTACCGTCCAGCGAACTCTACGAAATTCTCGCCAGCCAGATCACCCCGCTGATAGATTCCAGCGAGGGCCCGGTGGCCGCCATCGGGGTCGCTGTTCCAGGCATCGTCCGCAATGGCGTCGTCGAGGACTCGCCCAACCTCGCCCAGATCAAAGGCATTCGCCTGGCCGAAAAACTCGGCGAAGTACTCGAAAGCAAGGGAATCAACACCCCTGTCCATGTTCTGAACGATGCCGACGCAGTAGCCGCCGGCATCGCAGCCACGGGAGGCCACCTCGATCGCCTCATCCGCGTATGGACTCTCGGCAATGGCATCGGCTACGGTCGCTGGCCACAATCGGACGGCGTCTGGGAAGGTGGCCATACCGTCGTCACGCTCGACCCCAAAGAACGCTATTGCGGCTGCGGTGGCGTTGGCCACATCGAAGGCATCATGGGCCATCGGGCAATGCGCCTTCGCTTCCTCGATCTCGAACCCGATGAAATCTTTGCCAACGCCAAAAAGGGCGACCAGCGCTGCCGTGACTTTGTCGATTTGTGGCACCGCGCCCTTGCTGCTGGAACCGCATCGATGATTCACCTCGGCGGACCCGGACGCTTCTACTTTACCGGCCACAACACCAGCTTTCTCGAACTGCCGGTTCTCCGCGGCTACCTGGACGTAATGGTCAAAATGAGTCCGCTGCAAAGCTACTCACTCGAATTGCTTCCCGCAGATGACGGCATCAGCATTCTGGGAGCTGGCGTCTCCGCCATGCGCGCCCAGAGCTGGTAACGGAGCATCTCCCCAGCATCTGGAAACCTGCGTCACTGCAATATTTGAAAACGAGCGGAGTTCTATTTCCTCTGCCTCGTATTGACAATAAAAATGTGCTGAAAAGCGACGTGCTGAAAAACTATATGAGGCGACTTCAAAAGACCGCCGCCGTGGCGATGTCCTTCGCTTTGAGCATGTCGGCACTGCACGCTCAGCAGTCCTCCTCACCCGAGGCAGCGCAGTCGATCACCTCCACGCCGATTCTGCCCCAACTGCCCGTACCGTTGCCCGACCCCGAAGCAAAACCGAAAACGCCATCTCAGAATCACCCACACCCCAGCACTGGACACGCCAGTAGCAGCGTCGATGCCGCGCGCTCCGAAACCGATCAGAATTCGCCCGCAAGTTCAATCTTTCCGCCCACCGTTCCCGCTGGCCGCCCCGTCATCGGCCTGGCACTCGAAGGTGGCGGAGCCCTGGGCATCGCCCATATCGGCGTGATCCGCTGGTTTGAAGAACATCACATCCCCGTAGATCGCCTCGCGGGCACCAGCATGGGCTCCCTGGTTGGCGGCCTTTACGCCTCCGGCATCTCGCCCGAAGCCATGCTCAAGACCGCCTCCGGTACAAAGTTTGAAGATGTATTCCAGCTTGAGGCTCCCTACTCCAAACTGGATTATCGAAGCCGCGAAAACCGGCGCGAGTTGCCCCAGGGAGTCAAATTTGGTCTGGAAGGTGGCCTCAACCTTCGCAACGCCCTGCTCACCGACAACGGGCTCAACAACTTCCTGACCGCGACCTTCATCGCCTATGAAGACAACGATCAGGACTACAACCAGATGGCCATCCCCTTCCGTTGCGTCGCCACCGATCTCAATGAGCAACGGCCGGTCGTCTTTCGCGGCGGCCCGCTGAACCAATCCATTCGCGCCTCCATCTCCATCCCCGCAATCTTTTCCCCCGTGCAGTATCACGGCCACTACCTGATCGACGGAGCCATCGTCGACAACCTGCCTACGGATGTCGCGCGCAATGATCTGCACTCCGACGTGGTCATCGCCATCCATCTGCTGGACACGCCCTTCACCGAAGGCGACGTCAACTCCATCATCGGCGTCATGAGCAGCGCCTTCTCCGCAGGAACAGCCCGCAACGTACGGCTAAGCCTGGAGCAAGCCGACATCGTCGTCGTTGCCGATACCGGCAAGTTCACCGTCACCGACTACACCAAGGGAGCACAGCTCGAACAAGTCGGCTACGCCGCCGCCGAAAAGCAGAAAGCAAGTCTGCTGAAATATGCGCTGAACGACCACGACTGGGCCGCCTATCTCGCCGCACGCCAGGCCCGGATTCGACCCGCACCCGGCCTGCTCCAGGCCGTCAAAATCGAAGGCGGACTACCCGAAGCACGCGCGGAATTACAGCAGGACATTGCCCCACTCAAGAACAAGCCCATCGACGCCCAGAAAATCGTAACCGCACTCGGCAATGTGCAGGGAAGCGGCCTCTACACGACAGGAATTCAGACCTTCAATCCCGCGCAGCCAGCGAAGCCAACCTCCCAGGGCCCCAGCATCGACAAAGGCCCCAGCACAGACCAGGTTTCCAATCAGGTTCCCAGCGGAGTGCAAGCCGCAGCGCCCGACACCGGAGTTCTGATCCGTCTCAACAAAGTGCGAGGCGGCCCACCCTTCCTCATCCTCGGTGCAGAAGTCACAGCGCAAACCTCCAACGTAACCCGTACCACCTTCGACGTGCGCCTGCTGAACGATAACCTCGGCGGCTACGGCTCCGAACTGCGCACCGACCTGCGTCTCGGCTACTTCACGCAGATCTCCAGCGAGTACTATCGGCTGCTCTCGCCCAGGGGATATTTCTTTCAGCCCAACCTCGGCCTGATTCGCAAACCCGTCTACCTATGGAACAACCAGAGACGCATCTCCGAGCGCCTGGAGCAACAGTTCGGAGGCGGCCTTGAGATTGGCCGTACCTTCGACCGGTACATGCAACTCGCAGCCGAATGGCGAGCCCAGGACGTTCGCTGGACATTGCGGGAAGGCCTCGACGCCGACACCAATCTCTCGGGAACCTCCCAGACCGCCGATGTTCGCTTCACCTACGACTCCACCGACTCGGAAACCCTCTCTCCCAGCGGATTCCGAGTCAATCTCACCGCCGGCGCGCTCTTCCAGACCTTCGCCAGCCAGAATGCGCCGCTCCTGCAACTGCACGCCAACCGGAGTTTCGCTCTCTCAGATAAAAACATTCTCGGCGTACTCGTAGAAGGCAACAGCTATTTTCGGCGCAACGTAGCCGATCCGCTTCGCTTCACGCTCGGCGGCCCATTGCATCTCTCCGCCTCATCGATGGACGAATATCGCGGAACCGATGACTATCTCGTGCGGGCAGCTTACCTCCGCCGCCTCGCAGCCCTGCCCTCAGGCCTGGGACAGGGACTCTACATCGCCACCGGATACGAAGGCGGCGAAATCTGGAGTCCCGAACGCAGCGCTATCCTTCGTCAGGATGGCTTCCTCAGCCTTGGCGCAGCCACTCCACTGGGGATGCTCACCTTCGGCACTTCCATCGGCGACGCAGGCCGCCGCAAAATCTTCTTCAGCCTCGGCCGCCTGTTCTAACCTCTGAATTCGCCAAAAAATAAAAGGGGCACGGCCTTGGCCGCACCCCAATCAATTTTATTTCTGAATTTCTACCGTTCCAGAGACTCTAGTACTTCCGCTGATAAGTCTTCGTCAGCCGGTCATGCCAGCACAGGTGATCTTTATCGATCAGCGCCCACAGCAGGCCGATGCCCAGCGGCAAGCCCGACAACAACATCGCCGGAATCCGCGTCCGCATCTGCTCACGCGATGGATTGTCATCGTTAAAGCTGCACAGCGCAATCCGCGCATAACGCATCCCCGGAGTACCCTCCTCCGCGTAGCTCAGAAAGAGAAACTGGTACAGCAGCCCAAAGAGCGCCAGTCCGCAGCCTGTAGCAATCAGCGCAATCCGTCCCGCCGGTGGATGATCCGTAGACGCCACCACCACCACCGCCGCCGCCAGGAACGCCAGCGTCACCAGAGCAGCATCCACCACCCCAGCCAGCAGCCGGTCGCCCATGGGAGCTACCTGCAACTCGACTGGAGTGAGAGCCGCCGCCGCGACAGGTCTCACCCGAGCCGCTGAAGCTGCCTGTGCCGAACGAGCCTCAGCCACCGCCGCCTCGGCATACGCCGTTTCGGGATAGCTCTCGACTACGCCAGCCTCGGAATATGCATCTGCATACCCACGATTCGTCTCGTGAGCCGTATACCGCTCCCCGCCATAGTACGGATCAACAGGATAGTGCTCAGCAGTGTGGTACTCAGCAGGGTACTGCTCAGTAGAGTACTGCTCAGCATGTTCATGCTCGCCGTAACCCACATGCGGAGCACGATCAAGCTCAATGCTCGCCCACTCCGGCGGAGCGACAGCCCCAGCCGGAGAATCGCTGATCGCAACCGGCGGAGCCAGCAACTCAGGATCCACTTCAAAAATACTTAACTGCGAGTTCTCGTGCGAAGCATCGTAAAACGGTCCCTCGGCCAGCCGTGGACGCGCCTTGCGTGTAGCCACCAGCTCCCGCGGAAACTCAATCAGGTTCGCCGGAATATGCTGCACCGGTTCCACCATGGCGCTGGCCATCAGATCGTGCGGATACGGATCGGCTTCGTCCATCTCCTGCGCCTGCACATGTCCGGAAACGTGCCCTCCATACCGTGGATGAGACTCCGCCGTCGGATGCACACGCATCTCCGACCACGCATCGCGGCCTGCCCCTGGGGCAGGCAACGCCTCTTCCCAGCGCGGCTGCGCACCAGCCCAGGCATTCTGCTGCACCTTTTTGGGCGCTTCGGCAACTTGCTGCGCCTGGGCAACGTACACCGGCTCAGGAACAGTATCTTCCCAGCGCACCGGCGGAACGTGCTCGTTTTGCACGATATTGCTTTCAGAAATCTGCGGCGTCGGCTCCCAGACTCCTGCATTCAGATGTTCGGACTCCAAACCCGCTTCAAGTCCAAAAAGCACGGCCTGGGCCGCAGCCTGCGCATTCCGCGCCGCTTCGGCCGCCGCACCGGCCGCACGGACAACCGCCCGCGCCTCTCCGGCAAGCAACTGGCTGTAGCTGGGCGCCTTGGCGTAGCGTTCCGCAACTCGAGCCGCCGCCTGCGCTGCCCGGGAACTGGCCGCGCGCGGGCTCTCCGCCGCATCATTGCTGGCCGCATTCTGCGCCCCGCCGCGACGCGTGCGATGCGCCGCCAGTCGCTGATTTACCTCCTGCTTCCACGCAGGGGTACCCGCAGCATGCGGATGAGAATCCGTGCGCGCCTGTGGGTCGTAGGATCGTAATTCAAATGGTTCAAAGTTTTCTGCGGGGAGACTCGCCGAATTGCTCAAAATCTGATTCCCTTCTGGCGCACCGTAGTGGCTGCGGTTGCGGGCCGGAGGCCTCTGTATTCAATAGCGTCCGGACATCCCTGGCATTCGAAGAGAAGAGTTCGCAGAGCGCGTGATTGCATTGAAAAGTCCGTGCGCATCGACGACGGCCGATGTGCCAGGTGCGAGATCGACTTTTCTTTGCAGCCAGAGCAGCGGTTTCCACGTCTCACTCATTACATGTGACAGCTTTGTTATGCTGGCAAAGACTTAAGTGATTCGTTCCCGCTATATTTTGTGTATCACGCTGCTTCTGCTGTGTCATGTGCAGATGCGGGCACAGCTGTTGACTAATGCGTTACCTGTGGCTGATACCCCCAGGCCAGCCTCGTCCGCAACAGCTCAGCCCGAAGTTCCCGATGATCCCAGCCAGCAGATTCTGCCCCAGGCTACCCTTGAACCGGTGCCGGTAACCGGCGTCCCCATGCATTGGGAAGCCCTGCGTCAGGAACGCATCGGTGACGACTGGACCCTCAGCGGCGAGGTCGTCCTCTACTACAGGAACTACATCCTGCACGCCGATAAGATCGTCTACCACCAGCCCACTTCGGCAGTCGAAGCGACCGGCCATCTCCAGCTAGAAGGCGGCCCCAACGACACCATCCTCACCGCCTCGCACGGCGAGATGAATCTCGACCAGCACACCGCCCGCTTCTACGACGTAGCCGGATCCTTCGGCGTGCGCCGCGTCGGCCACTCCCAGATCTACAGCACACCTGACCCCTTCATCTTCACCGGGCGCGTGCTCATCCAGACCGGCGAAAACAACTACCACATCGTCGACGGCTCCATGACCTCCTGCCGTCTGCCAAAGCCCGACTGGGAGTTGATCTCCCGCTCTATCGACGTCGCCAACGGCAAAGCCACCACCCGCAACAGCATCTTCGAGTTTCTCCGCGTCCCGCTCTTCTACCTGCCGTTCATCCAACACAATCTTGATGAAAACGGCAGAGAATCGGGCATCCTGCTCGACGGCTTTGAAAACTCCGGAGTCAAAGGCTTCGTCATCGGCGAGCAGGTTTACTGGGTAATCAACCGCAGCATGGACATCACCGTCGGCGCGCAATACTGGAGCAAACGCGGCTTTGCTCCGAACGGTGACTTTCGCTATCGCGGCCCTGGCATCGATGCCCTGACCGTTCGCTGGAGCGCCCTGTTGGATCGCGGCATCGAAGAAACTCTCGCTGGGGCCAAAACGCCAACTCTGCAAAATCAAGGCGGAGCCGACATACTCGCTTTTGGGCGCAAGGACCTGACTCCCCATACCCGCGTTGCAGGCAGCATCGAATACCTCTCCAGCTACATTTACCGCCTGGCCTTCGATGAAAATCTGGCACAAGCCACCAGTTCGGAAGTACAGAGCGACCTGGCCCTGACCCACGCCCATCGCGGCTTCATTCCATCCATCTCATTCGACCGCTTCCAGAGCTTCGCAGGCACCAATGCCAATGGCGAACCAGTCACCAGCGTTCCCGAAGCGCGAATTCTGCATCTCCCCAACGTCCGTTTCGACGCCATCGATCGCCCCTTTGCCAATACCCCGGTTCTCTGGGGCGTCGGATCCTCCATCGGCGACCTGGAACGCGCCGAACCGACCTTCCATGCCAGAAATGTTGGCAGGCTCGATCTCTATCCGCATATCGAGTGGCCCATTCACGTCGGCGATTGGAACATCCTGCCCCAACTCGGCCTGCGCACTACGCAATACTCCGGCAGTCAGATTCCCGACCTCACTGGCGCCAACAATGGAGTACCACTCGTACAGCACAATCCCCTCAACCGCTCTGACCTTGAGGTCTCTCTCGACATCCGTCCGCCTGCCGTCGAACGAGACTTCACCCTGAGCCATCTGAACCGGCAGCTACGTCACGTCATTGAACCCGAAGTCTTCTATCGCTACGTCACCGGCATCAACAACGCGCGCGATATTCTGCACTTCGACACCACCGACATCGCCACCAACACCAACGAGGCCGGCTTCTCCCTCACCCAGCGCTTTTATGTGAAGCCGCTCAACCCCAGGCCCTGCGAGACCGAAGCGCCCTGCGAACCACCCGCGCGCGAATGGGCCAGTTGGCAGATCTCCCAGAAATACTTCATCGATTCAGACTTCGGCGGAGCCCTCATTCCCAACCGCCGCAACGTCTTCGACACCACGCTCGACATGACCGGCGTTGCCTATCTGACCTCGTCACGCAACATCGCGCCCATCGTCTCGCGCATGCGTTTTGAAGCCATCGATAACCTGCGCATCGAGTGGGATCTGGATTACGACACCAAGGCTGGCCGCCTCGGCGCCAACAATCTCTTCGCCGGTTACAGCTTCGGCCGCACCACCATCGGCCTTGGGCACGCCCTGTTAAACGCTGCAGATGAAACCGGGAGCCAGGCGTCGCTCATCCAGAGCCACGAGATTTCACCGTTTCTCTACTTCGGCAAGCCATCGGACGTAGGCCTGAGCGTCGCCCTCAACTCCAGCTACGACTTCACCCACGGCGCTCTCCAGTACGGCGGCATCGAGACCATCTACAACTGGAACTGCTGCGGCCTGATTCTTGGCTATCGTCGTTTCGCCCTGGGCTCGCTGCGCGATGAAACAGAATGGCTCTACGGATTCACTCTCTCCGGCATCGGCACCGCGGGTAACGTTCACCGCTCCACGTCAGTCTTCCCCGCGCCCGAAGTTCTGAAGTATCAGTACTAAAAGCATCCTTCGCTCTAAAATCAGGCCCTACCTCAACCGCGAGCGAACATCCACGCGAATCAGGTAAAGAAAGAACACAAGATTCAACAACCCCTGCACCGCGCCCGGTGCCTGCTTCTCTGAAGCAAACAACCACAGGTTGTAGCTCATCAGCAAAAACACTGCCGATAGCGTCAGCGCCCACGCCCAGCGAAACAACCGCAGCAGCCCAAAGCTGGCCGCCACAAACAGCGCCGCGACAATCAGAAACAGTGGCGAAAACGTCCCTCCCACCACCCGGAAAGCCACCACCGTCGCCAGCACCAGCATGTAGAGGCCAATCGCCACCAGCCCCGGTAGCAACACAAACTTTCCCTTACCGGCAACCGGGTCCGCGGCAGGATCGAGACTGACCTTCGCCGTCAACTCATCCGGCCCCGTATTATTCAGCTCGCTGTCATCCAGATTTGTATTCTTGATTTCGTCGCTCATAGCGTATGCAGGTATGCCAGCAGATATTGCATATCCTCATCCTCCACTGGAACAGGTTGCATCATCCCATGCCCATGCCGAATCGTCTGCATGATCCGCTCATCCGTCGGCGGAGTACCCGAAGGCATCTCCTTCAGCTTGGTCAGCGCCTGCAAACCCGGGCCTTTCAGCCCCCTGGTCGTCGTCGGATAATGGCACCGCGCGCAATACGCGTGAAATACCTGCGCCCCCCGCGCCTCATCCGGCGTAAACTCCGCGGCAGGCTTCGATGGAGGCAGCGGTTTGCACCCGGTAAGCGCCAGCCCCGAGACCAGCACGAGAGCCAGCACAATCAGGCACGGAGAAGAGGCATAAGCAATTCGAGAACGAAAGAACATCTAGCGCAATGATACTTTGGCAGTTTGATATTTTGACACTTTGAGAATTTGACACCACGCCCCACAACCCATCACACCGCCGCTACTCCACCGCCGCAATCGCCGCGCAGACCTTATCCATCGCGTGAGTTTCAACATTGCTCCCCGGCAGATGCCCATTCACCAGGATCGAAAAAACAATCGTCCTTCCGCTCTTGGCCGTCAGATATCCCGAAAGCGCATTCACCTCGTTCAGCGTGCCCGTCTTGGCGAACAATTTTCCCTGCAGCGGAGTCCCTGTAAATCGCCGCGCCAGCGTCCCGTCCACACCCGCAATCGGGAACGTCGATTTCCATGCCTCACCCCACGGCTGCCCGGCCGCATAGGCAAGCAGCGTCGTATAGGCTCGCGGAGCGATCAGGTCATTCGCGCTCATGCCCGACCCGTCATAGAAGAAAAAATCCTCCGGCGTCACGCCCGCTCCACGTAAAAACTGCCGCACCACGCGAGCCCCCTGCGCAATGCTGCCATCCGTTCCAACTTCGCGCCCCAGCAGCCGCAACATCAACTCGGCATGCAGATTCTGACTCACCTTGTTGGTCAGCAACAGGTCCTCCGCCATCGGCACAGAAACATGCGAAGCCAGCACCCTCCGCCCCATCAAAGGCGCAGCCACAGTCCCGGATGTGATCGGATTCAGCGACATAGCCTCATCCTGCTGATCGCCGTAATCCTCCGTAACCGTCGATAGCCGATGTTGTGCACGAGCATGCCCCGTCACCGAAACACCCCTCGCCGCCAGCATCGCCTGCAACGACCGCGCAGCATACTCTGCCGGATCCTCAATGGCCAGCGACGCATGAAAACCCGTCGCCGGACCAGTGCCCCATACCCGCACAGCGAGCGACCCCGGACGCCGGTCCAATCCCGGTTCGTCCCTGATCCCCGCAGCTACCGTCATCGCTCCATCCACCGTGTAGTAAGCCGTATCCGGAACCCACGATGCCACCAGCTTTCCCGTCTTCGAAGCCGTTGCCAGACCCGTCGGCGGCGAAGGCGCCGCATCTCCCGCTGAAGGCGCAGCCGCGCCAGTACTCTCCGGCAACAAATGCAACGTGACGGTATTGTCATTTACCGTAAGCGCCGACGCCGGAGCACCGTAGCTCCAGTCCAGATCATCCCAACTCCATCCCGATCCATACGGCTCACTCACAAAAAAACTGTCATCGCCCACCACATCGCCCTGCACACTGCGAACACCAGACTTAACCACCTGGTCGGCCATCGCCTCCAATGCCTTCAGCGGATCGGGTGGAGTAGAAGTCCCCGCCTCCTCAGCCTCAGCCTTGGCCTGTTCCGCCCTGCTTCTGTACGGATAGGCCTGCCCGCTCATCGTCGGATCGCCCGTCCCCAGCAGCACCAGGTTGCCATGCAATTCGCCATTCGCATCCACTGCCCCATCACTCACCACGTTGGTAGTCCAGGTCATCGTATCCACCGGCAACAGCGCAAACGCCGCCGCCGTCGTCAACAATTTGGCATTCGAAGCAGGCACAAACAACTGTCCATCATCCAGGCCAAACAGCCGCTCCCCGGCCAGCGTCGTCACACTGATTCCAAAATGCGCATGGCCCAGCGCCGGATCGGCAAGCAACGCATGAATGCGCGCCGCCAGCCGTGCATCCTGTTGCCGTCCAGCCTGTTTAGGCGCAGCCTTGGCAGCAGCAGAAACCTGCCTGTGCGGCGTAACAGCCCCAAATGCCGGACCGGCCATCGGCAGGCAGAAGAGGAAAAGGGAAGTAGCAGAAAGGGCAAAGCGCCCCGATCTTCGAAGCATGTCCCGGAGTGTAGCAGCAGACACTCGACAGGACGGGATTACTTCGCGGTGATCTTCGCCCGGATCCACAACGATCCAAACACCAGCAGCGCCACCGTCCACACCGCCACCGCCGTCGGAAAACCGAAAAATAAATAGCTATTGGCGTAATTGACCGAATGGTGCCCGATCAAATTCCATCCCAGCAGACCGAAGATCGAAAGCGCCGTCACCAGGAAGAACGCCAGAAACCCCGAAGCCACCGTCAGCAACAGGCTCGTAAACAGCCCAAACCCCTCCAGCGGAAAGCCCAGAAACGACCCACCAACGCGCTGCGAACCACTCGTGTAGTTGCTCATTTTCTCCGCCTCCAGTGAATCCGGCCAGCTCTCGCCTGCCTCTAAAACCCAGTGTCTCGGAACCAATCCGTGCAGGAACCGCCCGCACGTTTTAGTATAAGGAGTCGTGTCCATACCCGTGCAAACAGAAGAAAACCAGCCCGAAGAAATGCAGCCTGCGGTCCCCGCGTCCGCTACCTCTGCCCCGACCGAGTCCCGGCCAACCGGACCTCAGTCCGCCGAACTCGTCGCCAGCCAGGCCCCCATCGCCACCGCCGTCAACGGCCTTCGCTATGCTGCCTGGGGTGAGACTCGCATCGCCCAGCCGGAACTGGAGCGCCTCGTAGCCGCGGTTCCACGTGGCCTCGTCCCGGCCCTGGAAAAGCGCTGCTACTACTTCGTCCCGCTGGTCATTCATGAAGGAAATGGCGACGCCGAACAAACCGTCGTAGCCCCCTCCTACACCATTGACCTGGGCGACCGCGCCATCTGCCATCGCAACGTGACTCTCCCGCTGACAACCGGCCCCCTCGAAGGCGTTTTCCTCTCCACCCGCCTGGTAGACGACCGTTTCGGCCTCTCCTTTGAGTTCTTCATCAACGTCGCCCACAACTTCGTCGATGCCGTCGGAGTTCCCGAAAGTTTTGCCTCACTCGCATGGTCACAGGCCCAGGCCGCTGTCCGTGGAGAAACCAGCCAGGACGCATGGGAAACCCGCCGCCGCGCTCTCGACCCCATCACCAATGCTGAGGGCGTCGCCATGCCTACCGACGAGCGAGCCCGCAAGAACTTCGAAGAATCCGCCTTCTCCGACGCGCTGGCCATCTACATGCTCTCCCTGTCGCTCGACTTCGACTACCACGACCTCCGCGAACGCGAGTACCCACTCCTGGCCGCACCAGCTCTGGCCGAACGCCTGCGCCACGTAGCCTCGCTCTTCCCAGCCAACGAAACTTACGAATTTCAAATCCTCTACCGCCGCAAGGGCTGAATCCTCGGGTACTGAAAAGCATCTGAGAAGTGCGCACAGTCGCGTCCGGCATCGCGTGTATCAGGAGTTCTTGTGGCAAAAAAGACAGCTCTCGTCGTTGGCTCCACTGGCATCGTCGGCCTCACCCTCGCCAACCGGCTCATCAGTCAGGAGGATTGGAATGTTTTCGGCCTCGCCCGCAACCCATCTGCGTCAACTGATATCCAGCCCATCGCCGCAGATCTGCTGAACACCGGCCAGCTTCAGTCAGCACTGAATGGCATCAAGCCAACCCATATTTTCCTGACCTCCTGGCTGCGCAATTCCACCGAAGCCGAAAATATCCGTGTCAACAGCGCCATGGTCCGCAATCTGCTCAATGCCGTTTCTGCCTCCGGTTCGGTTGAGCATGTAGCACTCGTGACCGGCCTCAAACACTACCTCGGCCCCTTCGAAAACTACGGTAAAGGCACGCTGCCCGCTACGCCCTTCCGCGAAAAGCAAGGCCGACTCGACGTGGAAAACTTCTACTACGCGCAAGAGGATGAGGTGTACGCCGCCGCGGCGCGTGACGGCTTCAGTTGGAGCATTCATCGTCCGCACACCGTCATAGGTTTCGCCGTCGGCAATGCCATGAACATGGGCGTAACCCTCGCCGTCTACGCCTCCATCTGCCGCGAGACCGGGCGCCCATTCGTATTTCCCGGTTCCTCCGCGCAGTGGAACGGACTCACCGACATGACCGACGCTCGCCAGCTTGCCAGCCATTTGCAATGGGCAGCCACCACCCACGCCGCGCGCAACCAGGCATTCAATGTAGTCAACGGCGACGTTTTCCGCTGGAGCTGGATGTGGAGCGAGCTGGCCGAGTGGTTTGGACTACGCGCTGAGCCCTATCCCGACCACCCAACGCCACTCGAACTGCAACTGGCAGATGCCGCCCCCATCTGGACCAATATCGCCGACAAATACGAGCTGGTCGAACCAGACCTGCGGCGTCTCGTCTCGCCCTGGCACACCGACGCCGACCTCGGACGCCCCATCGAAGTAGTCACCGACATGAGCAAGAGCCGCAAACTCGGCTTCCTCGATTACCAGGCTACAGACGAGAGCTTCTTCGACCTCTTCACCCGCCTGCGCAAAGAGGGCCTGATCCCATAATCCCCATGTATCAGGGAATCAGACCCCAGCCTTATAAACAACCCGTCCCTCGCTGATCGTCCAGTGAACCTTGCCCTGCATCGTCCAGCCGTCAAACGGAGTGTTCTTCGACTTCGACTTTGAATCCCTGGCTCGGAAAACCCACTCCTGCTTCGGGTCGAAGATCATCACATCGGCATAGCTTCCGACCGTCAGCGTCCCGCGACCCTTCAGCCCCAGCAGAGCTGCAGGCTGCGCGCTCAACAGGCTCAGCACGCGGCCCAATGGCATCTTCCACTCGTGGTGCAGCCAGCGCAGGCTCAGTCCCAGCGCGGACTCCAGCCCGGTAATACCATTCGGCGCGCGCTCAAACTCCACTTCCTTTTCATGCGCCGCATGAGGAGCATGGTCCGTGGCAATCGCATCCACCACCCCATCCAAAAGCCCCTCAATCATCGCGTCCCGATCCGCCGCCGAACGCAGTGGCGGATTCATCTTGGCATGCGTGTCATAGTCGCCCACATGCTCCTCGGTCATCAAAAAGTGATGCGGAGCAACCTCGCACGTCACCCGCAGCCCGTTGCGGCGAGCCTGACGCACCGCCGCTACCGCCTGCGCCGTCGAAGTATGCGCCACATGCAAGTGCGCATGGGCCAGCTTCGCGTCCTTCGCCAACTCACTCACCAGCCGGATATCCCGCTCAACCAGCCCATACTCCGCCTCGGGAGGCATCCCGCGCAGCCCAAGCCGAAAAGCCATCGCCCCGGCATTCATGCTGCATCCGCCCGTCAACCGCGTGTCTTCCGCATGTTGAATGACCGACAATCCATTGCGCGTTGCATTGATCAGCACCTCGCGCATGATGTTGTCCTTCAAAATCGGATGACCATCATCCGTCACCGCAACCACCCCGGCAGCCTTCAGCGCGGCATAGTCGTTCAGCACCTCGCCCTTCAGCGCCCGCGTCGCAGCCCCAATCGGAAACACCCGCACCGAAGCCCCGCGCTCAGGAGCCTGCATCCACCGCGTAATCTCCGGCGAATCGTTCGTCGGCACCGTATTCGGCATCGCCGCTACCGAGGTAAATCCACCCGCAGCCGCAGCCGCCGTTCCCGTCGCGATCGTCTCCTTGTACCCCTGTCCCGGCTCACGCAGATGCACATGAATATCCACCAGCCCCGGCGCAACCGTCAGCCCCTTCGCGTCGATAATCTGCGCGTCCTTCGCCGCTTTAGCCTTACCCGAAGCAGCAATCTCCGCCACGCGCCCATCGCGTAAAACCACATCCTTCAGCCCGTCGATACCAGCCGCCGGATCGATCAGATGTCCACCACGAATCACAATCTCGCTAACACTCATGCGCCCACCTTATTCCCGGCAAGCGCTCGCGCCACCAACGCCATGCGAATCGCCACACCATGCCGCACCTGCTCCAAAATCAGCGACTGCGGCCCATCCGCTACCTCGCTCGTCAACTCCAGCCCCCGAATAATCGGCCCCGGATGCATCACCAGCGCCTTCGGAGCATGAGCCGCCAACCGCTCCGCAGTCAGTTGATATTTGGCCTTGTACTCTTCCAGATCAAGCTGCACACCCGCCAGCCGCTCCGCCTGGATACGCAGCATCATCACCACCTGCGACTGCGCCAGCGCCTTCTCAAAATCGCGCTCAATCGTCACACCCGGCCCAGCCTGCGCCGCCATATCCGGCAACAACTGCGAAGGCCCGCACAAAATCACTCGCGCACCCAGCTTCGGCAGCAGCAGCATATTGCTTCGCGCCACCCGGCTATGCAAAATGTCTCCAACAATCGTCACCGTAACGCCAGCCAGAGTCTCCGCCGTAATCGCCTCCACACCCGGCCGCAAATGCGCCAGCATCGTCCGCAAATCCAGCAATGCCTGCGAAGGATGCTCATGCATTCCATCGCCCGCATTCAGGATTGGCAACTGCGTCTCGCGCTCCAGCAGCCACGGCGCGCCCGAGTTAGGATGCCGCAGAATAATCGCCTCCGCACCCAATGCCCGCAGCGTCAAACCCGTATCCTTCAGCGTCTCGCCTTTTTCAATGCTCGACGACAAACTCGAAACCAGCGTCGTATCCGCGCCTAACCCCTTCGCCGCCAGCTCAAAGCTGGTGCGTGTCCGCGTCGAGGACTCATAGAAGAGCAGCGCAATCCGCCGCTTCGCCAAGCGCTCCGCCCGCTTCAACGGATCTTCTTCCTCAAGCACGGTAGCCAGCGCAAGAATCTCATGGATCGTCTCCAGGCTCAGCAAAGTCACCGAAGTGACCGAGCGGTCCAGAGAAGATCCAACAGGAAAGGGAAGTCGCGAAACCGGCATCGCAGGAAGCGTATGCACGCGAGGGATGGAAGTAACTTTTTCAGTCATAAGAGACACACAACTCACGAACACCTGAGACGGGCGCAAGAGGAACACTCGCGTACGAACAGTCCCGTCCGGTCTAAGATTTAATTACAGAAAATCGATACGTCAAATTACGCCACCCCGGCTTAGTCGTTCTTCTCCACCAGCAGCACCTGCTCATCGTTATCGACCTCGCGGAATTTCACCTCGATAATCTCCCGGCTGCTCGTCGGAACATGCTTGCCGACATACGTTGCCTCGATCGGCAGTTCGCGATGACCGCGATCGATCAGCACCGCCAGTTGCACACATTGCGCGCGCCCATGGTCGAACAAAGCATCCAGCGCAGCGCGAATCGTCCGTCCCGTATACAGCACGTCGTCGCACAAAATCACGTGGCGGCCATTCACATCCACGCCCAGATCGCCCACGTTCACCACCGGACGAGTCCCATGCGTAGTCAAATCATCGCGGTAAAACTGGATATCCAGCACCCCGGTCTCGACCGTGCGCTTCATAATGCCGCCGATCAACACCGCCAGCCGCTCTGCCAGCGGAACACCCCGGCGCTTGATACCAACCAGCACAACGCTCTCGCTGGCATTGGTCTTCTCCACAATCTGGTGGGCCAGCCGGACCAGTGTCCGCTCAATCTCCGAGGCCGACATCAGTCTGCCCTTCTCACGGAGTGCCGGCTTGTTTGCCTCTGCTGTTTCGCTCATAATCTCGCTCGCAATCTCGCTTGTGTCAGGTCTTGAAGACGATCTAAATCGGGTCGATTTCGTTCTATTCTACGCGGATCGCCGCGACGACTGCCCCATAAAACGAGCTCCCACAACGCCGCCGATCGTCGAAAACAAGATCAGAAAGACCGATCCAATCAGGAATGTCGCCAGCGCGAGTCCCGCACGTCCCTCGGCAGAGGTCATCCAAGCGCGGGAAACCTGTACGATTTGCTCCGCCTGGGCCGCAGTCATACCCATCTGGGTCGCCATCTGCTGATCCAGAGAAAGACTCTTCTCCACCACGCCCAGCCATTCAGAATCCATCTGGCTGCCCTGGTGCATCACAAACCTGTCCGCCCAGACCTTCGCGCCATTCACGCTGAGAGTCAGCCAGCTCGCAAACAACCCAGTCACCAGCCCTATCCGGGCCCCATTTCCCATCGACAGCCAACTAATCCGCGCGCCCTTCAGATAGAGCCGTACAGCCCAGACCGCCGCACCCATCATCCAGATCAGGGCCAGCGACGAGCCGATCGGAGTCAGCGCCGAACACAGCAATCCCGCAGGAATCGCCAGGATTCCCGCAGCCTTGAGCGCCGGCCGCCACGCAATACCCGTAGCAGAACCGGACAAAGCCTGCGCATTTTCGCCCGCAGCGTCCGCAACATCGCCCAACGGCAAAGGCGGCGGCTCCTCGGCAATGTACACAAGCTGCGGCAGCCCGCATGCCGGACAATACCGGTCGGCTCCGCGAAGTATTTCATGGCAACGCTGACAGGTAGCTTCCATTCGTCGGTCGATCCGTCCCACCCCTGAAGCTATACCCTCACACCAACCAACCGCAATCAACTTAGCAATCTATCCAAGAAACAAAAGCCCTTACCCCAGCTTTTGCCCTTGCCGCCTTTGCCCTTGCAGTTGCCTTTGCCGTTCTGTCTGTCATTCCCGAAGGGAATCTGCTGTTAGCCCTTGCCTTTGCCGTTCCGTCTGTCATTCCCGCAGGGAATCTGCTTCACCCGCAAACACCAAACAAAGCCACGCAGTATCGCCACCCCGTCACAACCAGCTAATTACTCTTCCCCTCATCGCTACCGATATTCGCCGGCAAATCCAATGCCACCAGTGCAAACCGGATCTGGTCGCCTTTGGAGCTCTCAAACCCCACAATATGCTGGTGCCGTTTTGAACCAGCCTTCAGTTCGAGATTGTCCTTGTAATCCGTTTTGAACTCGTCAATCTTGACCTTGGCGCTGCTATTGTCATCCGCACAGCTCAGCCCCTCATGCGTTACCGCCGGAGTCCCGACCGGGGCATTGTCCCTGCAGGTAATCACATCCCCATACCGCGACAGGGCTTTCTTGTAGAAGGCCGCAACCTTCTCCTGGCTATCCGTCGTCGCATACGAAACAACCTTCACCCGGAGCTGCCACTCTCCGAACCCCAGGTGCACATCCGCCGACTTGTGATCTTCCTCGTTCACCATCGTTGCGCCCGGATACACCGGCAGTCCCAGGTCCGCCGCCGAGGTCTTGTCGGTATTCACATGCACCCCACCGAATGGCGTATCGACCTGTACATTCTTCTCCTTGCCGTTCGAGTCCTTATCCACATGCACCCGGCAACCGGAGACGCCCAGCGTCGCCGCAACTCCAAGTACCACCGCCACTCTACGAAACTTCCACATCTTTTGGGAATTCATGGTTACCACCTTCTGTAATGACTTACGCCACTATCCTACCGATGGTTCCCCGCGAAATGCCGGAATTCCATTTATGCCCACCCGTTTTCTGACAGCGACCTCCCGATTATCAATCCATTGGCTCGGCCGATGCAGCCGATGGTTTCGGCGCCAGCACCATCGCGTACACCAGCAACGCGACCCCAATCAGCCCTGGAATCAGCCCAACGAGATAAACCGGCCGCTCCGGATGCATCCCGTACAGGAAAAACAGGAGCGCCACACCTACAGCGACATTGATCAGTCCGCCCAGTTTCATCCCCTCAAGCCTCTTGATCTCTTTGCCCATCGCGCTGGCCCGGCGAGTGCGTTCTTCCCCCTGCAGCATCTCGATCACCTGGCGCGCGCCTTCGCCCGGCATTTCCGCAATACGTCGCAGCGACTCCGCCTTGTAGTAGGTCTCTCGTTCTTTCCTCCGGGCCTCAGTCCATACCGCAATTGAAACAAAGGTGAACACCGAGACAGACGCTACGCAAAAAAACAGCGGCATTCCTATATCTCCCATAAATCCCTCCAACAGGGGATATTTTCCCCATGCAGCCTGTACGACATCGCACCCGCAAACGCGGTTGCATTTTCTCTCGATAATGAAATTTTCTTGCGAAGACCATCGCCTCCCCTACAAAATGCAACCTGCCAGCAGACTTCCCTGTCTTACCGCTCACTGTCCTACCGCAGGCAATCTGCCATCGGAAAGATTCTCCAAAGGAGTAGCCCGGCATGAACATGAATCCGATTTCCGCCGGGCACGAGCCAGTTCCTCTTTCAATCGGGGCTCCAACCTCCCACACGACTCAAACCGATACCGACAGCATCCTCGTAGACCGCGTCCTGAGCGGCGAACTCCAGGCATTCGCGGCCCTCGTGGAGCGCTGGCAACGTCCGCTCATCAACATGGCATGGCGTTACTGCCACGATCGTCACCGGGCCGAAGACATGGCGCAGGAAGCCCTACTGCGAGTCTGGCGAGGACTCGCCCAATGGCGGCGCGAAAGCAGCTTCTCCACATGGCTCTTTTCCGTAGCCGCCAACATCTATCGCACCGAGTTAAAACACATCCCATCGCCTGCTATCTCATTCGACCAGGTTTCCGAATCGTCGCAGCCTTCAATCCCCTTCGTCCACGATGCGGAACTCGATGGCGCGGCCCGCGATGAAGCCGTCCGCCGCGCCGTCTTCGCTCTCCCGGAAAAATACCGCGAACCCCTGATCCTGTTCTACTTTCATGAAATGGACCTCGTAGCCGCAGCAGCCACCATGCGCATCCCCACAGGGACGATGAAGGCCCGGCTGTCTCGCGGTCGCGCACTTCTCAAGCAAAGATTCCCGCAACTCCGCGAACAATTGCCAGAGCACGCAACCGATCCTGAGAAATCGCTGCCACAACGCAGTTCAGAATCAAACCAGAATTCCAGGAAAGAAGACCCGCGATGAACCAGCCCAAAACAAGCAACAGGAGCCAGGCATTCAACAACGCGCAACCCGACGAGTTGGACCAGATCCTGCTCGCACAGGACACCCTGTTGCCATCCTCAGGCTTCGCCGCGTCCGTCATGGAAATCATCCAGCAGGAAGCAGAACAAGCCACCGCTCCCACCTCCATACCGTTTCCCTGGAAGCTAGCCATCCCCGGCATCGCCGCATTGCTGGCAGGGATAGCCATCCTCATCCGGCTAGCCATCCTGACGATTAACAGCCCGAAACAAAATACCTCCACGGACTACCAGGCATGGCTATTCTCCTCATCCGAGCCAGCCGTAATGCTGCGCACCCAGGCCGCCCCGGTAATCCTCGCCCTCGCAGCCTCCTGGCTTTGTGTCATCCTGTGCCGCAGACTGGCCGGTGGCTGGTCCACGCGCTAGCAGACTCACAAGTAGACCGGCTAGCCGCCCCGCAGGCCGCCAGCTACAATTAACCGCATGAGCGAAGAACTGAGCCTCGAACCCCGCAACGTTATCGCCACCAACAGCGCCCCCAAAGCCATCGGCCCCTATTCCCAGGGCATCCGTGCCGGAAACCTGCTCTTCACCTCGGGCCAGATCGCTCTCGATCCGGAGTCGCAGGCAGTTGTCGCTGGCGGCATCAAGGAACAGACCACCCAGGTCTTCGCCAATCTCAAAGCCATTCTCGAAGCAGGCGGCAGCAGCTTCGCCCAGGTCGTCAAAGCCACCGTCTTCCTCAAAAACTTCGACGACTTCGCCGCCGTGAATGCCATCTACGCCACCCATCTCGCCGCCGCTGGAACCCAGCCGCCCGCCCGCACCACCGTCGAAGTCTCACGCCTGCCCAAAGACGTTCTCGTGGAGATCGACCTGGTAGCTTTGGTAGCCAGCTAAGCAACACAGGGATCTTCGGCCAGCAACGCCCGCAAACAGAAAATCCCTATTATTCCTGCTCGAATCTCCGATTCCCACTCCGGCAATCACTCGACAATTCTTCCTGCTCATAAGCCCCGCCACAACCCTCCCGCCTCTAAACTGCGAACTGGGAGCGGTACATGGCTATCGAAATCGACCAGCTCAGCAACCTGCTCCTCAAAATGGCTGACAAAAGCGCTCCCGGCCGTGAATTCTCCTCCGCCATCGCAGAGCTGGCCCGCACCGGACGCTTTGCCCAGCTTCAGGACGTCCTTCCCGCCGTTGTCTATGAAGAACTCTGGCACCGCTATCAATCCAGCCCCACTGCCTTCATCGAAGAATGGCAGCACCTCGCCCACGAGATGCAGTACGGTTTCATTCAGCACGCGCGCCAACGCCTCACCTCGCTCACCCACCTGCAACACGCAGGCAGCGACATCCACACACCAGCCTGGAAATCCATCCAGCGCGCACTCGACAGCAGCCAGAACGACCTGCTCCGCGCCGCCGTAGCCGCCGAGTTTCTCGATCTTGTAGAACCAGCCGTGGCACGCGCCACCCACCTGCGCGAATGCGTCGTCGCATCTCCATCCTCTGAAGAAGCCGACCGCTACCTAGACGAAGCCACACGCTGTTACTTCTTCGCTCTCTTCACTGCCTGCGCCGTCATGTGCCGCAGCGTCCTCGAAGAAGCCATCAAGCAAAAGCTCCCCGACGCTCTCAGCAAGCTCATCCACGCCCGCTATCGGAACGCCGCCACCCTCGGCAACCTGCTCCACGAGGTGAACAACAACCTCATCGCCACCGGTATCGACCCAGCCTTCCCCAGGCTCGCCAACCAGGTCAACGACATCGGCAGAAAAGCCGTCCACCAGGGACTGCTCTCCGAAGACGAATCCCGCACCTGCCTGCAAAACGCCCGCGAGGCCCTGCAACTCCTCCTGCAGCAGTAGCCTGATATCCTGACAGGGCTGCATCATTCCCCTGCACATCAGTTGCACCGGACAAATCTGAGGTAAATCATGGCCGCCCTGCTCGAAGCCATCAATATCAAGCGCAAGATGTATTTCGAATTCGAAAACGCTCCGTTCTACTGCCTGGAGTCGGAAATCTCCACCCCCACAGCACGCGGAGGCCAGACTCTCGTTCGCCTCAAGATGCGCAACCTCATCACCCGCGCCGTCTTCGACAAAACCTTCAAGGCGCAGGACAAATTCAAAGAACCCGATCTCGAACTCGACGAAGCCTCCTACCTGTACACCGATGGCGACGGCTCCTACTTCCTCGATCAGGCCAGCTTCGAAACCCTCACCCTGAACCGCGATATGGTCGGAGACGCCCTCGACTTCCTGCTCGAAGGTTCCATCCTCCAGATCCACAAGTTCAACGGCAACCCCATCGGCCTCCAACTTCCCGCCCAGGTCGAGCTCGAAGTCACCTACACCGAGCCCGGCGTCCGCGGCGACACCGCCAGCGGAGCCGTCACCAAACCCGCCAAGCTCGAAACCGGCATCGAGATCAAAGTCCCCTTCTTCATCAAACAAGGCGAAAAAATCAAAGTTTCCACCGAAACCCACGAATTCGCCGGCCGCGCCTAAACCCTCCCCAAAATAGACACCAACCCGAGCTGGGCAAACTTTGCCCAGCTCAGGCGAAATAAACAAATCCCACCGTCCCAACCGTTACCTTTGCAGTTGCCGTTGCTGTTGCCCTTGCCTTTGCCGTTGCTGTTGCCTTTCTGGCTGTCATTCCCGAAGGGAATCTGCTGTTGCCCTTGCCTTTGCTGTTGCCTTGCCTTTGCAGTTGCCCTTGCCTTCCCAGCCATCATTCTCGAAAAGAAATCTGCTGTTGCGTTGCCCTTGCACCCCCCCCAAATTCCCTTCTAGACATTTCCCCACCCGAATGAAAGCATCCCGACATAGCATCAAGGAGTCCGGACTTGCCCAACTCATTCCGCATTGCATCCTTTGCTGCCCCGATCCTCCTCGCCATCGCGGCCAGCGCGCAGGCTCCATTCACCCTTCCGCAAGTCCTCAGCGCCCCATTCCCCTCTGAACTCCAGGCCGCACCCGCCCTCAATCGCATCAGTTGGATCGCCGACGCCGAAGGCCGGCGTAATCTCTGGATCGCTGACCCAGCCAACGGCAAATACACCGCCCGCCAATTGACGAAGTACACCGAAGACGACGGCATCGAACTCGGCAACGTAGCCTGGTCCCCCGACGCACAGCAGATCGCCTACGCCCGAGGCACCGACTTCGAAGCCCCCAACAAACCCGCCGCCAATCCCGCCCTGCTCCCCGGCGGAGTAAGCCCCGAAATCTTCCTGGTTGACATAAAATCCGGCCAATCGACAAAGGTCGCCGAAGGCCGCGCCCCACTCTTCACCAGCAGCGGCGACGCCCTTATCTACATCAGCAACAATCAGCTCTGGATGGTCAAACTGGCTGCAGGCAAAGCTCCGCAGCCCAAGCCGGAACAGCTCCTCCACACCCGAGGCAGCATCGGCAGCCTGCGCCTCTCGCCCGACGGCAGCAAACTGGCCTTCGTCAGCACCCGCGATAACGACGGCTTCATCGGCGTCTACGACCTCGGGGCAAAATCGCTCACCTACCTGAGCCCCAGCGCAGACAGCGACATGGAACCCGCATGGTCACCAGATAGCAGGCAAATAGCCTTCATTCGCACCGCCACCACGGACGACGACTATCTGTTCGCCCCCAGCCGCACCGCCATCACCCCGTGGTCCATTCGCATAGCCGACATGGGTACTGGCCAAAACCATGACATCCCGAGCAATGAGATACAAAGTCACGAAATATGGAAAGCCGCCGCAGGCCAGGGCAGCGTCTTCCGCGCATTGGCCTCCGACAACCAACTCCTCTGGACCGCAGCCAGCCAGATCGTTTTCCCCAGCGAACTCGACGGCTGGCTCCATCTCTACGCCGTGCCAACCTCCGGCGGAACAGCAACCCTGCTCACCCCCGGCGACTTCGAAGTTGAGCACACCAATCTCAGCAAAGACCGCACCGAACTCGTCTATTCCTCAAATCAAGGCACCGGAGATTCTGCCGCAGACTCTAAAGATATCGACCGCCGCCACATCTGGAAACTCGCCGTCTCATCGCAAACAATCGGCAAACCAAAAGCCATCACCCGCGGCGAAGGCATCGAAGTCACACCCATCCTCGTCAGCGACAATCGGACCGTAGCCGTTCTCCGTTCCGATGCGCGCCTGCCAATGCGGCCCGCCATCGTAACCGGCAATCAGTTAGTTGACCTCAACCCTGAAGCCATCCCTAAAGACTTTCCCGCCGCCAGTCTCGTCGTCCCGCAACAAGTCATCCTCAGCTCCGCGGACGGCATGCAGATTCACGGCCAGCTCTTCCTGCCGCCAGCCTCCAGCACCACCCGCCATCCGGCACTCGTCTTCTTCCACGGAGGCTCGCGCCGGCAGATGCTTCTCGGCTGGCATTACATGCAGTACTACAACAACGCCTATGGCATGAACCAATACCTCGCCAGCCAGGGCTATGTTGTGCTCAGCGTCAACTACCGCAGCGGCATCGGTTACGGCCTCAACTTCCGCGAAGCCCTCAACTATGGCGCAGACGGTGCCAGCGAATTCAACGACGTCCTCGGCGCAGGCCTCTATCTCCGCAACCGGCCCGATGTTGATCCAGCCCACATCGGCTCCTGGGGAGGCAGCTACGGCGGCTACCTCACCGCGCTCGCATTAGCCCGCGCCTCCGACCTCTTTAGCGCCGGAGTCGACTTCCACGGCGTCCACGACTGGAACATCGAGCTCGGCAACTGGAACACCAGCTACGACCCCACAGCCGACCCCAATCGCTCCCGCATCGCCTATGAATCCTCGCCAATCTCATCCGTCTCCACCTGGCGCTCGCCCGTCCTGCTCATCCACGGCGACGACGACCGCAACGTGCAGTTTTCGCAAACGCCCAAACTCGCAGCCGCCCTTCGCAAGCAGCAGGTCTCCGTCGATGAACTCATCTTCCCCGACGAAATTCACGACTTCCTCCTCCACCGCGACTGGCTAAAAGCCTACGCAGCAGAAACAGCCTTCTTCGCCCACCACCTGCAGCAATAGAAAGCATCAACTCAAGAATCAAAAGAAATGTTCTGCCCTAAGCCTGCCCCTTGGATGTAGCAGTCGTCGTAGTAGTCGCAGCATCCAGCATCCCAAACAACTCCGTCGGCGAAGACGTAAACGCCGTCGCGCCCAGACTAAGAGCTTCCGCGCCATGAGCCTGCATCGCGCTCGCGCTGCTGAAGAACACAAAAGGAACAGTCTTGCTCTTATCCCGGATCAGCCTCAAAAGCTCGATCCCCGCCGTAGAGCGATAGTTCAGGCCATCCCGGCGGCCCATATCGGAAATGATGTAGTCATAGCTCTCCGAGCTGAAAAGCTTTATACCCGCAGAAGTCGACTCGGCAAGATCCACATGAACGCCCCTGTCCGTCAGCCGCTGAATAAAATAACTATTATTTTTAGGGTTATCGTCCACCCACAGAATCCTCGAAATCCTGCGCGGCTCCGCGGCAGTTTCACTCGCGATCCGCTCCACATTAGAAGAAGCAGCAGGCGCAACCAGACCCGGCAAAACCGGGCTTTCCGAGAAAACCGGGTTTCCCGAGCCTGCCAGTTCCTTTTGAATCTCAGTAACCCTGGCCTGGAGATCCGCAATTAGATTCTGCTGAACCTGGTTCGCCTCTTCCATCGTCAGTTCCTGCCCGCCAATCTTCAGCGTAAACTTTCGCGACTTGGCGGATTCAATGATGGCAGCAATTGCAGGTCTGAAGCTGAGCAGCAGCCCGATCGTAATCAAAGGCCAGAGCAGCGAAGAAATAGCCTGGATAAGTTTCTGAATCGCGTCCATTCAAGTCCCTCTCCACCCACCGGTTCAGGAATCGTTGCGAATCTTCTTACTGCCCGTCGTGCACAGTATCCAGATTCTCAAACCGCGTAAACTGCGATAGAAACGCCAGATCTACCGACCCCGTCGGCCCGTTTCTCTGCTTGGCAATAATGATCTCCGCCTTGTTCTTGTCGGGGTCTTCTTCCTTGTCGCGGTTGTAATAGCTCTCGCGGTGAATAAACGCCACCACGTCCGCGTCCTGCTCAATCGAACCCGACTCGCGCAGATCGCTCAGCAACGGCTTCTTGTCATCCCCACGGCGCTCACTCGCACGCGAAAGCTGCGAAAGCGCAATCACCGGTACATCCATCTCTTTCGCCAGAGCCTTCAACCCGCGCGAAATCGCCGAAACTTCCTGCGTCCGGCTCTCAAACCGCTTCCCACCCTGCGAAGGCAGCGAAGCCGTCATCAGTTGCAGGTAATCCACCACGATCAGATCCAGCGCGCCACCCGATGTCTGCTTCAACCGCCGCGCCTTGGCCCGCATCTCGGCCAGCGAAATTCCCGGCGTATCGTCGATAAACATCTTCGACTCCACCAGGTCTTCAAGCGCCGTGCGCAGCTTGTCCTGATCGTCGCGCCCTAAAAAGCCCGTCTGCAACTTGCGCTGGTCAACCCACGCCTGGCTCGCCAGCATACGACGCAACAGCGCTTCTTTCGACATTTCCAGCGAGAAGACAGCGACCACCGCCTTGCCCCGCACCGCCGCATTCTGCGCAATGTTGATCGCCCACGCCGTCTTGCCCATTGAGGGCCGCGCCGCAATAATGATCAACTCACCCTTTTGCAGCCCGCTGGTCATCTTGTCGAACTCGGTGAAGTACGTCTCAAGTCCGGTAACCTCACGCGCCTGCTGGTAAAGATTGTCAATCGACCCGAATGACCCGGCGACAATATCCTCAAGGCTCGCCAGCCCCTTCGAAATACTCTTCTCGCCAACCTCCAGCAACTGCGATTCAGCGGCATTTAAAACATCCAGCGCCGTCTCGCTCTGATCCGCGGCCCGCGCAATCGCCGCCGAGCAAATCAGCATCAACTGCCGTAAGAGACTCTTATCCTTGACGATACGAATGTACTCGTCGATGATTGGCCGGCGCGGCAACCCCTCCGTCAGCGAGGCCAGATAGGCCACACCCCCAACCGACTCAAGCTCTTTATATTTCGATAGCTCATGCGCCACCGTAACCAGGTCGATCGCATGACCTTCGCCGCCCAGCTCGGTCATCCGCTGGTAGATACGCCGATGCGAATCCAGCGAAAAATCATCCGGAGTCAGCCTCTCTTCCGCCTCGGAAAGCGCATGATTCTCCAGCAAAATTGCGCCGAGAATCGTCCTCTCAGCATCAATGTTAGAGGGCAGGCCATTGTCGATAGAAAAGCTGGGAGTCGAAGCCATCCCAGTCAGTGTACGAAAAATCGCGGCGCGAGCGTACCTGTGAAGAATTCGCAAAACAGGTCACCAAACGTCCATTTCCTCCAAATAGATACAGGCCCGCTCACCGTCCTCTAACCCTTGAGCAGTAAGATCGTCTATAGGAGTACCCGCTTATGAAGCATTTCCTGTATGTAGCACCTGTTCTTTTGGCTCTTGGAGCAAGCTCCGTATTCGCTCAGACTTCCGTTCCAGAGGTATCGGCAAACCAACCTGGCCAATCCCTCGCCGCGTCCGCCGAAAGCCCAGAAATCCGCGAACTACAGCAAGTCGAAGACAAATGGAGCACCGCCCTGAATCAGCGTGATCAGTACGGTCTCGAACTCGTGCTCTCCCCACTCTTCGTCGACATCTCTGCCTACGGAGACATCACCAGCCGCAACCAGCAGGTAGTCGCCGTCATCAACCAGGAAGACAAGACCGCCACCACAGACCTGCACGTCATTACCGTCCGCGTACTGGGAGACATAGCCGTAGCCAACGGCACCTACTCGTACAAACACAAGACGGTCAATGGCGCGGTCGAGGATAGAGGCGTCTTCACCCACGTCTTCCAGCGCCAGCACGGCAACTGGGTCTGCCTCAACGCGCAGCGCACACTCATCCGTCAGGAAGTCCCGAACGCCAGGACCAAAGCTCCCAAAACCAAATCTCAGGCCGAACTTCCCTTCCACATCCCACTCTTCTCAAAAGGCGACAAGTCCCCTCAGACCAATCCGTAGGGCACGCCGCAAATTGCGCGAAAGCCCTGCCCAGATTGCCTGAGTATCCTTCGCTCTCGTTACGATTTGGACTACTCTGCCTCGACCATCACCGTCACCGGCCCCATCAATCCCGAAGTCTCCAACGGGGAATCCTTCGTAAAGTAGTTCCAGGTCGTAAACGTCAGCCGCTCCTTCACCGGGCGCGGCTCATCCTTCAGGAACCAGTCTGGAAATTCGCGCATAAAAGCCCCGCTCTTCGCATCCGGATCACCCATCCTCCACTCCGCATCCGACGGATGCTGCTCATCCCCGATCAGTCGATTTGCCCAGACATTCGTCACCGCAATCTCCAGCCGATTCTTCCCGGGCCGCATCGCGTCCGTGACATCCACTCTCCACGGGGCCGTCCAAACCACGCCGAGATTCTTCCCATTCAACGTCACCTCGGCGATATGCTTCACCACCCCAAGATCCAGGTAAACCTTGCGCCCCGCCGGTGCCGCTTCCAGTTCAATCTCCTTCGAATAAACCGCCATCCCCGAGTAATACTGAATGCCCGCATCCTTGTGCGTCGTCCAATCCATCAGCGAATCAAACTGCACCGCTGCCGGACCACCCCACCTCGGATCGAAGCTCACCTGCCACGGTCCCGCCAACTCCGGGCCGGAATTCAGAGCAGGGAAGTCCGTACCCGGCTTGCCTTTCCCCGCAAAACCCGCCGCAATCGTCCGCCGAAATACCACGAAATAGCTCTGCGTCTCCGCAAACTCCAGCCCAAAACTCGTCCCATTCGCCGTCTGCCGAAACTCCGTCAGATCCCGCACCGTATTCGCCACCGGATCCCAAAGCTCCGGCTGCATCCCCTTCACCGGAAACGTGCACTCCACCTGCCCAGCCCGCCACTCCTGATTCGCAACAAAATAAATCTCTGTTCCACCATCCTGTCGATCCCGCCGATGAATGCTATGCAACCCTGGCCCGACTCCAGGATCGTCCGTAGCCACCACCAAACTCGTCTCCGCCGAGGGAGCCACATACTCCCCGCGCTGCAAAAGCGCCTGGCAGCGCCACAGATAGTTCAGCCACGCCCGTCCCGGCTTCCACCAGGTCTGGTAGCGTCCCAGGTGCATGCCCCACTGCCCCATCACGTTGCCCGGCTGATACTTCGCATCCCACGCCTGCTGCACAAAATGGTGAACATTCACCCGGTTCACCCCCGCGCAAAACGCCCCATCCCCCACCGGCTTCAGCCACGCCGGATGCTCCGTCCACCGCGCAAACTCCGGCTGCGTTGAAAAAGCCTCCGCCACAATCAATGTGTCGCCAGCCTTCCGCGCCGCCTTCACCACCGGCTCCAGATCCCACGGCGAATAGCGCCCGTTATCCGTCCAGAACTCCACCGCCGGGATATCCAGCGACTTCACCACCTCGCCAATCTCCCACGGACCCTCATATGGCTCCGCCACAAACTTCATCCCCGCCTCGCGAATAAGCGGCCCCGGCGTGCCCCAATAGCAGTCGCGATACAGATCCTCAATCGTCCGCTGAAAATCCTCTTTGAACTTCGCAGTCTCCGCCGCGCTTTCCACCACGCGCCCCGCCAGCACCGGCAGCCACTGCGTCATCTCATAGCCACGCCGCGCACGAAACTCCTCCCGCATCTTCGGCGTCCACGTCGCGTTTCCCGCCTCATAGCTGTCGAAGTAAAGGGTAGTCAGCGTCGATCCCATCAGCTCACCCAGGTGCTTCCGAATCTCCCCCAGCACATGCTCAATGTGGAACGTCACCGCCTCGCGGCTCATCTTGTCGCACTCCAGCCCTATCGCCTCCCACTGCGCCGGTTGAATCATCCCACCCGTAGTCGTATGCCCAAATCGATAAACCGACCAAGCTCCGGCAGGCGCATCCCAATCGACCTCACCCGCCGCATTCATCTGTTTTGAAAGATCGACAATCCGTTCCCTGCCAACCACCCCATCGGCCGCAATCGCCAGCACCGCAATCTCTCGAAAGTAACTCT
This sequence comes from Acidicapsa ligni, assembly GCF_025685655.1. Classification (NCBI taxonomy): domain Bacteria; kingdom Pseudomonadati; phylum Acidobacteriota; class Terriglobia; order Terriglobales; family Acidobacteriaceae; genus Acidicapsa; species Acidicapsa ligni. Next base: position 595,901 of record NZ_JAGSYG010000001.1, on the reverse strand, counting down.
GCCGCGCCTCCACCAACGGCGGCGCAACCTTGTCCTCCGAGGGAATGTAAGTCGCAGGAAACTGGTCATGCGGATGCGGATCGACCTTCGGCTTTTCCAGCGTCAGATGCACCCGCGAACCACCCGCAACCCTCTGCTCCGACCACACAACCTCCTGCATCGAGAGCTCCGGAGTAATCCACTTACCGCCGCTGCTCTCATACCCCGCGCAGTTATGCAGAATCAGCTCCAGCCCCAGCCGCCTGCACTCCTCCGCCGCATGACGCACCAGCGCCCACCACGGCTCCGTAAACGTAACAATCTCCGGCGTAGGACTCTTCCGAATCGCCCCCGCCGTCGGTGTCACCGTGTCCGACAAGCTGAAGATCGTCGCCCCGCCAATCCCCGCCTCGTGCATCGCCTCAAGATCGCGCGTAATCCCCGCCGCACTCACGTTGTGCCCCATCCACATCCAAAGCACATAAGGCCGCGCCGAATCCGGCAACTTCGGAAAGGACCGCTGTCCAGGCGTACCCCAGAACTCCTCAGCCGAAAGCCGAGAAGGCACACAGAGCTGCGCACCAGCCCCAGCCAGCAAAACACAAAATGTACGTCTGGAAAGCGAAGAAGAGGAACTCATAGTCCCACCAGCCTACCCGCCCAGCCCAACAAAATCTATCGAAGAAAAATCATCCTTGAACTCAAACCAGCACTCGACCCAAACCACCCCAGCCAATCCAGCAAACAGGGCATTAACCCGCTAGCTGGCCAGCCTTGCCCTGGACCTTGCCCTGCACGCGAATACTCACATGCACCAGCCCCAGCGCCGCCGGAGTCACCCCTGGAATCCGGCTCGCCTGCCCAATCGTCTGCGGCCTCACCCGTCCCAGCGTCTCCTGCATCTCCCGCGAAAGCCCACTGATCGTCGTGTAATTCAGCCATTCTGGAATCGTCACGCCCTCAGCTTCCTTCAGCTTCTGGATGGCCTTTTTCTGCTGCTCAAGATACCCGGCAAACTTGATCTCCGTCTCCACCGCACGAGCCTCATTGCGAGGCACCGCAGTCAAACGCGTCCCGTCCGCATCCGCCACATAATCACGCAACAAATCATCACTCGAAAGCTCCGCCGCAAGAGCCTTCAGCACCGACTCAATCTGCACCTCGGGCCGCTTCAACAACTGCGCCCAGGTCTGCCCCGGCACCGCCGCAAAATCAATCTCCGCAGCAGCAACAGCCAGCCCCGCGGCATCCACCTTCTTCGTCGTAAGCAACTGCGTCAACGCCGCCATCCGCGCCTGCTTCTGCTCATATGCAGCCCACGCCTCATCGCCAATCAGCCCCAGCTTCCGCCCATACGGAGTAAGCCTTCGGTCCGCATTATCGATCCGCAAATGCAGCCGGAACTCCGCCCGCGAAGTGAACATCCGGTAAGGCTCGTTCGTCCCCTTCGAGATCAGATCGTCAATCAAAATCCCCGTATAACCCTCAGTGCGATCCAGCGTAAATGGCTTCTCGCCCTTCAGCTTCAGCGCGGCATTGATGCCCGCCATAATGCCCTGGCAAGCCGCCTCTTCATAGCCGCTCGTCCCGTTGATCTGCCCGGCAAGATAAAGGCCTTCCATGCTCTTGACCTTTAAGGCCCGATCCAGCTCCGTAGCATCCACCGAGTCATACTCGATCGCATATCCCGGCCGCAGCATCTCCGCATTCTCCAGCCCCGGTATCGAACGCACAATCTCCTGCTGCACTTCCATCGGCAGCGAAGTAGACATGCCGTTCACATATACCTCGTGCGTGTTCAACCCCTCCGGCTCCAGGAAAAACTGGTGCTGCGTCTTCTCAGGAAACTTCACAATCTTGTCCTCGATTGAAGGACAATAACGCGGCCCAATCCCCTCAATCGCCCCTGAATACATCGCCGACCGGCTCACATTTGCGCGAATAATCTCCAGCGTCTGCGGAGTCGTATACGCAATGTGGCAACTGATCTGCCGCTGCACAATCTTTGTCGTGCGAAAGCTGAACGGCGTCGGATCAACATCGCCCGGCTGCTCCTCAAAAGCCTCCCAGCGAATCGTCCGCCCATCCAGCCTCGGCGGAGTCCCAGTCTTCAACCGCGTAGTCCGCAACCCCAGCCTCCGCAACGCCTCGCCCAGCAAAACACTCGCAGGCTCGCCGCTCCGCCCCGCCGGATACCGTTCCTCACCACAATGAATCAGCCCATTTAAAAACGTGCCGGTGGTGATGATCGTAGCCCCAGCCAAAAGCTGCCGCCCGTCCCGCAACTTCAACCCAAGCACCCGCTGCTTGGGCTTTGAATATTCCACGTCCGAAGAAATCCCAGGGTGGGATAACAAATCTGCGCCATCAATTTCTTCCAGGACTAAGTCAACAGCCTCAGCCTGCTTGATAAACAGGTTCGGCTGATTCTCCAAAACCTCGCGCATCTTCACGCGATACAGCGCCTTGTCGCACTGCGCCCGAGGACTCCAGACCGCAGGCCCCCGCGAAGTATTCAGCAGCCGAAACTGGATACCCACAGCATCCGCCACCTCGCCCATCACGCCACCCAGCGCATCCACCTCGCGCACCAGGTGCCCCTTGGCAATGCCGCCAATCGCCGGATTGCACGACATCTGCGCAATCAAATCCAGATTCATGGTGATAATGGCCGTCTTCAAACCCATGCGCGCCGCCGCCATAGCCGCCTCGCACCCAGCATGCCCAGCCCCCACCACCGCCACATCAAACCGTTCCGTAAAACCCATAACACTCCTATTCTACGGATTTAACGATTTCGCTGCAGAATTGAGCAATAAAGAGGAGGCAATCGCCAGTATCCCAGCCGCCTGAAATAGACAACTCCCATCCGATCAAGTCAAACTAAATTCAATATGCCAGGCATTGAAAATCGTGTTCGACAAAGCGCAATTCTTGCATTACGTCTTTCAGCCATCTTCACTGTTGGTGCCATCATAGTCGGGCCATGTCTCGCCTACGTGAAGAGCTTGTCGCACCGGGCAGGCACTCTAAACTTGCCCCGAACAGTCGAATTTACCGTTTTAGTCGCCGCCATTAGCTTCTTTGGATTCTTTCTATATAGCTTTTGGACCCTGACCCGTCGCGCTCCAGCTCTGGATATCCTCTCCAACGAGGCCTCCGATGCGGATCGGCTTCCGTTGCCAGCCTCCAGCTTTGTTGCAATGGAGTACTTCTGGCTCATCCTGAACCGCACTTTCGTTGTCTTCTCAACCCCCAACGCTCTCTATGGATGGAAAGCTTCGGGACCGGTTAGCAATGCTGATCGAGATTACTTTCAGCCTTTGGTCGAAATGACCTTGGATAGGGAGTTGACGCAAGATCTGGCCGCGATCCGAAAACTCTCTGAGTTAAGCGGCGGATTTTGCATAGCCCGTTCGAGCATCGTCTCCGTCGAGAGCAGTTACAAATCCAAATGGGGTATGGGCGGCATTCTGCACAGCGGTCGAGTCACCATCACTACGAATACGAGAAGATCTCGCGAGTTTATCCTTCTGGGAAGCTCTGCCGACCCCGACTCGATTAAGGACGCAATCTGGAATGGGCGATGATCAAACCATCTGAGAAAGTTAGAGTGCAGCTAGCTGACGACTCCCAGACCCTATTTTCCTTGAAGGTAGCTTAGTTCTTGCCCTAGTAGTCTTTGTTCGCCCAGATCGCACAGTAATGCTCGTCTCAAGCTGCAACCGATCCGCATACCGCAACAGCTTCTCAATACTCACCTGAGCAATCCGCCCCTTTAACAAATTGCTCACCGATGGCTGATACTCATCCAGCAAACTCGCCAGTTGCGCCTGCGTGTAACCCTCTACTTGCACATGTTCAAGAATGGCAGAAAGTATCTCTGCCTTGACTCTCAGCGCACTCGCCTCCGAAGCAGAAAACCCCAGCGCATCGAAGACATTCCCCTTCACGACGCGAGTCGGCTTATTTTTCGCTTCGCTTTTCATATACCTTCTGCTCCTGAATGCGCTGCCTCACTAACTTCAATCGCGGACTGGCAATCGTAATATCCCGTCGATCCGTCTTACGGCTGTCTTTCTAAAAGCAATGCAGCACGTAAATAACGTTGTCTACTTTCGAGAGGTAGATAGCTCGGTACCACGTCCGCTCATCAGCTTCTTTCAATTTGTAAACACCAGTTCCGATAAAACTCATGCTGAGTGTCTGGCACGTCGGTTCTCTCCCAATTTGAAGCTGGCGAAGCGAAAACCCCAGCGCCTGTTTCACTCCTGAAGGAAACGCCGAAAGCACTTCCAGAGAATCCCCTTCAAAGTGGATTTCCCCAGAACCTGTTGAGCCTTTACGGGATCGCATTTGAACCCTGCTTAGTCGACGCCCTTGGTTTATACAATATTTATTATAATCATCTGGCCAAATTCAGCGCTAAAATAATTGCAAAATGAGGCAAGCCCCATGCTCCTTGAGCTAGCCAAACCCGCATCCCTCCTCGCCAGCATCGTCTCCCTCTGCGCCGTCTTCCACGCCGCCTTCCTCGGCACAGAAACCAACCTCGAAGCCCGCCTATGGAACATCATCGGCATCCTCGCCCTGGCCGCTGTTATCTCTTTCCTGAGCGGCGAAATCTTCCGCAAAAGCACACCCACCGCCGGGTCCCTTCACAGCAACACTTCAGAGAGTCTGGCCTCTACATTCCCCGTCCAGATCTTCTTTTGGAGCACCGGCACCATGCTCGTTCTATTCCTCGCCGCCTGGTATCTCGAAACACACATCATCTTCTACAAAGACATCCGCTACTAACCCCAGATTCAACACCACCCCGACAATCTAGAATCAGAAGCAGTTCGATTGAAGGGAACCGCGCCTTGATCCTCCACACGTTCCGCGCATCCGTCCTCACTGCTCTACTAGCCGGCACCGTAAGCTGGTCGCAAACTCCAGCAGCCAAACCAATCGTGATCGTAGTCAGCATTGACGGCTTTCCCGCCCGCGCTCTCAAGGACCCACGCCTTCCCATGCCCGTTCTGCGCTCGCTCGCCGCCTCCGGCTCTGCCGCGACCGAGATGCGCCCCATCAACCCCACCGTCACCTGGCCGAACCACACCGCCATGATCACCGGCGTCGACGCCAGCCATCACTTCGTCATGGCCAACGGACTCATCGTCCAGCCCGCCGACGGCAGCGCACCAACAGTCGAGCCCTGGGTCGATAAGGACAAACTCGTCCACGCCCGCACCCTCTACGAAGCAGCCGCAGAAAAAGGTCTGACCACCGGCCAGGTGGATTGGGTCGCCATCTACGGAGCCAAAGGCGTCCGCTGGTCCTTCGCCGAAAAGCCCGACATCCACTCCCAGATCCCGCAGGAACTCATCGCCCAGGGCCTCGTCACTCCCGATCAGGTTGAACACTTCGGCGATGACAGTACCCCCGCATGGCGCGACCAGATCTGGACCGACGCCGCCATCGACATCATCGAAAAACATCGGCCCGACCTGCTGCTCCTTCACCTGCTCCAGACCGACACGGTGCAGCATGAATACGCCCCGCTGACCAACGCCGCCTACGCTGCTTATGCCTACGCCGATCACTGCCTGGGCCGCGTCGTCGAGGCCGCCCGCAAAGCCGGTATCCTCGACCGCACCACCTTCATCATCGTCTCCGATCATGGCTTCGCAACCTACACCCACAGCATCAATCCCAACGTCGCTCTTATAGAACAAGGCCTGATCCGCAAAGAAGGAAGCACCTTCCACGGCGATGTCTGGGTCAAGGCCGAGGGCGGAGTAGCCGAACTCTTCATCCGCGATCCAAACCGCCGCGCCGAGCTCCTCCCAAAACTCAAGACCTACTTCGCCGGCATCCCCGGCATCGCACACGTCTACACCAATGAAGAAGCCCGCGCCCTCGGCATCCCCGCCGAAGCCGACACCAACCAGGCCCCGCAACTCTATCTCGCCGCAGCTCCCAACTACGCCTTCGACGACAACACCTCCGGGCCGGTCGTCAGCGATAATCCCGCACGTGGAACGCACGGCTATCTCAACTCCATGCCTGACATGCAATCGCTTTTCATCGCCTCCGGAGCAGCCGTCAAACCCGGCATCGCCCTCGGCAATATCGATAACCTCCGCGTCGCTCCCACCATCGCTAAAATTCTCGGCGTAGCTCTCCCCGACGCAAAGGAACCACCCCTCAACGAAATCCTGCGCTGACGAATTTCAATCCGGGGCAAGCCAACCGGAGTGCTATCCTTCCTCTCAAGAACGAAGCTATGCCTGTGCATTCGTGGCCAGGGGCTCGACCCCTTATGTTTTCGAATATTCCTGCGCCCGCAGCACCCGAAAAATACTGACTCGACTGAATTGGAGCTACCCCTTACCTATGCTCACCTCAAAAGCTCTCCGCCATGCCGCCCCGGCCATCGCACTTGGCCTTATAAGCATCGCTTCTGCATTCGCCGCCACCAATGGCTCTCCTGACAACTCGCCGCATACCCCGTCCAATTCGTCGAAAACACAGCCCGGCTACTATCGTTCCCCAGCCATTCACGGCGACACAATCGTTTTCGGATCGGAAGGCGATCTTTGGTCCGTCCCCGTCCAGGGAGGCCTTGCCCGACGCCTTACCTCCAACAGCGGCCTCGAATCCATGCCCGCCATCTCGCCCGACGGCCAGACTCTCGCCTTTGCCGCCCAATACGAAGGCCCGCGCGAGGTCTACACCATGCCGCTCAACGGCGGCGTCCCCGAGCGGCGCACCTGGGACGGCGATGCCCACCCCCAGGGCTGGACGCCCGACGGCCGTCTCATCGTCGGCACAGGACGCTACTCCACTCTGCCCGGCTCGAAGATTGTTCTCATCGGCAACAAAGGCCAGATCGAGATTCTTCCTCTCTCCACCGCCGCCGAAGGAGCCTATTCGTCTGACGGCCACACGCTTTTCTTCACCCGCTGGAACAAGCAGTCCAGCTCGACCAAGCGCTACAAAGGCGGTACTGCTGAGAACCTGTGGCGCTTCAACGGCCAGGGCGAAGCCACTCCTCTCACTGCGGACTACGAAGGCACCTCGCACAACCCCATGTTCTGGAATGGCCGCGTCTACTTCCTCTCCGACCGCGACGGCATCATGAACGTATGGTCGATGAACCCCGAGGGCAAAGAACTCAAGCAGGAAAGCCACCAGAAGATCTTCGACGTCCAGACCGCCTCCATCTCCGATGGCCGCGTCGCTTATTCGAGCGGTGCCGACATCTGGCTCCTCGACCTCAAGACCAGCCACGAAGAGATCGTCCCCATCCGGATCAGCTCCGACTACGACCAGCTTCGCGAGCACTGGACCAAAAAGCCGCTCGACTACCTCACCGGCTTCCATATCTCGCCCGATGGATCGAGTGCAGTCTTCACAGCTCGGGGTGAGGTCTTCACCCTGCCCGCCGCCAAAACCGGCCGCACCATCAAGATCGCAGACGGCTCCGCCGTACGCTATCGCGATGCGCGCTTCCTTCCCGACGGCAAAAGCATCCTCGCCATCTCCACCGAGAGCGGCGAAACCGAATTCTGGCAGTATCCAGCCAACGGCATCGGCAAAGCCGAGCAATGGACCAATGATTCCAAGGTCCAGCGCACCGAAGGTGTTCCGTCGCCCGACGGCAAATGGCTCGCCCACCACGACCGCGACCAGCAGCTTTGGATCTACGACATCAAAAACAAGACCGAAAAGCGCATCGGTCAATCCATGTACGGCGACTTCGGCGATCTCTCCTGGTCTCCCGACAGCCGCTGGCTGTCCTATGGAGAAACCGCTGCCAACCAGTTTCAGCAGATCAAAATCCTCAACGTCGAGACCGGAGCCATCCAGGCCGTTACCTCCGATCGCTACAACAGTGGCAATCCGACCTGGACGCCCGACGGCAAATGGCTCTACTACCTCTCCGATCGCTCGCTCAAGACAACCGTTCCCTCGCCGTGGGGAGCGCGTCAGCCCGATCCGCATTTCGACCACACCGTCAAAATCTATCAACTGGCTTTGAACACCGGCTTGCGCTCACCCTTCCTGCCCTATGACGAGCTGCACCCCGAGGACGCAGAAAAGAAAGAAGAAGACAAAAAAGAAGAGAAGAAGGAAGAAAAGAAAGCCGAAGACGCAAAGAAAACCGACGGCAAATCCACTGATGCCGCAAAGAAAGACGCCGAAAAAGCGGACAAGGATAAGGCGGATAAAGACAAAGACTCCGCCGACGATAAAAAGAAGCCCGCAGAGGTCAAGATCGACTTCACCGACTTAGCCTCGCGCCTCAGCGAAGTCCCCGTGCCCGCCGGCAACTACAACTCTCTCCAGACCGCTGAGAAGCGTCTCTGCTGGCTCGACATACCCGAAGGAGCTCCAGACAAGTCCTCCCTTGAGTGCCTCGACATCGCCAATAAAGGCGATGAGCCCGACACCGTCATGAGCGGCGTTGGCGGCTATGAAATCTCCGCCGACCACAAAAAAATGCTGGTGCAAAAGGATCAGGAGTTCTATATCTTGGACTCCGACACAAAATCCACCAGCGACTCCAAGATGATGGGCAAAGCTGCCATCAACTTCGCACGCTGGAGCTTCTCCACAGACACCCGCCAGGAATTCCGCGGCCTCTTTCTCGACGCCTGGCGTATGCACCGCGACTACTTCTACGATCGCCACATGCACGGTGTCGACTGGCCCGCAATGCGTGACCGCTACCTGCCGCTCGTCGATCGCGTCTCAAACCGGGACGAACTCAACAACGTCATCGACCAGATGGTCGGCGAACTCTCCGTACTGCACACCTTCGTCTTCGGCGGCGACCAGCGCCAGCCCGAGGACGATATCGATCTCGCCGGTTTCGGCGCGCAGCTACGTCGCGATGAAAAAGCAGGCGGCTACGTTGTCGAGCACGTCTATCTCCACGATCCAGACCTTCCCAACGAAGCGCCACCCTTCGCCCGCCCCGATTCGCACGTAGCCGACGGAGAAATCATTGTCTCCATCAATGGCCAGCCCACGCTCTCCGTGCCCGACGAGCGCGTACTGCTCCGCGGCAAAGCGGGCTCACCCGTGCTTCTCGGCGTCAAGTCAGCCACAGGCACCGAACGGCAACTCCTCGTCACCCCCATCTCTACCGGCCAGGAGTCTAACCTGCGCTACAGCGAGTGGGAGTATTCCCGTCGCATCGAGGTCGAAAAAAGCTCCAACGAGCAAATCGGTTACGTCCATCTCCGCGCCATGGGTTCGGGAGACATTGACCAGTGGGCTCGCGACTACTACCCCATATTCAACCGCCAGGGCCTCATCATCGACGTCCGTCACAACGGCGGCGGAAACATTGATTCATGGCTCCTCGGCAAGCTCCTCCGTCAGGCCTGGATGTACTGGCAGCCGCGCGTTGGTGCACCGTCGTGGAACATGCAAGGTGCCTTCCGCGGACATATTGTCGTGCTTTGCGACGAGAATACCGGTTCAGACGGCGAAGCCTTCACCGAAGGCATCAAGCGCCTGAAACTCGGCAAGGTTATCGGCACCCGCACCTGGGGCGGCGAAGTCTGGCTCGGTTTCGATAACCAGCAGGCCGACAACGGCATCGCCACGGCACCCGAAATCGGCGTCTACGGCCCGGAAGGGAAGTGGCTGATCGAGGGCCGCGGCGTCGAACCCGACATAACCGTCGAAAATCTGCCCCACGCCGGCTTCACCGGCTCCGACGCCCAACTGCAATCCGCCCTGGACCTGCTCAAACAAGAGATCCAGCAAGACCCGCGCCCAGTTCCCAACCCCCCACCCTACCCAGACAAGTCCTTCAAATCCCAAAAGTAAAGAACGAAACAAAAGTGAACACATCTGGACCGCGCAACCAATCGCGCGGTCCAGATAGAAAAAACCAGTTGCCCTAGCCCTCGCCGTTGCCCTTGCTTTTGCCGTTGTAGTTGCCCTTGCCCTTCTGTCTGTCATTCCCGAAGGAAACCTGCCGTACCCCAAGCCATCCCGACCCTCCCTCCCAAAGCAAATCCCACCCAATCCCAAACAGCCCAGATGTATACTTCCCCTGAATACGCCCGTCCGGGTCAGGAGTTACCCATGCAATCCCGCATCCTCGGCACCACCATGCCCGTCCTGGAATTTCTCCTCCAACCCAACGACACCATCATCTCCGAGGCAGGCGAGCTCTCCTGGATGACCAGCTCCATCCAGATGACCACCCACACCCAGATGGCCGGCGGCGGAGGCTTCTTCGGCGCCCTCAAGCGCGTCGCAGGCGGCGGCAGCCTCTTCATGACCGAGTACCGCGCCTGGGGAGCACCCGGCGAAATCGCCTTCGCCGCCAAAGTCCCCGGCCACATCCTGCCCGTTGAAGTGCAGCCCGGCCACGATTACCTCATCCATCGCCACGGCTTCCTATGCGCCACCCCGCAGATCCAGCTAGGCGTCGGCTTCCAGCAATCTCTCGGCGCAGGTATCTTCGGCGGAGACGGCTTCCTGCTCCAGAAAGTCAGTGGCGTAGGCACCGCCTGGCTCGAACTCTCCGGCGAAGTCATCACCAAAGATCTCGCCCCCGGCGAAACCCTCCGCGTCCACCCCGGCCACGTCGGAGCATTTCAAAGCAGCGTCTCCTTCCAGATCACCCGCGTCCCCGGCATCAAGAACATGATCTTCGGCGGCGACGGCCTCTTCCTCGCCGCCCTGACCGGCCCCGGCCGAGTCTGGCTGCAATCCCTGCCCCTGCCGCGCCTGGCCCATGCACTAGCCCCCTACCTACCCTCCGGCGAACGAGAAACAGTGCAAGGCGGAGTCATGGGTGGCATAGTAGGCAGCATCCTCGACGGAATGAAGTAGCTCAACAAACAGAATCAACCTCAGCCATCGCAGTTGCCTTTGCCCTTGCAGTTGCACTTGCCTTTGCACTTGCCTTTGCACTTGCAGTTCTGTCTGTCATTCCCGCAGGGAATTTGCTGTTAGCATTTAGCCTCTGCCGTTACCTTTGCCTTTGCATCTGTCATTCCCAAAGAAAATCTCCCTCTCCACCAACCCCAAAAACCAACCCTCTGGACATCCCCAACACCAACCTGCGATTGTGTTCTATCGATGGCCAACCGCCTCCAATCCGCAACCATCGCTCTCCTAAGCCTCCTCGCACTCATCCCATCCTCAGCCCAGAAACCTGCTCAGAAACCGGCCCAGAAACCCCCAACCTACGTAGACACCCAGGCCTGCTCCCGCTGCCACCTCGAAATCGCCAATCACTTCGCCCAAGCCAGCATGGGCCACTCCCTCACCCAGATCACGCCGGAGTACCTGAAAACCATCCAGGCCCCAGCCAGCTTCACCGACCCCAAAACCGGTCATCAATTCACCGTTCAGATCGAGAACGGCAAACTCTACCAATCCGAATCCGAAACCGACGCAGCCGGCAAGCAGCTCTTCCGTAACACCCACCAACTCCAATGGATCATCGGTACCGGCGAAAACGGCTTTGGAGCACTCCTGCGCCGCGACGACTATCTCTTCCAGGCGCCGCTCTCCTACTACTCCAAAGCGGCCCACTGGCAACTCTCCCCCGGCTACCAGAACGAAGCGCTCAGCTTCAACCGCATCCTCCTGCCCGGCTGCCTCTACTGCCACAGCGGACGCCCCGTTCCCATAGCCAACCATCCCGGCCAATATGCGGCTCAGCCCTTCACCCAGGCATCCGTAGGCTGCGAAAACTGCCACGGCCCCGGCTCCGCCCACGTCGAATCCATGGGTCAGGGCGACTCCTACGCCAAAGGTAAAGATCCCACCATCGTCAACCCCGCCCGCCTCACCGCGAAACTATCCGACGACATCTGCATGTCCTGCCATCAGACCGGCGATACCCGCGTCCTGCAACCCGGCAAAACCTACCAGGACTTCCGCCCCGGCCAGCCTCTGGACAAGACCGTCTCCATCTTTCAGATCCCGCCCACCCGCGAAAATCCCCCCCAGGACGATCACGTCGAGCACTACTACTCCATGTCTCTCAGCAAGTGCTTCCGTGCAAGCCTCTCGAAGCCTGAAGACAAGCGGATGCGCTGCATCACCTGCCACGATCCGCACATTGAACCAACCACCGCCGAGGCCCCCGCATACTTCAACAGCCGATGCCTCACCTGCCACACCGCGCAAAGCTGCAAAGCCCCCAAAGCCGTGCGCCAGGCCACATCCCCCGCGGACAATTGCATCGGCTGCCACATGCCCAAACGCGATGTCGTCGTGATCTCTCACAGCAGCATCACCAACCACCGCATCCTCGCCCGCCCCGACGAACCATTTCCAGACGCAGCCTTCCAGCAAACCTCAGCAGCCATGCCCGACCTGATTCATCTCAATCGAGCCAGCGATTCTGCTCAACCCCCCTCAGCAACAGCCTCAGCATTGACCCGCCTGCAAGCCTACGCCGACATCCTCAAGCAGAAGCCGCAGTACGCCGCCACCTACACCGCATCCTGGCTCAAAACTCTCTCGGAACTGGAAACCACCACCACCCGCAACGCGCTAGTACAGGCCGCGCTGGGCCACCGCGACCTCCAGGACCACAACCTGCCGCAAGCCATCTCTCACCTGCAGCAATCCCTGCAACTCGACCCCACCCAGACCGAAGCCTGCGTCGATCTCTCCGAAGCATACGACCAGGCCAATCAGCCCGAAGAAGCCATCGCCGCCCAGAAGAAAGCCATCCTCCTTGATCCCTTCGTACCCGCCCTGCAAAAGACTCTCGTCTTCCGCCTCATCAACGGCAAACACTACGAAGAGGCCCAGGCAGCAATGGAGAAGTACCTCCAGCTCTTCCCCGAAGACGACTTCATGCGTAAGATGCTCGCCATGGCCAGAGAATAGATTTCCCGCTGCGTCTAATCTGATTTTTTCAATGATTATTCCAATTGCTCACGAAATCCGACCATGAAATTCCATTCAAAGCCACTATGAACTCAGCCCTCGCCGCCCGCCTTGCGCCTGTCAGAAAATGCCTCTTCTCGACACCCACAACCCGCCGCGGGCTGGCCGCCAGAGTGCGCGTACTGGCAATCAGAATGCTCGTCCTCGCAGCAATCGCAGCGCTGTTTCCCGCCCCACAAGCCACCGCGCAAAGCACACCAGACAAAAGCACGCCTGCCAAATCGGATGGCTATGTCGGCGCGCTCGCCTGCTCCCGCTGCCATGCCGAGATTTACAACCACTTCACCCACACCACCATGGGCCGTTCTCTGACCCCGGTCACCCCGGATTTCATCCGCACTCTTCCAACCTCGCAGCCCGTCTATAACCAGGCCCTCGACCGCTGGTATCAATCCTTCGCCAAAGACGGCAAGCTCTATCAAAGCGAATACCAGCTCCAGACCACCGGTCCCGACGCAGGTAAGGAAGTCTTTCGCAACACCCACTCCATCGAGTGGATCATCGGCACCAACACCAACGGCCTCGGCGGCCTCATCACCCACGACGGATATCTCTTCCAGGCGCCGCTCTCCTACTACCCGCGCACCAGACTCTGGAACCTTTCGCCCGGTTATCAGCAAGGGGACTACGGCTTCAGCCGGCTGATCGCCCCCGGCTGCATCTTCTGCCACGCAGGCCGCTCTCAGCCCATCCCGCAATCCATGGGCAAATACCAATCTCCACCATTTACCCAGACCGCAATCGGCTGCGAAAACTGCCACGGCCCCGGAGCCGCACACGTCGAAGCCATGGGCCAGGGAGACTCCTACGAAAAAGGCAAAGACCCGACAATCGTGAACCCTGCACACCTCGCCACCGCTCTGTCAGACGACATCTGCATGTCCTGCCATCAGACCGGGGATGCACGTGTTTTCCAGTCCGGCAAAACCTATCAGGATTTCCGGCCCGGTCAACCGCTCGACCGCATCATGGCCATCCTCATGATTCCGCCCACACGCCAGGATCCGCCCAGCCCCGACCACGCCCAGCACTACTACTCCATGATCATGAGCAAGTGCTACCGCGCCAGCATCACCAAGCCGCAGGCACAGCAAATGCGCTGCATCACCTGCCATGATCCCCACATCGAGCCCGCCAAAGAAGAGGCTCCAGCCTTCTTCAACGGCAAATGCCTGAGCTGCCACACCGAGCAAAGCTGCAAAGCGCCAAAGGCCGCGCGACAAGCCACCACCGCGGCAGACAACTGCATCGGCTGCCACATGCCCCAGCACGAAAACCCCGCGCTCAGCCATAGCAGCATCACCAACCACCGCATCGTCACCACCATCGACGAGCCCTACCCAGACGCCGTCTTTGAGCAGACAACCGCCGCCCTGCCCGATGTAATTTATCTCAATCACTCTCCGGGCAACACCGCTCCACCACCCGCGATCACGCTCCTGCAGGCCTACGATCAGCTCAAAGATCAAAAGCCCGAATACGCCGCATCCTGGCTCCGAACCCTGCGCGCACTCGAAAAAACGGCCCCGGAAAACGCCATCGTTCAAGCCTCGCTCGGCCATCAGGATCTACAGGGCGGCAAGCTCGACCAGGCCAGCGAACACCTGCAGCGGTCCCTGCAACTCGACCCCGCCCAGCCTGCCGTCTACGCCGATTTATCCGACATATCCGACCAGAAAAACCAACCCGAAGAAGCCGTCTCGCTCGCCAGAAAAGCCGTAGCCCTCGATCCCTTCAACGCCACTCCGCGCAAGGCTCTGGTTCTGCGCCTGATCAACGCCAGGCAATACGAAGAAGCCCAGGCGCAAATGGAAAAGTATTTAGAAGATTTCCCGCAGGACGACTTCATGCGCAAGATGCTCGCCATAGCCAAACAACCGTAGAAGTCGTTGCTTCTCATCCTTCGCAAAACGGCGAAGCGAAGGATGAGAAGTAAAAGTCCAGGCAAAAGCCCTGGAAGGAGCAGAGGCCTTCAGGCCTCAGGAAATGCTCCCCCAAACAAGTTTGTCCTCAAACACACAGCCCTACTCGAAATAAGTAGCCGTAGTCGTATCCGTCTCCCAGATCGTGCAATCCTTCACGCGAACCCGCCCACCCGTCATCTCATGCAACTGGCTGCGAGTTTCATCGTAAAAGTACCGCGCCAGATTCTCCGCTGAAGGATTCAGCTCGATAAACGGCTCCAGGTCGTTCAACATCTGGTGATCGATCCGGTCAATCACCGGCCGCAACACCTGCTTCAACAGCTTGAAATCCAACAGCAGCCCCGTTGCATCCAGCTCCTGCCCAATCAGCGTCACACGCACCTTGTAGTTATGCCCATGCGGATTCTCGCACTTCCCGCGATAATTCCGTAGATAATGCCCCGAAGAAAAACCCGCATCCACCGTTACTTCATACATAGAATTCAATGCTTTCTGTAGGAGAGATCAGACCCATCTTTATCTTAGTTGCTTCAACCAACCCAGCGGAATCCATAAGCAAGATAGGCAGCAAGTAAGTCCGCACAAAGTATCGAACTTCAGAACGTAGTCCCCACTCCCAGCCAGGCCGCTCTAAGCAGTTGCAGTTGCCCTTGCCGTTCTGTCTGTCATTCCCAAAGGGAATCTGCTTCTCCACCCAACAGAAAAGACAAATTATCCAACCAAACCCACCACCAGCAAAGCAGGCATCCGCATCCTCTAAAATCTCCCCAACTTAGAGATTCTTCCGCCGCTTCCGCGCCGCCCGCCGCCGTTCTTCCGTCCGCCGATCCACCTGCTCAAACAAATGCGACATCGACCCAATCAACGTAGAAACCAGCCCGGCCAGCAGCAAAAACATCGCCAGCGTCTTCCACAACGAAGCATTTGCAGGCAATCCCGGCTGAAAACTGGAAGGCACAAACGTCATCGCACCCGAGATGAGTGCAAGCAGCCCCAGCGTTCCAGCCAAAACATAAAAGTTCTTAGACATAGGAGGATCGAAACAGAACAACTTTGATTCTACCGTTCACCAGACCCCCTCCGGTTCCAGAGCGCAAAAGGTTTTAAGCAGCATCAATCATCTTCAGCCTTAGCCGCTGGGAGGAATTACATCCTTGATTCCCTTATTCCTCAAGTGGCGCATCGAATTACGCTCTTGCTATACGACTCGAATTTCCATCGTTTTGCCGAGTGCGCTCAGGGCATTCGCGATTCCATCGATCTTCGATGTGTGATTAACATCGATCAGGCGAGTCACCTCCTGCGGCGTAACACTCAAACGTCGAGCTAACTCCGCAGGCCGCACCTTCTGCGTGATCATTTCATTCAGCAGGAGAACCTTGGCGCCGACACTGGTTGGAAGATCAACATAGCGCTGCCCACGCTTCACCTTGGATGGAACTGGAACCGCACGATTATCTTCAAAATAGAAATCCAGCGCAGACTCAAGCGCGTCTTTCGCTGCCAAAAGAGCCTCTTCTTCGGTTTCTCCCTGAGTAATAGCCTCCGGAATATCAGGAAAAGTCACCAGAAAGAATCTTCCATCGGGCTGAATCGTTATCGGATAGCGCATATGATATCTCCTATTTCAAACCGAGCTGCTTTTTGATTGCCTGTACCAGGCCTGTACCGAGTTCCTTATTGTGCATTGGCAGAATGGAGACTTTACCGTTGAGTAAAACCTTCAAATGCGAACCTTTCGCGGTCTTAAAGGTTGCGCCTTGATCTGCCAGCCAGCGCTTGAACTCCGTACTCTTCATTCTTTAATAATAAGCAATTTTGTTTATTTTTCAAGCGTTATTATAATCAATTTTGCGTATGCCATATTGAGAACTACTGCAAATTTCTACTCAAAAAACAGCCCAACATCCGTAATCGAAGTAGTGACACGATAAGGCGGCAAACTCTCCAGAAACGCCTGCCCATACCGCTTCTGCCGAATCCTCGGGTCCAGCAGCACCAGCACTCCCCGATCCTCCAGCGAACGAATCAGCCGCCCAAACCCCTGCTTCAGCGTAATCACCGCGCTCGGCACCTGGTATTCGAAAAACGGCTTCCCGCCCGCATCCTCAATCGCCCGCATCCGCGCCGCCACCACCGGATCGTTCGGCACCGCGAACGGCAGCTTGTCGATGATCACGCAGCTCAGCGCCTCGCCCTGCACATCCACCCCCTGCCAGAAACTCGCCGTCCCAAACAGCACCGCATTCGGAGTAGTCCGAAACTGCTCCAGCAGCGTATTCCGCGGAGCCGTTCCATGCAGCAATATCGGATAATCCAGCACCGGCAGCAGCCGCTCGTACAAGTCGCGCATCTGGCTGTAGCTCGTAAACAGGCAAAATGCCCGGCCCTTCGTGATCCCCAGTACCTGCTGAATACACCGCGCCGCCACCTCCTGAAACTCCGGCGCACGCGGATCCGGCATCTCCGGCGGCAGATACAGCAAAGCCTGCTCGGGATACCGGAAATGCGAAGGCACCACCAACTCCCGCGCCGCACCCTGCTCAAGCCCCATCCCCAGCCGCTTGCGAATGTGCTCAAAACTCCCCTGCACCGTAAGCGTCGCCGAAGTCAGCACCACCGTCGGAAAACTCTGAAACAACTGGTCATCCAGCAATCCCGAAACATCGATCGGCGTAGCCTGCAAAAATGTCGTTCGCGACTGCTTCTGCAAGCCACCCGAAACCCGCCGCTCCAGCCAATACACCATGTTTCCCGAAGTCGACTCCAGCAGAAACTCCAGCTCGCTCCGCAGATTCGCCACGCGCTTCCGCAGACCCGGAGCCTCATCCACCCCGCGCAACTGGTCCAGCTCCGCCTCCAGCCGCGTCAGCGTGTTGCGCACGCTCAGGTAAAGATCGCCACTGGTCTCCAGAAACTCCTCACGCCCATCAAACGGCTGCCGTCCATCGGAATTCATCGGCAATTGCGCAAAGAACAGACGCGCCCGATCCCGCAGCTGCTGCACCGAAAAATGTACGCCCGTAGCAAAGCTGTCCTTCGTCTTCAGCATCGCTTCCGTATCCCGCGCCAGGTCCTCAAAGCGCAGATTGCTCACCGAAAGCCCAAAGTAGCTGCTGGCAATGTCCTCCAGCTCATGCGCCTCATCGAAGATTACCGCCGCAGCCTCCGGCAACACCCCCGCATCCGGAGCGCCGCCCGCCTGCTGCTTCACCGCCAGGTCCGCAAAAAAGAGATGGTGATTCACAATAATCACGTCGCTCTCCTGCGCCTTACGCCGCATCTCCGTCACAAAACACCGCTGGTAATCCGGACAAGTCGATCCCAGGCAGGCCTCACTCCGCGCATCCAGCCGCGCCCACAGCGGGCTGAACTCCGGTAATCCGCCCAACTCCGCCCGGTCCCCTGTCTCCGTCTTCTTTTCCCATTCCGAAATCTGGTGAAACTGGTCTATTTCCTCCAGCCCCGACAGCAACGGCTGCGAACGCAGCGTCACCAGCTTGTGCCTGCAGAGGTAGTTCGCCCGCCCCTTCATGTAACAAACGCGCAGCGGCCCCAGCAACGACTCCAAAAAAGGAATATCGCGAAAATAAAGCTGATCCTGCAGCGCCTTCGTTCCCGTCGAGATAATCACCCGGCGCCCGGTCCTCAGCGCAGGCAACAGGTAAGCCAGCGTCTTCCCCGTACCCGTCCCAGCCTCCACAATCAGGTGCCGCTTCTCCTCCAGCGCCCGCTCCACCGCCTTGGCCATCTCCAACTGCCCCGGCCGATACTCATAAGGCAGCGGCGAATTCGCCAAAATTCCCCCAGGCGCAAAAAATCCATACAACGACGGCAAAGCCGCGCCCTCAACCGAAGCAGTAGTTGAATTTTGCATGGAATTCTCAGCCAACAGATGAAACCTCAAGAGAGCCGCAGGAAGGGGCTATCACCATACTAGCGAGGAAAAGGTCTTCGCCGCACATTCGCCACCATCAAACGCAAATATCTCCTCGATCAGGGAGATATTCGCGTTGACTTCCCCAAGTGGACTAAGCACACTTAGTCCATGGCCTACACCGTTCATCAGGCGAAGACCCACTTCTCTCGCCTCCTCAAAGAAGTCGAGGAAGGTAAAGAGGTCATCGTCATGCGCGGCAGCAAGCCGGTTGCGAAGCTCGTGCCAATCGTCGATCCACCCCAGGACAGGCGCCGCCTCGCAGGCGGTTACGAAGGCCTTATCCACTTTGAGAACAGCGCATTCAATCCGCTCACCGACGAACAGATGATCGAATACGGATTCGACAACCCGGCCAAGGACGAACTCTTCAAGAAACTCGCGGAAGCAAAATCACCTTCACCCGAACCAGCCGAATGAGATACCTGCTCGACACTCACACCTACCTATGGTTCCGAGCCGCTCCAGGGCTGTTGCCGGCCAACGTGCTGGATATTCTCACCGACACGTCGCATCAGGGATATATCTCGATCGTCACACCCTGGGAGATCGCCATCAAGTCCGGAACAGGAAAGCTGGAAGCGACCGCCCTCCTCACGAATTTTGAAGCCAGAGAAACAGCCGCTGGATTTATCTTCGCTCCGCCGACGACAACGCAAGCAATCCTCTCCGGCCTTCTTCCTCGTCATCATCGCGACCCCTTCGATCTATTACTGATTGCCCAGGCTATCGACCTCAGGCTTCCGATTATCAGCAGCGACATAGCCTTCGATCTCTACGAAGTTCAACGCATCTGGGAGTAGCCATCCAGCTGACACTCACTCCAAAACCTCCAGCGTCAACCCATCCGCCTCACCATCGAAATACTTATCCAGCGCCTCCTGAAACACCGTCTCCTTCAACGTCACCTGCGCAAACAGCGTCATCGAAGATCGAAGCTTCAAGCTATCGGTCCCACCAAAAATCTGCTCCGCCGTCCGCCCTTTTACCCCCATCACCAGCCGAGTACACTCCACCAGCCGCGGCCCCAACACTGGATGCTTCAAATAAGCCACAGCCTCTTCCCGCGACCCAATCGCATACTCAACAGCCGCAGCACTAAACCCCAATCCCTTGATCTGCGGAAACACAAACCACATCCAATGCCCACGCTTCACCCCGCCGCGCAACTCCGCCCGCACCTGCTCAATCACCCGGCTCTGCCCCTCCAAAAACCGCTCCAAATCGTATAAGTCGTAAGTATCTGCCGAACCCATAACCTATCTCCTCCCAAACAATTTAGATGCATTTTTCATTTCCAAACCGTAACCAGGAATCTCGAAAAGGGTAAGTTCCGGAACAGCCCAATTACCGCTGTTTGTCTCGAAAGGCTGAAACAAATTCTTCAGGGTCCGTCATCGCATGGCAGACACAGAGCATGCCGGGCAGAGCCCCTGAGAAGCAGAGCCACTCATTTCTAAAGAGCTATTTTCAGCGCCCAGCCTCACAGCAGGCAAGCCACTCTACAGCAACAGATAAGAGACAATTCGCTCAACGCCTTCATCTATCGAGAGCGCTCCGGTATCAATGATTTCGCACTCAGCAGCCAGTGCCTCTTGATGCAGATATCGCGCCCAACCAGCCATGTTTTCATTCGCTAACTCTGGCTGCTTTCGATCATGGATGAGACGGGAATTGCGAGTTTCGTCATCACACTCCACAAGAATAATTCGGGCATGTGAAATGTCGTGAGCCGCAATTGCTTCCAGAAGAAAAGCGATTCGCGTCTGTAAATCCAGTAAGACAGATTGCCCCGATGCAAGTATTGGCACTATTCGATCAAGCCATTGTTGAGTAACTTCTCGCTGCCAAGCGCTTCCAGCTTCGGGTCCAGCGCCATACCGCGCCGTCATTTCCTCTGCTGTTGGAACGCCAATAAGCGCGTCAGACCGGAACACCACGATTTCCGGATGCAGCTTCTCAATCTCTGAAGCGATCGTCGTCTTTCCAACTCCGGAAGCTCCGGTAAGCAGAACCAAAGACCCTGTCATGAAAGACAGTTTATATACCCGATAAGTTCCCGTCAGCGCAGAAGCCGAAACATACTTTGACATCTCAAAAATGGAAAGAGATTTTATTTAGAACGGCCGAACCAGTTCGGCAAAGCTTTGTCGAACTGGTTCGGTCGTCTATGTCTTATTAACGCCACAACAGGGCTAAAGTCTAACGAAGACTCGAATGCAGTTTAGGAAAGTCTACTTTCCCGCAGTTGAGATACTGCGTTTCGAGCTCTGGACCATGTATTTACCCTGATCGTCATTGAGGGCTACCAGGCTGAAATCCTGAAAGTCCCGATCCAACGTAACCTTCACCTGGTAGTAATAAGTCTTTCCCGCTTCTGCCGTGAAGGAAGATAGGCCCACCATCTTGTCCCATCGTCCAAGGCTTGACTGCCAGTTTGCGCATAGATGATGCTCACCCGGAGCTACTGGAAAAGCGAGATAGGAGTTACCATTGTCAGCACCTACCCAGGCTCCATCCAGACCCACGCGGGCTGTGACCTTCTGCCCAATCGCGATATATCCAGAAGTCTCGATTACCACGACCTGCGCCGTTCCATCTGCAGGCGGCAGAGGCTGTCCTTTTTTCGTAGCAACTTTGAATTGAGTACTGTCGCTACCGCAGGAATCCGGCAGAGTTGCAGCATGCGCATGAACCAAGACCAGAAAGCATAATGAGCAAAGCAGTGCACCAGTTCTGAGCTTCATAAGATCTCCTCTACCCGCTCAGACACAGGCTGCAATGGTTTGTTGCTTCAAAACTGTAATTAAATGATTTACCTCGCCATAAATAAATTCCATGAGGAGGTTGCACCCAGCCTGCTCCGTAACTCCCTAAAAAAAATCGCGTGACTCCCCTTGCAATCACAGGGGAACCATGCAACACTTCCCTTGCAACCAAAGGGGAGAAAAAAACCGATGCAGGAAAGCAGCAATGGATAAGGCTAAATTGGACAAGGCTAAACTCGATCTGGTTCGCGGCACCCTCGACGTTCTTATCCTCAAAGCTCTCGCCTGGGGACCGCTCCACGGCTACGCCATCACCAGCCTCATCCTCCGCCAGAGCGACGAAGCCCTCTTAGTCGAAGAAGGCACACTCTACCCCGCACTCTGGCGTCTCGAAAGCAAAGCTCTTCTCGCCGCCGAGTGGGGACTATCCGAGAACAATCGCAAAGCCAAGTTCTATCGCCTCACAACCAGTGGTCGCCGCCAATTACGCCAGGAAACCAAAACATGGGAAGCCTACGCCCTCGCCGTCGCCAAGGTTCTCAACGCGACCCAGCCGCCAATCGTTGATGAGGCAGTATGACGCCCCTGCCCATGTGGAGACGCTACGCGCGCCTGCTCGGCCCCGATCCCAAAGCCGACGTGCGCGATGAATTGTACTTCCACATCGAGACCAAAACCGATGACCTGGTCGCCCACGGCTGGCCCCGCGAACATGCCCGCCGAGAAGCCGAGCGCCAGTTCGGCAGCCTGCTGGACATACAAAAAATCGGCAATCGGATAGGAGAAAAAATGGAGCGTCGCCGCCAACTCAAGGACTACTGGATCGAAGCCCGCCAGGACCTTCGCTACACCCTTCGCACCCTGGGTCGCGATCGCAACTTCGCCGCCGTCTCCATCCTCATTCTCGCCCTCGGCATCGGTGCCAACATAGCCGTCTTCAGCGTCGTCAACACGTTGCTCCTGCGCCAGTTGCCGTTCCCACAAGCCCAGCAGCTCACCTGGTTTGAAGGAGGCAGCGGCCTCAGTCCCGCACTACGCGAAGCCATCGGCCTATCCGGCACCACCTTCACCGTCGACGCCTTTGAAGATTTTCAGCGCCACAACCAGTCCTTTCAAAGCCTCACCGCCTACAATCCTTTCCTCGGCAGCAGCGACTACGCTTTGACCGGTCGCGGAGAACCCCAGCCCGTCTCCGGCGTCATGATCGCAGGCAACTTCTTCCAGACGCTCGGCGTGCAACCCGTCATCGGCCGACTCTTCTCACCTGAAGAGACACACAAAGGCGGCCGCCCCGCCGTGCTGCTCAGCAATAACTTCTGGCGTCGCCAGTTCAACTCCGACCCTGCCATCCTCGGCCAGACCATCACCCTCAGCAAGCAGCCCGTAACCGTCGTCGGCATCCTTCCCGCCAGCTTCGACTTCGGCTCCGTCTTCTCACCCGGTCTCCGCATGGACGTCTACATCCCCGCCATCATGGACAACATGCGCAGTTGGGGCAACACCCTCTCCATCGTAGGCAGGCTCAAACCCGGCGTGTCCGTACAACAGGCCCAGGCCGAAGCAAGCCTTATCGGCAGGCAATTTGAAATCCTCCACCCCGGTCCCGCCACCGGCATCGACATCCCCACCGTCAGCAGCCTCAAGGACTACGTCAGCGGCAAGCTTCGCCGCTCTCTGATAACCCTCTGGTGCGCCGTCGGGCTCATCCAGCTCATCGTCTGCGTCAACCTCACCAATCTCCTGCTCGCCCGTGGCGCCGTCCGCAGTAAAGAGTTTGCCCTGCGCACCGCCCTCGGCGCAGGCCGTGGCCGTCTCCTGCGCCAACTCCTCACCGAAAGCCTCGTCCTCGCCAGCTCTGGAGCCATCCTCGGAGTAGCCCTGGCCTTCGCCCTCACCAGTTGGCTCGCTCATCAGGCATCCCTCGCCCTGCCCCTGCTCAGCAATGTCCGCGTTGACGGCAGCGCCCTCCTTTGGACGCTCCTCGTCACCACCGCCACCGCGCTTCTCTTCGGCCTCATCCCCGGCCTGCGCCTCTCCAGCGGCAATCCGCAGGAAGCGCTGAAAGACGGCGGACAAGGCCGCACCACCAGCAGCAAACACGAGCGTCTCCGCGCCGTCATGGTCATCTCTGAAATGGCTCTCGCCTGTGTCCTGCTCGTCTGCGCAGGCCTGCTCCTCCGCAGCTTCGTCAACGTCATGAACACCGACCTCGGCTTCCATCCCGAGCGCGCCGCCAGCATCAACATCACCTACGAAGACGGCAATGATCCCGCTCGCCGCGCCGTTGTCCTCAGCGAAATTACCCGCCAGATCGGCACCATTCCTGGCGTAGATTCCACTGGCATCGCCGACATGCTGCCCCTTGGCCGCAACCGGAGCTGGCTCTTCTTCAACAAGGCACGTCCCCCGCTCAAAGGAGACATCACAGCCGCTATCGTTCGCATCGTCTCCCCCGGCTATCTCAACGCCATGGGAATGCACTTACGCGAAGGCCGTGACCTCAGTTGGAACGACGGCCCAAAGACCGAGCGCGTCGTCATCATCAACCAGGCCGCAGCCCGCCGCTTCTTCCCCGGCGAAGATCCCGTAGGCCGCCTATCCGTCGTAGACGACAACGACACCCGCATCGTAGGCGTGCTCAACGACGTGCGCGAAAACAGCGTCGAAGCCTCCGTCGGCCCCGAAATCTATCTCCCCATCACTCAGAACGATCCCGAAGGCGCGCAGCTCGTCATCCGCACCAAACTGCCCCCAGCCTCGCTCGCCTCCAGCGTCCTCCAGACCCTCCGCACCATGAACCCATCCCAGCCCGCCAGCGAATTCGTGCCGCTGCAACAGGCCGTCAGCCACGCCACCTCGCCGCGCCGATTCTTTGCCCTGCTGGTCATCGGTTTCGCCGCTCTGGGACTGCTTCTCGCCGCACTCGGCATCTACGGCGTCATCTCATATTCCGTGACTCGCCAGACCCAGGAGATCGGCATTCGCATGGCCCTCGGCGCAACCATCGGCAACGTCCAACGCAGCGTCATCTCCAAAGCCATGCGCCTCGCCGCAATAGGAATCGCAATCGGTACAGTCGCCTCTTATCTAGCAGCCAAGGGCATCGCCTCACTCCTCTACGGCACCGAATCGACCGATCCTGCAGCCTTCGCCGCCATGATCGTCATGCTCGGCATAGTTGCCCTCATCGCCGCGTGGATCCCAGCCCGTCGCGCCTCCAGGATCGATCCCATGATCGCCCTTCGCAGCAATTAGCCGGTGCCCAAAGTTGCGGCCAAAGGAGATCGATCCCCACAGAGACATTATCCAAATGGCGCATGAACGACATCTTTACCACTCGTTCGGCGCCATTCGGGAATCCGCGTATGGCTTTGTCCAAAGCGCCATCTGCAGTTGCATTGATTTACACCATGCCCGGTGCATTCTATCCACATCTTCAGCCGAATGATTCTTTGCTGCCAGATAAGGTTTGATCGTCTCGTTGATGACTGCAATGAACCCGAGAATGTCATGCAACGGCACATAAGGCGTCGACCGCACGCCATCCGTCTGATTCTTCTTTAAGCTGGTGTGCCGCAAAGCAATTTCCTGCTGATAATTAAGCCAATCCTGGTCATATGGCCGCAGGCACGTATCGAGAATCCATTGCTGAAAACGAAGATTGCTCTTCGCCAGATACTCCGGATTCGCCTCTCCCTCCGGAGTGCGAGAATGCCTGGCCAGGTTCGGAATGCCTGCAATAATTCCGCTACGCCAATGTTCCACAATCTGCCTGGTCTGATCGCCAAGCACCTCACCCGCCAGCAGAAGAGAACGCTGATCTTCCTCCGTAAACCCCACGGTGATCTTCAGATTTTCTAACTCCTGCAACGACACCGGCGACGCGGCAACCTCGGTTGTTCCAAAGGTGTACCCATGAATATCTCCAGCAACTTTTTCCATAGAAAAATCTCCCTCGCCGCAATTTATCCCGGCCATACGATCAGCAGACGATGCAACGTTTATTGCTTGATTGCAGGCACAGAAGAAAACAACGCAACCAGCCCCTCCGACAAAGTTGGATGCGTCAGGATCGCATCCCGCAACCCCGTATAAGGCAGTCCCGCAATCATCGCTATCTGGACGGTCGCCATAATCTCGCCCGCCTCCACTCCAAACGCCGTGAACCCAAGAATGCGATCGCTCTTCGTATCGATCAGCGCCTTCCAAAAACCGCGCGTCTCAGATAGCGTCCGCGTCCGCAGAGCCGCCGCAGCAGGGATCTTGGCCAGTCGATATTCAATCCCTTGCGCACTCGCCTCTTTTTCACTCAGACCGACACGCGCCAATTCAGGATCGGTAAACATGCACGAAGGCACCTGCCTGCCCGTCGTTACTCGATGGCCGCCCGCAAAGTCATCTCGAACAATCCGAAAATCATCAAACCCGATATGCGTAAACTGCGGACTGCCCGCACAATCTCCGATAGCCCACGTATCCTGCGCTGTCGTCTCCAGCCGCTCACTGACTTGGATATACCCACGCTCCGTCAATGCCACTCCGGCTAACTCCAGCCCGATGTTTGCCGTGTTCGGAGTGCGTCCCGTCGCAACCAGCAGATCCGTGCCTTCAAGAATCGTTTCCACTCCATCGCGCAAAACATGAAGCTTCACAGATACCCCGGACTTGCCCTCGACACGCTGCACCTTGGCACCCAATACGAGCTCAATCTCTTCACTCTCAAAAAGACTATGCAAGCCCGCAATAACGTCCTCATCTTCTCGATGTACCAGCCGCTCATTGCGATCGATGATCGTCACGCGGCTGCCAAATCGGCGCATCGCCTGTGCCAGTTCCAGCCCGACATAGCCGCCGCCAAGCACAAGAAGATGCTTCGGAAGATAGTCCAGCTCAAGCGCTTCGATATGTGTAAGCGGACCAGCCTCGCGAAGACCGGGAATCGGTTCCACCGTCGCGTGAGTCCCCGTGCCGATAACCACCTTGCTTCCGCGAAGCACCCGGGTTCCACCATCCCCAAGCGCGACCTCAATCGTGCGCGGAGCAATAAATCGCCCCCATCCAATCACCAGTTCAGCGCCGCTCGCTTTGAAGTTATCCAGATGCATCTGCACCAGCCCATCGACCATCCGCCGCTTGCGGTCACGCACCACGGACATATCGATCCTGACATTTTCCTTGCTGATGCCAAACTCTTCGCTTCTTTGAAAGTAAGACGCAACCTTGGCGCTATGAATAATATTCTTGCTCGGCAGACAGGCAATGTTAGGGCAGGATCCGCCAATATAGCGACCCTCAATCACCGCAACTCGCTTGCCCTGCTTCGCCTCTGTCCATGCGAGATATTTCGATCCTTCCCCACTCCCGAGAACGACGATGTCATACTCTTCCGGAGTCGAAGGCTTTCCCTCTATAGCTCTGGACGATACAGCGGAACCGGATTCTTCAATGCGATCCATACGAGATTCTCCTCATCCTGACTGAAGTAATGGCCGAAAATAGCGGCTCAAATAACACGTTATAAAAAAAGAACGATAAGTTCCCACCACAGCTTAAATGGCAGTTTGCCCCTGAATCTGCCCTCAATCATAGCCTCCCAAAATTGACTTCACTTCACGACCCGCCCATACTTGATAGTTCGACCTCTGTTTTTTTGAAGCCCTGTAGCTTCGAACCCGGCTCACAGCCCTGCGAGCCTTGGTTCTAATCAGCAGAAGTCTCCCAGGCCAGCCCTGAAAATCAGGAAATCTGCCGGCAAGTATGATCTAGTAAGTCGCCCCAGCAATCCCTGGGTCCGGAGCACATCGTGTCCAAGTACCACAAATCCGTCGTACCCTCCACGCCCGCCAGCTCGCATCTGCCGCTCGTGGCCATCGTCGGCCGCCCCAATGTGGGCAAATCCACGCTCTTCAATCGCCTCACCCACTCACGCCGCTCCATCGTCGGCGACGAGCCCGGCATCACCCGCGACCGCATCTACGGCGACGTCGAGTGGGATGGCCGCATCATCCGCCTGGTAGACACCGGCGGCATCGTGCCCGATGACGCCGAGTACATCCCCAGCGAAATCTATCGCCAGGCCAAAACCGCACTCGAAGAAGCCGATCTGCTCATCATGGTCGTCGACGCGCGCACCGAGCTGGCCTCGCCCGACATCAACCTCGCGCGTATGCTCATCCGTGGCGGCAAACCCGTCTTCCTCGTCGCCAACAAAGTCGAGAACCCCACCGTAGCCGCATCCGCAGAGAACTTCCGCCAGCTCGGACTGCCCGAGCTCTTCCTCATCAGCTCCGAACACGGCCTCGGTATCGGCGATCTTCTCGACGCGATGTTCGATCTGCTCCCCGCACCAGCCGCGCAGGGCCTCGTCACCAAGGACGATCCATACGCCGAGCCGCTGAATGCCGATGAAGCCGACATCGAAGACGAAGTAGTCTTCGACGAAGATCAGGAAGACGAACTAGCCGAAGACATGGGTCCAGAATCCGAGGAATCGGATAATCCCGTCGACTTCAAAGCCCTGCAGGATGAGAAGCCCGACCTCTCCGATTTCGGCCCCGAACAGGACGTAGACGACGAAACCGGCCACGACGGCGAAAAGCATGCCTCACTCCATCGCACCCACGGCGAGTTCGAACAGCACGAAACCTCCGTCGCCATCATCGGACGCCCCAACGTCGGCAAATCCACCCTGTTGAATGCTCTCACCGGCAGCGACCGCGCCATCGTTTCGCCCATCGCCGGAACCACCCGCGATGCCGTCGATGAAGTCATTGAAGTCAACGGCGAACGCCTGCGCCTCATCGACACCGCCGGAATCCGCCGCAAGGGCAAAACCCATCTGATGGCCGAGAAGCTCTCCGTCGTCATGGCCCGCCGCCATCTCGAATCCTGCGACGTAGCCCTGCTCATGA
The DNA here is from genome assembly GCF_025685655.1 of Acidicapsa ligni. Classification (NCBI taxonomy): domain Bacteria; kingdom Pseudomonadati; phylum Acidobacteriota; class Terriglobia; order Terriglobales; family Acidobacteriaceae; genus Acidicapsa; species Acidicapsa ligni. The sequence continues at coordinate 567,454 of NZ_JAGSYG010000001.1, read as the reverse complement.
TCGACGCGACCGAAGGCGTCACCGCCAGCGACGCGCACATTGGCGGATACGCCCACGAAAGCGGCCGCTCCGTCATCATCCTCATCAACAAGTGGGATCTCGTCACCACCCACCGCACCGACGGCAAAGCCCCCGCCGACAAGCTCGCCTACGAAGAGCAGGTACGTCACGCCCTCAAGTATCTCGACTACGCGCCGATACTTTTCCTGTCCGCATCCCAGGGCACCAACCTCGACAAAGTCCTCAAGGAAATCAAGCGTATTGCCGCCCTGCGCCGCAAGCGCGTCACCACCGGCCAGATGAACCGCTTCCTCGATAAGGTCGACTTCCAGCGCGCCCCGGTTCCGATGAACAAGCGCATCCGCATCTTCTACATGACCCAGGCCGCGGTAGCCCCACCGACCTTCGTCCTCTTCACCGACCGCAACATCAAACTTCACTTCGCCTTCGAACGCTTCTTAGAAAACCAGATCCGCGCCGCCTTCGGCTTTGAAGGCACCCCAATCTGGTTCAAAATCCGCGCCAGAAAACCCAAGAAAAAATAGCTTCACCAAACAACCAATGCGGAGTCCAAGTCTCGCCCCTGAGTCCAGGTCTCGCCCCTGAGACCTGGGCTCCGCACCGACAAGCCCTCTTGAATATCTCTAAATAGAATCGGCACTCATCCGCGGCCACCAACGCCGCACCCGCCCACAATAATCGACATATTCCGCCCCATGCCGCCGCCGCAAAGTAGGCTCCTCGTACCGCCGGATAAACACCTCCAGCACTGCCCACACAAACACCGCATACCCCACCATCCACAAGCTCTGAAACAATAAAGCCTCACCCGCCAGCACCATCAGATCCCCAACATACATAGGGTTCCGCACATAGCGATAGAGCCCCGTAACGACAAGGCGCTCCGTGGGAACATTAGGCATCAGCGTTCCACGTCCCACCCGCACAAACCGCACAATGGAGTCCAGCAGCGGAAGTAATCCCGCGACAATAAGCGCAGCCGCAACAACCCGCTGCCATTCCGTAAGTAAAGCAGGCACACGAAAGCGAGTAATCACCCACGGCAGATACACCAGGATGATTCCCGGCCCACCAAACAAAGTAAACAGAACAGAGACCAGCACACTGCGTTTGAAACTGGCCATGCGCTAAAAAGACCCAGTCGGGTACCCTGCGCCTGGCATCATCGGCGCAGAAGGCAACGAAGGCAAAGGCCACAAAACCCGCGCCAATTCAGGATAGCGGCCACCATAAAACAGCAACGCATAGTTCCGCATAAACGTCCCAATCGTCCCGCCTACGCCAATCATTGCGCATACAAGCAGCGCAAGAAAAGCCGCCCCCGCAACGATAATGTACCCGATCATCACCGCCTGCGAAACCGCATGCAGCGCAAAGCCGATCACCACAAGAATCCCCGCGACAAGCAGTATGGGGATGAACACCGCAATTGCGCCGATGACCCCGGCAACCAGCGGCAATATAAGTCGCATGATCAAAAAGAGCGCAAACTGCAACGGCTCTGCCTTCATTTCCGACCACACATCATGAATTGCCTGCCACGCCGTAGCATCCTCCAGCGCCATATGCGGCAAAACAAAATAGTTGAGTGTCGAGTCCACAACCAACCCAAACAAGGCCACGAAAAAGAAGAGCAGCAAAGCTATCCCGAAGAGCGGCAGAAAATCCGCCCACTGCTTCGTCCCACCATGAAACAGCGATTGCAACAGCGCCCGATACTTCCACAACGCAGCCCCGGCACCCAACACCATCACAACCCAGAACCCCACCGCAATGCCCAGCGACAGCCAAAGATAGCGCAAAGCCTGCTCATGATATCGCCCCCACGCCGGTCCAATCTGGTCCTGCTCAAACAGCACGCAATCAAAGAACGCAAAGCGCAGCCGCAACAGCAGATAACTCACAAAAATCAAGATAGGAACGACGACCAGCAGCACAGCCGCCACCACGCAAAGCACCATGAACATTGAGGGCAAAGACAAATGTGGCGCAGGAAACTCCGGTATCTTGCCTCCAGGCGAACCAGGAAAGCCCGGAGAACTGACGCTCGCAAACGCGCCCTCCGTCAGCGTAGCCACCAGCGCTAACTTCAAAAACCGACCCAGCTTGAAAGGCCGGAACATAAAGTCCCTGGTCCTCTGAATAGCAGGACTAATCGCGTCGATTGCAGTGTAAGCACTCATAAGTTTCTCGCCGCCAGCCTAACACAAACCCAAATAATCCCAGTACTCCAACATCATCCCAGCCCAAACAAATCTGTAGTTGCCGTTCTGTCTGTCATTCCCGAAGGGAATCTGCTTCACTGGGCACCCCACCCCAAAACCTCAACGATGCGGATCCCCCAACAAATTCTCCCGCATCGACCCGTTCCGCGGATGAATCCGATAAGGCCCATAACAAAGCATCCGCAAAATCGGCGTCGGCCGCAAATACCAGCTACCCCAGCTCAACGGAGAATCCCCATGCATGTCCTTCGCATCGATCTGCGCTCCGGCATCCAGCAACATCTGGATCGTTCCTTCAGTCCCAAACGCCGCAGCCCTGTGCAGCGGAGTCTCACCCTTAGTCCGGCAATCCCGCATAAAACCGCCCGTCTCCGCATCTGGCTTCGTCTTACAATTCGGATCAGCTCCCGCAGCTAGCAACACGCTCAACACCCGGTCATGCGCCTCCCGCTCCGTCGTACAAAGCGCCGCATGCAGCGGAGTCTCATCCGACTCCGCTTGTCGCTTATTCACATCCGCACCGCACTCAATCAAAAATCGGCAAAGCTGCCAATGCCCATGAAAAGCAGCGCTATCCAGATCGAAATTATCCCCAAGCAACTCCGGCGAAGCGCCATGCTCCACCAGGTATCGAACAGCGCTCACATCCCCAAAGTAAGCGCATCGCCGCATCAGCGGAACACCATCCGCATCCACCGCATCCGCACCGATCCCAAGGCCAATCAGATCGATCACTCGATCCGTTCGCCCATCACACAGCTCGGCAATCAGCGTTCCTGCAAGAGAATTCTCCATAAGGACTCCTGGGTCTTGAACTCAGCCCACCAGCCATCAAAAGCCTCCAGCGCCCGCTCACACACCATCCGGTGCCGTTCCTTCTTGTCCCGCACCTTCTTGCGCGTCTCTTCTTCCAGCGGCACCAGTAGGTCAAACGTAATATTGGCCGGTTGAAACTGCTTTGAATCTGCCCTCGTAATGTAATTCACCAGCGACCCCAGTGCCGTCTGTCGCGGAGTAGCCACCGGCTCCTGCCCATGCGCAATCGCCGCCGCATATAACCCCGCCAGCAGCCCCGAAGCGATCGATTCCGTATATCCCTCAACACCCGAAATCTGCCCCGCAAAAAATAGGTCGGGCCGCGTCTTCATGCGCAGCCTGTCATCCAGCACCTGCGGCGATGAGATATACGTGTTGCGATGAATCTGCCCATAGCGCAGAAACTTCGCATTCTCTAACCCCGGAATCAGCCGCAACACCTTGGCCTGCTCGCCATACTTCAAGTGATTCTGAAATCCAACTAAGTTATAACTATCCGCACGCAGATTTTCCTTGCGTAACTGCACCACCGCCCACGGAGTCTTCCCCGTACGCGGATCGCGCAGACCCACCGGTTTCATCGGCCCAAATCGCAACGTATCCGGCCCCCTTCGCGCAAGTATTTCTATCGGCAAGCACCCTTCAAAATACTCAGCCTTTTCCCACTCTTTAGCCTCCGCGGCCTCAGCGGTAACAAGCGCATTCAGAAAGACGTCATACTCCTCGCGCGTCATCGGGCAGTTGATGTAATCCGCCGTCCCCTTGTCCCATCGGGCAGCGAAGTACACGCGATCCATATCAATCGTTTCCGCATCCACAATCGGCGAAATCGAATCATAAAACGCCAGATGCTCTGCACCTGTAAGCCGCGCAATATCCTTGCTCAAAGCATCCGAAGTAAGTGGCCCTGAAGCCACAATCGTCAATACATCCGGGTCTTCGCCTAACTCGGTAACTTCCTCGCGAATAACTTTGATTCGCGGCTCCGCATCGATAGCCTCAGCAATCAAGCGCGAAAACTCCACCCGATCTACCGCCAGCGCATGACCCGCTGGCACCGCCGTAGCATCCGCCAGCGCAATCAACTTCGATCCGGCTCGACGCATCTCCTGCTTCAACAGCCACGGAGCAGTATTCGGCGACTCACTCTTCAGCGAGTTAGAACACACTAACTCGCCAAACTCCGTAGTCTGGTGTGCCGGAGTCAGCAGCGGCCTGCCATCCACCATCCGCCGCATCTCGTACAGCTCAACCTCGCAACCCAGCGCAGCAGCCGTAAGCGCAGCCTCAGGCCCAGCCAGGCCGCCGCCAATAACTCGAATCTTCTTCAATCCCAAACTCAATCCTGCTCCTTGAAAACATCCATCGCAGCCAGCTTGGCCAGGGCTTCACCCGTCATGCGAACATTCCGCCACTCATCCAGAAAACCCGCTCCCAGCGAAGCATAAAAATCCACCGCTGAAGTATTCCAATCCAACACTTCCCACTGCAATCGCGGACAATTCTTCTCCACCGCAATCGCCGCCACCCGCGCCAGTAAAGCCTTGCCGATCCCCATCCCGCGAAACTCCGGATTCACAAACAAATCCTCGAGATACAACCCAGGCCGTCCCGTCCACGTCGAGTAGTTGAAAAAGTAAAACGCAAACCCCGCCGCCCTGCCATCCCGCTCCGCAATCAGGCAGTGAAAGTAAGGCTCAGCACCAAACCCATCGCGCAGCAAATCTGCCTCAGTCGCAGTAACAGCATCCGGCTCACGCTCATACACCGCCAGCGCCCGAATAAACTCCAGGATCAACGGCACATCCTCAGAGACAGCCGCACGAATAATCGTATTTTTCTGATTGTCTTCAAGCATAAGAAGGGAAGTAACTCGCCGGAATTAGAAGATGCAATCCACGCGACACATTCGCAAACACCCATACAGCCAGCGTTTCCTCATAGTACAACGTCAAGAGCACAACCCCTGAACGATCCCCAGGCACCATACACCGTTGCAGTTGTAGTTGTAGTTGCCCTAGCTTTTGCTGTTGCCCTTGCCTTTGCAGTTGCCCTTGCCTTTCTGTCTGTCATTCCCGAAGGGAATCTGCTGTTAGCATTTGCAGTTGCCCTTGCTGTTGCCGCTGCCCTTGCTGTTGCCCTTGCCGTTCTGTCTGTCATTCCCGAAGGGAATCTGCTTCTCCCCCCAACCAAAGAGAATCCACCCCCAACAACAGTTCCACACTCTGCGACGACTGCCCAACCCGATACACCCAGCCCCACACACACGCGCTACCATAGAACTTCGTGAACGATATGAGCCAGTTAGAACATCGTCGCAAATCCGTAATCTGCCTCTCCGGCGGCATGGATAGCTGCGTCACCGCCGCCATCGCCTCACGCGAGACCGAAGCCTACGCCGTCCATTTCAGCTACGGCCAGCGCACCGAGGCTCGCGAATTTGAAGCCGCCCGCGCCGTCGCCCATCGCCTCAAACTCCGCGACTTCCTCCACCTCAAAATCGATCTTTTCCGCCAGATCGGCGGCTCCGCCCTCACCGACACAGACATAGCCGTTCCCGACGCCGGTCCCTCCGAAGCTATCGGAGAACACATTCCCGTCACCTACGTCCCATTCCGCAACGCCCATTTCCTATCCGCCGCAGTAAGCTGGGCCGAGGTCATCGGAGCCACCCGCATCTACATCGGCGCCGTCGAGCAGGACAGCTCCGGCTATCCCGACTGCCGCCCGGCCTACTACGCAGCCTTCCAGCAGCTCATCAACACCGGCACCCGCGATGGCAATACTGACGAGGGAATTCAGGTACTCACACCCCTCATCGCCAGCAGCAAAGCCGAGATTATCCGCCTTGGCCTTGAACGCAATGCGCCTTTGGATTTAACGTGGTCCTGCTACAGGGAAGAGCAGAATGCTTGCGGTACCTGTGAAAGTTGCGTCTTGCGCCTGCGCGCATTTGCCGCAGTCGGCGTACCCGATCCCATCCCCTACGCGCAGCATGCGTATCTTCCGGGAACGAATCACGAAGTTTGAACAACTAGAAATCGAAGTGACCAGCGGCGGTCTTCACGCACAGCAACCAGCACTCCACCCCGCCGTCCGGCTCTTCAAGGAGAAAAAGATGAAGCTCAATTCGCTACTTTCGCTCGGTGCAGCCGCCCTGCTCTCAATTTCAATGGCCGCCGTCGCCCAGGACACCACCGGCAAGATCCACGGCAAAGTCACCGACCCCACCGGCATCGTGAAAACAGCCGGCAACGTAAGCCTCTCGCAGGACGGCGGTAAAACCGCGAAATACACCTTCCCCGTCGGCGCGGACGGCACCTTTACCGGCACCGGCATCGCCCCCGGCTCTTACTCCCTCATCCTGCGCCTTCCCGAGACTCCCGCCGACAAATTCGTCGATGAAATTACCAACGTCAAGATCGTCGCCGGACAGGACCTCGCCCTGGACGACGACATGTCCCGCAAGGAATATCTCGACAAAATGACCCCCGAGCAGCGCAAGCAGGTTGAAGAGTTCCGCAAAAAGAACTCTGAAGTGATGAGCGCCAACGCCGTCATCAAGAACCTCAACGCCGATCTCACCGCTGCCCGCACCGCCAATCACGACAAGAAATACGATGTCGCCGAAGAGCTCATGGCCAAAGACGTCGCAGCCAAGCCCGACGCGACCCTGCTCTGGTATGAACTGGGTCTCGCTCAGATCGGCCTCAAGAAGTGGGACGACGCCACCACCTCTCTCAAGAAAGTCATCGAGCTCGACACCGCCTCCAAAAAGCCCAGCCCCGAACTCCAGGGCGGCGCTCACTCCGCGCTCGGCGAAGTCTACGCCCGCAACAACAAGCCTGACGACGCCACCAGCGAATACGATCAGGCCGCCAAGATCAATCCTCCCAAGGCCGGCTTCTACCTCACTAACGAAGCCGTAGTCTTCTCGCAGACCGGCAACGCCGACGGCCAGGCCGCCGCAGCCGACAAGGCAATCGCAGTCGATCCCAACAACCCGATCCTCTACTACCTCAAGGGCCAGGCTCTCGCCGGAAAAATCACCGTAGACGCCAAGTCCGGCGCCTATATCGCACCCCCAGGCTGCCTCGAGGCCTACCAGAAATACCTCGACCTAGCCCCCAATGGACAATTTGCCGCCGAAGCCAAGGCAATCCTCCAGGAAACCAACACCAAAGTAAAATCCACCTACAAAGCCCCAAAGAAGTAAACCAACAGCGACCGGTTGTTTCGATAAACCACCGGTCGCCCACCCACCCTCTGATTGTGCCCTTGCAGTTGTAGTTGCCCTCGCTTTTCTGTCTGTCATTCCCGCAGGGAATCTGCTGTTAGCCGTTGCAGTTGCTTTTGCCCTTGCAGTTCTGCCTGCCATTCCCGAAGGGAATCTGCTTCACCCACACCCCTCACCCACGCACTACAATCGAATCCATGCCGACCCCGCTCCTCACCTACCAGGAAGCAGCCGAGCAGGTACAGCGCTTCATCCAGACCCGCGCCAACTCCACCAAAAAACTCTCCCGCCCGCCAGAACTCGTCCCCCTCGACGCCGCACCCGGCCGCGTCCTCGCCCAGGAAATCCGAGCCGACCGCGATCAGCCTCCTTTTCCCCGCTCCACCAGGGACGGCTTCGCCTGCCGTGCCGCCGAAGCCAGCGCCAACCAGTTCTTATATCTCGCAGGCCAGATCCGTGCCGGTGAAGCCCCGACCAAAGCCATCGCCCCCGGTGAACTCTGGGAAATCATGACCGGCGCACCCGTCCCCGCCGGAGCAGACGCCGTCTTCATGGTCGAGTACGCCGAGCGCTCTCCCGAACCCGCGTCAAATCTCGTCCGCCTGGCCGCACCCCGCACCCTCCAGCCCGGAGAAAACATCGTTCCCCAGGCCGCCGAAGCCCGCGCCGGAGACATGCTCATCCCGCCCGGCATCCGCATCGGCGCGCCGCATATCGCTATGGCCGCCCAATGCGGCTACGCCAGACTAGCCGTCGTTCCTCGCCCCCGCGTCGTCATCCTCTCCACCGGCGACGAATTAGTCCCCATCGCATCCATTCCCGGCCCCAGCCAGATCCGCAACTCCAACTCCCCCATGCTTGCCGCCCTCGTCACCGCCGCCGGAGCCGAGCCCATCGTCTTGCCCACCGCGCCCGACCAGGAATCCGCCACCGACGTAGCCGTCGCGCAGGCACTCTCCTCAAAAATCGACGCCGATCTCTTCCTCATCACCGGAGGCATCTCCGCAGGCCGCTTCGACCTCGTAGAAGGAGCGCTCACCCGCGCCCGAGCCCGTTTTTTCTTCCGCGGAGTAGCCATTCAACCCGGCAAACCCATAGCCTTCGGCCAGCTCCCCCGCCACGGCCGCGAACCGCTCCCATTCTTCGCCCTGCCCGGTAACCCCATCTCCAGCGCCGCCACCTTCCAACTCTTCGCCACACCTCTGCTGGCAGCCCTGTCGAACGACGTCAGCCCACAACCCCGCTTCGCCCTCGCTCAACTGGCAGGCAACTGGAAAGGGAAACCAGGCCTAACCCGTTTCCTTCCGGCAAATTGTGATTTTTTATTGAACCAATCGGCATCAGCCCCGCAAGTCCGCCTAATCCCCTGGCAAGGCTCCGGAGACATAGCAGCCTTCGCCCGCTCCAACTGCTACGCAGTAATCCCCAACCAAGTCACCACCCTGGAAGACGGCTCCCCAATCCAAATCCTGCTCCCATAATCTAAAAACTAAGCTGTTGCAGTTGCAGTTGCCCTTGTCTTTGCAGTTGCAGGCCCTTGCCCTGGCTGTTGCAGTTGCCCTTGCAGTTCTGTCTGTCATTCCCGAAGGGAATCTGCTTCTTCTTCCGCCGTTGCCCGTACCCTGGCAGCCCATCCCCCCAAAGCATCCCCAAGAAACCTACCCCACCAACTCCCCACTCCTCCGCCGCCGAAGCACCACCCAAACCCCAATCCCCACAAAAACCAGCACCAACGCCCCCAGAAACAGCGCAAGATGCTCCTTCACCACATTCGCCACGGAATCTACAGCAGTCGGTCCCAGCTTCATCACCAGCCAGGAAAGCACCAGCCACCGCACCAGCCGCCCCGCAAACACCGCAGCCATAAACGGCACGATCCGCATCTCGAACACGCCCGCGGCAAACACAAAAGCCTTCCACGGCGTAGGCGGAGGCAACATGCTCGGCACCATCACCGCGAGAAACTCCTGCTTCTCAAACCGCTTCCGCATCGCCTCAAACCGCTCCCGGTTCACCCGCTTCAGCAGAAAAATCTCTCCGCCCGCCCGCCCCAGCCCATACGGCACCAGGCCGCCAATCGCCGACCCTACCGAAGCCACCAGGCAGTAGATCCAAAAATGGCCTTTGTCCTGCCACACCAGCAACGCCAGCAGTGCATCCATCGGCACCGGCAGGCTCGACGTGTCGATAATGGCCACCAGCCCCACGCCCCAAAAACCCAGCTTCAACAGGGCCGGCATGATCAGCAAATGCCACTTGGCCATCAACGTTACAAAAAAATGTTTCAAATCAAATTCCTATCTGGCTCCGAGAACCAACCACCCGAGCAGGGAACTTCTTGCCCAGAGCAACTTCATTGCATTGGATACGTCTAAGAGAGGAAGGGGTGTGCGCGACACCACAGGTTCGATCGAGTTCAGGCTCTATTTTATGACGCGCAGCTCTTTTGCCACGGCATATTACGACCGGTATCGGTATGGCCGTCTAACCAAGAGAATGAGAGAATAAAAAGCAACTCATATCCGAGAGCCTAAGCAGAGACGGACGGCCCGCGAATCCAGCCGCCAAACCTTACCCAATGCCAGCCAGCCAAACGCCAATCAATCCGAACACCCCTACGCCTGATGAATCAAGCGTTACCCCCGTATTTTCTCCGGAAACCCGGGAAGCAACGGAAACCGAGGGCGCTTCCGAGCAGCCGACCATGCGCGGACGCTCCACCTCCCGCTACATCGACTACGACAGTCATGAACTTTTAGAGAAAATCTCGCAATACGAAGATGAACGGCGCTGGCAACGCATCCGCGAAGGCATCTGGCTCTCCATCATCGCCCATATTCTTTTTTTCTCGGCCCTCACCTGGATTCCCCGCTACGTCTTCCATCAGCCGCAGGTACTCGATCCCTTTGACGCCATCAAACAGCGCAAAGACCTCACCTACCTCGACGAAATGCCCGACGCTCTGAAACAGTTGCAGAAGTCCAAACCCAAGCTTCCGCCACTGAAACAAAGCGAAAAAATAGTCGACAAAAAGACCCTCGACGCTCTGAAAGCCGCTGAAAACGCGCGCCCCAAAATCACGCCGCCTGCCCCCAGGCCAGCCGAGTCTCAGACGCAGGCCCCGCCGCAGCCTCAGGTCGCCCAGGTTCCCCAGCAGCAGCAGCCAGCACCGCTGCCGCCCTCAGCCGCCGCCCCCACGCCGAACCCGCAGATCGCGCTCGATACTCCGCGCCCATCGCCGGTACCCGCCAGGCCTAACTTCAATCTCGGCTCACAAAACCCCGCCGACCAGCTCCGCCAGGCCATGCGCAACTCCGCCAACGCCGGCTCCAGCGGCACCGGCATGCAAGGCGGATCGCTCAACCAGCACTCCGGAGCAGACGGCGGCGCGGAAATCCTCTCCGACACACAAGGCGTCAATTTCGGCCCCTACATGCAGCGCGTCATTCGCGAAACCTATCGCACCTGGGACCCGCTCATCCCCGAAGAAGTCAATCCTCCCATCAACAAACGCGGCGAAGTAGAGATCGTCTTCACCATCCTTCCCAACGGACGCCTCCAGCCCCACGCCATGCTGCTCACCGGCCGCTCCGGCGACGTAGCACTCGATCGCGCCGCCTGGGGAGCACTCGAAGGTGCCGACTTCCCCCCACTCCCCCGAGAATTCCACGGCCCCTACCTCCAACTCCGCTTCCGCTTCCAATACAACACCCGCTAAATCAAAACAAAACTCACCTAAGCAAGTGCAGCAGCCCTTGTTGCTGCACTTGCCTTTCTGTTGCAGTTGCAGTTGCCCTTGCCTTTCTGTCTGTCATTCCCGCAGGGAATCTGCTGCTAGCCCTTGCCGTTGCCCGACCCTTCCCTCCACCGCCCAGCAAAAAATAACAAATCCCCCAAGCCAAGCACCCCATCCATCCAAAAGAGCGCCCCCAACCCTCCGCAAAATGCCTTAAAATCGTAGCGTTCGAAATTAAACGCCATGACCGCGCCGATCTTCATCCCGAATCCTCGCTCCTCACCGTCCCCCACCCGTCGTCCGAAGCGATTCATCTACGGCCGCGCCGACCGTGGCGGCACCCGCCTTTACTGATAGCACTTCGCCTGCGTATCTTTATCTCGCAAAGAGCTTTCCCCGATCCAGACCGTGAAGACCCCGGCATCGATCGAGGTAGCTTGCGCGGCCCTGATCATCCGCACCCAAGCCAGAAAGGCCAGATTCCGATGAACACGTTCAATAGCCGGTCAAAACTAACCTCCGGCAACCGCGAATACGTCTACTACCGCCTACCCGCGCTCCAGGAACAGGGCTTCAACCTCGCCCGTCTGCCCTTCAGCCTCAAAATCCTGCTCGAAAACCTCGTCCGCCGCGAAGATGGAGTCAACGTCACCGCCGCAGACATCTGCTTCCTCGCCACCTGGAAGGCCGAAGCCGAGCCCAGCCGCGAAATCGCCTACATGCCCGCTCGCGTCCTCATGCAGGACTTCACCGGCGTCCCCGCCATCGTCGATCTCGCCGCCATGCGCGACGCCATGAAGACCCTCGGCGGCGACCCCGAAAAAATCAATCCCCTCCAGCCCGCCGAACTGGTCATCGACCACTCCGTCCAGGTCGATGAATTTGGCTCGCCCGGCGCCTACGACGCCAACGCGCTGCTCGAATTCCAGCGCAACCGCGAGCGCTACGCCTTCCTGAAATGGGGACAGACCGCCTTTCGCAACTTCTCTGCCGTACCTCCCGGTATGGGCATCTGCCACCAGGTCAACCTCGAATACCTCGCCCGCGTAGTCTTCACGAATGACGGCACCAGTGAAACCGTCGCGTACCCGGATACCCTCGTCGGCACCGACTCTCACACCACCATGATCAACGGCCTCGGCGTCCTCGGCTGGGGAGTAGGCGGCATCGAAGCCGAAGCAGCCATGCTCGGCCAGCCCGTCAGCATGTTGATCCCCCAGGTTGTCGGCTACAAACTAACCGGCAAGCTCCGCGAAGGAGCCACCGCCACCGACCTGGTCCTCACCGTCACCGAAGCCCTGCGCAAGCTCGGCGTCGTCGGCAAATTCGTCGAGTTCTACGGCCCCGGCATCGCCGAACTGCCCCTCGCCGACCGCGCCACCATCAGCAACATGGCCCCCGAATACGGCGCCACCTGCGGCATCTTCCCCGTCGATGAAGAAACCCTCCGCTACCTCCGCCTCACCGGCCGCAACGCAGAGCAAATCGCCCTCGTCGCCGACTACTACAAGGCGCAAGGGCTCTTCCACACCGCCGACTCCCCGGAAGCCGAATACACCCAGACCCTATCCCTCGATCTCGCCACCGTCCAGCCCAGCATCGCCGGGCCCAAGCGTCCCCAGGATCGACTCCTGCTCTCCGACGCCGGTTCCAGCTTCCTCCAGCAACTGCCATCCCTGCTCGGCAACTCGGCCAAGCCTCTCGGCGAACGCGCTGCTCTTCGCTGGTCCGCCGCCACCGCCGTTCAGGACAGGGAACTAGTCCCTCAATTAGCCGCCGGAGCCAACGAAGGCCTCGATCGCGGATTCCCGCAATCCGTCAGCCAGAGCGAAGGCAACACGGTTAAAGGAAGATTCGGCATCAACCCCGACGACTACCTCGACCACGGCTCCATCGTCATCGCCGCCATCACCAGTTGCACCAACACCTCAAATCCCTCGGTCATGATCGCCGCCGGACTGTTAGCCAAAAAGGCAGTAGAAAAAGGCCTCACCGTCCCACCGTGGGTCAAAACATCGCTCGCCCCCGGCTCCCGCGTAGTCACCGACTACTACCAGAAGTCCGGCCTGCTCCCCTACCTCGAAAAGCTCCGCTTCAACGTCGTCGGCTACGGCTGCACCACCTGCATCGGTAATTCCGGCCCACTTCCTGCCGACGTCTCCGACAGCATCAATGAACACGGCCTCGTAGCCGTCAGCGTCCTCAGCGGCAACCGTAACTTCGAGGGCCGCGTCAACGTAGATGTCCGCGCCAACTACCTCATGTCCCCGCCGCTGGTCGTCGCCTACGCCATCGCCGGACGCATCGACCACAACTTCGACAAAGATCCACTCGGCGCAGACTCCAACGGCCAGCCCGTCTTCCTCAAAGACATCTGGCCCTCCCAGCAGGAAGTCTCAGAATCCATCACCCTCGGCGTCACCAGCGAAGGCTTCACCCGCGAATACTCCACCGTCACCCTCGGCGACAATAACTGGCAGGGACTGCGCTTCCCCGACGGCGACACCTACGAATGGGAGCCCGACTCCACCTACATCCGCAAAGCTCCCTACTTTGAAGGCATCACACCAACGCCCGCGCCCGTCGAAGACATCCAGGGAGCCCGTGTCCTGGCCATCCTCGGCGACTCCGTCACCACCGACCACATCTCGCCCGCAGGCAGCATCAAAGCCAACGGACCAGCCGGCAAATACCTCACAGATCACGGCGTTAAACCGGCTGACTTCAACAGCTACGGCTCCCGCCGCGGTAATCACGAAGTCATGGTCCGTGGAACGTTCGCGAACGTTAGGCTTCGCAATCGCCTTGCCCCCGGTACCGAAGGCGGCGTAACCCGTCTACTCCCCGAAGGCACCGTAACCTCGATCTACGACGCCAGCGTCGCCTACGCCGAACGCAACATCCCGCTCGTCATCCTCGCAGGCAAGGAATATGGCTCAGGCAGCTCCCGCGACTGGGCAGCCAAGGGGCCGAAACTGCTGGGCGTCCGCGCCGTAATCGCCGAGTCCTTCGAACGCATCCACCGCTCCAACCTCGTCGGCATGGGCATTCTCCCCCTGCAATTCGAACCCGGCGAAACCGTAGAATCCCTCGGCCTAACCGGCGAAGAAATCTACAGCTTCCCCGGCCTAAAAGCCATGCTCGACACCAAGTTCGAAAGCGGCAAAACCCTGACAGTTCTAGCCACAAGACCAGACGGCACAGTAAAAGCAATTTCCACAAAAGTCCGCATCGACACCCCCCAGGAAATCGCCTACTTCGAAAACGGCGGCATCCTCCAATACGTCCTCCGCCAACTAGCCACCAACAACTAAAGCCTTTCCACTAGAATCACCCAAAGTGGGTGCCCCATCTGCGCCGAGCAGTCTCATCGCTCGGTTCAGATGGGACAAACAACTCCCTCCTCTTCACATCCCGAGCAACAACCCTCGCAAGCAGGCAGCGCTTTCGATCCCCAAACGAACGCTTACAGTAAAATCCTGGCTTATGAGTAGACAAGGACGGCTCTATCTTGCACTTGCGATAGCCTCCTTGCTAATGCTGACCGTCTCGCCCCTTGAATACATCAGTTATAAGTTCATGAGCACAGCCAGCTTTATCGCTCTAGCCGGACTGATCAGCATTGTTGTTGCATGTGTCCTCGCATTTCGGAACTTCCACCGCGAAGAGAGCCCGGCAAATATCGCAAACCTCTTTTTTATAGCGGCTCTTCCCATCGCATTAGGTGTTGTTCTTACGCTCATTCACAAAGAACCCAACGTACATGGCATCTCTCTTCCCGCGTTTTTGCTCTATACCGCTATTTCAGAAATCTGCGCTCTAGCTTTGTTGATCGCACTCATTATTCGCGCCATTCGCAATTGAAAATCCGCGGTATTACAATTAAAAAGACAGTAATACCGGAGACCGCACCATGAGCACAACGATCACCAGCAAAGGCCAAGTCACCATCCCGAAACACATCCGTGACTCTGTAGCCATGACGCCAGGTTCCAAAGTTGAATTCGAAGTCAACGATCGGGGCCGCATTGAACTTGTGAAAGAAGGCGAAGCCATGACTCCCAGGGAGCGGCGCTTCCAATCTGCCATTGGCTCCGCCAGCATCAAGTGGGACACAGATGAGTTGATGGCGCTGCTGCGTGGCAACGACTGATGGTAGTCGTAGATACCAACGTCCTGCTCGACGTGGTGAACGCCAACTCCGCTTGGCTCAACTGGTCCGCCGCGCAAATGATTGATCTTGGCAAAATCCACGCCCTTATCATTAACCCCATCATCTACGCAGAACTCTCCATCTCATTCGAGTCGATAGCGGAAGTTGAGCAGAGCATTGCTGACATGGGGCTGGCGATGGAAGAAACTCCCCGCGAAGTCGCTTTCCTGGCAGGTAAGGCCTTTCTTCAATACCGGCGCAACGGTGGCACCAGAACCAATGTCCTACCGGATTTTTTCATCGGAGCCCATGCAGCATTCCGGGCCGCATCCCTGCTCACCCGCGACGCCCGCCGCTACCAGGCCTATTTCCCCACAGTCCGCCTGATCACCCCGTAAACCCGTCCGAGAGCCCGGGATGTGGCCCTAAATGGAGCAATCGAAATGGAGCTAAAACAACTTCGATCCTTCGTAGCCGTGGCCCACGCCCTCAGCTTCAGCCGGGCCGCAATCGAACTCCATCTCTCCCAACCCGCCCTGAGCGCACAGATCCAGGCCCTAGAAGCCGACCTGGACGTCCTCCTGCTCCATCGCAACCGCCGCACCGTCAGCCTCACCACCGCAGGCGAAGCCTTCCTCTCCGACGCCGAACTCCTCCTGCGCAACGCCTCCGAAGCCATCACCCGCGCCCAGCGCATCGCCCAGGGAAACGCCGGTCATCTCCGCATCGGTTTCGTCGCCTCCGCCGCCCTCGAACTCGTCCCCGCCATCATCACCGCCTTCCGCAAAACCTACCCCGCCGTCAGCTTCGACCTGCGTAACGTCCGCACCGTCGACCAGATTCGCGAGCTCCAGGAAGGTACTCTCGACGCCGGTTTCATCCGCCTGCCCAACGAAATTCCCGGCCTAACCCTGACCCCCGTCCACACCGAACCCTTCGTCCTCGTCATGGCCCGCACCCACCCGTTAGCCCGCGTCAAACCCATCGCACTGGCCAACTTCCACGACCAGCCCTTCGTCGCCTACGGACGCCGCTGGGCCCCCGAGTTCTACGACGCATGGACCAGCATCTGCACCACCGCCGGATTCCGCCCCAACGTAGTCCAGGAAACCGCCGAAATGGACACCGCCCTTGCCCTCGTCGCCGCCGGTGTCGGAGTAGCCATCGTCCCCCAGGCCCTTGCCCGCCGCCGTCGCCGCGAACTCAAAATCAAAGCCCTCCCCACCAACTCCGCCCAATCCCAGATCGCCATAGCCATGCGCACCACAGCCGACAACCCAGCCCTCAACAACCTCCTATCCTTAGCAAAAAAAGAAGGCAAAAAAGCCAAATCCAAATAACAAAATCCCAGGTTCCTCCGTTGCCCTTGCCGCTGCCCTTGCAGTTGTAGTTGCCCTTGCAGTTCTGTCTGTCATTCCCGAAGGGAATCTGCTTCTCCCACCAACCAAAACAAATCTAACCCGCACCACCGCTCAACAAAAACAACCAAATCCACTTATAACCAAAACCAATCACTGACTTCCAAACATACGCTTGGACAAATAACATCGCGCAGCCTCTAATCATGAAGGAAAGCTTAAGACGCGCTCATAGAATTAAAAGCGCAAGGAGAATTCAATGGCATCCGAAACAACCCATGACCCACTCAATCGCCGCTCCTTTCTCGGAGCAGCCGCCGCAGCCATAAGCGCCGGAGCCTTCGCCGCCCCATTCGCAATGGCCCAGAGCAAAACCGTGATCAGCAAAGGCGAACAAAATCACTCCGCCAG
Organism: Acidicapsa ligni; assembly: GCF_025685655.1. Classification (NCBI taxonomy): domain Bacteria; kingdom Pseudomonadati; phylum Acidobacteriota; class Terriglobia; order Terriglobales; family Acidobacteriaceae; genus Acidicapsa; species Acidicapsa ligni. Next base: position 550,497 of record NZ_JAGSYG010000001.1, on the reverse strand, counting down.
CAACCCCGGCCCCATCAACAAATCCATCGCCAACCAGAACCCCAGCAGCGAACTCCCGCCCGAAGAAGATCACGGCGACGTCTCACCCTTCTGGTACTCCTTCGACCTCTCGCATCGCCGCGTACAAGACGGCGGCTGGACCCGCCAGGTCACCGAAAAAGATCTGCCCATCTCCAAAGATCTCGCTGGCGTCAACATGCGCCTCACCGCAGGCAGCTATCGCGAACTCCACTGGCACACCGCCAACGAATGGGCCTTCATGCTCTACGGCTCAGCCCGCGTCACCGTCCTCAACCCCGACGGCACCATCTTCATCGGCGACGTAGCCAAAGGCGATCTCTGGTACTTCCCCGCAGGCTTTCCGCACTCGATTCAAGGCCTCGGCCCCGACGGCTGCGAATTCCTCCTCGTCTTCGACGAAGGCAGCTTCTCCGAATACCAGACCTTCCTGCTTTCTGACTGGCTCATACACACGCCCAAAGAGATCATCCGCAAAAACATGCACCTCACCGACGCTCAAGTCGCCAAGCTCCCCGACGACGAAGAATACATCTTCCCCGGCCACATCCCCGGCTCGCTTGAAGACGACAAACGCGCCGTCGGTGGCTCAGCCGTCGAATCCAAAGTCTCCTACACCTTCCGCATGGAAGCCATGCAGCCCACCGAAACCAACTCCGGCGGAGACGCCCGCATCGTCGATGCCTCCGTCTTTCCAGCCTCCAAAAACATCGCCTCCGCCCTCGTCACCCTCAAGCCCGGAGCCGTTCGCGAACTCCACTGGCACCCCCAGGCCTCCGAATGGCAGTACTACATTCAAGGCAGCGGCCGCATGACCGTCTTCGCCTCCGCAGGCAAAGCCCGCACTATGACCTTCAACGCCAACGACGTAGGCTTCATCCCCGCCGTAGCCGGCCATTACATCGAAAACACCGGCACCGAAGACCTCATCTTCCTCGAACTCTTCAAGAGCAGCTACTACGCCGACTTCTCCCTCAACCAGTGGATTCGCCGCCTGCCACCCAACATGATCCAGGACCACCTGCACTTGGACAGCACAGAAACCAAATCCATCCCAGCAGAAAAGCTGGTAACTATAGCTAAATAATTCCCCGCCGTTTCCACTAAAAACACCGAGCACCCCATGTCTGGATTCCGAGACATGGGGTGCAGAACAACATCTCTGCGTCCCAGCAAAGATCCGGCACGTCTATAGCCCAGCAACACAGCCGTTCGCGGCCAGTCTCTACGGTCCCAGTCTCTCTGGCCACAGTCTTTCTGGCCACAGTCTTTGCGGTCCCATCCGTTTCCGGTTCAGGAGAGAAACATGCCTACCCACTTCTCGAAATTCCTCGCCAGCCTCTTGCTCATCGCCGGTCTCACCGCCCAGGCCCAGGCCATCCGGTTCACCACGCCGAAGAAGAGCTCCGCCGTCGCCGGAGTTAACAACGTCCAGGCTCCCATCCCGACCCCGCTGCTCAACGGCAAAAAAGCCTTCATCTCCTACGAACTCGGCGACGTCACCGCCTTTCCCGACGCTTACAGCGGAGGCCCGGAGCGCGCTTACGGAGAGTTCTACTCCGCCATGAAGGCCTGGAATCGCTACGAACTCGTCGCCGATCCCAACGACGCCGATGTCGTCTTCGCCGTCCGCTTCGTAGACCCGCCAAACACCGTCCCCCAAATCCGCATCGGCGTCGCCGATGCCAGGACACACATCACCCTCTGGGGCTTCGTCGAGCAGGTAGACTTCAAATTCCGCAAGAAGAACCGCGACACCGCCTTCACCGACTCAGTCAAGCTCCTGGTCACCGACATCCAAACCCTGCTCAACCCAAACACCACACCCTCACCAGCAAACCCTTAAAGCAGCCCTCCAACCGCTATAACGTTCCAACCGAAGCCCCGAACGCCGTTCTCGCCCTTAGCCATTGCAGTTGCCCTTGCCGTTGCAGTCGCCGTTGTAGTTGCACTTGCCCTTCTGGCTGTCATTCCCGAAGGGAATCTGCTGTTAGCCGTTGCACTTGCCGTTGCCTTATCCCTTGCCCTTCTGGCTGTCATTCCCAAAGCGAATCTGCTTCCCACCCCCAGAAAAAGCACAATTACCCCCACCCAATCCCCCACCAAAACGCAAGAGTAGTTTGATCCCACCCCGCCAAACAGTTACTCTGACAAGTTGGGTCAGTGACGTCCCTGGCCTGAATCGGAACCCATGCCACACGACCTTCCCAAAGCCTACGACCCAACCGCCATTGAAGATAAATGGGCCGAATACTGGGTCAAAGAAAACCTCTTCGCCCAACCGGCCCCAGCCACTACCGGCTCGGACAGCGCCGAAGGCGGCTCCCTGGACGATAGGTCCCCCTTTACCATCCTGCTGCCGCCGCCCAACGTAACCGGCCGCCTCCACATGGGCCACATGCTCAACCAGACGGAGATGGACATCCTCACCCGCTGGCACCGCATGAAGGGCGACCCGACCCTCTGGGTTCCCGGCACCGACCACGCCGGTATCGCAACGCAAATGATGGTCGAAAAGCAAGTCGCCAGCGAAGGCACCTCAAGAACAGCCCTGGGCCGCGAAGCCTTCCTGACCCGCGTCTGGGACTGGAAAAAACTCTACGGCGGAGCCATCCTCGACCAGATGAAGCGCCTCGGCGCCTCCGTGGACTGGCAGCGCGAATACTTCACCATGGACGAAAATCTCTCCGTAGCCGTCCGCGAAGCCTTCGTCCGCCTCTACGAACAAGACCTCATCTATCGCGGAGCCTACGTCGTCAACTGGTGCCCCGGCTGCCAGACCGCCGTCAGCGATCTCGAAGTAGTCCACGAAGAAACGCTGGGAAAACTCTGGGAGATCCGCTACCCCATCGTCGGCAGCCAGGGAGAATACTTAACAGTCGCCACCACCCGCCCCGAAACCATGCTCGGCGACGTAGCCGTAGCCATTCACCCGGAGGACGAGCGCTACCTGCACCTCCACGGTAAAAAGCTCTTGCTGCCGTTGGTAGGCCGCGAAATCCCCATCGTCCTCGACGAGTGGGTCAGCCGCGACTTCGGCACCGGAGCCGTCAAGATCACCCCCGCCCACGACCCCAACGACTTCGCCATGGGCCAGCGCCATCAGCTGCCGTCCATCAACATCATGGACGACACCGCGCACATCAACGCGCAGGGCGGAGCATACGCCGGTCTCGACCGCTACGAAGCCCGCAAACGCATCATCGACGACCTCGCCGCCGAAGGCCTCCTCGGAACCATCCACGACCACAAGCTCTCCATAGGCCGTTGCGACCGCAGCAAAGACGTCATCGAGCCGCGTCTCTCCACACAGTGGTTCATCAAGATCCAACCCCTCGCCGACCGAGCTATCGAAGTAGTCGAGCAAGGCCACGTCAAGTTCACACCCGAGCAGTACAAAAAGACCTATCTCAACTGGATGACCAACATCCACGACTGGTGCATCAGCCGCCAGCTCTGGTGGGGCCATCGCATCCCCGCCTGGCACTGCGCCGCCTGTCACAAGATCACCGTTCCCAAATCCGGCCAGCCCGACCCATCCGCCTGTTCCCACTGCGGCCAATCCGAACTAACCCAGGAAACCGACGTCCTCGACACCTGGTTCTCATCTGGACTGCTCCCAATCTCAGTCTTCGGCTGGCCCTTCAAAAACAACCAGCCCAGCATCGACTTCCAGACCTTCTATCCCACCAGCCTGTTAGTCACCGGCTTCGACATCCTTTTCTTCTGGGTAGCCCGCATGATCATGCTCGGCTGCTGGTTCGCAAAAGACGTTCCCGAAGCCGACGGCAGCGAACGCACCCTCGCTCGTAGCGTCCCCTTCAAAGACGTCTACATCCACGCCCTCGTCCGCGACGCCAACCGCGAAAAGATGTCCAAAACCAAGGGCAACGTCATCGACCCCATCGAAATCGTCAAGCAATACGGCACAGATGCCGTACGTTTCACACTCGCTTCGATGGCGTCTCCCGGCACCGACATCGCCTTCAACATAGCCAGAACAGAAGGCTACCGCGCCTTCGCCAACAAGATCTGGAACGCCGCCCGCTTCCTCTTCATGAACGTAGACCGAGCCGCAGAGATCGGCATCACCGTCGATCCTGCAGCCCTCGGCTCCATGCCCACCGCTGCCAACGACGCCCCACTCGAAGCCCGCTGGATCGTAGCCGAGCTCCACAAGACCGCAGCAGAAGTAAACGCCTCTCTAGCGAACTACCGCTACGACGACGCAGCCAACACCATCTATCAATTCTTCTGGGGTAGCTTCTGCGACTGGTATCTCGAAATCGTCAAGCTCCGTCTCGACTTCAGCGAGACAGCAGATAAAGCCGCAACCAAATCCGCGCTGACAACACTGCTAAGCGTCTTCGAAGCATCCCTGCGCCTGCTATCGCCCTTCATGCCCTTCCTCACAGAAGAGATTTGGCACGCCATCTACGACGAAAATCCGCCAACAACGTCCATCGCTTTGACGAGCTATCCCACAGCTATCGGCAGCGCTCAAAACGAGGACGCAATTTCTCAGATGGTTCTGATTCAAAGCCTGATCGTCGAAATACGCGCCCTGCGCAAAGAGGTCGGCGTTGAAGAAAAGATCAGTACGCCTGTCCTCATCCGCGCCGATGACAGAACGCACCAAACCTTCGCAGCGAACAGCACAATCGTAGAGCGCCTGGCCAGGGTGAGCGAACTCAGCTTCGTCTCAGAAATCCCCGACAGCACAGGCAAACGCTCAACTCCGCACTTCGATCTAAGCGTCATCTACGAACGCGAAATCGACATCCCGGCAGAACGCGAACGCCTGACCAAAGAAATCGCCAAACTGGAAAAAGGCCTGGCCTCCGCAGAACGTCAGCTAGGCAACGAAGCCTTCCTCGCCAAAGCCCCAGCCAACATCGTCGAAGGCCTCAAAAAGCAGGAATCCGAAAATCGCCAGCTACTAACCAAAGCCCAGGCAGCACTCGAAGCACTACCTGCACAATGAAGCAAACCGAAGTCCACCACCAATAAGCTAGGGGCTGAAAGCAAGAAGCTGAAAGCTGACTGAAGAGGTTTCCAAACATGGACTGGAAAAATCGCCGCATCGAAGCCCTGCTAGAACAGGCGCTCATCGAAGACAAAGCCGCCAGCGACGCCACCACCAACCTCACCATCGACCCCGACCTGCGCGCCACCGCCACCATCCTCGCTCGTCAGGACATGATCGTCGCAGGCCTCGGCTGCGTCCCGCGCATCTTTGAAATCTTCGCCAAGCTCGACCCGCGCCAGCCCGCGCAAACCCGCTATGAAGTAGTCAGCCACCCCGAGATCTTCGACGGGGTCCGCGTCCGCGACGGCCAATCCCTCGCCGTCATTCGCCACAACGCCCGAGCCCTCCTGAGCTGCGAACGAGTCATCCTCAACCTCATGCAGCACCTCAGCGGCATCGCCACCCTGACGCGCCGATACGCCGACGAATTGCAGGGTACCAAGGCCCACGTTCTCGACACTCGCAAGACCGTCCCCGGTCTACGGGCATTGGATAAATACGCCGTCCTCTGCGGCGGAGGCACCAATCACCGCCTCGACCTCTCCGACGGAATCCTCATCAAAAACAACCACATTTCCCTCGGCGGCGGAGTCCAGCAAGTCCTCACCCGCGCCCTCGCCGACCGCAAACCCGGCATGCGCGTCCAGATCGAAGTCCGCTCCACCAGGGAACTCGAAGACGCCCTGAAATACGGCGCCGAAGCCCTGCTCCTCGACAACATGACCCCCGAAGAAGTAAAAGACGCCGTCTCACGAATCAAGCAATTCGTAGCAGAACGCGAAGCCTCCAGCACCAGTAACGACAAATCCGGCGACAAGTCTAACAACAAGCCCAACGACAAACCCGGTAGCTGGATCCCCACCGAGGCCTCCGGCGGCATCGTCCTGGAAAACATCCGCGCCTACGCCCTCGCCGGCGTAGACTTCATCTCCGTCGGAGCACTAACCCACTCCGCCAAAGCCGCCGACATCAGCATGCGCATCACCGCAGAAAAACGCTAACCAGCCGTACCCACAGTTGCCGTTGCCCTTACAGTTGTTGCAGTCGCCCTTGCCTTTGCAGTTGCCTTTCTGGCTGTCATTCCCGAAGGGAATCTGCTGTTAGCCCTTGCCCTTCCATCAGCCATCCAAAGGAAACCTCCCTCCGCCCGAACCCAACCATGCCAACCGACCAACTAAACCCCAACACGATCAACACCGCCCTCGTCGGAACCCCCTTCAGCGGCAAGATGCATCACCTCGCCACCATCGAATCCACCAACACCCACGCATTAGCTCAGATCAAACAAGCCGCCCCGCACGGCAGCTTCTACATTGCCGATGAACAAACCGCGGGCCGCGGCCGCAGCGATCATCAATGGCACTCTGCCCTGAGCCAGGGCCTCTACTTAAGCGTCCTTCTCCGACCCGCAATAACCGCCCCCGAACTAGTCTGGATACCTCTTTTAGCTGGCCTCGCCGCTCACAGCGCCATCACTGAAGCCACCGGCCTCACCGCCGACCTCCGCTGGCCCAACGACCTCCTCATCGGCCCCCGCAAAACCGGCGGCATCCTCGTCGAAGCCCAGACCGATTCAGGCAAAGTAACAGGCGTAGTCATCGGCATCGGCATCAATCTCCACCAGCAGCAATTCCCCCTCAGCCTCGCTGGACAAGCCTTCTCCACCGAACCCACCTCGCTTGACCTCGAAACAGGCCGCATCACCAGCCGTCAGCAACTCCTGATAGCCATCCTCCAATCCCTCGATACAGAACTGAAAATCTTCCACTCCCAAAACCGCCACACAGCCCTGTCGCAAATCCCCAGCCGCATAGAGGCCATCAGCACCTGGGTCAACAACCGCCGCGTAGAAGTTCACGGCCCCCAACCCTGCACCGGCATCACCGCCGGCCTGGACCCACAAGGCTTCCTGAAAGTCCGCACTGCAACAGGCCTGATCACCATCACCACCGGCGGCATCCGCGCAGCAGCAAACTAAATCCCAATTTCCACGAAAAGAAGTTCCTCAGCTCCGCCACAAAATCGGCCAGACATGATCCATGATCTTCAGTCTGAAAAGTGCACCGACTTGTCCAGCCCCATGATTTCCATCTCGCGGCAGGGCATCGAGAAAACCTCCGGGGCAGTGTGAAACTTCCGGAACAAGGCAAAGACGTAAGGCATGCGTTCCTCGATATTTGCCCAGTTTCTTGCCGCGGTCGCCGGGGCACCTGGAAGGTCGTCTCCGACAGCCAGAGACTGCTCACCGATTTCGTACGCCATCATTCTCTGGGTCACGCAGCGTCGTACGATAAACGGCATAGCACCATGAATATAAGGCTCAAGCCGAATATGTTCGTGGTAGACAATCTCGCTATTGCCAGCAATCACTGCTGTTAAAACACCCACCACACTGCCCACTGCACCCGCTGTCAATGTCGCATTAGTGATTGCACTCTCTAAATCCTCCTGTCGAATAGTCGCACCTGCCTTCCGCGAGCCCCAAACAGCCCATGAATGGAAGTTCGGCCCTCCTGCGCGGCCGAGGCGGTCAGCCAACGCTTCAGAGAGCAAGTAATGCAACCTCGTAATCAATTGGTTGGAATAGGACATGTCCGGTTCAGCACATGCCTCTTCAATCGCCTTGATCCATCGCTCAGAAGTCGTCATATCGTTAGTATCGGAGACACCAAGTCTCGCACACAACTTGGCCGCCTCAATGATGCCATTTATAAACAGGGTGATTCGATTCGATGGGATCTCGCTGATCGATGCACCCAACGGGGCGCAAATCCCGAATAGCAACCGGCTCTCCTCCGACCCAATTGCACGAACGTCCAGCGATGTCCGAGCCAGCAATCTGTTAACCTGCTTCTCGTATGCTCCTCGCACTCGACGTAGGCAACACCAACACCGTCCTAGGCCTCTACCGTCTCGATTCTGGCAACGGCCCCGAAAGCCTCGTAGCCCACTGGCGTGTCTCCACGCACCGTACCCAGACTGCCGACGAGTACGGAGTTCTCTTCGTCAACCTCTTCAATCTCCACGGCCTCGCCACCAGCCAGGTCAAGCACATCATTATTTCCTCGGTCGTACCGCCCGTTGAGAGCACGCTGCTCCGGGTCTGCGAAAGCTACTTCCACGTCAAGCCGCTCTTCGTCGAACCCGGCATCAAGACCGGCATGCCCGTCCTCGTAGATAACCCCGCCGAACTAGGCGCGGACCGACTTGTCAACGCCATAGCCGCCTACGAAAAATACGGCGGGGCAACGGCTCAAAAAGAGGGCTCTCCCCTCATCGTCGTGGACTTTGGCACCGCCACCACCTTCGACGTCATCTCCGCCAAAGGCGAATACCTCGGCGGCATCATCTCCCCCGGACTCGGCATCAGCGCCGACGCCCTGTTCTCCCGTGCCGCACGCCTTGGCCGCGTCGACATCAAGCGCCCGGCCAAAGTCATCGGCACCACCACCGTCACCCACATCCAGAGCGGCCTTTACTACGGCTACATCGGCCTCGTCGACGGCATCCTCGAACGCATGATCGCCGAGATGGCGCAAAACTCCGAGGCAGCCTCCCAAAAATCAGCCCTACGCACACGCAGCAGCAAAAGCACACTCAAAATCGTCGCCACCGGAGGACTCGCCTCGCTCATCGCCGCAGACTCCCGCTATATCTCCGAGATCGACGACATGCTCACCCTCGACGGTCTCCGCATCGTCTTCGAACGCAACCAGATCGAACCCGACAAGTCCGGTAAACCCGCCCGCCCCAGCAAGCACGGGAAAAAGTAAGCCGATTTCATGACACGGTATCAGAACTACTTCAACTACTTCACCGAAATCGAAGAACACTTCCAGCGCCGCCGCGGATCGCTACTGCTGCTCAGCACCCTCGACTGGGCGCTCATCGAGACCTGGCGCGAAGCCGGAATCCCCCTCGAAATCGTCCTCCGCGGCATCGACGAAGCCTTCGACAAATACGACGCCCGCCAGCGCACCAGCTCCCGTCGCGTCCGCCAGGTCAACGGCCTCGCCTGGTGCGCCCAGGCCATCATGGAAGCCGCTGAGCAGCAAAAAGAAGCCGCCATCGGCATCGCGCCTGCCGCAAAATCGGAACCCGACCCCGGCTTCGAATCCCAGCGTATCGCCGACCATCTCCGCACCGCCGCCCAGGCCCTGAGCGCTGCCACCATCGCCCCCGAAGCCTGCGAATCACTCGCTTTCCGCCTTCAAACCATTGCCGATGAAATCCTCGTCCAGCTACCCAATCTCGAAGACCTCGAACGCCAGCTCACTGTCCTCGAAGAAAAGCTCTTTGCCTCACTCACCACCTGCGTGCCCGAAGACCTCCTGATTCGCCTCAAGGCAGAAGCAGCCCGCGAACTCGCCGCCTACCGCGCCCGCATGTCCGCCGTCCAGCTCCGCCAGATCGAGCAGCAGTTCGTGCACAAGCGCCTATTGGAGCACTACAGCCTCCCACGCCTCAGCCTCTTCTACATGAGGCAAGCGTGAATCCGCCCTTCACGCAACCCCTCGCACTCGAAAAGCCAATCTACGGCGGCGACTGCCTGGCTCACCTCGCAGGCAAAGACGGCAAAGCAGGAAAATCAGTCTTCATCCCTCTCACCCTCCCCGGCGAAATCGTCAACGCCCATCCAATCGAAGAGAAGCGCAACTACATCAAAGCCGAACTGGACGAGGTCCTCACCCCATCGCCCAGTCGCATCCCCCCCCCATGCCCATACTTCGGATCATGCGGCGGATGCCACTACCAGCACGCCAACTACCCCACCCAATTAGCGCTGAAAGAACAAATCCTCCGCGAAACCCTCCACCGCGCCGGAGTCTCCACATCGCAGGAAATCGCCACCCTCACCGCCATCCCGTGGGCCTATCGCAACCGCATCCGCCTGGCCATCCTGCCCGACGGCAGCTTCGGCTATCGCAGCCGACGCTCCCACGACATCGTTCCCATCAGCGAATGCTCGGTTGCTTCCCCCATATTGCTCCGCGCGGCGAAAATCACGGGCAAGTTTTTAGCTGAAAATGCGAACGCAGTACCAATACGGGAGATGGAACTATTCACGAACCAAAATGAATCCGAACTCCTGCTGACCCTCTTCACCGCCGCCACATCGACCATCGATCCGACTTCATGGCTATCCGCTCTCCTGTCCGCACTTCCACCCGAGACCACCAGCATCCGCATACAGCAATCCGAAGGCGCACTCAACCCCAAAACCCTCGCCGCCATCGGCACTCCCTCGCTCACCTACGCCACCGCCGGCTTCAACTACCAGGTACCTCACGGATCGTTCTTTCAGATCAACCGCTATATTCTGGACGACTTCACCACCCTCGTAACCGGCAATCTAGCGGGAAAATCCGCCTGGGATCTCTACGCCGGAGCAGGTCTCTTCAGCCGCCACCTCACCCAATCCTTCGCCGAAGTACACGCCGTAGAAATAGCCCCATCCGCCTATCCCGCGCTCCAGCAAAATCTCGCCAACACCACCAGCCACGCCATCAACAGCACCACGCTCGACTACCTCCACCTCAATCGCGAAAACCGCGAACCCCGCCCCGACCTCATCGTCCTCGACCCACCCCGCGCAGGCCTCGGCGAAGAAGTCACCACCCTCCTCAACGCCATCCACGCCCCCGAAATGGTCTATGTCTCCTGCGACCCATCCACCCTCGCCCGTGACCTCCGCGCCCTCACGCAGGAGCGCTACACGCTCCACAGCCTCACCCTGGTAGACATGTTTCCCCAAACATTTCACCTCGAAACGGTAGCCCGGCTCCGCCGCAAATAATCCCGCCGATCCGCATTCCTCACCCTGCCCGATCTGCTACGCTTGCTCCCAGCTATCCAGCTCAATTTTCAGAAACGCCGCTCTCGCAGCGCCACATTCCCGCGTGCCCCGAATCACGCCCGGCAAGCACCCGGCCCGCGCCCGAGCCCCGAGCAAGGAGAAACCCCTGTCCACCCCAGCCCTTTCTCCCGCCTCCAAACAACGCCACGCCACTTCGCGCTGGAATCCCGCTCTGCCCTACAACCCCGCCATCCTCATCCCGCTCTTCTATGCCGCGTTGCTCTTCATCGCAGGCATCCTCATCGCCCGCTTTCAATACCTGCGCCCCGGCATTCTCCTCGCCGGACTAGCTCCGCTCACCCTCATAGCAGGCTGCGCAATCTTCAAAGCACCCCGCCTGAGCTGGCTCCCAATCGCCCTCATCTGGATCACTCTCGGCACATGGTCCGCCGAATCCGAACGCCAACCCGCTCCCTCGCCAACCATCACCGCCCTCAACAACGGCCTCTTGCGCACAGTGGAAGGCACCGTCACCGCCGCCGGTCCGCTACGCAACGCCGCACCAGAAGCCGAAGACATCCCCGAAGCCCAGACCGCCCCCGAAGCCCAAAATGAACCCGAAACTCAAGACGTACCCGCAATCTCATCCCCCCATCAACTCCAGCAGGTAGACCTTGAACTAACCTCCGCCGAAACAGTCACCGACCAGGCCGACATCCTCACCGCAATCCCCAAATCTCAAACCGCCAAACTCCGCCTGACAATCCATTGGCCCCATGCCAATCCCGACTCCTCAACCCCCATCAGCTGCGGCGACCATCTCCAGGCAGTCGTCCGCATGCTCTCGCCAGACACCTACCACGACCCCGGCGTATGGAGCCAGACCGACTATCTCCAATCCCAAAGCATCGCCGCCACCAGTTCCCTTGACTCCAGCAAACAGGACGGCAACCAACCACGCCTCACCATCCTCAACCACGCATCTGCAACCTCCATCGCCTGCCAACTCAACAGCCTGCAGCAATCCGCCAGCACCCGCCTCGCATCGCTCCCAGCCCTCACCCACGCGCTACCTCGGACCCTGCGCGTCACGCCAGAAGACGCCGCCATGCTCGCCGCCCTCATCGCCGGGGACCGCACCTACCTCACCCGCACCCTCCGCATCGGCTTCGAACGCACCGGCTCCTTCCATCTCGTCGTCGTCTCCGGCCTGCACTTGGCCATACTCTCGGCCTTCGTCTTCGCCCTCGCCCGTCGCCTCCGAATCCCACCACTCCCCACCACCGCACTCACCATCGGCCTCACGCTCGCCTACGCCCTCTTTACCGGGTTCGCGCTGCCCGCCCAGCGCGGTTTCTGGATGATCACCCTCTACCTCATCGGCCGCCTTTTCTATCGCACCCGCAGCCCGCTTAACGTCATCGGATTCGCCACCCTCTGCCTGCTTGCCGTCAGCCCACGCAGCCTCTTCGACGCCAGCCTGCAAATGACCCTGCTCTCCGTAACAGCCATCGCAGGCATCGCTCTACCGCTGCTCGACCGCACCCTCCGGCCCTATCGCGAAGCCACGCACGACCTCCCGCTCATCTCTATCGACCCCAGCCTGCCACCCCAAATCGCGCAATTCCGCGTAACCCTGCGCATCCTCACCCGCCGTCTCGAACAAGCCATCTCCCGCCCGATCGCACGCCGGTTTTTTCCCTGGCTCATTCGCATCGCCATCCAGCTCGCCGAACTCATCTTCATCACCTGCATCGTCGAACTGGCCCTGTCTCTGCCGATGGCCATTTACTTCCACCGCATCACTCTCTACGCCCTGCCCGTCAACCTGCTCATCCTGCCCCTGCTCGGCCTGCTCGTCCCCGCCGCCATGCTGCTTCTGCTGGTCCTGACGCTCGTAGCCATCTGGCCCGCCGCAGCCCTCATCCCGGCAGTAATCTGCGCGGTTATCCTCCATCTAAGCGTGGCTATCGTCCGCACACTGGGAGCACTCACTCTCGGCGATCTTCGCATCCCTCAACCCACCTCCCTGCAGATCGCCCTGGCCGTCGCGCTCTTCGTCCTGTCCCTGCAACTCGCCCGCGGCAGCACACGCCAGCGCAGTCTCGCCCTGGCCGCGATCCTCCTTGCCGCCGTCGCCACGCTCTACCCACGCCCCATCGACCACCCCGCGAACGCGCTCCTCTTCCAAGCCATCGACGTAGGCCAGGGCGATTCTCTCCTTCTCATCACCCCCGACGGCAAAACCCTCCTCGTCGACGCCGGAGGCATCGGCTTTCTCCCCACCACCGCCCAGGCAAATTTCGACATTGGAGAAGACGTAGTCTCCGCAACTCTCTGGTCCCGTGGCATCCGCCGCCTCGACGCCGTAGCCCTCACCCACGCCCACCAGGACCACATGGGCGGTCTGCCCGCCATCCTGCGCAACTTCCGTCCCCGCGAACTCTGGGTCGGCAGCAACCCACCCATCCCCGCCTACACCGCCCTGCTGCGGCAAGCCCTTGCCGCAGGCACACAAGTCCGCTCCTTCCGCGCCGGAGACAACATCCCCCTCGGCCAGGCAAGCTTCCGCGTTCTGGCCCCCGGACGCAGCTACCAGCCCAAAACCCAACCCGGCAACAACGACTCGCTCGTCCTGAAAGCCACCTATCGATCCAACAGCATCCTCCTCGCCGGAGATGCCGAAGAGCCCGAAGAAAGAGCCATGCAGGAAAGAGCCTTGCAAGAAAGCTCCATGCAGGAACAAGCCGCACAAGAATCAGGCCTGCAAAGCATCCTCCTCAAAGTCGGCCACCACGGCAGCATCACGTCCACCCATCCGGCATTTCTCGCCCAGGTAGCCCCAGCCTGGGCCGTCATCTCCTGCGGACGCCACAATCGCTTCAACCATCCCCGTCCCGAAATCCTCGCCGAACTCCAGTCCGCGCACATCCGCACCTACCGCACCGACATCGACGGCACCACCTGCTTTGAATTGGACGGCAACCCCGGAAGCGACTCCATCACTCCCCAGCCCATGTGCCAAACCAGGTAACCAGCTCTGGTCTACCTGCAAAAATTCCGTGATTTCCATTTGGAATCGGGTGTACCATCCACAGAATCAGGCAGGCATCCGCACCAGCATTTGCATCGAAACGGAGGCATCCACAAGCATGAGCCAGCTAGCCGCCCAAACGGAAAATCAGCCCACGTATAAGCCCGAATCACTCCAGACCCCCGAAGAAAAAGCCGAAGAGTCCCGCCGCATCCGGCGTCTCCAGCTCATGATGAACATGGTCATCCAGGTAATCCAACAGGATCGCAACCTGCCCGTCGAACAAGCCTCCGCCATGGTCGCCAACGCCCGCCGCGCAGCCCTGGCCATGTTCCCCGGCAAAGAACTAGCCTTCGACCTCATCTACTGGTCCCGCCTGCAACGCACCATGCGCGAACGCTACCGCATGCAATAACCCAAACAAAACATCAGCTCCAGAGCAACAAACCCTAGGTTACCGTTGCCCTTGCTTTGCCCTTGCCCTTGCCGTTGCAGTTGCTGTTGCTTTTCTGGCTGTCATTCCCGAAGGGAATCTGCTGTTAGCATTTGCCGTTGCAGTTGCCCTTGCCCTTGCATTTGCCCTTGCTTTTCTGGCTGTCATTCCCGAAGGGAATCTGCTGTTATCCCTTCCCCCTCTATCTATCAACCCCGAAAAGAGAATCCCCTTCGCCGCCAGGGACACCAAAAAAAACTATTTATTCTCCACACTAGCCAACCGAAAAGTAATCGTCCCCCAGAACAACCGCGCCCGCATCTGCACCGGCAAATGCCGCTCGTCGTCCGTATACCAGATCCAGATATTTCCGCGATTCTTCACAATACCCGCCTCAGCCGTCGGCTCCACCTTCACCGTCTTGAACGTCCCGGCAGCAGTCTTGACCTCTTCCCTGGCCTCGACCTTCATCGTCACCACCACCGTCTTCAGCGGATCCACGACCGGCATCTGGAAGCTCTTGCCCACCTCCATCGGTTGCGACGAAGCATAAAACACCCCGGTCAGCAGATCCGTCAGACATCCCGGTATCCCGGACTCCAGATGCTTTGCCTGCCCATTCACCAGGTTCTTCTCATCCATCACTGACTTGCCCTGCTGATAGTCCAGTTTCAGCGTCGACGAAATCTGCCGCCGTCCCTCCACCGTCTGCTTGTCAAACTCCGAAGTGCAGCCCTTCTCGCGATCAAACGTCGATTGAAACTTGTCGCTCACATGAAACAACAGGTTGATCGCCCCAATCGTGTCCGCATTCGCCGACAGGTGCTCATTCGTCCCATCCGACTCAAAATGAATAACCGCCGTCCCAGCCGTAAACACCCGCCAGTCCACCGTATATGTCAAAGTCTGCTTGGCCGGAAAACTAAACCCCGGGCGGGGTACCGGTAAAGGAGGAATCTGCTGCCCAACGGCAACCGTAGCCAGCGACAGGCCAGCCAATAGCAAAAGAAAAGTAGTACGAAAATTCGGAATCAGGGCCAGCTCCTGTATTGCAACGACTAAATGCGACGCCCAACGTATGCAACGCTCAACGCCGCGGATGTGTCCAGACCCCGCCCGGCTCTACCGTCCTGCCAGGACGCATTGTCCAGCTTTAAGTGTCCAGTCTTTTAGACGAATCCCGCTCATAAGGGAGTTGCATCGACAACACTGCCGCACCATCTCGTTTTAATGTCGTGAATGCAGATACATCCCAAGGAACAGGCTCAGGTACAGCAAAGCAGCCCCTATCGCTGAATTGTACTCGCGATGCTTGCGGTACAGCGCGAAAGAAAATTGCCCCGCCTCACCCGGAGTCGGCACCGGCGACCTCGCAGGCGTAATCCTCGGAATCAATCGCGGAACCCGAGCGCAATACCACTCGAACTGCTCAAACGTCCGGTTGAGAAAAGCCTCTTCCGAAGCAATCACCGGCACATAAATCAACGTGAATCCCACCACCAGCACCGCCGCGAAGGGCCAGCTCATCAGCGCCACGGCAAACCCCGCCGCCATCAGCATCGAGCCCAGGTAGAGCGGATTCCGCGTATGAGCATACGGCCCCGTAATCGTCAGCTCGCTGTTCTTCTTCACATACCCCGACGCATAGCTGCGCAGCCACAGCCCCGGCAGCACCAGCGCCAGGCTCCACGCAATCCACCGCAGCTCAACCCCATGCCGGTAAAGCTGCCAGATATAAACGCCAGCCGCCACAAATCCCAGCGGCACACGAATCCGCCGCGCAATCTTCTGCCATCGGGCCATAAAAGATTCCATAAAGGTAAGGGAACCAGTCTCCATCATCCCCGCTCCGTCCGTTCCGGCCCCAGCAAATCAAGCGCCGCCGTAATCACCAGAGCTGGCTGAATCGTCAATAATCCCGCTTCCGGCTCTGAACCACGCCGATGATCGCGTCTGCTCTCAGGATTTCGCAACACCCGCACCCGCTTCCCATACGGCCCATTCCGCGCCGGATCCGTCGGCCCATAAATGCCCACGACCGGCTTGCCCAGCGCACACGCCAGGTGTACCGGCCCGGTATCGCCGCCAACCGCCAGCGAAATCCGCCGCGTCAACGCAATCAACTGTTCCAACGTCGGCCTCACCACAAAAGCACTGTCATCCGAAGCACTCACCGCCGCCTCAGCCAGCGCTTCCTCGCCCGGCGCAGCATGAATCAGCACAATCGCCCCACGATCCGCCAGCGCCGCAGCCACCACGCCATACCTGTCCGCAGGCCAGCGCTTCGCACCCCACCCCGCACCCGGATGAATCAAAACAATCTCTTTGCCTTCCGGCATACCGTCCAGAACCGTGTCGCACCAGGTCTCGGCATCCTCACTGACCGGCAGCCACGGCTGCATCGGCTGCAGCAGATCACCCGCCACCGCACTCGCCAGTTCCACACCCTGCTCAATCACATGCTCGCCCCTGGTTTCGACCGGCTCGCTATACAAAAACCGCGCCGGCCACTCCCACGGCTTTGAACTACCAATCACCCGCCCGCAGCCGGCCAGCCGCGACACCACAGAAGATCGAATCGCCCCCTGCAGATCCAGCACCGCATCGTACTTCTCAGCCCTTAGCTCCGCCCGCAGCGCTCGAATACCCGCCAGCGTCTCTCCACTCAGCGGCTTGCGTCCCCACGCCTTGGCAGGAACGAAATGCAGTTTGTCGACAACCGGCTGCTCCCACCTGCGCCCCTGAATCGGCAGCAGCGGATGCGGACGCTCCACCAGCATGGGCCGCAAACCGCTCCCCGCAATCTCCACCACGCTACCCTTGGAAAAGCCTGTCGAGGCAACAGCGATCTCTCCACCAGAACCGGCATAGCCCGCAGCGATTGGCGCAGCTTCAACCTCCGCCTCCAGCAGCCCTCGCCACTTCGGCTCAACAGCCCAGCCAATCTTCCACGCAGGATGAGCCATGCGCAGCGCCGTAATCGCCGGCAGTGCATGGAGAATATCCCCCATGGCCCCCAGCCGCACCACCAGCAATCGGAACTGTACCTGTCTTCGCAAAGTCCAATTTTCTCACAGCCCCAAATGCCCGGCAGCTAAACCCTGTTGGCCAAACCCTTTGGCTAAATTTTGCCAGCCAAACCCTTTAGCTAAATCCCTTCACAGCCGCGCACCTCACACGCATCGCGATCGGCATCCACCGGCCATCCCACTCGCCCGGACCAGTCAGCGCTCGCCCACCTGCCGCTTAAGCTGTCGCCATCGCCAAATGCCATAGAGATACCCAATACCGCAATACACGGCCAGCGAGCCCAGCAGCCACGCAATCTCCCGCCACCCCGTGTACTGGTGGCGATGCCGGTCGATATCCATCACCGTCATGCCCAGAAAAAGCAGCCCGCCAAAATAAGAGACGCCGTGCACCCACACAATATGGGTGCGCCCCTTCAGAAACATAAGTTCCGCAATCAGCGCCTGCGAGGCCTTGTAGCGTTCAAGGAAGGTTGAGAACTTTTCCATGAATTCTCTCCGCTTCGTTTGACTTCACTTAGCAGAATTATCTCTCCAGATCCGTCACCATTGAACCCAATCCACAATTTCTTCCGCCCAAAGGCCGTAGCCCTTGCCGTTGCAGTTGCCCTTGCCTTTGCAGTTCTGGCTGTCATTCCCGAAGGGAATCTGCTTCACCCCACCCCCAAGAAAAACCCCCAACCACCCCCAACATTGCGATTGCCGAACACGGTGTGCGAGAGTTGAAGATATCGGCAGTATTGCCGATACCTATTTCAACACCTGAAACCAGTGCGCAATTCCATCAGCGGACAGGCTATCGGGGACTGGATCGTTCGACATGGCAGGTAAAGCGAAAACTCTCACCGTAGGGCAGATTCAGGATGCACTGAAGGCGCACGGCTTTGAAGTGGCAACCGCTCCCGGAGTAACCGGCGGCTTCCGCGTCGCAAAATATGGCTGCGCCGCAATCCTCGTGCCCAACAACAGCCCGGCTGCCCTGCGCGGTTCGGCCATCGACACCGCCGGAACAGTAGTCGCCTACCACGAGCGTCCAGGTGCCTTCGTCGCCGGTGAAATCGCACGTCTGCTCGATCGCGGCTACCAGAAATTTCTGAAAACCAGCAAATACGAGCTGCCCGCAACCGCGCCGCAACTCGCAGCAATTCACCGGTTTACCGAAGAACTAACCCAGGTTTCAGGCGGCATCAGCCTCTACAACGAAGCCCTGGGAACCACCAGCGACGTCTACCAGTACGACCGGGTCAAAGGCCGCGAAGCCCTGCAACCTGCCCCGGCACGTCCCTGGGAGCTAACCGAGGGGCACTAACCCCGAAACGAATAGGGAAGCGGGAATGGCCACTAATTCATCAGACCCTGGAACAGCTTCAAAAGCAGCTCCAGCCAAAGATCGCCGTTCCCATTCCCGCCACGCCATCGAAACCGGCGTAAACCTCATCCTCGTCAAGACCGGAACCATCCTCCCCGGACAGATCCTCGATCTAAGCCTCAGCGGCTGCCGTCTGCAATTGGATACCCGCTTCGATCTCGGAATCTTCATCCGCATCGAGCTGGAGTTTTTCCTGAATGGCCTTCCGCTGCGGCTCGGCGGCGTAAGCCAGACCGTTCTCGATCAGAACACCATCGGAATTCGCTTTCTCGACTTCAGCACCCGCCGCCACGAACAACTCTCCGAACTGATTGCCGAACTCGCCGCAGCCAAAGCAATCACAACATCCGCAGGAATCTCTTAAGAACCGCGCTTCTTCGCCGCGCCCGGCCCCTGGGCCTTCGCCCGCTCCCGCTGCAATTCGCGATAGAGATCGCTCTTTCCCTGTCCCATCTCGCGAGCAATCCGCTTCAGCGCGTCCTTCTCGCTCAGCCCCTCACTCGACTCCAACTGCTGCAACCGGTTCAGCAGGCTCAGGCTCCCATCCTGCTGCGTTTCCGTAAGCGGCACCGCATCCACCAGCAAAGTAATCTCTCCGCGAACTCGATCCCGAGCCGCAAGATTCGCCTTTACCTCGGCCACACCGCCACGCAAAAACTCCTCATGCAACTTGGTGACCTCGCGCGCCACCACCACCCGCAGGCCCGGCCCCCACACGGATTCCAGATCCGCCAGCGTCTCCAGAATGCGATGCGGAGCCTCGTAAAAAATTAACGTACTCTGCGACTCCGAACTCACCGCCTTGGCCAATCCCTCCAGCACCGTGCGCCGCGCCCCAGCCTTCTCCGGCAAAAACCCGAGAAACTGAAAAGCCGCCGTAGACAGCCCCGAAGCCACCAGCGCACTCACCGCCGCATTCGCCCCCGGAATGGGATATACCGTAACCCCCGCCTCAATCGCCGCATGCGTAAAGTAGCCGCCCGGGTCGCTGATCCCCGGCATCCCCGCATCCGAAACCAACGCAATCCGCCGCCCCGCCTTCAACTCCGCAACAAGCTCCCCAGCCCGCTCCCGCTCGTTATGCAGATGCAGGCTCACCGTCGGCGTCGCAATGCCAAAGTGGTTCAGCAGCTTTTGCGTCTGCCGCGTATCCTCACAGGCAATGCGATCCGCAGACTTCAATACGCGAATCGCACGCAACGTAATGTCTTCCAGATTGCCTATCGGAGTGCCCACCAGGTAAAGCCCCGGCGCAAGCGGTCGCTCCGCCCCCCCATGCGAGGGCAGTTCCTCATCAAACTCCTCGTTTTCAGGAACAGGCAAATCAACCATGCTGATGAGAGACTTTCGTTTTTAAAAAGGGCGCGGCCTCAGCCGCCAGTAGATTTCATACCGAGACACTGCCGAGATCCAGCTCACATCTCGTTTCGTTCAATCTTGCGCTGCTCCGCAAGCAGCGACATGGAAGTCATCAAATTCTGCACACTCACCATGCCCACAATCTTTTCGCCCTCGGCCACCGGGATCAGCGTCAACCCCCGCCCCGCAGTAATACGGCGAATAATCGCGCCCAGCGTATCCTCCGGCTTGGCCACCTGAAAACTCCGCGACATCACGCCCTGGATATAACCATTCCCATCGGCACGCAGCGTCTCCACAATTCGTTGCCGATTCACAATGCCCACCAACTGCGATCCGCGCACCACAGGAAAGTCCTCCTGCAACGAATGCACACAGCGAATGAGCGCATCCGCCAGCGTATCTGAAGGCGACAGCGTGGCAAAGTCCGTCAGCATCACCTCGCGCATCTGCACCGTATCCACCACGGATTGAAAGAACACGCCCTGGTCCTCAAGCTGCGCCCCGATAAAGATGAAAAATCCCGCAGCAGGCAAGATCGGATCGTGTAGAAAAAATCCGCCAAAAATCGTGCAAAGCGCCACCAGTTGCCCCAGCCCGGTCAACGCCCGCGCCGCCGGAGCCTTGCCATGCAGGCCGCTCAAACCACTCCGCAACAACCGCCCCGCATCCAGCGGATACGCCGGCAGAAAATGCAGCACTCCTAAAAACGCCTGCAGCCAGATCATGCTCCGTAGCAGCGCCGCAGGAGTCACAAACGGCATCCCCATCAACGGAAAGCTACCCGAAGTCCCCGTAGCAATCGCCGCCAGCACCAGCGCAGTCAGAATGTTGGCAAGCGGCCCCGCAATCGCCAGCGGATACTGCGCCGACCCGATAGCAGCCTCCTGGCTCTCCGGAGTGGCATAAGCAAACAGCCCGCCAATCGGCAGCAGCAGCACCGTCCGCAACCGCAGCCCCAGCCACGCGGCCACAACAAGACGCGCAGTCTCCCGCACCGCCACCGCCCCAAAAATCAGCAGCCACAGCCCAAGACCAGCCGCCGCACCCAGGTTCACCGCGTTAGCAAACAGAACGCAGATCACAGCAAGCAGCACAAAAAAAGTGTGGATGCGAAATTCGACGCCCATCCACCGGCCTAACGGGATTGACCAGCCACGCATACACATCGATTGTAGAGGGTGCCACCTGATTCTCAATCAAGACAGCAATCTAAACCAGCCAGCCATACCCAAAAATCAATCAAAGCACCAAATCATCATTAAATAGAAATCAAATAAACCCCAAATAAGCCACGGACAGATAGCCATAGCCCCAGCCGTTGCAGTTGCCCTTGCCCTTGCTGTTGCCCTTGCTTTTCTAGCTGTCATTCCCGAAGGGAATCTGCTTCTGTCTTTAGCTCTTGCCGTTGCCTCGCCTTAGCGCTTGCCCTTCTGTCTGTCATTCCCGAAGGGAATCTGCTTCACCCACCCTTCACTAGAAGAACAATCCCCTAAACCAACCCAAACCAAACGCCGACCTCGAAAACACGCATCAATCCACCAATAAACAGCCAGACAAACCAACTCCTGCTAAAGCACGCGCTCCTCAATTAAATTACGACCAAAGCCGCACCTGCGCTGCTCCTCGACTCAAGGCAGCGGAAAGGAGGTTCTCCGGTGTCTAAATAACCATGCGCTTAAATTGCCATTTCATCGCGCTCGCACTGTTCGTACTTTTCTCTGTGCCCTCGATGGCCCAGAATTCATATTTCCCACAGCGGTCTTTTGATCAGAAGATCCGCAACGACAAGCTCCAGGCTGATTACTACACCTGGGAGCTGAAACTTCTAGATGAAGCTTCTTTCCTCGAACTATCTCAAAAGCCCGCATCGCACTCGTACAGATTTCTTTGGCTGAGATCATTCAACCAACCCGTCATGGTGCGTCTCGATATACAGGCAGATGACACCGGAGTCCTTACAACGAAAATTGGAAGTGGGAGAGCTGGCTTTCAACAAAAGGACCATGTGCTCATCGAGAACACGTCGCGGACACTCACTACCATGCAGGTTGATGAGTTTCTGACCAAAGTTGAAAAGGTGAAATTCTGGCAATTTCCAAGCTACATGGCGGGAGACCAAACGGGAACCGATGGTTCCGATTGGGTTATCGAAGCCGTGCGCGGAGGCAAGTATCACGTTGCGGCTAGATGGTCGCCAGACTCTAAATCCTCCTCCAAACAGGCTGTCAGAGAACTCGGGTTGGCACTTGCCATCGACTTGGCGCAAATGAAGATTCCCGCCGATGAGCTCTACTGACGCGACGACTCACCGAAAGCATGTTCGCTGACAGTACTTCAAGCAAGCATTTTATGCAAAATCGCCAATTCACTTATCGAGCATATGGAAAGTTCTGACTGTTCGGTATCAAAATCTCCGATCGCGCCATAACGTTCTTCGAATGTGCATCTCCGTCCTTCAACCCCCATAGACTCCCCCACCCACCAAAATCAGCTAACGTTAAAACAGAACGTATGCGAGTAATAGCCGGAAATCTCCGATCCCGCCCCCTTGCCGCCCCCGTCGGACAGGACACGCGCCCCACAGCCGACCGCCTCCGCGAAACCCTGTTTAACATCCTCACCCAGGGCGCGACCGATCACGTACAAAGCAAAGCCTTCCTCGATCTCTACGCAGGCTCCGGCGCCGTAGGGATTGAAGCCCTAAGCCGCGGTGCCACGCACGTAACTTTCGTTGAGTCCGGCCCACCCGCGCTCGCCATCTTGAAAAAAAACCTCGACACCCTCAACATCCGCACCGGCTTCTCCGTCGAAAAGCGCAGCGTCGCGGCATTTCTCAAGCGCGAAACACGCACCTACAACGCCATCTTCCTCGACCCGCCCTACGATAAAGCCGACGAATACTCGAACACGCTCAACCTGCTCGGCGGCGACGGCGCCCACCTCCTGGCCGCAGACGCGATCGTCATCGCCGAGCATCGCAAAAAGCAGCCCTTGGCAGAGCAGTACGGAAACCTTACTCGCATCCGCACACTAGCCCAGGGCGATGCCGCACTGAGCCTGTATTCCGTAGTCGTAACCGGACTCTAGCTGTCTAGTCCCGGGATTGCATTTCGCATTACACAATCGAGCGAAGCAACCCACCCTCAGCCCGCAGCGCTGCGCCATTGGTAGCAGAAGACAACGGACTCGCCAGGTAAGCAACCAGGCTGGCAATCTCATCCGCCTCAATCAACCGCTGCAATAACGAATTCGACCGATGCTTTTCAAAGAATTCCTTCTCCGCCTGCTCCGCAGTAGGATTCGGCGTTGAAGCAATCTGCTGCAAAAATCCAACAATCCCCTCCGAACGCGTCGGCCCCGGCAGCACCGTGTTCACCGTCACCGCAGTGCCCTTGGTAAGCTCCGCCAATCCGCGAGAAATCGCCAGTTGCGAAGACTTCGTCATCCCGTAATGAATCATCTCCGCAGGCGTCATCACCGCCGATTCACTGGAGATAAAAATCACCCGCCCACTGTTTCTCTTCAACATCTGCGGAAAATAATGACGAGAGAGCCGCACCCCGCTCAACACATTCACCTCGAAGATCTTTAGCCAATCCGCATCGGTAATTTCGGCAAAAGATTTCGCCTCATAGATGCCCAGGTTGTTCACCAGAATATCGATCTCCGGCACCTGCGCAATCACCGCATCCGCACCCTCAGCCGTGCCCGGATCGGCAACAATCTTGTGAACAGGGAACTCACTCTTCGCAAAAGCCTCATCCAGCTTCTTCTGACTTCTGCCAGGCACAAAAACCGTCACACCCTCTTTTGCCAGCAATTCAACGATTGCCAAACCTATCCCGGCGCTGCCGCCAGTTACCAGTGCAGTCTTCCCCTTGAGTTGCAGATCCATAATCCCTCCTGTATCGCCTTCCAATGTTGGATGAACAAAAACGAAAGATCGACTCGGAGGTTAGCCGTCCAGCTGATTGGTCAGGCACTTCAATTCATCTGCGGAGACTTGCTCTTCAAATATTTATCGAACGGAATCTCAAAATAAAACAGCTCCTGCCCATCCGCATTCTTGATCGTGTGCAGATTCAGCAACGCGCCCTTCAGCGGATGATCGAGACCGCTGACATCGTAGAAGAGAAATCCCGCCCGCGTCGTATGCGGCTCCACCACCAGCGCTTGAAATTCAAACGTATTGAAATCCTGCTCAATCGCCTTATCGCTCGCCTTGGGCTTCAGGTGAATAGCCGGTATCGGCCCCGGCATAGGAATCTTCCCGCCCTGCTTCTCCCGCATCGTCATCAGCCGCTCAACATCCTCCGGCTCCGCAGCCTGGATGCGATCGCCCGTCGCCGTCACATAAATAATCCGCGCATCGCGTAAAGAGATAGGCCGGTCGCTGTTGTTGGTCACAATCAAGCGCACCGGCAACACCCCGTGAGAAACATAATCCACGCGAAAGAGAATCATCTTCTCCTTGGTATCGTACGGCTCTGCGGCAATAGCCAGCTTCTCGTCGGCATGAATCTCAACAGCAGCAAACTCCGTCGCCGGCTGCACCTTCGGCGGAAGATGATCGAGTGCCAGCGCCGAAACACCAGCCAGACCTGCCGCGATAAAGCAGCTCGCCAGCACTCGTTTCAATAGCAAAATTCCGAGGCGCATTTGGCACGACTGTATCATTTGGGGGGTACTCGTTCCTACAATCGAACGAACACCGCGCCCGGAACCAGAATCGCGATCCTCCAGCGCAGCGCTATCGAAATCGCCATACGAATTCAGCCGTGCCAACTTTAAAGGATGCATGATTCTTTTCCTCTACAACATACTCCTGCTGCTCGGGCTGATCCTAAGCGCGCCCTGGTGGATATGGAAGATGACGACCACGCACAAATACCGCGAAGGATTGCGCGAGCGCCTCGGTAAAGTTCCCAGGCGGATATTGGACGCGACAGGCAGCAAACCCGTTATCCAGCCCTCTAGCCAGCCCGTCCTCTGGCTGCACGCCGTCTCCGTCGGCGAAGTCCTCGCCGTAAGCCGCCTCATCTCCGAACTGGAATCCGAACTTCCCACCTATCGACTCGTCCTCTCCACCACCACCCGCACCGGCCAGGCCCTCGCCCGCGAACGCTTCGGCGCATCCCGAGTCTTCTACTGCCCGCTCGATCTCCCCTGGGCCGTCAACGCCTATCTCGATGAACTCAAGCCCCGAATGCTGATCCTCGCCGAGACTGAATTCTGGCCCAACCTGCTCTCCGCCTGCTTCCATCGAGCAATTCCCGTCGTAGTAGTCAACGCACGCATCTCAGACCGCTCCTGGCCCCGCTATCGACGCCTGCGCGCACTCTGGCGACCGTTCCTAAGCAAACTCACCGCCGTACTCGCGCAGACAGCAATCGATGCCGACCGCCTCCGCGCCATCGGCTGCCAGCCAGACCGCGTATCCGTCAGCGGCAACCTCAAATTCGATATCCGCTCCACTCAAGAATCAGCAGCCACAACCCTGCTTCGCACACTCTCCGGCAACCACCGCCTGATCGTCGCCGGAAGCACCCTCGATGGCGAAGAAGAAATCCTCCTCGCCGCCTGGACGCAGCTACAAGCCAAAACCGGAAACACCACACCCGGCGTAGAATTAGCCCTCATCCTCGCCCCGCGCCATCCCGAACGCTTCCCGCAAGTAGCAAGCCTGCTGCAGCAAACCAGCTTTCCCTGGCGTCGCCGCAGTGCAATCGACATCGGGCAATCCCCAAAAAAATTAGCCCCAGAAAAACTAGCCCCCGGCGAAATCATCCTGCTCGATTCCATAGGCGAACTAGCCTCCGTCTACTCCCTGGCCACCATCGCCTTTGTAGGAGGTAGCCTCGTAGAGGCAGGCGGCCACAATCCACTCGAACCCGCCCAGTTCAGCATCCCCATCGTCATGGGCCCGCACTACGCCAACTTCCGCGGCATCGTCGATCAACTGCGTACCCGGCAAGCCCTGACGATAGCCGACAAATCCACTCTAGCCACCACGCTCATCAGCCTTCTCACAAACCCGGCAGAAGCCTCCGCAATGGGCAAACAAGCCCACCACGTCTTCGAAACCCAGTCCGGCGCCACAGCCCGCACCGTAGCCGCAATCCACCAGATACTGAACAAAATCCAGCACGCCCGAGGCCCCCGGTGAAAAGACCCTGGGCCTTGCCTCTAGTCCCGCTCTACGCAGCAGGCACAGCCCTGCGCTCACTGGCACTGCGCCAAGGCTGGGAAAAAATAAACCATCTAACCGCGCCCGTCATCAGCATCGGAAACATCTCCGCAGGAGGCACCGGCAAGACTCCCTTCGTCATAGCCCTCGCCCAACTGCTGCACCGGCAAGGCATCCCGGGGGACATACTGTCACGCGGCTACGGTCGCAACACCGCACATGCAGAGCGCGTAAACCCCAACGGCAGCGCCGCCCAATTCGGCGACGAACCGCTTCTCATAGCCCGCCAGACCGACCTTCCCGTTTACGTCGCCGCCAAACGCTTCGAAGCAGGCCAACTAGCCGAAGCCGCAACACCCCAGAGTAAGCTTCATCTCCTCGACGACGGCTTCCAGCACCGTCAACTGGCCCGCGACATAGACATCGTCCTCATCAACTCCGAAGACCTCGCCGACTCACTTCTCCCCGCAGGCAATCTCCGAGAAAGCCGCTCCGCCCTCAAGCGAGCCAACATATTCGCGATTGATTCAGCAGATGAACCAGCCGCAACCCGCCTCCGCGCCCTGCAACTGACACAACCCATCTGGCGCTACCGCCGCGAAATGCAAGTCCCCAAAATCGCTGGCCCAGTAGTAGCCTTCTGCGGCATAGCCCGCCCCAGCCAGTTCTTCCGGGGATTGGAACAATCCGGCCTCCAGCTCGCCGCCCGCCACGCCTTCAGCGACCACCACAGCTACACCCCGCAAGACCTGCAGCACCTGAACGACCTGGCCAAAACATCCAAAGCCACAGCCCTCATCACCACAGAAAAAGACCAGATCCGCCTACCCAATCCGAACTTCGCACTCCCCCTCCAAACCACACCCCTCCGCATCACCTTCGAAGACGAACCCACAATCCAGTCCTTCCTGCAAACCCACCTCAAACAAACAAAGCCACATCCCTAACCACCGCCACCCCCAGCCGTCGCCTCTGCCCTTGCCCTTGCCCTTGCGTTTGCCTTTGCCGTTGCTCTTGCAGTTCTGTCTGTCATTCCCGCAGGGAATCTGCTGTTAGCAGTTTGCCCTTGCCCTTCTCCCCGTAATTCCCGAAGGAAATCCGCTATCCCACAATTACCTCTAAAATGAATATTGAAGATTTCCCCGGACCCACCGGCATCTAAAGCCAAATCGGATCATCCGAATCATCCAAAGGAACCAGACATGACCACCGCCACCGCCGAACCCTTACCCGAGCTAACCAACGACGAACTGGGCCGCTACTCCCGCCACCTCATCCTTCCCGAGGTCGGCATGGAAGGCCAGCAGCGTCTCAAAGCCGCCAAAGTGCTCTGCGTCGGCACCGGAGGCCTCGGCTCGCCGCTCGCTCTCTATCTCGCCGCAGCCGGTATCGGAACCCTCGGTGTAATTGATTTCGATGTCGTGGACTACAGCAACCTCCAGCGCCAGATCATCCACAGCACCAAAGACGTTGGCCGCAAAAAGGTCGATTCCGCCCAGGAAAAGCTGAACGCGCTCAATCCCGCGCTCAACGTCGTCAAGCACGACACCATGCTCACCAGCGCCAACGCCCTCGAAATCTTCGCCCAGTACGACATCATCGCCGACGGCACAGACAACTTCCAGACCCGCTACCTGGTCAACGACGCCTGCGTCCTGCTCAACAAACCCAATGCCTACGGCAGCATATTCCGCTTCGAAGGCCAGGCCAGCGTCTTCGCCACCAAAGATGGCCCCTGCTACCGCTGCCTCTATCCGGAGCCACCACCACCCGGCCTCGTCCCAAGCTGCGCCGAAGGCGGCGTCCTCGGCATCCTCCCCGGCATGATCGGCACCATCCAGGCCACCGAAGTCATCAAGCTCATCCTCGGCAAAGGCGAGCCGCTCATCGGCCGTCTGCTTCTCGTCGATGCGCTCACCATGCGCTTCCGCGAGCTCAAGCTACGCAAAAATCCCGACTGCCCCGTCTGCGGCACCAACCCGACGGTCACAGCCCTCATCGACTACAACCAGTTCTGCGGAATCGCACCCGAACCAGCACAGGCGGCTACAGTGAAAAACGGCATCCCTCAAATCTCAGTCAAAGAACTCAAAGCCCGCCTCGACGGCAAAGAGGCCCGCAACGACAACTTCCTTCTCCTCGACGTACGCGAGCCCTACGAATTCCAGATCGCCCAGATCGGCGGCAAGCTCATCCCTCAGAACGACGTTCCCAATCGCCTGAACGAGCTCAACCCCCAGCAGGAAATCTTCGTCCACTGCCGCTCCGGAGCCCGCAGCCAGAAGATCGCAGAATTCCTCCAAGCCAACGGCTTCCAGAAAGTCAGCAACGTAGCCGGCGGCATCCTGGCCTGGGCCGACGAAATCGACACCACAGTACAGAAGTACTAACCCAGAAGTACCAGCCCAGAAGTACAGCCAGAAATAAATCCAGCCCAAGATTCCCATCCTTCGCAAACCCACGAAGGATGGGAATTAAAAATCCCCTTCACATCCGTTGCTGCCCTTGCAGTTGCTGTCCTTGCCTTTGCAGTTGCTGCTGCCTTTGCAGTTGCCCTTGCCTTTCTGTCTGTCATTCCCGAAGGGAATCTGCTTCTTCCTTCCCATCCATCCGCAACCCATCCCAAAACAAAAAAGAAACCCTTCCCACTTCAGACCATGTTTACCCTTCCAAAAGGAATTTCCAAAATCTACAACTTCCGTTCTTGACGACCATCTATTCCCGTATGCATACTCCCACTTTGTGATTGCCAGGGCTTTTCTCCCTCCCCGGCAGGAGCTGCATTACTATGGATCTCATTTTGTTGCGGGTTCTCTTCGTCACTCTGATCGCGGTCGTTTGCTATTTTCTACAACCCTTCGGAGTCTCCAGCCCTCTCGCGGCTGGTTGTGGTGCCGTGGCGTCAGCCGCGGTCATCGTTTTTGAGCTTCGTGTCCGCGCACTCAACCTGCGCCGGCTCATCGGAGCCGTGGCAGGCAGCGTCCTCGGCATCTTCGGAGCCTCGCTCTTCTGCCTCGTCCTTCGCTCAGCCCTGCCCGCCGGACCCACCTCCGCAGCCATCCAGGTTTTCGTTCTCCTGCTCATGACCTATGTCGGCTTGTTAGTCGGCACCAGCAAAGGAGAACTGCTCAGCCCCACCGCCCTCGGCACCGTCTTCACCGGCGAAAAAATCACCAAGAAGAGCTTCAAAGTCCTCGATACCTCCGTCATCATCGACGGCCGCATCGCCGACGTAGCCGAGACCGGATTCATGGACGGCATCTACGTCATCCCCGAGTTCGTCCTGCGCGAACTCCAGGTCGTAGCCGACTCCACCGACAGCTCCAAACGCCAGCGCGGCCGCCGCGGCCTCGACATGCTCCAACGCATGCAGTCCAACACCAATCTGCAGATTCAGATCGTTCCCGATGACTTCCCGTCCATCAAAGAGGTCGACCTGAAGCTTCTCGAACTGGCCAAAAAATGGGACGCCAAAGTCGTCACCAACGACTTCAATCTCAACAAGGTCGCCCAGCTCCACCGCGTAGAAGTCCTCAACGTCAACGACCTCGCCAACGCCCTCAAACCCGTAGTCCTGCCCGGCGAAAAGATGAACATCCTCATCCTCAAAGAGGGCAAGGAGTACAACCAGGGCGTCGGCTACCTCGATGACGGCACAATGGTCGTCGTCGACCACGCCCGCCGCGTAATCGGCCGCTCCGTAGAAATCACCGTGACCTCCGTCCTCCAGACAGCCAGCGGCAAAATGATCTTCGGCCGCCTGGAAGAAAACGGCACCCGCCCGGAAAACGGCCGCCCCGACACCCCACGCACAGCAGTCTCCGTGGAGTTCACCCACTAGAACCGCTCTCCGAAATCATGAACCAGCACGCCGGGGCTGATGCCCCGGCGTGCTGGTTCATGATTTCCGCAATCCAGTCATCGGGGAAGACAACTGCGCACAAGAGCGATAGCATGGTTTTGGATGAGCACGCGCCCCACGCAAAAACGGCCCTTTCTCCTTGGGCTCACTCCTCTTCTGGCCGTATCGCTGGCCACGGCGTCTCTTGCACAAAGCTCCGCATCTCAGCCCGCTCCGGCCGCCGCTCCATCCGCCACTACGCCATCCTCCGCCACTCCGGTCTTCGAAGTAGCGGCCATCAAGCCGAATCATTCCGGCAGCGGGAACTCAAACTCCGATACAGACAAAGGGCTCTTCACGGCGACCAACGTTTCCTTGAAAGGTCTCATGCAGTACGAGGCCTATGACATCCCTCCGTCGCGCATACTGGGCGGACCCAAATGGCTCGATTCGGCCAGGTTCGACATCCAAGCCAAAACCGACGAGACCGTCACCGACCGCCTGCAAAAGCTGGATCACGAGCAAAATCGCCTCCAGACCAGAGCCATGTTCCAGCAGTTTCTCGCCGACCGCTTTCAGTTGAGGGTCCACTGGGAGACACGCGAGCTGCCCGTCTACGCGCTCGTCGCCACGAAGAACGGCGCCAAACTCCAACCGACGAAGGACACCTCAGGCAATAGCGGCACATCCACGAATGGTAACGGTTCAAGTATGAAGTTCACCGCAACCGCCGTGACCCTCGCGCAACTGACTCAGGCCCTGACATCGGAAGCGGCTCGTGACCTGGGACGCGAGGTGATCGACAAGACTGGAATCGCGGGCAAGTATGATGTCTCGCTCAATTGGACTCACGATACCTCCACAGCTCCCGACGGCAGCGCGCAGGACTCAAGTATTTCGATCTTCACCGCGATCCAGGAGCAACTCGGACTAAAACTCGAATCCACCAAGGGCCCGGTTCAGGTTCTAGTCATCGATCACGCCGAGATGCCCTCGGAAAACTAGTGTCCTGAGTCAGAAATTTGCCACATAATTTTTCTCATCCTGAGCGAAGCGAAGGATCTGCTTTTCAACTCCTTATGGCTGAAAGGATCTAGCTTAATTCTGATACGAACTTCAGGTTCACCACATTAGCATCCCACCAGCTAAAATATAAGAGCAGATCCACACATAGACGGACACCCGTCACGACAGGAACCCATGACCACCCTAAAGACCGCCCTGACCGACTCCATGGAAATCGCCGCCCGCCAGGCTGGCCTCACCCTCGTCTCCACCACCGAAGGCAAAGACTTCCACGAACACCCAACTGCGATCTTTGAACTGGCCCCCCGCCAGGCAACCGGCGCAGCAGCACAGCGCACCCTCAAGCTTGAGCTCAGCGAACACTTCGACTTCAACAAAGCCGACCTGCTCCCAGCCATGACCCAGCATCTCGCAGAAGAAGCCAAGCGCCTCCGCAACCCGCGCCCCGATGCCTACGTCACCCTTGAAGGCCTGCCCGTCTCCTTCCGCAACTTCCGCTGGCCCTTCCATCGCTCCACCTCCGGCGCGGACACCTACATCGTTCACGGCGAGATCTTCCTGGAGGACGGCACCGCCTCCCCGCTCCACGCCAAAATCTCCATGTCCATGACCGTCACCTTCGCGGAGATCGTTCCTGCCCCCGAGCAGCCTTACGCCGAGTCCTTCCTCTACAACGCCGCGCGCAAGACCATCGACATGGGCCAGCTTGAGCTCGTCAAGTCCGGCAACCGCCAGCCCGTCCCCGTCACGACGCGCTACTACAGCCGCTGGCAAAAGAAGTTCATCTTCACGGATACCACGGACGCCAGCCGTCTCGACTACCTGCTCCTCAAGACCTACTGGCTCTCCGGAGTCCTAGGCGCCAACCAGCCCATCTGGATCGCCGATCCCCGCGACGCCCAGTACCTCAACACCACCGAAGCCGAGCTGCTGAAAATGGCCGCCGACAAGGCTGGCGAAGGCCTGCTCACCCTCACCGGCGAATACGCCGCAGCCACCCCGCAGCTCCTCGCCCGCGCCGATGAATTCCACGCCCGCATGGACAAAGCCCTGGCCATCACCAAGCCCACCTTCAACGAAGAAATGCGCGCCGGCCACGCCAACATGTAACCAATCAGCACCCCACCTGAACCGCGCAACCCCACGCGGTTCAGGCAGCAAGAACAAATTCCCCGCTGTTGCTTTTGCTGTTGCCCTTGCTTTTCTGTCTGTCATTCCCGCAGGGAATCTGCTGTTAACCGTTGCCAGTCACAGCACTAGCCCCCAAAAGAAAATCCGCTCCGCCCAGCCCCCCGCCAAAGCCACCAATACCCCACCCCAAAAGCACCCAGCACCAGCAACGTCTCATAAACCCCATACAAAACCGGGCTATGAATCACCCTCGGCACCACCAGCGATGGCAGGAACCACGCCACCATCAGCAGTAAAGGCCAGCGCACGCGAAGCGCCGTAACAAACACCACAAACGCCGCGAAGAGCGCAATATCCACGTCATACTGCATCTCCCTCGGATTCACCAACACCACCGCCATCACCACCAGCGCCACCCAAACCGCATTTCCCGCCAGCAGCCCGCCGTCAGCAGAACCGTCTTCCAGCCGCCGCCGCAACACAAGCAGCCCCAGCGTAATCCCCAACGCCAACAACGCCGAGACAGCATAAGGCCACAGCCCCACCGCGTGATGCCGCTTGTCGTCAAAGAACGCCAGCACCCCAAACACCCCGTACCCATAGTGTCTCTGCACCAGAATCGCCTGCAGCACAGACCACTGGTACCCGGCATACAAACCCGGCAGCAGCACTTGCTCCGCCAGATTCGTCCCCGCCACAGCCACCCCGCAAACAATGCTCCGCCCCCATTGCCGCTTTCCAATCAACACCGGCAGCAACAACAAAGCGAGAAACGTAATCTTGGTAATTCCCCCTAGAAACACGACCAAGTAAAACAGCTCCCACCGATTCCGCCGCAACCCCGGCACCGCCGCCGCAAAAGCCAGGCAATAGAACAGGGAAGCCACATTCGCCCCGCACAGCGCCAGCAGCGCCGTAAACCGCGGCTCCGCCACGAACACCAGTTCCGCCAGCAGCAGCCCCAGCCACGGTCTCCGGAAAAAATACCGCGCCAGCACCAGCGGAATCGCACACACCGCCGCCACATGCGCGCCCACATACACCCACGCACCCCAGCCCTCAGGCACCAGGTGCGAAAGCCAACCAGCCATGTATAGAAACGCCGGAGGATACAGAAAGTACAGCGGCGAAAGCTCGGCGTTATAAGGACTGCGCCCCGCCTGCCAATCCCGCAAAGCATGCGCATACACCGGCAGATCCTCAAGCCACCATAAAGAGAAATCCCCACGATGCAGCCACCAGAACCCAACAGCCGCAACCACAAACATCAGCAGTACAGAAACAAGACGCGCAGGGCGAATCTCCTCCGGCTCCCGCATCCGGCCTACTGCATAATCCCGCTTCGATTCAGAAGAAGCATCAGCCACCAAACCCTCCCCCGCAGCACCCTCCAGATCGAAACGTCAATGCATTCGTATCAGTATCCCCGCCGTAAGTCCATCTCCATCTGCGTTGCCCTAGCCCTCGCCCTTGCCCTTGCCGTTCTGTCTGTCATTCCCAAAGGGAATCTGCTTCACCCCCTCCAACAGAAAGACACCTGCCCAACAAGAAAAGGGGGCAAGAGCCAACGCTCTCACCCCCAATTTCAAGCAACGATCTTAAGCAACAACCTAAGGCGCAATGACAGTAACACTAACCGTTCCCGAAGACGACGCCCGATCCGCAGCATCCCCGTTATAGGCCCCGGAGAAGCTAACGCTCCCGCCATTCAACCCCGCCGTGCTCTTCACAAACGTCGCCACTCCAGCACTGTTCACATTCGCCGTGCCCAGCAGTTGCGTCCCGGTGTAGAAGCTCATCGTACCCGAGAACTTCCCCGTCCCACAGCAGATGCGCGTCACCGTACCCGTAAGCGTGATGTTCACCACGCCTATCGTGAACGTAGGCGATGCCGACAGCGTTGTATTGGTGAACGAAGGCGCAATCGTCATATTCACCGCCTGCGATTTCGAAGTGCTATCCGCCGTATCGCCTCCGTAAACCGCGCTGATCGCATAGCTCTTGAGCGCCAGGCCAGCAGTCGGCTCGTCAAACGTCGCGATGCCGTCGCCATTCAGACTCGCAGTGCCAAGTACCGATGTGCCTGAATAGAACGTGACCGTCCCCGTTGGTACGCCAGCATTACCCGCCGCACGAACCACCGTTGCCGTCAATACCGCCGTCGATCCCGTCACCACTGCTTCCGGAGACACAACCAGCGACGTCGTTGTCGCCGACGCAGTCACCGTCACCAGCAATGTCGCTGTAGACGAAGCATACGTCGCGCTTCCGCTATACGTTGCTCTCACTCCATGACCTGCCGCAGTAAGTCCGCTCGACGGTGTTGAGACACTGCATGTTCCGCCAGACAAAGTGCACGTCCCAACCGCAACATCCGACAACCAGAACGAAACAGTTCCAGTCGGCTTCGCAGCCCCCGAAGCCACCGTAGCCGTGAGAGTAATATTCGAAGAGCCGGCCACCACCGTTGCAGGCTTAGCCACAACCGTCGTCGTCGTTGCAGCGGAACCAGCCTGGATCACCGACAACGGCGTAGTACCCGTCGCTTGCGAATACTCCTCATTCACGCTCGAATACGTAGCCGTAATGGTGTAGTTGCCCACAGCCAGCGTTCCCGGCGCATAAGTAATCGTTGCCGACTCCGTGCAAACTCCGCCATTCGAGCAACCGGACGAGGGCTGCAATGTACCGGTGCCAATTCCTGCAGTGCCACTGCTCAGCCTGATCGTGCCTGTAGGATAGCTTCCATTGCCACTCACCGTAACCGTGTAAACAATGCTGCCCGGTCCGTGCGTATAAACGTACGAACTCGTATCGCCGCTTACCGCCACAGTCGCGACCAGCGGATCTCCACCCGGAGACGCGGCCTTGAATCCCTTCGCAAGATTGAACGCATTCACCGTACCAATGCCCGTCGCAAAGTCCCATCCAGTGTTCGTGCCATAGCTCTTTTCAAACGTGGTATTGCTCACCGAACCCACGCCTACCGGAAACCCTCCGGAGAAGTAAGCATCTTCGGCAATCGCATAGCAGTTGAACTCAATCTCCACACCATCCAGCGTGCCGGCATACGTGCAGGGAGTGTTGTTGTCGCCAAGCGTAACGTCGTGGAAAGCGCAGGTATTCGTTTCGTTCGACGCAGTGCAGGTCGGCGCGCCCTTGGAAGCGTACTGCGCCGCCGCAAGCTGGTAGTAGATGTAGTTTGGATTGCCCGCGTTCTGATTCGTGTACTGATTAATGAGCGTCTGGATGCCCGCCATCATCGGCGCCGAGCCCGACGTACCGCCAACACCCGACCACGTATCCGGAGTGCCCGTGCAGGGCAGCGTACCGTATGTATCCACCTCATCCGGATTGGAAGTGCAAATCACAAAGTAATGGCCCCAGATGCCGCTTGAAGCAAACAGCGAAACGTCAGGAATATCGCGCACGCCATCCGCCGGATTGCCGTTCACCTTCTGCCAGCTCGGCTTCGGTTGTCCCGCGCACGTCCCACCCGCGATGCCTCCATACAACGGCTCGCCACTCGAACAGTTGCTCGGTCCGCCACTGCCCGACGCAGTCGTGAAAAAGTAATAAGCTCCGTTAGGCGCAGTGCTCGCGCCAAGCGCACTGTTGCAAAATCCATTCGGCCCGTAGGTCAGCGAAAATCCCTCTTTCTGCGCGATCAACTGGCTTGCGCACGAACTGTTCCAGGGAATCTCGGGAATGTAATCCTTCGCCGAAGCATAGTCCGCATTGTTGGTCGCATTCCAGTAAGTCGACGAATCCCCCGTATAGCCATCGCTGAAATCCGTACCGCCCACCGCGACGTTATAAGGCGAAGTCGCATACCCGCTCGTGCCTATGCCATAAAACGACAGCTCCTGGTTCGCATCGCAACTCCGCGAACCCTCATCGCCAGAGGACACGAAGATCGACACACCGCGAGCCGCTCCATGCTGATACGCATAGCTGAACGCAGCGTTATTCGCCGCACCATTGCCCGCCTCGCAAAGTCCATAGCTCATGCTGAGCACAGGGGTCGTAATCGTAGCCGCTGAGACAAGATTCTCAACCGCAATCAATCCGCCAAAGCCCGTATAGGTGTCCTGGCAGGACTCCACAACAACATTCGCACCCGGCGCAGTCGCGCTCGCATACTCAATGTCCAGTCCGACCTCAACATCGTCGCCGTTATTCGCATCCCCCGGCGGTGCACAGTAAATCGCTCCAGTCGGATGCACCGTCGTCTGCGTGCCGCCATACTTCGTCAGACCAAACGTGGACATGAAAGTCTTCCAGTCCGAAGAAGTTCCATTGCTGTCGATGTCGTAAGCATCGCCATCTTCAATCAGGCCGATTACCTTGCCCTTACCCGTGAAGCCCGCCGTCAGCAATGGACTGACGTTATAGATCGTCTGCGCATCGCCCGGAGTAACCGGATACTGTCCCTCACTCGGATCGACCGTGTAGTTCGTATGCACCTTGCCCTTGCCATCGATGCTTACCGGTGTGCGCCGCGCCCTTGCAGAGTGCGGTTTAAAGTTGCTCAACGCCGTCGGTCCAAAAACAACATCCGCCAAGGCAGCAGGAATCATCGGATCGCTGTTGTTCGCAAAATGCTTCTCGCCATTCGGCAGCTCGATGTTATGTATCTCCGTATGAAAAGCCTCACGCACCATCGCCGCAGTACCGGAGAAATCAATCACCATGCCATCCGGCAACACGCCGGAAACAGTGAATCCATGCGACTGCAGCCATGAAGTCACCTTCTGCACATCCTGCTGATTCACACCGAACTGGCTATCCCAATCCGCCTCGCTCAACCAATGGTGATACTTCGCGCTGCCCGGAGTGTGTAGCTGATCCATCAGCTTGCCCAGCGCAGTCTCCTGCTCCGGCGTACGCTTCAACTGCAGCAGCATGTGGTGCATTGGAAAGCTATCGGCCACAATGCCGCGCTCGTTGGATGAGATCATTGCAGCCGCATGCGTGTTCCCGTGCAGCGTAACAAGATTTGTTTCATCCACCGGCCGCGTAACCAGTTGGCGTGCAGCATGGGAGCCAATGGTAGCGCCAAATGCAAGCGTGGCGGAGAGCAGAGTCGTTGCAGCCAGTGCTTGGCGAATCGATCGAAGCAAGTACATAAAAGTTGCCTCCTTGGCAGGCTTAATCAGCAGTGCATCTTGATAACAATCCAATATCGTGAGTCATTCAGCACAGTTTGCATGACCCAGTTCGTATGACCCAGTTCCGCAAATTCGGCGCACTCCAACCGGCGAACCAACAGGATGCGTGACACCATCGCGCCGCGCATCCCATTCGCCGCCGTCAAGCCGCTACTTGCTCACCTTCACACTGAACGCAGGCGACCACGAATCCCCGTCGCTTGTGTCGCCCGCATACTTCGCTTGAACCGAATACGTTCCCGCCGCCACCGCGTTAGCTGGCACCTGGATCGTCACCTGTCCGTTGGAAAGTATGCCCGTCGCAACTACCTTGCTTCCAAACATCAGGCTCACATTGCCCGTGGGAGATTCAGGTAGATTGAACCGGCTGACCGCCACATGATACGTCGCACCGGATCCAGCCGACATCGTCGTCGGTCCCGTCAGTGTGCTGGCTGTTTCCGCCAGCGTCAGCGTCAGGCTCGTAGTTGCCTTCTCTGTTTTGTTGTACGCATCTCCCTGGTAAGTCGCCACCACGGCATAGGTACCCGCTGCATACGGAGTCGTGCTGAACTCAATCGTCGCAACCCCTCCGCCAACTCGAAATGACCCCAGCGAAGTGCTGCCGATCGTCAGACTCACATAGCCGCTCGGAAGATCAATACCGCCATTGCTCATCGCCACATTGAACTTGGTAGGCAGCCCCTGCGTAAGCCGATTCGGACTAGCCGTCAACGTCACCGTCGGCACCAGCAGGTTCACCGTGACCGTGCTCGCCGGAGCCGTCGAAGCAGCGAAAGTACCATCTCCGCTATAAGCCACCTGCAGCGAATACACCCCAGGCACAAGGCTCAGTGAGGACGCGTTGATCGTAGCGAGTCCACCCGAAAGCACCGCCGTTCCCAGCACCTTCGTGCCATTCATCAGGCTGACCGTTCCCGTCGGAACGCTCGTTCCCATCGTTCCCGCTACCTTCGTGCTGAATACAAGACCCTGCCCATACGTAAGCGGAGTGTTCATATGCAGAACATTCGTCTTCGATTGAATCCTGTTGACCGTCACCGTAGCAATCGCCGTCTCGATACCACCGCATGTCAGGTAGTAACTAACAACCCCCGACGCCACCGGAGTAACCTGCTCCGACCCGATCGGCTCACGTATACCATCGCTTCCATTGCCACCAAATGTCCCATCCGTGCTGCGTGCAATGCACACACTCGCGTTCTGGCTGAATGCATTGTTCACCGACCAATTCAACGTCAGCGGAATACCCACGTAGCCAGTAGTCACGCTCGGCGTAAGCGTCAATGCCGGAGGCAACTGCGTCGGCAATGCATAAAGAATGCCCGAAGAGAACGGACTCAGTTCCGCCGTGCCATACAGACTTCCATCCGCGGTTTCAATCAGGCCACCGGTTGGCTCCACGGCATAACCGTCGTTCGGCTGTTCGAAGTTATAAACCGTCGCAGTGAGATTTCCCTGGTAATCAAACTGCATCACCTGGCCCGCGCCTTCATAGCCGCCAACCGAGCCCACGATGTACATATACCCATCGCCCCCAATCAACGGCCTGCCGAGAAACGGATTCCCACCCTCGGCCAATTCATCTTGTCCCAACGCAGCAAGCGGCTCCAGGACCGAGTTAACCCCGTTCGGTACTATCCGAAACAAAGCTCCCTCTACATTCTGAAAACCGCCGCTGCTGCTGGTTCCATACAAATTTCCATCCGGTCCTTCCACCAGGTCCTGCGAAGGAGCGCCTCCATCCAGACCTGTTTCAAAGTTGGTAAAGGAGTAAAACGCGGTGAACTCCGACCCATCCGTATTCAGCGTGAAAGCAGTGCCGCCATTGTTGACCTTGCCGCCCTGGCTCGCCGTACCATACAGCCTTCCATCACTGGCAAGCACCAGGCCGCCAAACGGCTCCGCTCCATCCGCGCTTCCCTGAAACGAGTAGAGCGTCTTGAATGTATTCGTGTAGTAATTCCAGCTCCACACACTGCCATAGCCCTTCTCACCATCGCTCAGCGAAGTGCCATATAGCGTTCCATTCCCATCGTCGATTGCGTCGCCCAGAGCACCGCCGCCATTACGGAAGCCATACAGCGTCGTCACCTTCTGCGTAGCCATGTTGTACGCAAAGATCGTTCCGCCCGCGCTGTCATCCCCAAACTGCCCATAAATCGCCGTCGTGCCATACAGGTTGCCATCGGCAGCTTCGATCAGGCCCGCGTAAGGCTGGCCTCCATCATTGCCTCCGGTAAAGCTGTAGATCTCCGTGTATTGGCCCGCGGGCGTAAGTTGATAGATTGTCCCATTGCCGCTCGTTCCGCCCGCATAAGCCGTGCCGTAGTAATTTCCATCACTAGCCTGCATCAACTGCCCAACAGGAACCGCCCCATCCTTAGGCGCGCCCGTAAAAGAGTGCAGCACCTTCGACATCAATGGATACGGCGCCAGCGCAGGCTGAGGCTTCGTGGGAACGGTGCTCTTCAAAAAAATCCCAGTCGATGAATTCGCAGGAGCACTCGCCCCTGCACGGCTCGCCAACTTCGCCGACTTAACTGCCAGCGCCGCCTCTGCCGGAGGCAATTGCCCCACTGCAGGAAATGCCGCGCACAACACGGCTGCGGACATGCCACAGCCCAGAATTGCTGAAAAACTTCGCTTCATAGTTATCTCGATTCCTGCCGCTTAGAGCTTCTTCTAACCGCGTATCAACAAGTCAGATGTCAACGAATTCCAGGTCCCCAACGACAGCCTTCGTCGTTGGGGTAGTAAGCGAGGTAGGAAGAACAAATCCCCGCAACAAACAGCCGCGCTTCAACAGGCACTATGGATTCTGCGCATTCACCGTCACCGTCTCCGGCGTCGAAGCCGATCCATTGTTATTGGTATCCCCGGCATACTGCGCAGTCACCGTGTAACGGCCCGGCGCATAACCCAGAAAGTGGACAGTCGATGTAGCCACGCCATTCGACAACCTCGGCACAGCAACCACCTTCGTCCCAATCATCACGTTGACCGTTCCCGTGGCAAAGCCCTCAAGGTTAGGGCGAGCCACAGCAATGTGGAACGTAACCAGGCCGTCCTCCGCAACCGAAGCAGCTCCGCTCAATGTAGTGAGCGTCGACGCCTTCGTCAGCACAACAGTCTGTGTCTGCGTAGCCGTCGCGTCATACTTATCACCCTCATAAGTCGCCGTCACCGGATAGCTCGTCGTACCGAAGTTCGTCGTATCGAACGTCGCCGTCGCACTGCCATTCACCAGCGCAGGGCTGGCAATCAAGCGCGTTCCCGTCTTGATCAGAACCTGGCCCATCGGCGTCGTCAGCCCTCCGTTCGACACCGTGACCGTAACCGTCGATGGCGAACCCTGCACCAGCGTGCTCGGACTGAACTGCAATGTAACTGCAGGAACCAGCGGCTGTACCGTCAGTGAAAAAGCCTGCGATACAGAACTGCTGTAGTCCACATTGCCCAGGTAAGTGATCGGCATCAGGTAAGTGCCCGGCTCGAACTCATTGATCGGAATCTGCAGCGTCCCCGTACCGCCGGAAAGCGAAGTAGTCGAGATCACGCGCGAACCATGCGTCAATTGCAGCGTTCCCGTAGGCACGCTCGATTGCAGTTGCGAAATCACCTTCGCATTGATCGATGCGCCCTGCCCATACTGAATCGTCGCCGATGGCACAGTCGTAGTCGTCGTAGTCGGAGTCGTAAGCACCGTCACCGTAGCCGATGCAGTCTCCACACCGCCGCATGTCAGCGTGTAAGTGATCGTTCCCTTGATCACCGTCGTCACCTGCTCCGTGCCGGATATCTCGCGAATGCCTGTGCTTCCATTCCCGCCGAAAGTACCATCCGTGCTGCGCGCAACGCATACACTCGCGCTCGGGCTGAAGGCATTCGCCACCGCCCAGTTCAGCGTCACCGTCCCGCCGACATAAGCAGTCGCAGGGCTGGCCGTAAACGTCATCGCCGGAGTCACCGCAGCCGTCAACTGATAAACCGAGCCCTCATAGGTGCCGCCATTCTCGGCCGTGCCAAAGAGGCTTCCATCCTGCCCCTCCAGAACTCCGCCAAAAGGACTCGAGGCCTCATCATCCGCCGGCGTGCTGAAGTCATAGATGTCCGTCGGAGTACCATCCACATCCATCTGCATAATCTGGCCACCGGAGTTAGCGCCGCCATCCGAACCCGCAACATAGATCTTTCCGTCGCCCCCAACCAGCGGCGAACCCAGGTACACATTCGCACCCTCGCCGTTATTCGGGTTGAAGTCATGCAGCGCAATCAAAGTAGAGCTCGCGCCCGACGGAACAATCTTGTAATACGTTCCTCCCGAATTCGCGCCGCCTCCATTCGTCGTGCCATACAGATTGCCATCCGCCGCCTGCACCAGGCTCTGCGTCGGCTCATATCCGTCGTCCTGCAACACCCCGTTTGAGAACGTGTAAAACGCCGCAAACCCCGTGCCATCGGTATTCAGCACAAACGCCGTTCCATCGCCCAGCCCCGTATCGTTGTATGGACCGCCATAGCGCGCTGTTCCATAGAGCTTGCCGTCGCTCGCCAGCACCACACCACCCTGCGGCTTGCCCCCATCCAGCCCGCCGCTGAACGAGTACAGCGTGCGAAGTGTCCGCGTGTTGTAGTTCCAGCTATAGACACTGCCGTCCTCGTACTTGCCGCCGTCGAACGTCGTGCCGTACAAAGTGCCCGCACCATCATCGATCAGGTTGCCGATCGGAAACCCTTCCTGCTCGAAACCCGCCAGCGTTATCAGCACATGGTTTTCCAGGTTGATCTTGAACAGCGTTCCGCCGTTCCACTGCCCATACAAACTTGTCGTGCCATACAGGTAGCCATCCGTCGCTTCAATCAACGCCGAGTACGGTTGTCCGCCATCCATTCCGTTCGTAAACGAATGGATCACCGTGTACTGCCCCGTCGGCGTCACCTCAAAGACCGTTCCGCCACTACCGGAGCCGCCATCCTGCGTCGTGCCATAAAAATTGCCGTCGCTGGCCTGGATCAAGCCGGTATAAGGCGCGAATCCGTCCGCAGTCCCTCCCGCAAACTCATGCAGCAAAACAACGCTCGGCTGCGCTGCCTCCCCCGCAGGTTTCGGCGATCCGACGCTCCCCACCGCAGGCACCGGCTTAGTCACCGCCAGCTTATTGCTTGCGAGCAACGCATTGGGATCCTTCGCCTGCGTCTGAACCGACGCAACCGGCAACGCGGATTGGGCAACAGCAGGCAGTATGCCTAAAACGATGGAGGCACAAACTGCGCCACTGAAAAGTACAGAGCTAAAAGGCTTCATGAACTGTTCTCGATCCCTTTGCTGAATTTGATCGTTGAAAATAGCTGACCGCAGACGGAGTCTCGACCGCCAGCAAACCGAAGAAACAACCTGCCCAACAAAATCCCTTTGAACGTTCCCACATCGAACTACGTCAATCCCAAAGACCGCGGTCAACGCAAACCGGAGAACGCCACCACACCCGTCCTACAAATTCAGGCTTCCCAAAAATCAGCCGATAGACAAATCAGCAACCCGACCCTCAGATCGGTCGCCCATCTTCAAATCCGGCTAAGTCGGCAATTCAGGTAGCCGATTTGCTACCCGATGCCCATTTTGGGAATTCACAAATTGATAACCGGACCTTAATGAAACCGCCCCGGCGCATCAATGAATAAATTGGAAAGAACTACTCCCTAAAAACATCACAGCGTAACTTCTTTTAAAATGAATAAGATATGTATTTCCCCGTCTAAAACAAAATACGTACAACAGCCTTCGGCCAGCATACCCGCATCCGCAACGGGTTATTGATTCACCCTAAGTTATCTGCAAAGATACAAAGGTGAAGCTCCAGTCTCGTCACCTTTTTGCATTCTCTTCGTTTCTATTCGATCCGGAGAGTGGCGACCTGACGCAAAATGGCGTTCGTGTTCCGCTCAATAAACAGACAGCCGAACTCCTCACCGTCCTGCTCACCCGCGCAGGCGACCTCGTCACCCGCGAAGAAATCCGCGACGTCCTCTGGCCCCGTCACGAAATCGCCAACTACGAAAAAGTCATCAACAACGGAATTAGCCGCCTTCGCTACATCTTCCGCGACGACCCTCTCAATCCCCGTTTCATCGAGCGCATCCCCAAACGCGGCTATCGGCTGATCATCGAAGTAACCCTAGTCGACCCACCCGAAAAGAAAAGCCCCGACACTTCGCCGCCCCGCCGCACGACACCAGTAGCGCCAACCCCGCCGGTTGCCGATCTGCCATCCCCGGCAGACATCCCCAGCCTCATCGAAATCCCACCACTTCCAGCAATCCCGTCCCCAGCAGAGACACCCACGCCCGAATTGCCCCCTGCGACCGATCCCATCCCATCGAACCAGGCTCCGTCGAATCACGCCCCAACAACCCCGCCCCAACCCGAACCTCCGTCTTCCAGTCCGTCTTCCAATCCATCTGCCAGTCCATCCGTAAATCAGCCGATCCAGCGAAGCCTGCTCTCGCGGCATCCAGCCCTCTTCACCCTCAGCGCGCTCCTCGTCATCACCGCAGCGATAGCCATCGGCCTCTTTCTCAAAGACAGAAAAACCGCCGCCCCTCCCGCATTCATCTCCATCGGAATCCCTCCCTTTGAAGCCGAGGGCCCCGAAGCCAAGCAACTCGCCGACGGATTTCGCCTCGACCTTACCGACGCGCTCTCCCAGTTGCCGCGAATCCAGGTGCGAGCCGCCCACTCCTTCACCAGCAGCAAATATGACGATGCCGGCATCCGCAACCTCGCTCAAACCCTGCAACTCGACACGCTGCTCTTCTGCAAACTCACCCTGAACGGCGACCAGATTCAGTTGCAGGTAGAAGTAGT
This sequence comes from Acidicapsa ligni, assembly GCF_025685655.1. NCBI lineage: Bacteria > Pseudomonadati > Acidobacteriota > Terriglobia > Terriglobales > Acidobacteriaceae > Acidicapsa > Acidicapsa ligni. The sequence goes on along the minus strand of NZ_JAGSYG010000001.1, from coordinate 506,202 downwards.
CCGTGGCAGCGACGCCGTCCACCTCGCTTCCTTCCACTACAGCGGCACCAAGGATCAGATGGTCTCCATCCGCGATGAAATCGAGCGCGACGTCTACGCCCGCCTTGAGTCCACCGCCCTGAACGGTCGCCAGGTCCCCGGCAGCACCGAAAACCCCAAAGCCTACGAAGCCTACCTCAACGCCCGCGCCTTTCTCCTCCGCTGGACCGATGAACCCCTCGACAAAGTTCTGGAAGGCTTCCGCACCGCCATCGCCCTCGACCCCGGCTTCGCCAAAGCCTATGCCGAAATGGGCAGCGCCTATGTCATCGCCGCCGAACACAGCATGGCTCCCCGCGACAACGCCTACCGCAAAGCCGAAGAATTCGCCCAGAAAGCCATCGCCCTGGACCCATCGCAAGCCGAGGCCCACGCTACCCTCGGCTACATTCGCTTCCGCCGCGATTGGGACGCAGCCTCAGCCGAAAGGGAACTGCGCCAGGCCATCGACCTCGAACCCAATCAGGCCATCCACCACGCCATGCTCGCCCTCGTATTGGGCAACACCGGTCACTTCGAAGAGAGCCTGCACCAGATTGACCTCGCTCATGAAGACGACCCTCTCTGGCCACCCGTATATATGGGTGAAATCTACATAACCCTCGGTGCCCGCCTCAACGACCGCGCCATGAACGCCGTCAACAAACTCATCCGCATCAAGCCCGAGTGGCCCCTGGCCCGCGACCAGCAAGCCTGGGCCTTCTGGTACTCCGGCCGCTATGAAGAAGCCATTGCCTCCTGGCGCGCCATGGCCCTGCTCGGCAAGGACTCCGAACGACTCGCCCTCGAAGATCGTGGCCTCCAGGCCTTCCATCAAGGGGGCCTACCCGCCTACGCACGAGTTCGTTTGAAAGCCATCCAAAGCGGCCACATCTGGGCCCAGCCCAACGACTTCGAACCCGGAGAGTGGTACCTGGTAGCCGGAGATCAGGAGCGAGCCCTCGTCGAGATCCGCGCCATGGTCAAAAACCACAGCCCCGAAGCCCTGCAACTAGCAGTCAGCCCCGCCTACAACCCCCTCCACGAAAACCCAGAATTCCTGGCCCTCCTAGCCCAGGTAGGCCTAACCCTCCCCCACAACTACCCCAAACCCTAACCCCACCCCAGCCTTTGCCCTAGCAGTTGCCCTTGCCTTTGCCTTTGCTTTTTTGGCTGTCATTCCCGCAGGGAATCTGCTTCAGTCTTTGCCCTTGCTTTTCTACCCATCATTCCCAAACAAAATCTACCTCCCCACCCCATCCATCCACACCCAAAAAATCCAAAAACCACAAGCGAATCCAAACCCCAAACGTCTCTACTAAATAACACCCCCGCACAACAATTGCTCCGAACCGGTAGTTTTCACTGCTATAAAAGACGGTGTTATCAAATAGGGAGTTTGCGCCGATGGCCAGACTCTCCACGCATTCTTAAGGGAGGCGCCCATTGAAGAAACTACTGCTCTGCATCCTCACATTTGCAATGCTTTGTGGAACCGCGCTATTTGCGCAGGACATGACCGGCACATGGCAGGGAACACTCCAGATTCCCAACAACAGCCAGGGACTCCGCACCGTCCTCAAAATCACCAAAGCCTCCGACGGCACCCTCAAAGGCAACTTCTACAGCATTGACCAGGGCGCTCAGGCCATCCCCGCCTCGGCCATCACCCTGCAAGGCTCCACCTTCTCCTACGCCATCTCCATGATCGACGGCAAATATGAGGGCAAGCTAAGCGCCGACGCCAACACCGTCACCGGCAACTGGAGCCAGGGCCCCAACCCGCTGCCGCTCGTCCTGACCCGCGCCACCAAGGCAACCGAGTGGGCCATCCCCGAGCCGCCTCCCAAACTTCCGCCCATGGCCGCCGACGCCGATCCCGAGTTTGAAGTAGCCACCATCAAGCCCTCCAAACCCGACCAGCAGGGCAAAGGATTCATGGTCAAAGGCCGCGAGTTCGACACCATCAACACCAGCCTCATCGACCTCATCACCTTCGCCTACGGCGTTCATCCAAAACAGATCGTCGGCGCACCCGACTGGGCCAACATCGACAAATACGACCTCACCGCCAAGCCCGACGGCCAGGGACAGCCCAACGACAAACAATGGAAGACCATGATCCAGAAGCTGCTGACCGAACGCTTCAAACTAACCTTCCATCACGACAAAAAAGAGCTCTCCGTCTACACACTCGTCGTCGCTAAAACCGGCTCCAAAATAAATAAAAGCGAAGGTGACCCCAACGGCCTGCCCTCTCTTTTCTTCCACGGCCTCGGCGATCTCCCCGGCAGAAACGCCACAATGGCCGACTTCTGCGGAGTCATGCAGACCGCCGTCCTCGACCGTCCCGTAGTCGATCAAACCGGCCTCGCAGGCAGATATGACTTCAACCTCAAATGGACCCCCGATGAATCGCAATTCGGCGGCCTCGGCATCAAAGTTCCGCCTCCCAGCGACAAACCCGACGCCCCACCCAACCTCTATCAAGCCATCCAGGAACAGATGGGCCTAAAACTCGATCCAGTCAAAGCCCCAGCCGACGTCCTGATAATCGACAAGATAGAAAAACCATCCGCCAACTAGCCAACACCGCGGCTTCCGTTTTTCTATCCGCCCAGAGAGCCCTTAGCCTCGCAGTTGCAGTTGCAGTTGCTGTTGCTGTTAACTGTTGCTGTTAGTCGTTGCTGTTGCCCTTGCATTTCTGTCTGTCATTCCCGAAGGGAATCTGCTGTTAGCCGTTGCAGTTGCCCTTGCCGTTGCAGTTGCCCTTGACGTTGCAGTTCTGTCTGTCATTCCCGAAGGGAATCTGCTGTTAGCCCTAAACCGAAACAAATCATCGCACTTAGGATGGGACAACAAATCCCAAGGCCTGGATAGGCATTGACTCTATCTCGCATAATCCCAGACATTCACACACTTCCAACTTTCCTTCACCGAAGAAAAGTTAACTGACTCATCACCGTCTTACGAACAAAATCAGTCTCCAAAGGACAGTTCGTTCAATGACCCAATCCCTTCCACACAAAATGAGATTCAATCCCATACTGTCTCTGCTCGCAGTTGCAATCGCGTTCCTTGCCGCACCAGCCATCCACGCACAGGACGCCCCAACCCCCAAGCCTCCCGAAGCAAGCCAAACACCGCTCCCAACCTTTGACGTTTCCACCATCAAGCCCAACAAGCCCGACGCCACCGGCATGATTCGTTTCATGTCCACGCCCAGCGGCATCTCTTATACAGGAGTCAACGTTCACCTCCTGCTCTACCAGGCATTCGATGTTGAAGACGATCGCATCTTCGGCGAACCCGACTGGGTTAAGACAACCCGCTACGATGTCGAGGCCAAGGTAGACGGCGCCGATGCACCAAGACTAAAGACCCTCACCCGCAAGCAGCGTGGCGAAATGCTTCTGCCCTTGCTGGCCGATCGCTTCAACCTCAAGTTCCATCACGAAACCAAGACCCTCCCCGTCTACGAACTCGTAATCAGCAAAGGCGGTTCCAAGTTAAAGGAATCGACACCCAAGCTGGACGCAGACGGAAAGCCAACCGGTGGGCGCTGGATGACTTCCGATAAAAAGATGGAAGCAACAGGCGTCAAACTCGACGCACTGCTCTCCCTGTTGTCGCAGCAGCTCGGCCACACCGTCGTCGACAAAACCAACCTCACCGGCAGCTACGATTTCACTTTGAAGTGGACCCCGGACGACGCCCCCGTAGAAGCAAAAGGCGCAGACGGCACAAGCCCGACCGAAGAAATCGCACCCTCTTTGTTCACCGCACTGCAAGAGCAACTAGGCCTCAAACTCGAACCCCGAAAAACCACAGTCGATGTAATCGTCATCGACCACATCGAACAACCCTCAGCAAATTAGGCACAAGAGGAAACAAAGCCCTGGATAGGCCCGGGCTTCAGCCCGGGCCTATCACCACCCCAAGCCTTGTCATCCTGAGCAAAGCGAAGGATCCGCTTTTCCCTCAACCGAAACAAAAGGATGGGATAACAAATCTCCCAACCGAAATCACAAATCCAGATCGACAACGCATTAGATAGACCTAAAACAAGAACGAAAACACTTCCCATTGAACATCCACTCGAAGATACAAATCTTCCAGATCCAACCGACAACCACTCAATTTTCCAACGGAACGCGTTGAATGTGATCGACGACAAGCACATCGTAGAGAACCTTTCGCTTTTCCAGCCGAAGGCCTGACTGCTTCTGAATCGCCGCCATGAATCCCGGGTCCTTCTGTGTTGGAGTGCCGTGATCATCATCGGGCGGTGTCCAGTGTAGGTCGAACTTGTACTTGCCGGTCAATCCAGTAAGGTTGACCACCGGTGAGTTCAAGTCAGTGCGGACGCCTATATTCGCAGCCAAGTCATCAAGTGTCATCGCTGCCGCAAAGAATTGTCCGGGTTGCGAGTAAACCTGAGCGGGCAAAGAGCCAACAGGAGTACTGACATCTTTCAGCTTGCGATGAGCAGGATCGTCCGCCTCCAGCAGCCTGACGCCCAGTTTATCCGCAATCAGTGCATAAACGGTGGTATCCCTTTTTTCTCGATGAACTCTCAACCCAAACCGATCAGCAAGTGCCTGCCGCAGCATCAAACGCGCAGTATCACGGCTTGTCCCAACCGGCATAGTTGCCTCAATAGAGAAAACATCTTCATCTAGCCATTTAGGAGCAACCATCTCCACTCCCTTGATTTGATAAGCCTCTTCTATCAAGTCTTGCAGCACGAGTTGGCAACGTACTCGATCCGGCAAATACTCACAAGGTTTGGTTTGTGGCCCAAATGCAATCCCTGCGGAAGACGAATTATATTGGTCTTGATTAATGACCACTTTCTTCAGGGACACGACTTCAAAAGATGGCCCTGTTGCGGCAACGGTTCCCTGTGCCATGCAGATACTTATAAAGAAGATTCCTGCCAAAACGCCACAACACAAGTTTCGTTTGATCTGATATGAAATCCCAGACATTTGAACCCCACTACCATTAGCAATGCAATCGAGGTGCATTCCCATACCATCCCGTCGAAAAATCATTGCTTTATAGCAGCGTGTTTCATGAGGAACATCGATGTAGCCAGTACAGTCGAAACATCCACCCAGAACCCATGAACCACGCCGCATACATACCAGCAAGGCTGGTTCTAATAGCAACCGCTATATAGGTAGCACCCACTGTATCCTGTTGTTGCGGAGTAATTGGTACAAGCGCAGCCAGCATACGGAGTTCCTGTGGCACAACTGACGTCTGCGCCGGTCTGTGTTCCGTCTTGGCAAGACACCCTGATGACCATGGCCTGAGCTGCCTGTGCCATCATAATACCCGTGAAAACCGTCATAGCTGCCAGACGCAACAATTTCACTATTCGATAAGCACAAATATGTTATGCGTTCTAGTTTCGACATAGTACTGCACTCCCTGATGCTTCGAAGGTAGTGGTGTAATTGTTTGGTATTGATGACAGTCGTAAAGCTACAAGCGATATGTTTTGATACTTATCAAAACGTGACTACATGTGCTACACATAGATTTAGCTACTGGTTGTTTAATAAGTCAAGAATAACAGTGTATTTATAAAGTAGTTAACATAGGACAGAGTTAGTAAAAGCCACTAGCATCATAGCTATCACACTGCTTGTGCGAAGCTAAAGAAGTCTATATTCTTTCTCTGCTTTTAAGTCTTGGCTTTTCCAATCATGGCATTATGATTCTGAAATGCACGCAATGACCGGCATACCATCGATTGATCTAGCCAGCTTTAATGAACAACTTATGCCGAAACTGGAGAAAAAAAGTAATAGACGTAATCGTCATCGACCACATCGAACAACCCTCAGCCAATTAGGCATAAGAGGAAACTAAGCCTTGGATAAGCCCAGACTGAACACAAGATCGAACAAAGTCCCAATGCCCTGGCTAGGCCCGGCTTGAATGCAAGATGGCACTAAGCTCTGGATAGGCCCGGGCTTCAGCCCGGGCACCACCACCATCCCCGCAAGCCCCAACCGAAGGGCCTTCCGGCCCTGAGGCATCCGCACGCTGCCACCTTCCTATGCTCGATGCCGACGATTCCATCTCTACGGTTTAGTTCTCCGATGGAGTACGGTTGACATGATCAACGACCAATACACGCATAGGAATCTGCCGCTTTTCCAGCTCCAATCCTAGCTGGACTTTCACTGCATTCCGCAAGCCTGAATCCATTGGACCCATTCCGGCCTCTGCATCCTCACCCTGCGACCAATGCAGGTCAACCTTATAGTCCCCGCTGAGACCCGTCATGTTAACTACCGGCCGATCTAAACCCGCAATGGATTGCAGATTCTTTCCCAGTGACTCAAGTGAGATAGCCACTGCCGAAAACTGCCCCGGAGACATAGTTAGAACTGCCCCGCCGCGTCCTCCAATACTCAAGAGCTTCCGATGCTCGGCATCCTCTGCCGGCTGCAGCTTCGTCCCGCCTTTCGCAGGGATCATCGCATAACTGGCGATAGCTCGCTGCTCCATGTGAAAACTCAAACCAAATCGATCCCTCAACGCACCCTGCAACATGAGACGCGCATTATCTTTACTGGTCTTCAGAGGCATCGTCGCCTGAAAGACAAACAGATCTTCCGTAAGCCAGTCCGGACCCGCAATCTCATATCGCTTGAGTTGAAAGGCTTCCTCGATCAACTCACGCAACGAGAGCTGGCAGCTAACATGCTCCCCTGAGTAATCGCACGACTTATGCGCAGTAGTAATGGTGGTCGATGAGTTTCCTTCGCGAAAGAACCGTGTAGCCTCAATCTGTCGTATCGCAACAACATCAAAGGCCTGCGACTGCGGCCCTGCCGTCTGAGCGAACGCACCCGGCATAGCTGCCAATAAACCCGCATAAAGACAAGCCAGGATAACCAAGCCAGCACCGCGAAACAGTCGCCGCATGAACCATTCTCCCTAGAGCCTGCTTTTTCAGAAAGTCTATCGAACCTGCCCCCAATCAACAATGCTCATTAACAACAAGTAAAGTCGATATACCCGGCAATCGATCGCCTGCTTACAGCCCTGTCCTCAACAAACAAAAAGCCGCCACCAGATCAGCCCCGAATAAACGGAAACCAATCCAGTAGCGGCCTTTCGTCCTTATCTAACTACTTCTTCAAAGAAGCCATATCGATCACAAACCGATACTTCACATCGCTCTTCAGCAGCCGCGTGTAAGCATCGTTCACCTGCTGAATATCGATCATCTCGATATCGCTGACAATCTCATGCTTACCGCAGAAATCCAACATCTCCTGCGTCTCCGCAATACCGCCAATCATCGATCCCGCAATCGCCCTGCGCTGCGGCAACAAGCTAAACGCCGCAACCGGCAACGGATTTTCCGGCGCGCCAACAAGTACCAGCGTCCCATCCGTCTTCAGCAAATTGAGATATGTATTAGGGTCATGATCCGCCGAAACCGCGTCGAGAATAAAGTCAAAGCTCTGCGCATGAGCCTGCATCTGCTCCGCATCCTTTGAAATCACAACCTCATCCGCGCCCAGCCGCTTCGCATCCTCCACCTTGTTTGGCGAAGTAGTGAACAGCACCACATGCGCACCGAGTGCATGAGCAAACTTCAGCCCCATATGCCCCAGTCCACCCAGGCCAACGATTCCCACCTTCTGCCCCGGACCGACCTTCCAGTGCCGCAGCGGCGAGTACGTCGTAATCCCCGCGCACAGCAGCGGAGCCACAGCCGCAAGGTTCAGATTCTCTGGAACCTTCAGCACATACGCCTCATCCACAACAATCCCTTCCGAGTAGCCGCCATACGTCATGCCGCCCAGATGCTTGTCCGGCCCGTTGTATGTAAGTACAGGGAAGCTATTGCAATACTGTTCCAGACCCGCAAGACAGTTCGGGCATTTCCGGCAGGAGTCCACCATGCATCCAACAGCCGCCAGATCGCCTTGCTTGAATTTCGTTACCGAACTGCCAACCTTCGTCACACGGCCAACAATCTCGTGACCCGGCACCACCGGATAAACCGAGTTGTGCCACTCATCCCGAACCTGGTGCAGGTCCGAATGACAAACACCGCAAAATAAGATTTCTATCGCAACGTCATGCTCCGTAGGAGTGCGTCGTTCCAGCGTATAAGGAGCCAACGAAGAAGTAGCGGACTGCGCCGCAAAAGAGCGTGTAGGTGTCGACATCGTTTAAATCCTCTTCCTTTTGGACCATCTAAGGTCACAACTATCATCACACGCCTCCACGCACTTTTCTTCAATACCCAGAACTGCCGATTCCTTGCCTAATCCTCCATTTCTACAGACAAGTCGGTCCCATTGCTCTAGTCTTAATATTGGAATAAAACTATGGATGAGCTGGATAAAAATCAGAAGAAGATGGTTGCCCTCCTCAACCACCTCGCCACCCTCGATGGCATGCGCCCCTCATCGCTCCAGGGCGTCCGCCTCCTTCGCTCCGGCTGCTCTACCCGCCTTCCCGTCATGTATGAGCCAAGCATCATCATCGTCGCCCAGGGCCGCAAGCGCGGCTATCTGCACGATCGGCACTTCACCTACGACGCGCGCAACTACCTCACCCTGACCGTCCCGCTTCCTTTTGAATGTGAAACAGAAGTAGCCGAAGACGGCCCATTCCTCGGCGTAGGCATCCGCATCGAGCTCGCAGTCCTGAGCGATCTGCTCATGCAATTGGACCCCAAAGACCGCCCAAAACTCGTCGGCTTAGACGAGACCAGCGTCTCCGCCACCGAACTCGATCCCGCCCTGAGCGACGCCACCATCCGCCTGCTCGAATGCATGACATCGGCCGCAGACGCCAACGTCCTCGGCCCGCAGGTCATCCGTGAGATTCACTATCGCGTTCTCCAGGGCAAGCAAGGCGGCGCATTGCAATCGCTCCTCCTGATGGATGGCCCCCGCAAACACATGCATCGCATCCTTCACCGCATGCACTCCGACTACGCCAGCCCAATGGATGTCCCCGCCCTGGCCAGCGAAATCGGCATGAGCGTCTCCGCGCTCCACCATCACTTCAAGGCCCTCACCGCAACCTCGCCTCTGCAATACCTGAAAACCGTTCGCCTGCACAAAGCCAGAATGCTCATGGTTCAGGACTCACTCGGAGCCTCGATCGCTGCGGAGCGCGTCGGCTACGAGAGCCCCTCGCAGTTCAGCCGGGAATTCAAACGCCTCTTCGGCTTCTCGCCCGTAGACGAAACCCACCGCCTGCGCAACGCCTTCAGCCTGAGCCAACCCAGCACCCAGGCCGGCTAGCAGCTACAACCTCGAAACGAATAACCGCGGCCTACAACCGCGCCCCGCAACCCCCACAAAACCTCGACCCCACAGCATTCACCTGTCGGCAATTCCCGCAAGCCACCAACGCCGCCTCACCATTTGCCGCAGCCGACACCGAAACATAAACCGGCTGCGCGGCATACCCATAGCCACCCCATCCCGGAAAGGGAATCGCGATCCCCAGCGCCGCCGCAATCCCCGCCGCCTGCTGCGCGTTATAAGCACGCACCCGCCCCGGCATAAAGAAACACTCCACCAGCCCCAGCAGCGCCGGAATCCCCGTCCAGCAGAAGCAGCAATAAAGAATCCCCAGACCCACCCGGCCCACATAAAAGTGGTGAATGCCAAAACACCCCAGGAATATCGCCAGCAACACGCCCACAACCTCATCCCGGCGCACCGACTCAAACTGCATCTGAAACACCTGCTGCGGACTAGGACTGGGATATGAATCAGGATACGAATAAGCACTCATGGCAACATCTCCTATCCAATCAATACGCAATTACCCCACAACAGTTCAATCCCCAAAACCCAAAGCAAACCCCAGCCTAGCCATGCCCTTGTTCTAGCCCGAGCCTTTGCAGTTGCCCCTGCCTTTGCAGTTGTCCTTGCCCTTGCAGTTGTCCTTGCCCTTGCAGTTCTGTCTGTCATTCCCGAAGGGAATCTGCTTCTTCCGTTGCCCTTGCAGTTGTTCTTGCCCCTTCCTTTTGCCCTGCCCTTCCCCTTCTGTCTGTCATTCCAAAGTGAATCTGCTTCCCCCGTTACCTCATGCCCTATCCATCACCCGTCCCACCACCCCCAGCAACAACGCAAAGCACCACTAGCTATAATCCCCAGCATGAGCGCGCATCAAGACCCATTCACCCAGGTAGCCGAACTAACCACCCAGCTCCGCCACCACGAATACCTCTACTACGGCATGGACGCCCCCGAAATCACCGACGCCCAATACGACGCGCTCATGAACGAGCTGAAAGCCCTCGAAGCAGCCCACCCCGAGCTACTCTCCCCCGATTCGCCCACCCAGCGCGTCGGAGGCCGCCCCGCCGAAGGTTTTCAGAAAGTCCCGCACTCCCGCCCCATGCTCTCCCTCGACAACGCCTACAACGCCGAAGAACTAGCCGACTGGGACCGCCGCGTCCATGAACTCGCAGGCAATCTCCCGGTAAAGTACATCGCCGAACTGAAGCTCGACGGCCTCAGCCTCGCCCTGCACTACGAAATCGGCACCGACGGCAACGCCCGCCTAGTTCGCGGCCTCACCCGCGGCGATGGATCCATTGGCGAAGACGTCACCAGCAACGTCCGCACCATGAAAAGCATCCCCCTGACCATTCCCGCCGCAAGACTCAAAAAGTCCGGCCTGATCGATCAACACGACCAGCACGCCATCGAAATCCGCGGCGAAATCGTCATGCCCCTCGCCACCTTCAAAAAAGCCAATGCCGAGCGCGAAGCAGCCGGACTAGCCCCCGCCGCCAACCCCCGCAACTTCGCCGCCGGAACCATCCGCACCCTCGACCCCAACATCGTCGCCCAGCGCCGCCTCGACTTCTACGCCTACTTCCTTATCCTCAACGGCGAATACAACCCCGCAGGCCAGCACGCCACCCTCGAAACCCTTACCGCCCTCGGCTTCCGCGTCAACCCTCATCGCGACACCTTCTCCACCCCCGAACAGCTCATGACCTTCATCGACAAAGCCGAAGCCGAGCGCGAAACCCTCGGCTACGAAATCGACGGCGTCGTCATCAAAGTCGATTCCCAGACCACCCAGCTCCGCCTCGGCTACACCGGCCGCGCACCCCGCTGGGCCATCGCCTACAAATACACCGCCCGCGCCGGAATCACCCAGGTCCTCGAAATCCAGGTCACCGTAGGCCGCACCGGCAAACTCACCCCGCTCGCCGTTCTCAAGCCCGTCTCCATCGGAGGCACCACCGTAGTCCGCGCCGGCCTCTTCAACGCCGACGAAGTAGCCCGCCTCGGCGTCCGCACCGGCTCCTGGGTCAAAGTAGAACGCGGCGGCGACGTCATCCCCAAAATCGCCGAAGTCGTCCCCCGGCCGGAAACCGACGCAGGCATTCCCGAAGCCGCCGAACCCTTCCAAATGCCGGACCACTGCCCCGTCTGCGGCACCCTCGCCGAACACACCGAAGGCGAAGTCGACACCTATTGCATCAACATCGACTGCCCCGCACGCCTAGTCCAGTCGCTCCTCTATTTCTCCCATCGCGGAGTCATGAACATCGAGGGTCTCGGCGAAGCACTCGTAGTCCAGCTTTTAAATTCAGGACTGGTCAAATCCATCGCCGACCTCTACACCCTCACCGAAGAGCAACTGCTGACTCTAGAGCGCGTAGGCAAAAAATCCGCCGAATCTCTTCTCACCCAGATTGAGAAATCCAAAGACGCAGGCCTCGCCCGGGTCCTCATGGGCCTCGGCATCCCTTTCGTCGGCGAACGCACAGCCGAACTCCTGGCCGCAGAATTCGGCACCGTCCAGGCAGTAGAAAATGCCTCCCAGGAAGACCTCGAAAAAGTTCAGGAAGTTGGCCCAAAAGTAGCCGCCAGTGTCCACGACTTTTTCCAGAACGAGCCCAACCGCGCCCTCGTCACCCGCCTCGCCGAACTGGGACTGAAACTAACCGCCGAAAAGAAACAACGCACCACGCAACTGGAAGGCTTAACCTTCGTCCTCACCGGCACCTTCCCAACCTTGAGCCGCGAAGAAGCCAAAGAAAAGATAGAGTCCGCCGGAGGCAAAGTAAGCGGCAGCGTCAGCAAAAAAACCAACTACGTAGTAGCAGGCGAAGAAGCCGGCAGCAAACTAACCAAAGCCCAGGAACTAAAAATAGAAATAATCGACGAGCCCAAACTCCTCGAACTACTAACCCAGAAACCACCAGCCCATCTGTCCTAGCAGTTGCCCTTGCAGTTGCAGTTGCAGCTGCCTTTGTTGTTGCCTTTCTGGCTGTCATTCCCGAAGGGAATCTGCTGTTAGCTTTTGCAGTAGCATTTGCCGTTGCCCTTGCCTTTCTGTCTGTCATTCCCGAAGGGAATCTGCTGTTAGCCCTCACAAATGCCCTTACCCGTCAGCCTGCCATCCAACCGCCCATTACAACTTATTTAGTTATTAACGAGTACCATCAAATTGTGCTGGAAAGGAGGCACTTCAATGCCTAATGTGCACGGTATTGAATTCGACGCCAATCAGTCTGACTTAGTGAAAGATATTATCCGCGAGTTACTCAAAGACGGGAACTGCACCGTCTACGCTGTACCGCATATCAAGCCCAACGGAGAGTTGAGAATGGCCGCAACACCGCCAAATCCAACCCCGCGACGGCAACACGGTGTCTTCCTGCGAATCCGCCCAGGCGCTCGTGAAGCGACGATTTTCGTCCGATGAATGCCAAAGCTGGAGAGCAGCTCACCAGTATTACTAAATTCTCTCAGGCAGGCATTCTGGACGTAGTTAGAGTCTGGCGTAAACAAACATCCCCTAATCTAGCCGCATAACATGCGACACCCACCCTGACCGCAAAGATAACCAGTAGCCAGGGTGGGAGTAACCAAAACCAAAATTAACTTACAACACATAGAGACAATCCCAATAACTCCAGAAATTCCGCCGTCAACCCTGGGCAAAGTTATTGCCTTTGCCTTTGCAGTTGCCCTTGCCCTTGCCTTTGCCTTTGCTGTTGCTGTTGCAGTTCTGTCTGTCATTCCCGAAGGGAATCTGCTTCTTCCTTTGCCCTTGCCTCCACCGTTGCCTTTTCTATCCATCCGCCCCGCAGAGAATCTACCGCACCCCTCGACATCCGCCCCAAAACCCTGACCGCATGAAACAGCGACCATACCCCCTCCTGCACTAGTCTTGTCATCCTGAGCGAAGCGAAGATCTGCTTCTTTCGCGATTTACGCTTATCGACCAGCGCCTTGGATAGCTGGATAGGCGAGGGCTTCAGCCCTCGCATCAAGCAACTCCAAAAACTTTACGCGTGGGGCCTTTCGGCCCCGAGATTCTTCAACCCCTCATCCCCCAACCAAACCCGCACCCCAGCCACCAGCGCAGGAACCCCCATAGAAAACAAAGCCACCAACTGCAACGCCGGAATCTGATTCTCAGCCACATACCGCACCGCAAAGAACCCATAAACCATCACCGGCAGCGCCTCAAACAACCGCGTATTCACACGCGCGTCGCTAACTCCACGCCAAAGCCATCCGGCAATCAGGTAAACAATAAAAGTAGTAGCCAGCCATCCCAGGTAGTTATGTCGCGGAACCCCAAAGTAAGCCCCGCCCTTTTCCCAAACCCAGTTACCATCCTTAGCCATCCCCGGATCCATAACCATATCCCAGCCCGTCATCACAAACGCGGACACAGCCGCCAGCGCAGTAATTCCAGTAACCGTGCGCGTATCGATGCCCCTCAACAAAGCCCGCCCCACCATCCACGATGGATAAATCATCATGAACCACGCCAGCGGAATCAACACCGGCACATCCCCTAACTTAGCTCCGAGTGACTCCCCGTAGTGATAACTCCCATAGATAACTCCCGACCGCACCCCAAACTCTTCCATGCAATAAGAGACCACTGCGGACACACCAAAAAACACCGCCGTCCGCCGCCCGCCCTCAAGCGCCACGCAATGCACCAGAGCAAATAAAACAAACACCACTGTGAATCCAACATTCCCAAGCCCCGGCAGCCTCAACCACGGCCCAACCGCCTCCGTCAGGATGAGATACATCACCCCGGCAAACAACACCCACGCCAGCGCCGTAATCAGTCGCTTCAAGTCACTCTCCATGTCGCAGAAAAACTGCTTCCAAAATAGCAGATCAAAATCTCGCGCCCTCAACCCGCACCCCTCGACAACCGCCCCCAAACCCCGTACCCTGACCGCATGAAGCAGCTACTATGCGCCCTCCTGTTCGCCGTCTTATCCCCAGCCTTCGCCCACGCCCAGGATCCCCTGACCGCCTTCCCCAACAACTACAAGCTCATCCTCGACACCCCCGACCTCCGCGTCATCCGCTGCCACTACGGCCCCCACGAACACGTCGGCGTCCACAACCACTCCGACTACCCCACCATCTACGTCTACCTGTCCGACTCCGGCCCCGTCCGCTTCACCCATGACGAAACCCCACCCTTCGTCATGACCCGCCCGCCCGTCAAGACAGGAGCATTCCGCATCGCCCCCGGACGCCCCGAGCGCCACTCCGTTGACAATCTCGGCGATCTCTCCTCCGACTACCTCCGCATCGAACTCAAAAAGCTCCCGCTCCACAGCCTCACCAGCCCCAAACGCGACGAAGCTCCTGCAACCCTCACTCAAGGCAACACAGAAGAGTTCTCCGACCCCGACCTCACCATCCACCGCATCATCTGTAGCGCAGGCGCACCATGCCCCACTGGCAGCCCCAATCTACCCACCCTGCTCGTAGCCTTCTCGCCCGCAAAAATCAGCACCGCATCCACAGAAAAACAGATGCGCAGCAGCGACATCCAGTGGCTCCCGAACAGCCAATCCCTCTCAATCGCCGCCTCAACCCCAGCCCCAGCCCACGTATTAGAAATCCAATTCCAGGAACCGAAAAAATAACCCAGCACCTATCTCGTGTCGTGCTCGAATCGTGCCCGCATCTTGACTAGTCCGTACTCTGGATCTCTCTCCGCGTGAACCGCCGTGCATACTCTCCGGCGGTCACTCCAATCTCCCGCAAAAACGTCCGCCGCATCGAGTCCGCGCTTTGAAACCCGCAAGCATCCGCAATACCCTTCAACCCCATCGCCGAGCTGTCCATCATCCGCTGCGCCGCTTCCACCCGCATCCGGTCCACAAACTGTCCCGGATTCATCCCCGTCTCCCGCAAGCAAACCCGCGTAAAGTGCCGCGCACTCATCCCAATCCGCTCCGCCAGCAATTCAACCGTCAGATGATCCCGCAAATGCTCCAGCATCCACACCTGCAACTCCCGCAGCGGCAACGAATCGCCCGCCTGATGCGAAAGCATATGGCTGAACTGTGCCTGTCCACCCGGCCGCACCAGGAACATCACCAGCATTCGCGCCACCTCCAGCGCAACCGCATGCCCATGATCTTCCTCCACCATCGCCAGCGATAGATCGATGCCCGCCGTAATTCCCGCCGAAGTATAGATCGGGACTCCACCCCCATGCCCGTCCCCATCTCTTGCCATATCCCGTAAATAGATCGGATCGCGCAATACCTCGACTTTCGGAAACTCCCGCGCCAACCGATCGCAGAATGCCCAGTGCGTCACCGCCTGCCGCCCATCCAGCAACCCCGCAGCCGCCAGCAAAAATGCCCCGGTACAGATCGAAGCCACCCTCCGCGAACGTCCCGCCGCATCCGCAATCCATTGCAGATAGCCCTCGTCATAAATCCCACTCTCCGCCCCGAGCCCGCCCGCGATCATAAGCGTGTCGATCGTCGTATCCGCCAACGCACTCAGCGGCACCGCCCCGGTCAGCGAAACCCCGCGATGCGTTCTCAGTACCCCATCGTTCTCTGGAGTAGCCAGCACCACCTCATACCCCGGCGCGCTGCCAAACACTTCCAGCGGCCCGGTCACATCCAAAATCTGCACCGGAGCAGGCCCGGTAATCACAATCCTTCGCATGCAGTCATGCTACGTCGCCCAGGCACGCCCCGTGTCCTATATGTGTCCTAAATCGTCGTATCCGCGTCGTGGCGGACTCACCCCAATCGGCCTAACGTGAAAACTGCAAGGAGATCAACATGACCACCTCTCTCAACAACACCGCCATTCCCGACAGCAAACTCGCCGGCGAAGCTACCGCCATCCTCCGCGAACACGGCACCAGCCTCATCTACAACCATTCACTCCGCGTCTACCTCTTCGCCGCCGAACAAGGCCGCAGGCAAAAGCTTCGCTTCGACGCCGAGCTTCTCTACATCAGCGCAGCCTTCCACGATCTCGGACTTATCAAGAAATTCTCCAGCCCCACCGAGCGCTTTGAAGTAGACGGAGCAAACGCCGCCCGCCAATTCCTGACCGCCCACAACATTCCAGAAGAACAAGTCCAGACCGCCTGGGAAGCCATCGCCCTCCACACCACACCCGGCATCACCCAGTACATGAAGCCCGAAGTCGCCCTCTTATTCACCGGCGTAGGCCTCGACGTTCTCGGCGAAGGCTTTGACAACTTTCCCCCAAACCTTCGCGAAGAAATCGTCCGCGCCTACCCCCGTGAAAACTTCAAAGAAGGCATCGTTCAAGCCTTCTTCGGCGGCTTCGCCCACAAGCCAGACTCCACCTGGGGCACCGTCAAAGCCGACGTAGTAGAACGCTTCATCCCCGGTTACAAAAGCCCCAATTTCTGCGATCTGATCGCTAACTCACCCTTCCCAAATTCGTAACCAACGCAAAGCGGCCCATCGTCAACAGGCGATGGGCCGTATACAAACAATCTTTACTGTTAGAAAAGTTATCCCTGAGTCACCGAAGTAGCTTTGTCCTTCACAAACGTGACCGTCCACTTTTTATCGCCCGCATGATAAGTCACCGTGCGGTTCCCGACATCCTGCGAAGCACCTCGCTCCATCAGCAACCCCACCGCCATCTGCGTCTGCAACTCGCTCATCCCCACCTTGGGAGTATGAGCCGCCACCGCCGCCCACACATCCTTCGGCCAAAAATCATAGATCTTCTGCGGATCGTCATAGTAAAAAAGCTCGTCCGCATAAATCTTCTCCTCACTGCCCTCCACATATCCCATCGGAGCAGCATAAGTCCCCGGCTTTCCCTCCAGCGTAAACACCGCAAAATACTGTCGGGCTCCATGATAGATACGGTCATCCTCTTTCGCCGGAGCCACCGCCTTGATCAGCTTCTGCACCTTCAGCTTCTCCGCCGAAGGCAACACGCCAACCCGTTTCGCAAACTCCACCGACCCACCAGCATAAGGGTAGTAAGGCAGCGAATATCCCGCCTTCACCCAAACCGCCGTTCCCTCAATCTGTTTAGCCTGGTCAAAGGTGGCAAAGTACATCTCTTTTACATAAGTAAGTTCATCCGCAGTCAGCTTCTTTGCAGGAACAGCATTCTTAACCACCCCAGGATCCTGCCGCGCCTTCCACACAAAATAAACCCGCGCCCCAGCAACCACCAACACCAGCAAAGTCCCCACCAACACCCGCTGCCAAACCCTCATCACCCCTCCACCACAACCGTTGCAACTGCCCTTGCCCCAGCCTTTGCCGTTGCCCTTCTGGCTGTCATTCCCGAAGGGAATCTGCTGTTTGCCCTTGCCTTTCTATCTGTCATTCCCAAAGGCAATCCGCTGTTAAACCGAAACCCTTCCCATCAACAACCCCTTCATCCCCCGCAAAGCCTGCCGCGTCCGCTCCTCATTCTCAATCAAAGAAAACCGGACATGCCCATCCCCATACTCCCCAAACCCAATACCCGGGCTCACCGCAACCTTCGCCTCGGTCAACAACAGCTTGCTGAACTCCAACGACCCCAGCCCGCGAAACTGCTCCGGAATCCTCGCCCACACAAACATCGTCGCCTTCGGCAAAGCCACCTGCCACCCAATTTTGTTCAGTCCCTCGACTAAAACATCGCGCCGCTTGCGATAAATCTCGCAAATATCCCCCACACAAGCCTGCGGACCTTCCAGCGCCAATATCGAAGCCACTTGGATCGGCGTAAACGTCCCGTAATCGAAATAGCTCTTCAACCGCCCCAACGCATTCACCAGCGTCGGATTCCCAACCATGAACCCAACCCGCCATCCCGGCATGTTGTAGCTCTTCGACAGCGTAAAGAACTCAACCGCAACATCCTTCGCCCCAGGAACCTGCAACACACTCGGCGGCTTATATCCATCAAACGCAATATCCGCATAAGCCAGGTCGTGAATCAGGTAAAACCCAAACTCCCGCGCCATCTCCACCAGCCGCGCCAGGAAAGGCAGCTCCACACACTCCGTCGTCGGATTGGAAGGGAAGTTGACAATCAGCGCCTTCGGCCTCGGCTGCATCCTCGGAATCAGGTTCTCCAGCTCCGCCAAAAACTGCTCTTGATTATGAATCGGCACACTCACCACATGCGCCCCCGCAATCACCGGCCCATAGATATGAATCGGGTAACTGGGATTCGGCACCACCACCGTATCGTTCGAGTCCAGAATCGCCAGGCACAGATGCGCAATCCCTTCCTTCGACCCAATGGTCACAATCGTCTCCGACATCGGATCGAGATCCACGTCATAGCGCGTCTTGTACCAGTTCGCAATCGCCCGCCGCAGCCGCGGAATCCCCTTAGAAACCGAGTACCGATGCGTAACCGGCTTCAGCGTAGCCTCTATCATCTTGTCG
Organism: Acidicapsa ligni; assembly: GCF_025685655.1. NCBI lineage: Bacteria > Pseudomonadati > Acidobacteriota > Terriglobia > Terriglobales > Acidobacteriaceae > Acidicapsa > Acidicapsa ligni. The sequence continues at coordinate 487,472 of NZ_JAGSYG010000001.1, read as the reverse complement.
ACAATATGCTTCGGCGTAGCCCCATCAGGATTCCCCATCCCAAAGTCGATAATGTCCTCGCCGCGCCTCCGCGCAGCCACCTTCATCTCCCCCGTAATGTTGAAAACATACGGAGGCAACCGCCTGATTCGCGAAAAGTGATCCCGGCTAAACTCGTCCATCCCAATATCTTATCCGTCTCCCAGACGACGGGGCGTTCAATATCCCCATTACAGCATTCCAAAGCCATCCCCCAATAATCTCGATAGCCCATTGCGTAGAGACGAATCGACCCATACCATCCACACTGGACCAGATCGGCAAAAGTACCCTGACAGCCACGATCCCATGTGACATCGAATACAATGTCACATGATAAAATGCAGGTGTGAGGCTTAATCCAAGGCATTATGTACTAGATACCTCGGTAATCGTATCCGCACTGCGGAGCCGGCACGGAGCCTCCAACGCATTGCTGCTACTGGCGCAGAAGCAAAAATTCAAAATTGTCGCCAGCCCTCCATTATTCCTCGAATATGAGGATGTACTTCTCAGGCCGGAGCAACGGCTCACTCATGGCCTTTCCATTGAAGAGGTGAACAGCTTTCTGGCCGAGTTAGCGGCGATCATCATCCCGGTGGACATTCACTTCCAATGGCGTCCACAAGTTGGCGATCCGGGGGATGAAATGGTTCTGGAGGCAGCAATCAACGGTCGCGCCAATGCACTGGTAACTCACAATATCCGCCACTTCGCACCGGCAGCTTTACGCTTTCAGCTCTCCGTACTCACACCGCAACAAGCACTGATGGAGATTTCCTCATGAGTCCTTCAACCAGCAAATCCACCTATCCCCTCAAGCTTCCTGTATCCATCAAAAAAGCCGCACAGCGCCTTGCCAAGGAAGATGGCGTCTCCCTCAATCAGTGGATCGCGGTAGCTGTAGCGCAAAAAGTCGGAGCCTCGGAAACGGCAGCAGAATTTTTCGCCCGCGCCTCCGCCACCGCCACCGGAAAAGGCCTGGCCAGCTTTCTGAAATCTGCCCCCGACGCAATTCCAGACGCGAATGACGCAACTTAGGGCCTGGCTCCGCAATCCAGGCCTGAACCTCCTGCCCGAAGCAGGCGCACTAGCGCAGCCACTTACTCAATCTGCTCCTGATCTCCCTTGAGCTTGTTCGGGTTGTAGTCCATCCTCACCAGGCCATCTCGATAATCGATATGAATGCTCATCTGGGTCAGCGTTCGCGCCCCTAGAAACCCGGCAACCTCGACTCCCAGATTCCTGCTGATATTCGAAGTATCGAACGCAGGAACTTCCTCCAGCAGCTCCGCCTTCTTGGCAAAGACAAATCGAATCTCCCGCGCCGCATATACCTTGTCCACCTTCCCGTTGATGCCTTTGATCTCATAGTCGCTGCTCACATGCACATTCGTTACCGATCGCGCCGTAGCCGGAGAAATCGTAGTAGCAAATGCCCCCGAATCCATAATCATCAGCGTCCACTTCGACTTGTTAAGCGAGACCGGCAACAACAGGTCGTGCCCCACACGATAGATTTGTGTGTAGTCCTTCATCTCAGGTGCGATGTATCGATCGAACGGCCCCGCCTGCTCCGCGGACGAATCCGCCTCCGCACCATCCGTTCCCAGCGTCGGCTGCACAGCACCCTCCGATGGCCTCGGCGGCAAAGGGCCAAGCGCAAGCTTATGGTCGGGATAGTTCAACGTCAGCAAAAAGTTTGAAAATACATCCAGCCCAATCAGCCCATCCTGGCTGAGCCGCTTATCTTCAATAACCTTCACCATGCAATCCTGAAACGCCATATCGCCGATCTTGATCGAGTCTGCATACGCCGTGTACGAAACAGCATTGCCCTGGTCGCCGACACCAATCACTCCACCCGCCCCAACTGGCTTCAGACCAGCCTGATCCGCGATATGCTTCGAGACGGTCAACCCAGGAGCTCCCGTATCGATCTCCAGCCGGGCCACCTTGTCGTTCAGCCTCACATCAAGGCCGTATGCGCGCACATGCATCGCATCCTGCATCAACTTTCCCAGCGGTATCTCCGTGCTCTGTGTCGATGAAACCAACCGGCATACCCCATGCGAAGCATCCCCTCCTGCTTTCGCCGTATTCGATTGCCCAACAGCAAGCTGCGTGCTCTTATCCGATTCGCTCGCCGGCTGCTGTAATTCAACAACACGCTGTTTGCGTGGCAGCGTAGCCAGCCACTCCCGCTGAATATCCACGTCCCCCGGGTCCAGCCGATGGGCCAGAACCATATTCGATTTCGCCGTCGCATAGTAGGAGTTGAGCCGTGCAATCCGTCCCAATATCAAGTGAGCCCTGGGCAGACATGGATCAGCCTGAAACGCTGCCGTGGCAGTCGTAGCCGCGTCCCATGGAATGCCCTCCCGATACTGAACCTCGGCCTTCGCCGTCAGCAGCACAGCCGATGCGTGCGCCCCCTCGTGATTTCCCTTGAGAGCCGCTTCCACCGCATCGGAAGCGTCCTGCATCTTTTCCTGCCGCAACAGCGCTTCTACAAGTCCAGCCGTTAACTCGGCATCGTTTTTGTGCGATCCCAGCTCGCTGCGATACAGCAACACCGCTTTATCATTGTCCCCCTTCGATAAAGCCTGCTCCGCTGCCGAAGGCTCGTGCTCTTTCACCACCGAACAATTCGCCGCCCACGCCACCGATCCAAATCCCGCCAGTATCGCTATTCCAACACTCAAAACCCGGCTTATCTCAAGCCCACGGATAATGTAACTCACGTAAACCACCTTATAACTGCCGGGATTTATGCCCAGCGAGTCTTTACGGAAAATATAACTACAGCTTACCAAGAGTTACCCTCACGCATAACAAAAGCTCCTCAAATGACTAGCACGCAATATTAAAATTTAAAGACAAGCGGCAGGGAATCCATCCCCGCCCTTCTCCGCCTACGGATAACCGCGCACAGGTTCCCCGGAACGACCTTGCGGACGCATTCAAAAACTTATTTAAGACACGCATATCCCATGCCTCTATAATTGCCCTTCGTTCCGCCCCCGCAGAGACCATCGCACCAACACCTACAGGAGAAATTCCATGACGACAAGCGCTTCCTCCTTAGTCTCTTCCTTTGTTTTCTCTTTAGCTCTCGCTGTATTCACCCTCATGGCCCCGCCCGCCACACTCGCTATCGGACCAGCAGCCCACCCCGCAAACGATCCCGCGAAAAATAAAATTCAAGTCGCGAAAAACTACGGCAACCTTCCCCTCAGCTTCGAGGCCAACCAGGGCCAGACCGACAAGAACGTAAAGTTCCTTTCACGCGGAATCGGCTATTCTCTGTTCCTCACCGACTCTGCAGCCATCCTCAAATTAACGCAGCAAAACGTCTCCGCGCCCCGGAGCCTGCACTCAACTTCGACCCGCAAAGCCGACAGCCTCCGCATGGAGTTACTCGGTGCAAGTAACTCCTCACACGCATCCGGCATATCTCAATTACCCGGCAAAGTGAACTACTTCATCGGCAACGACCCAACGCAATGGCAGACCGACTTACCCACGTACTCCAAAGTCCGTTACACCAGCGTCTATCCCGGCATCGACCTCATCTACTACGGCAATCAGCGCCAGCTTGAATACGACTTCATCGTCGCTCCAAACGCCAATCCCCACTCCATCCGATTCCAGATCTCCGGCGCAAAAAAACTATCTGTATCCGCAGACGGCAATCTGCAGGTCACAGCCGCCAATGGACAACTCTCGTTTCGCAAGCCAGCAATCTATCAGCAGATAAACGGTCATAGACAACAAGTACAAGGGCAATTCTCTCTTCTCGCAGAGAACATCATCGGCTTCACCCTCGGCCAATACGATCACGCCAGCCCCTTGATCATTGACCCCGTCCTCACCTATTCCACCTATCTCGGCGGCACCGATGGCACCAGCGCCGGCACCGGCATCACAGTGGACACAGCAGGCAACGCATACATCACCGGCTGGACACAGGCCTCGAATTTCCCCGTAACCAACGGAGTATTTCAGCCGCATAACAAGGGCATGGCCCCACCTCCGCAGGGCACCAGCGCGGACGACCTCACCAATGCCTTCATCACCAAGCTCGATCCAACCGGCACAACGCTCATCTACTCCACGTATGTCGGAGGCACCGGCAGCGTACTGCCCAATCAAAGCCTTCTTGGGCTCGGAGATTTCAGCTACGGCATCGCCGTCGATAACTCCGGTAACGCCTACATTGCAGGGCAAACCTATTCGACCGACTTCCCCGTAACCGCAAATGCTTATCAATCCGCAAACAACGGAGCCAGTAACGAGGAGTCGAACGCCTTCATCACCAAGCTCAACTCGACCGGTACCGCGCTGCTCTACTCAACCTATCTCGGTGGAGACGGCGGCGGCAGTTTTCCTGGCGATTCAGCCACCGCCATCGCCGTCGATCCCGCTGGAGATGCCTACGTAACCGGCTACACGCTGTCCGGTAACTTCCCGATAACTCCCGGCGTCTTTCAAGCCGCGAACAAGGGCACAGAAAGCATCTTCGTCACCAAGATCAACCCCGCCGGTACCGCGCTACTCTACTCAACCTATCTCGGCGGCAGCGGCACCATCAGCGCAGGCGACTCCGCTTCGGCCATCGCGATTGATAACTCGGGCAACGCTTTCGTGACCGGCTCAGTCGCATCATTTGATTTCCCCGTCACCACCAACGCCCTTCAGGCAGCGAATAAAGTGACTCAAGGCAACACCACCGCCTTCGTATCCGCCATCAATACAACCGGCACCGCGCTACTCTACTCGACATATCTCGGAGGCAGCGGATTTCCCTTCGCAGGCTACGGTGACTCCGCTTCCGGTATCGCCGTAGATAACTCGGGTAACACGTACATCGTCGGACAAACCTATTCGACAGATTTCCCCATAACATCCGGCTCCTATCAAGCTCAAAACAACGCCGCTGGCCAGATGACATCCAATGCCTTTGTCGTCAAGCTCAACACAACCGGCACAGCCCTGCTGTATTCAACCTATCTCGGCGGCAGTGGAACCGCCGGTGTCGGTGATTCCGGTACAGCCATCGCAGTGGATACCTCCGGCGAAGCCTATGTCACCGGCGCAGCTAACTCGGGCAACTTCCCCGTAACTCCCGGTGCATTCCAGGCTGTAAACAACGCGGCAACATCCAACCCCAGCACAAACGCCTTTATCTCAAAACTCGATGCAACCGGCGCGACGCTGCTCTATTCCACTTATCTCGGCGGCAGCTATGGAGACTCCGCCTCTGCCATTGCTGTCGACGCCACGGGCAACGCCTATCTGACCGGTACCGCATCCTCGCATACCTTTCCCGTAACACCGGGAGCATTCCAGACAACCGGCTCTTCAAGCGCATTCGTCTCCAAACTCGCCCTCGGCCCCGCCACCACAACCACCACGCTAACCTCCAGCGCCAATCCACAGCAATCAGGCAAGCCCGTCACCTTCTCGGCTAAAGTTGCCTCTGCCGGTGCTGCAATCCCCACCGGAACTTTATCCTTCAGCATCGATGGCGAACCCACCGAACCAGTCTCATTGGACGACACCGGAGCTGCAACCTACAGCACCTCCAGCCTGACCGGCGGCCCGCACACCATCCTCGCCAACTACATCGGCAACAGCACCTTTCTAGCCAGTGCCAGCGCCCCTCTCACCGAAACCATCCAACTCCCCGCAGTCTCCATTCCCATCTTCAGCCTGGTAAGCGGAGCCTACAGCACGCCTCAATCTCTTACCATCACCAACGCCACCTCGGGCGCCACAATCTACTACACCACCAACGGCGCAGCGCCCTCCAACGCGTCCAATCTCTACACCGGCCCCATAGCAATCACCGCAACGGTCACAGTAAAAGCCATAGCCGTCGCAGCGGATCACACCAACAGTCCCGTAGCGTCAGCCACGTACACCATCGGAAATTCGACGCAGACCTTCACGCCGACATTCACCCTCGCACCCGGCACTTACACCACATCGAAAACCGTCTCCATCTACGACGCCACAACGAACGCGGCCATCTATTACACCCTCGACAAAACCACTCCCACCACCAGCTCCATCCGATACTCAAAAGCAATCACTGTCGCTACAACACAAACCATCAAGGCCATCGCAGTCTCCACAGGACGCACCAACAGCGCCGTAGCTACAGCAACCTACATCATCGAAACTCCAACAGCCACGCCGACATTCACCGTCCCATCCGGCACTTACTCCACATCGAAAACCGTCTCCATCTACGACGCCACGGCAAACGCAACTATCTACTACACCCTCGACCAATCCACTCCCACCACCAGCTCTACCCGATACTCAAAAGCAATCACCGTCTCTGCAACACAAACCATCAAGGCCATTGCAGTCTCTACAGGACGCACCAACAGCGCCGTAGCTGCAGCAACCTACACCATCGAAGCCCCAACAGCCACACCGACATTCACCATCCCATCCGGCACTTACTCCACATCGAAAACCGTCTCCATCTACGACGCCACGGCAAACGCAACTATCTACTACACCCTCGACCAATCCACTCCCACCACCAGCTCTACCCGATACTCAAAAGCAATCACCGTCTCTGCAACACAAACCATCAAGGCCATTGCAGTCTCCACAGGACACCCCAACAGCGCCGTCGCCACAGCAACCTACACCATCCACTAAAAAACAAAGGGCCGGGGAAAATTCCCCGGCCCTTCGAGTTCCTGCAACAACGTCCAATCACTTCGCAGGCAATTACTTCACAGGATTGCCCGAAGCATCCACATACTCGATCGGAGCCAGGTTCAGCTCCTTGAGCCCGGCCTCGATCTTCGACTTATCCCCAACCGCCACCACGATCAACTGGTCCGGATGCACATCCGACTTCGCCACCCGCTCCACATCCTCAGGCGTCACCGCGCGGAAGCGATCCGGCAGCATAGCAAAGTAATTCAGCGGCCGGTCATAGAGAAACAGGGAAGCCATCGCCCCCGCCGTCGCATTCGTCGTCTCAAACTGAGCCGGAATTGACTGCACATTCGCATCCTTCGCCGCCTTGATCTCCACCGCCGTCGGTGGCTCTGTCTGGATGCGCTTCAGCTCCAGCATCAGTTCCTTTGCCGCCGGAGCAGTCACATCCGTCTTCACCAGTCCGCCCGCCGTAAACGGTCCACCCTCGCGGTACATCGAATACGTCGAGCGCGCTCCATATGTGAACCCATGCACCTCGCGCAGATTCATGTTGATACGGCTGGCAAAGCTCGCGCCCAGTACGTAGTTCATAGTCTGGATCGCCTCCAGGTCCTTGTTCGTCCGCGACACGCCCAGCCCGTATGCAAACAACGCCGTCTGCGGCGATCCCGGCTTATCCACCAGCACCACCTTCAACGTCGGAGCCGCCGGAGCCGGAGGCAAACCTACCTCACCCTTCGCATCGCCCGTCCACTTGCCAAAATGCTTCTCAGCAAGCTCACGAGCCTCTTTCTCCGTCACATCCCCGGCCAGCACCAGCGCCGAATCTCCCGGCCCATAATGCCCCGCCCAGAACTTCTTCAACTCATCGCCGGTGATACCTTCCACACTGGCCACCGTGCCCGAGCTGGTAAACCCATAAGGCTGATCGCCATACACCAGCTTCAGACCGACACGCTGCGAAATCGCACCGACCGAATCCGCCTCCTGTTGAATGCGCACCATCCTTTGCTTGCGAATCCGCTCCAGGTCGTCCGCATGAAACGCCGGATGCTGCACCACATCCGCCAGCAGATCCAGCGCCGCATCCGCATGGTTGGTCAACACCGTGACTCCGGCATTCGTCCCGTCCATCGAAGCGCCCACGCCAACCTGCGTTCCCAACGCCTCCGCAGCCTCTGCAATCTGCGTCGAAGTGCGCGTAGTCGTGCCCTCCGAAAGCATCGCCGCCGTAAAGTCCGCAATACCTGGCTTGTCCGCAGGATTCGCCTCACCACCCGCGCGCGAAACCAGCGTCGCCGTCAGCACCGGCAGATTCGTATCCTTGATCAGGTAGACCTTCAGCCCATTCTTCAAGGCAAAAGTCTCCGGCACCGGCAAGTGGAAAGTAAGCGCCGCTCCCGGCTTCGGAATCTCTTTGCGCCAATTCTGCTGCGTCTCAAAATCCGCTGAATACGGAGCAGTCAGCTTCGCATCCGCATCCGTGTCCGCAGGGCTGCGCGGCACATCGTCCACAACCTTCTTCCCCGGCACGCACTCCACAACCACAGCCTGGTTCTTGTTCAGAGATTTGACCGCAGCCTGCTTCACGCTGTCGATCGTCAGCGCCTCGTAGCTCGCCAGGTCCTTGCTCAAATATCCCGGATCGCCCGTGTACTGGTTGTAGCTGTTCAGCGTATCCGCCACACCGCCAAAACCACCCAGCCGCTGCAAGCCCGAGATCGTATCTGTCAAATTGATCGTCCGCGCCGCATCCAGCTCAGCCTGCGTCGGCCCATCCTTCTGCAGCTTCTCCACCTCAGCCCAGAACGCCGCTTCCAGATCCGCCAGCTTCACACCCGGCTTGGCCGTAATCGAGCATTGAAAAACCGAAGTCAGCTTCATCGACCGGTCATAGCAATAAGCCGATTGCGCAACCTGCCGGTTCTTCACCAGCGCCTGGTACAACCTGCTCGCGTCGCCACCGCCCAGCACGTGGCTCAAAATCTCCGTTGCCGCATCCGACGGCGAGTAAATCGCCGGCGCCAAAAATGCGAAATTGATCTGGTCCAGCTTCACCGTATCGGTAACCGTGGCCCGCTTCTGCTCCGTGATCGCCGGCGTCGGAGTCGTCTCACTCGTCACCGCATCGACCTTCGGCCCCGCCGGAATCGGCGCGAAATACTTCGTCAGCAATGCCTTCAACTGCGCCGGATCAAAGTCTCCCGCAATCGCGATACTTGCATTGTTCGGCGTATAAAACTGCTGGTGAAACTCGCGCACATCATTGATCCGCGCCGCCTCGATATCCGCATGTGACCCAATCACATTCCCGTAATACGGATGCCCCTTGGGAAACAGCAGTTGATAGACCTTCTCGCCGGCCAGGTCATAAGGACGACCCTCACCCTGCCTGCGTTCATTGCGCACCACGTCCCGCTGGTTGGTCAGCTTCTCTCGATCCAACCCCTCCAGCAGAAATCCCATGCGATCGCTCTCCAGCCACAAAGCCAGCTCAAGCTGATTGCTCGGCATCGTCTCGAAGTAGTTGGTGCGATCAAAATCCGTAGTCCCGTTCACATCCGTCGCGCCCGCGCCCTGCACAAACTTGATATGCGCCTTCTCGCCCACATGCTCCGAGCCCTCAAACATCATGTGCTCAAACAGATGCGCGAACCCCGTCCGTCCCTCCCGCTCATTCAGCGGCCCCACGTGATACCACAGATCCACTGCCACCAGCGGCAGGCGATGATCCTCATGCGTCAGAACGACGAGACCGTTCGGCAGCGTGAACTTCTCATACTTCAGCTCAGGCAGCTTGAGCGAAGCAGGCTTCTCCGCGGCAACCGTCATGGCAAACGAAACCACAGCAACACCAAGTACGGCCTTAGCCGCAGCAACAATGATCCTCACAGATCTCTCCATAAATAGATCTCTCCGTAACGCGGATTTAAAAAAGTGGTTTGCTTCCAGTTAGCACCGAACGTAACGCGGAAGGAATGAAAGGATAATACCCGCCAGCACCCACAACTCTCAAAAATGACAATTCAGTGACAATTGGCATTAGCTCCACCTTAACCCAAATGCTAATATCGGACCTAATGAGTCGGATTCCGACATAAAGAGTCCGATATAGCCAATTACGTGCGGCCTATCTCAAAAACAAGATTCGATCTAAAGGTTGGAATGCAGAAATGTCAGTGAACAGCAGAATCCTCTCTAAAAGCCTGAAACTCTTATCCGTCCTCTTCTTTTTCACCGCATCTTTCGTCTCGGCTCTCGTCGGCGGCAGCATCGCAGGCACGGTAAAAGATCCCTCCGGTAACGTAGTCGCCAACGCCACCGTCGCAGTCCGCGAAACCTCCACCGGCATCGCCTACCAGGCTCGCACCGACGCCAAAGGCTCTTACACTCTGCCCGTCCTGCCCGTCGGCCGCTATCAGCTCGAAGTCCAATCCCCCGGCTTCAGCAGCTACCAGCGCAAAGCCATCGTTCTGGATACCAATGCCGCCCTCCGCCTCGACGTAACCCTCGCCGTTGGTAGCGTAGACCAGACCGTGAGCGTCACAGACAACACCCTCCACGTCGAGACCACGAGTTCCCAACTCGGCCAGGTCATCACCGGCCGCCAGATGACCGCCGTTCCCCTCAACGGACGCAGCTTCACCGATCTCCTGTCCCTGCAGGCAGGCGTCGCCCCCGGCACATCCATCACCAACACCACCGTTCAGGACGTCGGAGCCACCGTCCTCAATCCCTCCGGAACCCTCAACCCCGGCACCGTCTCCGTCAACGGCCAGCGCGAATTTGCCAACTACTTCTCCGTCAACGGCAGCGATACCGAAGAAGACGTAAACGCCGGAACCTCCATCATTCCCAATCTCGACGCCATCGCCGAGTTCCGCATCATCACCAGCAACTTCGACGCCGAGGTCGGTGAGTTCAGCGGCGGCCAAGTCAGCGTCATCACCAAATCCGGCAGCAACCGCCTCCACGGCAGCGCCTTCGACTTCCTCCGCAACACCGATCTCGACGCCCGCAACTACTTCTCGCCCACCCGCGGAGCCTTCCGCCAGAACCAGTTCGGCGGCACCTTCGGCGGCCCCATCCATCGCGATAAAATCTTCTACTTCGTCGACTATCAGGGCACCCGCCAAACCCAGGGCATCGACACCGGCAACATCAGCGTTCCCTCCCTCGCCGACCGTACCGGCAATCTCTCCGATGAAGCGGCCTCTTTTACCACCACGGCACTCTCCGGCACGCAGCAGATCAGTACCCCCACCACCGTCAGCGGACCTTACCTCGCATCGCAGGTACTTTCTCCGAAATTGGGTTACGCCGTCACGCAAGGAGAACCGTATTACTTCGTCGCAGGCCAGCAGATGGCCAGCAACCCAGGGCAGACTTACTCCTCAAACTGCACATCCTCTGCCGATTGCGTCTTCCCAAATGCCATCATTCCGCAGAACGCATGGTCTCTTCCCGCCCAGCGCATGCTGCAATACATCCCCGCGCCCAACACCGGCAATGGTTTCGCAACATCGTCCTTCAACCAGACCGTGCGCGATGACAAGGGAGCCATCCGTATCGATGCAAACACCCGCGCCGGCCTGCTCTCTGCCTATTACTTCATTGACGACTTCACCCTCGACAATCCCTACCCCGTAGCCCAGAGCGGAGCCAGCGTCCCCGGCTTCGACGCTCTCACCTCCGGCCGCGCCCAACTGATCTCCCTCGCCGACACCAAGAGCTTCAGCCCGACCTCCGTCAATGAACTCCACGTCAGCTACACCCGCAACTTCACCAACCTCGGCCAGCCCGTAGGCGGAAAAGGCGTCAGCCTCATCTCCCAGGGATTCGTCAACGCAGACGGCACCGGCAGCATCGTCCCCCTCAACCCTGCAGGCGAAGGAGTCGAAAACCTCAACTTCAACGGCTACTCCACCGGAGCAGCAGCCAACCAGCTCATCCAGGCCAACAACACCTATCAGGTCACGGACGCCTACACCCGGGTTCTCGGCAGCCACACCCTCAAGTTCGGTGGAGAGTTTCACGCCGACCAGATCAACGCCAACCCCATCGCCCAGTTCAACGGCAGCTTCGTCTTCACCGGGCAGGAAACCGGCGTCGACTTTGCCGACTTCCTCATCGGTGTCCCCAGCCAGTACAACCAGAGCCAGCTCAATCCCTTCTACGCACGCAATAAATATGTAGGCTTCTTCGCACAGGATAGCTGGCGCGCACTCCCCAATCTCACCCTCAACTACGGCCTCCGCTGGGACCGCATCGCACCCTGGTCCGAAAAATACAACCAGATCTCCACCTTCGTCGCCGGTGCCCAATCCGTAGTCTTTCCCGGAGCACCCGCAGGCATCCTCTACCCCGGCGACCCCGGAATCCCCAACACCCTCGCGCCCATCGGCAATCGCAGCTTCGCCCCGCGCGTAGGCTTGGCCTGGTCTCCGCAAGCCGACGCAGGCAGCCATCTCGCCAGGCTCCTCGGCGGCCCTGGAGCCACCAGCGTCCGCGCCAGCTTCGGCACCTTTTACACCGCCATCGACGCGCTTTCTATCGGAGTCCTCGCAGCCAACGCCCCCTACGGCACCACCTATACCAGCCCCGAAGAACCGCTCTTCGCAACCCCCTTCATCGGTGCCCAGGACGGAGCTAACAACGGCCAGCCATTCCCCTACACCTTCGCCCCATTGAACTCCTCGCGCAACCACCCCGACACCAGCTTTGACTGGAGCAACTTCCTCCCCATCGAGGGCATCCCCGGCTACGACATCCACAACAAAACGCCCTACACCGAGGAGTGGATGCTCTCCATCGAGCGCCAGGCCGGTCCGAATACAGTCTTCACCGCAACCTACGTCGGCAACTCCAGCCATCGCCAGCGCGTTCTCATCGAACCCAACGTCGGCAACCCAGCCCTCTGCCTGAGCCTCAGCCAGGCCAGCCAAGTCATGCCCGGCACCACCACCTGCGGACCCGGCGGCGAAGACACCACCTATTTCCCCATCGCAGGCGGTCAGGTCAACGGAACCCGCGGCCCGCTCGGACCCGCCTTCGGCAGCAACGCCGACCAGGCCACCATCGGCCACGCCAACTACAACGCACTCGAACTCAGCGCCCGGCACACCAGTGGACGCCTCGAAGTCTCCGCCGCCTACACCTACGGCAAGACCCTCGACCAGTCCTCCAACATCGGCGAAGAAGTCAATCCCATCAACCCCGCTCTCAGCTACGCCATCTCGTCCTTCGACGTAAAACACAACCTGGTCGTCAGCTATGAATATCAGTTGCCCTTCGACCAGTACTTCGCCGCCAATCGCCTCACCAAAGGTTGGACAGTCTCCGGTATCACCCACGTCGCCAGCGGCTTCCCCATCACCATGATCAACAACGGTGACAACTCGCTGCTCGGCACCAACCCCAACGGCATCAACAACGCCAGCATCGACGAACCCGACTACAACGGCGGCTCACTCCACCTCAATCACAACCCCCGCATCAACGGAAACAACTACTTCAGCACCAGCGCCTTCAGCGAAAACGAAGTAGGCACACCCGGCACCTCCAAACGCCGCTTCTTCTACGGCCCCGGCTCGCAAAACTACGACATGGCCGTAGCCAAAAGACTCCCCCTCACCGAATCCAAATCTATCCTCTTCCGCGTAGAAGCCTTCAACGTCTTCAACCACACCCAGTTCAACGGCCCCAGCTCAGTAGACGGAGACATCGGCAGCTCCACCTTCGGCCAGGCCATCAGCTCCGCTCCCCCAAGAATCCTCCAGGGCGCCCTGAAACTAAACTTCTAACCACAAAAAAACAGCGTGAACTGCGCCACCAAAGCGCAGTTCACGCACCAACAAATCCCCAGCCCGTTGCAGTTGCCCTTGCGTTGTAGTGGCAGTGGCCCTTGTAGTTGCCCTTGCAGTTCTGTCTGTCATTCCCGAAGGGAATCTGCTTCTTCTTTTGCCCTCGCCCTTATAGTTCCACCCCCACCACCCTGTATATTTGTCTTTTCACAAGCATCAGGGGCAAACATGCACTCATCCCGCATTTCCTACAGCATCACCGTCTTCATCTCCGCTTTCCTTCTCTTCCTCATAGAACCAATCGCCGCCAAACAAATCCTCCCCGCCCTCGGCGGATCCTCCGCCGTCTGGATGACCTGCCTGGTCTTCTTCCAACTCATGCTCCTGCTCGGCTACCTCTACGCGCACGCTCTCACCACCTATATCCCCGCCAAGCGCCAGCCCGTAGTGCATATAGTTCTGTTAGCCGCAGCCATAGCAAGATCCCTGTTCCAGCTCGGCTCCCATCCAAACCTGACCAACGCCTCAGAACATCCCGTCCGCGCCATATTCCTCGTCCTCACCGGCAGCATCGGATTGCCATTCCTGCTATTAGCCTCCACCAGCCCGCTCCTGCAAGTCTGGCTCGCCCGCCGCGAAAACACCTCCGTAAAATTCCGCCTCTTCGCCATGTCGAACGCAGGCTCGTTCCTCGCGCTCATTCTCTATCCAACCCTCGTCGAACCCCATCTCACGCTGAACCTTCAGCGCATAGGATGGTCCATCGCCTTCGTACTCACAGCCATCCTCTGCGCCCTCATCTCAAGACAGGGAAACACCCAGCACCCCGCAGAAATAGCCCCCGTCGAAGAAGCCCCGCCATCCACCACCCGTCAGAAACTCCTCTGGTTCCTGCTCCCCCTGGCCGCCGCCATGCAGCTAAGCGCCGTCACCGGCCATCTCACGCAAAACATCGCCGCCATCCCGCTTCTTTGGATACTCCCGCTAGCCGCCTATCTCCTCACCTTCATCCTCGCCTTCGACGCACCACGCCTCTATCGCCGCTTCCTCATCGTTCGCCTGCTCATCGTCATGCTCGCCGCTCTCGGATACATGCTCACCAAAACCGACATGAGCATCCCCATCACCATCAGCATCCTCTTCTTCCTCGTCGAGGCCTTCATCGCCTGCTGGTTCCTGCACGCCGAGACCTACAATCTCCGCCCCCGGCGCACCTCCGAAGCAACCCTCTTCTATCTCCTCATAGCCTCAGGCGGAGTCGTCGGTTCCTTCTTCATCGGCATCGCCAGCCCACTCATCTTCGACGCCAACTACGACATCGCCATCTCCTTCTTTCTCACCGCCGTCGCCGCACTCCTCGTCACCTGGACAGACGGCTGGGCACAGCGCCTTCTATGGACCACCGGCACCGTCCTTCTCTTCGCCGTCATGCTCATGATGCACACCGCCTTTGAACACGACTCCATCATCGAAGTCCGCAATTTCTACGGATCCCTCCGCGTTCGCGAAACCCACACCCCGCCCATCGCCTTCACCGTCCGCACCTTCCTCAACGGCACCATCCAGCACGGCACCCAATGGTTCGGAGAAGACTTCCGCAAAAATCCCACCACCTATTACGCAGATAACTCGGGCATAGGACTAACCCTCAACCGCTGCTGCACCGGCCGCGCCAAAAAAGTAGGAGTAATCGGATTAGGCGCAGGTACTCTCGCCGCCTATGGCCAGCCGCCACAAAACGGAGTCCAGGACAACATCACCTTCTACGAAATCAATTCCGCCGTAGAGCCCATCGCGAAAAATGTCTTTACCTACATCCGCGACTCGCAGGCAAAGATCAACATCATTGAGGGCGACGCCCGCATCTCTCTAACCAACCAGCCACCGCAGAACTACGACGTAATTGCCGTCGATGCCTTCTCCGGCGACGCCATCCCGCTGCACCTCATCACCCGCGAAGCAATGGCCCTCTACAAGCACCACCTGGCCCCCGGCGGAGTAGTAGCCTTCCATGTATCGAATCAATATCTAAGCCTCGCCCCAGAGGTAGCACTGCTCGCACAATCAGCCAACATGCAGGCCCGCGTAATCCACTCTCCCCCGGACGAAGACCGCGGCGCCTTCAGCTCCACCTGGGTATTAGTCACCAGCAACGAAGCCTTCTTGGCCCAACCAGAAATATCCTTCCAATCCCACAAGATCCCCACCATTCCCAACCTCCGCCTCTGGACCGACGACTACAGCAGCCTCCTGCCAATCCTCCACTGGCACCTGACATAGCAGTTGCAGTTGTAGTTGTAGTTGCCCTTGCAGTTCTGTCTGTCATTCCCGAAGGGAATCTCCTGCCCCCCCATCCATTACCATAACCACATCCATGTACCCTCTGTTAGCCCTGCTTTTTCGCAAATCTTACTGGCTTATGCTCCTGCGCAAAGCCACCTGGCATGAAGCATGGCGCAGCCTCAAGCGCGCGCACAAAGATCGCCGCGCCCGCAAACATTTCCTCCTGTTCCTGCTCCACCTGCTCATCCCATTCCTATGCATTGCATGGCTCGCAGCAGCCATGGGAACCGGCTTCATCTTCTTAGTACCGCTTATACTTTTGTTTGGCTGGTGGCGTAGTCGCGCCGTCCGCAAAGAAGATTCCGTCTCCCTCAGCATCAAAGCCCCCACTCCTCCAATCCATCGTAAGCTCACAGAAGAAGACCGCCAAAAACTTCGCCGTTACTTCACCGAACAGGCCCTTATCTACGCCGTAGTAACCGACCGCGCCGGCAGCGAAGCCTTCCTGAAAGAAAAGATTCTCCCCGAAGGCGTCGAAGTAGTCTCTCGCCGCATCCATCTCGATCTGCTCAAGACCCACGGCCTCTGGGACAAGATGTCCTCCAACGATCGCCAGGCCATGATGATGACCGACGGCCACTGGCAATGGCCGCTGATCAATCAAACCTATGTTTCATTGGAGCCCCTGCGCCTCTTGCGCTGGATCCTGCGCATCGACTACTACCTGCCCGTCGTCGGCCAGCAATTGCATATGGAAGTAAAGCTGGCCAATGAAATCGTCCGCAATCCAGCCAAAGTGATCGAAGGCGAGGGACTTATATCGCAGGCGCAAATTGAGATCGGCAGTCAGGCCGCCCGTCAGTTTCTCATCCGCTGCATAGCGGAAGAAATCACACGAGGCTATCGGCAAGTCGACGAAGGCGAAGACACGCAATGGGCCACGGATTACACCACAGCCTTAAGCGGCAAGCAGCATGAAGACTTCGTCCTCGGCAGCAAACTAGTCTCCGAAGCCACGCAGGAAGAGCTCCAATGGGCCACCGTCCTGGCCCGCACCCGCATGAACTTTCTCAACTGGGCAATCTCCCTGATGAACGACCCCACACTAGCCGAGCGATCCGCAGAAAGCAACCCATAGCAAAGAAAACCCCGGAACTTCAGGTAGCAAGCCAGCACACAGCATAGAAGTTAAAAACGTAGCCCTTGCTTTTGCAGTTGTCCTTGCCTTTGCAGTTGCATTTGCCCTTGCCCTTGCTTTTCTGTCTGTCATTCCCGAAGGGAATCTGCTGTTAGCAGTTGCCCTTGCCCTTGCCGTTGCTTTTCTGTCTGTCATTCCCGAAGGGAATCTGCTGTTAGCCCGGCAGTTCCATCCATCATTCCAAATGGAATCCGCTACCCACGCTCCCAACAAAAAACCAAACATCACTTAACCCGAACCACCACAAACCCAAACGGCTCCAACACAATCTTCCCCAAAGAAACCGTCTCCGTCGCCAGCCCGCCCGGCCCAAGCGGCGAACGATAAATAACCTCTCCAGCCTTACTCCCCAACGTCGCAGCAGCTTTCACCGATAGCGTCCGCCGCCCCGCACTCATATTCAGCGCCACCAGCACCGTCTCATCTCCACTCCTGCGCAGATAAGCAAAGACATGCTCGTCATTCTCATTCACCGCCTCATAGGAGCCCTCACGTAACGCAGACTCACTCTTCCTCAGCGTCAGCAGCCTCTTGTACGTGTTGTAAATGGAATCGTCGTTCGCCGCCTCAGTCTCCACGTTATAAGTCGCAGCACTCGGCGGAACCGGCAGCCACGAACTCACCCCCGTCGTAAATCCAGCATGAGCCCCCGCCGTCCACTGCATCGGAGTACGCTCCCCATCGCGTCCCTTTTCCTTCGGCCAGCCCAGCTTTCCAATCGGATCATGCACATCCTCAATCCGCGCCGGATCCGTCGTCCGCATCCCAATCTCTTCGCCGTAATACATCTGCGGAGTACCCCGCGAAGTCAGCAGCAGCGCCGCCATCAGCTTCGCAATCTGGTCATTGTGAACGCCATCTCCATAACGATCCCACTGCCGCCGCTGATCATGATTGCTGAAGAAATACTCCGGCTGTCCCTTCGCCGCATTCGATTCAACCTCATTGAACAACTTGCGAAACTTCACCGCCGATAACTCATTCACATCCGCAATCTGAAAGTCCATCGGCAACTGCACTTCATCGTTCTTACCATCGATGCCGTACATCTTCGTCAGCTCGCCAATGTTCGGCTCATCCGCTTCCGTAATCAGCACCGGGTCACCGGAAAACTTATCCACCACCTGCCGCAACTCGCGCAACACATCATGCACCTCCGGCAAATTGTCCGTGTACTTATGCTCGATGTTGCGATCGCCGTATGCGTTAAACCCCGGCAGATACGGATCATCCCGCATCTCCGGATCTTCAAACAATCTCGAAGCCGCATCGATTCGAAAGCCCGCAACCCCATGCTTCATCCAGAATTCGACCACCCCATACATCGCCTTGCGCACTTCAGGGTTGCGCCAGTTCAAATCCGGTTGCTGCTGATAAAAGTAGTGATAGTAATACTGCTTCGTCGTCTCATCGAACGTCCATGCCGAGTGCCCAAACCACGACTGCCAGTTATTCGGCGGCCCCATCTTTCCATCGGAACCAATCTTCCCATCCCGCCATATATACCAGTCGCGCTTCGGATTATCCTTCGAAGCCCGCGACTCCTTGAACCAGTCAATCTGGTCCGAAGTATGGTTCATCACGTAGTCCATAATCACGCGAATCCCGCGTGCTCTGGCCTCCGCAACCATGTGATCAAAATCAGCCATCGTCCCATACTCAGGATCGATCGCCGTGTAGTTCGCAATGTCGTATCCGTAATCCACTCCCGGCGAAGGATACATCGGAGTAATCCAGATAGCATCCACCCCGAGATCCTTCAGATAGTCCAGCCGCGAAGTAATTCCGTTAATGTCCCCGATGCCGTCCCCATTCGAGTCCTGAAAGCTCCGCGGATAAATCTCGTAGATCACCGCATGCCGCCACCAGCTCGGACCACTCGCACCATCTGCCGCCACCACCATCGCTGCAGCGGCTCCATCCTTACCCGCACCTGCTAATGCCACAGTAGAATCCTCGCTCATATCACTAAGACGGCCATTCGCACGCGCAGGACCAACCACCCCGCACACCAGAAGCATCAACCCCAGCAGAAATCCGATACGCCGCATCTCCATACCTCGCACGCCACGAAGTATAGAGGACGGCGCCATTCCCGTCCTCAACAAAAGCTCTTGTGTCTAAAGCGGAGTAACAAATCCATCCGCTAACCTGCTAACTCGCCGCAGCCAAGCTGGCTAACTCGCTAAACAGCAATCCCGCGCGCCACCTCAGCCACCCTCCGATAGGATTCAAGCCGGTCCGCATGCTCATACGTGTCCGTCACAACAATCACCTCATGCGCACCTGTCTTCGCCAGCAACTTCTCCAGCCCCGCCTTGACCGTCGCATTCGAACCCACAATAGCCGCGCCCAGCCTGGCTTCGACAGCCTCACGCTCCATCGCGTTCCATATCGCATTCATAGCTTCGGGCGACTCCAGCGGAGGCAGCAATTCCACCGGCTGATTTCGAATCAACCGCAAAAACCTCTGCTGCGGACTCGTAAACAATCGCCGCGCCTCAACATCCGTCTCCGCCGCAATCACCGGCGCCGCCACCATCAGATACGGCTCCTCCAACACACCCGGCTTGAAGTTATCGAGATACATCTTCGCCGCCACATACAGATACTCCGGCGCAAAATGTGAAGCGAACGCAAACGCCAGCCCCTCACGCGCCGCCAACTGCGCACTGAACCCACTCGACCCCAGCAGCGTAATCGGAACATTGCTTCCTTGCCCGGGAATCGCCCTGACCGCCTGCCCCGGCCGAACCGGACCCAGATACGCACGCAGCTCCGCCAGCAGCGCAGGAAAATCATCCCCGCTCTGTGCCAGATCGCGCCGTAATGCCCGCATCGTGTTGTAATCGCCACCCGGAGCCCGCCCCAACCCCAGGTCAATTCGCCCCGGATACAACGCCTCAAGTGTCCCAAACTGCTCCGCCACCACCAGCGGAGCATGGTTCGGCAACATCACCCCGCCGCTGCCCACGCGAATCGTCCTGGTTGCCTGCGCCACATGCCCAATCAGCACCGAAGTAGCCGAGCAAGCCAGCCCCGAAATAGCATGATGCTCCGCCATCCAGAACCGCTCGTAGCCCCACTCCTCTACATGCCGCGCCAAATCCACGGAGCGCTCCACAGCTTTCGCGATACCCGCACCGCCAGCCGCAGTCTCCTCACCCCGCAAACCCACCAAATCCAAAACCGAAACCCGCAAAGAATCACTCATGCACCGTTAGATGACCACGAACCCAACAACGTCGCAATCACAACAAAAGCCCCCATCCCTTGCAGTTGCCCTTGTTCTTGCCCTTGCCGTTGCAGTTGCACTTGTTCTTGCCCTTGCAGTTGCATTTCTGGCTGTCATTCCCGAAGGGAATCTGCTTCTGCCCTCGTCCTTCTATCTATCATTCTCCCAAAAAACACCACCCCATCACACCCCCGGCCGAACATAACCAAACAACCGCAACCGCTCCCTCTCCCGCTCCACCGACCGCGTCCGCCCACGCAACAAATCATGCAGCGAAATACTCCCGCAAACCCGCCCGCTGTCACGATCCACCACCGACATCGTAGCCAGCCCTTCCGTCGCCATCGTCTCCGCTGCCCCGCGCGCAGTTTCATCCGCATACGCATAAAACTCCGGTAGAACTACACCCGCCTCACCATCGCGAACCACCGACATCAGGTCGCGCACAATCACCATCTCCAGCGGGTCGACACCATATTCGCGCGTCAGATGATATCCCCTGCGACCCAACTTTTCCGTCAGAATAGATCGCTTCATCAGCAGTGCCGTCACCAGGTAAGACGCCATACAAGCAATCGTCAACGGCAGTAAAGCAGGCAGACAATGCGTCACCTCCAGGCTGAACAAAATCGCCGTCAGCGGAACACCAAGCGCACCCGCCAGCATCGCGCCCATACCAATCAGCGCCCAGAACGCCTGCGCCTCCACCGAAGCATGTGCTACATGACCCGCCATCGCACCCACCGCCCCGCCAATCATCAGCAGCGGAGCCAGTACACCTCCTGACGTTCCCGACCCCAGTGAAAATGCCCACATCAGCGACTTCGCAACCAGGATGCCGATAATCAAACCCATCGTTGCATGGCCGCTCAGCAACTCTGCAATGTTGTCGTAGCCCACACCTAATCCACGCGGAAAGAACAATCCACCCACGCCAATCCCAATTCCGCCAATCGCAGGCCACCACATCCAATGCACATGAAGATGCTCAAATAGATCCTCAAACGCATACATCATCCTGCTCATTCCCGCCGACACCAGGCCTACAAATGCACCCAGCAGCAACGCGCCCATCGCAAACGCAATGCGATGCGCACCGCCGATTGCCGGCATCTGAAACAGCGGTCCCTCGCCCAGCCAATACACACGTAAAAGCCCCGCAGTC
This sequence comes from Acidicapsa ligni, assembly GCF_025685655.1. Classification (NCBI taxonomy): domain Bacteria; kingdom Pseudomonadati; phylum Acidobacteriota; class Terriglobia; order Terriglobales; family Acidobacteriaceae; genus Acidicapsa; species Acidicapsa ligni. The sequence goes on along the minus strand of NZ_JAGSYG010000001.1, from coordinate 466,080 downwards.
GCACTCGCCACCGCAACAGGAATCAAACTCCGCGGACGCCATTCAAACAACAGCAACTCAACCGCAAGCAGTATCGCCGCCACCGGCGTAGCAAACACAGCCGACATGCCCGCAGCAGCACCCGCCACCAGCAGCGTAGTCCGTTCCGCATCCGTAACATGCATCCACTGTCCAATGAGCGATCCAGCAGCACCACCCGTCATAATAATCGGACCCTCCGCGCCAAAAGGTCCGCCCGATCCAATCGCAATCGCTGCGGAAATAGGCTTCAGCACAGCGATCTTCGGATCCACCTTCGCACGATGAAGAAGAATCGCCTCAATCGCCTCCGGAATCCCATGCCCTCGAATCTTGTCCGAACCAAACCGAGCCATCAGCCCAACCAGCAAGCCTCCAACCACCGGCACCACAACCATCCAATGCCCCAGCGCACTTCCCGCCGGAGACACAGCAGCAACACTGAATCGGTGGTAATAAAACAAGTTCGTAGACAGTGCAATGCAGCGCAACAACAACACAGCCAGTACCGTCGAACACGCACCAATGCCGATCGCCACTCCAGACAACAGCCACACTCTTCGATCGACGGTAAAATCCCGTAACGCAGATGGTTCTGACTTCATTTCAAATCCCCTCTATCCCCCGGATCACTATCCGCCTGCACACGATGCATCCCCGATTTACGGATCAGATTCAAAGACCCAATCAATCGCGGCACCAACTCACTTAACTCCCGCTCATGATCGTCCGAGAGCGCCCGCAACACACGCCGACCCTGCGGTGTAACCTGCAACAACACAAAGCGCTTGTCGGTAGCATCATGCCTGCGAGCAATCAACCCCGCTTCCTCGCATCGCTTGCTAAGTTCAACCACGCTGTGATGCCGCAACCCCAATCTCTCCGCAGCATAAGAAACCGTAGTCTCCACCCCATCCGGAGCACCGGCAATATGCAACAGCAATTGATGCTGCTGCGGATGCAACCCCGCTTCAGCAGCACGCTCCTCACTAAAATGCAAAAACTGTCGCAAAGCATAACGAAACTCCGCCAGCGTCTGCATCCTCTGCTTATCCGTAAACCGAACCAACTTCGCCATAAGCAAAGTATATCGCAATACGATGTATTTTTACCAAAGCACCTAACCCGTGCTTTTGCCCTTGCAATTACTGTTCCCCGTGCCGTTGCTGTTGCCTTTGCAGTTCTGTCTGTCATTCCCGAAGGGAATCTGCTGTCAGCCCTTGCCTTTACTCAGCCCGTCCCTACCCCCAAACCCCAAGCATCTTCCGCAACAACACCAACTGCCCCACATGATAAGCCGTATGATCCGCCGCCAGCAGCGCCTCCCGCAGCACCGTCTGCCCATCTCCATGCGGAATCTTCGCAAACAAATCCGTCTTCTCATCCCGCACCAGCGTAACCATCGCCTTCATATCCGCGCGATATTTCTTCACACTCTCATGCCAGTCGTCAGCAGCTTTCGGAGCGGAAGACTTGGGCCAATATCCCTCCGGCCACGCCGGCGAAACATGCTTTGCATCACGGCTGAATTCCAGAATGTCCCACAGCGTAATCCGCAGATGTTCCAGCTCTTCCCAAGCCGAGTGCGGAGCACCATCCGGCTTCATCCCCGCCAGCTCAAACGGCATTCCCGCCACCGCCTTCTCATAACTCGCATGAGCCTCTTCACTCATCAGCAACTTCACCAGTTGTTCCCGCAACGCCTTATCATTCACCGCAACATGCTCCGTCATAAAAACTCCTCTGAATATCCGTGATCAACCAGCTACCAGACTTCGATGCACCATCCAGCACCAAAGCACCAAAACCATCCAACCCAACCAACCAAATGAAACAACAACCAACCCACAATCGCTTCTGCTTTTCTAACCTGTCATTCCGCAAGAAATCTGCTGTGAGCTTCTGCCCTTGCACTTGCAGTCGTAGTCGCAGTTGCACTTGCCCTTGCCCTTGCCTTTCTGTCTGTCATTCCCGAAGGGAATCTGCTGTTAGCTTTTGCTGTTGCAGTTGTAGTCGCACTTGCCCTTCTGTCTGTCATTCCCGCAGGAAATCTGCTGTTATCCCTTCTACCTATAATCCCCAAAGAAAACCTGCCTCACACGCAGCAATACCACCATCCCACAACCCCCTTTAAAAGAAGATGATCAATTCCGCACATAAGTCTCTAAGCAAACTACAAAACAAACTTATGTAACTCCGCCCAATTATCCCACTAGGACAACTACCACCCCACGCAGGGCATCGAAATAGGTTGGCTGAGTTGTGAGCCGATGTGTGCATGCAAATCCGCGAGCACAATCTGCGCACATAAAACCAAAGGAGCATGACCGCATGAGTAAGCAAAATCGAACAAACGTTGTTGTCCTGGCACTGCTAGCTGGCTGCGCAATTTTGGGCGCACAAGAATCCAATCCAACCGCAACTCCGCGGCCGTCACAAGACCAGTCGCAACAGCCGCAGGCTGAGATGCGCGAGGGCGTTCCCGTCTATAAGATCCAGGTAGTTGGCCGTGACATTCCGGCTATCAATTACTTCCATCGCAACGGCGCCACCAAGATAGGTTTCCAGGGAACCAGCCTTCTGCCCATGTCCAAAGGCACAGCCAAAGTTGAGGCCCGTGCAGGCCGCACCTCCATCGACGCTCAATTCCAGGGCCTCACTCCAGCCAACGGCTACGGTCCTGAATATCTCACCTATGTTCTCTGGGCCATCACCCCGGAAGGCCGCCCCACAAACCTCGGCGAAGTCCTTCCCACCGGCTCCAAAGATAAAAACGAGATCACCGTCACCACCAACCTCCAGACCTTCGGCCTCATCATCACCGCCGAACCATACTTCGCCGTCACCATGCCCAGCGATGTCGTCGTCATGCAAAACTTCGTGATCAACGACAAGACTGAGGGAGTCATCGAACAGGTCAACGCCCACTACTCCCTTCTGCCTCGCGGCGCTTATTCTGAAACGGCAGGCCGCCACGCCGTCCTTCATCCCATCACCCGCGACGAACGCTCGCCCCTCGAACTCTACGAGGCCCAGAACGCAGTCCAGATCGCCGAGGCCGCCGGAGCAGGCAAGTACGCAGCCGACACCCTGGCCACCGCCAAAACCGCTCTGAAGAACGCCGAAGATCTCAACCTCAAGAAGAGCAATCGCAAGCAGACCATCACCTTCGCCCGCGAAGCCGTGCAGTCCTCTGAAGACGCCCGCATCATCACCATCCGCAAGATCAAGGCTGAGGATGATGCCGCCCAGCTCAAGGCCAAGCAGGATGCAGAAGCAGCCGCAGCCCAGTCGCAAGCTGACGCGCAGAAAGCGCAGTTAGCGCAGCAGCAGGAAGCAGCCCAGCGCGCCCAGGCCGAAGCAGCCGCAGCCCAGGCTGAGGCCCGCGCACAAGCCGCCCGCGACGCGCAGAAGGCCGCAGAAGCCAGCGCCCAGCAAGCCACCCAGCAATCCGAACAGATGCGCGAACGCCTCAAGGATCAACTCAACCAGGTACTGCAAACCCGCGAAACAGCCCGCGGCCTCATCGTCAACATGTCCGATGTTCTCTTCGACTTCAACAAGTTCACCCTCAAGCCAGAGGCCCGCGAAAAGCTCGCCAAAGTCTCCGGCATCCTGCTCGCCTATCCTGGCCTCAAACTCCAGGTCGAGGGCTACACCGATAACATCGGCTCCGACGAATACAACCAGAAGCTCTCTCAACAACGCGCCGATGCAGTCAGCAGCTACCTCGTTTCGCAGAGCGTGCAGCAAGCCAACATCACCGCCACCGGCTTCGGCAAAAACAGCCCCATCGCCGACAACACCACCAACGCAGGCCGCGCACAAAATCGCCGCGTCCAACTCGTAGTCTCCGGCAACGCCATCGGCATTCAGCAGAGCGCTCCCAGCGGCGGCGAATCCCAAACCCAGCCAGCCCAGCCAACACCACGCCCAGCCTCCACAGGCGAAACCGGCGTCTCCAACCCCAGCCCAAACCAGTAATCCCAAAATCCTGGACCAACAACCAAGGGCTGCTCCCAGGAGCAGCCCTTAGTAATTTCCGCAGAATCCTTTCGTCCCATCCCACAGCAAATTGCCATCAGCCCAAGCCCTTTGCACTTGCCGTTCTGTATGTCATTCCCAAAGAGAATCTGCTGTTAGCACTTGCTTGCTTTTCAACTGTTCTAGCGACGAACCAACCCATACCTCCCACAATCACAATCATCCACAAAGAGAAACGGAACATCCTCGCCCATCCCATCAATATGCGAATAGTTCCAAACCTCAAACGGATTCTTGCTCTTCACCCCATCCACAAACACCCCGCCACTCGGATGCGAATCGACGCTGTGCGGCCGTCCATACACGATGTAGATTCGCCCACGATCACTCCTCCATCCAGCCTCATCGGCAAACCGAAAATGCATATTCGCATAAGCGATCCGCCGGTAATGCTCCTCGCGATAAGCATTCTTCGTAGCATCCCCTGTCGGATTGCGCTGCTGCCAAAACCGCTCGATAAACTTATCCCGCTCCGCATCGCTTCCCAGGCTATCGAACGACTTCTTCTCCTCCGGAGTAATGATCCATCGCACATCCTCCTCAACCCATTGCCGATAAGCCCTGCCCATCAAACTGTTCGTACTTTGCGTAACAAGCGGTGCATCTGTGCTTTGCTTAGCTTGCGGTAACTCCATAGACAACGCAGCCGCATGGACAGCCGGCGCCGCAACATCTCCCAACCTTCGCGACATCGGCAACAAGAACAACACCACGCAAACACAAACAGCAGCCGCACCAATCAGTCGAGCACCCTGCCCACGCTCTGCAGCAATAGGCTCACCCAGCACACGCGCAATCCTATGCAACAACGCCGGTCGTGATTGATTCCCATTCACGCCCATAGCCAGCGCGGAGACATGCGAACGTTGCTCCTCCAATCGCAACAGCGCCTGCGCATAGACCGTAGCATTGCCGCAGTAAGCAACCGCAATATCATCGCAGCAAAGCTCGCGCTCCTGCCGCATCCTGCCTCCAATCCACCTCACCGCGGGATGAAAGAAGAACAGCGTCTCTATCATCGTTTGAATCAGGTTCCACAAATAATCCGCGCGGCGAATATGCGCCAACTCATGCGCCAGCACTGCCTCCATCTGCTCTTCACTCATCGACAACAACGCTGATGCAGGCACCACAACCACCGACCGCACAATGCCGAGAGTCAACGTTCCCGCAACCTGCACAGAGATGCGTAAATCAACCACGCGCGTAATCCCCATTCGCCTGCGCATATCATCGAACGCCACTCTCAATCCCGACGGTACTTCCAGCCGCGCATTACGCCGCATTCTCTCCAGCCACCACCATCCCCCCGCAGTCCGCAGCGAGAGGCAAAGCACACCGGCAACCCACACACCATCCAGCCACGGCAACCATGCAGCGAGATTGAAGTAGCCCGGGCCCGCATTCACATGCAGTAAATTTCCACCCGCAACAGAGAAGGGAAGTGTATTCCCCATCGCCGCAACACCCGGAAACAAATGCTCTCGACTATATCGCGCATACTCGTACCAAAGCGTTCCCATCGCAACCGCCAGTATCGATAGCAACGCGATCAACGCAAGCCCATAACGTGCTCCGCTATGAGTCCTCGCAATAAACAGGTTGAGAAAACCATACAAGAGCGCAATCGCCGTCACCTGCCACAACGAATGAATCAAAGTCCATCCCAGCACTTCGAATGCAATATTCATTTGCTCTTCTCCCGTCTCGCAATCAAGGCACGAATCTCCTTCAACTCCTCAGCACTCGCCGGCTCCATCGCCAATGCATGCATCGCAAGCTGAGCAGCCGAACCCGCAAACAACCTCTGACTTAAATCCTTCAACAACTGATCCGTAGTCTCCTGCTGCGTACGCGCAGCCTCATAGATGTGAGCACGCCCATCCTGCGTCCGCGTCACCAATCCCTTCTCAGCCATGATCTGCAATAGCTTCAACACCGAGGTGTACCCCAGCGGCCGCGTCACATTAACCTCGTCATACAACTCACGAACAGTAGCCGAACCCCTGTCCCACAGAACTCGAAGCAACTCGAGTTCCCCCTCCGTTGGCTTAGGTAAACGTCGCCTCTTAAGCATGACCCTCCTGCGATGAAGACAGGTATATACGAAATCATTCGTAGATGTCAACGAAGACCTTCGTAGTAAACAATACGCACTTCACCAAAAATTACATCGCTTCAAATTTAAGGAGATGATTAACGATGCCCAGGATAGGACCGAGGACCCAAGCCATCAATATAAGATATAAGCCACACCACCATCCCATAGAACAGCGCCCAGGCTACAAACCCAGGCACTCCACCTATCGAATAGTTCTAAACATTCGCTATAGCCCTATCTACCTTCGCCGCAGCCCTTGCACTTGCTTTGGCAGTTGCCTTTGCAGTTGCTCTTGCTTTTGCCGTTCTGTCTGTCATTCCCGAAGGGAATCTGCTGTTAGCACGCGCACTTGCTGTTGCCGTTGCCGTTCTATCTGTCATTCCCGAAGGGAATCTGCTTCTCCCCTCCCGAAAAAACAGCAACCCAACCTCAATCCCCAACAATCTTCTCCATCACCGCATCAAAATCCTCAAGCCGCGCATACTCGATAATCACCCGCCCGCGCCCATCCTTATCCTCAATCCGAACCCGCAACCCAAGCGCCCGCTGCAACCGCTCCTGCGCCTCCCGCACATTAGGATCGATCGGCGTAGGCTCCGGAGCCTCTTTCTTCGGCGGCCAGTCAGGATGCAGCAAATTCTGTACGTACGTTTCCGCTTGGCGAACAGAAAGCGAAAGTGCTAGTATTTTGTTAGCCGCCTGTTCCGCATCTGCAGGAGATTCCAGCACTAGCAGGGTCTTCGCGTGTCCAAAGCTAAGCACCCCAGAGGAGACTTTCGCTTGCACACTTTCCGGCAACTTCAACAGCCTCAGAAAGTTGCTGATCGAGCTGCGAGGTTGTCCCACGCGATACGCCATCTGCTCCTGTGTCATTCCAAACTCGCGCGACAAACGATCGAAAGCTTTAGCCTGTTCCATCGGATTCAGATCCGCTCGTTGCAGGTTTTCAATGATGGTAATTTCCATCGCCTGCTCATCGGAAACCTGCCGAAGAAATGCCGGGATCGTCTCCTTGCCTGCCTTCTGAGAAGCCAGCCACCGCCGCTCACCAGCAATCAGTTGAAAGCGCCCATTCGGCAGCGGACGCACCAGGATAGGCTGCACCACCCCATTCGCCGTAATCGAAGCCGCAAGTTCATCCAGCAGCTTCTCGTCAAAATGAGTCCTAGTCTGAAATGGGTTCCGGTCAATCTCCCCGACTGGAACCTCCATCGGTTTCCCTGTAGTCTCCTCCGGCATCGCAGGAGCCGAAGCCGTCACCCGCGGCAACAAAGAATCCAATCCCTTACCCAAAGCCCTGGCAGGCCGTCGCACATCACTCATAGAATCCAAACCTCCAATCACAAACCATCAAAATTTTCTGCAATCCGTGTAACCCAATCCATTCAAATGTTCCACGTGGAACATTCCATATCTCTCAACCGGACAAATGCCGGAATCCCATTCCTTGCGCATCTCCTGCACAAAAGGATGGGACAACAAATCCAAATCACAAAAGCCAGTAATCTTCCGCAATTGTTCCACGTGGAACATTCCAGGACGGACCTCATAGCTCAAACAGCCCCATGTGCTCCGTTTGCCCGACATGGAACAATTCGTTCTTCGGGTAAATTCAAAATGTTCCACGTGGAACATTTTGCAAACTCACGCGTACGGCCAAAACCGAACAGTCTTGCCAGCAGGCTTAGCCCCAGTCCCACTCTCGGTCCCGGACTCAGCCGCCGCAGCTCGCTCCGCCGCCTTCGGGCTGACAATCTTGTTTCGCTCCAGGTATTCCGCAGCCAGATCAAAATAAGCCTCCGCCCCACGCGACCGAGCGTCATAAAGCGCAACCGGCTTTCCGTGGCTGGGAGCTTCGGCCAGACGAATGTTGCGCGGGATCACCGTCTTGAATAGCCGATCCTTGAAAAACTCGCGCAAAGTTTCCGTAACCTGCTGCGCCAGATTCGTCCGGTCGTCATACATAGTCAGCAAAACGCCTTCAATCGTCAGCTTTGGATTCACGCTCGCACGCACCCGCTCCAGCGTAGAAACCAGCTCAGAAATGCCCTCCAAAGCAAAATACTCCGCTTGCATGGGCACAATCAGGCTATCTGCCGCCGCTAGAGAATTCAGCGTTAAAAGATCCAACGCCGGGGGGCAATCCAATATGACGAGGTCATATTTGGCTTGAACTGGCTCAAGCGCTGATTTCAGACGCGTGGCGCGATCCTCTGCGTTGGCCAGCTCGATGTTGGCGCCCGTAAGGTTTTTGCTGCCCGGTAGAAGAGTCAGGTTGTCTATTTCGGTGGGCAGCAGCATTTGTGCGGCGGGAACATCGCCTACCAAAACGTCATAAATAGAGTGACGATTGTCGTCCCGCTGCACTCCGAGGCCGGAGGTGCAGTTGGCCTGAGGGTCACAATCGACCAGAAGAATCTGTAATCCTTCCAGTGCTAAGCAGGCTGCGAGGTTGATGGCGGTGGTGGTTTTGCCCACTCCACCCTTTTGATTGACGATACCCAGAATTTTGCCCATGGCCTTCAAGACTATCTGGAAGATGGGCTAAGCGGTAGCCCTATTTGACTTTGCGTTGGGAATGGCGATCTGTGGAGATCTTTCTGCATCCCGGATGGATAGGCGCTGCAAGTGGCTTGCATTGTTGGGTTTCCGGAGATTTTGAGTTTTGCTCATCTTGCAGGGTGGCCTGTGGATGGCGGTGGAAAAGCTCTAAGGAAAGTTGAACTTTTATCGCTTTAAAAGGGAATGTTCCACGTGGAACATTCCTGGTACATGCTGCGGTGCGGTGTGATGGGGGAAATGTTCCACGTGGAGCAATTTGAGTGGGGTGGGGTTTTGGAATGTTCCACGTGGAACATTTTGCGGAAGATTATTGGGTTTTGTGGTTGGGCCTTCTTTGGAGAAATGCGGCGGGATTGGTATTTGTTTGGGTGGGGGGATGTGAAATGTTCCACGTGGAACATTTTTATTGCGGAGGATTTTGAGGGTTTGTGATTGGGGGTCTATGAGTGATGCGCGCGTTGGATCGGGCGTTGGGGTGAAGCAGATTCCCTTCGGAAATGACAGACAGAAAGGCAAAGGCAACTACAACTGCAACTGCAACGGCAACTACAACGGCAACGGCAACTACAACGGCAACGGCAACTACAACGGCAACGGCAACTACAACTACAACGGCAACTACAACGGCAACGGCCTGAAACAGATTCCCTGCGGGAATGACAGACTGAGAGGCAATTGCAAAGGCAAAAGCTTGGGCTTGCGCTAGTGCGTGGGATTGGATAGTTGAGAGTTAGAGTTTTTACCTAAGAGGAGGATTCGGTTGGTATTTTTGGGGAGGGGTATTTCTGGTTGCCAGAGAATCGGTGTCTCTTTGGTTTGGGTTTGAATTGAGGGGATTTCTTCCTGGGTGGTCATGAGGGCTAGCCAGCCATTGGGGGACAGGAGTTTGATGGCGGCTGGGATGGCTTGTTCCATGTTGTCTACGGCTCGGAGGGTTATGCCGTTGTAGGTTTGTGTGAGTTGTTCGGCGCGGGCGGAGTGAACCTTGGTTGGGAGATTCAGGACGCGGGCTGCTTCGCGGAGGAAGGTGGCTTTTTTGTTTTGTGATTCGGCTAGGGTTACGGATATTTCGTTTCGAATGATGGCTATGGGCAGACCGGGGAAGCCAGCTCCAGAGCCGAAATCCAATAAGGAAACTATTTCTACTGGCAATGCCCTGGCGCAGAGGATGGATTCAACAAAGTGGCGGCTTAGGATGCCTTCTTCATCACGGATGGCGGTCAGGTTGGTCCGGGCGTTCCAACGCTGGAGGAGGGTGAGGTAGGCCGTGAATTTTTCGGATTGCTCCGGGGTCAGCGATGGGGAATCGACCTGGGCGAGAAGTTGGTTGAGGCGATCTGCGGTAGTTGTCATTGCTGGATTTAGCTTATCGAATGCAGAGGTTGGAGTGGCTGGTTAATTCGTTGGGTAGGAGTGTGGCTATGGCAGTTTCTTAATTCGTTGGATGGGGATGCTGCATCGAATAGACTGGTCAATTAGTGCACGGCTAGTGCATCGATGCGGTTGACAGGGGGTTGCAATGGAAACTCGGAATACTCGGGATCATCTTCTGGAGGTTGGGCTTCGACGGATTCGGTCTGTGGGTTATGCGGCTACGGGTGTGAAAGAGATTCTCGACGAGGCGCAAGTGCCGAAGGGATCTTTTTATCATTACTTCCCGAGCAAAGAGGTGTTCGCGAAGGAAGTACTGGCGCTCTATGTTGCCGACGAAAATACGCGTGCCCAAAAAATACTCCTGGAAGGCAAGTCTGCCCCATTGAAGAGACTGCGGAAATACTTTGAGGAATTAATTAAAGTCTATGGTCACACGGCTGCGATCAGCGGATGCCTGATGGGAAATATGAGCCTGGAGATGGCAGACCATAGCGAACTAATCCAGTCGTTGCTGAAGAGTTCGTTTGGGAACTGGCAGGCGGGAGTTGCTGAGATTCTGCGCGAGGCTATTGAGCGGGGCGAACTGTCAAAATCTACAAAGCCAAAGGAATTTGCGGCCTTTCTGGTGAATAGCTATGAGGGTGCGCTGCTTCGATCGAAAGCGGAACAATCGAACGAGCCGCTGGAGAACTTTCTTAACGTCAGCTTCAACATCCTGCTAAAGAACTAGACGTTCTCTATAACTTCTCACCGAATTTCTGAAGCCAGATATTTTCCGAATCCTTAGACCGACCGGTCTACTCTACTGAATGTGTCCGATTGGATGGACAACAAATTCAAGTATTGCCGAGGAGGCACAGCATGGCTACGCATACGAATTCATCTACATTCTCGAAACAAGGAACGGCTGTTATCACCGGGGCATCTACAGGGATTGGCGCGGTCTATGCACACCGTTTCGCAAAGCGCGGATACGATGTGCTGCTGGTGGCACGCGACCAGAACAGATTGACGGCACTTGCAGAGGAGATAACAACGGCGACTGGACGCAAGGCGGAAGTGCTGGCGGCCGACCTTACATTGAAGGCGGATCTGCATCGCGTTGAAACACGTCTTCGTTCTGATGACACGTTGACTGCATTGGTGAACAATGCGGGCTTTGGCGCAACGTCGAAGTTGATCGACTCCGATGTGGACGATCTGGAGAACATGATTCAACTAAACGTGACGGCACTGACGCGGCTTACTTCGGCGATTCTGCCCGGATTGATTGAGCGAGGGACGGGGCTGATCATTAATATCGCATCGATTGTTGCAGTCAGTCCTGAACTTTTGAATGGCGTGTATGGCGGTACGAAGGCGTTTGTTGTGGCGCTTACGCAGTCACTGCACAATGAGGTGAAGGATAAAGGCATTACGGTACAGGCGGTGCTGCCGGGAGCTACGAGTACTGAGTTCTGGGATCGCGCGAAGTTGCCGGTTCACAATCTGCCTGCGGAGATTGTGATGACGGCTGACGAGATGGTGGATGCGTCTTTAGCCGGGCTGGATCAGGGTGAGCTGATTACGATTCCTTCGCTGCCTGAGCTGGATGATTGGAAGAAGTTCGAAGAGGCGCGCAAGGCGCTTGGTCCTAATCTTTCGCGGAAGCATTCGGCGTTGCGGTATGGAGTGGGTGCGTAAGCTGACTGAATTCAATCTTAGGAAAACCCCTCCGATGATATTCAATGTCGGAGGGGTTTTCTATCTCGGCTTCGAGCTATCTCGGCCTAGAACTATCTCGGTCGGAATTGGTTTGATGCCAGCCACAAGGACAAAAGCGCAGCGTGGGTGGAACCCATGTAATGGGGGGATTCCATTGCCGGTTCCGTGGATGGCGCTCTATTGCGTGTTGCACATATGGTATGCTTCCGCCGTGCGGAGATTCTTATCCATTCTGCTTGCAGGAATATGCGGCATTGCTCCCCTGGGGGTAAACGCACAGGCCGATTTTATGCAGCAAGCGAAGAATGTTTCGTGGCAACAAAACGATGCTACGGTGCAGCGAACACCTCCAGAAACTTGTTCCGCAACGACGCCTGCTCCCGTTATGCCTGGTCCGAATATAAGTGCGTATGCTGCGGGACGCGAGAATGCCTTTGCTGCAGCCTATGCGGCGACACACTGCCACGATTACGTGGGTGCGTTGCCGCTGTATCGGAAGGCATTAAGCGACTATCCTGACGACCCGCGTGCCCTCATTCTCACCGCGGAGGCTGCGGCGAAAGCCAACCAGACAGAAGAGGCTATCACGCTCTTTCAGCGCGCACTCGCACGGGAAAGCAACTTTACGTGGAGCACTCGTATCGCGCTGATGCGTGCCTATATGTCTTTGAATCGTTGGGAAGATTTCGAATCTGAACGTGCGGATACTCGCAGAGCTGCGCTCAACGGTGATCGCACACTCTCACAGAAAGATGGCTATCCTATCGACACTCTTCGGACCGACACAACGTTTGTTCGAGTCATAGAATTTGCCAAGTTGCATGGCGTCTCTCATACACGGGATCGGTTTTTGCTTTACGGAGAAAAAGACGCGTGCACTGGATACATTCCATATATCGATCTTGAATCTAACGATATCGATCAAGAGAGCTTTGCCAAACGCTATCCAGATAAAGCTGCGGCTGGAATGCAGAGTTATTCGCTTGAATCTTATTTAACGCCGAATGCTCACGGCACACTCAAGATCTATCCGGACGGAGAACCTGATTATCAAGTGCTTCGCGCTGATGTTCTTGATGCGCTTGCGGGACATGTTCCGGTTCTTCATCCAGCGGGTCAGCCTTGTATTGCGGATGCTGGCCGTGCCAATCCTTAACGATTTTTCATTGAGTATAGATATCGAGAGTGCTCGCATCGCGGAAGCGAAACGTGAGCATGTTCCTGCATTTTCAATTCATAGGAGGGGTAATTCTGATGAGGCTTTTAGCTTTGGTGTTGGTGCTTGTTTGCTTGCCGGCTTTGGGGCAGCAGGCTGTGGTTATGGTTCCGAATGAGCCGGTGAATTTGCAGGTGGCGAAGGATGCGCTGACGGCTTATCAGTCATGCAAAACGGAGAACTGTTATGGGCCGCAGATTGATCGGCAGATCGATCTGGCGATTGGTTTCTTGAAGCAGAGTGTGGCTGCGGCGAAGGCTGGCGATAAGCTGGCGCTGGTGTTGGATATTGATGAGACTTCGCTGTCGAACTGGTCGGTGGAGACGCATGACGACTATGGATATATTGCTACCGATTCGAACTGGTGTGTGGCGCTGCGATGCGGGAAGGCGATTGCGGGGACGCTGCGGTTGTTCAAAGAGGCAGAGGCGGATCATGTTGCCGTGTTCTTTATTACGGGAAGGCCGGAGGGTCAGCGGGCAGATACGGAGGCCAATCTGAAGGCGGAGGGATATGACCGCTGGGAGCAGTTGTATTTGCGGCCGGAGGATCATCCGAAGAAGCAGAGCGTAACGGATTACAAGTCGGGGGATCGTGCGGAGATTGTGGCGAAGGGTTACAGGATTGTGCTGAATGTTGGAGATCAGTTGAGTGATTTGAAGGGGCCTGCGCAGGCGGAGCATTCGGTTAAGCTGCCGAATCCGTTTTATTTTCTGCCTTAGGGTGGGTGGGATTTTTTCGGGGGGTGGGTGAGGGTGAGGGGTAAGGGCTAAAAGCAGATTCCCTTCGGGAATGACAGACAGAACGGCAAGGGCAACCGCAACTACAAGGACAACTGCAAGGGCAAGGGCTACTGCAACTGCTAGGGCGATTGCAACTGCTGGGGCCTTGGGAATTGTTATACCCACCCTTTGCGTATTTTGCTCGGGGTGGGTATTTGGTGGTTCGTTTCGGTTGCTGTTGGTTTGATTGTTACTGGAGTGAGATGTCTACCTGGACTGGTAGCCAGGGGGATGTGGTGATTCCGGTGCCGGTGGCGATGCTGCATTTGGCGGATGGGCCTGCGGCGCAGTTCCACCAGTTTTCGGTGGCGCTGATTACGCCGGAGCCGAGGTTGTCGATGCCGGTGCTGTGTGGGGTGAAGTTGTTGAAGTGGGCGTCGATTGTGCCTGCGGGGGCCTTGAAGACGATGTCGACGGTTTCGTCGCTGAAGGTATTCTGCGAGATGACCAGGCCTGTTACTGGTGCGGTCGAATAGATGTTGATGCCGGTGGGGCCGGGGGTGGTGGCGTCGGCGGTGTCGGCTGCGTTGCCGTAGATGTGGTTGCCGATGATGACATTGTCATTGAGGTTGACGCCGGGTGCCGGGGCGGGTGCAGAGCCGTGGTTGTGCATGGTTACGCCGGGCAGGCCGTTATCGTACAGCTCGTTGCCGCTGATGACGTTGGCTGTATTGGTCGATCCTGGGCCGGGGGCGAAGATGCCGACGCCTGCTCCGGCGCCGGGTAGCAGCAGGCCGTTGTTGTGGGACTGGTTGTTTGAAATGACGTTGTGCATGATGCCGAAGGAGATGGTGGCGGAGGGAATGATCGAGGTGGCGGGTGGATGGCCGGCCATGGTGATTCCGCAGGCATAGCCGTTGTTTTGCACGACGTTGCCCTGGATGAGATTGCTGTTGCTTACGCCGGTTTCGTCGGTGATGAGGATGCCGCCGGAGTTGTCTTCGACGAGGTTGCGGGCAACGAAGGCGTGATCGGTGGCCATGAGGTGAATGCCTTCGCCGCAGTCCATTGCTTCGCTGGTTTCGAAGGCGGGAATGCCGGGGCATTCGGCGGCTGAGGGGACGAGTGCTTTGTTGTTATTCAAGACATGGTTGGCGAGGATGGTGACGTTGGAGGCGTTCGCTATGAGGATGCCTTCAAACCTGGCGTTGTGAATTTCGAAGCCATAAATGGTGACGTTGGCGATGCCGGGCAGGGGTGCAGTGGCCATGCCGTTTACGAAGATGCCGTTGAACTGGCCGGTGGCATCGATGACGGGCGGGTTGAAGGGATCTCCGATGAGCGAGAGTGGCTTGGTGATGATGACCTGCTCGGCGTAGGTTCCCTGGGCGACGTTGATGATGTCGCCTGCAGTGGCTGCGCTGACGGCGGCGCTGATGCTGGATTTGCAGCCCGCGGTGCCGGCGTGGTTGACGCACCAGGTGGCGGCGGATGCGTTCGATGCGGCGAAGAGGGCTACTAGAGACAGGACCAAGAGAAATGGTTGACGGGCGAGCGAATTCCTAAACTTGCAGGACATTTTTAGCTCCGATTGCTTGGCTTGGTCGAGACCGCAATGAACGGTCAATCAACAGAGGAATAGCTGGAGGGGGAATTCGAACCGAGCTGGATTATATGCGGCGGGGGTGGGGTGTGCAATGGGGTTGGTTATTTTTGGCTGGGTGGGGGAAGGGTAAGGGCTGCCGGCAGGTTTTCTTTGGGAATTGCGGATAGACAGCTAGGGGGAAGGCAAAGGCTAAAAGCAGATTCCCTGCGGGGATGACGGACAGAAGGGCAAGGGCAGCCGCAAAAACAAAAGCAAGGGCAAGGGCTTAAAAGCAGATTCCCTGCGGGAATGACAGACAGAAAGGCAAAGGCAAAGACAAGGGCAACTACAACGGCAACAGTTGGGGCAACGGCAAAAGCGACGCTGGGTTGAGGGGTCAGGATTGTAGGACGGATTCTGCTATTTTTCTTGGGGTCCAGGATTCGGCGGCCTGGGCGAAGGCTGCGAAGATGGCGCGGGAGAAGGCGCTCTCGATGTAGGTGCGTTCGGGGTGCCACTGGATGGCGAGGGCGAAGTGGTCGGGGCTGCGGAGTTCGGCGGCTTCGATGATTCCGTCCTGGGGGCAGCGGGCGCTGATGATGAGGTTGTCGCCGGGGATCCGGATGGACTGGTGATGGCTGGAATTTACCAGAAGATGCGCTGGGGATTCGTGTTCGTGAATCGCAGGTTTCAGGTGTGAGAGATGGGATGCGGCGTTGTGCTGAGGATGTCTCACGAAGGATCGTTCGGGATGGGTATCTTCGTGGATTGGGATGTGGCGGGCTATTTCAGACAGGCGAGTGTTGGGGGTTAGTTCGATGGGATGGGCATCGATCACGGTGCGGGCGGGGGCGTGATTCACGGCTGTGCCGATCTGGGTGGGGATGTCCTGAATGAGGCTGCCGCCGCACCAGACGTTGAGGGACTGGGCTCCGGCGCAGATGGCGAGGATGGGTTTGTGGAGATTGAAAGCGTCCTGGATGAGGAGTTCGTCGGCGGCGGCGCGCGCTGGGTCGGGGGCGGCGCTGTGGGGGCTGCGGGGCTCTCCGTATTTTTGAGGGTCGAGGTCTGCTCCGCTACCGGGAAGAAGGATGCCGACGGTGGTGGTGAGGATTTTGGCAACGCGGGATGGGGTTTCGTGGAGCGGGATGAGGATGGGGGTGGCTCCGGCGGACTGCAGCGCGGCGATGTATTGGGGAAGGGATCGCTGGTTGTAGGCGAGAGCGTCGTCAACGTATTGGGGGCTGGCGGGTTCGGGGATAGCGATACGGATGGACATGGTTAACGGCCCTCTCGGGGTTATTTTCCCTGCGGGGATTGTACGGCTTTTGGGGTGGGGGTGTTTGGATTCCCTTTGGGTGTGACTGATAGAAAGGCTAGGGCAAGGGCAAAGGAAAAAGCAGATTCCCTTCGGGAATGACAGACAGAAAGGCAACTGCAACTGCAAGGGCAACAGCAACAGCAACTGCAAAGGCAAAGGCAAGGGCAAGGGCAACAGCAAAAGAAAAAGCAGATTCCCTTCGGGAATGACAGACAGAAAAGCAAGGGCAACGGCAAGGGCAAAGGCAAAGGCAGAGACAGAGGCAAAGACAAGAGCAACAACAACGGCAAAGGCAAGGGCAAGGGCTAACGGCGGATTGGTTCGGTGTTTTGTTGGATTAGTTGATGGATGGTTTCTCGGAGTTGGTTGGTTACTGTTTCGGAGTCGCGGGGGGTCAGGCCGGTTGTGGGGATGGGGGGGCCGATGATCAGTTTGAGTGAGCGTTTGTCTGGATGGAGGTAGAAATGGCGGGTGTGCGGGGGGAGCAGGTCGAAGACGCCGATTAATGCTACGGGGACCAGTGGCACCTGGGCGCGGAGGGCCAGGTAGGCTGCTCCGTTGAGAAAGGGCAGGAGATCGCCGTCGTTGGTGCGGCCACCTTCAGGAAAGATGAAAAGGTTGAGGCCGTCGCGGAGGGCGCGGACTCCGGCGCCTAAGCTGCTGAGGGTGGCGCGGGGGTTTGCGGTGTCGATGGGAATCTGACCGCTGCGGTCTAAATACCACCCGATGAACGGCAGGCCCCAGAGTTCTTTTTTGGCGAGGATGCGGAATTGGAAGGGCAGGCTGGCGAAGACGACCGGCGTATCCATATAAGAGGTATGGTTGGCGGCGAAAACGGCCTGGCCAGCGGGGATGTTTTCCAGCCCGATTACTTTTACTTTTTGCCCGGAAGCAGCAACGGATGCCTGGGCCCAACGGCGGGCGAGGCGGTGTTGGAGTTTTCCCTGCTTGTCGAAGCGGGAGACTAAGAGTGACAGGCTGCCAAAAAAGACGGTTGCGAACAGAAATGGCGGGGCCTGCAAGAGATTGCTGCGCAGGCGGTTCCATAGAGGAAGCTTGGCCGGGCGGGGAGATGGCTCCCGTTTCTCGATCATGATTGCAGGACCTTTTCAGGGTTCAGTGATAGTTTATCTTCGCCTACCGGGGCTCGGGTCATCCTTTTCATACGAGGTGCCTGCCGCCTGGGTACGCCAGGCCGGTTTTCGCACAGGACTTTTCTAATGAGCTCCGGGACGCGATTCGGAAGCGGTTTTTGCGAGTAGCAGGTGGCGAGCCTCGCCAACCAGATAGACGCTGCCGCTGACGACGATGCGGGCTGGCGGATGGTTGGGTTGGAGCAGGCTGCGGGCGATTTCAGTTGCGATTTGCAGGGCCTCGGCTACGGTTTGCGAAGGGTGTGCGGGGATGCCGGTGGCTTCGGCGGCTGCGGTGAGATCGGCTACGTCGGTGGCGCGGGGAGAGTGGATGGGCGCGAGGACGACGTGATCGAAAAGAGGGAAGAGAATCTGGGTCATTTCGCGGAGAGGCTTGTCGCGGAGGCAGGCGAAGATGAGAATTTGCGGCTGGCCTTCGACGGCAGATGCGGAGAGAGCGGAGCGCAAGGCCCAGGCTCCGGCGGGATTGTGGGCTACATCCAGAAGGAACTCGGGCTGGTTGGGGAGGGAGATTTGTTCGATGCGGCCGGGCCAGCTGGTGTTGTGGATACCCTTTTCGATGGCTTCAGGGGTGATGGGGAAACGGCCGGATTCGCTCAGTTCGACGGCGGTAGCTATGGCCAGGGCCAGGTTGCGGTGTTGATGAGCACCCTTTAATGGTGAATCGACCTGGATGATTCTGCCGAGTGCTTCGATCTGATAGGGCAGGAGAGGGTCGGTGCTCATGATGGGCATGTATTCGGTGGCGGGGATGCCGCGAACGTTGAGCGCGACGGCTACTTCGCCGAGGGCCTGATTGGCCTCGGGATGCTGCGGGAGGGTGATCAGGGTTCCGTTGGCACGCAGGATGCCGGCTTTTTCGCGGGCGATTTCAGCGATGGTTGAACCTAGCCACTCCTGATGGTCGAGGGAGATGTCGGTGATTACGGAGAGGATGGGATCGACGAGATTGGTGGCGTCGAGGCGGCCTCCCATGCCGACTTCGAGGACGGCGAGGTCGATTTTGGATTCTGCGAAATAGAGGAAGCCTAGGGCGGTGAGGAGTTCGAAATAGCTGGGGAAGGCGGGGAGTTTGCCGTCGGCTACGAGTTGCCGGGCTGCGTCGTGGACGCGAAAATACAGGCGGCCGAAGGTTTCATTGGGGATGGTTGAGTCATCGGCTGCTTTTTGGGGAAGCAGGAGGCGAATGCGTTCGTTGACGCGATCGAGGTGTGGCGAGGTGTAGAGGCCAACACGAAGGCCGGATTCGCGGGCGATGGAGGCCAGGGTCGAGGCGGTTGAGCCTTTGCCATTGGTGCCAGCGATCAGAACGGAGGGATATTGCAGATGGGGATTGCCGAGGGCGGCGCAGAGGATTCCGATCTCGTTGAGCGAAAATTTGCGGCGAGGTACGCCGGGGGCGGAGAACAGCTCCGCAGTGAGGGCGTTTAGATTCGTGATGGCATCAATATAAGACATACAGTTTTATTGTATTCGGGGGCTGGCTGGGCGGCGGGAGTTGCCTGGCGGAGAACGGGAAGCATACTTTTAGGCTTCGTGGATGATTTTCTATGTTTATCCATAGATATATATATGTTTTTGCATTCTTTCGTTTATTTGTCGTGAACGTTTTGCAGAGAATTGATCAAGATCGAGAAGAAATGACTAGTTTTTTGTGCTTTTTACATAACAAGTTTCTTTTGCACTGGTTTGGCCTTTGAGTTGCAACAGGTTTTGCACACTGAAGACAAATCTCGCTCTTGCTTTGGTGCACTTTGCGATGCCACTTTTAAAGCTCCATAGGAGACTGCAAACGATGCGACATGTTTTTGCCAAGCTGATGCTGTTGGCTGTATTTCTTTCACTTCCCTCGTTGCTCTTGGCTCAAGACTTTGCGTCTTTGACTGGGGTGGTTACGGATACTTCGGGAGCGGTTGTCCCGGGCGTGAACGTTGAACTGATAAGCACCGCAACGAATACGACGTTCAGGGCCACGACGAATGGAGCTGGCTCTTATACGATTGCGAACGTGACTCCGGGTCCGGGGTACAAGGTTACATTTTCGCGGGACGGCTTCCGCTCGGTTGTGATCTCCGGCCTGTACATGAACGTAGACGCGACGCGTACGCAAAATGCAAAACTGCCGATCGGCAACGCGATGCAGACGGTAGAAGTATCCGCTTCAAATCAAGAGGTGACGCTGGATACGACTGACGCGACGATTGGTAACAACTTTCAAGTTCAATTTCTGAACGATTTGCCAATTCAGAACAGAGATAGTCCCGCTGCCCTTTTCACGCAGCAGCCGGGCGTCACGCTGGATGGCGCAGTTACGGGCGCGCGCGTAGATCAGAACAACGTCACGTTGGACGGCCTGGATGTCAATGACAATGCGACTGGTAACTTTGGAGCCATCGTTGGCAATGCCCCAGTTGACTCTGTACAGGAATTCCGCGGCGTAACTGCCGGCGCGCTGTCTGGTGCCGGTGCGGGTGGCGGCGGTCAGTTTGAGCTTGTGACACGCAGCGGTACGAACCAGTTCCATGGCGCATTGGTCGAGTACCATCGCGATACCGATCTGGAAGCCAATAACTGGTTCAACAATAACAATGGTGTAGCGCGTCCCCCACTCATCCGCAACCAGTTCGGCGGGAATGTCGGCGGACCTATTCTCAGAAACAGATTGTTCTTCTTCTTTGACTACAACGGCCGACGGGATACACTCAGCAACCTGGTTGAACAGACGGTTCCGCTTGACTCTTTCCGCGACGGTAACGTGTCGTATGTAAACACTACGGGCGGCATCAGCGTTGCGAACTCAACGGGGCTTGATCCGCAAAAAAAGGGATTTAATGCCAATATCCTTAGCCTGCTGAATACGCGATACCCACACGCAAACGATCTCACTGGCCAGTACGGCGATCACGTTAACACGGCAGGGTTTCGTTTTAATGCGCCCTTTCCTCTCAAGGAAGATGATTACGTCCAAAAGGTCGACTACACCATCAACAGCAAGATGAGGGTTTTTGGCCGCGGCACCTTCACGAAAACGAACGCCACACAGAATCCAATTCAATTTCCCGGCGATCCAGAAACGTTTCCTTTTCTCGATCAGAGCTATAGCTGGGTAGCGGGACATACCTGGACGATCAAAAACAATATGGTCAACCAGGCATCTTATGGCGAGACGTTCGAAAATTACGACTTCCCAGATACGTTCAACCCGAACGGTGCGACGCAATATACCGGCTTCGGTGGAACCGGCTCGGGCGGAAGTTTCATGTCAACTCCTTATGCGAGCGCAATTAATGCACAAGGGCGCACCTATCCCATTCCGATCATCAGGGACGACTTCACGTGGGAAAAAGGCAGACACAGCATCGCAATCGGTGGGACTTTTAAATGGGATACCCCCGACTCGTACTCGATCCTCAACTACGACAGTCCATCCATCGGCCTGGGCGGATTCACTACCGCTCTGACAGATTCGTTGCGGCCTTCGGATATTGATCCAGGCTCCACGCAAATTTATGACAGCGCTTATGCGTTCGCCCTTGCACCCTTCACCGCGGTTAGCAGCACTTTCAACTACAACAACAAAGGGGCAGTGCAACCGCAGGGCAGTGGCCAAGACCTGAAGTATCGCTATTACGAGACTGAGGTTTATGTCGGAGATACCTGGAAGATCACTCCTTCGCTCACCTTGTCTTATGGACTTCGCTACCAGAACTTCACTGTGCCGTATGAAGTGAATGGCCTTGAGTCCAGGGGTACCTTCCAGACGCTGTCTCCGAACGCCGGCTTCGATCAGTACTTTGCACTGCGGAATGCGCAAAGTGCATCCGGACTATCCGGCAACAGCAGTCTTCCATTTATGCAGTATGGGCTGGCTGGCAAAGCCAACAATGCTGCTGGTTATTACCAACCCAACAACAAGAATTTCGCGCCGCGTTTTGCCTTTGCGTACAGCCCAAGTTTCGACCGCAAGACTGTATTTAACGGTGGCGCTGGCATTCTCTACGATCACACCGTTATCAATGCTATCCAGTATCAGCAGTCGCAGAACTCCTACCTGTTCCAATCTTCCAATACGGTTCAATACGGCATTGCCGGCGATGCCGTTGGTTCTCTCCTGCAAGATCAGAGATTTGGCAGCCTGACCACTCCGGCACCGCCACCAGTGGCTCCGACTATTCAAAACCCATTGGTTCCTTATGTGGACAGCACTGGAGCTCCGTTTGGTTTGGCCAACGGACTGGGCAACAGAACCATCGATGCCAACCTGAAGACCCCGTATTCAATTCAGTACAACTTTGGATTCCAGCATGAATTTCCGCAGGGATACATTCTGAAGGCAAGCTACGTAGGTCGCATGGGCAGGCGCCTGGTTGCACAGGCGGATGCCAGCCAATTGATCGACTTTCCCGATAACACAGGTAAATCGAATCAGAAGCTATCAACGGCGATGGCCAACGTGACGCAGCAATTGCGTAACCATGCAAACGCTGGTGCGTTGCAGGCTATTTACGGCGTTACCCCGCAACCATGGTTTGAAAATCAGTTCCCCGGATTTGCGGCCGAGGTCAATGCGGTGAACGCTCAGAATGGCGTCACCACCAATTTAACCAATAGCGCGCAAGCGGTTGCTTATGAGGCTTATCCTTATCCTCAGCGTGGAGATTTTGCCGATGCCGTGTACCTGCTTTCGGCAATCGGGGTTCTTCCTCCAAACGTCGGCTTAGCTTCTCAATTTGCTGTCAACGGCGTTTACACCAACAAGGGATTCTCAAGCTACAACGGTATGCTTGTGTCGCTGCATAAGAATGCGGGCTACGGTTTGCAATTTGACCTCAACTATACGTGGTCGCATTCCATCGACAATACTTCGTTCACTGCCAATTCACCTGCAGGCGGATTGACCGTTGGTTACCTATGCGACGTGAACAGGCCTCGGGAATGCCGTGGAAACTCTGACTTTGACGTTTCCAACTACCTCAACGGAAACTTTATCTACGCTCTTCCCTTTGGGCGCGGAAGGGCCATTGGCGCAACCGTGCCATGGTGGCTCAACGAGGCCGTTGGAGGATGGGCTGTAAGTGGTCTGCCGAGCTGGCATACAGGAAATGCCTATAACATTTCTTCCAATGCCTTTGTTGCTGGCTTCTCGTCCATTGCACCTGCAACCCTCGTTGGCCCCAGCGGACTGCTTAAGGCACACGTTGGGCGCGGCTCAAACAACTCCGTGAATGCTTACGCTGACCCGACTGCGGCCCTGGACGCGTATGTTGGTCCGTTGGGCTTCAACATCGGCAGCCGTAATAACCTGCGGGGACCTGGATACTTCAACATCGATCTGGGACTTGCCAAAACCTTCCCGATCTGGGAAGACAAGGTCAACCTGAAGTTCCGCGCGGATGCCTTCAATGCCACCAACCATCCGAGCTTCAGTATTCCTGAAGAGAACGGCCTGGATATTACCGAGGCGGCTGGTGTTCCCTTCGGAACGATCAACAGCACTGCCAGCACGGCGCGTGTTATGCAACTTGCGCTGCGGTTGGAGTTCTAATCTCTTCTTAACCCGCAACAGGTGTTTTTACTGCAAAAGGGGCGCCCTATGGGTGCCCCTTTTGTTGTGTTGTTGTGTTGGATTTGCGGTTTAGGTGTGGCGATCTACTGTAGGATTGGCGTGCAGTTTTTTTGTCTCCGCAATTCAAAACTTTTTTTGAAAAGTGTAAATTGCTGGAGAAGCAAATCCTCCGCTACGCGAAGGATGACAGAAAGAAAAGCTGGGGATGGCATGGCTTTGGGAATTACACCGTATTAGTTATGAACGGTCAGAAACAGAGCACTAGAAATAGATCTTTTGCTACGCTCAGGATGCAAATTCATACCGCGAATTTCTGACTCCGAGCATCGGACGTTTTCGCAATTTGTTGGGCGTTCTGGGATGGCCTAACGGCTTAGCAGGACATCGATAACTCCACTTCCAGAGCTTGGGATAATGATGTCTGCTTTGTGGTCTCCATTCAGATCGGCAGCGGCGGGTTGAACCGGTTGGCTGCTGGTAGGGAAAAATTTGGCTCGTTGGAAGGCTCCATCGCCTTTGCCGTACAGGACGGCAACAGTGTTGTCGTTCTGATTGGTGATCACTAGATCCTGGAAGCCATCCCCATTCGTATCGGCGGAGGTGATGCCTTTGGGGTTGGAGCCTACAGAGTAGAGGACCTGTGGAGCGAATGTGCCGTCGCCACCGCCGAGAAGAACGCTGACGTTATTGCTCCGATCATTGATAACTGCGATATCCATCTTGCCGTCGTGGTTGAAGTCCGCGACGACTGGTTCGATGGGGCCGTCACCGACGGAGAGCTTGACTTGAGGAGTCAGTGTGCCGTTACCTGGGTCAAGAAGCACGCTGACGGTGTTTTCCGCTTCGTTGGCGACAACTATGTCAGGAAATCCATCGCTGTTCAGGTCGCCTGCGGCCTCCAGAACAGGACCGTTACCTACACGAAAATATTTAGGATTCTCAAATCCGCCATCGCCTCGCCCTATTAATACTGTGACGTTGTTGTTGGGGCGGCTGGTAGAGATCAGGTCAGGGTGACCGTCCTTATTGAGGTCGGCGATGATGACCTGGGTTGTGCCGGTGGATGCGACAACGTTTCTCTGAGGTTCAAAGGTTCCATCTCCATTGCCCATGAAAACGCTAATGGAAGGGCCGAAGTAATTGCTTATGACAACGTCGAGTTTGCCATCGCCGTCGAGGTCCGCTATCGCGACGGCATCGGGAAAGCCTCCGGTAGGATATTCCTTCTGCGATCCGAAACGACCATTGCCCTGGCCGAGCAAAATGCTCATGGAGTTACTACCGGCATTTGTGGTAACAACGTCGAGTTTGCCGTCATGGTCGAAGTCACCAAGAGCTATACCGCCGGGGCCTTTGCCGACTGAGAAGTGTCCTGCGCTGGTAAAGATATCCGAACGTGAAACCGGCCGTTGTTGCTGCTGGTCTTGCTGTTTGCGGGCTTCTCCCTGTGGGGCATTGCAGCTATGAATAACGGAGGCAATGGCCGGATCGTGCAGGTTGATGCGCACTGCGGCGTTGCCGCCGTTGGTACCGAAGCCGACCAGGAGTGTACCGGAAGACTTCGCGAGCTTGATCGGCACACTGAAACCGACGTTATGGTTATCCACGTAAGGGACGGTCATGCCCTGGACTGGATCCTGATCGAAGCTATAGCGGAGGGGAACCTTGCTGAAGCCTGCGGTATTGGTTTCAATTCCGGGCTGATCCGGGCCACCGAATGGATCGGCAATATCGGGCGTCTTGTTGTGGGTAGGGCCTACAGAGAGACGACCAACAGAGACTCCTGAAAGAGTGATTGTGAAGCCAATAACGGTTTCTACCGACCCCAGAAACATACCCAGAAGACCCAAATTTGAATCCTGCGTACAAACGAGACTGACTTTGACCCGTCCGGCACCACCCGCCAGACTATTGAAAGAAGAATCCGCTCCTGGGGCTCCATTGAAGGGATCGGGAGTAGTGTGAAACCCGGAGACAGAAGTGACTTGCTGGGCAACAGCGGTTGAAGCGAATTGGAGATTTGCGATGATCGCTGCAACACAGATCCGCCGCAAGCAGAGATGCCAGGATATCGGAATAACCACTATGATCCTCTCAATTCAATAAATCGACAGCGATCTGCCGAACAAGACGGGGATTGTTACATATGATACCGGCGATAAATGACGCTTCAATGAAGAAGCGGCTGAGATATCTGTAGTGGAAGATTACTAAAGGGTATTCACCGAAGGCGCTTCAAAGGTGGTCATAGCCTTACGGGAATCAGGCGTGAATATATTCCCTGCGATAGCGAAACGGGGCGAGTGCGAAGTAAGGTGAACGCTTCCCAAGCCTTATCTACCCGGGACGACCAAGTCCACAAGTAGCGTGGGATTTGTTTGACTTGCCTGGAATGGCAATCATTTCGATAAGGCTTATTTGGTGGTCATGAAGTCGAGGGCGCGGATCAGGTAGGGTTTCAGTTCGCCACGGGGGACTACGGCGTCGAGGAAGCCGTGTTCGAGCAGGAATTCGCTGCGCTGGAAGCCTTCGGGGAGTTTCTGGCGGATGGTTTGCTCGATGACTCTTGGGCCTGCGAAGCCGATCAGAGCGCCGGGCTCTGCGATGTTCAGATCGCCGAGCATGGCGAAGCTTGCCGTGATGCCGCCGGTGGTGGGGTCGGTCAGGAGGCAGATGTAGGGGATGGCTGCTTCATCGAGCTGGGCGAGGCCGGTGGCGATCTTGGCGAGCTGCATCAGGCTTACAACGCCCTCCATCATGCGCGCGCCGCCGCTGGCGCTGACGATGATGAGTGGATGACGGGTGGCGAGGGAGCGGTCGATGGCTCGGGCGATGGTTTCGCCGACGACTGCGCCCATGCTGCCGCCAATGAAGGTGTACTCCATTGCGCTGAGGACTACGTCGTGGGGGCCGAGTTTGCCGAGTGCAGTGAGGATGGCGTCGTCAAGGCCGGTTTGTTTCTGGGCGGCAGCGAGACGCTGTTTGTAGGGCTTGATGTCGGTGAAGTTGAGTGGATCGGTGGAGCGCAGGCCGCCGTCGACGAGGGTGTAGCCGGGGTCGAGGAGGAGCTCAATGCGCTGACGGGCGCCGATCTTGAAGTGATAGCCGCACTTGGGGCAGACGTTGGTGTTGGCCTCGAGCTCGGCCTTGAAGAGGATGGTGCGGCAACTGGGGCACTTGATCCAGAGGCCCTCGGTTTTGACGCGGGTGGGCTCACCGTCGTCGGAGACTGGGGCAAATGTGGATTCCGCGCCGAAGTCGGAATTGGGATCGCCGTTGGGCTCGATATTCGCGTCTGCTCGTTTGAACCAGGACATAACGACTCATTGTAAATGGAGCGGTTGATGGCTGGCATTGAAGCGGCTGTCTTTTGCGTTTGGGAAACGTTGGGCTGAGTGCAAGGGTGCAGCGCAAGGATTCAGTTCCGGAGGTCTGTTCAGGAGTTCAGTGGTGCGGTACGAGTGGTTTGAGGGAAATGGTGATGGCGTCGAGTTTGAGGGGCTGGCCGAAGTTTGGGTTGCGCATGGAGGACTGCCAGTAGGTATTGTTGGAGTCTTTTAACATGCCCTGGGCGCTGCTGCCGGTGAGCGAGAGTATGCCGAGCGTCATATCGGAATCTCCCTGGCGATCTGTCTCCGCGAAACGAACGAGCAGCGTGGGCTGGCCGCGGACGCCGTACTTTGAGGGGGCTGGGCAGGAGGTAATGTGCATGAAGATTTTGGCGGTAGGCCAGGTGGGCGGGAATGAGAGAACGTCTTCGAAGCAATCGGCTGCTCGGCCTTCGATGGAGTAGTGGTGGAGATGCGGGAGAGCGCCGAGGGTGGTTTCGCAGCCGTCATCACAGGGGCTTGAGGCTTGATCGCCCTTCTGGTTACTTCGCGGTCTTGTGGGATTGCCTGGAGTAATCACTGGAGGCGGTATGACTACGGCTCCTGCTTTGGGAACCTTGTATTCCAAGGCTTCGAGTACTTGCAGGGCTGAGTCGATTTTGTCGGCGACGGCATAGCTTCCTTCGCCATTCAGGGCGGTGTGCATGCCGATGATTTCCTGGTAGTCGTCGAATATGGGTCCGCCAGAGAATCCTTCGCCTACGGAGACGTTGGAGTACTCAAACTTTTGGGGATCGCCGTCGTGATTGAGGCGAGTGATGTTGTTGGGGACGATGACCCAGTCGCCGTTCACGCTGTAGATGTGCTGGGTGGGCAGGAGGGTGTTGTTTGCGGCGAAGTTGAAGGTGGGGATATCCTCTGGGATCTTGAATGTGGGCGAGGCGTCTACTTCGAGAACGGCGAGATCGAGCGCTGTGCTGTGTTTGGGCAGCTTGCGGGCGGGAATGGGTTTGGTCTGGTCGGAGTAGAAGAGGACGGAGACGGATTTAGCATCCTGCACGACGTGGAGTGCGGTGAGGATGAAGATGGATTGGGGTGAAGACGAGATCACGATGCCTGTGCCGACTTCTTTGGCGTCCTTGACGGCGAGAACGCGGACGACGCCGAGCTTCAGGTGCTCGATACGCTGCTGCATTGCCTGCTGATATTGCACGACCTGCGGGGGCATGCTTTGTTGTGGTTGGGCTGCGGCGCGGGCTGTGGAAGAAGCGGTGACGAGGGGCAACATGGCTATCAACACGGCGCTCGACATAGCCCTCGACATGGCCATTGCGGCTTTTAAAAAGCTATCGATAGCGGGTGGCGTATTTTTCATGATTTGACGACCTTCTTCCGTTTCTTTTTTCGTTTGTTATCGCGCCAGAATTCATGGGCGGCGACATATCCGGCGGCGATGGTTCCGAGCCCGGCCAGCAGGGTTCCGGCAGCGGTGATGAAGGTACTGAAACTGTGGGGCCGATAAGAGGTAAAGCGAGATTCACTTTCCTCGACCTGTCCCTCGCCCATCCGGATGACGATGTGTTTCGCGGCACCGGCGATATCCAGGTTGAGAGAGGGCGTGTCGGGATTGAAGCGGAGTTGTTTAATCGATGCCTGGCGAAGATCGCGCAGGTTGAAGCCGTCGGTGAGGGGAATGATGCGGTTGGAGCGGATGAGCTGGAGAGTGCTGCGTGGCCTGAAGGGCGAGGCGCTTGAAGATGGGATGTCGCCCTGAAGAAGCAGGCTTGAGGCATCGGCTAAGGGGATGTCCAACTCGGGGTCGGGACCCGCAATCATTGGAGCGGCCTGGGTTGGAACAGACTGGACTGGAGCGGCGAAGTGTGCGGCGAATTCGAGAATGCTGCCGGGATCGGTGGCTTGAATCCGCCATTCTCCGTTGCGATTTTTGGGCTGCTCGGGGGCACATGCGAGGCCGTCGAGATTGCTGTGAGCGTCGATTGCGATGGTCAGGTATGGATCTGCTATTTGCGCGGGCGGCGATAGGGTGTAGCGAAGTACGCCTTTGTTTTCTACTTCGAGAGCAATTCGCAACTGCTGCGGCATGGCCATTCGCAGCAGCTTTACTGCGCTGAAGGTTGTGTTGGCGACGCAGTTGAGTTTCTCGCCGTCGTCCGATGTGAGTGTCGTGGGGCTGATGAGAACGAGACCGATGTGAGATGTATCCGAGTTGAAGATACCTGCGCTGTCTGAAGCGTTGCCTACTGTGAATGTGAGGCTGCGAACTGTGGCGCTTGCGGTGAAGAGTGTGGGTGCAGCCTGGACGAGATATGCGATCCCAAATACAACGCAGATGAGGAAGGCGAGACAGGCAGCAGCCAGATACCATCCTCTATGCCGAGCCATGCGTAAGGCCAATAGCCGCCAGCGATGCGGGTTTACTGGCATAACGGCTCATGGTCGAAGTGGAAGGTGGCAGTCAATACTTCGTCGGAATCGTGATAGTGACCCTCGACATGCACGGTGACTGGTCCTTTGGAAAAGGAAGAGGCATTGATAGGAAGGTTGACCAGACTGCCGGTTTCGATGGGGGATTGTGTGGCGGGTTTGAGGGCATCGCAGGCGTGGAGATCGTTGCGGTAATAGCAGGTGATGTCGGGACTTCCGACGGGATGAATGCGATAGGAAAGGCTGTCGAGCGTGTTCTGTTGGATACGGAGGGTGAGGGTGTAGTAGTGAATGTTTGCCGGCGCTCCGCCGGTATTGGAGAAGTATGCGGGGGTAACGTTTTCTGCGTACTCGTTGTCTTCTCCGATATGAATCACGACGCCCAGTTTGTTGGGGTCGATGTTATTCAGTTGAATTACGGGCTTGCTGGGCCACGCGAAGGTTATCCATTGATTGCTGGTTTTGTTTGCATCGGCTTTCGGCGCCTGGGCGGCCTTCATGAGGTAGTTCACGTGGCCGGTGAGTTGGCGGACCTCGATGAATGCGGCGTCGTTCTTTTTGGGATTGGTGCTCTCAGCGGGGCGGCAATATTGGATGTGGAGGTCGGTTGGAAGTTCGGAGAACGGTTTGGCAGCGGGCTGGGTAGTGAAAGCGAGGAAGGCGAGAACGTCGTATTCGCGGCGGGCGTTGGGTTGATCGAGAAGACCTTCGTAGCGCGGAGGGCCGGATTTTTCATTTAACTTGAGCCACGCGGGGGTCTGCGCGATCGCTGTGCGCGGGATAGCGCAAAGTAAGGGCAACAGCGCGAGATAACGCAGTTTGCAAATCGTGGCGTGGTGAAGCATGGGGCGGATTATAAATTAGCTCTTTATGGTTTTCTAGCTTGATTTCAGGAGGGGTTTTGTTGGTTGGTGGTTTGGTTGGTGGCAAGAAATTTATGGGGGATGATTGGTGAGAAAGGACGGGGTTGACAGCAGATTCCTTTCGGGAATGATAGATAGAAAGGCGAGGGCAAGGGCTAACAGCAGATTCCCTGCGGGAATGACAGACAGAAAGGCAAGGGCAACTGCAAAGGCATCTGCAGCGGCGGGGCTGGGGTTGGTTTAGTGGGTGGGTGTTTCAAATTGTACGCTAGGTTTTGGGGATGCGAGTAGAATCTGGGCAGGCGGTTAGGGATCTTGAGGCGGAATGCTGCTACAAGTCGCGCTCTCAGGGATAGGACTTCCCATGGTTATACGATTGGCGGCCGTGCGCTTATTCTATTTTCGATTCTGCTGATTTTTATCATGCCGTGGACTGAGTATTTTTGCCACTTTGATAATTTCCCTAATAGCAGCGAGGATTTTGAGTTTGGAATGCTGGCGCTGGTGACGGTTGTCGGCCTGGTGCTGGTGCTCTTACAGCAGAGCAAGAACGATGTTGCTGCGATTCTTGGACTGCGGCGATGGCTGCCTTCCATTCTTAACAAAGTGGCTGCTGTGCTGACGGAGCGGTTGTGCGCTCGCGGAGATTTGCGCCGCTTAATTGGTACATTTCTGTCCCCGCCAGGACTTGATGCCGGAGTGCGTACATACAACATACCTATTCGTATTTAAGTGGCGTTCTCCGTGGAAGTTTTCGGCGTTGCTTCCTTTTGAGCCGCGCGAGAATCCCATGTAGTACATGGATCGTGTAGGCGATCCGGTGTCGGAGAGATCATGAAAACATCTGAAGTTGTCCAGGCCTGGGCGTCGATTTTATCGGGACGCGCACCGTCGCTTTCGATTGAGATTACCAAAGAATGTCCACTACGATGCCCCGGCTGTTACGCTTTCGATGCTGCTCATCTGGGTGGATCGACGCAACTGCGTCAGCTATCGGATTTTAAAGGCGATGAGCTGGTGGCAAAGGTGCTTGCGGTGGTCGATGAACATAGGCCGCTGCATGTGTCGCTGGTGGGGGGAGATCCGCTGGTGCGATATCGCGAGTTGGAGCTGCTGCTGCCGGAGATGGATAAGCGGGGAATTCATACGCAGATTGTGACGAGCGCGTTTCGCGAGATACCGGCGGCGTGGCAGAAGTACAAGAAGTTGAATGTCGTGGTGTCGATCGATGGATTGCAGCCGGAGCATGATGAGAGACGTAAGCCGGCTACTTATGAGCGGATTCTGAAGAATATACAGGGGGCGAAGGTTACGATTCATTGCACGATTACTTCGCAGATTGTTGAACGCCCTGGCTATCTGAATGAATTTCTTCATTTTTGGAGCAGCAGGCCGGAGATTCAAAAGGTGTGGTTCAGTATTTTTACTCCGCAGTTGGGCGCGACGGATGCGGAGATTCTTACACCTGCGCAGCGGGCAAGGGTGATTGCGGAACTGAGGCTGCTGCGGGTGGCATATCCTGTATTGGACATGCCCGAAGTCGTGATCGATGAAATTGCATCTCCTCCAAAGAGCCCGGAGGAATGTATCTTTGCACGAACGACGGAAACGATTTCAGCGGACCTGACTACGCAGATTACGCCGTGCCAGTTTGGGGGCACGCCGGATTGCGAGCAGTGTGGATGCATAGCTTCAATGGGGTTGGCGGCGGTAGGGCATCATAAGGTACTTGGACGATTGACGGCAGGACATCTTTTTCTGGCTTCGGACAGGATCGGTAAAGGCTGGCGCAGGCTGCAGGGGTTTGTTTCTCCGAAGCCGATGTTGCATGCGGAGCAGACACCGTTCAAGATTCTGTAACGAAATCCTGAGGACGCAAGCAACGTGAGGGGAGCGACATTTTGGTAGAGTTTGCATTCCAGCCGGAAGAAGAACTAAGGCGAGAACTGGCGCGATTCAGCAGGTGGCTTGGGCGGCTTGGATTTACGCCGGGGACATCGGGGAACCTGTCGGTCCGGCTGGATCGGCATCGGTTGCTGGTAACGCCTACGGGGATGAGTAAGGCGTTGCTGAAGGCTTCCGACATGGTGATTGTGGACATGCACGGCGGCCTGCTCGAAGGAACGCGGAAGGTGACGAGCGAGATCAGTATGCATCTCGCCGTCTACCATCGGCGCGCGGATGTGGGAGCGGTGGTTCATTCGCATCCGCCGATCGCTACGGCTTTTGCCTGTTCGGGACGAGCGCTGGACGAGATGCTTTGCCAGGAAGCGGTGATGACGCTGGGGGTTGTTCCGCTGGCTAGTTATGCGACTACGGGGACGGATGAGGTGGCTGCGAGCCTGGTGCCGCATATCCTGGGGCATGACGCGATTTTGATGGCGAATCATGGCGTGGTTAGTTATGGCGAAACGCTGACGGATGCCTTTCTAAAGATGGAGACGGTGGAACACCTGGCGCAGGTGGCGCTGGTGGCACATCAGCTTGGGTCCGCGCAGCCGCTTGAGGTGGAGCAGGTGGAACAGTTGCATGCGGCGCGGGCGAGGTATCTGCGGAATGCGGGGATTGCTATGGAGATTGAAGAGGCGGCTGAGGTTGAGGATCGGGCTGGGTTGGTTTTGTGAGAGGCTTTGGTTGGGAACAGCAGATTTTCTTTTGGGAATGACGGATAGAAGGGCAAGGCAAAGACAAGGGCAACTGCTAACAGCAGATTCCCTTCGGGAATGACAGACAGAAGGGCAAGGGCAACAGCAAAAGCAACTGCAACGGTTAGGGCAACTGCTTGGGCTCGGGCTGACAGTGGATTCTGGGTTAGAGCTTTGGGTGGTATTAGGTTAGATAGATTATTGCTGTAAATACTTTTGACTTATTTCCAATTACTTACGTCCATGTAATCAGGACTGGCTGCTGGTTTCTTAATGGTTGCCGGCATTGATCGAAACCGAGGTGTGGAATGCGATTCCGCATGTTTGCTCTTCTCTTTTGTGGCATTAGTGCGCTTGGACTAAGTGGATGTGGCATCGGGAGCCAGCCTCCAATTTCGCCGCCATCGAAACCTCTCTCGGTGTTATTCCTCGGTGCTCCGCCTACGTCGATGGCGGTGAAATCTTCTGCGACGTTTTCGGCTGGAGTGGTCAACGGAAACGGGACATCGCTGGTCTCGTGGTCGGTGACTTGCAGCAGCGCGGGGGCTTGCGGAAGTTTCGACACAAATCCTACGTTGAGCAGCAGCCCTGTTACTTATACTGCGCCATCGAACATTCCTGCGGGAACTACGGTGACGATTACTGCAACGGCTACGGAAGATACAACGAAATCTATTTCTGCGACGGTCACGATTGTCCCGCCTATTCCGATTGTTGTTTCTTTCTATGCTCCGATGCCTGCGTCGGTGGAAGCTGGTTCAACGATCACGTTGAGCGCGGCAATTGCCAACGATGTCTCTGCCAATCCGGAAGTGACGTGGGCAGTGAGTTGCGGCGGGGGGAGTTGTGGATCGTTCAATCCGACGAGCACTACGAGCGAAGCTCAGACTATGTATACGGCTCCGGCGACGGTTCCTGCCGGTGGCAGTGTAACTATAACTATCACTTCGATGACGGATACGACTAAGTCGGCTTCGGCGAATGTGGTGATTACTGCGCCGGGTCCAACGCTGGCGAATGGAAGTTATGTGTTCCAGCTATCGGGGCCGTCGGGGCTTCAGTCCTCATTTACGACTGGTGTTTTTGTGGCTAAGAATGGAGCTGTCACCGGCGGCGAGCAGGACTCTATCTTCTATAACAATGACTCGGATAATGGTGCTAGCTCCGATACACAAACTCAGCCGATTACGGGCGGGAGTTATGCTACGGCTCCGAGTGGCGCGTTGCTGATTAGTCTCAACCTTGGGGGGGCTACTGAAACGCTGAATGGGATGGTTACAGCGGGTTCGCAGGGGTTTGTCGGGCAGCTTTATGGTTCGCTGGGGGATGGAACGCTGGAGTTGCAGACGAGTGCTGCTGCGCCTGCGGGTGGGTATGCTGTGTCCACTTATGGCGTGGACAAGTTCGGCCAACCTGCGTCGATTGGCGGAGTGCTGAATGTGGATGGTGCTGGTGGAATTTCAGGGGCGGGCACGGAGCTGGATGTTCTGGATGGCGCGAGCGGCCAGTCAGGAAAAGCAACCCTGGCAGCCAGCACGGTATCTTCGCCGGATGCCTTTGGGCGAGTGGAGTTTCAATTGATGCCGGGTACTGCGTCTGTTCTGCAGTCGCTGTACCTGGTTGGATACGTGGTGGATGCTACGCATATCCGATTGCTGGAGACGGCGGGCGATCTCTTTCTTGGTGTGCAGGGAGGAGTTGCGCTGGGGCAGGGGAGTAGTACGGGTAAGTTCGGTAACAGTTCGCTGGCGGGAAACAGTTATGTGTTTGGGTTATCCGGCGAGGGGCAGAGTGGAACGCTGCAGGTTGCGGGTGTACTTACTGCGGATGCGAGTGGGGGAGTTACGGGCAAGCTTAATTGGAATGAACAGACGGGTAAGGCTGCGCAGGCTCCGATTGCATTTACCGGGAGTTATGCGATTGATGCCAATGGGCGAGTTACCTTGTCGAATTTAACGGATGGGAATACGTTCAATTACTCGCTGTGGCTGTATGCCGGGGCGGGCGGTGGATTGATTCTCTCGAACGATATGAACGATCAGTTAGCCGGAGAGGCGTTTCAGCAGCAGGCGGGTGGATTCAGTGCGGCTTCGCTGAGTGGGAGTTATGGATTGAATGCTGCCCAGGGGATCAATTCGACGCAATCTACGACTGCTTCGCAGGGGGTGGTGCTGGGGTCGTTTGCTTCGGTGGCAGGGAGTGGGTCGAATGCTTTGACGGGCTATGCGACTTTGAATAACAATCCGGCGGACTTTGGATTTTCAGGGGCATTTACGGCGGGTTCGGATGGGGTGTTTCCAGGAACGTTTACGGGGTTTAGTACGGCTGCTCCTGCGAGTGTGAATAGTTTTACTTTGTACATGGTGGATAGTACGCGGGGGTTGGTTATTGAGA
Source organism: Acidicapsa ligni (assembly GCF_025685655.1). NCBI lineage: Bacteria > Pseudomonadati > Acidobacteriota > Terriglobia > Terriglobales > Acidobacteriaceae > Acidicapsa > Acidicapsa ligni. Next base: position 431,037 of record NZ_JAGSYG010000001.1, on the reverse strand, counting down.
CGGATAATACGCAGCTTCTGTTGGGGAATTTTCAGTTGATGCCTTGAGTTTGGGGGGATTTGCTTTTGGTGTGGCGGATGGAGGGCTAACAGCAGATCCCTTCGGGAATGACAGACAGAACTGCAAGGGCAATGGCAACTACAACGGCAACGGAAGAAGCAGATTCCCTTCGGGAATGACAGACAGAACTGCAACTACAGCTACAAGGGCAACTACAACTGCAACTGCAGGGGCGACGGCGAACTTACTTAGTGCTTTTATAACTTACTGGCTGTCTTAGTATTCGATGCCGCGTTGGGCGAGGATGCCTTTTTGGTAGGCGTGTTTTACTTCGCGCATCTCGGTGACTGTGTCGGCTATCTCGATCAGGGTAGGGTGGGCGTTGCGGCCGGTCAGGATTACGTGGACCATTTCGGGGCGTTCGAGGAGGGTTTTGGCTACTTCTGCGGGGTCTAACATGCCGTAGCCTATGGCGTAGTTGATTTCGTCGAGGATGACCAAGTCCCATTCGCCGGAGAGTATGGCTGCTTTGGACTCTTCCCATGCTTCGTGAACCATCCTGAGGTCTTCGGGGTCGGTTTCGGCGCCGCCTACTTTGACGAATCCGCGGCCTAGTTGCTTGAGGATGAAGTTGTCGCCGAAGGAGTGGACGGCGTCGAGTTCACCGTAATGCCAGGAGCCTTTGAGGAACTGGAGCATGAGGACGCGCATGCCTACTCCGACGGCGCGGAGACCGGTGCCGAGGGCGGCGGTGGTTTTACCTTTGCCGGGGCCGGTGTTGATGAGGATGAGGCCTTTTCGGGATTCAGAATGGGAGTCGGTCATGGAGTTACTCCTTTTGAAAAATTGCTACCGCAGCGAGTTACAAAACAGAAGCGCTGAATTACTACCGTGAGTTGCTCTAGTGGCCGGAGTGGTAGGGGTGGCCAGAGAGGATTGTACAGGCGCGATAAAGTTGTTCGGCGAGGACTAGCCGGGCTAGTTCGTGGGGCAGGGTGATGGGGCCGAAGGAGAGTTTGAAATGGGCTTGCGCGAGAGCTGCATCGGACCAGCCGTCGGGTGGTCCGATGGCGAAGATGAGGTGCTGAGCGCCCTGGTCACGGCGGCTGCCCAACCAGTGAGCTAGTTCTGAGGAGGAAAGCTGCTTGCCCTGGCGGTCGAGAAGAATGGGCAGGGCGGGGACGCGCGTGTGCTGCTTGCCGAGCCAGGCGAGGAAGGCGGTTTCGGTGGGGAAGGCTTCCGACTGGATGGGATTGTAGGGGGCGATGCGGTCCAGATAAAGACGGGTGAGGGAATCGTAGCCGGATTTGGGGCCGGATTTTGCCTGTTTGGGGCCGATATGGGCGAGGGTTAGTTGCATGCCGGTGCATCCAGTGTAACGAGGGATGAGCACAAAGAGAGCGGGGGAAGGCCGATTGGCCTTCCCCGCTCTCTTTGTGACATCCAGCTTCAGCAATGCCTACATGGATTCGCTGTTGAGTGCTACTGGTGGTGTCCTCACTTTACTACTGGGGGCTTGGCTCCGAAGCTTATCGCCTTTGCGCCCTGGATCAGGGCTGGGGCCTTGGGGGCCAGAGCGGCTTTGGAGGCTGTCTTCTTGGCTGCTTTCTTAGCCGCTTGCTTTACGGGTGCGGCTTTCTTTACGGCTTTTGCCGGGGCCTTGGCTGGTGGTGCGGCCTTCGTTGCCTTGGTCGCTTTCTTAGCGACGACCTTCTTGGCCGGCGTTTTTGTTACTGCTTTTTTTACTGCGGGTGCTGTTTTTTTTGTCGCTGTGGCTGCTGCTTTTTTGGCTGCGGCTTTTGCTGGTTTGGCGCTCACTTTGGAATCTCCTTTAGCGATAGTGGTTTTGCTTGCAACCTTACTTGCAGGGGAGGATTTTTTGGCGCTCTTCTTGGATGCTGCTTTGACGGCAGCTTTGGTTGTAGCAGCTTTTGCAGGCGGCTTAGCAGATTTTTTAGCTGGGGCTGATTTTTTTGCCGGAGTAGATTTTTTGCGCACGGCAATGGTTTTTTCAGTGAGTGCGGACTTGAGTTCGGCTTCTAATTCGGCGGCGGTGAGGTTGCGTGCGGATTTGCGCAGGCGCTCGATGTCGTAGAAGGCGCGCTTCTCGGCGAGGAAGACATGGATGACGATGTCGACGTAGTCGAGGAGGATCCACTCGCCTTGACGGCGGCCTTCGACGGAGGTTGCGTAGAGGCCGAAGTCCTGCTTGAGACGGTATTCGATCTCGTCGGCGATGGCTACAACCTGGCGGTCGTTGGTGGCCGAGGTGATGAGGAAGAAATCGGCGAGGCCGGAGTCGGCGGGGTCGAGCTCTAGGATGCGGGTATCTTCGCCTTTTTTGTCTTCGCATGCGGCTACGGCGACGAGAAGCTGACGGCGGGTTTCCTGGCTTGCCATGTGTGGGTGAGTCTCCTGCGCCATGTTAAAGGGCCTTTTTATGGTAGCAGGTTAGTAAGTTGATCGGGTTTGTTGTTAGTGGATGGTTGGGTTCTGTTTGGGGATGTTGGTGAGGGGGACGGAGAACAGCAGATTCCCTTTGGGAATAATGGATGGAAAGGCTAGGCAGGGGCAAAGGCTAACAGCAGATTCCCTTCGGGAATGACAGCCAGAAAGGCAAGGGCAACTGCAAAGGCCAAGGCAACTGCAAAGGCAAGTGCAACTACAGAGACAACAGCCAGGGCAACTGGGGGTTTGGTTATTGGTAGAGGTGGTGTTGTTGGATGTAGTTGAGGACTTTGGGGGAGATTAGTTGGGGTTTGGTGTGGTCTTGAATTTGGTCGCGTATTTCGGTGGCGCTGATTTCGAAGTTCAGGTCGGGGAGTATATATAGGTCGGCTTGTTGGCCTGTGGAGTTATGGATGCGGTGGTGATGAGGATCGTTTGTAGAGGTTAGGGTCAGGGATGCGGGGAGGTAGTTGCCGGGGGTGGTCAGGTCTTCTTCCGGGCGGGAGGCGACGATGAGCGTGGCGGCGAAGGGAATCTCGGAGGCACGGTGCCAGTTGGCGAGGTTGCGGAAGGAGTCGGCGCCGAGGAGGAGGAAGAGTTCTGAGCCCGGGAGCTTTGTGTTGAACTGGGTGTTGAGCTCGGCGCGGAGCTGGGCCAGGGTGTCGATGGTGTAGTTGGGGGTTGGGGCTGGTGTGTCGATTAGAGAATCGATCAGGGAGAGAGCGAAATTCGGTTCATCGGCGATGGCTAGTTCCGTCATGGCGATGCGATCTTCAAAGCTGGCGGTGGAACCGGAGGGCTTGAGGGGTTGGAGACCTACGGGCGCGAAGAGAACCTGATCCAGGGCCAGGGTTTGCTGGGCAGCGCGGGCAATGGAGATGTGTCCGAGATGTGGCGGATCGAAGCTTCCTCCAAAGAAAGCTACCCGGTTGCCACCAGGAATATGTATGCCCATGAAATTTATGGTAACTGGTGACTGTCAAAGGAAATCGTAGAAGTTATTCAAATATTTGCTGTAAAAATCCAGAAGTCGGCTAGAATTGGGAAAACTTGAGGTTACTTCGGTTACCCATGTACCTACTTTCCTGGTTTGATAGCCGAACTTTGCTCCTCTGTCAGAGCCTGCTGACAGTGACATTTGCCTTGGTCTTTTTCTGGATGAACCGGGTTTGCCCGGGAGTGCGCGGAGTGCGATCCACGGCGCTGGGATTTGCATTTGGCGTGCCTTGCACTCTGCTGCTGATGCTGCGGGGGGATATTTCTGCGTCTGTGTCCATTCTGATCGGCAACCTGATGGCGCTGCTAGCTTATTCGCTTATTTATAACGGCGTTATGCGGTTCGTCGATGGGAAGAGCCGGTTGCGGCTGGTGTGCGTTTCGGCTGCGGTGAGCCTGGGAGTGGTGGCTTACTACAGCGAAGTTCGAGATGATGTTGTGCCGCGCATTGTGGCGATGACGGTGTTTTCCGCGATGCTGCAGGGGATGGCTGCGTATGAGTTGCTGAAGCGCTCGCGCACGTCGGTCAGCCGCGGGACGATGCTGTTCCTGGGAAGCTTTATGGGCCTTTATGCGGCCTTTACCCTGGAACGCATGGTGGAGACGGTGCTGCGTGGAGCGCCCTCGAATTACCAGGCGGCGAATGCTATGCAGACATCGACGATGGTGGCGACGATTCTGTTTCTCTGTGCTTCGGGATTTTGCTTTTTGCTCATGACGAGCAACGAGATGATCACGCGGAGCAGGGAAGCGATGGAGTTGGATGCGCTGTCGGGCGCGTTCAATCGGCGAGGAATTGAGGCGCGGCTGACGCTGGAGTTAGCGCGAAGCATGCGGCATGAACAAAAGCTGTCGATTGCGCTGGTGGATGTCGATTATTTCAAGGAGATCAACGACACGCTGGGACATACGAGAGGCAATGCGGCGATCCGGGAGATTGCGGCGGCCATTAGCAAGCGCCTACGCAACTGCGATTACCTGGGGCGATATGGCGGGGATGAGTTCCTGGTGGTGCTGCCACAGACTTCAAATGTAGAGGCGACGCTTGTGATGGAGCGCCTGCGACGAGCGACGGGGGATCTGGATCTGCCGGGTACTCCGCACCAGCTTACGCTGAGCGTGGGGGTCACGGAGGCTGGTCCTGAGGACGATGTGATGACGTTGATTGCGCGCGCGGACGAGGCTCTTTACCAGGCTAAGCATGCGGGCAGAGATTGCCAGCAGACGCTGATGCCTGAGGTTACTTTCAGCGGAGTGCTGGGGATACGCGGCAACGCTGAAAGACGAGCGGCGATCAAGAAGCAGGTGCGTGCGGCGCTCCATGCTGACCGGGGGGCTGAACTGGCGGCTGAGCTAGGGACTGGCATGGGAGCCGGTATGGAGGGTCGCCTGGGACACGAGGATAGCCGCACCGATGTAGCTTAGAGTTCTGCCTGGGACGGGATTCTCGAATTAGACGTGTGGCTGGTAGGATTCTGGTCATGCGATATTTAATAGCTCTTTTGGCTTTGGTGGGCGCAGTCGTGGCGGGACTGGCGCTTCAGGTGCACTACTCCACGACGACCGAACCCTGCTCCATTAATGAAAAATGGGACTGCGGGATTGTGAACCACAGTCCTTATGCGGTGATTGGGCCTGTGCCTGTGGCGGCGATAGGAATTCTTGGCTACCTGGTGCTGGCGGGATTGGCGCTGGGGCGGCGCAAGGGTCTGACGCTGACGGGGGCGGTGATTGGGCTGGGGTTTTCGCTGTACCTGACGCACATTGAAAAAGATGTGTTGCTGGTGTGGTGTGTGTATTGCGTGAGTTCGCTGGGGATTATTTCTTTGCTGACGCTGGCTACGCTGGTTTGGACGTTTGTGGATCGCCGGCATGCGGGGATTGTTGGGTAGGGTGGTTGTTCTCGTTTGTTTTGTGGGCTGATTTTTTGGCTTTGAGTGGGTTGACAGCAGACTCCCTTCGGGAATGACAGATGGAACGGCAAGGGCGAAGGCAAGAGCTAAAAGCAAGGGCAACAGCAAAAGCAAGGGCTAACAGCAGATTCCCTTCGGGAACGACAGCTAGAAAAGCAAGGGCAACAGCAAGAACAAAAGCAAAGGCAACTGCAACTGCTTGGGGTATTAGTTGTTTTTTGTTTGGGGGGTTGGTGGGGTCAGGGGTAGGAACAAGGTGAAGACTGTGCCGTTGCAGTCTGGGCCCTGATTGCTGCGTACGTTTAGGCGGCCGCCGTCGCGGTCTATGATTTCTTTGCTTAGCCAGAGGCCCAGGCCTGCGCCGCCTAGTCCTTTGGTGGTGAAGAAGGCTTCGAAGATATGATTCCTGGTTTCGCGGCTCATACCTGAGCCGGTGTCGGCTACGGTGATTCTTACGCCGCTCTCGCCTGTTTTCCAATCGGTCGCGGACTGGCTGCTCAGGATGAGGCGGCCGCCGTGGGCGCTCATGGAATCTACGGCGTTGGATACGAGGTTATTGAGTATCTGCCGTATCTCACCGTCAAAACAGACAATCTTCTGTGACGTAGAACGGCGGCGCTCCACGCGGACGCGGTGGCTGAGGATGCGGCCATGATAGATGGAGAGCACGGTTTCGAGGAGTTCGTCGCAGGTGACGGCGCGCGGATCTTTGGTCTGCTTATGAAAGCGTAGGGTCTGGTTGGCGATGACCGAGACGCGGCGAATTTCGCGTTCGGCGATGGAGAGAAATTCGTGGATCTGGGGTAGCTCGTCGCTGTGGTTGGCGAGATAGAGCAGGTTGGTGACGGCTTCCAATGGGTTGTTGATCTCGTGGGCGATGGAGCTGGCGAGACGGCCGAGGGCGGCGAGTCTTTCGCTCTTGAGGAGGGCGTCTTCGGTCAGCTTTTTGCGGGTGATTTCGCGGGATACTACGAGCAGTTGGGAGATGTTGGAGCTTTCGTCTGCGGAGTTTGCGAAGTTATCGTTGCGGATAGGCGTGATGGTGTTCTCCCACCATGTTTCTTCGCCGGTGGGGGTGATGTAGCTGCCTTCGCATGTGCCTACTCCGCCGAAACGGGCCGTACGCAGGGCCTGTTCTGCGCTTTGCCTGTTGTTGACTCGCCAGAAGCTTAGCCAGGGCAGATGTTCGACAACGGAAATGTCGGCGATACCGAGGCGGGCGAGGCCTTCGTCATTCATGGACAGGATGTTTCCATCGAGGTCGAGCACCTTGATGCAGTCGCGGGTGCTGGCGAGGATCTGGCGTATGCGCTCTTCGCTGGTGCGGAGAGTGGCTTGAACGCGGGCGCATTCGTCGTCCTGCAAGGGCGATTCGGCTGCTTCGCTGAGGACTCCGACTACTGCGCCACGGTTATAGATGGGGGTGAGGGTGAAGTTCTGAAGGGTGCCATTTATTGCATGAGGGAGGAGAATGTTGTGTTCGCGAAAGGATTCGCCTCGGTGAAAGACGGCATCGTATTCAGGGCCAAGGGTGGTCCAGATATCTTTCCATACTTCTTCGCCGGAGCAGCCGAGGGCTTCGGCGTCTGGATTGGAATGATGGTTTGGGATGAATGGCCGGTAGGCGTCGTTATAGAGAAGTGTGTACCTGGGACCCCAGAAGATGGCGATGCTTATGGGCGAGGACAGGATGAGATTGATACAGGCGAGGAGCGTGTCCGACCAGCCCTGGATGGGGCCGAGAGCTGTAGAAGACCACGCATGAGCCCGGATGCGATCGGCCATAGCTCCCACGGCAGGGATGAGATGGCGTACGGAGGGCTCGATGTGGGGTGGCCGGGCGTGCGCGTTCATACGGGGTTAGAGTCAGTTATCCCCATTAAGGTTGGAGGGGCTTATAAATGCGTTGTCTTCTATGTTGTTTGTGGATGGTATAACTTCAATTTTTGGTTGTGCTACATACTGGATATTTTGTAGTTTCGCGGCTGCGGTATAAGTTCAGGCTATAATTACGCCAAATTCCAAAACAAGAAAAACCAGTGTTATTGCCCTTGCAGAACTGTACATGTTCCTCAGGTCTCGCCGTTTGATTCGATAAGGGTTCTTTGGTGTGTGGCTGCGTTTGCGGTCCTGCTGAAGTGCCTGTGGCGGGGTGAGGATGCGCGGAACTGTTTGCCGGGTCTGTATTCGCCGGGTCTGTCTGATGTTTGGACTGTGGGCAGGAGTGTGGCTGGGGGTTGTCTGCGCATGGGGGCAGGTGACGGTTGGGGCGAAAGCTGGGCTTCAACCGGTTGCTGGGCCGGTGTCTGGACCGGTGCCTAAACAAGCGTCTGAACCGGCGCGGGTGCGGGCGGCGCGGCGGTTTCTGGAGCGGCGGGGATGGCGGGGTGCTCGACAGGGGCAGGTTAGACGGGCAGGTCATGCTGCTGGGTCTGTTAAGGCGGGGCCTGAGGCTGCTGCGACGGGGCAGGTGTGGGCTGCTGGTGGGCCGGTTGGGGTTAATTCTGCTGCGTTTGGGCTGGTTACGGGGCGGGTGAGTTCGGTGGCGTTCGATCCGTCGGATGCTACGGGGAACCATGTGTTTGTCGGGACGACGGGCGGTGGTTTGTGGGAGTCAGTAAATGCGGCGGCCAGCAATTCGGCGAGCGTGGTGTTTTTGCCGTTGACGGACCGATTGGCGGCGCTGACAGGAGTGCAGCAGGCGGGAATCAGTGTGGGCGCGGTGACGGTGCAGCCAGGGGCTACGGGGGTGATGCTGGCGGGGCTGGGCGATCCGAATGACGCGCTGGACTCTTACTATGGCGCGGGTTTGCTGCGGTCTACGGATGGCGGGGCGACGTGGTCGTTGATCCAACAGACAGTGGACTTTGAGCAGGGATTCAGCACGCAGGATTACTCCTTTGTGGGCGAGGGGTTTGCGGGGTTTGCGTGGAGCACGACGAATGTTCAATTGGTCGTGGCGGCGGTGAGCCAGGCGTATGAGGGAACGCTGGTCAATGCCGGTATTGTCTCGGCGAGCGCGGGCGGCGGGGCGGCGAGTTATGAGGGGTTGTACTACTCCAATGACGGGGGCGCGAGCTGGCACCTGGCGCGGATTACGGATGGAGGCGGTCAGGATGTGCAGGGGCCGGAGGATGTGTTTACGCTGCCGGACGGAAATGCGGCGACGGCGGTGGTGTGGAATCCGGAGCGGCAGGTATTTGTGGCTGCGGTACGGTTTCATGGGTATTACCAGTCGAGCGATGGGGTGACGTGGACGCGTATGACGGCCCAGCCGGGATCGGGGCTGACTGCGGGGAATTGTCCGACGGAGGCGGGCGAACCGGGGGTAGCGGGGTGCCCGATGTTTCGAGGGAGCCTGGCGGTGAATCCGTTTACGGGGGATACATTTGCGTGGAGCGTAGATGAGTTCAGCCAGGACCAGGGGATCTGGCAGGACCAGTGCGGGCTGAGCGGCGGGGTGTGCTCGAACCAGACGATTTCATTTGGAGCACAGTTGAATACGGCGGCGCTTGAGGCTGACCCGGCGAATGGCGATTTGACGATTGCCAATGGAGACTACAACCTGGCGCTGGCGGCGGTGCCTTCGCTGCAGGATACGCTGTTGTTCGCGGGTGGAAACGACCTATGGAAGTGCAGTTTGGCGGCGGGCTGCGTGTGGCGGAATACGACGAATTCGACGACGTGCATGAGCGCGGATGTGGCGGAGTATGAGCATGCGGTGGCGTGGAATACGGGGAATTCGCTGCTGATGTTTTTGGGGACGGATGGGGGATTGTGGCGTTCCTGGGATGATGTGGGCGAGACGGGTTCGGTGTGCGCGGGGACGGATGCAGGGCATGTGCAGAATCTGAATGCGAGCCTGGGGGTATCGGGATCGCTGACGGAGGTGGAGTCGCTGGCGCAGTCGGGGGCGACGGCGGGGACGATGCTGATTGGGATGGGGGCGAATGGGTTTGCGGGGGTGGTGAATGCTCCGGCGGTGGCGGGAGACTGGAGTTCGGTGCTGGGCGGCGAGGGAGGTTCGGTGGCAATTGATCAGACGAGCCATGTGAATAGCTGGTTTGCGAATGCGGGGGCAGGAGTGGCGATCTACCACTGCGATTCGAGTACGGCTTGTACGCCGGGGGCTTTTGGGGTAAGTACGGGGCCGGTGATTGGCGAGGCCCAGGTGGCGAATGACGGATTGACGATGGCCTATCCGGCGAGCTTTCGGATGGATGCGGCAGATGCCACGCAGTTGCTGGTGGGGACTTGCCGGGTTTGGCGTGGGCCGGCGACGGGCGCGGGATGGACGGGTGCGAATGCTATTTCTCCGGTGCTGGACGGCACGGGTGGGGGCGGGAACGGCGCGGGCGGAAGCTGCGAGGGGAATGGGCTGATCCGATCGATTGCGGCTATGGGGACTGCGGGCGGCGGCGAGGTGATCTACGTAGGAATGGCGGGGCAGGAGGATGGCGGCGGGGTGGTCGCGGGGCATGTGTTTATGGCGACTGTTTCTGCGACCGGGGTGGTGAGTGGATGGACGGATCTATCGCTGGCCGGGGTGACGAATACGCAGCTTGCGTTCAATGCGTTTGGGATGGATGTGAGCAGTTTGTATGCCGATCCGCATGACGCTACGGGCGGAACGGTTTATGCAACGATTGCGGGATTTTCAAGTGTGCAGGAGCCGACGCAGCAGGTGTACGGGATGGTTGGGGCGGTTGGGGCTGAAGCGCAGTGGACGGCGCTTACCGGGAATCTATCGAATGCTCCGGCGAATGCGGTGGTGGTGGACCCGCAGGATGCGAACACGGTTTATGTGGCGATGGATATTGGGGTGTTCGTTACGCGGGATGTGGGGAGTTGCGGGACGGGTGCGGCTTGCTGGGCTCCGTATGGAACGGGATTGCCGCAGTCGCCGGTGACGCAGTTGATTGCCACGCCGACGACGGCGACGAGTGCGGTGCTGACGGCGGGAACGTATGGGCGGGGAGTGTGGCAGATTCCGCTGGCGTCGGCGGGGGTGGCGGTAGCCACGGCGACGGTTTCGCCGGCTTCGCTTACGTTTGGGAGCTACACGGTGGGGGTGAGTTCTACGGCGCAGAGTGTGACGGTGAAGAATACGGGGTCTGCGGCGCTTGCGGTAACGAGTGTTGCGTTCACGGGCGATGCGGCGGATTTCAGCGAGACGGATACGTGTGTGGGGCAGGCGCTGATGAAGAATGCCACGTGCGTGGTGAAGGTGAGTTTTGCGCCGACAGATGCGGGGAGCCGTAGCGGCGAGCTGGTGATTGAAGCGAATGTAACTGGCGGGCAGATGCAGGTTGCGGTGAATGGGACGGGATTGGCGGCGGGGAATGTGACGCTGCTGCCGACGAGTCTGAGCTTTGGGACGGTGCAGGTTGCGACCAGTGCGACGACGCAGGTGATCAATGTGCAGAATGTTGGCGGAAGCTCGGCGACGATTAGTTCGGTGACGGTGACTGCTCCGTTTGTGAAGTCGGCCAGTACATGCGGAAGTTCGCTGGCCGCTAACTCGGCATGCGCGGTCACGGTGGGTTTTACGCCGACGCAGGCGGGGCCGGTTACAGGTACGTTCTCAGTGAAGGATAGTTTGGGAACGCAGAGCGCTGCGCTGACTGGGACGGGGATTACCGGGGCAACGGATACGTTATCGACGACGAGCCTGAGTTTTCCATCGACGGTGATGGGGCAGGTTTCGGCGCCGCTATCGATACAGATTACGAATTCGGGAGGGTTGCCGCTGACGGGGATTGGGACTTCGTTGACGGGAGCGCAGGCGGCTGAGTATTCGGCGGTGAGCAATTGCGGGAGCACTCTGGCGGCGGGGGCTTCGTGTGCGGTGTCGGTGACGTTTGCGCCTACGGCTTCGGGAGCGGCGGGGGCTTCGCTGTTGATTTCGGATGCGTTGAAATCGCAGACGGTGAAGCTGACGGGAACGGGGTTGCGGCCGGCGGTGATTACGGTGAATCCGGTGACGATGAACTTTGGCAGCGTGCAGATGTTTGTTGCCAGCGCAGCGAAGACGCTGACGATCGGAAACTCGGGCGGGTCGCCGCTGGCGAATCCGGGGTTCACGTTTACGGGGCCGGGGAGTGCGAGTTTTTCGGTGGGTACGACGAGTTGCGGAACGAGCCTTACGAACGGTAGTTCGTGCACGGTGCAGGTGATCTTTACTCCGCTGGCGGCGGGTGCTACGACGGCGACGCTGACGGTGGGATCGAGCAGTCCGGGGGTGGCGACGGGGACGGTGGCGCTGATGGGGACAGGGCTGACACCGCCGACGCTTGGGGTGTCTCCAGCGTCGCTAAACCTGGGCGCGCTGGTGGTGGGTAATTCGACGAACGCTTATACGGTGCAGGTGACGAACACGGGGCAGACGGCGATGAACCAGCCTACGTTCGCGATTACCGGGGCGAATGTGGCGGATTTTGCGCTGCAGGTTCCGACGGATATTCCGGCATGTACAGGCGCACTGGCACCGGCGGCGATGTGCAGCATACAGGTGATCTTTTCTCCAACACTGGTGGGCGTGGAGACTGCGGAGCTGACGGTAACGGCGGTGGGTGCGTTGCAGTCGCCGACGACGGTGAGCCTGATGGGAACGGGAACGCCGCTGATCCTGTTGCAGGCAAATCCGATGAGTTTGAGTTTTCCGAAGACTCCGGAGGGAACGGCGAGCGCGCCGCTTACGGTCTCAATAAGCAACCTGGGGCGGCAGATGGCGAATGGGCTGGCGTTGGCGCTGGCCGGGCCATATCAATTTGTCCCGTCGCTGACGACGTGCGGAACGAAGCTGACGGCGGTGACTTCATGCACGGTGGGGGTGAGTTTCGATCCGACGGCGAGCGGGGATGCGCCGGGAACGCTGATGGCGACGGTGACGAATATTGCGGTTGCTTCGCTGACGGTGCCGCTGGATGGAACCGGCGTGGCTGTGGGGCTGATTCAATTGATGCCGACGCAGATGACGTTTGGGAGCGAGGTGCTGGGAGATACCTCCGCTGCGCAGACGGCGACGGTGACGAATGTGGGCGAGGCGGACCTGGCGGGGGTGAAGGTGAGTGTTACTGGAACCGTGACCGGGGAGTTCGGATTGAGCGGGAACATGTGCGGGGATACTCTGGCGGCGGGGGCGAGTTGCACGACGGGGGTGACCTTTACTCCCTCGACCAGCGGGAACCAGGCGGGGGTGCTTACGGTGAATACGACTTCGGCGGGGGTGATGCCGGGGACGGTGGGAATCATGGGGACGGGGATTCCGGCGGGAGAGCTGGAGATCAATCCGGCAGTGGTCAGCTTTGGCGAGATAGTGGAGGGACAGACGAGTTCCGCGCAGATGGTGACGGTGACGAATGTGGGACTGATCGCGCTTGAGGGACTGCAATATGTGATCGCGGGGAATTACAACCTGACGCAGAACAGTTGCGGGGTGGAGCTTTTGAGTGGCGCAAGTTGCAGCATGGAGGTGAGTTTTGCGCCGCTACAGGATGGAACGCTGATTGGATCGGTGACGATATCTTCGACCAACGCGGGGTTTGTGCCGGTGGTGGTGGGGCTGACGGGGACGGGCTTGTCGTCGGCGAAGCTGGCGGCTGCTCCGACGCAACTGCTGTTTGGTTCGGTGGCTGTGGGAATGAGCAGTGCGGCGTTGCAGTTGACGGTGACGAATGGTGGAGCGGAGGCGTTGACGGGGCTGCACTTTGGCGTGGCGGGTGGTTTCACTGGAGCGGGTACCGGGGCTGGAAGTGGGGCTGGAACTGGAGCCGGAACGGAGCCGTTCGCGCTGGGGCCGGGAAATTGTGGAGAGAGCCTGGATGCGGGGGCCAGTTGTTCGGTTCCGGTGACGTTTGTGCCGACGGCGGGTGGGGATGCGAGCGGGATGGTGACGATATCGACTACCAGCCTGGGGGTGGCGGCGGCGACTGTACCGGTGACGGGGACGGGAGTGGTGCCGCCAGCGGTGGCGGTGTCTCCGCAGACGGTGAACTTTGTGGCGACAACGGTGGGTCTGACGACTCTTTCGCAGACGGTGACGATCAGCAATACGGGTGGGCAGGAGTTGACCGGGCTGACGCTGGGGATTTCAGGAACGGCGGCGGCGGACTTTCACATGGGCACGGCGACGTGCACGGGAACGCTGGAGGTGGGAGCTGCGTGTTCGGTGCGGGTGTATTTTTCGCCGACGGGAGCGGGCGGGCGGCAGGCGTCTTTGACGGTTTCAAGTACTACTGCGAGCGCTGTGGCTACGCTGGCGGGAACGGGGCTGACTCCGGCGGTGCTGACGGTGACTCCGGTTCAACTGACGTTTGCTACGACGTTGCTGGGGCAGGTGAGTGCGACGCAGACGGTGACGGTGACGAATAGCGGGCAGACGACGGTTCCAGACCTGAGCTTGTATGCGACGCCGGGATTTGAAGTGGATGCTGCTAGGACGACCTGCACGACGACCCTGTTGGCGGGAGCTAACTGCGCGGTGGGAGTGGCGTTTGCTCCGGTGGCGGGCGGTGCAATTACGGGGGCGCTCACTGTTAGTTCGGCGGTGTCGGCGGAGAGTGGAACGGCTCCGGCAACGGTTGCGCTGAATGGGACGGCGGCGTTGCCACCGGGGATTCAGACGATGCCGGAGGCGCTGGTGCTGTTCGGGGCGACTGGGGCTGGGGCTACTGGAATTGGAGCTACGGGGATCGGGCAGGCGGCTCAGCCAATCCAGGTGACGTTAACCAATACCGGGACAGTTACGGGGCTTACCGGGCTGAAGCTGGCGGTTGATGCGGCGGGGATGCAGGCGGGGTTTGGACTAAGTGGAAGTACATGCGGGGTGACCCTGGCGGCTGGCGGCAGTTGCACGGTCAATGTGACGTTTACTCCGACGGCGGTGGGGCAACTTACAGGAAACCTGGCTATCTCCAGTACGAACGGGACGAATACTGCGATGCTGACGCTGGGTGGGACTGGGTTCGACTTTCAAATGGGGGTGGTGGGAAGCGCGTCGGCGTCGGTGGTGCAGGGGCAGACGGCTAACTACACATTGTCTGTAACTCCGCTGGGAGCGCCGGGAAGCTTTACATTTCAGTGCGGGACGTTGCCAGCGAATGCGACGTGCAGCTTGAATCCGATGACGCTGCAAGGACTGCCGGAGAATGTTAACGGGAATGTCTCGGTGGGGATATCTACGGGTGCGCCTACATCTTCAAATGCGTCGCGAAATGTGTCACGGGAGAGCGCATGGCCTGCAGCTGGAGTTTTGCTGTGCGGGTTACTGGCCATGCCGTGGGCGTGGCGTAAACGAAGGAGCTTGCTATTGGGAGTGGTGCTGTTGGCGGCAGCGGCTGGAGCGGTTGGCATGATGAGCAGTTGCACGAGTTCGGGCGGACAGGGCGGACCGGGTGGAGGAAAGAAAATACCTACCGGCGGAACGCCGTCGGGGACTTATCCAGTTACGATTACGGCCAGTGCTTCGGGTGTTACACATACTTTTATGGTGACACTGGTGGTTAATTAGAGGCTTGTCTTTAACTGGATTTGTGTGATGTAAGAGGGCAATCGGGAGCTAGCTGGGAGACGGCAAGGTTGTAAGAATGCGGAGAGTATGGCCTCAAAATGAAGCGTTTCAAATTTTGACTGCGAAGGATGCGTTACCGCCTAATTTATATGGGGTGAGAGTTCGCTTTGCCGTGCTTTCTCATGTGAAACGATCTGTGACTTATGCGTGTAGATAGTGCGGGCCTCTTGAATATTTGCCGCATCGAGATGGATGCTGGTATTGAGTCAGTTTGAGGGGATTGTTTTTTTGTGAAGAGGTTCCCTTTGGGAATAACAATTAGAAAGGCAACGGCAAGGGCTAACAGCAGATTCCCTTCGGGAATGAGAGACAGAAAGGCAAGGACAACGGCCAGGGCTAGAACAAAAGCTTAGAACTAGAATGCAGTTCGTAAAAAGGCAGTTCGTAAGAAGGCTGTTCGCAAGAAGGCTGTTTGCAGAGTGACCTACTAGCCAGATGTGAGCTTCATCGACTTATCCACAGGAATACGATATTCTTTGGGCTATGGCTATTGAAAATATCATCGCTCAACTAGATGCGGAGATTTCGCGATTAAAGCAAGTACGGAATCTTCTTTCGGCAACTGGCAAGGTCGAAGCCAAGATTACTGCCGTTAAACCCAAGGCCGCCAAGAAAGTTAAAGTCAAGGTTAAGGCAGCCAAGACAGCTTCAAAGGGAAAATCCGTCAAGCGTGTTCTTAGCCCTGAAGCGCGCAAGGCGATTGCAGATGCACAGCGCAGGCGCTGGGCAGCACAGAAGGCCAATGCTTAAGTACTAGTTATGCGGCTGTAGTCTGCCGAGTGGCTTACTCTGATATTTGGAATCTGGTAGATTCTGCTGGGTACGCAAAGCGGATGTTTTACCGGCGGACCGCAGTCATTGACTGCGGTCTTTGTGCTGCAGGCTGGAAATATAAGTTTATTTTTATACTCTTTACTACCGTGAAAATTTCATGAAATCACACACGTGCTATTGGCATGAGGCTAACTTGAGATAGTTACCGGATAACTCCGAAAAACTGACTTGTCATCATCTATCCGCGAGTTACCAGAACTCCACGGCGAGAACCTGTGGGGGACCGGAGTGCCCGTCAATGACCTGCGTTTCGATGACGGCCTCCATGTTCATGTTGCGCCAGTTGGCGGGGGCATGTTTCAGGAGCGCGGCGAGATCGGTGGGATTGGAAACGAGTTCGCCTGCTGCTTCGGTGCCCTCTTCAGAGATGCCGGAGGCGAGGACGACGGGCTGGCCGATCATGGTGTCGCGATAGCGGGCGACGATGGCATAGTCGCGGGTGAGGTTTACGGAGGGGATATCCCACGCGGTGGACCAAGTGGTTTTGGAGGGACTTTTGCGATCGATGATGCGGGCTTTGCCGTCGATGGAATCGAAGCCGAAGCGCAGATCGCGGGTGAGGCGCATGGTCCAAAGATTGTCGTAGGCGCCGATGAGGACGGCGGGACCTTCGCGGAGCTGGGCGTAACTGGCCTCTGAGGCTGCGGAGACGCGGAAGGCTTTGTGCTGCTTCTGGAGCGGCGCTGACATGCGGGTGAGCGAGACGACATCGGCGAGAGCGAAGAGCCCTGACTGGCGCAGCTTGAAGTAAAGGGGCTCGGTGGGTTGGGTGCGGCGAATGGGTTTGGAGGGATCGTCGTCTCCGCTGGAATCGCGGGCGGGCTCGCCGAGGCAAAAGGTCACGGTCGCCGGACCGGCGGTGAGCGGCTGCCAGAAATCGTCGACGGTGTGGTCGACGGGGATGGCGATGGGGGTTTTTGAGTGGCGGTAGGTATAGCCGGCGATGAGTCCACCGACGAGGGCGAGAACGACGAGAAGAGCGGTAAGGGCGAAGGGGTGGGATGGGTGATGTTGGCGTTGGGCGGGTAGATGGAAGGCCGCCGGATGAGCGGTCGGAGGCGCGAGGGGAGCTGGCTGGGAGTATTCGACGGGAGCGGCTGGTTCGAGGGGAAGGGCTGCTGAAAGATCGATCGATACAGGGATCGATACCGGAATCTGGGCATCGATTGGTGTTGGGATGCGTTCTACCGCCAGCTCTGTGAGGCGCTGGAAGACCGGGACATAGGAGCCGGTGGGGAGTTCGATGCGGAGTTCGTCGGCGTGGCTGGGGTCGTAGTAGTACTGGGCCAGGCGCTTGCGGATTTCTCCGGCGGTTACGCGGACGATGGGGTCGGCGTTGGAGTCGTAGGTTGGAGGGCGGTTGAAGACTTCGATGGCGATGGAGCGCTCTTTGATCTGGTCGGCCTGGCCGTCGAGGGTTTGCTCGACGACATATCTAAGGAGAGTCGGGTAGCGCTTGCTCTGGGAGAAGAGCGGGTGTACGAGAAGCAGGTCGAGTTGGGCGAGCACTGCGGACTTTTCGGCGGCCGATTGCGGTACCCAGGGTTCGAGTGTGGCCCGGTTGCTGCGCGAACTTGAAGGCGAGCTTGAAGGCGAACTGGAAGATGGACCGGACTGAAAAACGGCCGCATCGGGTTCTGACGACGACTTTGGGACGTGTGTCACTTCGTTGATTGGCTCCGAACCAGTATGATACGGAGCCATTCCGACGAATGTCCATGACTGTATCGAGGAACTGAGCGGTTTCGCGTGAATTCCTCAAAAAGCTGGTTCTTTTGGGGAATTGAGGGCTGATTTCAAGAAAAGGCGGCGTTGAAAGACAGGGAAACGGACGTATAGAACCCCCATCCACTACCCGATGGAACTTGTAGATGATTTTCAGGTGACTAGGATGATGCTGTACTTCACTGGTACCTCCGCGGTGAAGGGTAGCAGGACGAGTGTAAGCTGTTCTCCGAACAGTCCGGTTTTGACATGAAACGTTGCTGCGGTCTGCATCATGTTTTGTGTTGTCCGGGGTGGCAAGTTGGATGAAGGGAAGAGGAGCCCTTCATTGAACATCGGGGAGTAGATGTACCGGTTTTATCTGCTAAGAAGTGCTAAGAGCCGCTTGTCTTCGGGATACCCCGAGTGGACAAGCGGCATTTTCTTTTTTGCGGCTGATTGCGGCAACGGTTATCTCAACGGAGGCTGCTAATGACTGCTGAGAGAGAAGACCACGTTGATGGTGGTTTCGACTTCGACGGGTTGGCCGCTGAGGAGGAATGGGCGGTAGCGCCAGTTCTGGACGGCGTCGATTGCTGCCTGGCGTAGCAAGGGGCTGCCGCTCACAACCTGAAGGTTCTCAATCGTGCCGGTTTTGGAAATGGTGGCGGTGAGGACGACGGTGCCTGAGACACCGACAGTTTTGGCGATGGCTGGATAGTTGGGAGCGGTTTTGGAGAGGAGTTGGCCTTGAGCTACTCCCTCGGAGATTCGCGTCTTCTGCGTCGGTGCTGCACGGACGGTGGGTTGCGTGGTGGGGCGCAGGAGATTGGTTTGGGCCTCCATGCCGCCGGGTGTTGCGTCGGCTGGGATCTGGGTGCCGGTTCCGGGTGGTGGTGCCGTGTCCTGGGTGGTGATGGTATTGGGGATTTGGCGTGGTGGTTCGAAGGGGTTGCGGATTGACGGTGCCTGGGACTGCATCGTGGCGGTTGCCTGTTGAGCGGTCGCCAGGCGGATTGGCGTGACGGTTACAGGAAGGACTGGAGGCGCGAAGAGAGTTGCTTTCAGGAGGCGCGACGGGAGGCTTTCCGGGGAGATGAGAGGCAGAGCGATCAGAGCTGAGATTACGCACAGGTTGATAGCGAACGTGAGGAGCATCCACCTTGGGGTTTTGTCGTGGAGGATGCCGCTGGAGTGGAAGGTTGCGTCTTCGAACATTGCCTGCCTCCGATTGGTGCCTGGTATGACGAGATAGACACCGGAGGGTCGATGGATGTTCCCGCGGGGTATGGGCTGCGGGTGGACGTATATCTATGCATTCAAGTTTATGTAAGTCGTCTTGATCTGGATTCGGCTTGCAGTAACTGCGTGTAAGTGAATGTTGTGGTGCCTGCAGAGCATATTACTGCATTGCCAAACCATAGTTTGAATAGTAGGGTGGGTGGCATTCGCGGAACTGGAGAAATTCTGTAAGGAGATCGAGAATGGGAATCAGTTTGATTATTGGAAATCGCGATCCGTTTGCGGTGAGCAGTTTGAAGGATCTTAAGAGCGACGTAGATACTCTTCTGCATTTGGGTGACGACTTTCAGGACTGGCTGGATAAGCCTATTTCGGCGCTGCCTAAAGAGTTACAGAATACGGGAATTAGTTATACGAGCGGAAACCAGTCATGGACGGCTGGCGACTTTACGTTTTCGCTTTGCGGTGGGGCGACTGGTAAGATTTCGATTGCTACTTCGGGGTCGCTGCTGAGTTACACGGATGAGTTTCCGACGGAGGTTTCGGTTGGCGATCCGGCGGCGGCGAACAAGAAGAACACGAAGGCTATTGCGGTCCCGGCGGGTGCGGCCTATGTAGCTGTGTCCCTGACGGTGAAGCTGAAGGGTGGGATATCGGCGACACTTACATCGGGAATCTATGGTGTGTGCGGGAGTGTGAATGACAGCGATACGTTCACTGTGACGTTCAGCAAGAAATGCCTGCCTGCGGATATTTTGAGTAGCGCTTTGAAAGAGGCGATTGCTGGATTTGTGTTGCCGCTGCATGCGGAGACGCTGAATAACTTAGAGGTCGGGGACTATCTTCACTATAACTTCAACGGTTGCTTACAGGTGGGCCTGGGCGCGAGCGTTGGCTTGAACAAGGTGTTATATGCAGGGCAATATACGGCGGATCTTCCGACGAATGCGGGAGCGCTGGCGGTAACGGGTTCGGTGTCTCCGACGGTGCATGTCGGGGCTAATTTAGCGTTCAAGCTGGAGTATGCGGGAACGTTTGAGGCGTTGCTATGGAAAGATGCAGATGTAACCGGGCTGGCAACGGGGCGGCTGCATCTATATCGCTCCACGGAGCAGGATAAGAGCCTGGGAGCGACGTTTGGCATGACCCTGGCCGCGGACCCAACGATATGTGTGAAGGCAGTGACGGAGCAGGTGAACGGGCTGTTGACGCAGAGTGTTCCGCAGGGCGATACGTTAGCGGGTAAGGCGTCTGCGGAGATTGCTTCTTTTGCTGGAGATGCTGCCAATACGCTGACTTCGTGGCTGACTTCAAAGACGCAGGTTGGCTCGTCGCTGGAGGTTGCGATAGGCAGTACGCAGCAGACATTTCTATTACTGGATTACACGTTCGACTTATCGGCTGCGGCGTTTGCTTCGGGGTGGTCGGCGGCTTATGGCGCGCGATTTATGGATGCGCTGCAGACGCCGGATGGCGGTGTTTCGATTGCGGTGGGGAGTGGGATTGAGAAGTTGTATAGCCGGACTACTTCGGTGACGCTGTGTTTGTTTGGGAAGCTGAAGGCGAGCTGGGATAACTCCGTGTTGGATAACTCAAGCATGGTGTATGCGGGGAACAATACTTTTCACCTGATCGCGGATGAGGGGCGGCAGACGCTTTCTTCGCTGGGTAAGAGTGGACGCGAGATTGATTTGTATTTTGCCGCGGAGGCAGATTTGAGTGCGGCGGCATTGCCGTTGGGTGCTCCGCAATTGCATTTGATTTTGAAGGCTGTGAACAATGCGAAGTTTGGGAATTATATTGCCGGTTTCCTAGGGTTGATGACTGCGGATCTGGGCAGTGCGGATGTTGCTTCGATTGTTGCGACGTTGAAGGCGGCGGCGGCCAAGGGTGGAACGCAGACATTGCAGGTGGTGTTGCCGTCGGCGGCTTATAGGCGACTTGGTTCGTCGACGATTACGCATGGCAAGCCGGATAATCAGGGTCCAGATCAGGATAACTTCAATGCGTTTGGAACGGCTTGTTCGGAGTTATTTGATGGTGAGCCGGCTAACTTCAGTTATGGGTCGCAGAGGCTGGGTTACTCGACGTGGAGTAATTGGAATATTGCCTGCATCGATCGGTGGCCGCCTTCTTCAGATGGAGAGTTGCCTGACAGGACGCAGACTGGAAATCCGGCGAGTGGGTTGGGGTATTTGAATTTGCAGTTTCCGCAGGGTGGGGCTAACTCGCTGGCGGGGTATGCGCTGGGGGCTGTTCAGGATTTTATGAACCTTTGCGAGGCGCTGAAGACACTGGCGCAGGCGGCCGAGGTTGAGGCTAACCAGGGTAGTTGGAATGCGCTGGTGGCGAGGATGAAGTCGATTATTGCGAATGATGTTTCGCCGGATTTTCTGGCTTCTACGGGGTTGGGGTTGGTGCGGTTGTGTGCGGTTGCTCCTCCGGCGGTGGTGGTGGGGCCGGTGGGTTCGGGGGGCAGGGTGGTTGGGGTTGTGGTTCGTTATTTGTGATTGGTTTGGGGATTTTGGTTTTTTGGGGAGGACGGGTGAAGCAGATTCCCTTCGGGAATGACAGCCAGAAAGGCAACTGCAACTGCAAAGGCAAGGGCAGCTACAACTGCATTTTGTTGTTGCCACCCTTGTCGCTTTGGGCTGCTACTTGGGTGGCTTTTGGGGTTGTGGTTGGTTACCAGGTCAGGGTTAGCTCTGTGGTTTGCCAGCCTTGGCCCTGGGGGAAATTCAGGATCAGGGATTGGTCCTGGGGGTGTTGTGGGCCGGAGGGTTCCAGCTTTGATTCGGTGGTGGTGGTGATTTTGGGTGTGACTGGTTGATTGCGCTGCAGGGCTAGGCGGCTTTGGGTTCCGGGTTGGCCCTCGGCTTTGATGGTCAGGCTGCGGGGGCCGTATTCGGTGGAGAGAATTTTTAGCTGGGCTGGCCGGGCTCCGGGGGTGGGCAGGGCGTGGTTCAAGAGGCTTATTTCGATTGCCGGGAGCGGAATCTCAAGCTGTGCTGACTGTTCGCCTTTGGAGGGACGCGTGTTTGCGTTTGCTTCGTCTGAGCGTAGTTTGAGCGCTGCGCCTTTGGCGTTGCTGGTGATTCGCAACAGGCCTTTGTCGCGGGTGAAGGTCAGGTCGATGAGTTGGTTGCCGAGGTGGAGATTTTTGACTTCGGCGTGAGACCAGTCGGCGGGCAGGTGCGGATTGACGGTGATGGTGTTGGTGGCGGCGTCCAGGTCGATTCCGAAGAGACCGCGCAGGGTTGGGATGATGACCATCGCGCTGGACCAGAGCTGGTGGCTGGTACTGCGGCCCATTGGAATGTAGAAATCGCCGGAGAGTAGTTCGGTGACGGCGCCGGGGTCTTGCGCCCAGGTGAGATCGACATTTTGCATGAGCATCTGCTGGCCGGGGAGTGGCTGGTTGGCGCGGTATTCGGCGAGGGTGGCCCAGCCGGTGAAGAGTGGCCAGACGGAGCCCTGGTGATAGCTCATGCCGTCGTAGATGGATTCGGTGGAGGAGACGTCGCGGGTGCCCCAGTCGGTGTCGAGGGTGGGTGCGGCGAATTGCTGGAGGCAGTTTTTGGGCTGGGCTAGTCCGGCTCCCGAATCCCAGTAGCCGATGGCAGGATAGACGGTGCTGGTCTTGTCCTGTGTGCTGTCCATACCTTTGCTGAAGGCATAGCAGGACTTGGCGGAGTCGTAGTATTCGGACTCGACGAGAGACTTGATTTTGGCGGCTCGGGTGGTGGCTGTGGCGGACTTTTCTTCGTCTCCGAAGGCTTTTTCCATCGCGGCGTAGGCGTTGCTGGCCTGTTCATCGAGGAGGGCCATGTAGATCTCCTGATGGGGCATGGCGGGTGGCCAGCTTTCTACCCATCCTGTGCCCTGGGAGTTGTCATAGATGCCGTCGTGATCGGTGTCGGAGGTGGCGGCGGTTTCGAAGGACCAGGCTTTTTCGATGGCTTCGCGATTTTGCTTGAGGTAGGCGAGGTCGCCGCTGGAGCGGAGGTAGTCGCGCATGGCCATCAGGTAGAGAGGCGTGGCATCGGCGGCGGCGTACATGTAGGAGAAGGACTTCCAATTGACGCTGGGGTCGGCGGCGGTTTGCGAGTATTCGTGCATGATTTTGCCGTCGGTGCGCTGGCGGGCGGTGAGGAAGTTGAGTTCATCGCGGGTGAGGGCGAAGTCGCCGAAGCCGTTGATGGCGTAGAGGGTGTAGAGCGAGTCGCGGCCGAAGAACCAGCCGAAGCCGGGGCGGGCACTGTCTCCGCTGGAGTAGTAACCGGCGACGAGGGCGCGGTCGCCGGTGGTGTATTCGCGGGCGCGGAGCTGCTCGATGGAGACTACTCCCCATTGGAAGGCCTGGTTGAGGGCGGTGTCGGGGGTGGTGATGGAGGTGGATTCGGATTGGAGCTTCTGGTAGCTGGCGAGATGGGCGGCGTAGTCGGCGGGAATGGCGGCGTTGAGATGTTCGAGGGCGTGGCCGAGGGCGGCTACGGTGGAGCTCTCAGCGTTGGTGCCGACGGCCATGAGGAGCGGGAAGTATTTGTCGCCGTCCCGTTTGGGATCGTAATGGAGCTTGAGTTCGAGGGGGTGTTCCTGGGGACGTTCCTGATATGGGGCGAGGATGCCGGGCTGGGCTCCGGGGATGGTGATTGCTCCGGCCATATCAGGGTAATCGAGCTCAAGGATGTAGAAGCCATCGGCGGATTTAGCCGGTGCTGAAGCGGTCGCCGATCTTGCGGGAGTGGCCGGAACCCAGTCGGGGCTGGGGGTTCCGTCGCTGCGGCGGGGCCACATCCAGCGCAGCTCAGGATTGAAGCGGAAGGTGAAGTCGACGGGGTGGATGGCGTCGATCTGGAAGAGGACTACGGGACCGGTGCTGGGGTGTTTGCCTTGCTCCGGATCGGGAGTGTTGGGCGAGAACATGATCTGGCGGATGGTAAAGCCGGTATGGGTGTAGGTGATGGTGGTGTGGTCGGGACGGACCTCGATCTGCGCGGCCTGGGGATTGACGGCGATTGGAACCGGGTAGCCCTCGATCTGGGCCTCGATGGTAAATCCGCTGAGAAGCTTGACGGGCATGATCCAGGACTCGAAGGAGCCGTTTTGCTGGCCGAGGAGGACGCCGCGTTCGCCAGCTACGGTGAAGGGCTGGACGGGTTGGACGGGGCGGTCGATGACCAGTCCTTTGGTTTCGAGGGGAAAGGCAGGGATCGGGGCCAGTGACTGGGCTTGCGCTGCTGTAGCGGCGACGAACAGGGAAGCAAGAAGGGCGAGGGCGCGAGGACTGTTTATGTTGCTCATTGGCGGCAAGTTTAAACGTTTCAGAGCACATCTGGGTATGGATTTTTTGCTTTTTGGGGTGGTTGGGGGAGATTCGTTGGAATTAGGGATGGATGGGCTTGGGTTGGTTGGGATTTGCTTTGGGAATGGTGGATGGACGGAAAGGCAAGGGCAACTACAACGGCAAGGGCAAAGGCTAACAGCAGATTCCCTTCGGGAATGACAGCCAGAAAAGCAACTGCAAGGGCAAGGGCAAGGGCTACGGGTGGGTTTGGTTTTTTCTTCTGGACCGTGCGATGGGCTGCGCGGTCCAGGGGGTGGGGTTATCGGTTTTTTGGGTTTTGGAAGAAGTTTAGATATTGTTTGGCTACTACTGTGGGGTTGAAGTTTTCCAGATGGGCGGTACTTTGGGCTAATAGTTTTGTGCGGAGGGATTCGTCGGTTAGAAGGCGTTTCAGGGCGGCGGCTAAGGCGGGGGCGTCTCCGTTGGGGAAGAGTTCGCCGCAGGGGCCTACGGCTTCTGGCAGGCCGCCGAGGTTGGAGGCTGCGAGGACGCAGCCTGCGGCCAGACCTTCGAGAGCGACGATGCCGAAAGGTTCGGCCCAGCGGGAGGGGATGACCATAATTTTGTGGCGGGCTACTTCGAGGCCGCGCTCGTGGGTCAGGTTGCCGAGGAATGTGACTTGATTTGTGAGGCCTAGCTGGACGGTCAGGGCTTCAAGATTTTGACGCTGGGTTCCGTCGCCGATGAAGGTCAGGGTGGGGGTGAGACCTTCGTTTTTCAGGAGCGACAGGGCTTGCAGGATGAGATCGCCTCCTTTATCGGAGACGAGGCGACCCATGAAGACGATGTCTTTGGTCTTGGGGGTTTCGCGATATTGGGCGAAGGCGTGGCTCTCGTAGGGATTGCCAATGAGAATGGATCGAACGGGGATGGAGTCGGCTATGGCTTTGCTGATGGAGATGTTGTGGGCGAAGCGAAGGAGGATGCGCTTGAGCCTGTCCTGCGGGGCGACGCGGCCGTCGGATTGATGGAGCCACGTCTGATGGGTAATGAAGGTTGGTTTGCGAAGAAGGAGCAGTGGCAGGAGGGTTTTCAGAGAGATGTTGTTCTGGAAATGGATGTCGGTGCCGCGACCGAGCGCGGTGAGTTGGCTGTTGCTGGGCTGGCGCACGACTTTGTATGCGTAGACGTCGGATTGGGTGACGGATGGGGGCGTCTGGGTGATGACGGTGACGTCGTGACCGGCTTTGGCGAATTCTTCAGCAAAGAGGCGAGAGGCGGTTTCAAGGCCGCCGATGGCGGGATGAAAGCTATGAGAACTGACAAGGATTTTCAATGGTCGACCTCGGGGTAGATCGGGGATGATGACGTCGAGATTATGGTTTGTGTTGGGCTGAGGGACTGCTTGCCTTGCGGGGTTGGCAGAACCCTGTCGAGAACGGGTACCGCAGTTATCTTAAATGTCCAAAGGTGGGGAATCCAGCAGGGTGGCCACGAGGGAGATGGGGAGACCGACTACGTTGAAGTAGCAGCCTTCGATGCGGGGAATCCAGCGGGCGGCATGGCCCTGGATAGCGTAGGCGCCGGCTTTGTCCATGGGCTCGCCGGTGGCGATGTAGGCGGCGATTTCGGCTTCGGAGATGGTCAGGAACTGGACGGCCGTTACTTCGGCCGCGGTCTGGGATCTGGCGGCGCCGATCAGTGAGACTCCGGTGATGACGCGGTGGGTGCGGCCGGACAGGAGGCGGAGCATTCGCGCGGCGTCTGCCTGGTTTTCGGGTTTGCCGAGAATTTCATTGTCCAGGGTCACGGTGGTGTCTGAGCCGAGGACGAGGACGCCGGGATCGGCTGGCGAGAGTTTGTTGTAAACGGCTTGAGCCTTTTCACGCGCGAGACGGGTTACGTAGGCTATTGGATCTTCGTCGGGGTGGGGATCTTCGGGGATGTAGGCGGGGTGGATATCGAATTGATAGCCGGCTTGGGTGAGGAGTTCGCGGCGGCGGGGTGAGGCTGAGGCCAGGACTAGCATGATTGGATTATTGCAGGAGGTTCTTATGCAGTAGTTCCTTATTGCAATAGCTTCGCGGTTTCGTAGAAGCCCATTCGATTGCAGTGCGCTCTGGAAGGCGAACTATTATTCCCTGGCGAACTCGATGGCAAGGCCGGTGCGTTGGCTGTTTTTGTCGGCTATGCCCCAGGCCATGCCGGGGGTGTTGTGGGCTATTCCCAGTTGGCCGTCGGGGCCGAGAAGGATGATGCCGCCGTGGCCGCCCAGTCGAGTGAAGAGATAGCTTATGGCTTGCTGGGCGGCTAACTCCGGGGTGACTCCCTGACTTACTCGGTCGGTGGCCCACTTACCCAGGACTAACTTCATGATTGGTTCGCCCCAGCCGGTCAATGAGACTGCTGCGCTGTGGTTGTCGGCGTAGCAGCCGCAGCCGATCAGGGAGCTATCGCCTACGCGGCCGGGGGCTTTATTCAGGGTGCCTCCGGTGCTGGTACCTGCGGCCAGGTTGCCGTATTGGTCGAGGGCTACTGCACCTACGGTGTCATGGGAGTTGAGGTGTTCGGAGGCGGTTTCGGGGCCTTTGTCGTCTTTGGCGATGGGGCCGCTGAAGGTGATGTCGGCCAGGCCTTCAGAGAGGCGCTGGCGGGCTTGTTCTAGGCGTACTCTTTCGCGATCGAGGACTAGTTCTGAATTGTCGATCAGTTTCATGCCGTGCTGCTGGGCGAAGGCTTCGGCGCCTGTTCCTACGAAGTAGACGTGGGGGCTTTTGTCGAGGACGAGGCGGGCGGCCTGGATGGGATTGCGAAGGTGTTCGACGCAGGCTACGCCGCCGGCGCGGAGGGTGTGTCCGTCCATGAGCAGGGCGTCGAGTTGGACGCGGCCTTCGGAGGTGAGAAAGCTGCCACGGCCGGCGTCGAAGGTGGGATCGTCTTCGAGGACGGTGACGGCGGCTTCTACTGCGTCGGTGGCGGTACCGCCTTTTTCCAGGATTGCGTAGCCGGTGGCGAGGGCGTTGGCTACTCCGCGCTGATGGTCTTCGGCCATTTCGGGCGGGATGGCCCAGGCGCCGCCGTGGACGATCAGGACTGGGGTGCGGGTTTGGGTATTCGACATGTCACTGCTTAGGGTAAATGCAAAGGGGCAGATGCAAAATCTGAGATCGGGGATGATGCTTGTATCTCGAAATCGAGAGATGGGTGGCGATTCTGTGTAACTGACATTTGATTTCTTAATTCTTTATGAGTTTGGGGTATAACTGGTGTTCTATGTATCCCTTGACTCTTCGTATTGTTTTGGCCCTTACCTGTTTCTGTAGTGTTGCAGTTGCTCAGACTCATCTCAAACCTCCAGCTAAAGATCCCGTGAAGACGGTGGCAGTGGATGATTTTCGAGATGAGGGGCTGGTCTTTGAGCGCTCTGAGACGAGCTACCGGATGCATTCGGATGGCACGGGCGAGCGGGGTAATCATGTGCTGGTGCGAATACAATCCGAGGCGGCTGCACGGCAGTTCAGTGTGTTGTCGTTTGGATATGCCGCGGCGAGCGAAGCGCCACACATCACATTGGTGCGGGTACATAAGGCAGATGGAACGACAGTGGACACGCCGGTTGCGGATGCAATCGATATGCCTGCTGCCGTAACGCGAGAGGCTCCTTTGTACAGTGATTTGAAGGAGAAACACATTCCGGTGCGGTCCTTATCGAATGGGGACACGCTGGAGTATGACGTGATGATGACAATTAACAAGCCGGAGGCGCCGGGACAGTTCTGGGGTTCGTACCACTTCACGTTACCGGGGTCGATTGTTGTGAAGTCGGAGGTACTGATCGTTGAGGTTCCTAAAGACAAGTATGTGCAAGTGTGGAGCCCGAATCACAAGGCTGTTGTGACGGAACATGATGGGATAGTCAGCTATAGCTGGAATGTTTCACAGTTGATACCGGCTCCAAAAAATGCGGCGACTGACCAGGATGGCATTGCGAAAAAGAAGACTCTCAAGGATCCTGATGAGGATGTGGATGGGCGCAAGCTACCTTCAGTGGCATGGACTACTTTTCATACGTGGGGAGAGGTTGGAGATTGGTATCGGAGCCTCGCGCTAGTCCGTGCGCAACCGGATGATGCGTTACGGGCAAAGGCTGAGGAGATTACGAAGGGAGCAAAAACTCCTGAAGAACAGGCGCAGGCTATTTACCAGTTTGTTTCGGCACGGACGCGCTATGTAGGAATTGATTTTGGGGTGGGACGGTATCAACCACACCTGGCCGCAGAGGTACTGGCGAACCAGTATGGGGATTGCAAGGACAAGGACACGCTGCTGGAGGCGTTGTTGAAGGCGAAGGGGTTCAAGACTGCTCCCGCGCTGGTGGGGGTGGGAGTCACGCCGACGCCAGAGGTGCCTTCCCCTGCGACGTTCAATCATGTGATTACGACGGTTCAGCTACCGAGTGGCCGAATCTGGCTGGATAGTACGCCGGAGGTCGCGCCGTATCGCTATCTCTCGGCAGCGATACGGGATGAGGCTGCGCTGGTGGTTCCAGCGGAAGGTACAGCAATGCTGGAACACACACCGGAGGCTGCACCTTATCCGTTTGTGGCGCGATTTGAATCGACCGGCACACTAGATGCAGATGGCAAATTTGTCGGCAAAGTAACGGCGAGTTATCGGACGGATGATGAGGTGTTTGTGCGCACGATGGCGAGAGGCGTGGCTCCGTCTGAGTGGGACAAGGCTTCGCAGTATATTGTGGCCAACACTGGTTTTAGCGGGACAACAAGCGATACGCAGTTCAAGGAGTTAGATGATCTTTCTAAACCGATTGAGGTGACGTACGAGTACACCAGGCATCCTTATGGAGATTGGGACAACCGCCGGATTATTCCTCCGTTCCCCTTAGCCGAATTTGGCTTGCTGCAGGACGACGACAAGGCACCGGATGCGGACATTGAGTTGGGCGCGCCGCGCACTGTAACGGCGATAGCTCATATTCGTCTTCCGGAGGGATATCACACAGATTTGCCGGATGCGATTCACGTGAAGACAGATTTTGCAACCTATGACAAAACCTACCGCTTTGACGGGAAGGAAATTGTGGTTGAACGTACGCAGGTAGTGCTGAAGAAAAAATTAGTGAAAGAGGATTGGAAGCGGTATCTGACATTCACCAAGGACATCAGCCTGAACGGTGAGCCATGGATCCAATTGATTCGGCCTACGGTGATGGTTGCTTCGAAGCCGATTCCGATTCCGCCGCCTGATGCCGGGGGCGCTGGCAAGGCAGGGACGAGAATCGGGCATGAGGCGGATGAACGAACAGTGTTTATCCAGGTGGCTACTCCTGATGGAGGAGATGCGCAGACCAAGGTTCCCGAATTACCTGGGGACGCATCGACGCAGGATTTGATGAAGGCTGCAGGACAGCAGATCCAATCAGGCGACTTTACGAGTGCTACAGCAACCTTGGACAAGGTAAAGACGAGGAATCCGAAAGAGCAGTATTTGTGGCTTCTGTATGGGGCAATTGCAGAGTCACACAGAAACTATGACGACGCAAAGGCGGATTTTGCGAAAGAGATTGCTGGTCATCCAGACAATGCAATGGCGATCGCCGCATTGGCGGAGGCGGATGAGCGAAGCGGAGATGCGGCGGCAGCGCGCAAGACTCTGAAAGATTATCTGCCGGGGCATTCTGGAAACAAATCGCTATCGCTGACACTCGCCCGGTTGCAGGCAAAAGAAGAAGATTACGCCGGAGCGCTGAAGACGTTACAAGTTGCAGCGGATGAAGATCCAGATGACCGGGTAATGCGCTTGCAGATCAGCCAAATGTTGTTAAAGCTAAATCGAACCGACGAGGCAGCAGCGGCGGCAAAGAGTGTGCTTGATGGTACGGACGATGCCCTATTGCTGAACAATGCGGCGTATGTCCTGGCGGATGCGGAACTGGATCTTGCGGATGCGGAGACGGCGTCACGCAAGAGCATTGAGACGCTGGAACTCAAGAGCGCAAGTGTGACAACGGCGGAGGCAAACAGCAATACGTTTGTACAAGCGACGCTGTTGGTGTCTTCATGGGACACGCTGGGGTGGATTCTGTTTCGCGAGGGCAAGCTGAAAGAGGCGAAACCTCTCCTGGAGGCCTCCTGGATGAATAGTCTTCGATCGGAAGCCGGCGACCATCTGGGACAGCTCTATGAAGCAATGGAGCACAAGGATTCGGCGTTAACTGCGTATATCCAGGCAAATGCTTCGACGGAGCAGGATGGACTAGCGCCTGACGTAAGCAAACATATCTCCGACAGTATTGCTCGGCTGAAAGCAGCGGGAGCTAAACCGGATAAAGGAACAGGCAAGCAGGCGTTGCAGGAGTTACGCACCTACAAACTTGCAGGACCGGTTGGATTGAGTGGATGGGGAACTTTTCGATTGCAGATTGCGGAGACCGGGGTCATTGCTTCGCAACAGATGAGCGGAGAGAAGAAGCTGGCGAGCCTGAGCAAAACGATCAACGAAATGAAGTTTCCAGAGTTGGTGCCTACAGGGTCGAAGGCGCATTTGCTGCGCAGTGGGGTACTAAGCTGTTCGAGTTCAGGCGCATGCGAACTGGTGCTGGTACCAAATAGTAGTTTGCGGACGGAACAGTACTGACGCGCAGGGATAACAGTTTAAGAAGTGAAGCGGACCGCTGTGCAGGCTCATCTTACATGGAATGAAAGATGAGATCTGGCTGGCATGGGAGCGCATCGATTGAATCGATTGATGGATGATACTGCTGAGAAGTTGGCCGAGGGCGCACTGGCTGGGCATCCGCTGGGGTTTGGGGATGGGGTTATGCTGATGCTGTGTTTTGGCGGGGTTCGCTGGGTGGTGGGCTTTTGATGACGTTACGATTGGCTTGGAATTTCTTCTTTAATAAGCCTGCGAATACTGTGCCTGCCGGGGTGATTCCGGTGCAGAGGCTTACGCGGGTGGGGCTGATGGATGCGCCTGATCGGAGTGTGTTTCGGCTGGGGCATTCGACGGTGCTGCTGAAGTTGCGTGGGGCGTTCTGGTTGACTGATCCGGTGTTCAGTAAGCGAGCTTCGCCGTTTCAGTTTGCGGGGCCGAAGCGGTTTCATGCGCCGCCGATTTCGATTGAGGAGTTGCCGCCGATCAAAGCGGTGATTCTTTCGCATGATCACTACGACCATCTGGACCGCAATGCTATTCGGAAGCTGGCAAAGAAGGTGGAATTCTTTCTTGCTCCGCGAGGGGTTGGGGATCTTTTGATTGGCTGGGGTGTGGATGCGGCCAAGGTACGGCAGTTGGAATGGTGGCAGTCCACCGAGGTGGATGGAATTCAATTTGTGAATACGCCTACGCAGCATTTTTCAGGGCGTGGGCTTCTGAATCGCAACCGGACTTTGTGGTGTTCGTGGGTGATTGTAGATGGTGAGTCGCGGATCTTTTATGGGGCGGACTCGGGGTATTTTGGTGGGTTCAAGTCGATTGGGGATGCGTATGGTCCGTTCGATCTTACGCTGCTGGAGAATGGGGCTTACAACGTGAACTGGCCGGGGATTCACATGCAGCCGGAGGAGACGGTGCAGGCGCATCTCGATCTGCGCGGGCGTTGGTTGCTGCCGATTCATAATGGAACATTCGATCTGGCGATGCATGCGTGGCAGGAGCCGCTGGAGCGGATTACGGCGGTGGCTGTGGGGCGCGGGGTTCGGGTGACTACTCCGAGGATGGGTGAAGGGGTGCGGGTGATGGATGTGGTGGCTGGGGATTCGTGGTGGGTTGGAGTGGATGGCGACGAACGCTGATCGAGTGCGATTGGGACTGCTACTGGGACTGAGGGGAAGGTGAGATGCTACTTTTTTAGAGTGAACACTCGATGCAAGATGGACAATACTCTAAAAAATAATCGCAGCGGCAATGCCTTGCTGCGCGAACTTCCTTTTCTGATTTTTATGGCTTGCTGCGTGGCCTGTTGTGTGAGCGCTTCTTCGATGGGTTTCGCGGAGACGAACCCTGCGGCGAATGTGACTCCGAGTTATACCCAACAGGCGGCTTATGGCGTTGAAACGCTGCAGGGCTGGTATGTTCCGAGCTCTGGCCTCTATCAGAAGCCTACCGATTGGTGGAACTCGGCGAATGCGATCACGGTGCTGGTGGATTACTCCAGAGCAACTCACACGACACAATATCTCAGCGCGGTTGCCAACACTTTTAGCAATGCGAACAAGGCTTACGGCACTACAGACTTCATCAATGACTCGAACGATGACGAAGGCTGGTGGGCTGTGGCATGGATCGACGCCTACGATCTGACGAAGAAGCCTGGCTACCTGGCGATGGCCGAGGTCATCTTCAAAGACATGACGACGCAGTGGGATACGACGACATGCGGCGGCGGGGTGTGGTGGAGCAAGGATCTGAAAAATTCGCCATACAAGAACGCGGTCACCAATGAACTGTTTCTGGAGATTGCGGCGTCGCTGGCAAACCGTGAGACGGATCGCACACAGAAGCTGCAATACCTGGCATGGGCAGAGAAGGAATGGCGATGGTTCAAGGCGTCGGGCATGATCAACTCTCGCAACATGATCAACGATGGCCTGAACGCGGCTAACCCTGCGGCTTGCACAAATAACAATGGAACGACCTGGACTTATAACCAGGGGGTCATTCTAGGTGGATTGGCCGAATTGTCGAAGGCCGACCATGACCCTGCGTTGCTGACGGAGGCGCAGGCTATCGCCAAAGCTACTATGACGAACTTGATTACGACGACGGGTGTTCTTAAGGAACTCGATGGCAAGGGGCCTGATCGGCCGCAGTTCAAGGGCATCTTCATGCGCAATTTGACGCGGCTTTACTGGGCGTCTCCGCGTGGGGAGTATAGGGATTTCGCGAAGAAGAATGCAGACAGTGTCTGGCGTAGCAATCAGGAAGTGAGTCGTCAGGAAGTAAAGCATCAGTTTGGTGAGAATTGGGAAGGTCCGTTTGATTCCGGAGATGGCACGAGGCAAACTGCTGCGCTGGATGCTTTGATTGCGGCGATAGAGATGCGATAGCTGGATGCGATAAAGGCGATCTCAGGAGTTCTCTGGCCTCTGGCCTGCCCTTGTCGCTAAGAAGGCGACAAGGGCAGCTCACGAGTGTTTCTTTATAACGCTACAGATGACTTTTCTTATTGTTTAAAGAGCTGCTTCTATCGAAGGCTTTTGCTTTAATCGGGAAGAACCAGCAGCTCGGATTGGACCAGTGCTTCTGTCAGTCGATCCAGGGCTTTTGGGAACTTTGTACAGATGGTTCTCGCGCTGATTCCCAGCAGGGATGCGGCTTCTGGCTGGGTGTATTCCTGGAGAACGAGGCGGGTGATCATCTGGCGATCTAACGGGCTGAGTTTCTTGAGGCAGCGTTCGACATCGAGGACGAATATGACTGCGTCTTCAAAGGTGCGGACGCGACGGCTTGAGACCCAGCCGCGGCCTACGGATTCTCCCAGGAGAGACGGCGATCGGCCGACCTGCATGGAGGCGTAGAGATAGCGCCGCAGCAGGTTCTCTGTGTGTTTGCGGTAGAAGGCATAGGTGACGCATGGCTCTGTTTCCGCTTCTGATGGATGCGCCGGCTTTGTTGCCTGTTCGCGGATCATGCGAACTGCGTTGGCGATTGGCGGGCGCTGCGAGCCGTCGACGGTTGCCCATACTTTGGCAACGCGAAGTGCGGGTAACTGGAGTATTGGCAGTTGGAGGGCGGCGCTCATTGGGCACCCCCGGCATGGTTGGTGAAGGTTGCGGATTGAGCAACAAGGACGGGGAGTTGAGGCACTCCGTCGGGGTCTGAAGGCCATGCAGCTTTCTCGAAATATGTGGCCTGGGAGCGTGTGTGGCGGCTGAAAGTTCGCCCATTCAGAGCTATGCCTTCCTCATTGAATGAATCGTGTTCTGAAGTGGCTTGTACGGCCCAGACTGTGGGCAGGGATACCTTTCTTGGCCGACCGCGGCGTTTGCGGCTCTGTGGGGTTGGGAACTCCTTGAGCCGTTCGTTACAGGTTGTGCAATAGGCCCTGACTTCGAGTGTAGGGCGATACCAGAGGCAACCGCAGGCTTCGCAAACTTTCAATTGGACGCGCAATTCCATGACTTATTTCTCCCAAGGCATAGTTAGCCCACAGCCTGTCTTTTAGAGGGTGCAGGATGCAGGGCAAGAGGAAGGCGAGAGCGCCGTGCAGGTGTCTTGTGCCCTGCTGGGGGATGGCGTTTCGCGTTCGACGATAGATGGTCATGCTCATGGCGCGCAGATACTGGAAGCTCATTCCTTGTTATGCCGCGTGGATCGCTGAGCGATCGAAGGCGCGGTGATGGGTTCGCTGGGACAGGGATGCCCTGGGCGTCCGCCGCATTCGGCTGGCACGCACCTGGGGCAACTTTGGCCCAGAGATTTTCCTCCAACAGTGTTTGAGAAAGTGAGCTAAATCTAAGGTTCTATCTCTTTTGAGTCAATCAATTTGTTTCTATTTCGCAATGCGACCGATGACGTAAGAGGGCGAGGCTTGAAAATAGCCATATTCCAACATGTTTGGATTTGCTGGAAGAAATATCGATGCTACTGGAGCTATTGCTCCCGGCAAAGCGCTGGGGGTGCTGCGGTCGGTGATGTCTCCACATCATGAACTTTAGTCAACTGCAAGAGCGGGTTCGACTCGAACTGCGGCGCAGGGTTGAGCGCGGGACGATGAGCGTGTCGTTGCTGGCGCGAAAGACGGGACTGGGTCAGCCGCACATTTCAAATTTTCTGCATCAGCAGCGCGGGCTTTCTTTGAAGGCTCTGGACAAAGTTCTGGATGCGTTGCGGATGGAAGTGGCGGATCTGTTGCCGGTGACACGGCAGAGCGGGATGCTGAAATCGCAGTTTGTCGAGATGGGATACGTGCCTCTGGTGGGGCATGGGGTGGCGATGGATGACCCGTATATTCGTGCGTCGAATGTGCAGCAGATGATGCCGTTTCCTATGGCGGAGCTGGGGGCTTTGCGGGCGCGATGTTCAAAGGCTCGTTTGCAGTGGGAGAGATTTGTGGCGGTGCGGATCTCTGCAGCGGAGGCGGTGCCGATGGAGCCTGTGGTACGTGCGGAGGCGCTGGTGGTGGTGGATCGCCACTACAACTCATTTCATGCTTACAGGGACGGGGAAGTGAATTTATATGCGGCGCGGAGCGGGAGTCTGCTGGTGGTGCGGTATGCGGAGTTTCAAGCGGGACGCGTGGTATTGAGGGCGCATCGGGCGGAGTTTTCTTTGCAGGTGATTGCGGTGGGGGTGGCTGAGGCTCCTGGGGATTTTTTGGTGGGGCGGGTGGTGCGGGTTTTGAATTTGTGGTGAGGGTTAAGAGGAGCGGCCAGGGCTGAAGCAATAACAACAGCAGAAGCTAACAGCAGATTCCCTGCGGGAATGACAGACAGAACTGCAAGGGCAACGGCAAAGACAAAGGCAAGAACAACAGCAACAACAAAGACAAGGGCAACTACAACAGCAAGGGCAACGACAAAGGCAAAGACAAAGACAGGGGCTGCGGCAAAAGCTGTGGGGCTGTTGGTAGGATTGGGTTGGTAGGATTAATTCGGAGGTTTGCATGGAATCTAGTGGTGCGGTTGTGAGCGGTGCGCGGAGCAAGGAAGATATCGCGCTGGACTTGTTGAAGTTTGTGGCTGGTTCGACTGGGTTTGGACGGGCGGCTGTGCCCTCTACCGGGTTTAGTGGAACGGCTGCGCCCAAGCCTGAGGAACAGATCAATCAACTGCTGGATCTGTATAGCCGTTGCCTGAATGTGGTGGATGGCAAGGGAGTAAAGGGTTAAGGGTGGGGCAACTGGACATTTCTCCTAGGCCCACATCTCCTGGGCCTGCAGGGCAGCGGCCTTTGCGCGTTGCTGTGGTAGGGACTGGCGCCTTTGGGCGCAACCATCTGCGGGTTTACAAAGAGCTGGCCTCTGAGGGAGTGACGCTGGTTGCGGCTGTTGAGCCGGATGCCGGGCGTGCTGCTGAGGTTACGGAGGCTTATGGGATTCCAGTATTTGCTTCGGTTGAGGCTGCGCTTTCGGCTGATTTAAAGCTGGATGCAGCTTCGGTTGCTGTGCCTACGGTGCATCATCATGCTGCGGCGAGTCAGTTGCTGTCTGCCGGAGTTGACTGCCTGGTGGAGAAGCCGATTACTGCTTCTCTATCGGAGGCGGATGACTTGATTGCGCTGGCGGAAAAGCATGAGCGGGTTCTGCAGCCTGGGCACCTGGAGCGGTTTAATCCGGCGGTGCTGGCGATTGAGCCTGCTCTGACGAGGCCGATGTTTTTTGAGGCGCATCGGCTTTCTATTTTTACTCCTCGATCTTTGGATGTGGATGTTGTGCTGGATCTGATGATCCATGATCTGGACGTGGTGCTGACGTTTGCGAATTCACCGGTGAAAGAGGTACGGGCGGTTGGGCTGCCTATTCTTTCGCCGAAGGTGGATATTGCGAATGTTCGGGTGGAGTTTGAATCGGGATGCGTGGCAAATTTTACGGCTTCGCGGGTTTCGACGGAGCGGGTACGGAAGCTGCGGTTCTTTGAGCCGAGGCAGTATGTCTCGATCGACTATGCGCGCAAGGACGTGCTGGTGATCGCGGTGGATGCCGAGTTTTCAATTGAGAAGGCGATGGCGCTGGGGGCTGCTGCTGGATTTGCAGATGGGTTGCCGGGGCTGTCGTTTACGAAGCCGGAGGTTGCTCCGGGAGAGCCGCTGCGGCTGGAGATTTGTTCGTTTCTTGACGCTGTCCGAAGCCGGAAGACTCCTAGGGTCACGGCGCGGCAGGGTCGTGAGGCACTGGCGCTGGCGCTGGAGATTCAAAGGGCGATGGAAGTTCATGCGGGCAAGGCGGGACTGGCGAGCTTCTTTTCGACGACATAACAAGTTACAAATTCTGCATTAGAGAATCGCTATATATGTAGAAACAGTATTGCGGTAGTTAAAGACTTATTCCTGTGTTCTTCACGAAAATACTTGTCTGCTTTAAGTAGGGCTGGTAGGTTTAGCAGCGTTATGGATGTAACGCTGCGAACCTCTTTGTCACCACTGGTTATGCGATCGGCGGGGCGGAACGCGAGAGAAAACGAGGGGAACGATGGCAAAGAATATTGTGTATTGCGCGGATGGTACGTGGGATTCGAGTGCCAACAATACGAATCCTTACAAGTTGTTCAAGGCTTGCCTGACAACGGCGACACAGGTTCCTTATTACGACGATGGTGTTGGTTCGGATGGGAATCCGATTGAAAAGCTGGCAGGTGGAGCGTTTGGTATTGGGCTGTTTCAAAAGATCAAAGATGGATATTCGAAGATAGCGCATGTGTATGAGTCGGGGGACCAGATTTATATCTTCGGGTTCAGCCGCGGTGCTTATACGGCGCGCAGCCTGGCGGGCATGATTGCGGCAGTGGGATTACCTACGGCACAGTTTGATGATGCATTTCTTGAAGCTGCTTTCAATGCGTATCGCAACAAGAATGATCGGGCTACTATTCTAGCCGGGTTGCAGGCGAAGTATGCGGTGGAAGCAGCGACGATCCTGATGGTGGGCGTGTGGGACACGGTTGGATCGTTGGGGATTCCTGCAATCGTGGGTGGCGTCGATCCTCTCCAGTTTCAGTTCCTGGATACTTCATTGAATTCGAAAGTGGTGCATGCGTACCAGGCGCTGGCTATCGATGAACGGCGTGTGGAGTTTCCGCCGACGCTTTGGACGACGACTCCGGCACCGGGGCAGACGCTGGAGCAGGTCTGGTTTACAGGCGTGCATTGCGATGTGGGCGGCGGGTATCCGGAGACGGGGCTGTCGGATATCACGCTGAGTTGGATGATGGGCAAGGCGATGGCGCTGGGGTTGCAGTTGGATCAGACGGCTGTGGCGCAATATTCGCCGATGAATGCGAAGCATGCGTTGGATATCAAGCATGAATCCTGGTCGGTGCTTTGGGGATTTCCGAGGCCGCGCAGTATCGCTGCAAATTCTGATCTCTCGAATAGTGTGCAGATACGGTGTACGCAGGATGCGCAGTATCGTCCGGGGACGCTTACATTTGCGAATTCGGCGCTGGGCAGTGGGTATTCGTTTGTTGATGTCGTCGATACGCCTCCGGCTGCAAGTTAAATTGATTGGGTATAGAACGGCCTTCGGCTTTTGCTGGGGGCCGTTTTTTATTTGAGCCACGGTAGGATGGAGTTGAAGCGGAGGGTTGGATGGCGGTTGAGTTACCGGGCATGTTAGCGGATATTGCGGCGGATAAGCGGGTCACTGTTCGCCGCGGAGGTGAGCCGAGGGCGGATGGAAAGTGCGTTGTTTACTGGTTGCAGCGTGCGCAGCGGGCTTTGGATAATCCTGCGCTGGAGGTCGCGATTGCTTGCGGGAATGCGCTGGGATTGCCGGTGGTGGCTTACTTTTCTGTGATTCCGAATTATCCCAATGCTAACTTGCGGCACTATCTCTTTTTGCAGCAGGGATTGCATGACGTGGCGGAGGGAATGGCGAAGCGAGGGGTGGGGTTTGTTGTGCGGCGGCCTACGGATGGAGATACTCTTGAGGCTTTTCTGGATGAGGTTGGCGCGGCTATGGTGGTGGGCGATGAGAATGTCTGCCGCGAGCCGGAGCGTTGGCGGGCAGCGCTGGCGAGGAAGCTTCGCGTGCCTTTCTTTACTGTGGATGCAGATGTGGTGGTGCCCTCGGCGGTGTTTGGGAAGACGTTTGTTTTGCTGCATCATTTTCGGCCGAAGTTACATGTGCAGTTAGAAGAGTTTATGGTTCCGGTGAAGATAGTTAAGGGTGTATATAAATGGAATCAGCATGTGCGGAGTTATTCATTAGACAAGGATATTACTGCCGGGTTCGATAAGTTGGATCGTTCGGTTGGACCGGTGGATACGTTTGTTGGTGGGACTAAGGCAGCATTGAAGAGACTGAAGGAGTTTACAGATTTACGGCTTGGGGAGTATGACGAGAAGAGGAATCATCCGGAGGTGCGGGGGACCAGTGAGATGTCGCCTTACCTGCATTATGGGCATATTTCTCCGATTACGATTGCGCTGACTGTGTTGGATGCGGTGAGAGATGGCAAGGCTACCAAGGCAGTCGCGGATAAGTATCTCGACGAGATGATTGGGTGGCGGGAGTTAGCGATTTTATTTTGTAAGTACAATCCTAACTACGATAACTGGGAGTGCGCTGAACCCTGGGCTAAGAAGACATTGACTGCCCATGCAGGGGATGCGCGGCCGTGGAGTTATACATTGAAGCAGTTAGAGCAGGCGGAGACGCATGATCCGCTATGGAATGCCGCGCAGTGGCAGATGGTGCGCGATGGATGGATGCATAACTATATGCGGATGTACTGGGGGAAGAAGATCCTGGAGTGGGCTCCCACGCCGGAGAAGGCGTTTGCGTGGGCTGTTGAGTTGAATGACAGGTATGAGCTGGATGGGCGCGATCCGAATGGATATGCGGGGATTGCGTGGGCGATTGTTGGCAAGCATGATAGACCGTGGTTTGATCGACCGGTGTTTGGAATGGTGCGGTATATGTCGGGGGCTTCTACCGGAAAGAAGTTTGATTCGAAGAAATATATCGAGATGTATGGTCGTTGAACGGTAATAAGTTGTCGACTTATTTGTTTTTCAGGTGATACGCTTCGCGGAAATAGATCACAGTAGATTGATTTTCTGGAGGCTCTATGCGCTTGGATAAACCATTTGCTCTCTCTTTTGCGTTGTTTCTCTCTGTTGGGACGATCGCTTCTTCGCAATCGAAGACGGCGGTTGTACCTGCTGACACCACCACGAATACGGTTATCGCCTGCGTGAATATGATGACGGCTATTCCGCGAATTGTTACGGCTACGACTGCTTGTAATACGGCTACGGAGATATTGGATGAGTGGAATATCACTGGTCCCGTGGGGCCTGCTGGACCTATTGGGTTAGTGGGATTGACTGGGGCAACTGGAGCAGTCGGGCCAGCCGGACCGGCGGGACCAGTTGGAGTGCGGGGACTTCCTGGTGCTACCGGTCCGGTTGGGCCACGTGGAGTTACCGGTTTGACAGGGGCAACGGGGCCTAGAGGGCTTACGGGTGTTGCTGGGCCTGCTGGAGTACGTGGACTTCCTGGCGCCTCTGGACCGGTGGGACCTCGTGGGGTAACTGGTTTGACGGGGCCTGCCGGACCGCGTGGATTGCAGGGATTGACCGGTCCGGAGGGAGCTAAGGGAGTGGCTGGCGCTACGGGTGCCACTGGGCCTACCGGGCCGGTTGGGGCGCGGGGGCTTCCTGGCTCGGTGAATCCTATTCCGGCTAACATCACGGCGCTTTCGGGTGCGCTGGGGACGAACGGTTATTCCAATGAAGACTTTACTTATAACGCTACATGCATGCTGGGGGATGCCATTCTGTCGGTGAACTCTTATGGGGAGGGGGCACTGCCAGCGGATGGCAGGTTGTTGCCCATCAATCAAAACGTTGCTGTGTTTTCTA
Organism: Acidicapsa ligni; assembly: GCF_025685655.1. NCBI lineage: Bacteria > Pseudomonadati > Acidobacteriota > Terriglobia > Terriglobales > Acidobacteriaceae > Acidicapsa > Acidicapsa ligni. The sequence continues at coordinate 390,494 of NZ_JAGSYG010000001.1, read as the reverse complement.
TCATGGGGACGCGGTTTGGTGGGGATGGGATCACTACGTTTGGGTTGCCGGATTTGAGGCCTTTTGCGCCGCAGGGGATGCAGTACTCGATTTGTGTTTTGGGGATATATCCTAGCCGGAATTGATGGGTTGCTTGGATAGGGGCTGGAAAGGCAACTGCAACGGCAAGGGCTAACAGCAGATTCCCTTCGGGAATGACAGCTAGAAAAGCAAGGGCAAGACAAAAGCGAAAGCTACATCAACGTAATAAAGGCCCGGCTAAAAACCGGGCCTTTGCTTTTGAGTGCGTCTGCACTCGATCAAGAGCGTGGAACGCTCAGATGCGCATTGGCATGAGGACGTAGCGGTATTTGTATTCGGCTTCGGGGTCTTCGGGGCGCATTTGGCCGGCGGATTGGGCGTCTTTGAATTCGAGACGGACTTCGCCTTCGTTGCTTAGAGCCTTCAGGAAGTCGAGCATATAGCTGCTGTTGAAGCCTACTACCAATGGGTCGCTGGTGTAGGGGGTTTCGATGGAGTCTTCGGATTCGCCGGACTCGGTGGACTGGGCAGTGATCTTGAGTTCGTTCTGCTCCATCTTCATGCGGATGGCGCCGGAGCGTTCGTCGGCGAACTGGGCTACACGGCCGATGGCGGCGGAAAGTTCAGAGCAGCGGACTACTACGAACTTGGTGTTGTCGCGGGGCATGACGGCTTCGTAGTTGGGGAACTGGCCGGTAAGTTTGCGCGAACTCAGGGTGCGATGGCCTACGCGGAAGAAAAGCCATAGGTCGTCATCGGCGAACTCGATGTGTTCGGCTTCAGTGGAGTTTAGAAGGGTCTGGAGCTCGGCGAGGGCTTTGCGCGGGATGAGGATGCGCTTTTCGCCGCTGACGCCTTCCAGGGTCTCTTCTGCCTTTTCTACGAAGGAGAGGCGGTGGCCGTCAGTGGCTACCATGGCGAGGGATTCAGCCTTGAGGATCAGCAGAGCGCCGTTGAGGGTGTAACGCGACTCTTCGTTTGAGATGGAGAAGATGGTGCGTGCGATGAGGGTTTTGAGAACCGGCACAGGAATCTTGACGCTGGCAATCTGGGGTAGCTCGGGAACCTGGGGATAGTTGGCGCGACCGAGGCCGACCATCTTGGTGTTGGAACGGCCGGAGCGAATCTGTACCCAGTGATTGTCGAGGAGCTTGATGGAGATTTCGCCCTCGGGCAGGAGCTTGACGTAGTCGTAGAGCTTGCGCGCGGGGATGGTGCAGGAGCCGGCCTTTTTGACCTTGGCTTTGCAACTGGTGCGGATGGCCTGGTCGAGGTCGGTGGCGGTGATGTTGACGGCATCGTCCGCGGCTTCGATGAGGAAGTTGGAAAGGATGGGGATGGTGGTCTTGCGCTCGACTACGCTTTGCGTAGCGGTGAGCTCTTTGAGCAGATCCTGACGGGTGACGGTAATTTCCATGACTGACCCCTGGGCGGATGCGCCCTGTTCGGTGGTGATTTCCGGTTCGAGTCCGAGCGATGGCATGGTGTTTTTCTCCTGAATCCCGAGTTCTGGATCTGCGTTGCTTAGCCACGAACGGCGCGTGATGCAACTCTACATTACGCGAGTGTTGCGTGGGAATGCAGTGTTTTCCCTTGCTTGATTGTATTGAAATTGAGAAATCCTTGCAGGTGGAAATCCAGCCTTTAACTAGGAAATACAGGGGGATTTGTTATCCGGCATCGTAGCGGCTTGGTGTGGTCGTGCGCTTTTGGGGCATGAGGGAGTCTTGTTGGTCTTCGGTTGGAAAGAGACCGGTTGGTCGCGCCCCTCTAGTGGGAGGGTTTTTGTTTTTGGGGATGCTGAGGATGCGACGGGTATTGAGTAAAAAAGAAGAAAAGAGAGTTATGTAGCCCCGCCGTAGCAGCCGTTCAGCGCGGAAAAGTGGAAATCGGAGAAAATCCGCGATTGGCGCGGGGTTGCGGGGTGGGCTAGTTTTCTAAAACTTGCCTGTGGAATTGAGGGGAAGTGGAAAGGTGGATTTCGAGGGGGTAATTGGGGACCGGGGTGTCCACTGTTTCAACAGGGGGTTGGATTTGGGGTGTGGATTTATTGGTTGGACGAGTGGGAAATGAGGTTTCAGCCGCTGCTGGAGCGGGTTTTTGTGTGCTGGGTTTTGCAGGGGGGATGGGTTGTCCACTGTTTGCACAGCGGGGTGGGGGTGGTGGATAAGTTGGTGGTTTTCTTTGCGGGTGGGGGAGGTAAGGGGTTAAAAGCAGATTCTCTTCGGGAATGACAGACAGAAAGGCAAGGGCAACTGCAAGGGCAAGAGCAACGGCAACGGCAAGGGCAGAGGCGACTGCGAAAGCAATGGCGGGGGTTTGGGTTAGTCTTCGCGGAGGGTTTTTGCTGGGTCTATTCTGGCTATTTTCAGGGTTGGCAGGGTGGTGGCCAATAGGGTGATCAGGGCGAGGGTCAGGATTACGGCGGTCAGGGTGGCGGGGTCGTAGACGCCTATGCCGAAGAGGACGGAGTGCATGGTTCGCAGGGCCATTGCGCTGAGGGCGAGGCCGATCAGCAGGCCTGCGATGGAGGCGAGGATGCCGCTGCTGCCTACGTTCAGCATTGCCTGGCGGATGGTAGAGCCCAAGGCGATGCGGATGCCGATTTCCCGGGTGCGCTGGGCGACTATGTTGGCGACCAGGGAGAAGATGCCGATGGCGCTGAGGAGCAGGGCCAGTCCGGCCATGGCGGAGAGCAGGGCTACCTCAATGCGCTGGATGGCGAGGGTGGTGGCGAGCAGGTCGCTCATGCTGTAGAAGCCGCTGAAGGGCAGGTTGGGATCGGCGCCGGCCAGGGCGTGTTGCATTTGTTCTGTCAGGCCTTCGATTGGGTGGCTGGTGCGGACGATCCAACTGGGCTGGAACCAGGTGTGGACGAGGGCGAGGAGTTTGGGGTTGACCTGGGTGGCGGGGATGTAGGTGGTTTCTTCGGCGGAGATGGGTGCGCCTGCGGTGAATCCTGGTTTGGTGATGACGTCGGCTACGAGGCCGATGATTCGTGTGTCTTTGTTGAGGTAGTGGCCCACAGGGTTTTGATTTGCGAAGAATTTGCGGGCGAAGGTCTGGTTGACGATGACGACGTGCTGCGAGGTGGTGGTGTCGCTATCGGTGAAGGTGCGTCCGGCGAGGACGGGAATCTGGAGGGTTTCGAAGTAGCCGGGGGTGACGTAGATTTCGTCGGCTCCGGTGCTTTTTCCGGCGAATGGGCCGTCGTTGAGGGTGACGCTGTCGTTGAGGGGGCGTTCGTAGGGCAGGTTGAGGCCGACGGCGGCGTTTTGGACTCCGGGGATCTGGCGCATGGCGGCGGTGCTGTTGGCGAGGAGTGTGTCGAAGGCAGAGTGGTCGTGGTACCGGGCGTCGTCCAGGGAGGCTTTGGCGGAGATGACTCCGTTGGGACTGAAGCCGGGCGGGAGGGTTTCGAGATGGATGAGGGTGCGGATCAGTAGTCCTGAGGCGGCGAGGAGGAGTACGGTCAGTGCGACTTCGCCAGCGATGAGGGATTGGCGAAGGCGGAAGCTGGAGTTGCCGGAGGATCCGCGGGTGGCTATGGCGGAGCGGATATCGATTTTGCGCGTGGTGAGTGCGGGGAGCATGCCGAAGAGGATGCTGGTGACGAGGGAGACGCAGAGGGTAAACGCGAGGACGCGCAAATCGAGATGGATGGAGGCGATGGGTAGGAAGTGCTCGGGGAGCAGGGTGAGCAGGCTGTGGAGGGCGAGATAGCCGACGCCGATGCTGACGATGCCTCCAGTGAGGGCGAGCAGGAGGTTTTCAATCCAGAGCTGGCGCTGGATCTGCCAGCGTGAGGCACCGAGGGCGAGGCGAGTGGCGATCTCGGAAGTGCGGCGCATGGTGCGGACGAGGGTGAGTCCGGCGAGATTGGCGCAGGCGATGAGGAGGATGAATCCGGCGGCGAGCATGAGTACGAGAACCTGGGGACGCAAGTCTTCGGTGGAGCTTTTCTGGAGTGGAACGAGGTAAAAGGAGGCGTGGTAACCGGGATAGTTTTTGGCGATACGGGTGGCGATGGCGGTCCAGGCGCGGTTGAGTTCAGAGTTGGCCTGCTGCCAGGTTGCTCCGTCGCGCAGGCGGACGATGGCGTTGAAATTTGTGCCGGCGCCTTCTCCTTCGCGGCTGGGCTGGAGGGCGGTGTAGACGTCGGCATTGAGCGGGGTTGGTGCGTCGGGGAGGACTCCTACGATGGTGTAAGGCTCGCCCTTGAGGGTGATGGGCTGGCCGAGGATGTTGGGGTCGCTGTTGAAGGTGGTGTGCCAGAGGCTGTAACTGAGCAGGGCGACGCGAGGGCCGTTGGGGTGGTCCTCTACTTCAGAGAAATTGCGGCCGAGGACAGGATGCAGGGCGAGGACATCGAAGTAATGGGCGGAGACGCGGCCGGCGTGGAGGTATTGGATGTGGAGTCCGGATTGAGTCTTTGCCTGGAGGTTGACTCCGGAGGCGATGCCGCTGGAGATGGCGGAGAGGATTGAGGGGACGTTGTCGCGGAGGAGTTCCCATTGTTCGCCGTCGAGGTCGCTGCCGCTGTCGGTCGTTTCGGGACCGGCGTAGTGGGCGTAGGTGGTGGCGAGTTGCTCGGGGTGGTTGTAGGGCAGGGATTTGATCAGGAGAGCGTTGACCAGGGAGAAGATGGCAGTGTTGGCTCCGATGGCCAGCGCGAGGGTGAGGATGACGGTGAGGGTGAAGCCGGGATTACGAGCCATGCCGCGCACGCCGTAGGCGAGGTCACGACGGAGATTGTCGAGCCATTCGACGCGGCTGCGGAGGTAGAAGCGTTCCTGGGCTGCGGCTCGGCTGCCGAAGGTGGCGCGGGCGCGGCGGTGGGCTTCTTTTTCGCTCATGCCTTCGGCTTTGAGGTCGTCTGTTTCCAGTTCGAGATGGGAGCGGATTTCTGCGGCGAAGTCTTCTGGGGAACGCCTGGAGGAGTTCGGCATGGTTATGCTCCTTCTTCTAAAACTGGATCGAGAATGAGGCCGATGGCGTGGGAGAGTTTGCGCCATTGCTGGGTTTTGGCGGTGAGTTCGGCGCGGCCTTTGGGGGTGAGGGAGTAGAAGCGAGCTTTGCGATTGTTTTCGGAGAGTCCCCACTCGGCGGCGAGGAGTTCGCGATCTTCGAGGCGCTGGAGGGCGAGATAGAGGGAGCCGTGGTCGACGAGGAAGGCTTCTTCGGACTGGCGCTGGATGATACGGGCTATGCCTTGTCCGTGGCTGCGACTGGGGGCGAGGGTGCGGAGGATGAGCAGGTCGAGTGTTCCCTGAAGGAGCGGGGTGCGGTCGGGTTGTTGGCTTTGGGTAGGCATCCGAGATGAGTTTGCGCCTGGCTGGGTCGGATGTCAACAGGAACCGATGGGTATTTGGGAAAAAGGAGCAAGAATAGAAGGCCTGTCAACGATTGGGGGAAGTTAAATCAAAGGTATCCGGTTTATTTTGTTCAGGTTGAGTCTGGATTTGGGAATTGCAGGGAATTTGATGGGGATTGGGTAAGCTGGGGATAATCGTTGGGATGAGATGGGGAGGAGCGCTGCGACGCTGCCTCCTCTTTTTGTTTTGGCGGGGAAATCGGTGGTAAATGGCGGTGCAATGGCCGAAGAGGAAGAAGCTGGTGGTGTAGTTGAGGGCAATAAGCCGGTTGTGGTGGGGATGGCTGGTTCTAGTGCTGGTTCAGGGGCGGGTCCGGAGAATGGCCTGCCGGTTGGGACTGGCAAGGTTGGGACTGGTAAGACGATGGACTTATTGCGAAAGAAGGCCGAAGAGGCGCTGGTAGAGAACTTCGTTCAGATAGTGAAGTGCATTGTCCGAAATATCGAGGCGAATCATCTGCCGAGTGTGAAGCTGCTGTGTGATCTGGCGGAACGGGTGGAGGATAAGCAGAATATTCCGATGGAAGACTACCAGAGCCTTGCTGAGGTGCTTTGGAAGGGGCTGAAGGAGCAGGACGAAGTTGGGAAATAGGGACCGCGGGCGGGCTTCGGCTTTGCTCGCGGTTTTTTTGGTGGGGGCTGAAGGGCAAAGGCAAGGGCAACAGCTAGCAGCAGATTCCCTTCGGGAATGACAGCTAGAAAAGCAAGGGCAAGGGCAAGGGCAAGGGCAAAGGCAAGGGCAGCTGCAACTGCAGAAGCAAGGGCAAAGGCGACTGCTGGGGCTTGGGTGGGGAGATTTTGTGTCTGGGGGGTTGGGTGCGAGACTTGGGGCACCTCTCCGTATGGAAAAAATTTTTGCGCGGCTACGCCGCGGCTCGTTTTGATTTTGGGAAGGATGCTGATTATGAAGAGCACGAATTCGACGTGGTTGCGTTTGGGTAGAGGGGTTTCATTTTGCGCGATGGTTTGCCTGTTGACTGTGGTCGGCTGGGCGCAGACGGTAACCACGACGACCGTGCAGGGGACGGTCTATAACGCTGCGGGTGTGCCTAGTTCAGGCACGTTGCTGGTGAGCTGGCCAGCCTTTACTACGGCGGCGAATCAGGCTGTGGTGGCGGGCAATGTTGCTGTTCAGATTGGGGCGGATGGGTTTGCTAGTTTGAACCTTGCGCCGAATCTGGGAGCGAGTCCGGCGGGGCTGTATTACACGGCGGTGTATCACCTGGCGGATGGGACGGTGAACACGGAGTATTGGGTGGTGCCAGCGACGGCTTCGGGTGCGGCTTCGGCTTCGATTGCGCAGGTGCGGGCGCAGTTGATGCCAGCGGCGCAGGCGGTGCAGACAGTGAGCAAGTCGTATGTGGACCAGGCTGTGGCGCAGTTGCAGGGAAGCCTGTTGACGACCGATGGCGGGACGCTTACGGGACCGCTGATTTTGGCGGCTGATCCTACGACGCCGTTGATGGCTGCGGACAAACACTATGTGGACCAGGTGTTTGCAGGGGGGCTTTCGTCGGGTGGTGGGGTGATTGCGGGGCCGTTGAATGCGGAGTCGGTGAATGGGGTTTTCTCACCGGAGACGGGTACTTCGCAGGCTACGTTGCAGGCTACGCAGACGGCTGCTGCTGCTGCCGGGGGCTCGGTTATGGTGCCTTCGACTTATACGGGGACGGATACATTTACGAATGCTGCGGGGATTCGGGTGGAGGATCTTCGGGCTACGGGCGCTCAGCAGCATGAGCGGAGTGTGAAGGAGTTTGGGGCGGTCTGCGATGGGGTTACGGATGATACGGCGGCGTTGCAGGCGGCGATCAATTTTGCGTTTGCGCAGAGTGCGGCGGGGCATGGTCCGGCAGGACTTGGGGTCGCGCTGACGCTGCCTGCCGGGGTTTGCAAGACGCAGCAACTGGTGTGGCATGGGGAGTCGATTGGCGGACAGGGGCGGCAGGTTTCGGGGCTGATGGGTTTTCCAGGACAGGATGTGTTGGCTACGGCTGCGGATGCTACGAATCTGCTGGCGAATACACGGCTACATGACTTCACGATCTATGTGGATGGGAGCGTGGATGTTTCGTGCTCCCCGGCGCAGGGACGGGCTGCGGCGGGTAGTTGTGGAGTGAATCGGCCGATGGAGGTAGGGTCGGTTTTTTCGCCGGGTGGGAATGGGTTGACTGGCGTTGCAGGGACAGGGGCGGGGTGGTCGATTGGCAACTGTGCGATTGCCATGCCTGCCGTTACGGGCGCGGGTGGGAATGGGTTGCGCGTTGGTGAGATTGAGAATGTGGCGATTGCGGCGACGGCGACGGGGACGGATCCGCTGGCGTTGTATGCGGGAGCGCATTCGACGCATACGTGCGGGCTGTACCTGGCGCAGTGGCCGACTGCTTCTGACTTCAGGAATATCGACATTCGCGGGGTGGGAACGGGGATTGCTTTGCCGGGGTTGCCGGTGGCTGTGCCGAATGGATTGGTTGCGGATGCGAATCGCTGGCAGAACGTAACGGTTCAGGCGACGCATGGTTTTGCAGTGGCTGCCGGGTCGAACGATGTGCTGGACGATGTGGTGGTGAGTGCGTGGAGTTCGGCGGCTACGGGCGAGGCGGCTACCGGGCTGGTGCTGGATTTTGCGGGTGCGGGCATGGGGGTGCAGGCTGGCTGGACGGTGCGGAATGCTGCGGTGCTGCCGGAGTGGGTGGCGGTGCAGCCTGCGTTGGTGGTTCACGCTACGGGTGGGGCGATTACGTCGGTTTCGGTGGGGCCGGAGCATGGGTTGGGATTTGAGGCTTATGGGGCTGCGGTGCCGATTCAGTTTTCCGGGGGATGCACGGCAGCGGCTGTGGCGGCGGTGAATGCGGATGGTTCGCTGGGAGCTGTGACGGTGAGTGCAGGCGGGGTGGGTTGTTCGAGTACGACTACGGCGATGGTGGGTGTTTCGGGAATTGCTGTGCCTGCCAGGCCGGTGAATTTGATTGCGGGAAATGGAATGACGTTTCTGGGTGGGAATCTGCTGAAGGGAAGCGGCGGATACACGATCTGGAACGCAGAGGGTTCGCGCACGCAGGGGATGGCGCTGGGTGGCGGTGGAACGCTGGCGGCTTCGACTACGGCTTATCCGGCGCTGGTGGTGGGTGATTCGGGGAGTTACCTGGGTTCGCAGAACAGGTTCAATGGGCTGGGGATTGCCGCTGCCGGGTTGTCCGATGGGGGACTGGGGAATGTGTTTGTGCAGTCCAGTGCTTCGGGATTTGGACAGGCTGGGTTAGAGGCTTCACGGGCGACTCCGCAGGTGGTTTCGGCGGATTTTGCGTTGCTGGGTGGAGGTGCGGCGAACCAGGCGTTTCCTAGCTTGAACGATCTTTTCTTTTCGGCGGAGGATTTGTATTCGGCTGGAGGTGAGTCGGTTGCGGTGGGGAGTTCGTTTGGCAAGGATCCTGCGGCTCCGGTGACTGGATCGTATGTGAAGGCGTTGGGTGGGGCGTGGGATACGTCGGGTGTTTGGGCGCTTCGTGGGGTTGCGGGAGCGCTGGTTTTGGGGAAGGGATTTCCGGCCGGAACGGGAACGTGGGAGGTCGCGGCCAAGGCGGATGTTGCGACTACGCAGGAGTTGAAGCTGGCGGGGAGTGGCGCGGCAGGCTGCGTTTTCGCTGACCAGATGGTGAGCCTGACTACGAGTTGGCAGGTGTTTCGCATCCCTTACAACACGGTGACGGGGAACACGGGTTGCGATGCGGCTACGCAGGGGAATGCTGTCAATGCTGTTGGGTTATCGCCGGGTGTTGTGACGAATGTTGAGACGGCGTGGATGGCTTTTGTGCCGGCGTTTCAACAGGTGCTGATTGCGAATGCTCCGACTGCGGCGAACCAGGCTACGAACAAGGCGTATGTGGATACGCAGATTTCGAGTGCAATTGGTTCGGGCGGTGGGAGTGGAACGGGTGCGTTGCCGATTGCGGGTGGAACGCTGACGGGTGCGTTGACTGCTCCGGTGATCGATGGGACTACGGATTGCGCTTTGTCTTCTTCGGTGGGGAGTTGTGTGGCTACGGCGAGTTCGGCGCTGATTCCGTCGGGGACGGTGGGGATGTATGCGCAGAATGCTGCGATGAATGCTACGGCGCTGTGTGTGTATGACGCGACGCAGGGCGGCAAGGTGACGGCGGTGATGCCGGGGCAGTTGGGACAGGGATATTCGAGTGCTCCTGTGTTGTCGATTACGGGCGGTGGTGGAGCGGGGCTGGCTGTTACTGCGAATGTGAGTGGCGGACAGGTGGCGAGTTACACGGTGACGAACGGAGGGTCGGGATATACGAGTTGTCCGAATATCTCCGTGGCTGCGCCGCCTGCTGTGGCTGTGCCGATTCCTGTGCTGGATCAGAGGCGGGGAGTTACGAGTTATTCAGCCGAAGTGCGGGTGGATGATTTTGGCTGCGCTGCCGATGGAGTGACGGATGATACGCAGTGCTTCAATAACGCGATCAGTTATGCGACGCAGAATGGGACGCGTGCGGGATCGGTCACGCTGACGCAGGGGAAGACTTATTTCATTGGAACCATCACGGGTTATATGCAGACGGCGTGGGATGACGGAACGGCGCCGAGTACGGATACGTGTGGAGGAGTGGCGTGTACAAACATTGCGCCGGAGACGCCGGGATATCTCGGATACGCGATTCGAGTGCAGAGTGAGCAATCGTTTCCGCTGACGATTTATGGCAATGGGGCGACGATTGTTTCGAGTTATACGCCGGCGGCTGCGACGGCTGCGACTTACACGATGAACGCGCCTTATTTTGCGGTGTTTGGTTCGGACAGTCCTATCGCGAGTTGGAATCTTTTTGATGTGAGTATCAACAAGGCGTTTATCGGCGCGGCGACACAGGCGGGAGCTTACTGGCGCTGGCAGCGAGTGAACATGGCCGGGGTGGGGATTGCGGTGCTGGCGGGATCGTCGCAGTACGACACCTTTCAGGACACGTTTATTCAGAATAGCGAAGCGGGCATCATTGTGGGCGGCTGGTGGGGATCGCGTGCTCCGTCGACGAGCACGAGTGGAGAAGTGTTTTTAAATGCGGAGAACCTGGGTGATTCAACGGCGCTGGATGGGATGGTGTTTTACGGCGCGAACTGGGCATCGGTGAGCCAGGCGCAGACGGTGCAGAATGCTTTGGACACGTGGTTCAATACGTATTTCTTTCATGTGAGTGACAACCAGGCAAGGCTGACCGATCAGAACCAGGCGGGTTTTGGGGTGATCACAGACTCCATGTGGCGGGGTATCTATCACGTGATGTTTGCCGCTTATTCGCGTTATGGACGGCCGGTGCTTGGGGTGACGATTCACAACGCGAATGTGAAGGAGACGCAGAATTATCCGATTGTGGCGACGGCTGCGGGTGGTTGGGTGATCGATGGGCTGGGGCTGGAGGATGTGGGGTATTGCAACGGCGCGGCGGCAAACGGGAACTATGGTTCGACGAGTTGCCCGAGCCCGTATGACAGCGTGAATAACCAATTGCCCGGGGCGATTTTGCTGAGTGGGTTTCAGAATATTTCGGCAAGGAATATCGGTGCGAGCGGAGCTGTTCTGGAGTCGATTGCGGAGCCGCAACAGGTGAGCGCGGCGCAGCAGTTGGAGGATTTTCGTTTAGAGCTGACGAATCTACAAAGCTCGGCGGATACACCGGTGGCTCCGCGGGTGCAGCCGGTGGCTACGGGCAGGCTGATCCTGGGATGGTCCAACACTTCGTACCCGCCGGGGGTGACGAATACGGATTCGGGTGAGCTGTGTCTGAAGGGTGTGAACTCCGGTTTTGTGGATGAGTGGTGCATGCGGTCTGTGGAGCAGGCTTATGCGAGCGGTGGGACAATGCCGCGTTATCTGACGATGGAGAACGATGGGTACGCCGGATTTACGGGCCAGACAGCGGTGCAGATGCCGGGGTTGCGGGTGCGGCCAGGGCTGATCAGCGGGACCGATACGACGCTGCCGGTTACAGATTTTTCAGAGCAGGCGTTTGCGATTGCGGCGGGTACGGTGAGCGGCGAAACATGCGCGACGGTGGCGGGGATTACGGTGCCGGGTGCGGTGGCTACGGATGGGGTGCTGTTTGTGCGGCCTTCGGCATCGGCGGGGCAGTTACAGATGAGCGGCAGTGTGACGGCGGCGAATACGTTGGCGCTGACGGTTTGCAATCCTTCGACGCTGGCGCAGAACTATCCGGCGGGCAGGTACTATGCGTTTCTGCTGGCGGGCGGTGCGGCTTCGGCTACTCCGGCGGTGAGTGGCGGTGCGCCGGTGGCGACGAATCCGTTGACGACTACGCAGGGCGACCTGGTGATGGGCGATGGGAACGGAAATCCTGGACGGCTGGCGGGAAATTTGTCGACTACTCCGGCGGTGTTGATGGAGACGGGAACGGGGTCGAGTACGAGTTCGGCGGTGTGGCAGAGTGCGCCGAATTTTTATGGCGGAAACTTAACTGGGTTGAATGCGGCGAACATCACTACGGGCTCGGTTGGGATTGCAAACGGAGGCACGGGTGCGACTACGGCGCAGCAGGCGTTGGCGAACCTGGGTGGGGCGAGTTTGAATGCGGCGGTGAGTCACTTCGGAGGTCAACTGACGGCGTTGGCGGTGGGCGGGGCTTACCAAGCGGACCAGTTTGCGGGTTCGGATATCGGGAGTAAGTTATCGGCTTGCCTGGCTGGGTTGAGTTCGGTGTATGGCGGGATTTGCGATGCGCGGAATTTTACCGGGACGGTGACGATGGCTTCGACACTGACGTTGAATGTGGCGAATGCCACGGTGTTGCTGCCGTGTGCGACGATCTCGACTTCGGCGCAGATTGTGGTGCCGGCCGGGGTGCGCAATGTGACGCTGAAGGGCTGCGGTTTGCGTGGTGCTTCGGGGGCGAGTGGAAGCCAGGGTGGGACGGTGCTGTTGTATTCGGGTGCCGGTGCTGCGGTGCAGGTGGGCGATCCGACGTATGCGGCGGACACGATGGGCTTTCATCTCGATGATGTGGTGATCAACACGACTGATTCGACGAATGCGGCGACGCAGGCGCTGGTGGCTTACAGGGTGCAGGAGATGGACCTGGAGAGCCTGTATTTACTGGGGAATTCGAACCAGACGGGTATGACGGTGGATGGTACGGGGAATTACTCGGGCGGAAGTTTTTATGACCTGGCATTCAATGGCTGGCACACGGCGGTGAATGGCATTGGGCACCAGGCGGCGAATGCGGCGACTACGGATTGGATGAATGCGAGTACGTTTATCCGATTGCATATCGATTGCCCGACGAGTGGCGGGAATCCGATTGCGGGGACGTATGGAATCAACCTGGCGCAGGGAGATGGCAATACGTTCACTGGCGGGGATGTTGAGGGTTGCGCTACGGCATTGCACCTGGGAGCGAATGCGCAGAACAACACGTTTGTCGGGGTGCGCAATGAGAACTCTTCGAGCCAGGTTATCGCGGATGCAGGCAGTACGTATAACTCGTGGATTACGGGTGGGACGATGTTTACGGGGGCGTTGACGGATAACGGTTCGCGAAACAGTTTTCTGGATGCATTTCATCGAACGTTCAATGGGGTGAAGGGCGACTGGTATGCGAGCCAGATGGATTCGACTGTGACGAATCATGTGCGCGTGGGAACAGGAAATGGAAACGAGCGCGGGTTGTTGAATGAATACCAGACGGATTATGGATACCGGTGGACGGTGGGGTTGGGGGATGGGAGTTCGGGGGAGCAGTTTTATAACATCACGGATGTTTTGAGCAGTGTCAATCGGCTTTCGATCGGGCAGTATCTGAGCACTGTGGCGAATACGGTGACCAACGTGATTGTGAACAATGGCGGGTGTTATACGTCTTCGACTCCACCGGCTATCGGCTTTGCGGGCGGCGGTGGATCGGGTGCTGCGGCGACGGCTGTTATGGCGACGACTGCTTCGCCGAGCTGTGCCGGAGGCAACACGGTATTGAGCGTGTCGATGACTGCGAATGGGAGTGGATATACGTCGCAGCCGACGCTGACTTTCACGGGGACGAACCAGACCACATCGGCGAATGCGGTAGCGGAGATTACGAGTGCGGGAGGCACGAATAATCAGACTGTTCTGAATGCGACGGGTACGGGCGCCGTGGTGCTGAATGGTTCGACGAATGCGGGATCGGGCGGATTGGTGATTGGGTCTGGCGGTGCGACGGAAACTACGGTGGCGACTATCGATGGCGCGGGCGATGCGAACTTTACGGGGAGCCTGCAGGTGGGCGGAGCATCGACGTTGAAGGGCTCGGCGACGGTGAAGAACGGGGCGGATGCGGAGATCGATTCGACGCTGTGGGCGGGGCTGAGTGCGGCTCAGAAGGAATCGTTTATCTACAAGGATTGGAACGGTGCTTCGCAGTGGTACATGGTGAAGGATGCGGGAAATAACTGGTCGTTGAATTCGGCGATTGATGGGACGGATCATTTCAAGGCTTATCAGAGTGGCGAGACGATGCTGAATGCGAATGGAACGGGGTATGTGTCGGTGAACCGCGAGGCTGGTTCGGGAACGGGTGGGTTGGCGGTGTTCTCGGGCGGGGCTACTCCGTTGCAGGTGGCGATTGTTACGGGCAGCGGCAATGTTACGACGGCTGGATTTATCGATGGGAAGACGATGAGCGGGACGGGGACGATGAGCTTTGCTGCGGGGGCAGCGGCGGGGAGCGGTGCTTCGTTTGCCTGTACGGCGAGTCATGTTTGCGATGGGGTGAGTGGTGCGGCGACGTTAACTACGGGGGCTTCTACGACGACGGGAAGTCTGGGGACGTTTAGTTTTCCGAATACGCGGACTAGCCAGGCGAATTGCGTGGTGAGCGTGCAGTTGGCGGGGAGTGGGGTGGTTGCTTCGGTGGGATGGAGTGAGAGTGCTGCGGCTGTGACGCTTACGGGGAATGTGGCGCTGGCGGCTTCTACTGCTTATTCGGTGCGGTATTGGTGTGGGGGGAATTGAGGGTTGTTGGTGTGGGTAAGGGCAACTGCAAGGGCAAAAGAAGAAGCAGATTCCCTTCGGGAATGACAGACAGAAAGGCAAGGGCAAAAGCAACTGCAAGGGCAAGGGCGAGGGCAAAGACGAGGGCGACTGCAACGGCAACTACAACGGCGAGGGTTAGGGCGGATTTGTGGTGGAGGGGTTGGGTTTTGCGGGGCGGGATCGGCGGGAGTTGGAGATTTTGGGGAGGATGTTGGATGAGCCTCATGCTCGGTTGCGGGGGCGGAGTGTGGGGGTGTTTCTGGCGGAGAGTTTGCTGCGCATTCGGGGGAAGGATGGGCAGTTGCGGCCGCTGCGGGCGAATGCTGTACAGAGGGAGTTTGAACGGCGGCGCGGTACGGGGAACATCGTTCTAAAGGCGCGGCAGATGGGGCTGACTACGTGGGTTGCGGGGCGGTTTTTGTTGAAGACAATTACGCAGCCGGGGACGCTTACTTTGCAGGTGGCGCATACGCAGGAGTCGGCTGAGGAGATCCTGCGGATTGTGCATCGGTTTGTGGAGCATCTGCCGGTGGGATTGCGGATGGGGGCGCTGCGGACGGCGAGGTCGAATGTGCGGCAGATTGTGTTTCCGGAGATAGATTCGGAGTTTCGAGTGGAGAGTGCTTCGGATCGAAATGCGGGGCGAGGGATGACGGTGCAGAATCTGCATTGTTCGGAGGTTTCGCGATGGGGTATGAATGGGCTGGGAGCGGGCTCGGGAGACGCGGCGGCGGAGACTTTGGCGGGGCTGCGGGCGGGGTTGCCGCCGGGGGCTGAGGTGATGCTGGAGTCCACGCCGAATGGGGTTGGTGGGTGCTTTTATGACGAGTGGCAGCGGGCGCATGAGACGGGGATGGTGCGGCATTTTTTTCCGTGGTGGATGGATGCGGGATACAGGGGGCCTGGGGTGGATGAGGCGACGCTGACGGAGGAAGAGCTTGAGCTGATGACCAGGCCGGATGTGGCGCTGAATCTTGAGCAGATCGGGTTTCGACGGGCGATGCGGGCCGGGTTGCGGGGGATGGCGCGGCAGGAGTTTGTGGAGGATGCGGAGAGCTGCTTTCGGGTGAGCGGGGAGCCGTATTTTGACATGGAGGCGGTGGAGCGGCGGCTGGAGGTTGTACCGGAAGCGGGAATTCACAAGGACAGCGGGAGGTTGGAGATTTGGTTTCCTCCTATGGCGGGCAGGCTGTATGTGGTGGCGGTGGATCCGGCTGGCGGTGGGTCGGAGGGGGATTGGTCGGCGATCCAGGTTCTGGATATGGAAACGGGGATGCAGTGCGCGGAGTATGCGGGGCATGTGGCTGGCCTGGAGCTGATGGAAACGGCGCGCAATATTGCATGGGATTACAACACGGCGTGGCTGGTGGTGGAGCGAAACAATCATGGTTCGGGATTGCTTTGCCTGTTGGAGGACCGTGGGTATAGGGAGATTTATCGGGGTGCGGATGGGCAGGCGGGGTTTTTGACTACTTCGGTGAGCAGGCCGCAGATGCTGGCGCGGATGTCGGCGGCGTTGGTGGAGTCTGCGGAGCTGTTTCATAGCAGGAAGCTGCTGGTGGAGTGCCGGAGTTTTGTGCGGTTGGCGAATGGGAATGTTGGGGCGCGGAGTGGGGCGCATGATGACCGGGTGATGGCTATGGCGATCGGGTTGGCGGCCCGGGGGGAGTTGTTGGGGCGGCGGAGGTGATTTTTGGTTTTGGGGAGGGTGGTTAGAAGGGCCAGGGGTGGTGGCAACGGCAAGGGATAACAGCAGATTCCCTTCGGGAATGACAGACAGAAAAGCAAGGACAAGGGCAGAAGCAGGGGCAACTGCAAGGGCAAGGGCAAGGGCAACTGCAACTGCAACTGCAACTGCGAGCGGCTGGGGTGAGGGTGGGTTTGGTCTTTGTTGCGGAGAATTATGGGTGGGTCGGGTAGAATCCGATTAACGAATCAGATTTGAAAATTTGAAGGAAGCTTTTCCGGATTGCGATTGAGATCGCATGGGGGAAGCTATTGGGTTGTGCGGGCGATTCTTTGGTCCGTTCTTTGGCTGGCTATTGGGCTGGCTATTGGATGGTTGGCTATTGGATTCAGAGGCCGGGAGGCCCCTTGGCGGTACAGGCGGTACAGCAGATTCGGCGGATGCGGGGCGGGGCTCAGGGGCATTTGATGCTGGGCGCGGATGAGCAGTTGTGGGTGGTGAAGTTTCAGAACAATCCGCAGCATATTCGGGTGCTGGCGAATGAGATGCTGGCGACGCGACTGGCTGCGGCGGCGGGGTTGACGGTGCCGCAGACGGAAGTGATCGAGGTTTCGAAATGGCTGATCAAGAACACTCCTGAACTGGAGGTGGATATGGGCCGGGTGCGGGTTCGGTGCCGGGAGGGTTTGCAGTTTGGGGCTCGGTATGTGGGCGGGTTGATGCCGGGGCAGGTGGTGGATTATCTGCCGGAGGAGCAGTTGGGCGAGATTCGCAACCTGGAGGAGTTTGCCGGGATGCTGGCGCTGGATAAGTGGACGGGGAATGCGAACGGGCGGCAGGCGGTGTTTTCGAGAAAGGCCCGGGAGCGGCGGTATAGCGCTTCGTTTATCGACCAGGGATATTGCTTTCATGCGGGGGAGTGGCGGTTTGAGGATTTGCCGCTGCGCGGGGTGTATCCGCGGAACAGGGTTTATGCGGACGTGAGTGGGTGGGAGAGTTTTGAGCCCTGGCTGACGCGGCTGGAGACGATGGATGCCGCAGTGGTGTGGCGCGCGGCGGAGGAGATTCCGCCGGAGTGGTATGAGGGCGATCTTAGTTCAATGGAAGCGCTGGTTGAGGTGCTGATTGGGCGGCAGAGACGGATTCGGGAATTGATTGAGGCGTTTGCGCGGTCGGCGAGGGAGCCGTTTCCGAAATGGGTGGGGATGGGCAAAAGGTTTGTGAATTGAGAGTGGGCAGGGCGGGAATCGGATTACGATTGAGTGTTTATGAGTGAACGGCTGGAGTGCGAGTTCTTTCTGCTGCGGTATGTGCCGGACCCGGTGCGGAATGAGTTTGTGCATGTGGGCGTGATATTGCGCGAGGCCGCGAAGGATGGTTTGGCGGGGCGCGTGGCGGCGGTGAAGTTCACTGCGGATTGGCGGCGGGTGCGGTGCCTCGATCCGGATACGGATACGGAGATGCTGGAGGGGTTGGAGAGCGAGCTTCGGAGGCGGTTTGAGCAGGAGCCGGAGGGAAATCTGTTTCATGTGCTGGAGGATTCGTTTTCCAACTGTGTGCAGATGACGCGCGGGAAGGCTTACCTGGCTGAGAGTATCGAGGCGGGCGTTGAGGAGCTGATGCGGTTGTATGTGGAGCCGCAGAAGCGGGAGCGGGTTTCGAGGCTGAGTGGACGGGCGGCGATTCAGGCGGCGATGCGCGGGGAGTTTGAGCGGGCCGGGGTTTGGGATTTGATGCGTAAGCGGATTGATGCGGCGTTGTATACGCGGGTGGGCGATCCGCTGCGGTTGGATTGCGGGTATCGGATAGATGTTCTCGATGGCTCAAATGGTCCGGCGAGTGGTCAGGTTCGGATGTTTCAGGCGGTGAGTCTGGAGCCTGGTTTGGAGATGGCCAAGGTGCTGGCGTTTTCTGCGGCGAGTTTGATTGCCGGGGTGGAGCGGGTGGAGCGGGTTGGGCTGGAATTGACGGCGGTGGTGGAGCCGGTTTCGCGGTTTGCAGGGGCGGAGCTGGAACGGCTGGGGTTGTACCGGTTTGCTGTCGAGACTATGGAGGAGCATCGGATTCGGGTGGTGACTACTGCGGATCTGGGGCGGGTAGCGGAGACGGCTCGGCGGGAGTTGGGGGTTTAGCTGTTTAGCTTGTCAGTGTCGGCTTGCAGCAGGCTTAGCGAGTTAGCTGGTTAGCGGTATTTGTTGTCCGGGGGATTTCGGTTATCCCGCTTGCAGATGGATAACCAGCCAGTTTAGGAATTGAAACGAACAACGGAAAAGAATGGGGGTCTGGCCTTTGGCTGGGCCTCTTTTTGTTTATGTGGATTTTTGGATTTATGAGGGGGTTGCGTGAGTGTTGTGGAGCGGGTGAGGGCGGTTTGGCGGGCGGGTATGGGCAGGCCGGGGGAGAAAAGTTTGCCGGAAATCGATGCGGCGTCTGCGGATTTGGCGACGCGGCGGACTTTGGCTTTGCCTTCGATTCTTAGCCCGGTGACGGGGGTTCCGGGGCAGGGGTTGCCGAAGCCTACGGCGGGGAATCTGCGGAAGTTTGCGGAGACTCCGGTGGTGAGACGGGCGATCAATGTGATCAAGGACCGAATTGTGGCGATGGATTGGCAAGTTCGGGTGCGGCGGGGTGTGGTGGCTGCCGATGTTGCGGATGCGCGGGTGAAGCTGGCGGCGCTGCGGCGGATGCTGGAGGAGCCGAATGCGAACGATAGTTTTCGGACGCTGATGGAGCAGGTGATTGAGGATGCGCTGACGGGAGGTTATGGCGCGATCGAGATGGAGGCTACGGGCGATGCTGAGCAGCCGGCGCAGATGTGGCCGGTGGATGGGGCGACGATCCGGGTGAATCCGCGATGGGATGGGAGTGCGGATTCGCCGCGGTATTCGCAGGTGGCGCTGGGATCTGTACCTGGGCAGGCGGTGGATCTTCGGGACGATCAGTTGATGTATCTGCGGATGAATCCGCGGAGCTTTACGCCGTTTGGTTTGGGGCCGCTTGAGGTGGCGTTTGAGACGGTGAATCAGTTTTTGTCGGCGCATCGGTTTGCGGGGAAGCTGGCGGCGAATTCGGTGGTGCAGTATGCGCTTTGGTTGAATGAGGCTACTCCGAGCCAGCATGAACGGATGATTCGGTGGTGGCAGGACGAGATTGAGGGAACGGGGCGGGTGCCGCTGATTTCGACGGATCAGAAGCCGGAGGTTTTGCGGTTTGCGCAGGGGACGGATGCAGATTTGCGGCTAGCCTGGCAGGAGTTTTTGATTCGGATGATTGCGAATTCGTTTGGCTTGCCGCCGATGTTGCTGGGGCTGGATGGCGATGTGAACCGGGCTACGGCGGCGGAGCTTTCGGATGAGGCTTTTCGCGGGGCGATTGAGCCGTTGGCGAAGCTGATTGCGGAGCATATTACGCGGGATCTTTTTTCGAAATGCATTGGGTGGCGGGAGTTTGAGTTTGTCTTCAATGACCTGAGTGCGCGGGATGAGGATACGGAGCTGGCTATCCAGGTACAGCTTTTGGCGGCGGGGGTGTTGACGGTGAATGAGGTGCGGGCGATGCGGGGGTTGGGGCCGATGGGGGCTACGGGTGCGGTGCAGATGGCGGCACAAGCTAGCAGCCTCTAGCCGTCGGCTTCCAGCGAATGGCTGGAAGCTGACGGCTGGGAGCTGTTCGGGGAGAGTGGATGCGATTGGATGCTATGGCGGTTAGGTTTCCCCAGGTGAAGGGACATCCGAATCGGGTGGACTTTGAGGGGATATTGACGCTGGTGGATGCGGCCAGCGATCGGGCTCCGGCGGGTGCGCGGGGGCATCGGGTTTTGTTGACGCGGGCGGCGGCGGAGGCGGCGCTGCCTTCGCTTTTGGGGATGGCGGTGGACTATCGGCCGGGATGGGATGGGCATGATGCGAAGCGCAAGATCGGGCTGATTACGGAGGCGGATGTTGTGGGGCGCAGGCTGACGGTGCGCGGGTATTTGTACGGGCGCGATTTTCCTGAGGCTACGGAGGAGATTCGCGCCGCTGCGGTGGATGTGATGGGGATGAGTTATGAGCTGGCGGATGCGCAGGTGGCTGATATGCGGGCCGAGGTTTGGACACTAACTAAAGCGACGTTTACCGGGGCGGCGATTTTGTTGCGGGACAAGGCGGCTTATCGGGAGACTCGTTTTCGGTTGGCTGGTTAGTTTGGGGCTGATCTGAGAAGGCTAGGGATAGCAGCAGATTCCCTTCGGGAATGACAGACAGAAATGCAAGGGCAACTACAACTGCAAGTGCAAGGGCAACAGCAACGGCAAGGGCAGATGGGATTTGTTGGGATGTGGTTGTTGGTGGTTAACGGGGATATTTAACTGGGTGGAGGGTGCTATGGAATTGGACGCTGGAATGCAGGGCAGGGATTTGGTGGAGCGGCTGGAGGCTGCGGCTACTTTGCTGGAGCGGACGTTGGGATGGTTGGAGGAACGTCAGCGGTTTTTGAGTGGGGAGGTGGAGAGGATTTCGGCGACGGTGGAGAGTAGTCGGCGAGAAGAAGAGCTGGTGGTGAAGCTGGCTGAGGCGGAGCGTCAGTTGGCGGAGTTGTTGGCTGCCGGGACGGCGACGGTGGGGGATGGATTTCCCAAGGCTTTGCAGCCGCTGCGACGTACGCTGCCTTCGGCTACTGCGGAGATGTTGGCTAAGTCGGGTATTGGTGAGGGTGCTGTGGATGTTAAGACGCTGGATGCTGCGATGGTTGGGTTGAGTCTGGAGCAGCGGATTGCGGTGAAGAGCCAGTTACGACGGGCTGGGGTGATGGTTTAGGGCTGAGGTTGTTGTTTCCACTTTTTGTTTTGGGGTGAGATCAAAAGCAGATCCTCCGCTGCGCGAAGGATGACAGCCAGAAAAGCAAGAGTGTAGGCGGAAAAGCGGACGAGTGTTGGGATGGATGGCTCTTGGAGTTGGCCCTGGCTTTGGGGCTTGCTTCGGGGGCTTTTCTTTTGGGGGCGGCAGGCTAACTTGGCCCGGATGGGCGGCTCTGAGATATGGGCGGAAGGAAGTTATGAACGTAAGTTTTGCGGATATTCATGCGGCGGCGGATTACATCGGACCTGGTGCGATTGAGGTTCCGTTATACCAGACGGAGATTTTCGATATTGTGCGTCGTTCGAGCCCTTTTGGGCAGCGAATCAAGCAGGTTCCGGCGACGGGTCATCCTTCGCGGTTCTTTGAGGAGACGGCAATTCCGAATCCAGGGTCGGCTGGATTTGTGAATCCGAGGAGCATTGCGCCGGTTGTGGTTAGTCCGACGCGTGTTGAGCGGAGTGTGCCGTTGAAGGCGCTGGTTTCGCAGATCAACTACAACCTGTTCGATGTGGAGTTGGGCAGGCAGCAGCAGCAGTTTGCTTATCTGCAGGCGAAAGACCTTGCAGATACGGTCAGCGGCTTGATGGTGGAGCATGATGTCGCTCTCTGGAATGGCAATGACACGAGCCTGAGCACGCCGACTACGGTGCAGTATTTTGGCGTGGCAGGGCAGATTGCGGCGGGT
This sequence comes from Acidicapsa ligni, assembly GCF_025685655.1. Taxonomy (NCBI): domain Bacteria; kingdom Pseudomonadati; phylum Acidobacteriota; class Terriglobia; order Terriglobales; family Acidobacteriaceae; genus Acidicapsa; species Acidicapsa ligni. Next base: position 368,858 of record NZ_JAGSYG010000001.1, on the reverse strand, counting down.
GGGCAGACGACCACGATCGGTACGACTGCTTCGATTGTGGATGGTTTGAAGTCGGCGGTGGCGCAGATGGTGGCGAATAACGGCTTTCAGGTGCGGCCTACGGCGATTTATGCCAATCCGGTGCTGCTGGATCTGATCGATCGCGAGATGAAGTCGGAGTTCAATGTGGTGTTGAACACGGATAGCATCACGGGCGGCGTGCGGGTGAAGATGCTGTCGACACAGGCGGGCGATCTGCCGCTGATTCCGGACTGGAGTTTGAGTTATACGGGTACTCCTGGATCGGGTACGGCGGTGTTGCCGGCTTACATCGTTACCGAGGACCTGATTGAGTACCACTGGCTGGGTGATCCTACTCCACGGATCTTTGAGCTGGGGCTGCCGAATTCTTTGAGCCAGCAGTATGTGGCGGTGAAGTTTGGGGCGGTGGTGGTTAAGGGCGCGAACTATGCGCACTACCAGGTGCTGGTGGATCGATAGGAACAGCTGCTAGCTGCCAGCTTCTAGCCTCTAGCTCATCTTGCTGGGGGCTGGAGGCTGGCTGTATTTGTGCGACGACTTTGTACGACTAAAGTTGTCGATGGCTGTAACTTACTGCTTCTGGCTGGCCGCTGGAGGCTAAAAGCTGAAGGCTGCTTTTGGGAGATTGAGATGGCTTATCTGTTGCCGGCGGATTATGGGAATTATGGGTTGCCTTCGGGGACTACTCCGGATTGGATTACGGCGGCGACGGCGTTGATCAATTCGTATTGCCGACGGCCGGATTTGAATGTGATTCAGTACGAGGAGCGTTTGCGGGTGGTGAGTGGAGCGCAGACGGTGCGGTTGAGTTATCTGCCGCTGGCTCCGTTGGGAGTTGCAGTGTCGCCGCTGGTGGCGATGCAGGGCAAGTATGGAAGGCCACGGCGTGGGGAGTTGCCGGAGGTGATGATGCTGGAGGTTGCGCTGGCGTTTTCATTGCCGGGCGAGTGGACGGCGATTGATCCGACAACGGTGGATTTTGACAGCGATACGGGTGAGTTGACGTTGCCGTGGAATGTGCTGGGGTTGCCTTACAACGAGGTGATGGTCACGTATACGGCGGGGCTGTCGGAGATTGGCGATGATGTGAAGTTCGCCTGTGCGCAGATTGTGCGCAATGCGCAGGCACAGCCGGCGCTGAACGCGAGCATGACGAAGATGGACACGATGCAGATGAAATATTTTTCGAGTTCGCTGCTGGATGAGACGGTGATGGCGATGCTGCGGCCTTATGTCGCGAACAGGCTTGGGTGACGGCATGAGCGATACGGCTAGCAGGAGTTCGAATGGAGCGGCGCAGATGTTGACGGATGCGCTGCTGCGGACGGTGGCGGGGGCTACGGCTACTTTGCGGGTGACGGGGACGAATGCGAATTCAGACCAGAGTCAACTGGGGCTGGTGGCGACTACGTTTGCCGAGGTGGCGGTTTCGCCGGTGGTGATGCGGAAGCTGCGGCCTACGTGGCAGGAGGGTGGGGAGTCGAAGTGGGAGCTGCTGGTTTCGGCGACGGGTCTTTCGAGTGCGGTGGATGCAGTGGATGTGACTTCGGTGGAGAGTTTGTTTGCCCTGGCGCTGGTGATTACGGTGGCGGGGCAGGATTACATGATTGAATCTGTGGCGGCGAATGAGGCTATGGGGGCTGTGTATTTGTATCGATTGATGTTGCGGGAGAGTGGGGATTGATGGTGGGGCTGGCATTGGGTTAACAGCAGATTCCCTTCGGGAATGACAGACAGAACGGCGAGGGCAACTGCAAAGGCAACTGCAAGGGCTAACAGCAGATTCCCTTCGGGAATGACAGCTAGAAAGGCAACTGCAACAGAAAAGCAACGGCAACGGCGACTGCAAGGGCCAATGGTTTGGGTGGATTTGTTGTTTGGGTTGGGGATTAGGGGTGGGGATGCAGAATGCTAAGGATTCGTTTTATGTGGAGCTGCGGACGCGGCTGGTGGCGATCAATCCGGCGCGGACTGTTTTGCTGCGGTCGGCGGTGAGGCCGGGGATATTAGTGGAAGAGGCTGAAGGGCCTTTTGCGCAGCTTCCGAATGATGTTTTTGTGCTGCGGTGGCTGGGGTTGGGAGTGGAGCAGAATCTGCCGAGCACGATGGTGGCGGAGGAGTGCGAGGTGTTGTATTCGACGCTGGGGACGCAGAGTTATGGCGGGCTGGATCGTGGGCGCGCGCTGAGTGCGATGGATGAGGAACTGGTGGAGATGCTGACTCCGTTTTGGACTCCGAAGCTGGACTATACGGCGACTCCGGCGGTGGCGATGCTGACGAAGATTTTTTGGGATGAGCCGGTGTTTGGGCAGGTCACGGCTACGCGGGAGAGGATGAGCCGGTCGGCCCGGGTGGTGGTTTACAGCTACCTGGAGTGAGTTGTTTGGGCTTCTATCTGGGCTGGAGTTGACGGCGGATTCTCTTTGGGAATTAGAGACGGAGCTGCAACGGCAACGGCAAAAGCTAACAGCAGATTCCCTTCGGGAATGACAGCTAGAAAAGCAAAAGCAAAAGCAAAAGCAGAAGCAACAGCAACGGCAATAGCAACAGCTACAGCAGATTCCCTTCGGGAATGACAGACAGAAAAGCAAAAGCAAAGGCAAAGGCAACTGCAAGGCTAGGGCAACGGGTAGGGCGTGTGCGACAGCGGTAGGGGTTCTGTTTTTGGAGGTAGAGATGAGTGCGGGTTCTTATTTGGCGGGGGCGCCGGTGGTGCGGCGGGTGCGGGGGTATTTTGCTCCGGTGAATCGGGCTGGTTCTTTGCCGGTGATTTTTGATGCTGCGGAAGAGGGTGGATTTGCGTTGGATAGTCCGCCTGCGCCGTGGGTTTCGCTGGGGTGTATTGAAGGCTTTGCGCGTAAGGCGGGGAGTAAGACGGCTGCGGTGATGACGGGGATTCCGGCTGCGGTGCTGGAGCAGACGCGGGAGACGCTGGATGCGCAGGTGAGCTTTCGGTTTTTGAGTTGGACGAAGCTGACGATGGGGCTGGCGACGGGGTCGCAGCATATGAATCTGCTGGCGACTGCTTCGGGTGCAGGGGCTGCGGGAGATGGCGGTATTGCTGTACCTGCGGTGAGTTTGCAGACGGGGGCTACGGCTACTTTTTTGCCGATGGCGGCGGCGGATGCGGCGAAGTTCGCGGCGGGACAGGTTGTGGCAGTAGACGTCGATTATGCGGGGCAGACGGGGTATGTGGGATCGCCGGTTTCGGGGGCGTATTTGAAGGCGGCGCTGACGGACGTGGATTATGTGCGGCGGGTGACGTTCAATGTGGCGCGGGTTGCTTCGGTATCTACGACGGGGTTGATGCTGGCTGAGGCGCTGCCTGGGGGGGTGCCGGCGTTGGGGGCAAAGGTGCAGGCGGTTGCGGGGTTTGTGGATCGCGAGGGTGGGAGTTTTTTTCAGGAGTGGTCGGGGTTGTTTGTGATGGAGGGTGGGCAGGGCGAGCGGATTTTCTTTCACTATCCTCGGCTGCAGGCTGCGGGGAGTGCTGAGGAGTTTGCGGATGCTCTGGATGCGAAGCGTGGCGGGAGTTTGCAGCGGGTGGTGTTGGGTGGTGCGTTTCGGGCGCTTCCGGTGACGGATCCGTTGGATGGGGAGCGGGTGGTTTGTTATCGGAGCTTTTTGCCGGCGGTTGGGGCTTTGGTTTAGGGGTTGTGATTTTGGGGTGCAGATGGAAAGGCAAGGTCTAACAGCAGATTCCCTTTGGGAATGACAGACAGAACTGCAACTGCAAAGCAACTACAAGGGCAACTACAACTGCAACTACAACGGCAAAGCAACGGCTGGGCGAAGGCTGACACATGAGGATTTTGGTGGGTGGTGTGGATTATTCGGGGGGGCTGGATGTGGCTTATCCGCTGAGGGTGGTGCGGAAGCTGAATGAGCCTTCGACTTGCCAGTTGTGGGTTGTACTGCTGCCTGGGTCGGCGCCTGGTGTGCCTTTGAGGAATCAATCGCTGGTGGTTACCGGGGATGATGGGACGGTTTATTTCACGGGGTACCTGGCGGTTAGTCCGTTGGCGGAGTATGCGGGTCTGGGAGTTGCTGGGCCGGTGTATCGGTGGGCGTTGCAGGCGGTGAGTGACGAGATTCTGCTGGATACGCAGTTGCTGCCGCCGAGTGCGGGGACTACGGGTGCGAGTGTGGGATCGGTGGTGGCGAGGTTGGTGGAACGCACTGGTTCGAGCGCACTGCGTACTGCCGGGCTGACGCTGGGAACGGCGGTGGGGCATTTCGTTCCTGCGGCGGGTGCGAAGTGGAGTGAAGCGGCGGGACAGGTGGCGACGCAGGCGCGAGCGGCTTACCGGGCGGTGAGCGGGGCGCTGACGCTGACGCAGGTGGGGTCAACGGTGCATTCGTTGAGCGAGAGTGCCGAGGGTGCGGGAACGCTGGAGCTGGCGGCATTGACGCTTACTCCAGCGGTGGATCGGGCGCTGGCGAATGATGTGACTGTGTGCGGTGCGGATGAGCCGGTGGCGTATGTGACGGAGTATCTGCTGGGGGATGGGGTGACGCTGGATTTTCCGTTGGCGGAGGTGCCGTATTTTGGGAGCACATCGGGGTCGGGAGCCAGTGGAAAGGTGATTTATGAGCTGTTTCAGGAAGCGGCAATTGATTTGCGGCGGTGGAGTTATTCGGGGCATGAGGGGTTTTATTCGATTACCGGCAATGGGCTGACGATTGATGGCGGAACGGGTGTGGATGGCGAGGCGGCGCTGGTCTGGACGGATGGAGTGGAGGCGGGCGGGACGCTGCTGTACGAGGCGGTGGGAGTGAGTCTTTCGCCGGGGAGTACGGGGATTCTGGCGGGTCTTTACGGTGGGGCGATCCTGGCGGCGAATTGCGTGGCGGGATTTGCGGTGACGGCGGCTGTGGGTACTGGAGTGGTGAGCGTTGCCGCGCTGGTGCAGGGGGTTGTAGCGGGTGCTTCGTATGTGTTGAATGCGGCGAACCAGTACACGCTGCGGGTACGGCTGCATTGCCCGGAGGTGGAGCGGGTGACGCAGGCTTACCGGGTGGTGGGGGATGCGGGGCTGGTGGAGTTTGGCGGCGGCGGGGTGGTGGCTCCTCTGCAGTTGTTGCTGGAGGTGCAGGAGTTTGTGAACGGGGTGGCCGGGATGCCGGTGGCGTTGTATGACGGCGCGGCAGGGTTTGCTCCGGGCAGCTACCAGGCTGCGGTGGCGAATAGCGTGAATCTGATTGGGACGATTCGAAGTGTGTTTTTGAATGGCCTGGGATCGGGTTGGGTTTTGAGCACGGTGCCGGGAGGCGGACCACGGACGCGGCGGGTGGGAACGCTTGCGGATGCTGCGGAATGTCATCTTACGAGGACTGGTTCGCTGACGTTTTATACGGGGATGGCTCCGATACTGGGCGAGGTTGTGGTGGTGAACTATCGCACGGTTGGACGAGCTGTGGGGCGGGCGGTGAATGCGGCGAGCCAGGCGGCGCTGGCTGGGGCGGGGATGCCTGCGACTGCGGTATGGACGGGTACGGTGACGGGTCCGGCGGCGCGGAGCAGTCGCGACTGCCGGAATGCGGCGCAGGCGCTGGTGACGGCGGCGAGCAGCGTGAGTGCGGCGTGGAGCGGGAGTTACAAGACGTGGAATATCGGGCTCGACGGCGATGTTTGGCCGGGGGATGCGCTGCTTTTGAGTTCGATATCGATGGGGTTGGATGTGCAGGTGGCTGTGCGGTCGGTGACGGTGGAGTATGCGGCTAGTTCCCCGGACGTGGTTGCGTATGCGATTGCGTTTTCAAATGACTGGGCGAATGATCTTTCGATCAAAACGAGCAAATCGGTTCCTGTGGATGCGTGGTTGCCGGCGGCGATTGCACCGACGTACCTGGCGAATTTGAGTGGGCTGGCAGTGACGCGGATTAGTCCGGCGGCAGTGACGGTGGCTACGAATGCGACTGCTCCGGCGGGAGGCGGTTTTGAGGTGCGGCGGAGGGATTTTGCATTTCAGCCTGGGGTGGATGCGGACCTGGTGATGCGGTCGGCGGTGGGGAATTTCGATATTCCGCGAGCGACGGAGGCGGACCGGTTCTATGTGCGGATGTATGACGGAAGTACGCCGCCGAATTACTCGGAGTTTTCGGTGGGATTGTTTGTGAATCTGCCTTTGTCGACAACGTTGGGTAGCTAGTGGAGATCGCGATGCGGATGATGAATGAGTTTGAGGCGCAGGTGTTGAGCGATCTGTGTGTGCTGAAGTCGCAGATGGGCGGGTTGGTGGGAGATGGGAATACGGGGCGGATTTCGGAGCTGGAGCGGCGGGTTGAGTTGCATGAGTTGAATTTGCAGAGGGCTAAGGGGTTTATGGCGGCGGTGAGTGTTTTGTTTGCGGTGGTGGAGGTGGTGGTGGAGGCTTTTCGGCGGCATTGAAGGGGGGATTTATGGTGGGGCTGAAGTGAAGGTGGGAAGAAGCAGATTCCCTTCGGGAATGACAGACAGAACGGCAAAGGCAACGGCTAGTGCTAACTGCAACTGCAAGGGCAACTGCAACGGCTGACAGCAACTGCAAGGGCTAACAGCAGATTCCCTTTGGGAATGACAGACAGAAAAGCAAGGGCAACGGCAAATGCCAGGGCAACGGCAAAAGCAACGGCAAGGGCAAACGCCAAGGCAACAGTGGGTGTTCGTTTGGTTTGCTTAGGTGGGACTTATAATTTCGGGATGAGTGAGAGTACGGCTATTGGCCCGCTGGTGGGCGTGGTGATGGGTTCGAAGAGCGATTATGAGGTGATGGTTGCTGCGGTAGAGATGCTGCGGGAGTTTGGGGTGCCTCATGAGGTGCAGGTGGTGAGTGCGCATCGGACTCCGGATCTGCTGTTTGCGTATGCGGCTTCGGCTGCTGGGCGCGGGTTGCGGGCGATTGTGGCGGGTGCGGGTGGTGCGGCGCATTTGCCGGGGATGCTGGCGGCCAAGACGCTGGTTCCTGTGCTGGGAGTGCCGGTACCGGCGACGGCGCTGCAGGGGATGGATTCGCTGCTGTCGATTGTGCAGATGCCAAAAGGGATTCCGGTTGCCACGTTTGCGATCGGGCGGCCTGGGGCGGCGAATGCAGGGTTGTTTGCGGTGCAGATGCTGGCTGCAACAGATGCTGGACTGGCCGAGAAGCTGACGGCGTGGCGGGCGGCGCGTACTGCTGAAGTGTTGAGCCAGGAGTTGCCGCTGTGAGTTCAGGACTAGTGGTGCAGCCGGGTGGGTTGCTGGCGATTCTGGGTGGCGGGCAGTTAGGGCGCATGACGGCAATGGCGGCTCGGACGATGGGATACCGCGTGCGGGTGATGGATCCCGATGTGAATTGCCCGGCCAGTTTTGTGGTGGATGAAGTCGTCGTCGGCAAGTGGGACGATGTGGCTGCTGCGCAGAGGCTGGCGACAGGCGCGGATGCGGTGACGCTGGAGATTGAGCAGATTGGCGTGGCGGCGTTGAGTGAGGTGGCGGGGCTTGCTCCGCTAAGGCCGGGCGTGGAGCCGATTCGGATTATTCAGGACAAGATTTTGCAGAAGAACTGGCTGGCGGAGCATGGCTTTCCGGTTGGTGCTTTTCGCGTGGTTACGAGTGAAGTTGAGTTGCAGGCTGCACTGCCGGAGTTGAGTGGCAAGGTGTTTCTCAAGACGGCGCGTGGTGGCTATGACGGGCGCGGGCAGTGGCGGCTTGGTTTTGATGGTGAGGCTGCTGAGGCGGATGTTTCCGCGGCGTGGACGGGGCTTGGTTCGCGGCCTGCTGTGGCGGAGATGGCGCTGGATCTGGATTTTGAGATCAGTGTGATGGCGGCGCGGTCGCCGAGTGGCGAGGTGAGGATTTATCCCGCGGCGCGAAATCATCATGAGTCGCAGATATTGGCGTGGAGTGTGTTGCCTGCGGGAATTTCGGCAGAGTTAGAGGAGCGGGCGCGGGGAATTGCGCGGGGAATTATTTCCAAGTTAGAGCTGGAAGGGTTACTTTGCGTCGAGATGTTTATAACTCATTCCGGGGAGTTACTTGTGAACGAACTTGCTCCTCGGCCGCATAACAGCTATCACCAGAGTGAGCGGGCTTGTGCTACCAGTCAGTTTGAGCAGCTTGTTCGGACGAGCTGCAATTTGCCGCTTGGGGATACGGAGGTTTTAGTGCCTGCGGCAATTGTGAATTTGCTGGGGGATGTGTGGCTCGATCACGAGCCTGATTTTGCAGCGGCGCTGGCGGTGCCTGGGGTTCGAGTGCATCTTTATGAAAAGCGTGAGGCCCGGGAGGGGCGGAAGATGGGGCATCTTTCGGCGACCGGGGCTACCGGGGGACAGGCGCTTAGCCGGGTGCTTGAGGCTAAGGGGCGGTTGTAGAAAAAACGCCGAAGGGCCGGAAGGCCCTTCGGGAAAGACAAAACCAGGCTTTGTAATGCCCGGGCTGAAGCCCGGGCCTATCCAGGGCGCGGTTCCATCTTGCTATCCAAGGCGTGATCTCATCTTGCGTTCGGGCCAGGCATGTATGAAGGGCAAGAGTCGTTAGTTTTAAGTCGTCAGGCGGTCTTTGCTGATTGGGGATAGTTGCCATAAGGACAGGCGGGCTACATCTGCTGTGTTGCCGGTGAAGCTCAGGGCTATTTCCGGGGCTGTGGGGCCGGGGTAATAAAAGCGCTTGGTGCAGGTGGTTTGGTTGTTTACGAAGAGTTCGATTACGGAACCGTCTATGTAGAAGCGTAGTTCAAGCGGCTCTCCGGCTGCTAGATTGATCGGCATCCTCTGCTGGTCTACTACCAATTCCTTTGCGTTTGCGTGGCTGTAGCGGATGGAAAGAAGACTGGGCTGGTCGGCGATTGCTCCTGCTGAGGTTTCGGGGGCGGTGCTGGGATCTTCCTGGGCCTCTGCGGGATCGGCGTGGGTTTTTGCCGGGGCGACGGGGATGCCGGGGATGAGCAGGTCGAGAGAAAATGGCTCCTTGCCGGGGTGGATGTTCAGGAGGATTTCGCCACAGGCGTTTTTGAGGCGCTGGCTGGAAAGCTGTTGCCCGGTGGCTGCACCTTGAGAGTTGGCGGAGCTGGGGAAGTGCAGTTTTTGTTCGTGCTGGCGGAGCTTTTCGGCGATTGGGGCTACGGTGACTTTGAGGCGGCTGTCGGGGCCGAGAGTTAAAACGCGCGGCAGGGACATGAGGCCCGCCCATCCGGAGGCGCTGTATTCGGCCTCGGGGCGGGCTTCCTGAATCCAGCCCCAGAGGATGCGGTTGCCGGATTTGTCGAGCTGCGTTTTGGGGGCGTAGAAGGAGCCGTAGTCCAACATGCCGCTTTGCTGGGGGTGGAAGAGCATTTCCTTCTTGTCGAGCTCGCCGGTTTCCCAGAAGACTTTGCCCTGGGTGGAGTAGATGAGGACGTGCTTGTCGCCGAGCGGGAAGAAGTCGGGGCACTCCCACATATCGCCGCTGTCGACCGGGTTGGAGAGGGTGTTTTTGGTGCCGGTTCTGGCGTCGTGGCTGGTCAGGATGTGTTGATATTCCCAGGTCTGGAGGTCGGCGGATTTGTAGAGCAGGACTGCTCCGCCTTTGCCTTTTATGCCTGAGCCTACGGCCATGTACCAGGTTCCGTCCTGCAGCCAGGGAGACGGGTCACGGAAGCCGGTAACTTCCATTCCTGGGGGCGGTGTGGCGATTACGGGTGTGGCGCGTTTGGTCCAGGTGCGGAGCTCGGGGTCGCTGGAGGTGGCGTAGAGCTGGGTTTCGCGCAGGCTGTTTTTGCCGTCGTGGAGGGTTGCGTCGGTTTCGGATTTTTGAACGCCGGTGTAGATGAAGGTCGGGACGCCGTTGTTGACGACGGCGGTTCCGGAGAAGCAGCCGTCGGCGTCGGGGCCGCCTGGGGTGGGCGCGAGGGCGATGGGAAGGTGTTTCCAGTGGAGCATGTCGGGCGAGATAGCGTGGGCCCAGTGCATGTCTCCCCAGATGGCGGCGTTGGGGTTGTATTGGAAGAACATGTGGTAATGGCCCTTCCAGAAGATGGGGCCGTTGGGGTCGTTCATCCAGTTACGGGCTGGGAGCAGGTGGTACTGGGGGCGGCGCGGGTCTTTTGCCAGAGAAGCGGGTGCCAGAGAGGCGGGTGCTAAAAAAGCGGGCGAAGGCTTTGCGGCCTCTTCGAAGGCCTGGGCGAGGTGTGCGGGCAGGACAGAGTTCAGGGCGGCAAGTGTTGCGGCGGTAGTGGCTGTGGTGGATAAAAATTTGCGCCGGTTGATTTTCATGGTCTGTCCTTTATGGCCTGCCCTTCGTGGCTTGGCTGTTTCTTTCTGGAATCTTTCTGGAAGATGATACTTGGGGGCCGGGGGGTTAGGGTGTGCTGGATGGGACTGGTGCTGTGGCGGGATTTGTTGCTTCCCGCCGGGTGAAGCAGATTCCCTGCGGGAATGACAGACAGAACGGCAAGGGCAACGGCGAGTGCAAGAACGGCAAGGGCAAGGACAACGGCAAGTGCAAGAAAAACGAGTACGAGGACGGCAAGTGTGGATTGGTTAGCTGGTGAGCATGACGGCTAACAGGGCTGTTCTTGGGGCCAGGTGCTCGATCAGGATGGATTCGTGGGTGGCGTGAGCGCCTTCGCCTACGGCGCCCATGCCGTCCAGGGTGGGAATACCCAAGGCTGAGGTGAAGTTGCCGTCGCTGGCGCCGCCGGTGCTGGCTTCGGTGAGGTTCCAGTCGAGTTGTGCGGCGAGGGCCTGGGCTTTGCGCATGAGTTTTACGGTTCCGCGGGTGCGCTCCATTGGGGGGCGGTTGATGCCGCCTTCGAGGGAGAGTGTGCAGCCGCTTTTGGGGGTGGGTTTGAGGGCGGCGAAGCGCTTTTCGAAGCGTGGACCGTCGGCGCGGCGTACGGTGCGGAGGTCGATTTCGGCCCAGGCTTCGGCGGGAACCACGTTGGATTTGGTGCCGCCGCCGATTTCGCCGACGTTGAGGGTGATTCCCTTGTCGAGATCTGTCCAGGCGCTGATTTTTTCGATCTGGCGGCCGAGTTCGAGGATGGCGGAGCGGCCGCGGGTGAAGTCGACTCCGGCGTGGGAGGCGAGTCCGTGGACGGTCAGGCGCCAGTTGCCGGTGCCTTTGCGGGCCGTTTTGTAGGCGAGTCCCTGGGCGGGTTCGAGGACGTAGACGGCGCTGCACTCCTGCGCTAATTTTTCTGTGATGGGGCGGGAAACGGGGCTGCCGATTTCTTCTTCGCTGTTCAGAAGGAGGATGATCTCCGGGGCGTCTTTGGCGGTAAGCAGGCTGGCTTCGCTGAGCATTTCGATAGCGGTGAAGGCCATCGCCACTCCGACCTTCATATCGAGCGTGCCGGGGCCCCAGAGGCGGGTGTTGCCTGCGGGATCATCGGCGACGCGGCAGGGCATGGTTTTGAGGGTGCCGAGAGGCCAGACGGTGTCCAGGTGGCCCAGCAAGAGAATGCGGTTCGCGGGCTTGCGGGGGCCGAAACGGAGTTCGAGGATGTCGCCGTGAGCGCGCTGGCGATGGCGTTTGACTCGGCCTCCGAGGCTGGTCGCGTGGGCTGCAGCGAGATCCGCGCAGGCATCGACGGCGGCTTTGTCGTCCGAGGGAGACTCGGCGAGGACGAGGCTCCTGGTGAGGTCGATGAGCTGGGATTGCTTGCGGCGTGCTCCGGCGAGAAGGGCTCGCATGGGGAGCGCTGCGGTGTTGGGAAGAATTTTTGCGTTAACCTGCGGCATTCAGTTAATTTCGCACATTCGAAAGCAGATCATTTATAACTTCCTTACAAAGGGCCTGTTTACAAGGTAAATACAATGCAGAGTGTGGCAAAAATGCCACACCTAAAATCCTGCCAAATACGTCTAGTCTACTGTTTGGCGTATTTCAGAGCCTGATCAGGTATTATTTGGCGAATTTTACTTCCAACCCGACGCACCAGGAACAGACGATTGAGGCACCGCTTGAATTTTCAGGAGTGGGGCTGCATTCGGGGGCTCCGGTGATGATGCGGCTGTTGCCGGCTCCAGCGGGCTCGGGCATCGTGTTTCGGCGGACAGATCTGGACAACTTCGAGATTCCTGCCACGGGGCGGAATGTTGCGAAGGTCAGTTACGCGACCAGCCTCATGCGGCAGGGTGTGTTGATCTCGACGACTGAGCATCTGTTGTCGGCGCTGATAGGCATGGGCGTGGACAACGTCATTGTCGAGTTGGACAACCTGGAGCTGCCTATCCTGGATGGTTCGGCGCTGCCGTATGTGGCGGCTTTTCAGTCGGTTGGAATTCGCGTACAGCGGCGGCGGCGGGAGTACATTCGCGTGCTTCGTCCGGTTGAGGTGCGTGAGGGCGAAAAGTTTATCGGTGTGTATCCCGGCGACGGCTACAGCATTACTTACGATATTGATTTTCCTGCGCCGATTGGGTGCGACAGTTTTTCTGTGGATCTTGAGACTGAGACCTACGGTGCGGAAATCGCTTCGGCGCGGACTTTTGGCTACAAGGCGGACGAGGAGAAGCTGCGTAACATGGGGCTGATTCGCGGGGCTGGGCCGGAGAACGCGATCATCCTGACGCCGAAGGGGCCGGAAAATGGACCACTGCGTTATCCGGACGAGTACGTGCGACACAAGGTGCTGGACCTGATTGGCGACCTGGCGCTGGCGGGCAAGCGGATCCAGGGCAAGGTATATGCCATGCGCGCTGGACATGCGATGCATACGGCGCTGGTTTCGCGGCTGATCAAGGATCGCTCGGCATGGGAGCTGGCACATGCTCCGGTAACGAAGCCTGAGGTTGAGGCTGCTGGCGGGGTTGTCGGCAATCCGGCTTTTGCGGGTATTTAGAACTAGATTATTAGAGCTGGCAGAGCGTCACGAATATAGATCGGGATGGTGTGGATCGCCTGTATCCCGGCTCTCGTCCTCATTTTCAAGGGCATCCAGATTTGGAACGTCGATATCTTCTTCCTGCAGTACATCGCGCGTTAGGTCTTCGAACGTGGTGGTTTTACCGGGGGCGAAGCGGACGTTGAGGTTGGAGATGGCGCTGTGGCTGATATAGAAATTTTCGCTGGGGATTGTCTTCCAATAGTTCTCTGACGTCACGATTTCGCCGCTTTCTTCCTGGGCCTTGCGGTAGGCGTGCAGGTCGAAACGATCTACGTTGCGGAGAAGGATGCCGCTTAGCTTGCCGTCGGGGTCGATGAAGTAATCCTCGACGCGGCCGCGATAGAGATGGCCGTCGTTTTGCAGGACATCGGCGACGACCAGGACGCGATCTTTCTTTGGCCAATTGAAGTCGGTGAGCAGTACATGCCATTCGGAGATATTGGGCAGAATGAATTTGCGGGTGACCCAGTTGTAGGCGGCTGCGAATCGGCGGTGACGGCTTCGGCCTGCTTTGCTCTGCCAATCGCCGTATTTACTGGCGGAGAGGCCGAAGATCAGTCCTTCGGCGAAGATCGCAATGTAATACCAACTGAGAAAGCGAGCCTGTCGACGCAGGACACGATCGACAGAGTGCCAGTAGTGATTTCTTGCGGGGCAGGGTTCGGGTTGCTGTCCGCAACCGAGCAGCTTGGATAAGTCGGAGGTTACGAGTAGTTCAGATGCGTGGTGGTAGTCGATGCGGCGCTCAGTGTAGGTGCCCTCCCTGATCTGAAAAGGGTGATGCCGCATGACGGGGAAGAACCAGACTCCGGCGAGCGCAAATGCGAAGGGAAGGAGCGCAACGGCGACGGCAAAGGTCGCTTCCTGACTGCGGGTGCGTTGGAAGGATTTGAGCTTGACGGAGGAAAAGGAGGTGGCGAAGCGGAAGAGCGCGCCGGGAATGAGGATATAGAAGACGAGAAAGCAGGTGGTGACGAGCGCGATCATCGCCTGGGAGCCTCAGCCTTAGAGCGAGGCGCCGATGGCTTCGGCAGTCTCAATGGCTTTCACTGCACGGGACAGGCGGATGCGCCGACCGTCCGGGACGCGAAGTACATAGGTGCCGGTGGTGCTGAGCGCATGCTCGATGTCGCTCTTGCGGGCGCGGATGATCCGGCGGAGGTCGTTGCGCAGATCGTTTTCCGGCGAGCTTTGGCGTAAGGAATCGGAGAGTTTTTTGAGATCGACGACCAATGGATGCCCGTTTCCAGGCCGCTTTTTTCGCAGTATTTGCGAGGAAAGCGGCCTGATTTTCATTATGCGCCTGGAACGGGGAATTATCCACAGGGGGTATCGCATTCGCCACTTGTTCGCCTGAAGGATTTCGGCATCGAAAACTTCGGGACCTAGAACTTCCGGACCGAGAACTTCAGGGTCGAAATTAGATGAACACGATGCACATGGGAACTTTGGCCGGGGTGTTTTTGCCCTGAGCGCTCAGTTCGCCGGTTTTAGGATTACGTGCAAAGACGCTGAGGTTGCTGGAGCCTTGATTGGCTACGAGCATCCAGCGTTCCGTGGGATCGAGGGTGAAGTTCCGTGGGGTTTTGCCGCCGGATGGGATGCGCGAATTTCTGCTGAACTCGGTGAGTTTGCCGGTGGCCTGATCGACGTGAAAGCCGATGATGAAGTCTTCGCCGCGATTGGCGAAGTAGGCAAAACGACCGTCGCGGGTGAGGACGGCGTCGCAGCCGGTATTGGTGACTCCCGCGGGCGGCTTGTCATTCGCGGTGAGCAGGCTGACTACCTGGATGGGGCTCAGGCTGCCATCGGTCGTGTTCCATTTCAGGACGGTGACGGTGGAGTTGAGTTCGTTGACGCAGTAAGCGATTTTGCCGTTGACCGGGCCATCTCCGGTTAGGAAGTGCAGTGTGCGTGGGCCAACGCCGGGTTGAGCATGGAAAGTGCCGGCAGGGGTGAGCTGCGCGGTCAATGGGTCGAGCTTGTAGATGTGGATCACGTCGCTGCCGAGGTCGTTGATGTAGGCGAAGCGGTTGTCGGGCGAGACGGAGGCGAAGTGAGCGTGGGCCTGCTCCTGGCGATCGGCGACTGGGCCGTGACCGGGATAGCCGGTGTAGTGTTCGCTGACCACGGCATTGCTGAGCTTGCCGTCGGTGGTGAGGTAGGTGCCAGCGCTGCCGCCGGAGTAGTCCGCTGCGATGACGACGTGGCCGCTGTGATCGGTGGTGAGATGGCAGGTTCCTGCGCCGACGGAGGGCACGATGGAAATCTGGCTCAGCTTGCCTTCGCCCTGATTTGCGGGCAGCTTGAAGCTGGCGATGGCGCCGGTACGTTTGCCTTGATATTCGTCGAGTTCGCAGGCGACATAGAGATAGCGCTTGTCGGGCGAAACGTCGATCCAGGTGGAGTGCGAGACGACGCCTGCGATGCCTTCGGGCTCAAGGTTGCCGGTTGCGGCGTCCCATCGGAAGGATAGGATGCCTTCGCCACCGCTGCCGACGAGGATGCGTTTTGAGGCATGTGTGGATGGTTGGGCGGCTAGCAGGCCCGACTTCATCGTGAGTGAGAGAGCGGCCGATCCCAGAACGGAGTGGCGGACGAAGTTGCGACGGGTCAAGTTTGCCATATCGCAAACGATTGTCGTTGATTGGGGGCAATATGCGCCAGAGGCGAATAGCCGATGCCGATGTAGGGCGGACGACGTAGGGGCAGAGCAGGGGTAGAGTCAAGGCAGATTGAGCGCCAATCTCATCGGATTCTGTCCGCACGGGCACCTGGTATGCGGTCCGGCTACACTCAAGACAGGGTGGCTGGCGTTGGCGCTGATCAATAGTTTTGTACGAATTCCGTTTCTGGTGCTGCGGCAGATGGTGCTGCCACTGCCACGCATGGGTGTGCTGGAGACGGACGTAATTCCGATGCGTGTCTGGCCGAACAATATCGATTTCAACCTGCATTTGAATAACGGCAGCTATCTTAGCGTGATGGATTATGGACGGCTTCATCTGCTGGCGCGAGCCGGAGTGCTGAAGCCGATTCTGAAGGCGCGCTGGGCTCCTGTGGTGGGTGCTGTGTGGATGACCTACCGGCGTTCGCTGCCGCTGTTTGGCCGGTTTGAACTGGCGACGCGGCTGGTTTGCTGGGATGAGCGCTGGTTCTACATGGAACAGGTCTTTACGGGCGATGCGGGGTTGGTGGCCATCGGTTGGGTTAAAGGCGCATTGCTGAAGGGTTCTGTTACGGTTGCTCCGCAACAGGTGATGGAGCTGGTGCAGCCGGGAATTATGAGTCCTCCGTTGCCGGAGTCGATTCAAATATGGAACGAGCTGACGCGAGAGAAGCTGGATGGCGTGCGTTAGTTTGAGGATGAGGTTGGCATGATTCAGTACTTGTACCTGGGGCGCATTGGATACGATGAGGCGCTGGCACTACAGCAGGAGATCGTGGAGCTGCGCTACCAGGGGCGCGTGGATAATGTGCTGCTGCTGCTGGAGCATCCGCCGGTGCTGACGCTGGGGCGCAACGCGGGCCGGGCCAATGTGCTGGCCACGGATGAGATGCTGGCGCG
The DNA here is from genome assembly GCF_025685655.1 of Acidicapsa ligni. Taxonomy (NCBI): domain Bacteria; kingdom Pseudomonadati; phylum Acidobacteriota; class Terriglobia; order Terriglobales; family Acidobacteriaceae; genus Acidicapsa; species Acidicapsa ligni. The sequence continues at coordinate 352,439 of NZ_JAGSYG010000001.1, read as the reverse complement.
GAAGGGTGTGACCATCCACGAAACCAAGCGCGGCGGCGACGTGACGTATCACGGACCGGGACAGTTGGTGGGATATCCCATATTTGATTTGCGCAGTCTGACCAACTCCAGTGGAGGACGGCTGGGGCCGGTGGATCATGTGCGAAAGATTGAAGAGGCACTGATCCGGCTGTGCGCCGGGTACGGTGTGCTGACCGGCAGGGTTGCGGGTCGGACTGGAGTGTGGACAAATCCGACGGTTGCCGGAGAGCAAGTTACTGGAAGACAGGCTGCTGGGGAAAAGAAAGTTGGCGCGATCGGAGTGCATGTTTCGCGAGGGATTACTTCGCACGGCTTTGCGCTGAATGTTACGACGGATCTGCGGGATTTTCAGTGGATTGTTCCCTGCGGCATTGCGGATCGCGAGGTGACCAGCCTGGAGCTGGAGGTGGCCGATCCGGCGAGCCTGCCAACGCTGGAAGGCGTGGCAGATGCTGCGGCGCGGCAGTTTGGCCTTGTGTATGGGGAGCAGGTTTTAGCGGTCGATAGCCTGGATGCGCTTCGCGGCAATCTTCGGCCGGGTACCCGGCAGGTTGGGGTGCCGCTGGCCGTGCCGGCTGAGGTTGAGCGCCTTCGCCGTCTCACTGAGAAGGACGGCGGAGCCACTGAGAAGCCAGTTGAGGCATGAGGGCCAGCATCTGCGACATGTAGGCCTATATAATCCGACTGGCAAGCGGACGCGGTACAGCGTCTCGCAATGCGGAAAAGCCTAGAACTACACAAGATCAGGACCAGATTTGGCGAGGATTGAACCATGGCAACCGAAGTAATCATGCCCCAGATGGGCGAGTCGATTTTTGAAGGCACGATCACCAAGTGGCTGAAGAAGGTGGGCGACACGGTCCAGAAGGACGAGCCCCTGTTCGAGATTTCGACCGATAAAGTGGATGCCGAGATTCCTTCGCCTGTGGCTGGGACGCTGACCGAGATCAAGGTGGTCGAGGGAACGACGGTTCAGATCAATACGGTGGTTGCTTTGGTTGGCGAGACGGGAGAAGCCACTTCTGCAGCCAGCAAGGAGGCGCCAAAGGCAGATGCAAACGCCGCGGCTACTGCGCCTGTGGCGAAGAAAACTGCCGCCGACGGAGCAGCTGCAAGCGCTGATTCGGATGCGCTTGCCAAGGCAAAGACAGATGCCTCCGAAAAGCCCGCTGCGGGTGCCGTAACTGGCGGAACCGACGTAGTGATGCCGCAGATGGGCGAGTCGATTTTTGAAGGCACGATCACCAAGTGGCTGAAGAAGGTGGGCGACGCGGTCCAGAAGGACGAGCCTCTGTTCGAGATCTCGACCGACAAAGTCGATGCTGAAATTCCTGCACCAATCGCTGGAAAGTTGAGCGAGATCAAGGTTCCCGAGGGTACGACAGTGCAGATCAATACGGTTGTCGCCGTGATTGGCGGAAGTGCTTCCGGTGCTGCTGCAAGTGCGCCGGCTGCCGCTGTCGCAGCGGTCAGCGCTCCTGCTGCGGTGGCTTCCGCTACGGCGAATCCCAGTGCAGGCACGACGGATAAGCTGCGTTCGTCGCCGCTGGTGCGCCGCATCGCCAAGGATAACAATCTCGACCTACGGCAGATTGCGGGAACGGGCACGGGTGGACGAATCACGAAGGACGATACGCTGAAGTTCCTGGCGACGAATGGCGCGGGCTCCACTGCTCCTGCTGCATCGGCTCCTGTTGCATCGACTCCATCGATTCCGGCTGTTGCACAGGCTCCTGCTGCTGTAGCTGCGACGGCTGCTACGCCTGCTCAGGCGAAGGCTCCTGCTGTTGCCGCGCCGGTTGCCACTCCTGTTTCGGAACCGCTTTCCGGTGAGCTTGTGCCGCTTAGCAAGATGCGTTCAATCATTGCTCAGCGCATGGTTGAGAGCGCGCACACCAGTCCGCATGTTCACACCGTCTTCAAGGTGGATATGACGCGCATCGCAAAGCTGCGCGAAAAGGAAAAGGGCAAGTACGAGCAGCGCAATGGAGTAAAGCTGACCTACATGCCGTTCATTGCTGCTGCTGCTGTGCAGACGCTGCGCAAATTCCCAATCGTGAATGCTTCTCTGGAGACAAGCGATGCTGGCATGGGGATTCGATACCACAAGAACATCAACCTTGGCATCGCGGTCGCGCTGGAGTGGGGACTGATTGTTCCGGTGATCAAGCAGGCTGAGGAGCGCAGCTTCCTGGGGCTGGCGCGCGCTGTCGCCGATCTTGCTGAGCGAGCACGCGGCAAGAAGCTGAAGCCAGATGAGGTCTCAGGCTCGACGTTTACGCTGACCAACTCCGGCATCTTCGGCGAAGAGTTTGGCACACCGATCATCAACCAGCCGGACTCGGCGATCCTGGCGATTGGCGGTTTGAAAAAAGAGCCGATCGTGATCACGGATGCTGAGGGCAATGACACGATTGCGATTCGCTGGACGCAGAACTTCTGCTTGGGCTTTGATCATCGGACTATCGATGGCGCGGACGCCGGGAAGTTCATGGCGGAGTTCAAGAAGACGCTGGAGAACTGGTCGGGAGACATCTCTTAAACAAGCAACCAGACAGCAACAATAAGAGCCACCCGATAGGGTGGCTCTTATTGTTTGCACTGGATTGAGTTAGAGTGCTTCTTATGAATCTCCGCAGCCTATCCTATGTCATTCTCACGAGTCTCCTCATCTCAAACCCGGTTATAGGCCAACGAAAACCGGTGCATGCTCTCCATTGGGATTTTCATCATTCCCAGGAGTTGACTGGCGAAAACTCGATCCAAAAAGCTCATGACTTAACTCCTACTGATCGGGCGGCTCTGATCACCTTTCTGGAGGCAGCTATGCGCCCTTTGATGGGGAATTCAGAAGATGAGATCCAATCCGCCTCAGAGCTGCGCCACGTAGCAGAGGAAACTCGCCTTCGCCTTGTCGATTTGAATGGTGATGGGAAGCCGGAGATTATCCTTCAGGCGATGGGGCTCAAGGCCGGATGCGGAGCCACGGGCAACTGCTCTATCTGGGTCTTGGAAAGGACAGCTACTGGATATAGCCAGCTAGTTCAGGGCAGTACTTTTAAGGTACAGACATTTACGGTGCAGGGTGAACAGACAAACGGCTATAAGGATCTTGTACTTGGAATGCATGGCTCGGCTTCGGAACAGACGCTATTTCTATTGCGCTATAAAGATGGGAAATATTATCGAAGCGGTTGCTACGATGCGAACTGGGAGATTGTCTCTGAAGATTCAATCCAACAGCTGAAGGCACCCAAGATTACGCCATGCGGGCATTAATCAAAAAATCACGTCGTGGTTTGCCGATACGAAACGATTTGCGAATCCTTTCGTATCGGCAACTTCAGTACATTGAATCGAAAGACTATTCCTTCACAAGCTCTGTCGGCGATATCGATCCGCACTTGGCGCAGGTCAGTGTTGCCTTGCCGTCTGAGGTATGTGTCAAAGTCATATCAACGATATCGGTCGGGTCGGGTTGATCTTCCGAAGCTGGTGGGTCGCTTTTGAGATGTGGCTTAAGAATTCGCCTGACTTGAAAGGCGAGAGCGTTGCCTTCGAGATGCGGATTAACTACAGTACGCGGCTCGGTGCCGATATGCTCGTTGGTCTGGCGCTTGTAGATGTCGAAGACGATGGTTCCGATGAGCGCGCCGTTATCGTCTGCCAGGGTGATAGTGACGCCGGGTTTGTTGGCTTCTTTAACAGCCCATACGCCGGTCCAGGAATGTGCTGTCGCTTTAGCTTCCGATGAAGCTGTGTTGTTAGGCTGTGCCGCGACGCTCGTTGCCAGCGTTGCGGCAATGCATGCGATGAATAGAGTGTTTTTCATTTCATTCCTCCTTTTGCGTTATGTTGCTTACTGTTGCTTGGCGAGTGTGGTGGCGGCGAGTGTGCCGCCGAGGCCCATGGTTTCTATGGCGCTGGAGGGCACGATGACCATCGCACCTTTTTCGCGAATGGCTTCGTAGAGCATGTTCATGCCGCGCAGATGAAGTGCGCCGGGGTTGTCGTTGTAGACGCGGCTGGCCTCGGCGAATTGTTCTGATACCTGCACCTCGGCCTCGCCGAGAATGATGCGGGCCTGGCGTTCGCGCTCGGCCTGGGCCTGCTGCGACATGGAGTTCTCAAGCGCTTGTGGAATGCGGACATCGCGTATCTCGACGGACTGAACGGTGATGCCCCAGGGGGTGGTCTTCTCATCGAGAATTTTCTGCAGTTCGCGGCCGAGGGTTTCGCGTTCGGTGATCATTTGCGCGAGTTGGTGGCGACCAATCGATTCGCGTAGCGCGGTTTGAGAACTGAGAGTTATGGCCTGGATGAAGTCTTCTACTTCGAGAATGGATTTTTCAGCATTCCATACAAGCCAGAAGAGGATGGCATCGACGCTGACCGGTACAGTGTCACGTGTGAGCGTAGACTCGGCGCTGACGGTGGTGACGCGTACGCGCTGATCCACGTAGCGCGACAGTGTATCGATGACGGGGACGATGAGAAAGACGCCTGGGCCGCGCAATCCGCGATAACGGCCGAAGCGCAGGATGGCGACTTTTTCCCACTGGTCAACGACCTTAATCGCAAAGAGGAAATACGCTCCGAGGAGGGCGCCAGGCACAGCAATCGCGGCTGTATTGCTCAACGCTGCGGCCACTGCGCCCGCGAGAATGCAGAGTAGACAAACGGTGATTCCGACTGAGCTGAAGTGTTTGTTGATCGGCATGGTTACTTCCTCCTTGAATCGGTTTTGGATTCGCGCTTTGATTTGCCCTTTGATTATTCCGGTCTGAGTTCGCGCAGGGCTTTGATGAGTTGTTTGACGGTGAAGCCTGCGGCTCCTGCACGGGATGCGAACTCATCTACCAATTGCGTGAGCATGCGTTCGCGCTCGGCGTCAGAGTATTGGGAACGCCTGTCATCCTTGTCGGCAATGAACGTGCCGGTGCCTTGCTGCGTGTCGAGGGTGCCGCGAATCTCCATCTCTCGATAGGCGCGCAGGACAGTATTTGGATTGATAGCGAGATCGACGGCGACCTGACGAACGGTAGGCAACTGATCGCCGGAAGCGAGGGCGCCGGAAGAGATGGCTCCCTGAACCTGATCTATGAGCTGGCGGTAGACAGGGACGCCGCTATGGGCATCGAGTCGGAAGGCGAATGCAGCCGCATCGAATCTGGCGCTCTTTTTCATGGGTTTCATAATGTACTAGTCTACTAATACATTGCAATAGTTATTTTCAAAATATTATCTGTCCTTAAATCGCGAAAGACCGACAGAGATTGCGAAAGATGGATTGGCGCAGCAGGCCAGATGATTTGGGAAGAGAATATGATTGCTGTCTAACGGAGGGGGATTGAGTGACTGAGACTGTGGCTGAATCAAAATTGAAAGCAGCTTTTGGAGAGTTGCAGGAGATTCTTGGGGAGCGGGTGAGCGAAGCCCTGGTGGTTCGGGAGCATCACAGTCACGGGGAAAGTACGCATCCGCCGGGAGTGCCGGATTTCGTGTGTTTTCCGCAGAGCACGGACGAGGTGCGCCGGATTGTGCTGGTAAGCGTAAAGCATCATTTGCCGGTTGTTCCATTTGGAGCGGGGACTTCGCTGGAGGGTCATGTTCATGCGCTGCGTGGGGGAATCTGCGTGGATATGCGGCAGATGAATCGCGTGCTGCGCATCAGTGCGGAGGATATGGATGCGACGGTGGAGGCTGGTGTGAGCCGCAAGCAGTTGCAAAAGACATTGGAGAATACTGGCCTGACATTTTTTATCGATCCGGGTGCGGATGCGACGCTGGGCGGTATGACGGCAACGCGTGCTTCGGGAACGACCGCGGTGCGTTATGGAACGATGCGCGAAAACGTGCTTGGGCTGACGGTGGTGCTGGCGGATGGGCGCGTGATTCATACCGGGACCCGGGCTCGCAAGTCGAGTGCGGGATATGACCTGACGCGGTTGTTTGTCGGCTCTGAGGGGACGCTTGGGGTGATCACGGAAGTGACGCTGCGTTTACATGCGCAGCCGGAGGCGGTGACGGCTGCGATCTGCGCATTCAGCACGATTGAGGGCGCGGTGAGGACGGTGATTGAGGTGATTCAACTTGGGGTGAGCGTGGCTCGGATTGAGTTCATGGACGATCACCAGGTGGATGCGGTGAATCGCTATTCGGGATTGAATCTCGCGTTGAAGCCGACTCTGCTGTTTGAGTTTCACGGAGTGAGTGAGGCGAGTGTGGCAGAGGCGGCACGGATGGCTGAGACGCTTTCGCTGGAACATGGCGGCCAGGGTTTTGCATGGCAGACGACGCTGGCTGAGCGCGATCGATTGTGGAAGGCGCGGCACGATGTGTACTATGCGACGGGCGCGTTGCGGCCGGGTTCGAGTGTGCTGACGACGGATGTTTGTGTGCCGATTTCGCGGCTGGCGGAGTGCATTGTGGCGACGCGGGCGGAGTTGGATCAGGCTAGTTTTCCGGCGGTGATGGTGGGGCATGTGGGAGATGGGAACTTTCATGTGCAGTGCCTGCTGGGGCCGGATCAGGTGGCCGAGGCGGATGCTTTTGCAGCGCGCCTGGTGGATCGGGCACAGGCGATGGGCGGGACATGCACGGGTGAGCATGGTGTTGGTTCGGGGAAGAAAAAGTATCTCAAGGCCGAGCATGGTGAGGCTCTGGAAGTGATGCGTGATTTGAAGAGGATGTTCGATCCGGAGAATCGTATGAATCCGGGGAAGGTTGTGGATTTGGATTAGGGGCTGGAGGAAGCAGATTCCCTGCCGACAGATAGAACGGCAAGGCAACAGCAAGGGCTAACAGCAGATTCCCTTCGTGAATGACAGGCAGAACTGCAAGGGCAAGAGCAACTGCAACTGCGAGGGCAAAAGCCAGGCCCATCCTGTGTCTTCGAGTACGATAAGGGGTGGATTTTCGAATGCAGAGACGCCCCTGTTGGGTGGAAATTTCTACCCGCGCTTTTGAACATAACTACCGGCTCCTGACGTCGACTCTTGTTGATCGCGGAGACGAGCCAGGTTTGCCTGTTGAGCTGCTTGCTATTGTGAAGGCGGATGCCTATGGGCATGGGCTCCGGCTGTGCGCTCCTGCGGCTGTGCGGGCTGGGGCGCGATGGCTGGGTGTGACCAGTGTCGAAGAAGGAGTGGCGGCGCGGTCTGCCTGTTCCGGAGAGACGGGTTCGCCAGGGACGGATTCGCCAGAGATTCTGGTGATTAGTGGAGTGTTCCCAGGTCAGGGTGCTGCGGTCATCGAGCATCGTTTGACTGCGGTGGTTTGGGATGCCTGGCAACTGGATGAACTGGAGGTTGCGGCGCGTGCGGTGGGTTGTGACGCCGGGTCGGTAGCGGTGCATCTCGAACTGGATACGGGGATGAACAGGCAGGGGGTTGCGGCTGCCGATTTGAAAGAAATTCTAGCCCGGTTCGATGCAGAAAGCCCGTTGCGAATGGATGGGCTGATGACGCACCTCTATGCCGCAGACGAGAGCGACGGAGTGGCTACGCATGAGCAGTTTGAGCGGCTGGAGGAGGCTGTGAGGCTGGTTCATGCTGCAGCAGGAAGGCAGCCGATCTGGCTGCATGTTGGGAACTCGGCGGCGGTGCTGGCAGGAGAGGTTCCGCTGGCGCTGCAGAGACTTTGTTCGGATTTTGGGATGAAGCCGTTGATGCGGCCGGGGCTGGCGCTTTACGGTCTGGCACCGGAGTTCAGTCCTGACGAGCCGGAAAGGGTTGGCGCCTTGCGAAATCAGCTCCAGCCGGTGCTTGCCTGGAAGACGCGCGTGGCGAGTGTTCGCGAGGTTTCTGCGGGGCAGGCTGTGGGTTACAACGGGACGTTTGTGGCCACCGAGCCGATGCGGCTGGCACTGTTGGCGGTGGGCTATGCGGATGGGCTGAAGCGGGCGCTTTCGAATCGCGGCTCGGTGCTCGTTCGAGGAGAGCGTGCTCCGATTGTGGGCCGAATTTCAATGGATCAGACGATGGTGGATGTTACGGGAATTGCCGGGATTCAGCCGGGCGATGAGGTGGTGTTGCTGGGGCGGCAGGGCGGGGAATGGATTGCTGCTGAGGAACATGCGGCGTTGGCTGGAACTATCTCGTGGGAGATTTTTACTTCGATTACGGAGCGAGTGGAGCGGCGGTTTGTTTTGAATGGGTAGGAAGGTGCTTTCTTTGTCGCTTTTGCTTCCATGCTGGCTGGGATATGTGTGCTGGGTAGTATTGGGTGAAGCAGATTCCCTTCGGGAATGACAGCTAGAACTGCAAGGGCAACTGCAAAGACAGGAACAACTGCAAACGCAAGAACAACGGCAAGGGTAAGTGCAACGGCAAAAGGCTGCGGGAGATTTGTTTTAGGGGTGGGCTGGTTTTTCTGGCAGGACGGCGTTGACGAAGCGGTCTGGGACGTGGAATTTGTGAAGGGCGCGGGCGAACTCCGGCGAGAACTCGAGTAAGAGGTTGCGAGCGGCGAAGTCTGAGACCTCAATGGCGGCGCGTTGATAGGCGTGGGTGGTGTCGTTGAATCCATCGGGCATGTATGCCATGGTGACGAATCCTGCGGCTGCTGAACCGGCGAGATTGCTTACGGCAAAGGTGCGATGGCCGGAGTCGGAGCGATCTACCAGCGTGAAGATGAGAGCGTGCATGGAACGCCTGGCGTAGTTGGTGCTGAGGCTCGGATAGTAGCGGGGATCTTCGCGAAGGAGCGCCGCGGTCGCGAAGTGGGTGATACCGCCGGTGGCGTGACGTCCGAATTCTGCACCGTAGTTGCGACCGAAGGCACCGCCTCCGTCGCTCCATTCACGAGGATAGTGGCTTGGCGGGTCGGCCATGATGATTCCGGATTCATACGCAGGAACGATGAAGGCAGTGGGGCCAAAGCTGATCTTGGCCTGCAGACATACGCGTTCCTTGAACGTGATGCGGCCGGTGGGCTGATAGGGCGCGTAGATTTGCTCGGGGTCGGCTGCTGGCGGATTATTTGGCGAGGCATTTGGCGAGGTTAGAGAAACGGTCAGGGAGGCGCTCTGGGGCTGGGGAGCGTCCGGTACGTTTGCGGCCAGTAGCTGAGCCGGTGCGCTGCTCTGGGCAAAGGCCGTGCCGGGCAGGCAGAAGATAGACAGGCTGGAGGAGACAACCAGGATCGCCAGAATAAGTGGGGTTAACTGGGTGACGCTGCGATGCTCGCTCATGAACCGACTCTTTCCTGGTTACAAAATTCTGATGTGGCAACTAATCACAACGGGGCGACGGGTTATTGATCGCTTTCTCCATGATGCGTAAAATCAGCATGTTTGAATGGTCTGAATGAGACAGGGATGTTAGAGCATTTCTCCTATTGCAATGCACCATCCGGGACTCGCGAAGTGTGGCTTTTCCTGGTGAAAAGCCACACGATAAGTCGCGGCGAAGAATATATCGATAGGAGAAATGCTCGAGAGCTGCGGAGAAGATCGCAGGGGTGCAGCAGATGTAGGATATACTCCGAAAGCGGTCACCACGGGAGGAATTTGGATGTTCAAAGGCATTGGAAAGCAATGGTTGAAGAGGCTCGCGGGAGTGTCGGTCGTTACCGTGATGATGTTAATGATCGGCTCGGGAGTTATGGCGCAGGCCCAGGCTGGCGCTACGGTGCTGACGGCTGCCGAGGCCAGCAAGTTACTACCTGCGTCGGTGTATTTTCGCGGGCAGTCTGCGACGACTCAGTTGCGTAACTCGGGCGGAGTGAAGTTCGGCGATGGCATGTTGGTGCTGGCTACCGTGGTAGATACGAGCGGATATGCTACCGACGTGAAGGAGAAGTATCAGTCCTACTTCATTACCGAGGTTCCTTTGAAGATAGAGGGACAGACACTGCCTGCTGGAATTTATGGCGTAGGTTTTATTGCGAATGATAAGTTCGTTGTGCTGGATGTGGGTGCGCATGACTTACTGGCGGTAGGCGCTCATAAGGATGCGGATCTGAAGCGTCCAATGCCGCTGAAAATAACTGCGGCTGCTGACGGATTTCGGCTCTACATGGGGCGGAGTTACATCACGTTTTCTAAGTAGGCAGAAGTTATAGAGTCATTTGCGAGTACGGACTGAACTGGGTACGGACTGAAAACAAAAATCCCCGGCGGCCAATCTGGTTGCCGGGGATTTTGTTTTTTTAGCAGGTTTTCAGGCAGGGTCGCTGGTGAACCAATGAACGCCGGCGCCAGCGAGCGGCGCTTCATCCATAAGGGCGGAGATTACGATCTCTGCCTTGATGCCTGCATTCAGGACTTTGCGTGTGGCGGGGAGGAAAAGCTGCGAAGCCCGGGCGATTCCGCCGCCGAGAACGATGACATCGGGAGCGAAGGTCGAGGCATGTTGGTTGAGCGCGAGGCCAAGATGGCGTCCGAAGTCGAGGAATGCCTGGCGGGCGCGGCAGTGGGCATCATTGGGGTCGGGCTTGGTGGTGTGATCGATTTCGGGGCAGGGCTGATCTCCCTGTGCGGTGTCGGCGATGACTGAGACCTCGGCATCGAGGCCGGTGAGAGTCTGGTACAGGCTGCGAAGGAAGCGAGTCGAGACGAAGTCCTCGACAGTGGCTCCGTTGTAGGGAGCATTCCACATTTCGCCGCCGGGCGGTACGCCTGCGCCGGAGGTGACGATGTGGCCATCGACTGCGAAGGCGGCCCCGATGCCGGTGCCGAGGGTGAGCCCGATGGCGCGTGAGAAGCCTTTGGCTGCGCCTGCGCCCACTTCGCCGAGAAGGAAGGCGGCAGCATCGTTGACGAAGCGGACCTGGTCGGGCTTCCAGTCGAAACGAGTGGCGAGGGCGGATTTGAGATCGACTTCGAAGAGGGAATGCAGCTTGTGTTGGATGTGGCTGATGCCGTTCTCGTAATCGAAAGGACCGGGCATGGCGAGGCAGGCTCCGGCGATGGGAATTTGCAAGGGTCCGGCAATTTTTGAGGCGAGTTGGGCAGCGTGTTCGCCGAGAGTGTGGATGAGGCGGCCGAAAGACGCAACGGAGAACTCGGCGGGGAGTGGAGCACGGGTCAGACCGTGGAGGGCGTAGGTATCTTCACTACAAAGAGCGGCTGAGATGTGGCTGCCACCGACGTCGTATACGAGAACATGTTGCGGGATGATTTTGGGCATAAGGACACCGGTCCGATAATCGGGACGCAATCGGGACGAGTCCAGTTTTATCACAGGGGGCAGTGTTGCGGGCCAGTGCCGGGGATCAGTGTTGGATGGGGACGAGCGCGGTAAGGGCGTCTGCCACGCGGGAGATGAGTTCAGTCCAGTCGTTCGGTGAGGATTGGCGAAAGAGACGCGCGGTGGGGTACCAGGGAGTGTCGAGCCGGTCCTGCATCCAACGCCAGTCGGATTGCCACGGCAGCAGGAGCCAGAGGGGTTTACCGAGCGCTCCGGTGAGATGGGCTACCGCGGTATCTGTGGAGATGACGAGGTCTAGATTCTGAATGAGCGCGGCGGTGTCGGCCAGGTCGTCATCCATTGCGGAGGCGTCCGCCAGCGAGCAGTCTTCGGGCAGGATGGCTATCTGTGCTGAAGCGTTCTTTTGCAGGGAGAACCAGCGGATGTTTGGCAGTCGAAGTAAGAAAAGGAATGTTGTGAGCTGGGTGGAGCGTTCCTGGTCGGCGCGGTAATTTGGGTTTCCCGCCCAGGCTAATCCAATGTTGAGAACTGCCGGGGCGTTGAGAACTGTTGGGGACAGGCTGAGTTTTTCTGCGCGTTCGCTGGCGAGCGTGGGATCGGCACGGATGTAGGGAATGTCGGCTGGAACGGTTTCGAGCGTGGTCCTGAAGATGGCCGGCAGACTCATGAGTGGGCAGTGATGGGCGAAGCCGGGGAATGGACTGCCGTGGGAGACGAGTTGACCGTCAAGCGACTCTGCGAGCGGCTTTAACAGGCGTGCCAGGGACGGTTGGACTTCGAGGATGATCCGTGCGCCGCGTCGAGCGATAAGCGGCATATAGCGAACGAACTGCAGTGTGTCGCCGAGGCCTTGCTCGCCGTAGATGAGGACGCGGCGGGATTCGAGGGGTAGATCGTGAAGCGGTTCTCCGTGCCAGCGTGGTTGAGCGAAGCGGCGGGGGGCGGGATGAACTTCGCGGAAGCTCCAGCGACTCTCGTAGGCGGGCCAGCCGTGGGCGTAGTTGCCCAGGCGTAGCTGGGTGAGGGCGAGATTGTAGCGGGCTCCGGGGTGATGGGGATCGCGGGCAGTTGCGGACTCGTGGGCTGCGAGCGCCTCGGTACAGCGGCCAAGACGCAGCAGGGCATTGCCGCGATTGGATGAGGCGGTTTTGTGGCGGAGCGATTCGGCTTGCTCGAAGGCGGTGATGGCCTGTTTTATCCAGGAATGCGGTTGACTTGCCGGTTGGGTGGAACTTTCGGCGAGTAGCAGGATGCCTCTGGAGTTGGCGGCTTCGGGATTGTTTGGATCGATGGCGTGGATGCGGTGCAGGATTTGTCTGGCTTCGGAGAACTGTAGCTGCTCGATGTGGAGATGACAGAAGGCGATCAGGATTTCAGAATTGTCCGGCTGCAGGTCTAGTGCTTTTTCGTAATGCTGGCGGGCTTCGGAGAAGCGCTTGCGGCTGCGCTGGAGGTTGCCCGCATTGATGTGGGCAGAGAGCAGTTTGGGGTCCGTCGCGCTGGCCTGACGATAACAAAGCTCAGCAAGCCCCGGCCTACCGTCGGCTATCAGCGAAACTCCCAGGTTGACCCACGCTGAGGCAAACGATGGCCGAAGAGTTACCGCGCGGCGATAGTGATGGACGGCCCGGGTTTGATCGCCAAGTTTGGCGTGGGCAAAGGCTGTGGCGAAATGCGATTCGGGATGCTCCGGGCTAATTGTCAACGATTGTTGAAAGCTGGCGAGAGCGGTGGAATAGTCTTCCGCGAGTGCGTGGAGGTTGCCGAGGCCGTAGTGGGCGGCAGCCAGGTTCGGCCGCTGATTGAGCGCTTTTTGGAAGTGGCTCAAGGCTTCGGTGGGACGCTTGGTGATGGTGAAAAGCTCGGCCAGTCCGATCAGGGCAGAGAGGTCGGCTGGGTTGAGTTGCAGTGCGTGGCGGAAGGCGGCTTCTGCCCGCGATAGTCTGCGAAGAGCAAACAGAGTATGGCCGATGTGCGTCCAGGCAATTGCCGATGCCGGGTCGATGATCAGGGCCGCCTGGGCCAGGCGAAGTGCGGGTTGGAGCTGGCCGCTTTGCCGCGCGATCAGGCTGAGGCCGAGTAGGGCGGGTTGATTTTGGGAGTCGATGGTCAGGATCTGGCGATAGGATTCGGCGGCCTTGAGCAGATCTCCTTGGACGTGGTGAACCTGGGCTTTCACGAGCGGGCTCTGAGGCGGCATGATGGCTGCGGCTGACATCGGCTTTTCCAGTTTGCAGGCGTGCGTGCCGGATCACTGGCTATGGCGAGAATTCCCGATGAGTTCTTTCCCGAGATGGACGGGGCGCGTTTCGCGTGCCGAAATGGAATGGGGTGCTTAGGGCGAGAGGATTTATATTCCCATCCCTGCTGCAAAATGTGCGGTACATTTTGCAGCAGGATTTTTGGCTGCGTGGGGCTCAATCGCAGCGGAGGGCGACTATTGGGTCCACCTTAGTGGCGCGGCGGGCAGGAAGCCACGCTGCAAGCAATGTCATGGCGGCTACAATTACGGCGCAGGTGGCGAATGTCCAAGGGTCGGTAGGGCTTAGCTGGTAGAGGAGTTTGGTTAGGATTCCCGCGGAAGCCAGGGCTATAGGCATGCCGAGCGCGAGGCCAAAGGCCAGGAGGATTACAGATTCGCGAAGGATCATCCAAAGCAGGGTGCGAGTCTGTGCGCCGAGTGCGCGGCGGATGCCGATTTCGTTGGTGCGGCGAACCACGGAGTAGCTCATGAGGCCGTAGATCCCGAGGCAGGCGAGAAATACTGCGAGGCTTCCGAAGAAAGCGGAGAGCTGGGCGATGAGCGATTGGGTCGCGATGGAGTTGGCGACCTGCTCTTTGAGGGTGGAGACTCCACTGACGAGAATGTTGGGATTGGCCTGGGCTACGATCTGACGCACGGCGGTAATGATGGGGCCAGGGTCGCCAGCGTAGCGCACAGTGAAATTGCCATAGAAGCCGACTCGCTGGGTGCAGGGAAAGTAGGCAGCCATCTGTCCGGATCGACCGAGGGAGGTGTATTTGGCGTCTTTGACTATGCCGATCACCTCGATTTCTTCGGGGTCAGCGGGATCGTCGCCGAGGACGAAGTGATGACCGACTGCTGAGCCATCGGGGAAGAAGAGATGGGCCATGGTCTGGTTGATGACAGCGACCTTAGGCGAGGTCTGTGTGTCGTGCGAGGAAAATTCGCGGCCTGCCTGGATGGTCAAGCCCATGGTGGCGAAGTATCCATTGCCGACGTTGTTCAGGAATACATCGTGGCGGTTTTCGGGCGTGTTGGGTATGCCCTGGAAGGTGGCGTTTTCCGTCCAGCTACCGTTGTTGAAGGTGAACAGCGAGAAGCTGTCGGATTGGACTCCGGGGATTGCCAGAACGCGGGACTCGATCTGTTCCTGGAGCTGGACGGAGCGAATCTCTTCAGGAGAACCGTGGGGGAGATTGGCAGCGCTGGCATCGAGCGAAAAGAGGAGAGCGTTCTGCTTGTTGAAGCCGGTGTCGATGCTGGTGAGATTGGTCAGGCTACGCAGGAAGAGTCCGGCTGAGGCCAACAGAAGCACGGAGAGCGCGATCTGGCCGACGATGAGGCTTTGCGCAAGGATGCTGCGCGTGGAGGCTGTACCCCCGCCGCGGCCCTCTTTGAGCGCAGGCGTGAGTGCCAGGCGAGTGGCTTTGAGTGCGGGGAGGGTGCCGAAGAGAAGCGCGGTTAGGACGGTCAGAGCAAGGGTGAATGCCAGGACAGGTAAATCGGGAGTGAGATTGACTGGAACTGGAGCCGGGCCGGGCATGGCCATGTGCAGCAGGATTGGGCTGGCCTTCCATGCGAGGGTTATTCCGAGAGCCGCGCCCGTGAAGGCGATCAACGAACTCTCGGTAAGCAACTGGAGAACGATGCGGCGGCGTGAGGCTCCGAGAGCCATGCGAACGGCAACTTCGCGAGCGCGTGTAACGCCGCGTGCAAGCAGCATGTTGGCGATGTTGGCGCAGGCGATGAGCAGGACCAATCCGACGATGGTCATCAGGATTTTCAAAGGCAACGAGAACGTCAGGCGCAGGCCGGACAGGCCGTTTGCTGCGGAAGTGAGTTCGATGTTTGCATGTTGAATGCTTGCGAGCTCTTTCTGCGATGGATTGGCGCCGACGTAATCGCTGCGCAGGATCTGCTTGAAGAGCAGGTTCGTGCTGGCGCTTGCCTGCGGAGTGGAGACTCCGGGCTTGAGGCGGGCGAGGATGTCGAGGGATTGAAAAAACTTATCGCCAATGCCGTTCCAGCCGGGCGAGATTTCTTTCTCCATCGATAGGGGAATCCAGAGATCGGGAGATCTTCCAACGTTCGTTCCGAAGAAGCCGGGCTGGGCGACTCCGATGAGTGTGTAGTCGTGGGATTGGATACGGATGAGCTTGCCCACTGCGGCGGGGTCGCCGTTGAATTTGCGCTGAAACCATGCGTAGTTGGCGACGACTACAGGACCACCGCCGGGAGCTTGATCGTCAGCAGTGGAGATGGTGCGGCCAAGAAAAGGCGGCACGCCGAGAACAGAGAAGTAACTTCCCGACACGAGATCAATGTTGACGGGTTCGAGCGCGTTGCCAGCTACAGAGGCGTACAGCCCGAATGGCATGCTGTTGATTGCGGCGACACCGCTGAAAGCATCGGTTTTACTGCTGAATTCGCGGAAGAATGGATAGGAAAAGAGTCGCCAGGTGCCATCGGGCAAGTCATTGGTGCTGCCTTCTGCTCTGCCATCCCCGAAGAGAACGAGTTGCTGCGGATTCTGGACTGGCAGCGGGCGCAGCATGATGGCGTTCATCAGGGTGAAGATAGCGGTGTTGGCGCCGATGCCGAGTGTGAGTGAGAGCAACGCAACACTGGTGAAACCGGGGCTCTTAATGAGCCCACGTACGCCAAGGCGGACGTCTTGAAGGAAGTTGTCGGCAAAGGATTCCCAGCGCGAGGACCACACCTGATGCTTGACGGAGTTGCGACTGCCCATCTCGATTTTTGCGGCGCGGGTGGCGGCTTCGGGGCTCATTCCGCTGTGCTGTTTGTGGGCAGCCGATGCGGCCATGTAGCTGTCCAGTTCTTCGTCGAGTTCGCTGTCTATGCGCGGCTTCTGGATGAGGGATTTCAAGCCGGTGATCAGGTTTTGCAGGACGTTCATGGCGGTCTCCATCGCGTAACAGGGAGTTTGTTTCACGCGTTTAGGTTTCAGGCTTCAAGGATGCGGCTGATAGCGGCTATCTGGCGCTGCCATTGCTCGGTTTCCGCAGTGAGGGCTTTGCGGCCTTTCGCAGTCAGCAGGTAATACTTGGCTCGGCGGTTGTTCTCGGTGGCGCGCCACTCGGACTTGACGCGCCCGGCGCGTTCCATGCGGCTGAGCGCAGGCAGGAGCGAGCCCGGATTGACCCGGAAGACGCCGTCGCTGATCTGCTCAATGCGCAGAGCGACGCCGTAGCCGTGCATGGGTTCGAGTGCGAGGGTTTTCAAGATGAGCATGTCCAGTGTTCCCTGGATCATGTCTCTTGATTTCGAATCCTGGGATTTCGAATCGTCTATTTTTTCAGGCACGGATTTGTTCCTCTTGATAGACAAGAGGAGACACCGTGCTCCACTTGATTGTCAAGAGGAAAGAAAATATTTTATGAATGCCAGCTTGCTGCCTGGTCTGCCTGTGGTCTGTTGCTAACTCGCTGCGTAACTCGACTGGTAGCTGGATATGTAGGTCGGTGCGGGATAGCGGGAGCCGGTAGCCATCAATTTTTCAATAGCTTCAGGCTTCTGAATGCCGCCTCGGGCACCTACGGACATACAGTTCAGGGCTGCGGCAGCACCGGCATAGTCGAGTTGTCGAGGCAGAGGCCAGCCTTGCAGTAATCCGTAGATGAAACCGGCATGGAAGATATCTCCAGCGCCGGTGGTATCGACAACGGGTACCTGAAAAGCGGGGCTGAAGTGGAATTGTTTTCCATCCCAGGCGAGTGCGCCGTCGGGGCCGAGGGTTGCAGCGGTGAGTACGGAACCGAAGCGATGCTGCATCCTGCGCAGTGCTGTTTCAAGATCAGGCTCATGCATGAGGCGGCTCGGAAAATCGCGGCTGACGATGAGGTAGTCAACTTTTTCGATGAGCTGCTCGACGCCGGGATAAAGTTCATCCAGATCGGCGATAACCGGAATGCCTGCTTCGCGAGCCCAGGTGGCGGCGAGAGTAGCTGCAGCGGTGTCGTAGCCGTCCACATGCAGGGCGCGGGCGTTGACGATCCATTCGCGCTTGAGTTCAGCGGCGGGCATGTCGAGGCGCTCATCCTTGCGCCAGAGAACGGTGCGTTCGCCCTGCGCGTCTACGAGGATGAGGGACTGGCGGCTGGAGCAATCCGGCACGGTGATGAGCTGTGTGTCGACGCCGAGGCGGTCAAACTCTTTGCGGTGCAGAGTGGCTGCACTGTCATCGCCGAGTTTGCCGACGTAACGGGTCTTGAGACCCCAGTTCTGGCAGGCGACGACGGTGGTCGCCACTTGTCCGCCGGGGAGGATGGTCACGCTGCTGAACTCTACTTTGGAGCCGCGCTGGGGATAGGTATCGAAAGGAATGACCGTGTCCGTCGCGTTAAGACCGACGCCGACAAGGTCGACCTGGAGCGATTGCGTCATCTTGTTACTTTACATCGCCAGGGGTATGAATCCCCATGCCGGACGGGCACTTCCCATCGCAAAATCAAGATGGATCGTGCCCGTTCGGGTTATGAAGACTTGCTTTCCTGCCATGGTTTGTGGCGGATTTACTGGTTATTGCCCTGGGTGAGTTCCGCGGCTACGGGTTTGAGATAGCCGAAGAGGCCACCTGTGCCGTTGTCCGGGCCAGCGGTGAAGTAGAGTTCCGACGCAGGCGCAGCGGAGGTGTCATAGCTGCTGGTGGAGGCGCTGTTGGCCGGGCTGATGGCCCAGAGGCCGGGGATGGAGAGTGTTTTACCGGAGGCATCCTTGATGTCGCCGATGAAGTCGCCGGTCACGGGGTTATAGACAGCGATTGTGCCGCCGAACTCGGCCGGGTTGCCGCCAGCGAACTGGCCAATGAGCAGGTCATGGCTGAAGGCGCCGAAGTCGAGAGGCGCAAGCGCGATGCCCCAGGGTGCGTTGAGCCAACGGCCATGCTCAAGCCGCTGCAGGAGCTTGCCGGTGGACGAGAAGATATCGACGTAGCCGAGACCCTCGCCATCGGTTTCAAATGGATTGCCTTCCTGATGAAGCACAAAGGTGACGACGATGTTGTTGCCGATGGCCTGGACGTTGAAAGGGACAAAATCGCGCGGCAGGCGGTCGTCGGAGAAGAGCGATTCATTGCTGTTGCTGGCGAATTCATTTTCGTCAAAACGATCGTGATTGCGATCGTTGTCATGTCCGCTGATTTTCGAGAGCGGTACTTTGGCAAATGCGTTGTCGAATACGTCAACGCGTCCCTTGGTGAAGTTAGCGGCGTAAAGATAGGTTTTGCCGTCGATTTTTGCAGAGGTGAGGCCCGTATAGCTGGAGCCATCCGTCGCCTTGAAAACTACAGTAGCCAGTTTGGAAGGAGCTACTCCACCGGCGGGAATGCCTACGGTTGGATTCCATGCAGAGATAGTGCCGTCAATGGTGGCGAAGAGGAAATCAGCCGGTTTGCCGGGGGCAAGCAGGAAGTCTGTGGTGCTGGCATTGGAGATTGTGCCGGTTGGTGTGCCGGTTGGAAAAGTCTTGCTATTGGGGGCTGCTTTAGGAATGGTGACAACTAGAGAATTGATGGTTCCAACGCCGTTATATAAAGTGCTGAGACCTGTTCCGTTGTCGGAGACCCACCAGTCAGAGCTGGATGTCCGGGAGAGTCCCCAGGGGTTGACGAGATTGGGGTCGGTGATTGGAGCGATTCCGGAAGTATTGGCCACCAGGTTCACTTGGGTATAGTGTTGGGCGAAAGCTGCAGGTACTGTTGCCAGTGCCAGCAATGTTGCTGCTGCGAGGTACGAAAGGTCTTTCATCGAACTCTCCAACTAAGTAAGTATGTGGGGCCCCGCAAATTTATTTAATGCCACAAGTACCGATCCGGATCGGAGGGTAGTTGAATCGGCCTATTGGCTGGATATGGAATCTGCGTGCGGGGGGGCGCAGGCCAATTCCTAACGCAGTGTATGTCTCTCCAGATGTTGAGATGTCACGGAGTTGTCAAAGCTTTGTCACATCTGCGAGGCCCGAAAAGCAGGAGAGTTTCTCACTCTATGCAACATGCGGTTAGGATGGAGCGGGACAGTTAGGAGCTTGATTGCCATGAAGATGCGGCCGGGTGGAGTTACTGGATTTCTCTTGTGCGGAAAAGAGTGGACGGATGGAGAGGCGATGGAGGTTCGATCGCCGTGGGACCAGGGGTTGGTTGGCCGGGTTACTGTCGCTACACGCAATGACGCACGGCAGGCGGTGACACATGCAGCAGCAGCAATGCGACGTACGCGCGCGCTGCCAAGGTGGAAGCGCAAGGAGATTCTGGAAGACATAGCTGCTGCGCTGATCGAGCAGAAGGAGCGGTTTGCGCAGTTGATTGTGGCTGAGGCGGGCAAGCCGGTTCGTACAGCGAGGATCGAGGTCGAGCGCGCGATTTTGACCTTTAAAACCGCGGCTGAAGAAGCAGTACGGCTGGGCGGGGAATCGATTCCGCTGGATCTGACGGAAGGAAATGAAGGGCGCTGGGGCCTGGTGCAACGGTTTCCCGTCGGTCCGGTGCTGGCTATTACGCCGTTCAATTTTCCACTGATGCTGGTGGCGCATAAGCTGGCTCCCGCGATTGCGGCGGGGTGCCCCGTGGTGCTGAAGCCAGCGCCGCAGACTCCGTTCACCGCACTGGCGCTTGGGGAAGTGATTTTGAAGGCCGGATGGCCCGAGGAGGCGTTGGCAGTGCTTCCACTGAGCAACGAGGATACCGCGTGGCTCGCCGAGCGCGAGGACCGGCTGAAGATGGTGAGCTTTACCGGTTCAGCGAGGGTGGGCTGGGCGCTCAAAGCCAAATCCGGCAAGAAGCGGGTGGCTCTGGAACTGGGCGGGAATGTGGCGATGATCATTCATTCCGATTGGCGCGGACCCGATATGGATCAAGACCAAAGCTTGGACGTGGTGGCTATGCGAACGGCGATAGGCGCATTCGGCTATGCGGGGCAGAACTGCATTTCTGTTCAGCGAGTCTACGTGGAGCGGTCGATCTTTCAGACTTTCATCTGGAAGGTGGTGGATCGTGCCCAGAAAATGGTGCGCGGAAATCCCGTGGATGATGCGACGGAAATTGGGCCGGTAATACGGCCGTCCGACGCAGACCGGATCGAAAGCTGGGTGAAAGAAGCGATTGCCGGCGGAGCCAAGCTGGTTGAGGGCGGAGGTAGAAACGCCGCGTCCCATTCGCTGCTGGAGCCTACCGTGTTGACCGGCACGCAACCGGGCATGAAGTTACATGATGAAGAAATCTTTGGGCCGGTCGTGATGATCGAGCCTTACGATGATTTCGAAGATGCGCTGGCTATGGTGAATCGTTCGAAATACGGACTGCAGGCCGGGCTTTACACGCGGGATGCCGGCCGCATCATGACGGCTTATCGGGAGCTTGAAGTGGGCGCGGTGATTGTTGGGGATACTCCGACATGGCGGATGGACACGATGCCTTATGGCGGGGTGAAGGACTCCGGATTGGGGCGCGAGGGAGTGCGCTGGGCAATTGAAGAAATGACTGAGCCGCGAATGCTGGTCATGGCCATGTAGACCGTTGGGTACGGCACAGAAAAGGGCGCGGCGAAACTGATCCCTCGCCCTGTGCCGGACTGTTCGGTTCGAGCTGCTTCTATCTCCGGCAGCGACCCTGGGCGGCGAGCCTCAGACAATGATCTTAGGGCAGTGTTTTTAGGGGGGATGCGTGGTTTTTGGACAAAGAGCAAATCATGTCTGGCGTGTTAATGAGAACGATTCCATGGCAACGTTTCCCACTGCGTGAGACGAGATATGGGTTCGGCGTAGTAGGCTTGTGAGGCGAATTTCCGGGCTTTAAAATTTGTTTGTTTTCAATTGGTTAAGAAAATTCCGGCGAGAATTTTTTTTCAAGTTCAGGCATGTACGCCGGTGTGCTTCGGCACGTTTCACTGCTATATTGATTTTTCGGGTGCGGTTCCTCATTTGGACAGCTCCTAATTTTCAACACACGGAATAGCCAATACGGTGTGGCTTCGCTCGCACGGCGAGGACGCAAACGAACGCAAGGAATAACCGGAAGCAGGGAAGCATTCATGGCGCAGATTTTTGACCGCAGCTCGAACTCGCTGGCGCGAATGAGCCTGGTCCTGACGGGTCTGATTGTGATCGCACTCGGTGTAACGCTGGATTCGTTGCAGCGTTCTCCGTGGGTGACACGGCAGGGTCAGAGGCCGGACCAGCCGGTGCCGTTCAGCCACAAGCATCATGTGCAGGGACTGGGATTGCAATGTCAGTACTGTCACGTCTCGGTTGAAAAATCGAGCTACGCGGGTATCCCGCCGACCAAGACCTGCATGAATTGTCATGCTCAGATCTGGACGAATGCGGCATTGCTCGAGCCGGTTCGCCATAGCTGGGCGACGGGCGAATCGATTGCCTGGACCAAGGTGCACGACCTTCCCGATTACGTCTACT
The DNA here is from genome assembly GCF_025685655.1 of Acidicapsa ligni. Classification (NCBI taxonomy): domain Bacteria; kingdom Pseudomonadati; phylum Acidobacteriota; class Terriglobia; order Terriglobales; family Acidobacteriaceae; genus Acidicapsa; species Acidicapsa ligni. Next base: position 330,596 of record NZ_JAGSYG010000001.1, on the reverse strand, counting down.
TCAATCACTCCATTCACGTGAACAAGGGCCTGGGCTGCGCAAGCTGCCATGGCCGAGTGGACCAGATGCCGCTGATGTACCAGCAGAACACGCTCCAGATGGAGTGGTGTTTGAACTGCCATCGCGATCCGGCGAAGAATCTGCGGCCCGTGAGCCAGGTGTACAACATGGCCTGGGAAGGTCCGTCGACGGAGAAGCCGGTGTGGTGTGCGGTGAGCGATGAGAAGACGGGTAAGCCGACCGCGCAGAGCATCGATTGCCAGACCAAGGATCCGAGCCAAAACACGGAAGTTGCTTCTCTGAGCATGCCGGGATTGAAGTTGCCCGGAATGCACGGAACTTCGGCGCAGGTCGGCGGGGCAATGACTGCGATGACCGCGATGACTCCAATGCTGCCGGCAACTTTGAGCTATACCAAGTTCACCAGTCAGCGAGCACTTGGCAACTACCTGATCGACCACTACAAGATTCGTAAGCCGAATGAGCTGGCGAGCTGCGAGGTATGCCACCGATGAGCGCAGAACTCGAGAAAGTCGCAATGGGCGTCGCTATGAACAAGGATCAGAACCAAGACTCACCGCTGACGCTGGCCCAGGTTCGGACGCAGCTCAAGGGCGTGAAAGGCAAGAAGTACTGGCGCTCGATCGATGAGCTTGCAGGAACGCCGGAGTTTGAAGCTGCCGTCGCCAAGGAATTTCCAGACCAGGCGCAGGAGTGGGTTGATCCTGTTTCGCGCCGCGGATTTTTGAAGCTGATGTCGGCTTCGATGGCGTTGGCTGGGCTGGCCGGCTGCACAAAGCAGCCCGACGAGCCGATCTACCCTTACGTCAAGCAGCCTGAGGATTTGATTCTCGGCAAGGCCAATTATTTTGCTACTGCGCACCCCTTTCCGACAGGCGGAGTTCCGCTGCTGGTGAAGAGCGATGCGTATCGGCCGATCAAGGTCGATGGCAATCCAGATCACCCTTACAACCAGGGTTCTTCTGACCCATTCACGCAGGGAACACTGCTCGACCTGTACGATCCGGATCGTTCGCAGCATGCGACGTTACGCGGCGCAAATGCTGAGTGGGTCGATTTTCTTACGGTCTATCGTGAGCGGCTGGCAGCGGGCAAAGCTAACGGCGGCGATGGGATCTACTTCCTGTCCTCCACGATTACCTCGCCTACGCTGGCGCGGCAGTGGAAAGAGGCGCAAGCCGCTTATCCCAAGGCCAGGCTGATTCAGTACGATCCGATCAATCGCGACTCCGTTCATGCGGTGCTGGGCGAGAAGGATGTGCAGTACTCGCTGGATGATGCGGATGTAGTTGTCACACTGGATGCGGACTTTTTGTCGGGAGCAAGTTTTCCTGGTTTCCACAAGCTCACGCGCGAATTTGTGCAGCGCCGGAAGCTGACGGGCAAAGATCTGAATCGCCTCTACTCGGTCGAGAGCACCACGACGACGACCGGCATGAAGGCGGAGCATCGGCTGGGCCTGCGGGCGAGCGAGATTCCTGCATTTGCCGCAGCGCTTGCAAGCGCAGTGGGCGTTGCGACTTCTGCTCCGTCGTATAGCTGGACCGCAGAGCAGGCAAAGTATCTGGCTGCGCTGGCCAAGGATCTGAAGGCTCACGCAGGCAGGAGCGTTGTGATTGCCGGGGAGCAGCAGGATCCTTCCGTGTTGGCTTTGGCGCTGGCGATCAACGAGACGCTTGGCAATACGGGTAAGACGGTCTTCTTTACCGACTCCGTGCAGCCGCTGCCGAGTGCACAGAACGATGGGCTGAAGAGCCTGGTCGCCGATATGAATGGCGGCAAGGTCGACTGGCTGATCATTCTGGATTCGAACCCGGTGTACTCCTCGCCTGTCGATCTGAATTTCAAAGCGGCGTTGGGCAATGTGAAAACCAGCGTGCATCTTGGCTCGCATATTGACGAGACGGGTGCAGAAACGATCTGGCATTTGCCCGCGGCTCATTATCTGGAGACGTGGAGCGATGTTCGCGCCTATGATGGCACGGTTTCGGTGATTCAGCCGCTGATCGAGCCGCTTTACAACGGACATTCAGCCCACCAGATATTCCAGGGCATGCTCGATGATCCGCAGTTCTCTGCGTATGAAGCGGTGCGCGAGACTTGGAAGCCGGTCATTTCAAAGTCGGGTGAATTTGAACTGGGCTGGCGTAAGGTACTGCATTCGGGCTGGATTGACGGCACTGCTTTCGACAAGGCTGCCTCTGCTTCGGTTGCGAAGCTGACGGCTCCTGCACCATCGTCGAAGGATTCGATTGAGATTATCTTCCGGGCCGATCCGACAATCTTCGATGGCCGCTACTCCAATGTCGGCTGGTTGCAGGAGTTGCCGAAGCCGGTAACGAACCTGAGTTGGGATAACGCAGCACTTATGTCGGGTGCCACGTTGACCCGCTTGGATGTTGAAGAAGGCGACATCCTGGAAATCAATCTCGGCGGGCGGGCGGTTCGAACTCCCGTGCTGGTTGTGCCGGGGCATCCGGATAATTCCGTCAGCCTTTATCTCGGCTACGGCAGGGAAGCGGCTGGACGCGTGGGATCGGGTCAGGGCTTCAATGCCTTCCTGATTCGGAACTCCAGTGCCCCGCTGGTTGCTGCTGGAGCGAGCCTCAAGAAGGTCGATGGCAAGTGGGGTTTTGCGGTTACAAAGAGCCACTATCAGGATCATCGCGGCAAGTTGGCCGGTGGCGAGGGGAACGGTAACTACTCGCTCGAAACCAACGAGGCTGAGACGCGCGGCATTATTCGTTCGGCGACCTGGGATGAGTTCAAGGCGAACCCGGGCTTTGCGAATGAGGGCGAAAATCATCCCAAGGACCAGCGCGACGTTACGCTGTTTCCTAACTGGGAGTACAAAGACAATGCCTGGGGCATGTCGATCGATCTGAATAGCTGCGTGGGCTGCAATGCCTGCATTGTGAGTTGCTACGCGGAGAACAATATCGCGGTGGTAGGCAAGCAGCAGGTGCGGATTGGCCGCAACATGCAGTGGCTTCGCATCGATACGTACTTCGAGGGAGATCTCGCGGCACCGAGGGCGCACTTCCAGCCCATGGCCTGCCAGCATTGCGAGAACGCTCCGTGCGAGCAGGTTTGCCCGGTAGGCGCGACGGTGCATACGCCGGAAGGCCTCAATACGATGGTCTATAACCGCTGCGTGGGCACTCGTTACTGCTCCAATAACTGCCCCTATAAGGTGCGCCGCTTCAACTTCCTGCTGTTCTCGGATTACGAGACGGAAAGCCTGAAGTTGATGCGCAATCCGGATGTATCGGTTCGTTCTCGCGGCGTGATGGAGAAGTGCAGCTACTGTGTGCAGCGCATCTCGGAAGCGAAGATCAACGCCGACAAGGAAAATCGCGCAGTACTCGATGGTGAAATCGTGACGGCCTGCCAGCAGGCATGCCCGGCGAGCGCGATCACTTTTGGAAATATCAATGACAAATCCAGCAAGATAGCCAAGCTGCACGACGATGAGCGGAGCTACTCAGTGCTGGCCGATCTCAACACCCGCCCGCGGACGAGGTATATGGCCGCGGTCCTGAATCCGAACCCCGAACTAGCCGAGGCGCCTGAAGAGCACGCCCCGGCGAAGGGCTAAGAGGCGCTACTGGCGATGGCAACGAAAGACTTCAAAACAGAAGATCCGAGGCTGGACCCCGAGACCGGAGAGTTTCGGGTACTAGCGCCGGGTCAAGATTTCAAGTCGGTGACCGAGAAGATTTCGGGCATTGTGTTGACGCCCAAGACTTCTCTGGGCTGGTTCGCGATCTTCTCGCTGGGCGGAGCGGTTGCGACACTGGTGCTGGTGGCGGTGACCTGGTTGTTCCTCAAGGGCACCGGAATCTGGGCGATCACGCAGCCAGTGGCATGGGGCTTCGCGATCATCAACTTTGTCTGGTGGATCGGTATCGGCCATGCCGGAACGCTGATCTCGGCGATTCTGCTGTTGTTCAAGCAGGGCTGGCGTAACTCGATCAACCGGTTTGCCGAGGCGATGACGATTTTCGCCGTGGTCTGCGCCGGTATGTTCCCGCTGATTCACGTAGGCCGTCCGTGGTTGGGATATTGGCTCTTCCCGCTGCCTAATACGATGAACGTGTGGCCGCAGTTCCGGTCGCCGTTGTTGTGGGACGTCTTCGCGGTATCGACGTACGCGACCATCTCGGTGGTCTTCTGGTATGTCGGCCTGATTCCTGATTTTGGAACCATGCGCGACCGGTCGCAGTCCAAGTTTGCGCAGTTCGCTTACGGCCTGGTCTCACTCGGTTGGCGCGGTTCGGTCCGTCACTGGATGCGGTATGAAACGGCATCGCTCCTACTGGCGGGTCTGGCAACGCCACTGGTGCTTTCGGTGCACACGGTCATCAGCTTCGACTTCGCGGTGGCAGTACTGCCGGGCTGGCATACGACGATCTTCCCCCCGTACTTCGTGGCCGGCGCGATCTATTCGGGTTTTGCGATGGTGTTGACACTGGCGATTCCGCTGCGCAAGGCGTATCACCTGGAAGGGCTGGTTACCGATCGCCACATCGACAACATGGGCAAAGTCATGTTGGGTACCGGTCTGATTGTGGCTTACGGGTATGGCATGGAAGTCTTCATGGCCTGGTACTCGGCCTCGCACTGGGAGTTCTTCATGATGTGGAATCGTATGTTCGGCCCGATGGGCTGGTCGTACGGCATCCTGATCGCCTGCAATATCGCGATTCCGCTGACGACACTGTGGAGCAGGAAACTGCGGACGAATATTACGTTCATGTTTCTGATCTCGCTGGTAGTTAATACGGGCATGTGGTTTGAGCGCTTCGTGATTGTTGTAACCAGCCTCTACCGCGACTTTCTTCCCTCTTCGTGGGGTACGTATCGCGCGACGAAGTGGGATTATGCAACCTATGTGGGCACCCTGGGCTTGTTTACTGCGCTGTTCCTGTTGTTCGTGCGCTTCCTGCCCATGATTCCTATGAACGAAATCAAGATGATGCTGCCATCGGCCAAGATCACTCCCAAGGCTGAGCCGATCGTAGATGCGGGTGGTGACTGATGCCTGTTGCAGTGGAAGGAATTTACGGCATTGTGGCCGAATTCGATACGCCCTCAGACTTGGTGAGGGCTGCGCAAGCCGCTTACAAGGATGGCTGGCGTCGTATGGATTGCTATACGCCCTATCCGGTGGAAGAAGCGGCGGAAGCGATCGGCTTTCATAAGAACAAGGTTCCGCTGGTTACCCTGACGGGCGGGCTGATGGGGTTGTGCGCGATGTTTTCGCTGGAGACGTGGATTTCGACGCTTGCATATCCATTGAATATTGGTGGACGGCCCACGTATTCCTGGCCGGCATTCATTATTCCTGCGTACGAATGGACGATCCTTTTTGCAGGGCTTTCCGCGGCTTTTGGCATGCTGGCGATGAATGGTTTGCCGAGCCTGTACCATCCGCTCTTCAATGCTCCTAACTTTCGCGATGGCGCGACCCAGGACAAGTTTTTTCTGTGCCTGGAAGCGCTGGATCCTAAATTCGATGTGGCTGAAACGCGCGCGTATCTCGAGAGCTTTGCTCCGACATCCGTGGTGGAGGTGGAGTACTAATGCGTAAAGTCTTCACCAACATTGCCGCTGGACCCCGAACCGGTAGAGTCGTCCTGCTTGCCCTGGCAACTGCAGGAACGCTATTTGCCGTCGGCTGCCGGCAGGACATGCATAACCAGCCAAAATTTGTACCCCAGCGGGGAACAGAATTTTTCGCGGATCACCGCTCGGCGCGGCCCCAGGTTGAGAACACTGTGGCGCGTGGTCAGCTACGGGAAGATAGCTACTTCTACACCGGCACAGTTCAGGGAGCCAATGGATATCGCGAAGAGCGGGATCAGTTGCCCTTTCCTGTAACGATGACCGTTTTGAAGAAGGGCGAAGAGCGCTTTAATGTTTACTGCACTCCCTGCCATTCGCGCGTGGGCAACGGGTTGGGTGCCATTGTTCAGCGTGGATATAAGCCAGCGGGCAATCTCAATGATCAGGCAAGGCGTGCGCAACCGCTTAGCCACTATTTCTATGTGATGACACATGGATATGGCGCCATGCCGGACTATTCTTCCCAGATAGCTCCGGAAGATCGCTGGGCAGTAGCGGCGTACATTCGCGCTCTGCAACTGAGCCAGAATGCCACGGAGAAGGATCTTCCGACTGGCGCGAAGGTTGAAAATCTGAAAGATATTGCGGCTGCAAAAGGGCTGCCCGAGGGCTTCGCAGGACCATGGGAGTTGCCGACAACTGCCATACAGGCATATCCGGCGGATGGTTCGCAGGGGACGCCGGGAATGGGTCCGGCTTATCCGTTAGATCCCAAGATCTCTGTTCCGCATTCGGCTCCGGCCGCGGGCAAATCAACGACCAGTAAACCGTCTGAAGCGCCGATAGCGCCCACGGCGGGGAATTAAGGAGCCAGGAAGAAACCGCATGGCACACGCTCCTCACGCAAAAGTACTTCCCTCCGATCTTGGGGCCCCGGCGTTTGTCAACGCATGGCGAGCTCGTGCTCTCATGGTCACGGTTTTGTTCACGGTGGTAGCCGTTGTTCTGGCATTCCTCGACGGCTCGGTTGAGCATGTTTATCGTGCATGGCTGCTGGGGCTGATGATGACGTTCGGCTTCGCCTGCGGCGGCTTGACTTTGCTCATGGTGCAGTATGTCACCGGCGGCAAATGGGGTCTGCTCCTGCGACGGCCATTGGAAGCGATGAGCCGCACTCTTCCGCTGGTCTTCGTCTATTGGCTTGGTCTCGGGCTGGTGATGAAGAAACTCTATCTCTGGGCTCAGTTCAGCGACGGAGCGGCTGCGCTCAAGCAGGGCCTGATTAACGAGGAAGAGGCTCACGCTATCGACTGGAAGCATCCCATGCTGAACGCTACGGCATTCTGGGTGACGGGTCTGGTTTGCTTTGCCATCTGGGGCCTGTACGTGTGGCGGCTGAACGTGCTCAGCCTCAAGCGCGAGCAGGATTCGCCGGTGAACACACCGTACTGGATCAAGAAGTTTGAAAACATCAGCGGACCTGGCATTCTCGTGTACTCGCTGACCATGACGGCTGCCGTCATTTACTGGGTGATGTCGCTGGATGTGACCTGGTACTCGTCGATCTATGGATTGCTCTTCCTGGTCGGGCAGGGCTACATGGTGCTGGCATTGGCCATCATTACCGCGATCTCGTTGTCGAAGGCCGAGCCGTTCAAGACAATCCTGCGGCAAACGGAGCAGTACGATATGGGCAAGTTCATGTTTGCCTTTGTCATGCTCAATATCTACCTGGCGTTTTCGCAGTTCCTGATCATCTGGTCGGGCAATCTGCCGGAAGAAATTGTCTGGTATCAGAATCGGATTCTGGGTCACTGGGGAATCATTCTCACGCTGGACTTCATGTTCCACTGGCTGATTCCGTTCTCGCTGCTTCTTTCCAAGGATCTGAAGAAGAACAAGAAACGACTGGTTCGCGTGGCGCAGTGGATGATCTTTGCCAAGGCATTCGATCTCTTCTGGCTGATTGAGCCGAACTTCAAGGATGCAGCCAAGAATTTGCACTTCAGTTGGGGAATTCTTGAATATGTCGCAGTGCCGGTGGCGATGGTTTCGCTCTGGGTGGCGTACTACTGCACAAATCTGAAATCACGTCCGCTGGTGCAGACGAACGATCCGCATCTGGCGGAGATTCTGGAGCCTGAACATGCACACGCATGAGCCGTGGGATTCAAGGCAGGGAGCGAAGGTCGATAGTTCGCTCGGATATGAAGGAACAGACGTCAAGGTTTCGGGCATCATCGTCTTTCTGACGGCGCTCGGTATCTTTGTCGTGGTGACGGCAGTGCTCTGCGTAGGTATCGGTAAGGTGATCAACTCCCAGCTTGCGAAGGCGGATGGCCCGGTAACCAAGTGGAATCATCCGGTCGATGTACGGAAGTTGGGAAACCTGGCGACGAGTCCGGAGCTGCAGCAGCAGTTTTCGCAGCTGACAAATCGCTTCCCGACACCACGTCTGCAGAATGATGACGGCTACCAGGAAATCACCGACATGCACGCCAAGGAAGATCTTCTGCTGAACAATTACAGCTATGTGGATCAATCCAAAGGCACGGTGCGAATTCCGATCGATCGGGCGATGGAGTTGATCGCGGAGCGTGGTTTGCCGCAGGCTCCTGAGAATGAGGCCGTTATAGAAAAGCCGCTGGCAGATGCTGCCGCACCGGTGGTCAAGGCGCCTCTCACGAGCGGTTTTGCAAGGACGGGATACGAACAGGATCAGATTGCCAAGGCAGAGGCCATCAAAGCGCAGGAGTAGGCGTTGAGTAGGAATAGGCGTTTAAGGCAATCTTCAACACTGGTTGAGCCAGATTGGGATAGATGCAGGATATGAAGGCAATGCGCACAATTCGATGGAAGGCTCGGGCAGCGGGTATTGCTGCCGGGCTGTGCGTCTTGCTGTGTGCGGGAGCCACTCTTCTATCGGCGCAGGTGTCTTCGGTTGGAGACAAGCAGGTTGGTCCGGAAAACGATCAACCGACCATTCTGCAGAAGGTTGGCATCCAGCAGCGGTTGAACGAACAGCTGCCCCTGGGTCTGAACTTTGTGGATGAGACGGGCAAAGCGGTGCAGCTTGGCAGCTACTTCGGCAAGCACCCGGCGATTCTGGCTCTGGTGTATTACCAGTGCCCGATGCTCTGCTCTGAGGAATTGAATGGTTTGACGGCGGCATTGCGCATGGTACATCTGACGCCGGGAAAAGATTTTGATGTGGTTGTGGTGAGCATCGATCCGACTGAAGGGCCGGACCTGGCGATTGCTAAAAAGAGCAGCTACATCAAGCGTTACGGCAAACCGGAGACGGCGGATGGCTGGCATTTTCTCACGGGGAAGCAGCCCGCCATCGACGCGTTGACGAAGGCTGTTGGATTTGGGTACGTGAAGATTCCCGGGCCGGACGGCAAGCTCAATCAGTTCGCGCATGCCAGTTCGATCCAGATTGTTACACCGACGGGCAAGCTGGCGCAGTACTACATGGGGGTGGAGTATTCACCCAAGGATCTGCTTCTTGGACTCGTTGAGTCTTCGTCCAACAAGATCGGTTCGCCGGTCGCAAACATTTTGACGTATTGCTACCACTACGATCCTGCGACCAACACGCACAGTCTGATTGTTGCGCGCGTGATGCAGATGGGTGGCTTAGTGATGGTGCTCGGCCTTGGTGGCTTCATGCTGGTGATGTTCCGCAAGGATGCACACCAGGCCAAAGAATTGAAGTCCCATGTACCCGGGAAACAGGCGAACGAATAACGGATAACAAGGGTGAACGGATAACGGAATGGATCATCTCAGTCCAGTAATCTGGCAGTTCTTAATTAAGTGGCTGACCAACTTCGCGGTAATTCCGCCTGAAGCGTCGCGTATTGCGCCGCAGGTCGATGCGCTGCTTGTCTTTATGACCCTGGTTAGCCTGGTCGGCCTTACATTGGTGGCCTTGCTGATGACCGCCTTCTCGATCCTGTATCGCCGCGATCGCAATCCGGTGGCTACGCAGATCGAGGGCTCGACACTGCTGGAGGCCACATGGACCATCATTCCGTTGGGCTTGTTCCTGGTGATGTTCGTGTGGGGATCTGTTCTGTACTTCCGCATCTACACGCCTCCGCCAAACGCAATGAACATCTACGTGGTGGGCAAGCAGTGGATGTGGAAAGCGGAGCATCCGGGCGGCCAGCATGAAATCAACAGCCTGCATGTGCCGATCAACCAGCCGGTCCAACTGACGATGATCTCGCAGGATGTTTTTCATAGCTTTTCGATCCCGGCATTCCGGGTCAAGCGCGAGGCGATTCCTGGCCGGTATACGACGGTCTGGTTTGAAGCGACGGCCGTGGGAACCTATCACCTGTTTTGCACGCAGTATTGCGGAACAGCCCACTCGGCGATGATTGGCGAAGTTGTCGTGCAGAGCCCCGAGGATTACAAGAAGTGGCTGGCTGGGTCCACCAGTGGTGTTTCTCTGGCACAGAACGGTGAGCGTCTTTTCGCGAGCCTGAGCTGCAATGCCTGCCACAATGGACAGCCCAACTCGCGCGGTCCAAGTCTGGCCGATGTTTACGGATCGAAACTGAATCTGACCACGGGGCAGCCCGTGCTGGTGGATGAAGCGTACCTGCGTCAGGCGATTCTGAATCCATCCGCGCACATTACCGAAGGCTATGCGCCGATCATGCCGACATACCAGGGGCAGATCAGTGAAGAAGGGCTGATTTCTCTGGTGGAATACATCAAAAACCTGAGCTCGAATTACCGCGTTCAGCAGACGTTGAACACGAGTGCGTTACTGCCTGAATCTCCCGACAAGAAGGCAGCCGGCGCGCAGGGGGTAGCAAAGCCATGAGCACAATCGTAAGTCTTCCCGACCAGTCAACGGCGCGGGTACCAAAGCGCAATTATCTGACGAATGAAAATGGGCTTCTTAGCTGGCTGCTGACGGGCGACCATAAGCGGATCGCGATCCTGTATCTGATTTCGATCACGTTTTTCTTCTTCATCGGTGGCGCGCTGGCAGGCTTGATTCGTATGGAGCTGCTGACTCCGCAGTCGGACCTGATGGCCTCGGACACCTACAACAAGATCTTCACCATGCATGGCGTGGTTATGATCTTCCTGTTCCTCGTGCCTTCGGTACCTGCCACGCTTGGAAACTTCCTGATCCCGATCATGATCGGCGCAAAGGATCTGGCTTTCCCGAAGATCAATCTGCTTAGCTGGTATCTCTATCTGGCTGGCGGCACGATGACCCTCGCGGCCATGATCACGGGCGGCGTCGATACGGGTTGGACGTTTACGACTCCGATGTCGACCCACTTCTCAAATACGAATGTGGTCACGACGGGCCTGGCGATCTTTATTGCCGGGTTCAGTTCAATCTTTACCGGACTCAACTTTATCGTGACGGTTCACCGAATGCGTGCGCCGGGTATGACGTGGTTCAAGCTGCCGCTCTTTGTCTGGGCGAACTATGCAGCCTCCGTACTGATGGTGTTGGGAACGCCGGTTCTGGCAATCACCCTGGTACTGGTGGTATTGGAGCGGACGGTCGGCATTGGCGTCTTTGATCCGACCAAGGGCGGCGATCCGATTCTCTTCCAGCATTTGTTCTGGTTCTACTCCCATCCTGCGGTGTACATCATGATTCTGCCGGGATTTGGAGTCATCTCTGAGGTCATCTCCACCTTTAGCCGCAAGCGGATTTTCGGTTATACCGCTGTCGCATTTTCTTCGATGGCTATCGCGGTATTCGGCTTCTTCGTCTGGGCACATCACATGTTCATCATGGGCGTGTCGAACTACGCCGTACTGGTGTTCAGCTTGCTGACCATGCTGGTTGCGGTACCCTCGGCAATCAAGATCTTCAACTGGGCATTCACTTTGTACAAGGGCTCGATTACATTCGAGACACCGATGTTGTATGCCTTCGGCTTCATGGGGTTGTTCACGATTGGCGGGTTGACTGGCGTGTTTCTCGGATCGGCCGGTACCGACATCCATCTGACGGAAACCTACTTCATCGTGGCGCACTTCCACTTCGTAATGGTGGGCGGCATGTTGATGGCCTTCCTGTCGGGTATCCATTTCTGGTGGCCGAAGATGACAGGTCGTATGTATCCGGAGAAGATTTCGCAGCTCGCGGCTGTTGTGACCTTCATCGGATTCAACCTGACCTTCTTCCCGCAGTTTCTTCTGGGAATGTTGGGCATGCCGCGACGGTATGCTGCCTATCCCCCTGAGTTCCAGGTGCTGAATGTATTCTCGACCGCGGGTGCAACGATTCTCGGCGTGGGATATCTACTGCCGATGATCTACCTGGTGTGGTCGCTCAAGTACGGCAAAGTGGCGGGCAACAATCCGTGGCAGGCTACGGGACTTGAGTGGCAGATCCAATCGCCACCATTGACCGAGAATTTTACGACGATTCCGATTGTTACGCAGGACGTATATGACTATGAATGGCTGGAACGCCAGAAAGAGCATGAGGTGACGCATGTCGGATAGTCACGCGATCGCGACAGCAGAGTCAGGACACGATCATGGTGAGCACCCGGCATATCTGCGCCATCATTTTGTGTCACTGGAGCAGCAGCAGGAAACAGCCAGCTTTGGCATGTGGCTATTTCTGCTGACGGAAATCATGTTCTTTGGCGGCTTGTTTACCGCCTATCTGATCTACAGGAACTGGTACTACCCGGCGTTCGTAGCGGCTTCGCATACGCTGAATATTTTCGAAGGCAGTCTCAATACGCTGGTGCTGATTACGTCGAGCTTCACGATGGCGATGGGTGTCTGGTGTGCGGAAACCAAGCGCCGGCAGGGTTTGATCATCTCCCTGGTTCTGACTCTTATCCTGGGTCTGGGCTTTTTGGGGATCAAGGCGGACGAGTACCACGAAAAGTATGTCAAGCATCACATTCCAGGTCACACCTTCAACGCACAGGGATTTGTTCATCCCGATCAGGAGGCTTTGAAGGGCGGCGAAAAGCCGCTGGCTCCGGATATGGCTGCGAAGACGGAAGTTTACTTCTCGCTCTACTTCGCTATGACTGGCATGCACGCGGTTCACATGATCATCGGAATTGCGTTGCTTTGCGGAATGCTGTGGAAGGCGACTCGCGGCGGGTACATGGATGGGAATATCGCCTATGTCGAGAACTTTGGGTTATATTGGCATTTCGTCGACATTGTATGGATTTTCCTGTTTCCTCTGCTTTATCTCATCAGCCGACATCAGTAGCTGGATAGGCAATTCCGGCAAGAACCTCTCAGGGGACAAGAGTTATGTCTGAACATTTCGCAAATCATGATCCCGACTCGGGTCACACGGAAAACGAGCAGCATATCGTCGGGCCGCTGACCTATTTCACCATTTTTTGCTGCCTGCTGCTTGGTACGGCGCTTACGATCGGGGCTTCGTACCTCGAATTAGGACCATGGAATCCAGTACTGGCAATCCTGATTGCAGTGATCAAGGCGACGCTTGTGATCCTGTTCTTTATGCATATCAAGTACAGCTCAAAGCTGATGAAGCTGACGGTGGGAGCAGGTATCTTTACCTTTCTCATCCTCGTAGGCATGTCGCTTTCGGACTACATCAGCCGCGCCTGGGGGCAGTGGTAGTTCTCAGATAACTTTGAGATGCGAAGACGCGACCGGAATTCCGGTCGCGTCTTCTTTATTAGAGGAGAGACGTTTCGCTTGGATCAAAAGTACACTGCCTAGGACATCGGGTTGAGGGTGGCACGTCCCTATGATGCAAACTGATTTCGTCTACGACTGCACTCCGAGTTTTGTGTACCCTTGTGCTTTAAACGCATCCCGTTATACCGGCAAAGAACGCGACTCCGAATCAGGAAACGACTACTTCGGGGCAAGGTACTACGCCTCCAGCATGGGCCGCTTCTCCAGTCCAGATCCATCTGGGCTTTACTACGCCGACCCAGAGAATCCCCAGAGCCTGAACCTATACAGCTACGCTCAAAACAACCCACTAAAGAACATAGACCCAGATGGACTGCGGTGTGTTTGGGACGATGGGAGTTTCGACGCTGAAGATGATAAGCAGACAGGCAACCAAGGTGGTTGTGAAGGTCAGGGTGGACGCTGGGAGACGCCTGGAACCTATGCACCAGGTGTTGATTGGGCAAGCTCAAACCAAGACGGAACGTTGACATTGCACGGCGTAACGGGATCTGATCAATCTGTTTCCGTAACCGCAACCGCAGTAGGAATGACCGCCGATACGTCTGTTTGGGTGGGAGGGTATCTCGCGGATTTCGGTATCGCATACGCAAACGCGTCACACTATCTCACTGGCGGATCAGATATTCCGTATTACCGGTTTTTCATGACGCACTATTGTGGCCCCGGAGGAGCGGGGGACCCAACCGGAGTCATGGACAGAGCTTGTAAGGCTCACGACGAATGCTATGCGGCAGCTGGACTCGATGCTTCGGTCAACACTAGCTCATCCGCCACTTTAACCCTCCAGCAAGCATCCGCTGCCCAGGGTTGCAATCAAGCGTTATACAACGCCGCTCGAAGCAATCTGAAGGCATCCGGATCGGCCGCGTTACGGCTGTGGCTAACGAAGGGCGATCAGACGCCATTCCGAGGTCACATTCTTGCGCCCGGCACAGAAGCGAAACAATGGTAGGTGGGACGATGGTTATTCTTTGCATGGTTCTGATGGCAATTTGCCTTGCTACCGAAGGCGTTATTCTGCTCTTCTCGGGGTTTCCGCTTCCGGGGCAACCGCTTCTGCTCTATGCGGTAGGAGTCGTGTGGGCTTTGACTTCATTGTCGATGTTCGTCTTCCGTAGATGGCCTTTGGCTACGACGGCTTTGGGTTGCTTGCTTTTTGCGGCCAATGCCTATGATCTGTGGTTTCACTCTAATGAGGAGAAATCCGTTCCGTGGTTTCTGTACCAGCATAGTGTTGAGATTATATTCATCGGCCTATCGTGCATCGGATTTGCTCTACTCCGAAGACGGAGAGGGTCGGCATCCGCACCACAGATGCATGTATGACGCACTCCGCTTTTTGTTCGGAAGGGCCACGTTATACCGGCAAAGAACGGGATTCCGAATCAGGTAACGGCTACTTCGGGGCCAGCTACTACGCGAGTTCAATGGGCCGGTTAATGAGCCCTGATTACGACGACGATGACGACGATCCAGAGCCGGTACCATACGCTGATTTGGAGAATCCACAGAGTCTAAATCTTTATGGGTATGTGAAGAATAATCCGATAACGAATGTAGATGACGATGGACATCTCGACTGCCCCGGAGGAGCCACTTAGGACGTGGCTTGTGCGGTTACTGCTGCTGCGGGGGCAGTGTGGGGTTGGCTTACAAGCGGAAGGGGTTCGTCGTCGAATAATGGCGATACCGGCCCAGAGGTTCAGCCTCCATCAGATCCAAACTTTACGCCTCAGCTACAAACTCGCCCAGCGATTCAGCCAAACGCGGGCCATACATATGTCATACCGCCCCAATGGGCATTCAACGCAACTGCACTTGCAGCCGGTGCGTATTTCAGCATGAAGAGCGAGCGAGGGACACAGCATGAAAACCCCAATCCAACCAAGGGTGTGCAGCCGCGAAAAGAAAACGGTCAGATTGTCGGATGGTCAGTGAAAGATCCCAAAGGCCCCGGGAAGCGTATAAACAAGAGCATTGAGTGGGGAAAACAATACGGGCTTAACCCCGGCGATCCCAAATGGGCCTACGCCGCGGGAGCCGCTGCGACTGCGGGTGCAGCGGGTGCGGAGGGAGTAGCCTGGTGGTGGAGGTTATTCGCTTTTCAAGTCCTTCCGAATTGCTGATCTTAGCTAGATGTACCTGCGCAGGCAATCTGAATCGATTGAAATTAAGCCCCGGCAAGGAGCCATATGAAATCTGTGAAACTGAAAGAGGAGTTGGACCCGGAAAAGCTTTTTGCTGTGGCCGAGGAACACGAGGAGCGGGGCGAGTTTAAGAGGGCATTCAACTGTCTTTTGAAAGCCGCACGGATTGGGCATGCTGGCAGTCAGCTCAACCTCGGCAATTTCTATTCAGATGGAAAAGGGATAGGGAGGAACACAGAGGAAGCTGCCCGCTGGTATAAAGAGGCATATAAGAATGGAGACAGGTCTGGAGCACTGAATCTAGCTATAGATTTAAGGAGGCAAGGTAAGGTCAGATCCGCAGTGGCTTGGTTCAAGAAGGCTATAGCAATGAGGGCGGGCAGTGCATATCTTGAACTAGCGAAGATGTACAAATCTGGGCGCAGCGGCCAGAAGGTTGCTGTGGGCCCGCTACGACAAGCTCTAATGTTAAGCCCTAGCGATCTAAGCGACGACGAAAGGGAAGAGGCTCAATCTCTACTGTATGAGATATTGAAGCATAACAAGAAATGCACATAGTCCCTTTCGCATTCTAAACTCTCATCCTGACCCGCAAATCCTTGCCGCAAAGAGAGCCATGCTACGCATAGCATTTAGGGTGACGTGTCACCCTAGCCGGATTCTTGGGTGGCGGCAAACGTGCTGCTAAGAGAAAAACCGCATCAGGGGGTTCCGAGCTAGAAATCTGCACCACATCAGGGCATCGACGAGCGTAACTCCACGGCTGCAATAGGCTTGTGGGCAGGCTTGCTCTTGAACCGCGTAGAGTCCCGTTATACCGGCAAGGAACGCGATGCGGGATCGGGCCTTGGCTATTTTGGCGGAGATTCTACTTACGCTTCTCCCAGCGCTCATCGTGGCGGTCATCGTGATAGAGGATAGCTGTTACATGACCCTGGGGATCGTGTTCGAAGGCGAGGCGGGTCAGGCTTCCTGTGGGATAGAAGAAGGTGTTCTGCGATTCCGCCTGAATTTCAGCGACATCGCCCTGGCCGTTGCGCAGGAAGACCTGTTCGCCCTGGCGTTGAATGGTTGCCACGAGGACGTTGCTGCTGTCACGGTATTCGCCGACGTAGCTGTCCAGCAGCGATGGAGGAAGTTTGATCGCAGGCGGGTGGAGTGGAACCAGCAGGTGCTCGGCGAGAGGAGGAAGCTGACCTTCCGTGGATGCCGGCTGACCGAATGGTGTGGTGTGGACCGGTTGTCCAAACGAATTGAGGTAGTGAGAGAGCAGCCAGCGCGGTAACTCAGGTTCATTGAAGGCACGGGTCCAGCAATCGTGTTTCAGTCCCTGGAAAATCCAGAGACGGACATGCCCGTTCGAGGCCTTGAAGGCATCGAACATCAACTCGCTTTGGCGGGGGATGACCGTGGTGTCGTCTGACCCGTGAAAGAGCCAGATCGGGGTGCGTCCGAGCCGTCGCGCGTACTCGGCTGGCAGGGTTGAAGACTCGCGCCAACGGTCCGGAGCGTAACTCCAGAAGATGCCCGTGGAGGCAAGCGCGATCGCTGCCCAGCGATGGGGATACTGGCTGGCAAGCTCCCAGGCGCCGTAGCCGCCGAGAGAGAGGCCCATCAGATAAGTGCGGTCTGGATCGGTTTGAAACTCGCGCTGCTCCTGGTCAAGACTTGCGATGGCCATCTGCAGCATGTCGGGGTCGGTCCAGAAATGGCGCTGGGGGCACTGGGGCATGACGACGACGAAGGGCCAGCGTTCCGGATGGTCCCGCAATTGTTGCGGGAGACCGATCTGGGTTTGCCACATTCCCTCGCTGCCGCGCTCTCCGCGACCGTGCAGGAAGAGGATGATGGGCCATTTTCGGACGGTTTTGCTGGCATCTTTCGCAGGTTTCGCGTGAGGGTCGGGTCGGCGATACTCCTCAGGGAGATAGACCTGAAATTTGTAGGGAACGCCATGAATCTCGAGAGTGCGGTTGAGGAAACCCGTTTCCTGCGCAGGCGGAGCCGGTTGCGTGGCGGCATGGGCAAAGAGAGGGAACGAAATAAAGAGGGCTGCAGCCAGAACAGCCAGTCCCGTGCTGCATGGCAGGCGAAATGGGTGCATGCTTTCCATCCAAACACACTGAGCGTTGGAAGGAAAGAGAGGAGTGAACCGGGGCATGTAGTTTAGTGCCACGCCCCGGAGTTTCGGTGGATTGCCTGCAAGTCGTTGAATAGTCGTCGGACGGTCAGGCGGTTTTGCTGACAAGCGCGAACATGCCGCCCTGCGGGTCGAGGGCTTGTACGATCCAGTCATCGCCCGGAACCTGATGTGGTCCATTGATGACGCTTCCACCGCCAGCTTTCAGGCGTTCGATGGCTGCATTGATGTTGTCAACCTGGAAATAGAATGTCCAGAATGGAGCCGGGACCTCGGCCGGTTTTGTCATTATGCCCCCCGAGGGTTTTCCGTCCTGGAGGAACATTTGATAGGCGCCCATCGGCCCCATGTCGATTGAACCTGCCTCTGCCCATCCGAAGAGCTTGGTGTAGAAGTCGAATGCGGCAGCGCCGTTGGTTGCCATCAGCTCGTGCCAGCTTATTGTGCCAGGAGAGCCAGCGGCTGGGCGATTGGGCGGCGTCGGCATAGCAGGGTTGGACGTGAAGAGAATGAACGCAGCTCCCTGCGGATCCGCGAAGACGGCAAGGCGAAGCATGCCAGGAACATCGAATGGAGCTTTATGGAGTTTGCCGCCTGCTGCTGTGACTTTATCGACATAGGCATCGACGTCGTCAACATGGATGTAGCCGATCCAGGATGGTTTGGAGCCTGCCATTTCGGGAAGCTTCATCATCCCGGCCACCCCGGTGCCGCCGATGTTGAAGGTGGTGTAAGGCATGTCGGGGCCGCCGACTGCCTGCGTGGTCCAGCCAACTACGTTGCTGTAAAAGGCGCCGGCGGCATCGGTGTCTGTCGTCATCAACTCATACCAGCCGAATTTTCCCTGTGGATTAGACATTGCGGAAATCTCCTATCTTTCAGGACGCGCCGATTTCAGAGCGTCGATTTGACTGGGTAAGTTGATATCAACATAATCCTAGACATGTCAAATGAATTTGCTGTGCAAGCCAGGGAAGGTCAGGCTATCGAGATTCCGTTTTCCACGACGTTGCTGGTGCGCGACACCTGTTTATGCCTGCACGTGCAAAGAGCTGCGCGGATATTGGCCCGGCGGTTCGATATGGCTTTGAGGCCGGTTGGGTTGACCAATGGGCAATTCTCGCTGCTGATGAGCCTGAATCGGCCCAACTTGCCGGGAGTGCCGCGGGCAACGGTCAGCTCCGTCGCAGAACTGCTGGGGATGGACCGGACGACACTCACTGCCGCGGCACGCGTGCTATACGGGCGCGATCTGCTAACTCTTGAGGCGGAGGAGGGTGACCGTCGCAGCAAGGTGTTGAGATTGACTATAGAGGGTAGAAGAGTGCTGGCAAAAGCGGTGCCAATATGGGTGAGCGAGCATGCCGCAGTCGAAGCCGAGCTGGGGCAGTCATCGAATGCGGACAGGCTCAGGCAGGATTTGTGCACCCTGAAATGTGGCGGATGAAGACGATGGATCACCCGCCATTTTGCCCTACAAAACGATGGCCAGGGTGAAACCGTCGTAGCCTTTGCTCCCTACGGTTTGCAGCGTGGTGGCTTGCAGTCGCGGGTTAGCGGCAATTATCTCGAACATCGCACGTGTTCCCGTAACGTTGGGGTCGGTGCTTTGTGCGTTCGAGATTTCGCCGTTGCGGATCACGTTGTCGATGAGAATAATCGTGCCTTTGTGGGAGAACTTCAAGGCCCATTCGAGGTAGGTGTGATTATTCGGTTTGTCGGCGTCGATGAAAATGAGATCGAATGGCGCAGTTCCTTCTGCGTGAAGCTGAGCGAGGGATTCCGCGGCTGGGCCAATGCGGATTTCTACGATTTCGGATAGACCGGCATGTGCGATATTTTCGCGAGCTACAGTCGCATGTTTGGCGGCGAATTCGAGCGAGATAAGGCGGCCTTCGGGAGGTAGCGCGCGTGCCAGCCAGGTGGTGCTGTAGCCGCCGAGGGTGCCAATTTCAAGGATGCGCTTTGCCCCTTGAATCGTGGCCAGCATGTGAAGAAATTTGCCCTGCGTTGGAGATACGTCGATCGATGGAAGACCGGCGGTAGCATTGGCGGCGAGAGTTGCTTTGAGGACAGGATCGGGCGAGATGAGTTTGTCCGTTAGGTAGCTGTCGACTTCGGCCCATTTGGTCCTGGACATCGCTGATTCTCCTTAGCTGGTGGGGGTAGATCCTTCGAGTTCCTGGCGAAGGTTTGCCATTGTTGTCAGATAGAAAGCAAGATTGTGGATCGAATTAAGCGTCCCGCCCAGGGGTTCGCCGGTTTGCATCAGGTGGCGCAGATAGGCACGGCTGTAGCGGCTGCAAGTCATGCAGGTGCAGTTGGGGTCGGGGGGATTTGGGTCTTCGGCGAACTGGCGATTCTTGATATTCATGCGGCCTTGCGACGTAAAGAGCAGGCCGTGACGGGCGGCGCGGGTAGGGATGACGCAGTCCATCATGTCGACGCCCATGCGAGCGTATTCGACGATCTCGTCGGGGAAGCCAACACCCATGACATAACGCGGCTTGTCCGCCGGGAGCAGCGGCAGAACGGTGGCGATGACTTCGCGGGTGAGCTCGCGGGGCTCGCCAACGCTGAGGCCGCCGATGGCGTAGCCGTCAAAATTCATCTCGACCAAGCGCTCTGCACTTTCACGGCGCAGATGCGGATACATGCCGCCCTGAACGATTCCAAAGAGGGATTGGCTGGCCGGGCTGCCGTCGGGATTTGTCGGGTTGGCGAGGCTTGCGTCGCCGTGCCACGGAACTTTGTGCTGATTGGCGCGAAAGTGCTGCAAACTGCGGGCAGCCCAGGCCATGGTGTATTTCAGGCTTTCGGCTGCGCGAGTTTCGTCAGCGGGATATTCGGTGCATTCATCGAAGGCCATGCAGATGTCCGCGCCGAGAGCTATCTGAGCGTCCATGGAGTGTTCGGGCGAGAACATGTGGCTGCTGCCGTCGAGATGCGAGCGAAATTTGACGCCTTCGCCGGAGATCTTGCGGAGCTTTGAAAGGCTGAAGACCTGGAAGCCGCCTGAATCGGTGAGCATGGCGCGGGGCCAGCTTATGAATTTGTGCAGGCCACCGAGACGCGCGATGAGATCGTGACCGGGGCGGAGATAGAGGTGATAGGTGTTTCCGAGGATGATCTGCGCGCCCTGCCTGCCTGGGCCCAATTCTTCAAGAATGCTCTGCGGCACAGCTTTGACGGTGCCCTGCGTGCCAACGGGCATGAAGACAGGGGTTTCCACTGTTTGGTGGGGCAGGTGAAGGCGAGCGCGCCGAGCGCTGCCGAGGCCGGAAGACTGGGTGTTGAGGAGTTCGAAACGGAAAGCCACAGTTCGATTGTATTTGCTTAGCCGACTACGGAACGGACCTTGGCTTCAATCATGCTGCAAGGGATGAAGATGGGCTTTCCGGTGCATTGGATGGCAAGCGTCTGGTTTGCCTGATCGTAGTTCCAGGTAAAGTCCATGCCCTGATAGCTTGTACTGCCGGATTCGCCGGTGAGGTTGAGTCCCTGGGATTGCGCAGTCTGGAGCAGGATTGCATATTGGGCTGCTGAGATGCCTTCAAAGGTCATTGGCGGACAATTGCTCATGAATATTCTTCCTCTCCACAAAAGGTAGCAAAGTAGGGGCAAATTGTAAGCAAGGCATCGGACATCGCGTATTTTGTAGACTTTAGAGATGATCGAGATTCGCAATGCGGTGATTCGCGATTGGGAGAATCTGTGGGAGATTCTGGAACCGGTCATTCGCGCTGGAGAAGTCTTTGCGTTGCCCACGGATATGCCGAACGAGGCAGCGCTGGAATACTGGTTTGCGCCAGGAAACTGGGTCTTTGTCGCTGAGGAGAACGGGGCGGTAGTTGGCTCGTACTATCTGCGCGCCAACCAGCGCGGCGGTGGATCGCATGTTTGCAATTGCGGCTATGTCACGGCGGAGTGGGCTGGCCGCCGCGGTGTGGCTAGCAGGATGTGCGAGCATTCGCTGGGGTTCGGTAGCGCTGTCGGATTTCGCGCGATGCAGTTCAACTTCGTGGTGAGCACCAATGA
Organism: Acidicapsa ligni; assembly: GCF_025685655.1. Lineage (NCBI taxonomy): Bacteria > Pseudomonadati > Acidobacteriota > Terriglobia > Terriglobales > Acidobacteriaceae > Acidicapsa > Acidicapsa ligni. The sequence goes on along the minus strand of NZ_JAGSYG010000001.1, from coordinate 308,981 downwards.
GCGAGCCGTGCAACTGTGGCAGAGGCATGGCTTCACGGAAGTTGGCCGTTTGCCCCGCGCGTTTCAACATCCCGTGCTGGGATTCGTGGACGCATTGGTGATGTGGCGATCGCTCGAAGAGTAGTGCTGGCGAAGAGCAAGCACTGGCGAAGAATAAGCGCTGCGGATCTTTTCATAAGAACAGGCCCAGCGTTTGCGGACCCTCATCGCCTTCATCCTCAGGAAAGCCGCCAATAATGCCCCTCTGCGCGAGATAGTCGGCGATTTTAAGCAGGACGTGCGCGGTCACCGTGCCGAAGAGAATCCAGGCGAGAATGTGCAGCTTCGTTTCGGTTGCAATCTCCAGCTTTACGGTAAAAATGACCAGCAGCGGGAAGACTGCGCCATAGAGGGTGAAGACGATGGGCAGATTGGTGCGACCGGGCATGCGAGGGCGTGTGAAGGGAATCTGTGTGCGGCCTACGAAGAAGAGATCGGCGAGAAGCAGAGACAGACTGGTTCCATAAATGGCTTGAAGGGCGAGGTCGAGATAACTCCACTTGAGGGCCAGAAGGATGCAGAAGACCGCACTCGTGATAAGTCCGCAGAAAAGCAGAACCCAGGTTTTAGCTGCCTTGGCGTCGTTGCCCGGATAGGGAAGATTGATAGGAAAGACCCAGCGAGCGAGCATGTCCACCGGGAAGGCGTAAGCGGCTCGCAGGCCGGTTACGAGCCAGAACAGGAGCAGAGGCAGGACTGCGTGGAGACCGGAATTTGAGAGCGCGAAGGACAGTTTGCCGGTGGAGTTATTCGGCAAGACCTGCAGAGTAAGGACGCTGCACAGAGCCAGCGCAAAGCCTACTCCGGAATAGATCGCGAGGTACACCTGATACCGCGTGCTCCTGGTAATGGTCTGACTGATGAAGTGGAAGATAGCGCGTTGTTGCGGCCTTGAGAGCAAAGTCCGGTGCAGCAGATTGGCGATGACACTGCTGCTTTGTCCCCGCGCTTTGGATGCTCCTTCGAGTGCGCGCTTTTTCTGACGCGACCAGGCCAGCGGATAGGTGAGTACTGCGAGCGAGGCTGCTGCCGCCGTTGCGTACAGGCCGATGGACTCCAGCGCATAGGCACCCGCCGGCGCTGAGCTGCCGTAGAGGAGTTGTTCATAGAGGCCGAGAAACCAGAGTGGCGGAATAAAGCCGGCGAATGTGGCGTGGCCTTCCAGAAGCATCTGCATGTGGCTGGCAAGCAGCGGATAGAGGAAGAGGACGAGCAGTAGAACGGTAATCGAAAGCGATTGCAATATGGGCGAAATCAGCCCGAACCATCGTGACGGCAAGACACACAGCATGACGCCCTTGATCGCAAGCATGACGAGTGCTGCGAAGATGCCCGCAAGTGTAACCGCAACCAGGTGAGCCCATGCGCAATGAAAGTAGCTTCCGCCTCTGGGTGTGCTGGCAGCAGGAAAGAAAATCAGTCCAAAGAGATTGGCCGCAACCAGGAACATGCCAAGGAAGCTCAGCACTGCTTTCCCTTTGGCGTAAAACAGATCTCGTGACTTAAGCGGCATCGGCAGCAGGATTAGAAAATCAGCACGATCGGGGAAGAGCATGTCCCACTGAAAAGTAGCAACCGCGCCCATGACGACAAAGGAGTAGAGAACGAAGAAATATCGATCCGCGGCGACCGCCCAGACCGGGCGATTGGCATAGTGGGCAAACAGCCAGAAGGCGACCATCAGCGCGGGCACGGCGCAGGTACAGAGCGCACGAATGACCGTCGTTTCCGTTTCCGCTTCAAGAGAGAGCGTGTCGTTGTCGAAGAAGCGGCGGAAGAAATGATGGTAGAGCGTTCGGCTGCGAATCTTGTTATTGGGCATGGTTAACCTTCATGACCTGCACCAGGTCGCGGGCGACTTGTTCTGTGTCTGTCTGTTGAACGAGCTGGGCAAAGACACTTTCAAGATCGGGCAGGCTGGTTAGTTCGGTGAGCTGGCTGGGTGAGGCGTCGGCTACGACGTTGCCTTTCGCGAGGATGATGACGCGGTCGCAGACGCGCTCTACAACTTCGAGCACGTGAGAGATGTAGAGGATAGCTTTGCCTTCGCGGGCCAGCAGGACCAGCAGGTCTTTGAAGAGGCGAGCGGTGACGGCATCGAGCCCGGAGAGAGGTTCATCGAAGATGAGAAGTTGCGGATCGTGCAGCAGTGCGGCAGAGAGCAGGACGCGCTGCTTCATGCCTTTGGAATAGTCGGAGATAGCGGAGTATTGCGAGGCTTCGAGAGAAAAAAGCTGCAGCAATCCGCGAGCCTTGGTGTCAATGAGTTTTTCCGGCATGCCGCGGAGGCGGCCAACCAGTTGCAGGTATTCGAGCCCGGAGAGATGGGTGTAGACCTGCGCTTCTTCTGGGACATAGCCGAGATGGGCGCGAAATCCCGCTAAATCGTCATGGATATTCTTTCCGCAAAAGAGGATCACGCCGTCGCTGGGCTCGATCATGCCGGTAATCATCTTGACGGTAGTCGATTTACCCGAGCCATTGGGGCCGAGGTAGCCGAGAATCTCCCCTTGTTTGAGCAGGAAACTGACGTTTTGCACGGCGGGGATAGTGCGGTAGCGTTTGGTGACATTTTTCACTTCCAGCATGGACTCTCCAGTTTGCGGACGGTCATTTACTCGACATACCCTATGTAGTACACTTCTCATGAAAACGTCAAGTGCAGACTTTAGGTATCGGATTCAGGTATCTTGATTGCGAGCAGGCTATGAGTACGGAAATATGAGTGCAGGCAAGTTGTCCCATACCGTTGCGATCATCCTGAAGGCGCTGAGCCTTGGATATCAGTTCGGCTTCGAGATCATGGAAGTCACCGGGTTACCGAGCGGCACGGTGTATCCGGCATTGCGGCGGCTGGAGCGGGATGAGTTCGTTTCTTCGAACTGGGAAGCGGAGGAAGATGCTTTGAAGGAGCAGCGGCCCGCGCGGCGGTACTACTCTCTTACCCGGGCGGGCAAAGAGGCAGAGTCGACCGCCACGAGGCGATATCCACTCCTTTCACGGCTGCTTCCGGAGAAGATGGTGAAGACTCAATGAGCCTTCGCAGAGAAGATTTCGCGTCGAGCCAAAATGGGCCACGAGCAGCACGCCAGCGACTGATGCAGAAGCTGGACCGGTGGGCATTTCCAATCGCCGAGCTGCTGGTACCGGCGCAAAAACGATCGGAGTGGGCGCAGGAGTGGCGTGCCGAGTTGTGGCAGTTGCAGAATGGCTCGCGACGAGCGAGACCGGCACACGGCGCTCTGTCTGAGGCTCTGAGCCTTGGCTACGGACTGATTGCCGACGCTGGATGGCTGAGGGTTGACTGGCTGCGAGCCAGCGCTCGCGGCTCTGCGGGATGGTGCCTTACCGTTCTCTCGCTGTATTGCCTGCTGAGCGCGGTAACAGAGTTTACGCTGCTCGGTTCCTGGCATACGTTTCTGCACATCCTGGGGCGGCATTTTTTCGGCTGCTTCATCTTTGTGGCTCTACCGGCGATCTTTGTGGCGATGGCGACATATCCGCTGCGACCGCTGCGGTGCGAGGGCCAGCATGTCGGCAGGCTGCGTCTCTCGGCGCGTGCGCGATGGAACTTATTTCTAGTCGCCAAGATGATCCTGACGCTCGCGCTTGGCTTTCTGACAACCATGATGGCTCTCGTTCCAATGCGAGCGGCCCTGGGCCGTTATTCGGACTGGGGTGAGCTGATCTTTTCGACCGTCGTGGTGACGGTTGGCTTGCGCTGGGCACTCCTTAATCAGGAACAGCGATGCCAGAAATGCCTGCGCCTGCTGAGCCAGCCGATGCGGGTTGGCCGGCCATCGTACAACTTTCTTTACTGGAGCGGCATGGAGATGGTCTGCACCGATGGACACGGCCTGCTGCATGTCCCCGAGATGCGTGGTAGCTGGTGCTGGTACGACCGCTGGGTGGAGCAGGACCCGATGACGCTTTCGCTTCAGATTTAGATTCCGTTGCTGCCTGTTTGAACTATTTGCTGCCCGGTTAAGCTATTTGCCGGGAGCGCCGAGTTTGAGGCGAAAGCCGATGCGCTCGACTCGCGGAGTGCCAAGTGTGAGCAGCGGTGTGCGTCCGACGTCGATTGAGCGGTCGAAGAGGTTTTCGCCGGACGAGTAAATTTCCCAGCGCTGGCCGATATCGTGAGAAGCGTATGCGTCCAGCTTGAAATAGCCACGCAGCAGGTAGGTATTGGCGTCGTCATCGAACTGACGTCCGCTGATTTTGCCTTGCAGGCTGAGTGTGCCGATGGCACGGCGGTAGCCGCGAATCTGCAGGGTGCCCATCTGGTGCGCTACCTGGGGAATCCAGTTGCCAACGAGCTGAGGCTGCTGGGCGTACTGGGTCACTGTGGCGTTTGTGTATTGGTAGCCGGTGTTGATGGTCATCCATCGTGCCGGTTGTAGCTCAAGATCGGCAGAGATGCCGCGGCTCTCGATTCGGCCCAGGTTTTCGCGCGTGAGCTGGATTGGGTTCGATGTCGGATCGGTCGTCAGGGCGGTGATGGGGCGGTTGACGCGGGTCCAGAAGTAGCTTGTGCGCAGCGTGCCCCAGCGCTGCTCCATGGCGATACCCGTCTCCCAGCCTGTGGCGCGTTCGCTGCGCAGATTGTTGTTCGGCAGAGTCAGCAGGCTGCCCACCTGGGTCGAGCGATAGAGTTCGTTTGGTGTGGGAGCGCGGTAAGCGCGGAAGCCGTTGCCCGAAAGAGCGAAGTGCTGACCGAGCTTACGGGATATGCCCAGGCGAGGATCGAAGACGCGTTCGCCAAACTGGGCAAGCGGCGCCTGGGCAGGTTGAATGCGCACGCCGTCAAAGTTGCTGAACCAATCGATGCGGCCAGAGGCGCTGATGGTCCACGCCTGGCGTATGTAAAGCAACTCGGCGTAGGCTCCGGTCTGGCGCTGACGGTCGCTGAGATTGATGGGGCTGGTGACATTGCCTTTGTACGTGGTCTCTTCGTCCAGCGCTCGTACGTCGTGTGTGTCGGCGCCAGCTACGAGAAGTAATCCGGGAGCGAGAGGCTGGCTCCAATGCAGTACGGCTCCCATTTCATCATCCGGCGTGCGTACAAAGCGGTTCAACGATTCGGAATTGCGGTCCGAGGCGATGGTTGAGAAAGTCTGGCGGTAATGCTCGGCGGAGCCGTAGGCGCGGAAGGTCAGAGCGCCGCCACTGGCATTGGTCCAGTCGCTGCCGGTGGAGTAACGCCACAGCCGAGTGCCATTGGTCTGGACGGGCGTGCCATTGCCTCGGGCCTCATTCATAATGCTGCCGCGCAGGAAAAGGCGCAGGTTGCCCTGCTGATGATCAGCGAGAATGAGGCCATTCTGTGCGTGAACATTGGACGGAATATCCACCAGGCCGCGCACGTCAGGAGAAAGCTGGGTGAAGCCATCGGTGCCGATAACGCCACCCGTGGCCATCGCTCCCCAGCGGCCATGATGGCCCTCGACGAGGAGGCTGTCGTCGTAGGTATTTTCGGAGCCGTAACTGGAGTTAAGCTCGGCGAAATTGCCGGTTGGCCGAATAGGAATAACGTTCACCACGCCACCAATAGCACTGGATCCGTAGAGGTCGCTGGCTCCGCCACGCACCAGCTCCACGCTGCGGATGGAAAGCTCCGGCAACTCCTCCCAATGAATCCAGCCGCCAAAGGCGTCATTCAGCGGAACATCGTCTTGCGTGACGAGAGTGCGGCTTGCGGATGTAGATCCTAGTCCTCGCAGGCTTAGCCCTTGCGACGATGGGTTGGCAACCAGCGAACTCGACCGGCGAAATGTTTCGACACCGGGGACAAGCCGTAGCTGGCCGTCGAGCGTGATCGGTGCGGCTTGCTGGAGATTGGTTTGCGTGAGCAGGCGCGTGCTGACCGGGCTTTCGAGATCGCCCATAGGTGTGCGGTATGCGGTGACGGAAATATTCTCGCGGACTGAACTGAGATCCAGAGTGATCGGAATGCCTGCCTGCCATTGCGCTTTGCGTGTAGAAAATCCCTGCGCCTCAATCGTGACCGGGCAGCTTAAGGAACGGACACTTGAGGAATAGGCAAGTGCCAGGCGGCCAGCCGCGTCGGTGGTGCCGAGGAGGCTGCCGGAGCAGTCAAGAACGCGAGCGCCGGAGACAGGAGAACCCATGGCATCGACCACGCTGGCTGTCACTGGTGTGCTGGGCGTAACCGGTGCCTTGGTTGGCGCCGGATCGGACGTACGATCGGTTGCAACAGGGGTAGACGAAGATTGCTGAGCCCATGCGGATGCGCAGGAGAAAACCAGGGATAGGAGCATCGCTGGAGCGAGCGCGGAAACCCGGAAAACAACGCTGATCCGGTTAAGAGGGCGGGATGAAATCCTGGTCTGTTTGATCTGGTCTGGCTTGATCGGAATCGACTGGATCCGAACCGATCGGATCGGGGCAGACAGGGTCCGGACAGACAGGAGAAGCAAACCCAGGAGAAGCAAACCGAGTGCCATTGGGAAAATCCTCTTCTAAGTGTGGCGAGCCCTTCAGCAAGGATGCCATAGTCTTGTGCAGGATTGGATGCATGACGTCTGGCGCGATTTCAGCCAGCGGAACGAGTACAAAAGACCGTTCTGCCATGCGGGGATGGGGGAGATGAAGCGTCTCGGTATGAATGATTCGATCTCCATAGAGAATGAGGTCGAGATCGAGCGTGCGCGGGCCGTTCGGAATGCCGTTGGTGCGGTCGCGGCCGAAGCTATGTTCGATTTCCAGCAGATGTTCCAGAAGGGCCTGAGGTTCAAGGCTGGTCTGGAGCGCAGCCGCGGCATTGAGAAATGACGGCTGATCCGCATAGCCGACCGGCCGCGTGAGGTAAAACGAGGAACAGGCGGTTAGACTGCCCAGTCCGCGAAGCCGTGTCAGCGCTGCGGAGAGCGTCTCTTGCGGCGAGCCAGCGGGGCTGGGAAGGTTGGAGCCGAGAGCGATGTAGGCGGTTTCTGTCACTGCACTCAGGGTAACAACTTTGCACCATGCCATGATCTGGTGCGAGAGCTTAGGCGGCCGGTGTGATGAACTCGACAGATTTCCGCTTACCGCCAAAGTTGCGGTTGAGGAAGCGAACGGCCGGGCCTTCGGCGTAGAGATGGATCAGCACTGCCACGAGAATGGAGACCGTAACGAGAATCAAAGCTCTCCACACGGAATCGAGTTTCAACCAGTCGTGGTATTTCCCCAGGGTCCGTCCAATTGAGTATTCGCAATAAGGATGGACAAGATAGAGGATGTAACTTGCGTCGCCGATAAGAACCAGCGAAGCAAACTTTGTATCCCATTTGCCCTGAGACAGCAGGCTCGCGCTCACAACGAGTAAGAAGGAGGGGATACCCAGCGTCAGAACACGCTCCAGAGGCAAATGAGGACGCAACGGCGGGAAAATCCCTTGAATCGCGATCAATTGCAATGCGGCGGCAATACACACGATCAAAGAAGGCCAGCGAATCCTCCGCGCAACGTGATCAGGGAATGCGCGGCAGAGGTAATAGCTGAGAATGCCGAGGATGAATTCCAGAACGATCTCACGTGAATAAAACTGGGCAGCCACGCTTTGTGCGGCGAAATGGGCGGAGACGAGCATGACCGCGATGACGAGGAATGAGCCAATCCAAACCGCATAGCGCTTGTAAATGAGTAATCCTATGGCCAGGGTGAGATAGAAATACATCTCGTAATTAAGACTCCAGCCGATGAACAACAGGGGCTGGATAAGGCCGCTTCCCTTGGTAAAAGGAATGAACAGGAGGCTTCTGACAAGATCGAAGCCGTCGGCGCGAGTTGAGCCCATCAGTTGGGGAATACACAGCGACGCCAGGAAGAGAAGCAACGTAAAGAACCAGTATGGCGGTACGATGCGCAAAACGCGGCGGCGGAAGAAGAAATCGCTGCTGGAGTCACTCGCCGGGTCAAGGATGCGGGCCATGATGTAGCCGCTGATGACAAAGAATACATCCACACCAAACGAGCCGAACGGGCGCATGCTAGGAAATGCAAAGCCGGTATGAAACACAACCACAGCAACCGCTGCAAACGCACGCAACAACTGAATATTATTGAGCTTAGTGGTGGTTTTCACTGAGGCCTCATGGATTGATCTGGCGACGGTGGGAGCGGATTGCGCTCTGATTCAACGTAACATCTGACAGCGGATTTCTATAGATGCCTGTCCAATCGCGGCATTTTAGAAATCGTGGGTGAGGCAGGTGGACCAGACCTACTGGCGGAGGGTAACGGTGGTAGCACCGGCACCACCTTCCTGGTGGGTAGGCTCCTGGATGGAAGCGACGTGCGGATGAGTGCGGAGGAACTCGCGCAAAGCGCGCCGCAGAATGCCCATGCCGGTGCCATGAATCACGCGAACGGTCGGCAGGCCAGCGAGGAATGCCTGATCGAGATACTTCTCCAACTCGTGTGTCGCCTCATCCACGGTATGACCGATGAGGTTGATCTCGGACTTCATATCCTCCGATCCGCTGCTGGTCACGGTTACGCGAACGCCCTTTTGCCGCGCGACGGCGCTCAGAGGAGTCTGCTTCTGATCGGCTTTGTTCGGATTGACCACTTCGGCGATATCGTCGCGCTTGATGCGCATTTTCAACGCGCCGAGTGAGATTTCATAGAGATCCTTTTCCACTTCCCGCGCGACGGTGCCGATCTTGTTCATGCTCTTGATGCGCACCTGGTCGCCGATCGCTATGTTTCGCACGACGTGAGGCTGGGCATTCGGATCGCCGACGTCCGCCCCTGATTTATGCGCGACAACCGTCGAATTGAACTGCTCTTCGAAGTCCCGGCGCAGGCGCTGGATGCGGCGCTCAGACTCCTTGGAGAGCTTGAGCTGAGCGGTGCGATCATCGATTGCGGCAACTGCCTGGCGCATCTGAAATTCGAAATCCTTCAGCAGAGAGCCAAGCTTTAGTTCCAGTTCGCGTGTGCGCTTTTTGAGTTCGACGTCGCCTTCACGAGCGAGGCGTGCGCGTTCCTGGTTGAGGCTGTACTGCTCAGCGCGGGCAGCTTTGCGTTCTGCCTCAAGCTCAACGAGTTGCGTATGCAGGCTCTGAAGGAACCGTGCGATATCTACCTGCTGGGTGCCGAGCCGGTCGTGCGCAGCGCGAATAATATCCAGGTTGAGGCCGAGCCGTTCGGCGGTCTGGATGCCCGCGGAAGCTCCCGGAACACCAAGGCGAAGCTGGTAGTTGGGGGCCAGTGTCAGCTCGTCCACACCGGCCGCTGCGTTGACGACACCGCGTGTATTCGCTGCATAGACTTTCAACGACGTATGGTGCGTGGAGATGAGTGACCATGCTCCGGAGCCGAGGAAGTAGGCGGCAATCGCCACGGCCAGCGCAGAGCCTTCATCGGGGTCCGTGGCCGAACCGAGCTCGTCCAAAAGAACCAGCGCAGATGGCGTGGCCAGGCGCGATAGACGATCGATATTCGTGATGTGTGCGGAGAAGGTCGAGAGGGCCTGTTCGATGGACTGAGCATCGCCGATGTCCGCAAGGAATGCAGTGAAGACAGGCTGCGTGGCCGCTGTTGCAGGAACAGGGATTCCAGCCTGGGCCATGATGGCGAGCAGCGCCGTGGTCTTGAGGGTAACTGTTTTGCCGCCGGTGTTCGGGCCGGAGATGATGAGTTGTCGTGCCGATGACTCAAGCTGAAGTGTCAGAGGGACGATGCTGCCGCCGGAGGCGCGAAGCCGTTTCTCCAGGAGTGGATGTCGAGCGGATTCAAGACGGAAAACAGCAGTAGCCGGATCGACTGAAAAGACAGGGCGAACGCAGTCGTAGTCCATGCTGAAACGGGCACGTGCCTGTAGAGAATCAACCAGGGCCAGAACGCGCGCACCGGCCACGAGTTGTTCGGCGTAACCGCCCACGAGACGCGTGAGGGCAACGAAGATCCGATGAATCTCAGCCTGCTCTTCTTCGAGAAGGCGAACGAGCTCGTTGTTCTGCTCAATCGTTTCGAGCGGTTCGACATACACTGTTTGGCCGGACGAACTGGCTCCGTGAACGACTCCGGATACGCGCCGCTTCTGCTCGGATTTGACTGGGATGACGAAGCGATCGCCGCGAATCGTGATCAGATCGTCCTGGGTATGGCCATCGGTGGAGAGCTTACGCAGGGCCGAGCGCAGGGATTCTTCGATGACTCTCTGCTGGCGCTGCTGGTCATTGCGAATGCGGGAAAGCTCAGGGCTGGCATCGTCAGCAAGAGTGCCATCGGGCAGCAGCTTGCGGTCGATGGATTCCGCGAGTGGACGCAGATCGACGGTGAGTGCGGAGCTGGCATCCTGCAGCCCGAAGATGACATTCGCAGCGCTGGCGGGCGGGTTGCGCATGATTGCCTGCCAGGCGCCGATATCGTTCGCCAGCCGGCCAATGGCCTGAAGCTCTTCCGGTTCCATCGCCGCGGAGGGTATCTGGGATTTGGCCGCGAGTTGTGTCGGATCGAACAGGCCGCCTAGCGGGATGCTCACCGCGGAGTTGAGCAGGCTGCGAAGTTCAACGATCAGTTGATGCTGCCGCTCAATCCAGGCTGGATCCGTCGAGGGAGTCAGCGCCTCGATCCATGTGCGTCCCGGTCGCGATGCGGAGTAGGTTGCCAGCAACGTGAGAAACGGCTTCCACTCCAGAGAGTGCGCATCGAGGTGAGTAACGGGTGCGGGGATGGGATCGAGCAGGGAAGCGAGTGGGAAATCTGGATGTGTGTCAGGCGGCGGCATACTGTAACTATCGTAGCTGGTATGCGAAGAGCCTGTATTACAAGTGCAATCTATCGTTGCAGAAGACAGACCGGCGCAGGATTTCTGTCACCAGGAGCCTGGGGAGCGCATCTTGTTAAGTATGAGTAATCTATCCGCAGATTCAACGCCGCAGATCACACTGGCCGAGATCGATAACCTTGTAGACGTGTTTTATGGCAAGGTCCAGCTCGATCCATTGATTGGTCCAATCTTCCTGCAGGAGGTGGAGGACTGGCCCGCGCATCTCGCCCTGCTGAAGGATTTCTGGGCCTCATCCATGCTGGGCACAGGCTCTTTTAAAGGCAATCCACTGGAAACACACCTGAGGCTGCCGAAACTGAATCGTGAGCATTTTGAGCGGTGGCTGGCGCTCTTTGCTGAAACTGCATCGGAGCAGCTTGTGCCCGCACATGCCGCGCTTTTTGTGACGAAATCTCGCCGAATTGCGGAGACTTTTCAGCGGGCGATTGCTGCGCGGCAGGGCGGACTGGGCATCATCCCCTCAAAAGTTGGATCCTGATTAAGCCAGGGGCAAAGTATGGATTATGGAACAAGAAAGATGGAGAGCGCGTACCTATCGTTAGCCGGAAATTAGGTTTTAGTGCCGGAAGGGTTGGAGGCGCTTATGTATTGCGGTGGATGTGGACAGGCTTTAGTCGCGGGACAGGCTTTTTGCCCTCAGTGTGGGCGGACAAACGTAGTAGACGTGCAACCGGGAATCATCCCTGTTCCGAACCTGAGCTACCTGGAGCGGCGCTTCAATGCGCTGTCGGTTGGCTGGTTGTTGTATGCCGGACTCATGATTTTCTTTGGGGTGATCGGGCTGTTTTTTGCCGAAGCTTTTCTTGGCGGATGGATGGGAAACTGGGCTCATGGCCCGTTCTCTGGCTTCGATCACGGGCACAGTCGTTTACATGAATTTTTCAACGGCCCAGGCATGCCGCTGTTCTTCGTCCGGCTGGGCTGGGTAGCATTGGCTCTCCGAGCCGGGTTGGCGGTTGCAGCCGGAGTAGGACTACGGCAAAAGGCTCCCTGGGGACGTTGGGTGGCGATTGTCGCCGCTTTCTTCTCGCTGTTTAGTTTTCCCCTGGGAACGGCGATAGGGATATGGACGCTCATCGTGCTGCTGAACACATCCAACGCGGCTGGATATGAGGCGATGGCTCAAGGATAACGACCGGTCATCCGATAGCAGGCACTCAGGCCAGGGTCGCCGTTTAGGTAACCGTCGCGGATCGAAGGATAGAATCGGAGTATGGAATTTCCTTTGATCCGTATGCGGAGAACGCGGCGCACCGAGGCTTTGCGGCAGTTGGTACGCGAGACCAGGCTAGAACCAGGCCAGTTGATCTATCCGTTGTTTCTGTGTCCGGGCGAGGGCGTACGGCGCGAAATCAGCTCCATGCCCGGTGTCTTCAACCTGTCGATTGATGAAGCAGTGAAAGAAGCGGAAGAAGCCGCGCAGCTAGGAGTGGGCGGCCTTCTGCTGTTTGGGCTTCCGGAAACGAAGGACGAAGCGGCGACAGGCGCGTGGGACGATTCCGGGATCGTGCAGAGCGGTCTGCGAGCATTGAAGGCTACGTCCGCCTCGAAAAAACTGGTTCTGATCGCCGATGTGTGTCTCTGCGAATACACCAGCCACGGGCACTGCGGCATCGTGACCGAAACAAGCGACGGCTATGAGGTCGAAAATGATGCCTCGGTCGATGTGCTGGGCCGGACGGCGGCAAGTCTTGCCAGGGCTGGAGCGGATATCGTTGCGCCAAGCGACATGATGGATGGACGTGTCGCTGAAATTCGCCGCGCACTGGATGACGATGAACTGGAGCAGACGCCAATTCTGAGCTATGCCTCCAAGTTTGCATCGGCATTTTATGGACCGTTTCGTGAGGCTGCAGATTCGGCTCCGCAGTTCGGCGACCGGCGCAGCTATCAGATGGATGGAGCTAACATTCGCGAGGCAATGCGAGAGATTGAGCAGGATCTCGGCGAAGGCGCCGACATGATTCTCATGAAGCCGGCAATGCCCTACTTGGACGTGATTCGCGCCGCGCGGGAACGATACGATGTGCCGATGGGCGCCTACCAGGTGTCAGGAGAATATTCGATGCTGCAGGCGGCCTTTGCCCGGGGCTGGCTGGAGCCGGAGCGCGCCATGCTGGAGTCTCTGGTGGGAATACGCCGCGCCGGTGCGGATTTCATCGTGACCTACTTCGCGAAAGAAGCAGCGCGAGTGCTTTAGCCGCGAATGCTCTCCGTAAATCCTCTCCATCTTATGGCGGAGGCTTGCGGTGGAGAACCTGACGCAGAGCGAGGTGGATATATACTTCGATGCGTGCAGATCGGTCCAGGAATCCGTGACGCACGAGGAGATATGGTTTGCCCCTTTCACACGATGGGTCGCAGGATTGGTCGCGAAGAGGATTTCTAAAGTCACTGTCGCGAACTGCGTTGGTGCTTTCGCTGGAAGATGTGTTGCACCTGGCGCGTCCGGCACTTGGGCAGGCCGTTGAGCAAAAGCCCGCAGCCGGAATGGCGCGTCCGGGCTACGAAGCACAGGCGAAGGCTGCTCCCGGCGGATTGAATTCTCCCATAGCCGGTACACCGCTGGGGCTCAGTTTTGTCGATGTGGCCAAAGAGTCCGGGCTGACAACAAAGACCATCTACGGCGGCGAGCATAAGAACAAATATCTGTTGGAGACCACGGGCTGCGGCGTAGCTTTCTTCGACTACGACCATGACGATTGGCTCGATATCTTTCTGGTGAACGGCTGGCGTCTGGAAGGCTTTCCCAAAGGGCAGGAGCCGGTCTGTCATCTCTTCAAAAACAACCGCGACGGCACCTTTACCGATGTAACGGCAAAGTCCGGGCTGGGGCGTTCCGGATGGGGACAGGGCTGTTGCGTCGGGGACTATAACAACGATGGATGGAATGATTTATTCATCAGTTATTACGGTCAGAATGCGCTCTATAAAAACAACGGCAATGGCACCTTTACCGACGTCACCAAAGAAGCTGGATTGTTGCAGTCTAAGTTGCGATGGAATTCCGGTTGCGCTTTTCTTGATTACGACAAGGACGGGCATCTCGACCTGTTTGTCGGCAACTACATTGATTTTGATTTAAAGACAGCGCCTCTGCCCGAGGATGCCGGGTGCGCTTACAAGGGCATCACTGTCGCTTGCGGGCCGCCGGGTTTGGAGGGTGGAAAAAATCTGCTCTATCACAACAACGGTGACGGCACCTTTACCGACGTCAGTCAAAAAGCAGGTATGTGGGACACTATCGGAACATACGCTCTCTCCGTTGCAGTCGGTGATATCGACAACGATGGCTGGCCGGATATTTATGTCGCGAACGATTCAACTGCCGCCACCTATTATCAAAATCAAAAAGACGGCACATTCAAGGATGTAGCAATTGAAGCCGGAATTGCATACTCTCCCGATGGCAAGCCGCAAGCGGGCATGGGCGTATCGCTTGGAGATTTCAATCGCGACGGACTCCTGGATATCGTCAAAACCAACTTCGCCGGAGATACCGATTCGTTGTATCTCAACTTAGGCGATGGAACGTTTGAAGATCATACTTATCTATCCGGCCTTGGAATCAACACACGCTATCTTGGATGGGGCGTCGGCTTTCTCGATATGGATAACGATGGCTGGCCTGACATTTTGATCTCCAATGGACACGTCTATCCAGAGGTAGATGGAACGCACATCGATGCTCCTTATGCCGAACACAAGTATCTCTATCGCAACCTGAGAAATGGTCAGTTCGAAGAAGTAACGAAACTTGGAGGAAGCGGCATAACCGATGCAGCGGCTGCACGTGGTTGCGCCTTTGGCGATTATGACAACGACGGGCGCATGGATGTGGTGGTGAACTGCGTCAACAGCAGTCCGCAGCTACTGCGCTGCAATTGGACGGACGACACCACTCGGAATCGCAACTGGATCAAGGTGCGCACAGTAGGGACGAAGAGCAATCGTGCAGGTATTGGCGCGCGACTCATGGTGACTGCGCAGACTGACCCAAAGGCAACGAAGCCGATGGTCCAGATAGATGAAGTGCGCTCCGGTGGAAGTTACTATTCGCAGAACGATCTCCGTGTGCATTTTGGTTTGGATCAGGCGAGGAAAGTCGATGTGCTGGAGATTAGGTGGCCGTCTGGAGCTGTAGATATATTGAAGGATCTTGAGGTGAACAAGCTGTTTGTCATCCAGGAAGGCGGGAAGATATTGAAGACAGACTCGTTTGGAGAAAAGAAGAAAAGCTGATGCAGGAAGAAGGGTTATAGATATACGGTATGGATGGCAGCGAGAGCGCGTGGAGTAGACCCTGTTCTCAAAAAAACACTTCGGATTTGTTCTTCTCGGAATAGCGATAACCTGTCTCGCGATGGGTTGGCCCTCGGCAGTTTCCGCAGGCAAAATCTCATCCGATGCGGCGACGTTTCAACTGACCGATCCCAATGCGGCATGCGCCAAATGCCATCAGGCTATCTACAAGCGCTATCGCACTACGCCGATGGCCCGTGCCAGCGGACTCGCGATAGATGGCTTTATGCCCGCGAGTTTTACGCATCCGGCCTCCGGCATCTCGTACCGAATCTCAGAAGAAGATAGGCGTGTCTGGCTCTCATTTGAGAGAGACACGACAACTGGTTCGACAGGGCAAGCACTACAAGGGCGACGAGAGCTGAAGTATTTTCTCGGCTCCGGCAAACGTGGTCGAACGTATCTCTTCGAGGACGAGGGTTACTGGTTCGAGATTCCTATTAACTGGTACGCGAAGAAGCAGGTCTGGGACATGGCTCCCAATTATCTGACTGCAAGCGAAATGCCGTTGACTCTTCCGGTTGATCCTGGATGCCTGCGCTGCCATGCTTCATCGGCGCAACCATCGTTGCCGCAAGCGCGAAACAAATATGCGAGTGTGCCATTCCTTCATGGCGGGATCACGTGCGAAGCATGTCACGGCAACTCCGAATCGCATATAGCTTCGCGCGGAAAACAGGCAATGACAAATCTGAACGAGTTGAAACCTGCGCAGCGGGATTCGATTTGCCTGAACTGTCATCTGGAGGGGCAGGCAGCCATAGTTCATCAAGGCAGACGCCTGGTGGATTTTCATCCAGGAGAAAGCATCTTTGACTACGCGAGTTTCTTCGTTCACAAAGCTGAAGCAGGCTCAGGTGGACGCGCCACAAGCCAGTGGGAAGCCCTGTTGCAAAGCGCGTGTAAGCGTGGCGCAGGAGACAAGCTGACATGCACCAGTTGCCACGATCCGCATGGTACAACGGACACGTTGAGCCAGCCGGAGAGGATCGCATTCTACCGGGCGCGCTGCCTCCAATGTCATGGAGCAAGCGGAAGCGCAACCGCCAGCGGCGCGACATTTGTGAAGACCCACCATCCAGAAAATGTAGATTGTGTTTCCTGCCACATGTCTCGCAATACATCGAACGACATTGCGCATGAACAGGTGACGGATCACCGTATTCTTCGCATTGCAGCGAGCGGATATGTGCCTCCAGCTAAAACAGGGCCTCTGGTTGCTGTTGGAGCAACGATGCTCGGAAGCGAAGTATCGGAACGCGATCTCGGTTTGGCCTATGCCCAGATGGCGGCAGGGGGGGATCGGGATGCGGCAACGCGCGCACACGAGTTACTCCAGAGCGCAGAAAAGCATCCTGAAGCAGATACCGATCACGAGCTGCACGATCAGCTTGGATTTTTGGATCAGCTCGCGGCGAATAACGATGCAGCTGGACGCGAGTACGGATTAGCACTGAAGGCAGATGCCGACGATGCTTTTGCCGCGGGAAATCTCGCGCTTCTCAAAGCTGGAGAGAAGAAATACGGCACGGCAATCGATCTCTGGCAGCAGGCTTTTCAAGACGACCCAGTGGAATTGCGCGCCGGAATGAACCTGGCAATTGTGGAGTGTGGCGTCGGCCAGCGGGAGGCAGCATTGCGCACTCTAAACAGAATTCTACAATTTTCTCCGGACCATGAATCAGCCAAGGTACTCTTGCGGGAGATACAGTCAGGAAGACGTAGCTGCTCCAAACCCTGATCGGTTTCATCTTCCCGAGTAGATACGGTGTGGCAGGAAATGCATACCAGAGAGTACATAAAATCTGTGTCAGGATGGCACGGTTAAGCTTCCCAAACACGTCTCAAAGATCGAACTAGACAGGTCTATATATCTCCAAATGCCTGTTCAAAAAAACTTGAACTTAGAGCATAAGTAAAGGCATTTACTCAGCGTTTGTTGAAACGCACTAACTGTCGTTTATCAGGCCGTGCGAAGGGTCGTTTTATGACCTGGCTCCTGACTATCAAATGCCCGGGCAATTTATAGTGTGCATCCTTCCTTTGTTACGCCGAGTATCGTGCCGAGCATTGTAAGGAAAGGCTAAGTCAAGGGATGCCTTAAGGCAGAGATCCTCAATAAAAGATGCGGGAACGGCGTTCATAATTGCCTTAGTTAATCGGTTTTCTTAATAACTAAAAGCTAAACCAAGGGTAGAAAGCACCCGAAAAGATATTGGAAACGCTTACAGAATTTACCGTTACAGATTGCTGCACACGAGTAATATTTTTGGCATTGAAGGGATTGACAGCGGTCTAACTTTTACTCTATCGTTCGGCGGTATTCCGAAGTGCATCTTTTGATTGACTCCGTCAGCAAACTTTGGGGTGATGTGCATTCGGGAAAAACCATCCTTCGAATCGAGACTCGAAGCTAGAGATTCGTCGATGAGTAACAAGATAGAGAGCGGGCTTAGCCAACGTGGCAGGACTCGCCGGGATTGTTCGCATGCGGTGGAAAGTGCTCCGTTGATCTCTGTACATACACGCAGATTGCAGGCGCCAGTGTTTTGACCTTGGCCAACTGCAGCCGCGATGCGATGACAGAAGCAGACGAAAACTTTTCAGGCATGCAGAACAAAAGTTGATCCATAACGGATTGAACAATTTCAGGAGACCGCAATGACTAAGTACTTGCGGGCAGCATTCGGAACGGCACTCCTCGCCACCGTTTGCCTGCTCATTAACGCACCCGTGTGCGCCCAATCGGTTTACGGATCGATTTTTGGCACAGTGACGGACAAGACCGGGGCCGTAGTACCAGGGGCAACGGTAACGGTGACAGACGAAGCCAAGGGAACCGTGGAGGTTGCAACAACCAACGGATCTGGCGACTTCACCGTATCGCATCTTGTTCCGGATACCTACGATGTAAAGATCGAAATCAAAGGTTTCAAGAGTTCGATCACCAAGGGTGTGACCGTACTTGCAGACACTGCTCCGCGAGTCGATATGGCTCTTGAAGTTGCCGGGGGCGGCGCAGAAACAGTTGAGGTCAACGCCGAGGCAGTTCCTCAGTTGAAGACTGACCGCGCCGACGTTTCTACTATTTTTGATTCTCAGCAGGTTTCCGATCTTCCCGTTGGCGATCAAAATTTCACAAACCTGCAACTGCTATTGCCAGGCGCGCAGCTCCTGGGCTGGTCGCACGCCGCGGATGAAAACCCGCAGGCCTCCAAGCAGATTCAGATCGATGGTCAGGCTTTCGGCGGCGTTGCGTATGAGTTAGATGGAACCGACAACGAGGATCCGATCCTGGGTATTATCGTTGTCAATCCCTCGCTGGATTCCATCACCGAAGCCAAGATCACTACGCAGAATTTTGACGCCGAGTTGGGCAAAGCTGTTTCGGCCGTCATGACCGTCCAGACCAAATCCGGATCCAACAGCATTCATGGCAGCGCCTACGACTTCCGCACCGGCAACGCCAATCTCGCCCGTGAGCCATTCTCCCAGCCGCCTACACCCGGAGTAATTCCGCCTGGGTTGAAGAACAAGTTCGGCGGTTCGATCGGTGGGCGAGTCATTCGGGACAGGTTGTTCTACTTCGGCAGCTATGAAGGCCAGCGCCAGAAGGTGGGAACGTCCGAAGTCAACACTCTTCCTTCGCAGTTGCTGACCGAGACATGCCTTGGCAATAAAGTAGGTCCAAGCGGCATCGCGGGTTGCGATTTCAGCGAATACCTGGCTAACCTGCCTACCGGCCAAGGCCAAATCTTCAACAATACTTCTGGTAGCCCGGTGGCTTACCCCGGCAACGTAATTCCAGCAGCAATGGTTTCTACTCAATTCAAAAACCTTCTTACTGTATTGGAGCCTTTCACCAAGCTTGAGACTGGCGGCGCGTTGAATGGTCTCGACGGAAACTCCAAGGGGAGCGGAACAGGCCTTTTCAACAGTGACATGTGGACCACGCGCGTTGACGACACGATCAGCCAGAGGATGAACGCATTTGTCCGGTTCTCTCGCTGGACGAATACGCTGAGTGGTGCGCAAATGTACGGTCCCGCAGGTGGTCCCGGCTTTGGAATTGGCGGCTACGGTGGGCAATCTACCAGCGCCGACGATAGCGTGGCTGTTGGCACGGACTATGTATTCAATCCGAAGCTGATCACAGATCTGCGCCTTGGCTATCTGCGCTACAACATCAATGACCAGAAGAATGATCAGGGCACGGAGTTCGCCAATACATTGGGAATTCCGGGCATCAATCTTGGAACGACGATTACTGGTGGTTCTCCTGGCTTCCTCGGTACAACGCTGGCAGGCGGTGCTCACCAGCCGCTCTGGGGCGACGGATTGGGCGTCAGCCGTTGCAACTGCCCACTCATCGAGCGTGAAGATCAGTTCCAGATCGTAAACAACTGGACCAAGACTATCGGTAATCACTCAGTCAAGATTGGTGGCGACCTTCGCTATGGCCGCAACCTCCGCGTACCTTCCGATAACGATCGCGCCGGCGTTCTGAACTTTGGCACCGGGCCGACATCCAGCAATGGATCAGATGGTCTGGGATTCGCAACCATGGCTCTCGGCGATGTGACCAGCTTCAATCGCTATGTGTCTACCTCGACAAATGCGAAGGAGTTCCAAAAGAGAGTCTTCTTTTACGCGCAAGACACGTGGCGCGCCAGCAGTAAGCTGACTCTGAACCTGGGCGTTCGCTGGGAGCTGTATTTCCCGGAGACCGTCAATGGTCCGGGCAATGGCTCTCTGATGAACTTGAATGATGGTTATCTGCACGTGGCTGGGGTAGGCGGCATTGGCTCCAACATGGATTGGCAACTGAACAAGAAAAAGCAGTTTGAACCGCGTATCGGCGTTGCATACCAGGTAAATCCGCAGACTGTCGTTCGTGCCGGTTACGGGCGCAGCTTTGACCTTGGCGTATTCGGTTCAATCTTTGGCCATACGGTCACACAGAACCTGCCAGTTCTGGCTAACCAGAGCATCAGTAACGCGGCAGACTCCATTACGGGCGAGGCGTTCTGCCTTGGCTCTCCAGCAGAAAACCCTGGGTGCATTCAGGACAATGTCGCAGCAGGTCAACCAAAGGCCACCGGTGGTCCCGTGCTTTATACGCCGCCAGCCGTGCCCTCTAGCGGACTGCTTCCGAATCCCGGCTCAACTGTTGGTTCCAAGGCACGTCCTAACCCGCTTCAATTCCCGACACTGGATGCGTGGAACCTCAGTGTGCAACGCGCTCTGACGCCTACCCTGTCTCTGACGATTGCTTATGTTGGAAACAAGGGAACACATACGTTAAGCGATGGCGACGGCAACAATACGAATCCAAATGAAGCGGCCATTTCTCTTCCTGGTCAATCCAAGATTGGCTCTACAACACTGGGTAGCATCAACGGTCAGACGCTGCATTGGGATCCACGTGCTCCCTCTGTGCCAGATGCAACAGGGGCTACCTCAAACCAGACATACCTGGAACGTTATTACGGTGGAAAGCTGGCTGCCTGCTCCGATCCTGCGTATGCGCCACCGATAGATTCGAACCTGCCGGGCGGCTTGCCTGCAGGATCATGCGGTTGGTCGCAGAGTATCCAATACGACGGAGATGACCAAAACACGAACTTCAATGCCTTGCAAGTTACGCTGGCTCAACAGCAGTGGAAAGGCCTGGCCGTAACCGCCAATTATCAGTGGGCCAGCGCTTTCGACTCCAACAGTCAGTATGCGACCTGGAGCAAGCGAGTCGCTTACGGACGTGACAGCAATGTTCGACAGAATGCTGCTACGTTGTACGGGAGCTATGACCTCCCATTCGGTAAAGGGAAGATGTTCGCTCCAGGAGTCAATCGGGCGACCGATCTGCTCATCGGCGGTTATGAGTTGTCAGGCACGTTAAACATGTCCAGCGGCCTGCCGTGGTCGCCGAACATCAATTGCAAATTCTCGTATACGGCTGCAGATGGCACCATGCAGACTGCGAACGATCTGCCTTCATCGGCGCCATGTTATCCAAACAAGACCGGAGCCCGCATGAGTACACATGCGTCGAGCTTCGATCCTACTTCGGCAACGAGAACGTTCTTCCAGGCCCAGACTTTGGGCGGTGGAATCTTCTCCGATGCCGGATTGGACAATATCGGAAACAACGGGCGAAACACCTATTGGGGACCTGGTTTCTACAACACGGATTTGTCGTTGCAGAAGAGCTTCCAAATCTGGGAGAAGGTCAACATGAAGTTCCGCTTCGATGCCTACAATGCCGTGAACCACATCAATCCTGGCCTGCCGAGCACCAACGTTCTTTCGGCGGGTACGATCACTGGCGAAGCACCCGGGCCGGGACCTCGTTACCTGGAGTTCTCGCTGAAAACTACCTTCTAACAGTCAGCCGGAAATACACAAATGGGGAGCTTCGGCTCCCCATTTTTATTGTGGAGAATAGACTGGTTTTGGATATGGCCATGAGGACTTTCGGAATCGCAGGGTTGCTTGCAATGGGTATCTCGCTTGCCCTGGCGCAAAATCCTACGGCCAGCGTGGATACAAGTGTGGACGCATCGGGTACCAGCTCTGCCACGCTTGCAAGCGCAAAAGCTCTAGCCAGACAGGGGCATCTTGAAAAGGCGCTCGCAGAGTTGGACGGTCTAAGCAAGGCGGAGCCCGAGGCTGCGGAAGTAGAGCGGCTGCGCGGAATCATCCTTTATCAAAAAGAATTGCTTCCCGATGCTGCAACCGCATTCGCCCGAGCGGTGGCGCAGGATGCAACGGATCAGGAAGCGAAGGAGATGCTCGGAATCACTCTCTATCGACTCGGGAGACCTCAAGATGCAATCCCTTTTCTGGAGAGTTCCAATGGGGAGCAAAAGATCGCGTCGGCGAGTGAAGGCGGCGAGAGCCTAGTCGCAAGTCCAGTTGCGAGTCCGGCGATCAACACGGATCCGAAGTATGTATTAGGCCTGTGTTATACCGACACCGGGCGCTATGACGATGCGCGACGAGCATTCGCTGCGCAGTTCGGATTCGGTGCCGATTCCGCGGAAGCATATCTGGTGGCAGCGCGTCTATTCCTGCGGCGGGAATTCGTAGAGGAAGCGGCTATCTTCGCGCAAAAAGCGATTGAGCTGAATCCATCGCTCCCTCTGGCTCACCAGCTATTGGGAGAGGTTGCTTTAGCCAAAGCGGACCTGCCTCTGGCGATAAAAGAGCTGGAGGCAGAGCACAAGCTGAATCCTTTAAACGGAGCCATGTACGACCGGTTGGGAGATGCCTATGTGCGTAACAGCCAGTTCGAAGAAGCTCGACAGGCTTTGAACAAGGCCATCCTTCTGGAACCCAATACGACCGGCCCTTACATTCTGCTGGGTGAAGCGCTGATCAAGCTGGGCGAGCCTATTCAGGCTGTTCATTATCTGAACAGGGCTGTAACCATGGACCCGGACAATTATGTGACGCATACTTTTCTTGGGCAGGCCTATCGGGCATTGGGGCAAGTGGCAGACGCAAACCGCGAATACAAGCTGGCGATCGATATCCAGCATAAGGGTGATTCAAAGCCGGAGCAGCCAAAGTAATGCAGAGAAAGCTCGATGTTCTACGACTTACAGGGCTCCTGGCGATCACCGGCGTGTGTCTTTCAGGCGCGTGTTTTTGCGGAAGCCATTCCGCGCGAGCCGAGACACCGCTGATGCAAGATCAAACCCAGTCTGATGCGACCCAGCAGGCGGCTGCCTTGCAGGGTGCGGATGCAGCGTTTCATGCCGGTTATGCCGCTATGCAGGCGGGCGACATGGAAGCGGCACGGAGCAATTTCGTAGAAGCGGTACATCTTGCACCACGGTTGCCGGAGGCGCATCTCGCACTGGGTGCGATTCTGGTGCAATTGGCGCGGCCGGCAGAAGCGATTCCGGAGTTGCAAATAGCCTTGCAATTGAAGCCCGGCGACGCGATGACATACGCGAATCTTTCGTTGGCGCAGGAAGCGTTGGCGCAAAGTTATGTGTCGGCAGGAAAGCTGCCGGAGGCTGAGTTACAGTTCCGCGCAGCACTGACGGCAACGGGAGCTGCTCCTCAGCCGGATTTGGAACGGCAGGCCGAAATTCTGGATAAGCTCGGCTCATTGCTGGCCCAGGAGAGTCGCTGGCATGAAGCAGAGGCAGCTTTCCGCGATTCTTTGCAGTACAGCCCCTCGGGGCCAGTTTCCATCGCGGCCCACATGCATCTCGGCGTCACGCTCGGAGAGGAAAAGCAATACGGGCCTGCCCTGGCAGAGCTAGACAAAGCCGTCGAACTGGCTCCGACAAATGCGATGACCCAATTTGAGCTGGGCCGAGTGCTGGCAGCTTCGGGGCAGGATACTGAAGCCGTGCCGCATCTTGAAGAGGCATTGAAACTAAGTCCAGACCTGCGCGGCGCAGCATTGGCACTGGCAATGGCCCATCAGCGCCTCGGTAAACAGGAGGAGTCCATCCCGCTGTTTCGCAAGGCAGTGGAGCAGGAGCCGAAGAATGCTACGGCATTCACAAATCTCGCGCTGGCGCTAACCGAGACAGGCAAAGCGCGCGAATCGATTCCGTTTTACGAGCAGGCGCTGGCAATCACGCCAAACGATCCGGTCGTGCATGAGGATCTGGGAGTGGCTTATCTTCAGCAGTCGGATTTCGACAACGCCATTGCGCAGTTTGAAAAGGCACGGACACTGGACTCGGCCAATCCGCAACTGCATTACGACCTGGGGCTGGCTTACAAACTCAAAGATCGTGTCAATGACGCCATTGTCGAACTGAGCAGGGCAGCTAGCCTCGATCCCACTCTGTCCGACCCACCGTATACGCTTGGAATCCTGTATATGCAGGTGGGTCGTCTGGAGGAAGCGGCGACCCAGTTACATGTAGCGCTTGGGCTTCGTCCAGAAAACGGAGACTGCTGGGCGATTCTGGGCAGCGTACTCAAGCAGCTTAATCGGCCTGACGATGCAGTAGCGGCGCTGCGAAAGGCCGTGGAGCTACTGCCGAATCAGCCCGGTCCGCACATCACGCTTGCCGGGGTGCTGTCCGAGCAGGGCAAGCATGATGAGGCTACGGCCGAACGCAAAATCGCGGCGCAGTTGAGCCGGTCGGCAGTGAATCACCAGCGAGCCATGTTGAACACCAACGCGGGTAATCAATTGCTCCTGCGCGGACAGGTCGCCGATGCGGTAGAACGATATATGGAAGCAATTGCCGCCGACCCAGGATACACAGAAGCGCATCAACAGCTGGCAGTCGCTTATACTCGTCAGGGTCGCATGGCTGAAGCCGAAGCAGAGAGAGTCAAGGCCGAGACTAAGGAGAAGTAGTGGCGAGAGACCAGGTTCGTTCAGGGGCAACTAAGCTTCATTTGCTGGGAGTAATCTGTGGAATTGCCGCTGGAGCATGGCTCGGCGGAGCTGAGGCGCCTACAAAGCTGGTTCTCGCCGGCCTATCGCCATTCACCGTCTCACTGTGTATGGTGGCCGGTGTGTTCGTTGCTCGCTGGACTTTCCCCACGCTCTTGCGCGGCACTTCCTACGTCTTCACCGATCTGCGAAGCAAGCCGCACCTGATCGTCTGGGCGATACTGGCGGGAGCGCTTTGGGCTGTGGGCAATACGCTGACCGTCTTTGCGATTCGCAATGTCGGCCTTGCCGTGGCGTTCCCGTTGTGGAATACCAATTGCCTCATCGGAATCCTCTGGGGATGCCTGCTGTTTCGCGAACTTCGCGGTGCCTCGGCCACGAACTGGCTCAAGGTAATCGGCGGCGCGGTGGCTATTGTGGCGGCAGCGATTATGCTGGGTTTCAGTTTGCTGCACGGTGCAAGCGGAGCCGACGGCAAGCAGTCGACGCACGCGGTAGCGGGCCTGCTGGCGGCGCTCGGAGCCAGCTTCATGTGGGGAACGATGTATGTTCCATACAAAAAGGCTTACCTGAGCGGCATGAATCCGCTTTCGTTTGTGACCGTTTTCACCATCGGCGAGTTGATCACGATGTTTACACTCGCGATCACGCTGGGCGGGGGAGTGACCCACATCCGTCAGGAGCTGATCAACGCCAAGGGTGTTCTCTTCTGGCTTTTTCTGGGTGGGTTCTGCTGGGTCGTCGGCGACCTTTTTCAGCAATACGCAACGAAATATATCGGGATCGGCCGAGGCATTCCGCTGTCGAATACCAATCAGCTATGGGGTCTGGCATGGGGAGCGCTTGTCTTCGGCGAACTGGCTAATGCGGATAGAACGCATGTTCTGCTAGTCGTAGGCGGATCGATCATCATGATCCTTGGCGCCCTGGCGATCAGTACCGCTGCCGCATCCAGCGAGGAGCATCACTCGACCGATATGGCCCTCAACCGCGAGTGCCAGCACTATGGATTGAACTATGAGCAGACCCGGTTGTCTCTGGTGGGATTGGGCGAGTCATCCACTACCGGCGCGCGCCGCTGGTGGGATTATCTGATCGTTGCAGTTGCCGTGTGTATCTTTGTCGCGCTTGGCCGCTGGGCGCAAATACCCGCAATCACCATGAACATGCGCTGGGTAATAGGGCTCTCTGCCGTGAGCCTTGTATTCCTGGCAGGAGCAGGCTGGAGACTCTGGCGGGATACCGGCTTCTTCTAGGAGATGCCGGTATCCCCGCTGAGGCGCTACGATCACTACGACCAGCGAATTACCAGGCTATGCGCGCCGGGAAGAATTCCTGGAAAAGAGCGTCATAGTAAGGCTTGACTTCTGCAAGATTCGGCTTCGGTCTGCCCTTGGAGTACAGGTCATACTGGTTGAACTTGTTGACCCACTCGAACATGGTACGGTCATGCGCGGACATCAGGTAGTCATACGCTCCATGCTTGTGCGCCGCGTAGAACGAGTGATAGCGAAGCATGTAGATGGCTTCTTCCGGAAGATACGGCTCCATGACCTTGGCTCCGTAAGCATCGTGTCCCCAGGACATGTGGACGTTGCTTAATCCACAATTCGGCTCATAGACGCCATATTTTGTCTGGAAGATGGCGTTAGTCCGATCCGGATTCGCGGCGAAATACTCCGGAAAAACAATGTGCTCAGAATAGGCGCATCCCACCGGGAACGTATCTCCAACGACCGCCCACTGCGGCTCGCCCCACAGGCAAAGAACCTTTGCCAGATCATGGACGAACCCGGCAGCAACCATCCAGCGTGGATGGCCATCGGCGCGGATCGCTTCTGAGGTCTGCAACAGATGCTCAATCTGGGTGAGGTCGGTGTCGGGGTCGCTGTCGTCAACGAGCGTATTCAGAAACTCGGCCGCCTCCCAGATGCTCATCTCTGCCTTTTGCAGCGGCAAATACTCCGCCTCTTTGGCCAGGACAAAATCATAGGTCTGGAACTGGTGGTTGAGACGATAAAATTCGGCTACTGTGGGATTTGCAGTGGCGTCGTAAACTCGAAACTCGGCTTCCGATTTACCCTCACGGTAGCGGCCGGTAACGAACTCATCCCATTGCTCTTCCACTTGGGCGGCATCGGCGATAACATCTGGAGCAACGATTGCGTGCATGGCTTGATCCTCCGGCTCGCCCTATAAAGGCGTTCACGAGCAATATTAGTCTTGAAGAGAATGCACGTGCAATACCTCACGCAACAGGATGGTCCGTTCCTCCAACTCGTTTTTTAGAAAGGGCAGAAAAGTGGTCAAAAAAATACTAAGAGATGTGCAATTCTGGGTTCCGGTCGTGGTGCTGGCGGCAGGAATCACCTTGCTGTTGTATTTCCGTTAATTTCGCCGCCATAACTGGCTGACGAGCAGACCGCCAAGGTATGTCTGCTCACCCTCCAGCTTCCACCCAGCCCGCGCCAGGGCGGAGCGATAGTCCGGCAAAGTCTGTTGCGCGAGACCCGTCAGCCAATGGAAACTGCGATAAAGAATCGCAACCAGCGGCATCGCGACCAATTTCCCAAACCAGCCTTTGGGAATAGAAAACTCCGATACCACCCAGAGTGTACCCGGCGAGGTAACAGGATCGAGACGCGAGGCAAGATCGGCGATTTCCTCGGTCGCAAGACAATCGAGGAAAAAGTGGGTGACGATCAAGTCGTAATTTCTCCCCGCAGGCGGTTGCCCAGTAAGCGGTTGCCAGGTGCGCACGTCAACGCAGTCGGTATCCAACCGGTCTCTATCCTGCGCCGCAGCCTTCCTGAGAGAGGCAAGCATGGCGTCGCTGGCATCCAGCGCGTGGACACGGATGTTGCGATGACGATCGAGAAGCCGCGCGGTAAAGCGGCCATCTCCATCGCCCAGCACTAAAGCTTTGCGGCAATTATTGAGCTGCGGCAGAAGGCGAAACCGGCATCGCGACAGGAAGGGGCCAAAGCTCAGGTACTCCATCCAGCGATAAACGTGGGCGAGGCGGTTGAAGTTCGCTGTAGGAAATTTCGGATCCTGCGTCATCCGATAGCCAGCAGAATCAACGGCGTCAACAGGACAAGATCCACGATAGTGCGCAACATCACCGGGCTCAGGCTGCATGAATTCCGATCCAGAATGCCGATAAGTCCAGCGCTGAGTGCTCCACTGGCCAGCAGTGCGCCAGCGTGTAGCTGGTGAAAGCCGACCGCGATTCCAGCGCTGAACAACGCGATGCTCATCAGCACCATAGCGGCCAGGAATGTTCTACCGGAGCGAAGCTGCCGCTCAGGCGCAGTCTCCCAGACTTCGATAGCCCGGCAATTGAGCCATGCCAATGCAATGAAACATAGAATCGGCAGGAGCATTTCCACCCGATTCGTAATCATGCGCGTCAGGGTCGGCACCGCACAGGCCAGGGTAAAGATAACGCCGACGAGGAGCTCTTTCATTGGAAAATTTGCGGGAACAATGCGGGCGAAAAAGCTTCGGACGGAGATTCGCCGATCGCTGTGGACTCCCGTAAAGTAGGCAAGCGTGACTGCAGCGAGCACAGAGTTGCGAGTACGGGCCGCAATCGGCATGTAGTACAGAACCAGCGCCAGTGCAGCCAGTGCGGAAGCAATGGCGACAGGGACAAAGATACGATGGTGCCGCCAATGAAAATGGTGGCGTGCACGCAGCGAATGCTGTGCCCGCTTCGCATCGAGCAGGCGGTCGCCAATGTAAATCGTCCATGTCGTAAGCGCCAGAATGGCCGGCAGCCAGATGGGGAGGCTAATATGCACAGCCCAGGCAAAAGCCAGCGCCCATGTGACGGCAACCGTCGGAGCGTCCAGGCTGGTCAGATGCCAGAGCGCCGCCAGATGCGAGAAACCGCCAGCAACCCGGGCCCATGCAAATGACGCGACCTGACTTGACGAGACTTGGCCAGACGAGACTTGGCCAGACAAGACCCGGCCCAACGAGGCCTGAGCTGTGGTCTTTTTCGGCGCGGGAACGGTGGACAAAGTAGCCACGTCTCGATTTTACGACTCCACGGCGCGCTCTCTCTTCGCGCTACCGCTAACTTCGGCATTACAGGCAGATATCCGGTTAAATGGGAGATTCACGCACCACTGCCCACGCCGCTGATAAACTTGAAGTCTCTGATGTTTAAAGACCTCTACGCGCGCTGGATGTACAGTTGGGAAACGCGCCTCACAACCCGCGACGAAAACCGTATCGTTCGTCCGCTGGAGTGGGGCTTCGACTGGCTGCAGCCATTTCTGCGCGAGGTCGGTCTGACTGGCCGGGCCGAGCGTCTATCTGCCGATTTGAGCCTGGATTCCCACTCAGGAATGGACCTGATGCTGGAAATCAATCAGGCAATTCTCGCCGATAGCGATCGATTTTTTCGCTATGACAGCCCTACGGATTTCCGGTTAGAGGAGCGCCATCCGCATCTCTTCCCCACCAATGTGCGGCCCGAGACGCTGGAAAGAGACTCCCGAATCAAGCAGATGGCCGCCGAAGGCAAGATCCCGCGAGCGCAGTTTTTGCGATTCACTTCGCCGGAGCGGACACCGTATCCCGAAAACGACCTGGTGAACGCCCGCTGGTATCCGGCAGATCCTGCGAAGCAGGCAGGCAAGCCAAAACAGGCCATCGTCGTCATGCCGCAGTGGAACGCGGACGCCTTCAGCCACAACGCCCTGTGCTCGCTTTTCAACCGCTTTGGTATTTCTGCACTGCGGCTCTCAAAGCCCTACCATGACATCCGCCGCCCCTCTGAACTGGAGCGCTCGGACTACGCAGTGAGCGCAAATATCGGGCGGACGCTCTCGGCAACGCGGCAGGCAGTTGTCGATATCCGCTGTTGCGTGGATTGGCTGGAGGCGCAGGGATACGAGCAGTTTGGCGTCCTTGGCACCAGCCTCGGCAGTTGCTATACCTTCCTGGCAAGCGCCCACGATAAACGCATTCAAGTGAACGCTTTCAACCACGCTTCGGCAGCTTTTGGAGATGTGGTCTGGGCAGGTCAGAGCACGCGGCATATTCGCCAGGCGCTGGAGCAGGCAGGGCTGACGCAGGGCCAACTGCGAGAGCTATGGGGCGGCGTCAGTCCGTTTCATTACTACGAAAAATTCACCGCCCAGCAGTCGACCGAGTTCGCTAAAAAAGTGCTCTTAATCTACGCGAACTACGACTTGACCTTCCCACTGGAGTACTCGCTTGAGGTGGTGAAATCATTCCGCGAGCACGGGCTTGATTTTGAGCGTCGCGTACTGCCGTGTGGCCATTACACCACTGGCGAAACACCTTTCCAGTACATCGACGGATGGTATCTCGGCTCCTTTGTCTATCGTGCCTTCAGGGATCTGGCCAAAGAAAAAATCTGGCCAAAACCAACCGCCGTTTTACCGGATCACGAACTTATCGCGCAATAAGTTCAACGCAATAAGTTCAGCGCGGATCGACCAGATTCATCGCCATCATGCCCAGCGCCGTAATGCTGGGAAGAAAGAAATATTCGCCGCCCCGCAGCTCGACAAAGTTGGGTAGATGGGCGCAGACAAAGGGCGGATTAGCCGGGTTCGTATCGCCCTGGATAACGTACTTTTCTCCAGCAGCGTGATTTCCCATCAGCAGATCTTTCTCGTTTCCGAGATGGGCGTCGTTGCCATAATTGACCCACTGCTGCTGCACAAATTCAAACTGCCGTGAAATGCTCGCATTCAGCGCCATGAAGATGACGCCGCGTTCTACTGTGTCGAGATCAGGAGATGCGTCACTCTCCGACGCAAAGGGGCCGTAAGGCAGGCCGCGCCGGGTGATGCGTCTGCGATTGATCAGGCGGCCTTTAAAGCCGAACGCATCGCGCGGATGCACACGGCGAATGTGCGCTCCAATGGGACACCGCGTACCGGCAGTATCCTCGCCGTAAGTAAAATTTGTGCTCAGGTTTGGGTCTTGTGCGATAGCAGGATCAGGCTTATCCGGCGAGCTCTCCACGGGCGTACCGTCGCGCCATCTGCCGATGAACTTGGACGCAAGCTTCTCCCTGGCGAAGTTATCGCCCGCCCCATAACGAGCTGCCCACGTATCGAGGAAGCGGCGAAATGTACCTACGTTCTGATGCAGCTTGCGATAGACCATGAACGTGCCGTTGCTGGCCAGGATGTGCGGCACCGGCGCAACAGGCAACTCACCTGCCTCATCGGCGTAGCCGAGCAACAACTCGCCAGTAGCCAGCGGTGCCCAGCTTCCATCGGGCATGAGCTTGCCCTGGCCTGGCTGGGTGCTGCGACAGACGCCGAGATAGTCTGGATTGCCAAACCCATCCGTAAATCCAAAGTGCTCCTTGAGTGTGACCTTGCCGTCTTCGACGATTGCCGCGGCATCCTGATAGCTCAGAACGCGCGCCCCGCCGGTCTCCTGCATCAGCTCCTGCAACTGGCCCGTGCGGGCTTCGAGTGCGTCGGTAGTAAGAGCGTTGATAGCCAGCCATGCATGAACCTGTGTCTCGTTACGCCAGAGTTCGTCCCAGTGCTCATGACTATTCAGCCCGGTATCGCCGAGAATGCCTCCCCGAGCCTTCATGCCCTGTTGGAACTCAACAGGAAAGCTGATGAGCGTGGCAATTGGCAACTCCAGCTTGACGAGACCTCGATAAGTAAAGGCAACGTTAACGGTGCTTTGAGGCTTGCCCTGATCCCACGACCGCCCCGTGGTGACGATGCCGAGAAGCCTGCGAATCAGATCACGAGCACGAGCTGAGTTTTCAAAGTGAAGAAAACCGTAACGGGCATAGGGCATGTTATAGCCGCGCAGAACGAAGCCCTGAATATCCGTTGCGTTGAGCTTACTCATTGCGTCCTCCCGTTTGAATGTCACGCCGATGCGTAGCCATCGCCGGAGGAGGAACCGGTGCAGTGCTGAGTTTGCTCGCGAAATCTATAAACCTGCGCTGGAGTTCGGCCGCTGCCATGCCCTGGTGTTTAACGATAAAATCTGCCATGGCACGCTGCGTTTGGAGAGCAGTTAATGTCTCAGGAACGCTCTTATCATTGGTCGCAGCAAAGAAGAAAGTAGTCTCAATCCGGCAGGCTTTCATATAACTCAAAAAGTCCGGCAAGTTACTTGTTCCAGGATAGCCGGTGCAGTGCTTCCAGATAGCGTCAAGGTGCTGTGAAGCAAGATTGGCCAGCCCCGTGAGATAACTGTCGAGGCCTGCATCGCCGATAGCATCTATGTTTGCCTCGAAGATGAGATATTTCGAGTGGAGATGCTCCTCATGAGCGGGCGCGCCGACATAGATAACATCGTCCATGACCACCAGGCGAGCCAGATGTGTGCCGGAGGCAATAGCGAAAGGGCTTTCAGCACCTGTCGGCAGCGCAGCAAGATAAGCGCGAATCTGCAAGTCATGGGACGGTGATGCGTGCACATCGTTCAGGATGGGGCACAGCAGCGTGAGGCCGTAGACTCTGCCATTCTGATTGGACATAGCGTTTCCTTACTCGTGGTCCTGACTTGTTGCCAGTTACCTGCCTGTTACGTTCCGCTAAAAAACGATTGGAGCTTCACCTGTATCTCCAAGGTGCGCCTGTACGGAAATTAGAAACTCAAGATAGGCGTCGCGAAACTGCTCCGGTGAAAGCGATTGAGCATCATGGCTAAGAGTATTCACTGCCTGCACGACGATATGGGCAGACTTGACATCGTTAGCCGTCGCATTCGGATAGGCAGTGTAGTAGTAGTCGGTGTCGAATTGCACACGAGCAATGTATTCCTTGAAGATCGTGACCGGCGTAGAGCCAGGGAACTTCTCACTCCAACGCCAAATAAGGTCTAGACCCTTGCTCAGTACCGCAGAGAATGCATCGATGTACTGATTCCAGGTTCCGTTGAAGTTACTGAAAAACAGCAGATAGTCATACTGAAGTGACTCCTGCTTCTGCGACTCATCCAGATGTGGAAAGCGATTGCGGGGTACGATAACCCAGCGTGCAAACTGGATGAAAGATAGATTGATCAGGTCGGCTTGCAGCGGCTTGATATGGTCCAGAACAAAGAAGATTGCACGCAGAATCCACGTCTTCCACGGCCGCATCGGCGTGATGGCGTTCATTGCGTAGACTTTGCCGTTGATGTTGCTCATTCTGCTCCTGGTGGCATCAAATTGCCAGATAACAGAGCCCGGACCTAGTTATTTTGAGCAATGACCAGTTATTTGAGCAATGAAAAGAGCGAAGCTGGAAAGTCAAGAAATTGTGCCAGACCGAACGCTCTCTGTATAGAAAAATGTCAGAGTGTTCAATATTTCTATCTTGTCTTCCTGCCTATCGAACGACTTATAGAGATTGCTTACGGCAGTTTGTCGAGATCGAGGCGCAGTAATTTCGCGGGGTCAAGCATCGCCCCCTGCCAGCGAATAGCCCAGTGCAGATGCGGACCAGTGACGCGACCAGTCGCTCCGCTAAGACCAAGACGCTGCCCCTGGGAGACATGCTCGCCCGGTCTTACGTCGATCCGCGAGAGATGCATGGAAATACTCATCAGCCCCAGGCCATGATCAATCATGACGCAGTTGCCTTCGTAGTAGAGCGGCTGCGCGAGTACAACCACACCGGAGTTTCCCGCCATGATCGGCGTACCGAATGCAGCGCGAAAATCCATGCCTTTGTGAATGCTCGCCAGCTTCCCGTTGAACATGCGTCGTGTGCCAAAGCTATCCGTCGGCGCAGCTCTCACCGGAGCGACAAAGCTACCCGACCAGAGCGGTCTATCTGCTGTTGTCGCAAACACTTTTTCCTTGGCCTTGGATGCCAAATCGATCTGCTTCATCTCTTCAGGCCCAGGCTCGACAAACCTTGGCGCGACGGAGAGTGATCCAGTCCGATAATGTGCCGCATGGATGGCTACCTGTGTGGACAGATCCCGCGCCCTGTCTTCCCTGAGATGAGCTGTGATGCGCAGAGTCGTGGGTACGGCTGCTGCCTCCACATCGACCCCGGCAAGCGCGTACCAGGCGCGGCTATTGTGTGCTCGAAAGAACTGTAACTTATGCCCAAACCACTCACCCTCAACGCTCGTAGCAGTCGGTGCGTCTACGCGGATCAGCTCAGGCGAACCGGCCTCGACGACCGCTGGTGTCAAAGTAACCGGACCGGAAGCCGGACCGGACGGAGTGCGGGGCTGCGCAGCAGTCTTCATGCGGCCTGCAGGCTGACCGATAACATAAGGCGAAAAGGTCGTGAGCAGAATTGCTACCGCAGCAGCGAGGCGAAAACGAAAAGCCATATCGCCAGCCTAACCTATCGGAATCGCCTGCATCGCAACGCCAAGAACATGGCCCGTATGACCATCTGTCAGGAATACAACAAGACGCATCTTGCTTTGAGGATGAGCCCCTGCTGGTAAGCTGATTCGAATCGGAAGTTTATCCAGCGGGCCAGCCGTTTTGCGTATTTCGATAAGAGTACGGACCACCGCGACATGACGCAGATCGCGTCCCTGATTCTCACCTCTCAGCACAGAGGATCGGTCGGAATCATCCGCCAGCGCAGCCATGAGAATCGCCTTTGGAAACGCGCCTGTTTGCACTTGTGCCGTCACAGCATTGTCTGACCACCGCACATCCTCAAGCGAGATCAGGACTTTTGGCTTCGTCGCGGCTGACTCAACCGCATGTACGAGCTTTGCTCGATCGCTGCCGACCACTTCG
This sequence comes from Acidicapsa ligni, assembly GCF_025685655.1. Taxonomy (NCBI): domain Bacteria; kingdom Pseudomonadati; phylum Acidobacteriota; class Terriglobia; order Terriglobales; family Acidobacteriaceae; genus Acidicapsa; species Acidicapsa ligni. Next base: position 274,736 of record NZ_JAGSYG010000001.1, on the reverse strand, counting down.
TATTCCCCGTCGACCACCGCCTGCGGCGTGTACACGCCCGACAAACTAAAACGAGAGCCGTATTCATTCTGGCGGTCAGTAAAAGCCTGTGACGAAAACGGATCATGCCAGCCAAGATCATTCCAGTAACTGACATGTTCGCTGAGTACGATCGCTTGTGCGCCAGCAGCGAACTGCTCCGTATCGAGCTGGCCCAGTAGCGCGTCGGCTGGCGGACAGCTTGAGCAACCCTCAGAGGTAAATAACTCGACGAGAACCGGCTGAGATCGCCCATCGACACTAGCATGAACGACGGGTGTAAGAATGGCCGCATGAACCGGAGTCCATACACGTGTGAATGCACCCGTGCCCAGCAGGATGCAGATAGCTATAACGGCTGCTAAAGTCACGGGATTCAACAGGCGATGCTTCACGTTACTTCTCCCCGGGGTACCTACGTTTGTAAGATCGTGGCAACGGACAAAAGTTACAAGAGGTTACAGGGGAAAAAGCGCGTCGTGAACGAAGTACCCGCGCTAAAATTTAAATATGACTGACCGCGCCCAACTCTCTCTAGCCCAGGCCGACCCCGAGGTCGCCGCCGCCCTTGATCACGAAACACTCCGCCAGCACGAGGGCCTGGAGATGATTGCCAGCGAAAACTTCGTCTCCGAGGCAGTGCTGGAGGCGGCCGGCAGCGTGTTTACCAATAAATACGCAGAAGGCTATCCGGGGAAGCGCTACTACGGTGGTTGCGAATACTCCGATGTGGTAGAAAATCTGGCGCGTGATCGGGCCAGGCAGCTTTTCGGCGCGCAATACGCCAACGTGCAGCCGCACTCCGGCTCGCAGGCCAATGCCGCAGCCTATATGAGTGTTCTGGAGGCGGGTGACACCATTCTCGGCCTAGATCTGGCGCATGGTGGTCATCTCACGCATGGGCACAAATTGAGCTTTAGCGGCAAGCTGTACAAGCCAACGTTCTATACCGTTCGCAAAGATACCGAAACGATCGACTACGACGAGCTGGAATCGATCGCCGTACGCGAGCGCCCCAAGTTGATCATCGGCGGAGCAAGCGCCTATTCGCGCATCTGGGATTTCGCCCGTATGCGGCAGATTGCGGACAAAGTCGGCGCAAAGTTGTTGATCGATATGGCGCATATCGCCGGCCTGGTCGCGGGCGGCGCACATCCTTCTCCAGTCCCGCACGCGCAGATTGTGACGTCAACGACCCACAAAACTCTGCGTGGACCACGCTCCGGGCTCATTCTCGCCGAGCAGGAGCTAGCCACGGGAATCGACCGCTCAGTCTTCCCCGGTCAACAGGGTGGCCCCCTGGTGCACATCGTTGCGGCCAAGGCAGTCGCATTCAAAGAGGCTTTACAGCCCGAGTTCACCGGCTACGCTCATCAAGTCGTGTTCAACGCCAAGGCTCTGGCGAATGCGCTGCAGGAGGCCGGTTACCGCATCATCTCCGGCGGCACAGACAACCACATGATGCTGGTGGATGTTTTCAGCAAGGGCATGTTCGGTTCAGAAGCAGAACTGGCGCTGGGCAAGGCTGGAATCACGGTGAATAAGAACGCGATTCCATACGACGTCAATCCGCCACTCAAGCCTTCCGGTATTCGCATTGGCACCCCGGCCTTGACCACGCGAGGCATGAAAGAGCCAGAGATGCGCCAGATTGCCCTGTGGATTGCCAAGGCGCTTGAGAACCGCACAGACGACAGTGTTCTTGAAAAAATCCGAGGCGAAGTAGCAGAGACGGCGAACAAGTTCCCGCTCTATGCATGGAAGCGGCAAGGCGTAACCGTCGTAGCTTAGGCGGTTCAGAAATCATTTGCCTTCGCGCGTCGCATGAACGCACGTGGTCGAGTCGCTGACCGTCGAGTCACAGGTGGTGCCGTCATTTGAGAAAATGATCGCGCACCACCGCGAACTCCGCCATCCTGGATCGCATCGGATTCGTGGTCAGAGTCATGTTACCTGCGTCACAATTTCCTCTCTAAGAAACAATTCCCTGTAGCCGATAGTGTTTCCTGTAACTAGAATTGGGCGGGTACATCGTATCGGTTTCATCGAATCGCGGTACATATTGCCCGGGAGGAAGACATGAAAGTTCATCTGAAATTAGCTCTCAGTGCGCTGACTCTGTTTCTGTTCGCAGGTCTGCCCTCGCTGGCACAGCATCCCGGCGGCGGACATCCGGCTGGTGGCCATCCGCCATCGCACCCGCCCTCACACGGGCCAGCGGAGTTTCACGGTACTCCCCGCGCGCCGGAACAGCACCATAACTTCAGCGATCAGCAAGGTCATCCCGATGCGCCTCATGTGGACAGCGATCACGGTCACGATAACTGGATAGGCCACGATACCGGGAAAAATGATCCTCATTATCACCTGGATCACCCATACGCGCACGGGCACTTTACCGGGGGATTCGGGCCGGGTCATACCTGGCGTCTGCGCGGTGGCGGCCCGGGACGGTTCTGGTTCGGCGGGTATTATTTCGACGTCGCTCCCTTCGATGTGGACTACACCGACGGCTGGCTGTGGGGCGGCGATGACATCGTAATCTACGACGATCCCGACCATCCCGGCTGGTATCTCGCATACAACGAGCGACTGGGCACCTATGTCCACGTGCAGTACCTGGGCGATCAGTAGATAAGATCAAAACTCAATGCAGACAGGGCCTTTCCGATCGGAAAGGCCCTGTCTGTTTTTTTGCGTGCGGCCAGTTGCAATCGAACGACGGTATACAGGCTGGCGTGGCGGATTGTAGGATGAGCTTTCTCGCAAACGGCGGCCGCGCGCGTACGATCTGCGGCAAAGTCTCTGCACCTTTCGCCATTCTTACACCGCTCGATACATCCGATATTGAGGACTTTTAATGAAGCAATTTATGCTGCGCCTGCCTGCCTTTTTATTTGTTGCCGCTCTGCTTTCGGGAACCGCAATCGCCTCTGCACAAGCTGTATCCACCGTCGCGCCACCCATCGTAATTACAGGCGCGGATCGGCGGCCTGCGCAGTTGTTGAACGGCGAATGGCACTACATCGTGGACCCGTATTTCAGCGGCCTGTACGGCTTTCATGGAGCGGAAAATCCCGATGGCTGGTTCCGGAATCAGAAGCCCAAATCAGGCGACACCGGTCCAGTGGAGTATGACTTTTCCAAGGCGCCTACGCTCAAGGTTCCCGGCGATTGGAACACGCAACAGCAGCAACTGTTCTTCTATGAAGGACCGATGTGGTACGAAAAAGACTTTAGTTTTGAGCCAAAGCCGCATACACGTACGTTTCTCCGCATCGGCGCGGCAAATTACAAATCAATCTTCTGGGTCAATGGGCAAAAGGTCTGCGAGCACGAGGGCGGATTCACTGCCTTCAACTGCGACGTCACTGCGGCTGTCCATGCCGGTAGCAACTTTGTCATCGCCGTTGTGGACAATACGCGCCACGAAGATGGCGTTCCCACCATCAAGACAGATTGGTTTAACTACGGCGGCCTCACCCGCGAGGTCTCGCTCATCACCGTCCCCGATGTGTTCATTGATCAATACGACGTCCATCTCAGCAAGACTGAACCCGGAATCGTTGAGGGCTGGGTACATCTCTCGGGCACAAAGGGTGGTGTTGCGAAGATTGCAATTCCAGAGTTGGGAGTAGTGTCGACAATGGGAGCCGGGCAGCCGGATGACACAACGCCTGGCGGGGGAATCAAGATCACCATCCGGGCGAGCGCACCGGGACTCAAGCTGTGGTCCCCTGAATCGCCGAAGCTCTATAAAGTGCAGATCAGTGCTGCCAACGGGGGTACAACGGATTCCGTCGACGAAGAAATTGGTTTTCGCACCATCGAGGTACGCGGAACAGAGATTCTGCTCAACGGCAAGCCAATTTTCCTAAGCGGCATCTGCATCCATGCCGAGGCGCCGTATCGCACAGGCCGCGCTTATTCAGACAAGGATGCGGAAACTCTACTGGGCTGGGCCAAAGAGCTTGGCGCGAACTACGTGCGCCTGGCGCATTATCCGCATGACGAAACCATGCTGCGTGCGGCCGACCGCATGGGGCTTCTCGTCTGGGCAGAGAGCCCGGTCTATTGGGCGGTGCAGTTTGAGAAGCCCGAGGTTTATGCAAAGGCACAGCATCAACTGGATGAACTGATCGGCACGCAGCGCAATCATGCGGCAGTCATTCTCTGGTCCATGGCCAATGAGACTCCGCTGAACGATGCGCGCACCAAGTTCATCAGCGACCTTGCCGCCCATGCGCGCGAGCTCGATCCGACGCGGCTGATCACCGCTGCGTTGCTCGTGCATACCGAGCCCAATGGAAATCGGTCGACAAAAGTTGTCGATGACCCACTCGGGAAATATCTGGATGTAATCGGAACAAACGAGTACATCGGCTGGTATGAACAACATCCTGAGACCGCGGATACGACGGACTGGAAGATCAGCTACGACAAGCCGCTGATCATGAGCGAATTCGGCGGTGACGCAAAAGCAGGCCTGCACGGCAAAGAAGACGAACGCTGGACAGAGGAGTACCAGGCCAGCATCTTCCGCCACCAGTTCGGAATGCTCAATCGCATTCCGCAGCTACGCGGCATGAGCCCGTGGGTGCTGATGGATTTCCGCTCGCCCAACCGCGTGCTGCAGGGCGTACAGGATTACTTCAATCGCAAGGGCCTGATCAGCGACCAGGGCGTAAAGAAGCAAGCTTTCTTCGTCTTGCAGAAAGAGTACAAGGAAAAGCTGGTAGGGAAAGCTGAATAGCATTTCACGCGTTTCGAGTTGAGATTGTTGTATGAGGCCGTCCGAAGCATTGTTATTGCATCGCGATACGATTTGCCAGCTCGTGCTTGAGGCTGGGATGGGGAATCCGCGAGTATTTGGTTCGGTAGTGCGGGGGGAGGACAACGAGGAGAGCGATCTGGATATTCTCGTTGATCCTGGCCCTCGGACGGGCCTGTTAACGATGGTTAAAGTGCAGGATGATCTGGCGAGGGTCACTGGTGTCAAAGTTGACCTTCACTCTGTAGGGGAGTTGCATCCTCGTTTTCGAGATAAGGCTTTGGCGAGGCGTCATCGCTATGAATAAGCATGAATACTGATCAAAGGATTATTTGCTTCCCATGCTGGAAGCGTTTCGTCAAAAATCGATCCCAGTCCTCAAAAGCTGAAAGATAATCTAACAGAATTGTGATCGTAATAAATCACAGGAGCTAAGCATTTCGTTAAGATAGCAATAGCAAGGGAGCTGGGCGGTCGCTGCCGGTTTCTCCGCAAGGAGTAAATCGGGGGAGGAAAGTCCGAACTCCGCAGGGCAGTGTGCCGGATAACGTCCGGGACGTGAGCTTCAAGGCTCATGGACGGCCAGTGCCACAGAAAACAAACCGCCTCGGTTACTCGGCTTGATCCTCGCGGATCAGGTCCGACAGCCCGAAGGGAGCTTGCTCCTTTCGCGCCGGGGTAAGGGTGAAAAGGTGCGGTAAGAGCGCACCGCTGCTGCCGTAAGGCAGCGGGCAGGGTAAACCCCACACGGAGCAAGACCAAATAGGGAGGGACGCACCAAGGCCTGTAGAACCGGGCGGTGCGGCGTATCGGCCCGATACGCGACAGGCGGTTCAAGCTAGTGCCGAAACCTCCGGGTAGGTTGCTGATGAACGTCCGCGGTAACGCGGCGTCTAGAGGAATGACCGCACACGACAGAATTCGGCTTACAGGCTCTTTTGCTAAAGTGACGACCCCGCCAGGGTAAACCTGGCGGGGTCGGCCTGTTTAAGAGCAGCTTTCAGCTTTTAGCCGCTCCCCATCGTAGGATGGATAAATGCTATTGGTGAAATTACTCGCTGAAGGAGCCCGGATACCTGAAGTCGCACATCCGGGTGAAGATCTTGGATACGACGTATTTGCGCTGGAGGCGACCGAGCTTTGGGCTGGGCAATCCGTGCGCGTAAAGACAGGAATCGCCGTCGAAGCCCGGCATCCGGAGACCGGAGCCGGCCTGGGATTGCTGGTGCGTGACCGCTCCTCGATGGCCTCCAAAGGAATCGCCGTGACTGGCGGGGTTATCGACGCAGGCTATCGCGGCGAAATTCAGATCCTGCTGACCAATCTGACCGAGGAAGCCATCCGCCTCAACGCCGGTGACAAAATAGCCCAGATGATCCCCGTACCGGTCCTGACCGGCAAAGTAAAGCAAGTCGAAGATCTGGCGGATTCCAGCCGTCTGGCAAAAGGCTTCGGCAGCTCCGGGAAATAGTTCCGATCTGTACCCAAAAACAAAAGGCAGGATGAGCATCCCTCATCCTGCCTTTTTACGCTCAAGAGGTTAGTCCGTCCCCGAGCCCACCATTCTGGGGATAGCTCTGGTCATCGTTCTGGTAATCGTTCAAGCGATACTTCCGGCAAACCGGAACCGGATTGCCTTTGAATGCGTAGTCTCTAGTCAGAGCTACCGCCAGGGCACTAAGAATAGCTGAATCCTGGCCGCGCGGGCGCTGCTAGACTCATCGGAAGAACTCCCAGCAGCGCCGAGGCTTTGCTGGCAGTAAAGTAAGGGACGAATCCCATGCAATTCAGCGAAGCTGTCAAACTCGCACTGCAGTCGTTGTGGGCTAACAAGCTGCGCTCCATCTTGACGCTGATTGGCGTGGTGATGGGCGTGGCCTCGGTGATTATGGTCATCACCCTGACCAACACCGCCAACGACTATATGGGAACCAAACTCTCCGGATACGGAGCCGACGTTTTTACCGTCTCCCGTCAGGCCGCCGTTATCTTCAGCGCAGAGGATTACTTCCGCTTTCAAAAACGCAAGATCGTCCGGCTTGAGGACTACCAGGCAATCAAGGACGGCTGCACTTCCTGCAAAGAAGTAGGCGCGCTGCTCTCGAAAAGCACCAACGTGGTGCACAACGGCCAATCCAGCACGGATACAGAAGTGCGCGGATACACCTCCACGATGTTTTCTCTGAATAACATCAATATCGCCCTCGGCCGCGCCTTTACACAGGCAGACGAAGACCATGCCACGCACAACGTCGTCGTAGGCTACGACATCGTCGACAATCTTCTCGGAGATGGCGATCCGCTCGGCAAAGAAATTCGCGTCGACGGAGTGCCGTACATCATTGTTGGAGTGGGCGAGCGGCAAGGCAAGACCTTTGGCCAGTCGCAGGACAATTGGGTTTCAGTGCCAATCACAACCTACCAGCACACCTACGGCAGCAATGATTCAATGACCGTCTACGGCCGTGCCAACGGCGATGCCAAGGTGATGGAGCGCGCAGAAGACGAAGCCCGCGTGATCATGCGTACCCGCAGGCATGATGCTCCAGATGCGCCAGACAGTTTTCAGCTTGAAACCAACGATACATTCCTCGAAATCTGGAAGCAGATCAGCCAGCTCTTTACCTTCATCGTGCTTGGCCTGGCTTCAATTTCTCTGGTAGTCGGCGGCATCGTCATCATGAACATCATGCTTGTGTCCGTGACAGAACGTACCCGCGAAATAGGCGTACGCAAGGCGCTCGGAGCGCGGCAAAAAGATGTGCTGATGCAGTTTCTGATCGAGTCCGCGCTGATGGCCACGCTGGGCGGCGCAATCGGCATCCTGTTCGGTATTGGCGTAGCAGAGTTAATCACGCTCATCTTCGATGTATCGGTCTCGGTTTCACTCGGCTCCGTTCTGCTCGGCCTGTTCATGGCCGCGGGAACGGGTATTTTCTTCGGGGTGTATCCCGCCAGCAAAGCCGCAAAACTGGACCCGATCGTAGCACTGCGATCGGAGATGTGAGAAAACAGCTTCTAGCTTTTAGCTTTCAGCTAAAGGCTTCGGCTAGAGGCTAAAAGCTAGAGGCTAGGAGCTGTTTTTATGGCACAAGGACAGGCACGAGAATCGGTAAGAATGGCGCTGGAGACTCTGCGCGTAAACAAGCTGCGCTCCGGGCTGACGATTCTGGGCATCGTAATCGGCGTCACCACGGTCATTACGATCTCTTCGGTCATTAATGGATTGAATAATCGCGTCGGCGACTTCGTCAGTTCACTCGGCAGCAATGTCTTTTGGGTCTTTCATCTGCCAGTTATCGGAGTGCGCCCCACGACCGAACAGCTCACACGCAAAAAACTTACTCTCGATGATGTAATCGCTCTGCGCAAGCTTCCGCATGTGGTTGCGGCCGATGGCGGCAAGCAATATGTAAAGAGCCAGCAGTTCCGCGTCGGCGATGTCTCTGTGAAATACAACGGCAAAAAGGTCGCCGGAACTCTCCTGCAAGGCGACACCGCGCAGATGGCAGAAGTGAACGATCTGGCGTTGATTGAAGGGCGATTCTTTACGGAGGATGAGGATGATCGCCGCGCCAAAGTGGTTGTTCTGGGCCACGACACATGGGAAGAGCTTTTTGGCGATCAGCCTGCCGTAGGCAAAGACGTCAACATCGAGACCAGTCTATACACCGTGATCGGCGTACTCGATAAGCGCAAGCAGCCTTTTGGCGGAGGCAAAAATCCCCAGGACAACGCAGTTTTTTTCCCGCTCGGAACATTTGAAAATCTCCACCCCGAAGAAAAAAATGTCTGGGTCAGCGTGAAATATGACGACCCTAAAAACAAGGGCCTGGTCGAAGAAGAGATCCGCGAACTACTGCGCGTGCGTCGCAAGGTAAAGGTGCAGGCTGAGGATAATTTCGAAATCTTCGGGCCGGACTCGCTCTCGCGTTTATGGGATCAACTCACCTGGGGACTGCGGCTCTTCATGCTGGCCGTATCCAGCGTAGGTCTGATGGTTGGCGGCGTAGGCGTGATGAACATCATGCTTGTCTCTGTGACCGAGCGAACGCGTGAAATCGGCATCCGCAAAGCCCTCGGCGCGACCAAGCGCACCATCATGACGCAGTTCACCACGGAGGCAGTTACACTGTGCGCCGTCGGCGGTGTGGTCGGAGTGCTCGTTGGCGCGATAATCACCTGGATCGTCTACTTCCTGCCCATCGGCCTTCCCGCCTCGCTGTCCACATTCTGGGTGCTGTTCGGCTTTGGCGTTGCCTGCGGAATAGGCCTGCTCTTCGGCATCTATCCTGCGTGGAAGGCCGCCAATCTCGATCCCATCGAAGCACTTCGCTACGAATAAAAATCTCCATTAAACCAACACAATGGGGAGGCTCGTCACACAGCCTCCCCATTGCCTTGTGCAACTGCCTTGTGCGGCTTCGCTACACTGGTAGCAGAGCACATGGAAGCCTTGACCACACTCGCGCACCTGCTGCAAATTGCAACGACTATACTCGTCGTGGCCAGCATGGGTTATTGCTTATTGGTACTCGTCTCAGCCGTGAGTTTCAGGCTATATGCGCGACAAAAGCTGCCGGAGTTTGCGCCGCCCATCAGCATCTTCAAACCGGTCAAAGGACTTGACCCAGGCATGTACGAGGCCTTCCGTAGCCATTGCCTGCAACAGTATGCAGGCGACTACGAACTGCTCTTCGGTGCAGGCAGCCACGACGATCCAGCAGTCGAAGCAGTGCATCGTCTCATCGCTGAATTTCCCGAGCGCAGGATCAAGTTCGTGATCTGTCCCGAGCGCCTCGGCACCAACGGCAAAGTCTCCAACCTGATCCAGATGCTGCCTCACGCACAGCATGAGTTCCTGCTGATCAACGATTCCGATATTCTCGTTTCGCCACGTTATCTAGAACGAGTTATGCGTCAGTTCGCCGCGCCGCTTTCCGCAGGCAAAGCCGTCGGAATGGTGACCGCGCTTTATCGCGGACGCGCCCACAAAACATTCGGCTCTATTCTCGAAGCACTCGGGATAGCGACAGATTTTCAGGCAGGCGTACTCACCGCAAAACTCATCGAGCGCGGCATCCACTTCGGCCTCGGTTCGACACTCGCCGTTCGCCGCGAAGCACTCGCAGCCGCTGGTGGTTTTGAGGCCCTGGTAGATCAGCTCGCAGACGACTACGAGATGGGTGCGCGAATTGACCGCGCCGGTTACGGAGTTCGCCTGGCCACAGAGGTAGTCGAAACCAGCGTCCCTGCCTATGATTGGACAGGCTTCTGCAATCACCAGTTGCGTTGGGCCAGGACCGTACGCGACAGTCGCCGCTGGGGGTACGTCGGGCTCATCTTTACCCACATCCTGTCGTTGGCTGCAATCAACGTGCTCGCATCGGGCGCAAGCCTCCTGAGTCTCTGGCTGTTTGTGCTCGTGTTCTTCCTGCGTCTTGGCACAGCTATGCAGGTGGGCGCGGGTGTTCTGGCCGACCGGCAGGTGTTGCAATATCTCCTGCTGCTCCCGCTGCGGGATGCCATAGGTTTCGCCATCTGGATCTGGAGCTTCGCGGGGAATACCATCGTATGGCGTGGCGAGCGCTTTGTGCTGCGTAACGGGCAATTGGTTCAACCTATCGCGACCCACCGCGACCAGGATGCTGATCAGGATGCTAAGGTGAGAAGCAAATGACGGCGCCCAGCCAGACACTCACGACGATCACCCCGGCAGGCCAGCCAGCCCAGGGCCCGACAGCGACGTTGATCTATGACGACTGGTATCCGGCGCTGCGCTCCGATCAACTCAAGGGCAAAACACTCAAGACCGCCATGCTGCTCGATCTTCCGCTCGTGCTTGGTCGCCGCAAAGACGGACGCATCTTCGCCATGCGCGATAGCTGCCCCCACCGCGGCATTCCACTGAGCGTAGGCTGGTTCGATGGCGAACGAGTGACCTGTCGCTATCATGGCTGGGAGTTCGAGCCCTGCAGCGGGCAGTGCCAGACGATTCCATCGCTCTCAAGCTTCGACAAGCTGGACGCAACACGCATCTTCGCCTCAGCCTACCCCTGCGTTGAGCGGGATGGTTATGCATGGGTCTACATTCCCGGCCCAGGTGCAGGCCGCAAATCCGATATCTCTGAGCTGCGGCCAGTGCCGGAGCTGACCAAATTCAGCGACAGATATCGCACCGCCCACCTCACCGCCGATCTCCCCTGCAACGTGGATCACGGCATCATCGGCCTCATGGATCCCGCACACGGTCCATTCGTACATCAGGCCTGGTGGTGGCGTTCGCGTGCATCGATTCGCGAAAAGACCAAGCGCTTCGAACCGATTCCCGAAGGCTTCCGCATGGCAGCACACGCGCCCAGCGGCAACTCCGCTCCGTATAAATTACTCGGCGTCTACGGCGAGCCGGTAGAGACCACCATTGACTTCGTGCTGCCCAACCGCCGCTGGGAAACGATTCGCTGCGGCCCAAAGTGGTTCACCAGCCTGACCACCGTCACGCCAGTCACAGCCTCCACATGCCGCATCGATGTTGTAGCGGCGTGGAACGTCTTTTACCGTGTGCCATTCGTCACGCCGATTGCGAAGTTCTTCGGAGCGAAGTTCGTACGTCAGGACCAGATCACGATGATTCAGCAGGCCGAGGGGTTGCGGCACAACCCCAGCCTGATGTTGATCGACGATGCCGACAAGCCGGCCAAGTGGTACTTCGCACTCAAGCAGGCCCGTCTCGACGAAACCAACCGGCATCCAATGGATGGTCCCGTCGAGTTGCACTGGCGCAGCTAAGTAGAACTACTTTTCATCCTTATCCAGAGTGTCTTTTACGCAACGGAAGCCGACGGTCCCCGAGCGATCCAAACCAGGCGCCATCAACAGATATTTCCCATGCTGGCTGAGTTCATAGGCCTGCGGAAAATACCATCGCGAACCCTGCGGCTGATAGTGACTGCCTCCGCGTAAAACAGCGAAACGCGTGTGTTCATCGTGGTACTCATCCGTCCACTGCCAGACGTTGCCGACAAGATCTATTACGCCAAACGGGCTGGCTCCACGCGGATGAACGCGCACATCGCTGGCAGGCAGCATCTCCCGGCCTTTATCCGGATTAGGCGTCGAGCCAAAAACAATCGCCGGGCAATCAGGGCAGGGAGCGGGAACTGCGGCCTCGCCAGGTGCGCTTGCAGTTTGCGAACCCGGCTGCTGGACTACCGGGCCTGATGGGGTAGCAGTTGAACCGGTGGCAGGAGCGGCAGGAATAACCCCATTCGCCTGAGCAGCCGTCTGAGCAGCGGGCAAGCCAGCAATCTGAGCAACAGCTTCCGGATTTGTCGTCATCGTAGCGGGAGGCGGCGTAGCAGGGCCCTCAAGATTGCCCCACGGGTATCTGCGGCCATCGGTACCCTGTGCCGCGTATTGCCACTCCCACTCATGCGGCAGGCGCTTGCCAGCCCACTTTGCATACGCGCGAGCGTCTTCAATGGAAACCCACGTCACCGGCTTATTCGCCCAGCCATTGGGATAAGTCCCGTTTACCCAGTCGCGCAGGAAGTTATGCGTATCCGCTGGTGCGTAATTGCTTGCATCCAGAAAGCGCTTGAACTCAATGTTGGTGATTGGATACTTATCCATCCAAAAGGAGTGCACATGCATGAAGTGATCATGAAAGCGCCGTGCTGAGTTTTCCCACGGATACTGCACATCCACGCCCTCGTCATCCATGCCCTCGATCTCAATTCCGTTCACGCGGAAGTTGAAATCGCCAGCCGGAATGCGCACCATATCCTTGGTTTCTTTCTTCGATTCTTTAGCCACCGGCTCAGTCGGATCAATGGGAACAAGCGTCTGCGGAATCGTCTTCCATTCGCGGGAAAAAGATTGCAGAGGCTTCTCGGCCAGCGTCTTCATCTGCGTCAGCAGAGCGGTCGTTGCAGGCGAAATCTCCGCAGTCTCCAATATCGCGCCGTACCCGTTCGCTTCCATCGAAAACGAAAGTACAAGCTCACCATCTTCGTTCGAGGGCTGTATCTCTTCGCCGTGCCACAGATCGTAGTAGTGTGCTCCGGCAACCACGGGAATGCGTAACTGCCCACCGTCCACTGCATAGGCATTCCGATTCACCAGCGTCCAAAGCGTCTGTCCATTCGCCGGCCATTTACTGGCAAAGACGCCATAGGTGCGTGTCGGCGTATGCGGCTCCCAATCCGGAGAAACAAGCTGCGCAGAAAAGGCGCGCTCTATCAGCGATATACGGCGTATCGTCTCCGCGTCGCGAGGAGTGAGCTGGTTCCAGATACCCCAGATATTCTCCCAACTTTCAAACCCTACGCCGTTGAAGAAAGCAGCCTGCAGATTGTCGAGATGGTCATGCGCCCAACGGTCACTGACGTTGACCATGTGCCGCGTCTCCAGCCACTTGTAGCGGCTCACCGCAGGGGTAAATTCGTACTTCCAATATCCCCATGAAAGCGTGTTGTAAGCCACCATTTCATCGGCAGCAAGGCCCACCTCAGGCTCAAGAGCCAGAGGATGCTTGAGCGCAATCGAGGTGGAAGAAACAACCCTCGGCATTCCATCCAGCGTGTCCCCGTTGATACCGTCGGCCCCAATCGCTACCAGCTCCTTGTCCAGGGCATCCCACATCGATCCGTCTTCTTCGCGCGTACCCTGATCCCACACCATCACGGGAAACAAAACCTTTACTCCACGATGATGAAACTCATCCACCATCGCTTTGACACCAGGGATGCCGCCGGGAAGATCCCTCAGCATGTCGAACTGGTTGCGGTCGTCAATGCCGATGTTGGGATAGGTATGCCAGATCAGCACGCTGTCGATGCCGCCGTATCTCGTTTGTAAGTCAGCAAGATACTTGTCCACGGTGTATTTCTGCGTGGCGGCATCGTAGAAATAAAGATCATGCACCATCATCTGCGGCTGGATGAAACTGGACTGCGTCCACTTCAGCTCCGGTCGCTCGTAATCCGCTGCCTCGGCGGCTCCGTAACCAACGCGCACCTTGCGTTCACTGCGCCAGTGACGCACATCGGAGAGCCATCCGGAGAACTCGTGCGGCAGGCATGTGCGTGCCTTGCCGCCATCCTCAGAGGGAACAGAATCGCAGTTTGGGCCGGGAATCTGCTCGCCTTGCGGGCTATAAAAAACATCCTGCGCATGACCTGCACTACCGGCCACGCAGCAGGCAAAACCAAGAGAAAAGGCGACCAATTTAAAACGTTTCAAAAAAGAATGGATCACAGGGGCTCAGGCTCCTCGTGTGGGGCAAAATTTTCAACTGAGATGAGACTACACGATCAATCTCCGGTCGTGACAGCAGTTGGTTCTTCCGCTGTTATGACGTCGCAGGCGATTGAAAGGCAGCAACCAAGTTCATTGAAATCCCGAGTCCACCGTGGGCGATCTTCAACACCATGAGCCGTAAGTGCAAAAGTGGAGCTACGCAAAATTTCGTACCAGAGATTTTGCGCCTGCCACAGGTTCAGTTCAAAAGGAAGTTCCGTCAGTAAGCGAGCCAGATTCAGCGTGCGGTCCAGAATATCCATAGAGCCGGACGACATCTGTAACTCAAGCATCGCTCGCTTCATGCGCAGGTCGGCAATATAAGACAAGGTCGGCGTGTCCAACTCGATCTCATCGGCATGCGACATCGACAGGAAAGAACGGAACGAAGATAGATCGACAGGGTCGGACTCAAGCGCTCGGCGCAATCCGGAGTTAACCGCAAATCCCGCTGCCAGCGCCAACGCCGGAGGTTTCGGCAGCCCGGCCTGCGACAGGTAATGCAACAACGTCGCATGATCGTCGTAGATGTTCTTGAGCGAGTTTTCCAAATCCCAAAGCGTGGAGTTGAGGATAAGTTGCAGAATGCGTCTCTGCTCGTCGCGGAAGAGCGAAGGAAGCGAGTAGTCGAGCTCGTAGAAGCGATCCAGCACGCGAATCACTTCAGGGAAGTTGGCGTGCAGCACCTGCTCGCGGGTCTGCGCAGTCACCTTCTCAAAAGACTCGGCATCCTCATTCAAATAAGCCTTAACCGCCGCCGTGATGTTCTGGTCGCCAAAATGAAGCACCGCAAAAGAGAACATCTGGCTCTGCCCTGTAATGCCAGAAGCGACCCGCGCCCGTCCAAGCGCAACGCGTCCCCGGCCCGAAGTGAAAATCTCATACGAAATGCGATGAATGCGATAGCAGAAAATTTCAGTCTCATCGGCAAAGGTCGAAAAGACAGAACTGATGGCATAATGCGCAGCCACCTGCTCCAGTCCAAGCTCCATTCCCAGGCCCTGTTGCGCATAGATGCGGGCTCCGTCCCCTGCTGAAGGCACATTGGACTTGGCCAGCGCCAGCTTCTCCAGGAACTGCACTTCGAGGCCGTGCGCATCCTTTTCAAACAGCTCCTGCGCCAGTTGAATAACCCGTGCAGCATACGCAATAATCTGCACCGTTTCAATGCCGGAAATGTCGTCGAAGAACCATCCGCAACTGGTGTACATCAACTGCGTGTGGCGCTGCATTTCCATCAGCCCAAGGGCACGAATGCGCTCTTCGTCGGTAAGCGGATGACTCTGATACATCGCGAAATAACGCTCCACGCTTTCCAATCCGCGATCGAGAATGACATCGATATATCCATCGCGGGCCGCCCACACATCTTTGAACAGCGTGCTGCCGATCTTCTCAGAAAGAGGTGCGACCGCATCGCGCAGAGCGTCCAATGCCTCGCGCAGCGGAGCGCGCCAAAGTTGATTCCATCCCGCCTTGCCCCCATTGCAGCCGCAGTTCGAGCGCCAGCGCTCCACGCCGTGATCGCAGCTCCACGAGGAGTTGTCATAAATTTCCGCCTCCCATTGCGGCGGAAACTGCGCGAGAAAACTACCGTAGTTGATCAGCTTGGTGTTCTTGTCCTGCTCCAGCAATCGCAAGGCATACGCTAACGCCATTTCTCCGTGCCGATGGTGATGTCCGTAGCTTTCGCCGTCGGTTGCGATGTGAACAAGTTGCGGCTGATTGTTTTCGCGAAATCCCTGCTTAAGCCGCGCAGCAAAGCCCTCGCCGGAGTCCAGCAGCCCTTCAAAAGCGACCGCGCGCGAGGTCGGACCATCGTAAAAAAAGACAGCCAGCGATTTTCCCGAGTCAAATCGAATCAGGTAGGGGTGGGTGGTATCGACGCTGGCATTGGGAGTACCGATCCGTTCCGGCGTTGCCGGGGATGGATCGCCGGCAGCCTTGGCCGCCGCAATCGGGCGTACACTCTGGCATTGCCGTGGCGCGAGTACCGTGAAAAGTACACCCTCTTCGGCCATTAACTCCAGTGTTCTCTTGTCTGCGGCCGTTTCCGCGAGCCACATTCCTTCCGGAGCAACCCCAAAACGGTGCTTATAGTCCGCAATCCCCCAGCGAATCTGCGTAAGACGATCGCGCTCGTTGGCCAGGGGCATGATGATGTGGTTGTAGACCTGCGCCATAGCCGAGCTGTGGCCGTCGAAAACTTCGCGGCTGCGGCGTTCGCCATCCCGAATCATCTGGTAAGTCCGTTGCGCATTCTCCGACAGCCAGCTCAGCAGAGTCGGACCAAAGTTAAAGCTCATGCGGGCGTAGTTGTTCAGGATGCGCGTGATCTGATTCTCGGTATTCACGATGCGCGCAGCGCCATTCGTCGCATAACACTCGGCGCAGATACGCTCATTCCAATCGTGATACGGCGCGGCGGAGTCCTGCGTCTCGACAGTCTCCAACCAGGGGTTTTCGCGAGGGGGCTGGTAGAAATGTCCGTGGATGCAGACGAAGTGCTTGGCAGTGGCCATCAGGGCGGATTCCTCAAGCAGGTCGGCACGACCGCTGAACGTATTCTACGAGCAATTGCTTCGGCGGTGGATTAACGACGGATAGATCCTGACAGATCTTAGCCAGATGCTGGCAGGAAACGGGCAGAAGTGTTCGCTATTGAACTATCTCCTGAACCATCTCTTGAACTATCCAATGAAACATCGCCCTGTATGGCCAGTCCGGTAAAGCCAGTTCTCAAGCGGATGTCTTCTCCGGGATCTTTTTATCCAGTATCGCCAGGTCGCATGCCCGCCACATATACCAGGCCGCCACCGAACGATAAGGCGCCCACCGCTTCGCCCGCCTGAGCATCACTTCCGGTTTAGGCAGATCGGCTACGGTTAAGGCGCGGGATTTCGGAATCCGCTGAAAAGTCAGCGCAAATCCCTTGCGAACCCCGTAGTCGGTCACCGGCAATACATCAGGTCGCCCAAGTCGAAAAATGAGCAGCATCTCCACCGTCCACGTACCGATGCCCTTGACCTGAATAAGCCGCTCGATAATCTCGGCGTTCTCCATGCGCAGAATAGCCTTGTGCGTGGGAACAGTTCCGTCGAGGGTCCGCGTCGCCAGATCGCGCATCGCCTTGATCTTGTTCCTCGACACACCAGCAGCCCGCAGCAGCTCTTCCGGAGTATCCAGCAGCGCCTGCGGGAGCGGATCGTCCTCGCCATAGAGCAGCCGGACGCGCTTGTGAATCGTCGCCGCCGCCTTGCCGTGTAGCTGCTGGTAAAGGATCGATTCCAGCAAAGATGTGAAAGGCGTGCCCGTGTGGCCGAGCTCGAGAGCGAAGCCGCCAGAGGTCACTTGTACCCGGTCAATCAGCGCGCCCAGCTTGGAATCGGCTTTGCGCAGATGATCGAGAGCTGCTTCGGGGTCGTACGGGAGCTTGCGACGTCCTTTGTGGACCATGGCAATGAGTGTATCTGGCACTCTGGCCGAAAAACCAGTTTCCGGCCAGAGAATTCTGCAGAATTGCGACGGCTATTTCGCGAGCTGCTTCGCCATAAAATCAGCCATCACGTGATTGGCCTCAAGCGACTCCGGAAGCTTGGTGCTGTACCAGAAGGCATGTGGAAGTGCGTCATACACCACCAGCCTGGCGTCATTTCCAGCATTCAAAAAGGCGCGGTGCAGGTTGATCGTGCCGCTCAACAGTAAATCGCGCCCGCTGGTGATAAAAAGAGTCGGCGGCATTCCATGCAGATCGGCGTAAATGGGCGAAAGCACCGGATCTTTGGGATCGAGACTGCCGACATATTCCGGATCGTGGGCATTGTCATCCGGCGGGTCGAGATGCCCCGAAAATCCGCGCAGAGAATACAACGCCAGTGAATCTCCCGCGCGGGCGAAATCTCCCATGCCGCTGAAGATGCCAAGCGCCGCCGGCATAGGCAGCCCCGACTGCTTGAGTTTGACGGCAACTTCCCCAGTGAGAATCGCGCCCGCAGAGGTGCCGTAGATCACAATCTGCTCCGGCTTATGCGTTTTGAGCAGTTCGCGATAGACCGCAATGGAATCGTCAAGCGCCGCCGGGAACGGATGCTCGGGAGCGAGACGATAAAGCACCGCAATCACCTTGATTTTGGCCATCCCCGCCATGGGAATCGTCTCGGTATAGCTGCCGGAGTCCGAGTTGAACCCCCCGCCGTGCAGGTTCAACAGAACCTTGTCTTTGTTGGCCGCAGGCAGGTCGGCAGGCACAATAATTCGCACCGGAACCCCCGCGATTTTTTCTTCCGTTAGCTCGGCTGGATAAAGACGGAGCCATTCCTTGCTCGCGCCCAGTGCCCATTTGTCCGTGCCGGCGCGGCGCTGAGCGAGCGGCTCGTGTGGATCGGCGTCCGACATCGGTTCCGAGAGCCAGTAGCGAGTCTGGCGGCTGAGATAGCTCGGAACAGGAACGATACGCGTAACGTGAGCACGCCCCTGATCGTCGATAAAGCTGGAGTCACGCTGCGGAGCATCCGCCGCCGTAGTCGGCTGATGGGCAGGCAGCGGAGTAGTAGCCGGTTTTTCCGGAGCGGCCGCTGGCTGCTGCGCACCGTAAAAAACCGCAGTCGAAAAACTCGCCGCAAACAGGAGTGTCAGAGAGGAAAGATGGCGCATTGGAAACTCCATGGAATTGATTCGAGAGGAACTGGTGTGCGCTTGCCTTTATCATTACAGAACGCGATCAAGATAGCAGATCACACCTGGATTAAGATTAAGAATCTCCCGCCCAGACTCCACCGCCATCAGCTGCTGCCGGCACACCTTCTATACTTACTCTTGAAAAAGACTTTCACAACGGTGAGTGCCGATGAGCGCAGATGTTTCGATCGAAGAAGTAGAACGGGTAGCCGAACTGGCCAATCTGGACCTGGAAGCGGACGAAAAGCCGCGCATGCAACGCGATCTCAACGCGATCCTGGGATACGTTGCGCAACTGAGCGAGCTGGACACCAAGGGCATTGAACCAATGGCCCAGGTAAGCGACTTGCTCGATTCCATTCAAGACGCCGGGCACGGTGCGGAACTGCGGACAGACGCGCTGCGGCCCTCTCTCGACCGGACAGCGGTGATGAGCCAGGCTCCGGACACCGATGGGACATTCTTCAAAACGCCCAAGGTAATCGAGCGATAGAGATTAAGAACCACGAATCCGGATTCAAATCCGGGAACCAATCCGCGATCAAATCAGGGATCAAGAGACATCCAAATGACTGAGACGACAAGCACAGAACCATTGGTTGAGAAGCCTGCAACGATCGCCGCGCTACGCGCAGGCATTGCCTCAGGCACGACAAAAGCGACCGCGCTGGCGGAGCATTATTACGCGCGTATTGAGGCGCATAATCCTCTGTTGAACGTGTACCTTTCGCTCACCAAAGAGCGAGCGCTACAGCAAGCGGAGCGCGTCGATGCGCTCGCGGCAAAGGGCGATCCGTTGCCGCCTCTGGCAGGCATCCCTCTCGGCATCAAGGACGTGCTGGTCACCAGGGGCGCTCCGGCAACCGCAGGTTCCGCGATCCTCAAGGGCTATGAACCACCCTACGATGCCACTTCCGTAGCCAGGTTGCAGGCCGCAGGCGCAGTTTTGCTGGGCAAAATCAACTGCGATGAGTTTGCAATGGGCTCGTCCAACGAGAACTCGGCCTATGGCCCGGTGCGCAATCCCGTAGATACCGACCGCGTTCCCGGTGGATCGAGCGGCGGATCTGCTGCTGCCGTCGCTGCGAACCTCGCCGTCGCCACCCTGGGCACAGACACCGGCGGCTCGATCCGCCAGCCAGCCAGCTTTTGCGGCGTCGTCGGCGTCCTGCCCACCTACGGACGCGTCTCGCGCTACGGACTCATCGCGTTTGCATCGTCGCTGGATCGCGTCGGCCCGTTCGCGGGCAATGTGCGCGACGCCGCGGAGATTCTCGGCGTGATCGCCGGGCATG
This sequence comes from Acidicapsa ligni, assembly GCF_025685655.1. Taxonomy (NCBI): domain Bacteria; kingdom Pseudomonadati; phylum Acidobacteriota; class Terriglobia; order Terriglobales; family Acidobacteriaceae; genus Acidicapsa; species Acidicapsa ligni. Next base: position 254,675 of record NZ_JAGSYG010000001.1, on the reverse strand, counting down.
ATGCGAGTGACGCCACCAGCTCCCGGCTGCCGGTCGGCGATTATGTGGCGGAGTCGGACAAGGACGTAAAGGGCCTGAAGATCGGCATCCCCCAGGAGTATTTCGGCGAAGGTCTGGACCCGGAAGTTCGCGCCGCCGTCGAGACTGGTATCGACGCCCTGCGAGCGGCTGGCTGCGAGATCAAACCGATCAGCCTCAAGCATACGAGCTATGCAATCCCGACCTATTACCTGGTAGCCACCGCCGAAGCCAGCGCCAACCTGGCTCGCTTTGACGGTGTGCGCTACGGCTATCGCTCGCCCAGGGCCACCAACCTCGCATCGATGTACAAGCTGTCACGCGAAGAGGCTTTTGGACCCGAAGTGAAGCGGCGCATTCTGCTCGGCACTTACGCGTTGAGCGCCGGATATTACGACGCGTACTACAAGAAGGCGCAGCAGGTCCGCCGCCTGCTGGCGGAAGAGTTCCTGACCGCATTTGCAGGCGTGGACGCGATTGTCACGCCCACCGCTCCGACAGCCGCATTCAAGCTGGGTGAAAAGACCGACGATCCGCTGGCCATGTACCTGGCGGATATCTACACAGTCACGGCAAGCCTCGCAGGAATCTGCGGTGTAACCGTACCCTGCGGCGCAACCTCCAGCGGATTGCCCGTAGGCATGCAGGTGCTGGCGACTCACTTCGGCGAGGGAACAGCCTTTCGTGTAGCGCGGGCCGTGGAAACCGCACAGGCCTGACAGGGCAGAGCTAAAAATCAGCTCGCCAATAGGCGAAGAAAAAGTCCGATTATTTGGGAGCAGAATGCGCGTAATATCGGTGCACATATGCTCCCAAAACTGTTTTTGAAACTGCTGCCGGTATTCCTCGCGGCGTGCCTGTTTTTGTCTTCGGACATGGATGCCGCAGCGCCGCCGAAAAAGCCCCATACCGTGGTGCTCAGCTCGGTGAAGCAGGTGCCGTATTCGAAGACCGGCGACCCAGCTGGCGCTGGCCCGGACGAAAGTTCTCTAAGAACGCGCGCGTTGCTGATCGACGGTCGTATCAGTGAATGGACCACCGGCGATGCGCACGATGTAACCGACCGTAGCTTTGTCGTCCGCCGCGCGCTGCGCATTAACGACAACCTGCCCGGCGACGCCAAGCCTGCCGCCACCTCCGCATCTGCCTCCGCCACCGGAGACAAACCGGCAGGCGCGCATTGGGTCTGGCAACGTGGCCCCTGGCTGCTCGTCGACCGGGTAACAGGCCATGTGACAGCCCTGAAGCTGCCGGACTACGACCCCGGCGCAAGCCAGATGGCCTGGTTTCGCGACTACGCGGCTTACTGTGGCATTACAGCAACAGGCAAGAGCCTGTATGCCATCGTCGCCCAGGTTTCAATCCGCAAGCCGGTACTCGCAAAAAAACTCTCCGAATACGATGCCGCAAATCACCCCTGGCCCGTTTGCGGCCTGCCGGAGTGGCAGCGAGACCCGCTGAAAGTAACCTTTCACCCCGCCGGTCGAGACGCGGTAAGCTTCGATGTGGTTGGCGGATCGGCAGTGCTCGTTGAGGATGGAGACGAGACTCCCGAGACGCCCTCCAAGCCTTAATCTGCACAAAAGACAATAAAAGCTGTTGAAATCCGCAGGCAGCTCAGTGCAATGAAAACCTATCTGCGATGAAAACTGCAACAGAAACAGGGCATTCCATCTCTCGCGGTTGACCAGGGAAACAGAATGCGGCCTCCAGAATTCGCCACATTGCGCCGGAAGAGCATCTTCTTTTCCCTTGGAAATGGGAAAATTACCTGGCTTTTCATGCACTGCGCCCGGCCAAAATTGAGTTATTCATAAGGGATGTATCAAGGCGCGGACGGAAGTTAATCCTCCGGGCACAAAATCTGACCCGGAATTAGGGCTATTTTGACAGCGGGCGCTCCGCCCCTGTCTTATAGAGCCTACCGGTTTGCTAGACTGATTGCGATGCTGTAATGGCTGGAAGGTTGCGCATTTTCTGTAGGCAGCCTGAAGGCGCAGCATTAAGTGCAAAGCGGTGTCGAACAGGAAGCAGAAAGCAGTTGGGCTGCTGCTGCGGGTTGGCAGATCGGCAGTGACCGACGTGCCGGGATTGTCTGGAACGGGGAACTCGCGTTCAAAACAACCCTCGGCGACCATTCCCGGAGACAAAAATTTACCGAAGGTAGCGGGCCTTTAGGTCGGACGCTCCTGTGGCCAGGCCGGTTACATTAACCAGTCGGCCGGATAGATGAAGGGATTTTGTGTTGATGAGTTTTGCGATGTTGGCGGGTGGATTTAATTTCGGCCCGGGCGGTTCGGGTTTCTCTCTCCTTTTGCCAGTGCTGATGATTGGCGTGGTTTATCTGATGATGATTCGCCCGCAGCAGAAAAAGCAGAAGGTGTGGGCGCAGATGCTGTCCGATCTGAAGACCGGCGACCGGATCACCACGACAGGTGGCATTCGCGGCACAATTATCAGCATCAAGGACGACGCATTGACCCTGCGCATCGCTCCCGACGGCATCAAGATTGAGGTGGTGAAGAGCTCCATAGCTTCCGTAACCACCCAGGAAGAAGGAAGCAAGTAGCTACAATCGACGGCTGAATTAGCCGCCGACATTGTGCGTACTGACGATATAACCATGAAGAAAAATCTGAACGGCAAGATTGCAATTATCTTTGGCGTCCTGTTGGTATGCCTTTACGGCATCTTTGGCATTCCCAAAGGTGTAACGGGAGCAGCCATCACGAGTGCGATCACACAACGCATTCATCTGGGGCTCGATCTGCGCGGCGGCGCCCATCTGGTGTTGCAGGTGCACGTGAAGGATGCTGTAAGAGCGGACGCAGACAATACCGTGGCCCGCATCGAGCAGGATTTGCAGACGAATCATCTGACGTTCACGCAGGTGGTTCCGAATCCGGATTCCCCGCATATCATCACGGTTTCCGGCATCGACCCAACCAAGTCCAGCGATGTTCGCAATGAACTGAGCGACCGCTACGGCGTGGAATACGACATCGCAAGCCTCAGCGGCGGTAACGGCTTCACTCTTACCATGAAGCCTTCTCTACTGGCCGATCTGGAATCGAAGGCGGTTGATCAGTCGATCGACACCATTCGTGACCGCGTAGACCAACTAGGCGTAAGCGAGCCCGAGATTCAACGCTACGGATTGGGCGAAAACCAGATCCTCGTTGAGCTGCCGGGCATCGACAACCTGGACCGCGTAAGCGACATTATTCAGTCCACCTCGCGCCTTGAGGTGCATGAAGTGACTGGTGATCCGCAGGGCTATGCCAGCGAGCAGGAAGCATTGACCAGCGTGAACGGATCGCTTCCTCCGGATGAGTTGATACTCCACGGAGACAGCCAGGGCATCACTTCCGACTCCCAGGATCACGTCTTCCGGCTCAAGCGCGTTTCCATCGTCGGTGGACGCGACTTCCGCGACGCGAGTGCGATTGACTCCAGCGACACCGGCCGTCAGGGCGTGAACTTCGTGCTGACCAACGCAGGCGGAGAGCGCTTCTACGACTACACCTCCACGCACATTCACACCTACATGGCGATCGTTCTCGGCAGCCGTGTAAAGAATGTAGCCATCATCAACGGCGCGATTCGGGACAACGGCCAGATTGAAGGCCAGTTCAGCAAAGAGCAGATCGAGACGCTTTCCTTCACCCTGCGTACAGGCGCACTTCCGGCCAGCATCACGCAGCTTGAGGCGCGTACCGTTGGAGCTTCGCTCGGCTCCGACTCCATCAAGCAGGGAGTTGTAGCTGCCGTAGCAGGCATGCTGGCCGTCATGGTCTTCATGCTGATCTACTATCGAGGCGCGGGTATCAATGCGGATCTCGCACTCTTCCTGAACCTCGTGATCCTGCTCGGATTCATGGGCTACAGCCACGCTACTCTCACGCTGCCGGGCATCGCCGGAGTCATCCTGACCATCGGTATGGGTGTCGACTCCAACGTGCTCATCTTCGAGCGTATTCGCGAAGAGATGCGCGCGGGCAAAGGTCCTGCGCAGGCCGTGGATCAGGGCTTTGCTCATGCATGGATCACGATCGTCGATACGCACGTAACGACCATCGTTTCGGCAGCGATTCTGTTCATGTTCGGCACCGGTCCGGTAAAGGGATTTGCCGTCACGCTGACGTTCGGTCTGTTGGCGAATTTGTTCACCGCTGTCTTTGTTTCACGCGTGATTTTCGACTCGCATGTGAATCACAAGCTGGCAGGTCAAAAGCTCTCGATTTAGTGACTCGGCGAGTTGGTAGTTAGGTAAGTTAGCGGGGCGGCAGCGAATCTGGAACTGCCGTTCCGCCAAGAGATTGGGAAGGTATAGGAATCGTGGAACTCTTTCACAATGCAAATATCGACTGGCTGGGGAGGAAGTGGTATTTCCTCGGCTTTTCATTGATCTTCAGCGTGGCCGGCCTGATCTCCATGGGCCTGCATCTGGCGCATACCGGCAGCCCTGTGCCACTGGGCGTCGACTTCCGCGGCGGCACGCAGGTTCTGGTGCAGTTTCAGAATGATCCCGACGTAAACCAGATCCGCAAGGCAACTGAAGCTGCAGGCGTCAACGCGAAAATCGTCAACTATGACACCCCTGACAAGCGCGAGATGCTGATCAGTCTTCCTGAGCAATCCGATGCATCCGTGGATTCAGGACGGAAGCAGATCGTGGACGCGCTGCAGGCCCACTACGCCAATCATGCGACTGTCGTGAGGGTTGAGTCCGTCGGGCCAACCGTCGGGCAGCAGTTGGAGAAGCAGGCTGGCCTGGCGACGCTCTATTCGCTCATCGGCATGCTCATCTATCTCTGGTTCCGATTCGAGCTCATCTACGGCGTGGCTGCTGTTGTCGCGGTCTTTCACGACACGCTCATCACCGTCGGCTTCTTCGCTTTGTTCGATAAGGAGGTAAGCCTCACCGTCATCGCGGCCATCCTCACGCTTGTCGGTTATTCGATGAACGATACGATCGTTGTCTTCGACCGTATTCGCGAGAACCTGCGCCTGTCCCGTCGTGAGAGCCTCACAGACGTGGTAAACCGTAGCATTAATCAGACTTTGAGCCGAACTGTGCTCACTTCCGGATTGACATTCCTTACTGTGCTCGCGTTATATCTGTTTGGCGGCGAAGTATTGCGTGGCTTCTCATTCGCATTGGTCGTAGGCATTTTGATCGGCACGTATTCCTCTATCGCGGTCGCCGCTCCCATGCTCGTGGCCTATCAGGGATGGCGTGGCAGCAAGGGGAAGGCCGCAGTTTTGCCTTCAGCCAAGCGCAGCAAAGCATAACTTGCCGCATATGCAGGCCTCGTAACTTGCACTGTTTTAGCAGCATGTTTTGCAGTGAATGGGTCGTTCTGATATAGGTGAAACACGCTTATCTCAGCGCGGGATTGAACCGGTGAAGTGGCCGGGAACAAAATTGGAACCGTCGGTGTCTAAAGTTTAGAGAACCTAATACGAGATTCGAGGTCGGCCATGTTTGAAGATTCAACGTTCGAATCCAGCAACCGGATCAAAAAGAGAAACCCCTGGGTGATCGCCACATTTGCGATCAACATAGGAATCCTCGCCGGCGCGATCATATACCCTTTGATCAATTATGAGGCGCTGCCCAAGGCCTCGTTGGTTACGTTGCTGACGGCTCCTCCACCGCCGCCACCACCGCCGCCACCACCACCACCGGATGTTCCGCATCCGCAGGTGAAGCCTCAGTTGATGAACAATGAATTGATGGCTCCCACCAAGATTCCCAAAAAGATTGTGCAGGTTGAGGAAAAAGAAGCTCCTCCATCCACGAGCTTTGGAGTTGCCGGTATGGAAGGCTCAGCAGGCGGCGTAGCTGGCGGCGTAATTGGTAGCGTTTTCGGCACCGGTCCTGCGAAGCCAGTCGTCAAGCAGGAGCCTCCCAAGAAGGTCAACATCTCTCAGGGTGTCGCTACCGGATTGCTGATGCAGAAAGTTCTGCCCGTTTATCCAGCGATTGCAAAGGCAGCCCGCGTTCAGGGAACGGTCGTCCTTCAGGCGTCCATCTCCAAGACCGGTGGGATTATCAATTTACGCGTTCTGAGTGGACCTGCAATGTTGCAGCAGGCCGCAATGGATGCCGTGAGAAATTGGCGCTACAAGCCGTATCTTCTCAACGGCGATCCCGTTGAGGTAGAAACTACTGTCAACGTTGTCTTCAGCCTGGGTGGCTGATGCACTTCCTGGGTGACTTCGCGTCTAATCTGAAGTCACCTTCGCAATGTCCTGAATGTGCACCGACAACGGACGCATTCCCCTCGGTAGTTACTTACGCAGCATAGAACGCACCCCCAGGAGGAACGATTCAGTGATTCTCGCTCAATTTGCACATCTCGCCTCACACCCGATCAGCCTTGCCATGTTCCAGGACGCAGCCGCAGGCCCTGACTTCAGCCTCGTTGGTCTCTGGACCAACATGGGTTACTTCGCCAAGGGCATCGCAGTCGTGCTCTTCATCATGTCCATCTGGTCTCTCGCGGTCATGATCGATCGTTACCTTTACTTCACAGCAGCCCGCAAGCAGTCCCGCGAGTTTGCTCCTAAGGTCGCTGGCGCTCTGAAAGACAGCAAGCTCGATGAAGCGATCAAGATCGCCGATCGCAGCAAGAAGTCGCACCTTGCAGAAGTTGTCACTGCCGGTCTCCAGGAGTTCAAGAGCTCTGGCGGCGCAGTCAACGAAGAGACCATCGAGAGCTCCAAGCGCGCTCTTGAGCGGGCTGAAGCCATCGTGCATGCCAAGCTGAAGCGCGGTCTGGGCGTTCTCGCCACCATCGGCGCGACGGCTCCATTCGTTGGTTTGCTCGGTACGGTTATGGGTATTTTGAACGCCTTCCAGCAGATCGCAACCCAGAAGTCTTCGGGTATCGGTGCAGTCGCAGGCGGTATTTCAGAAGCCCTGGTAACGACCGCATTCGGACTGCTCGTGGCTATCCCGGCAGTTATGACCTTCAACTACTTCAGCGGACGCGTGGAAGCCTTCGACGTCGAGATGGATAACTCATCGAGCGAGCTGGTTGACTACTTCATCAAGCAGAGCCACAAGCGCTAAACCCGCCTGCGGACTGCCGAGCCGATACAAGTCATGAGCGGGATTCTCTTGCAGGCAGGGAAGCAAACACTTCCCTGCCGGCGTTTCTCAGAGACGATGCGTGACTCGGCTCGATGAAGAGCGATCAGATTTCATCGAAAGGCGTGGAGCACATACATGGGCATTTCAGTACGCAACGAAGGCGCCAAGGTTAACTCGAACATCAACGTCACCCCCATGGTGGACGTAATGCTCGTGTTGCTGATCATCTTCATGGTCATCACTCCGATGCTCCAGAATAAGGTCAACGTAGATCTGGCAAAGACAGATAATCCACAGCCCATGGCAGATGCGGATAAAGAAGACGCGATTGTCGTTGCCGTGACCCGCGACGGTACCGTCTATCTTGGGCAGGACAAGGTCGCGCCCTCCGAGCTTGGGGGCAAAGTACGCGACAAGCTTGCCGATAAGCCCGGCAAGGAGATCTTCGTACGTGCCGATGCACGTGCCAAGTATCTTGATGTTGAGAACGCGATTGATGATGTCCGCACCGCGGGCGTCGAATCTGTCGGGTTGCTGACCGAAAAACGGCAGACACCCGGGGCACCAGAGTAACCCGCGATACTACCGGGACAAATTCAGGGAGTTTATGACATGGCAATGACAGGTGGGTCTGGTCCTGGAGGAATATCCTCCGACATTAACGTAACGCCGCTGATCGACGTACTGTTGGTTCTTTTGATCATCTTCATGGTCATCGTTCCAGTCGTACCGAAGGGTCTGGACGCGCTGGTTCCCCAGCCGCCTAAAGATCCGCAAAAACAGCAGCCAGATAACGATCGCGCCATCGTGGTGTCAGTCCTGCACTCCAATGGTTCGACGGTTGCATACAAGATCAATCAGGACGACGTCGCCCGTGGAGATCTTCTGGCCCGGTTGACAACGATCTACTCAAATCGCGCAGAACGTGTAATGTTTATCAAGGGCGATGACGAAGTGAATTTCGCACAGGTCGCGGATGTGATCGATATTGGTCATGCTGCCGGTGTAGATCACGTTGGATTGATCACCCCCAAGATCGCTGCAGGACAGTAGCAGAGTAGCCCTTACCTAGTAGGCAGGGCTGCTTTTTTCTTGCTCTGCGCACCGAAAACGATGCGCAAAGCAAGTCAACCGGAATTATGCTCATATGTCTGGATACGGATACTCCCATCCGCTTCAGCCGCGCGGAGACACCAGGCGCGATAAAGCTGGCGACGACTCGAAGGAGAAGGATACGAACATGAATCGAATCGCACGTCTGCCGGTGCTAGCGGCTGTCCTGGTCGCCATGATGGTTTCGATGACCGGATGCGACCGTCTGAAAGCCCGGGACCAACTCAACAAGGGAGTAGAAGCGTTCAAGGCCGGAAGGTATGAAGCCGCTATTCACTTTTTTCAAAATGCCGAAAATCTGGACCCGAAGCTTCCGACCGCGAAGGTATTTCTTGCCACGGCCCTCTCACAGAATGTCGTACCAGGATTGACTTCTCCTGAAAATATGAAGACGGCTCAACAGGCCATCGACACATATCAACAGGTGCTTACAGATGATCCCACTGACATCAACAGCCTCAAGGGCGTAGCCAGCCTTTACTTCAACACCAAGCGCCTCAACGAAGCTAAGGATTGGCAGAAGAAGGTCCTAGCCGTTGATCCCAAGGACCCTGAAGCGGCCTACACCGTCGGCGTTATCGACTGGACGCAGGCACACGAAAACCTTCTGAAAGCATTACCCGCTGGCGTGAATGACGACGGTGTGGGCAATGTAAAAGCGATGGTAAAAAGCACTTGCTCTGAAATTCAGAAGCAGAATGGCCCGCTCGTAGAAGAAGGTCTGAAGTACCTCAATCTGGCCGTTCAAAATCGCCCCAATTATGACGACGCAATGCAATATCTAAATCTCGTCTATCGCCGCAAGGCAGACGTAGATTGTGGCGATGAAGCAGCCCGTAAGGCAGATGTCGATTCCGCAACGGACTGGAGCCACAAGGCTATGGGCACCCGTAAGGAAAACGAAGCAAAGAAGGACAAGGGCCCCGGCGGCATCGTTATGGATTCAAGCGGAAACATGAAGTAGCAGCATTCATCAAACGTATCAACGTATCGATCAAGAGAGCCTCCCGATTGGGAGGCTCTCTTGCATTTGGCCGAAGACACTAGATCACCAGCCCTAGATCTACAGATAGATATTGATATTGGCCGGAAATACCCACAGTCATAACCCACAGTCAACGCAATACCACGACCAGCAATGGTACTGCCGTTGTTTTCCTGCCCAGGGCTATAGACCCATGAACGTATAGATCATGAACGAAAGCGATGACCCCTCACCTGCGAGGGAATCGGCATGAGACTATAGCGTGGCTTGTACGGAGGGCGGACTGGACTGAACGGGCTGGCGGGAGCCAGGACCCGCAATCGACACCGGCTGTAGGATACGAGCGAAGCAGGCGGCCCCAGCAAAAGAATGCAGCAGAAGACAATCAGAAGAATCTGAACGAGGTATACGTCGCGATCACAAACGGTTTAAGCCGAAGGCGCAACCACAGCTAAGTCGTTAGCTTGCGCCTTGTTTCAGGATCTGCTCAGCATAGTAATTGTGAACCTTGGAATCGTTGTGGAGCATTTCGTAATAAGCGTTCTGCAGTAGCTGCGCATGACTATCGCGCAGAGTCTGGCGAATGGTCTGTCGTGTTCGCGGGTCCGTGATTTCTCTTTGGCCTGCCGGGCTTTTCTGTATGAGCATATAAAGGGCATAGCCAACAGTCTTGCGGCTGGAACCCTCCCCCTGCGTGATAGGAAGCACGTCTGTTGTCTGCCCCGCCTTTAGTTTGTCTATCGCGGCAAATACTTCAGGGTAAGTACTTCGAACAGAGGACTCATAAACGGGGCCAACGTCCCCGCCATTGTTGGCAAACTGATCCTCTGAGTAGTTCATTGCCAGAGAGGCAAAGTCGTCGCCGCTATCGAGACGATTGCGCAGCATCTGTATCTTTTTCTTGGCGTCCGCGTCGTTCATCGCCTTGCTGTTTTGGAGGTTGCTGACCTGCTTGGCCGGCTGGTTGGTAACGACAATTTCGGCCAGCCGATATTGCGGCTCAATCAGGTTGAACTCCGCCTTATGCACCGTATAGTAGTCGCTGATTTCCGAGTCCGTGACGTTGATCTTGGATTCGATTTCTTTATTGATCAGCTTGCTCTTGGTGATCGTACGCCGGATATCGCGCTTCAGTTCTTCGAGGGTGAGATTCTTTGCCTTGAGCTGGCTCTCAAACTCTTCCTGCGTATAGGGCGCTTTGAATTCAGTCAACTTGGCATTGACTTCTTCATCCGTAGCCACAAGATTCAGCTTCGCTGCTCGCTGCTGTACGATCTCGTCATCGATCAAGCCGCGCAGGATATTGAGGCGCACTATCGCGGCCTGCTCCGGTGAGGGAGCCTGCGGAGTTTGCCCCATACTTTGCTTGTAAAGGCGGTCGACATCCGCCTGCACGATCTGCTTGCCGTTGACAGTAGCCATCACTTCCGGCGACGGAGCCTGGTGGCAGCCGATAACGCCAACGGAAAGCAGCCCCGCGGCGAGAAAGAGCACGGGTACATTGCGAATTACAGAAAACTTCAAAGCTTGCGCCAACCGAACATCTCCTGGCTGGCAACATTTGATGGCGCAGCCTCAGGCAATCAGGATAAACCCCAGCCCCCGTTACAGAAAACTGGGAGGTTTCTATTTCCCGGAGCTATCTTCCTACTGCCCTAAACCAGGGGCAGGAGTCGGAGTAGTTGCCGGAGGCGGGGGAGGTTCAATCCCGGCTGCGCGTAAGGCACGATCAATCACCATCCAGACCTGCTCAGCGGGCAGCGCACCATTAATGTGCTCACCGTCGACGAAGAGGGAAGGCGTACCGTCCACGCCGAGGCTCTCAGCCTCTTTCATAGACGCGCGAATCGCTGTTTCGTCCTGCTTTTGCAGGCACGCATCCAGTTTGGCCGCATCGAGAGAGAAGATTTTCCCCTGCTCGCGCGCGATCTTGTCGAGCTCTACAAAGCTCTTTTGAGGATTGCGATCTTCGCCCGTGACCTCCTGGCCGTGAGCGTGCAGATAATCCACGTAGCCCCAATAAGCCTTGTCATTCTGATCGGCGATGCAGCCGGCGTTGACCGCAGCATGCATGGCCCAGGGGTGTAAATCGGTCAGCGGATCGTCCTTGTAGATAAAGCGAACTTTATCCTTGTAGCGCTCCAGGGTCAGAGGGAAAAGCTCCTGATGCATGCGCGCGCAGTAGGGGCATTCCAGATCGTCAAAATTGATGACCGTGACCTTGGCCGCCGGGTTACCGCGAATTGGGCGCTTGTCGACTGGAATATTCGATGCAGGAATATTGGCGAGGCTGAAGGTCTCCAGCCGGGCAAGGGAGTTATTGTCCGTAGAAATCAGGAAGTCCGTGCTCGTCGTGCGTGCTCCGCGAGAGATGGTAATTTGCAGAGTGTCGTAGCCAGGGATCGTGCCTGCCTTGCGCGCTCCCAAGGTCACGTTGTACTCCGGCGGCACGTTGAATTGCGAGCGAACGAGCACCTCAATTTTGCGAGCTAATACAGGATCTTTTACGCTGTTCGCATCTTTCGTCTCCTGCGCTTTGCAGCCTACTGCAATCGCAAAAACAAAAACTATCGATAACAAAGCTAATCGGGACGGGACAAAACGCACGTAAGAACCACCTTTCTTTCCCTTTTATTATCGCAGCAAGGGCGTTTTATGGCATTTCACGCCATTTTCGCCAGCCAGAAGCCCCGCAAATATTGCTCTCCAGGAAGCAGGCAAGGGATGCTAATCTCTGGCCATGCCTGAATTTACGTTGTCTCGATTCGTCTACCGCGGCCTGCTGGCTTTCGGATTGGTTGCTGCGTTGCTTCCCTTGAATATCTTTGCTGACACACCGGCCAAGCGGACTATTTCGCTGGACGATCTAGCCAGAATTGCGCGTGTCGGCAGCCCGGTCATCTCTCCCGACGGAACATTGCTGCTCTATTCCGTCTCGCGCATTGATACCAAAGAGGATAAGGGGCACTCCGAACTTTGGATGGTTCGCTGGGATGGCAGCAATGCCGTGCAACTGACGTTCGGCAAAGATTCAGCTTCGCGCCCCGCCTTCAGCCCCGACGGCAAATACATTTCATTTCTGTCCTCCCGCGCAGGTAAAGCCAAGGGAACCCAGGTCTGGGTGTTGAATCGCATGGGCGGCGAGGCCGATCAGTTCACCGGAATCACCGAGCAGGAGCTGCATGATTACGCCTGGTCTCCCGATAGCAAGCACCTGCTGCTGACCTTGGAACCCAAGTCCGAGCCGGATGGCGAAGAAGGCAAGCCGACCCCACCAAAGCCGATTGTGATCGACCGTTATCACTTTAAGCAGGACATTGAAGGCTATCTGGGCAATGATCAGCGAGAGGCCTTGTATCTGTACGATCTCTCAACCAAAAAGTTCGAGAAACTGACGACAGATAAAAATGTGGAAGAAGGCAAGGCCATCTGGTCTCCCAACGGAGCCTGGATCGCGTATGTAAGCAATCACGATGAAGATCCGGACCGCTCCGACAATAGCGATGTATTTGTCGTTGCAACCAAGTCCGGCTCGACCGCCAAAAAGCTCACCAACTGGATCGGTCCCGATGGCGGTCGTCTGGCCTGGTCACCGGATTCCAAGTCGATCGCCTACACCCAGGGCGCCAAGCCTGAATTGGGAGCCTACAGCCAGGCAAGGCCCGCACTGGTCACCGTAGATGGCGCCGTGAGCTATCCCGCCGCGAAGCTCGACCGCAGCGTCAGCCAGCCATGCTTCCTGACAGACGGCAAGCTGCTCTACCTGGTCAACGATGACCGCTCGGAATATCCGGCAGAGGTCGAGCTGGCAGGGGACGGAGTGCATCGCCTCCTGAGCGAGTCCGGCACCACGACCTCTCTGGAGTGCGTCGCCGGACACATTGCCGTAGGGCATACAGACGATACCCATTTCGGAGAGATCTACGCGCTGGAAGGCAATTCTCTTCGACAGTTGAGCAGGCAAAACGATGCGCTCCAGGCTGAACTGACACTGGTGCCAACCGAAGACTTTACGTCAAAGAGCAAGGACGGAACAGAAGTCCACGGGCTCCTGACCAGGCCGGTTGGATACAAGGCGGGCCAAAAGGTGCCGACGATCCTGTTCATTCACGGCGGACCAAACGGCCAGGATGATCACAGCTTTGCCTTTGAACGCCAATGGTTCGCAGCGCACGGATATGCCGAAATCAACGTGAACTATCGCGGCAGTTCCGGTCGTGGGCAGGATTACGCAAAAGCCATCTTCGCCGACTGGGGACATCTGGAAGTCATCGATCTGCTTGGAGCGGTCGACGAAGTAGTGAAGATGGGCGTAGCCGATCCGGCCAAGCTGGGTATCGGAGGCTGGAGCTACGGCGGCATCCTGACGGATTACACCACCGCCTCTGACGATCGGTTCAAGGCCGCGATCAGCGGTGCCGGTTCCGCTGCCCCGCTCTCGTTCTATGGCTCGGATGAATACGTCCTGCAATACGACAACGAGCTGGGCGTACCGTGGAAGGCCCGGGATCTGTATCTGAAACTGAGCTACCCGTTATTGGAGGCAGACAAGCGGATGCACACCCCGACCCTGTACATGGGCGGGATAAACGACTTCAACGTACCGATCATCGGCGGAGAGCAGATGTATCAGGCGTTGAAGTCGCTCCATGTCCCGACCGAACTGATCGTGTACCCAGGCCAGTTCCACGGTTTCACCCGGCCAAGCTTCATCAAGGACAGATACGAACGATGGCTCGCCTGGTATGACCACTACGTCGCAGGCAAGGACACTCCCGCATCGCCAATAGCCAAACCCGCCCCAAAGCCAACGCCGGAGACACCCGCGAAATAGCTGTCAGCTCGCTCAGCACTCAAGATGGTGGCGGCGACTGCACAGTCGCCGCCACCAGTTTTTTGGGGTCATAGCCCGTGAGATGCAGGCAGGATCGCATAAAAGCTGGCCTAGACATGCGGAGCGATAGTCCGGGCAAGCAACGCCGCAAAGCTATGCCAGCCAGAACTCATCCCGATCGGAACCGCGAAAGCGCCTGCAGCAAAGGTCAACGGCGCCGCCCACATAGATGCGCGATGGATCCGGTGCAGAGAAATCAGGTCATAGACAAGGGGAATTAGAAGCAGGGCACCCAGCGAGAGAACAGCTCCCGACCCAGGCGTCAGCCCCATCTGCGTCCACGGAAAACGCCCTAGCGCCGCCTCGCACAGACCGATTGTGGCGTAGAGAATATATCGCTTGTGATAATCCGGCCTGCGTTTCGCAAGCCACGCAGCCAGGATCACAATCGCAAACTGAACCATGCCCAGAAGCGGAATCGCCAGCGAGATCGACGGATCGAGTGGACCAATTCTGACGCCCCGCCGCAGGCCGTCAATGGCAGTGATCGTGCCTAGGACGATCATGATCGGCGGTAGACAAAAGGCCACCGTGCCCAGCGCACGATGCCATGCAACGCGGCGTGCAGAAACGAGTGCCGTCTGCACCAGAAACAAGGTCATCCAGAGCGTAAATGCCCCACCGTGGATGTGAACCAGCGCATTCGGAAGCGGCGCGCGCACCATGCCCACGAGAAAGTAAGTGTGCGAAAAGCCGATGACAACGATCACGCACAGCAGGATCGCCATTCCAGCGAAAAAGCCACGCTCAACAGTCCTGTTTACGGGCCGATGTATGGAGCGGGTCTTGAGAGTAGGGTCCAGGTTTGGTTGGATCGCCTCTGATGCCATGGTGTCGTTCTCCCGTAGCGAAGCGGAATCTGCCGGGGATCTCGGCTGACACATCTGGCAGCGAGAGCAAAATCCTTATCGTGAACGCTATCACGCTCCCGGCGTAATATGCGTCCTGATTTTCTTTGAAAAAAGAAATTGCCGTAAGCCCACGCTCAATCCAGACTCTCTCCAGGCAGCTCCAATGCGAAAAACAGCCAGTTTTCGCACTCTGGAATGCGCCGGTCCATATTCCCGCTAGATTCCCGCTAGAATAAAGAGTGATGGAACTCATACAGATTGAGACGGCTCGCAAGACCCCGGCACCGAAACCCGAGTGGCTGAAGGCACGCGCACCCGGCGGCGAAAATTACCATGACCTGAAGCGCCTGGCGCGTTCGCTGGGATTGCACACCGTATGCGAGAGCGCGCACTGTCCAAACATCGGCGAGTGCTGGCAACACAAGACGGCCACGTTCATGATGCTGGGCAACACCTGCACCCGGCGTTGCGGCTTCTGCGCGGTACCCAAAGGCCGCCCCGACGCAATCGATTTCGACGAGCCACGTCGTGTCGCCGAAGCGGTCGCCATTCTCGGGCTAAAGCACGCGGTAATCACCAGCGTGAACCGCGACGACGATATTATTGGCGGCGCAAAAGCCTTCGCCATGGTGATTGACGAGATTCGCAAGCAGGCCGCCGGATGTCAGGTCGAAGTGCTGATCCCCGATTTTCAGGGCAAGCCCGAGGCCATCCAGATCGTAGTCGACGCCAGGCCCGAGGTTCTGAACCACAACACCGAGTCTGTCCCTCGGCTCTATCGCGTAGTGCGTTCAGGCGCCCGTTACGAGCGTACCCTGCGCCTGCTGGAGTATGCCAAGGAACTGAACCCCAAGGGCGTAACCAAGTCCGGCGTAATGGTAGGGCTGGGCGAAGAGACCAGCGAATTGCTGGATGTCTTCCGTGACCTGGCCAAGGTAAACTGCGACATTCTGACGATCGGCCAATACCTGCGTCCCTCAAAAGATCATCTCCCTATGGCCCGTATCTATGCGCCCCAGGAGTTCGCAGAGCTCAAGACCGAAGCGCTCAAGATGGGTTTCCGCCATGTGGAGAGCGGTCCGCTTGTGCGGTCCAGCTATCACGCACACGAGCAGGCTGCTTCCACCGGCTTAACGATGCTGGTCTAGGTGGATGCTTCTTCCAAAGGGATCAGCCCGCGGGTAGCGGGCTGATCAACTACTTCCATGCATTTATCTATGCACTTATCTATCCGCTGGATTCGATAGAATAACTCTGGCATTTGTGTCGGCCAGCCCAGGGCCGGCCACAGGAAGAGGAACAGAATGGCAGTTTCATATATGGCAGGAATTCCGGTGTTGAAGGACTTGCACGCGGATTTGAAACGAAGAATGGAAAAGGCAGTCCTTGATTTTCAGACGCATCTGGTTTCGCTGCGAACCGGACGCGCCAGCGTGCAGTTGCTGGATCAAGTGCGCGTGGATTACTACGGAACGCCGACGCCGCTCAGCCAGGTCGCCCAGTTGACCACCCCCGAGGCCAGCATGATCATCGTGCAGCCCTGGGACATCGGCCTGCTCAAAGAGATTGAAAAAGCCCTGCGCGCACCCGAGCACGGATTCAACCCATCAAACGATGGCAAGCAGATTCGTGTGCCGATTCCTCCCATGACCGAGGAGCGTCGCCGCGACGTGGTCAAGCAGCTCAACAAGGAGCTTGAGGATCACAAGACAGCTCTGCGCAACGTACGCCGCGACGGCAATGACACCCTGAAGAAGCTGTCCAAGGACAAGGAAATCAGCCAGGACGAAGAGAAGCGTGCCCAGGATGAAGTGCAGGGCATGTTGAACGATGAGATTCGTCACCTGGAAGAGCTCGCCACCAAAAAAGAAGCCGACATCATGCGCATCTGAACACAATCCGCGTTAACCAGAAAGGCCGCCTCAATCGAGGCGGCCTTTTCGTTTGCAGTGTCCTTGATAGCCCAGCGGGTTCTAAACTCAAAATCCGCGGCTGCATTCACAGCACCGTCTCAGCCTGGAATAGCCCCTTGTATTTGGGTAGCTCCGTGGCGACCGTTGGCTTGCCGAAAAGCCATCCCTGCACCTGCATGGTTCTTCCCATCTGGATCAGGTATTCGGCCTGGGCTTCTGTCTCCACGCCTTCCACAATCACGTCCAGTTGTAACGTCTCAGCCAGGGCTAAAATCTGCGGCAGTATGGACGCAGTGATAGCATCCGTGCCAATCGTACGCGTAAAGATGCGGTCGATCTTGATTGCATCGACGGCAAGTTCATGCAGATAAGCCAGGCTGGAAAATCCACTGCCAAAGTCGTCGATGTGGACCTGGTAGCCGTATTCATGCAGGCGCTGTATAGCGCAGCGCAGCGAGTCCATATCCGTGGTGGAGCGTTCCGTCAGTTCCAGTGCGATCTGTCCCGGCGCAATGCGTGCCTGCTTGACCTGCTCATCCAGCAGCAGAAAAAGCGCGTCCCCCTCAAGGTCAGAGGCCGCAATGTTGATGCTGAGGGTTAGTTCGGGATTCTTGCGCAAGATCTCCCCAACCTCCGCAATGGCCCGCCGCACCACAAACGCTGTGAGTTCGCCGATGAACCCCAGCTCCTCCGCAAGATGAACGAAAAAGTCCGGCGCCGCAGCCACACCGTCCTCATCGGACCATCGGACGAGGGCCTCCGCTCCCGAGCAGTGTCGCGAAGGCAGTTCGATAACCGGCTGATAGACGAGCGAGAGTTTCTCCCTGCGAATAGCGCGGCGAAGCTGCTGCGCCGTCCCCATGCTTCGAAGATAAAACTGCCCAATCGCCAGGCAGAGACCAAATCCTGCGATCGAGCCGAGAGCCGTGTATTCCCACAAAACGGCTTTCCCATCTTCAATCAACATTGCCGTGGACGAAGCCGTCACAACGCACACCGGGCTCACATGAGAGCAGCGTGCGCGATAGATCTCAGTCGGAGCCATGCCTGGGCCGCGCGTCGATCTCTCAGACAGCACCCACCCCAGGTCCGTATCCAACTTGTCGCCCGCAATCTGAACGGCCTGATGGGATTTGCGATCGACGATCTCAACCATGTAGCGCATGCCCGGGCGGTTCCAGTGGTCAAACGCAGTCGGGCTTAGAACAGCACTCACACCGCCGCCTTCAACAATTGTCCCTACGGCCAATCCAGCGATTTGCAGCGGCACGTTCGCATAAATATTGACTCCCTGCCCGAGTACAAGCGACGGGGCACGTTCCTGCCACGGAGGGTTCAGCCGGCCCAGAAATGCGGAACACTCCAGCTTGCCGTTCCGCGTTCGGCCAATTTCCTTCACCTGCAGGGACTCGTAGGTCAGGGCCTGCATCTTCGCAATTTCATCAGGAGAGCAGAATTGGAATGGCGAGGGA
Organism: Acidicapsa ligni; assembly: GCF_025685655.1. Lineage (NCBI taxonomy): Bacteria > Pseudomonadati > Acidobacteriota > Terriglobia > Terriglobales > Acidobacteriaceae > Acidicapsa > Acidicapsa ligni. The sequence continues at coordinate 236,327 of NZ_JAGSYG010000001.1, read as the reverse complement.
TTAAAAGCCTTCTGGATCCCGCTCAGTTCACGGGAATACTCCTCCGCATGGACGACCAGGCCGCCTGCATAGCTTGCAAGTCCGGATCCGGCGGTTCTCATCAGAGAGGCGCGTCCCAGCCAATATCCGCTCGCCGCTCCCAGGAGTGTCCCTAGCAGCGCGAGAACCGCAATCGCAAGTCGTCGTCGGCGCTTCATCGGCATCTTCGCATCAACAGCCTCGAATCTTACCTATGGATCAGCCAGTTACCGGACAATCTTGCAGCAATCATAGCGATAGTTTCGCAGAGGCAAAAAATCGTTTCAGGAGATTTCTTACAAGAGGCCGCGAAAAAGTACCGTAACAGTACGAGATCGCTCTCCCATTTCTTTCATAGACCACAGATATAAAACTGTTTATGGAAAGATGCGATTCAATGTCCGGGCAAAAGGAATAGTCTCGCGAACATGATCCAGGCCGCAAATCCACGCAACAGCACGCTCGATGCCCATGCCAAAACCACTGTGCGGAACACTACCGTAGCGGCGCAGATCCAGATACCACTGGAAGGCATCGAGAGGTAAATTGTGCGCCTCGATACGCGACTTGAGCAAATCGTAGCTATCCACCCGCTGCGAACCCCCGATGATCTCGCCATAGCCCTCAGGAGCCAGCACATCGACGCACAGCGCAAATTTTGGATCGACCGGGTCAGGCTGCATGTAGAAGGCTTTCACATCCGCAGGATAACGATGAACCATTACGGGGCGATCAAACTGGTTGCTTAGCCACGTTTCGTCAGGCGAACCAAAGTCATTGCCATACTCAAAGGGATGTTCAAGATGACCATCCTTATGAGCCTGGTTCAGCATGGCGACGGCCTCGTCATAGCGCAAACGCGGAAACGGAGCCTGGATAGCCTGCAGCTTTGCGATATCGCGCCCAATCACCTGCAGCTCCGGCGTGCGGTTTTTCAGCACGCTTTGAACGATGTGAGCAAGAAAGTTCTCCGCCAGTTCGAGCAATCCATCCAGCTCGCAATACGCGACCTCCGGTTCGATCATCCAGAACTCCGTGAGATGGCGGCGCGTCTTGGATTTCTCCGCACGGAACGTCGGCCCAAAGCTGTAAACCTTACCCAGCGCCAGCGCCGTCGATTCGATATAAAGCTGGCCAGACTGCGTCAGGAATGCTTCCTCGCCAAAGTAATCGACAGGGAAGAGCGTCGAAGTACCTTCGCAGGCCGCCGGAGTCAGAATCGGCGGATCGGTGCGAGTAAAACCGTTGCTGTCAAAGTACTCGGCAGCCGCGCGCATAATCTCAGCACGTATGCGGAGAATCGCAGCCTGCCGCGCCGAGCGTACCCAGAGGTGGCGGCGCTCCATGAGAAAATCGACGCCATGCTCCTTCGGAGTGATCGGGTAAGGATCCTCCTCCGGTACACGCTGCACCACCTGGATTTGCTCCACATCCAGCTCATAACCACCCGGAGCACGCTGGTCGGCGCGAACCTTGCCGATCACAATCACGCTGGACTCCTGCGTGAGGCCCTTCAGCGCCTCAAATACCTCGGGAGCTACGCCAGACTTGTGGGCTACTCCCTGGATCGTGCCCGAGCCATCCCGGAAAATAGGGAAGAGCAGCTTGCCGCTTTCGCGCAGGTTATAGAGCCAGCCGCGCAGCGTGACAGACTGCCCTTCATGCTGGCCGATAGTGGCAATTGTTGTGACAGGCGCGGTAGAAGTAGGGATGATTTCAGACATGCGCAGAACCGGCTTTCAATATGTTTCTCATGAAGTACGCCTTCACGAGAAACGATCTTTTCGGGAACCGGCAACAAGCCGTCACGAGCCCCGTGTTTTCTAGCATAACGCGGGGCAGGGAAGTGGAGACACCGTTCCCGGCAAAGCCTCAGGCCAGCTTGTCAAACGCAGCCGGAACCTTTTCACTCAACACGGCTGGCGTCTCCGCGAGCGAGTAGTGGATTTCCAGCACCATCGCCGGTGGCTCAGGCAAAGCATTAAGCGCCTTGGCCGTAGCCGGCCAGTCAATGCTGCCTTCCCCTGGCCACAGATGCTCATCGCGCACCGCATGATTGTCGTGGACATGCACCGAGACGATGCGGTCGCCCAGCGTCGCAATGGCATCCGTAACGCCAACCGTAATGTGAGCATGGCCGGTATCGAGGCAGACTCCAATGCGCTTGAGGTGCCCCAGCGTAAGAATCTCCATCAGGTGCTCAGGCGTCGTCGGCTCGTTAAGAATATTCTCCGCCAGCAGCCGAACCCCAAGAGGATTGGCGAAGGCATCGAGGTGCTCCAGCGCGGTGAGTGCGTGCTCCAGCGCGCGAGGCGACCAGGTGTCTCCGCGTTCGCCCAGGTGAACGACTAAATTTTTGAAGTGCAGATACTCCGCGGTTTCAAGCGCCCGCTTGACTTCATCCATAGCGTCGATCCGCCGGGACTTTTCCGGGTGCAGCAGGTTAACCGCAGGAGCACCGGCCCGGCCCATTTCGCGATCGGGATAGAGAGGCGCATGCATCGACCACGGCTGCAACGGATTGGAGGCGAACCAGGAGGCCAGCTCCTGCACATGCTCGCGGCTGGTGTAGTCGAAGTGCTGGCGCGCGGCAAAAATCTCGACAGCCTCGGCACCGCTGCGAAAGGCCAGTTCCAGCAGGCCGGGATGCAGGCGCTCCTTCAGAAAGAGGTGTGTCGATAGACATCGCAGCTTGGTCATTCAGATCCCCGATATCGGTTGGATGCTTCCAGTTACTTAAGTGATTGTCGCATTTTCGGGGCGATGAAAAGAAGAAGCCTTGATAAATCAGAGAACTAGTCCAACCGTCAGCAAAGTCCAAGAGCCACTTCCAGCCCATGAAACGATCCCACTCAGTACCCAGCCGCCTTGCCATAGTGACTGCGATGATCCTGTCCGCCCAGCAGTTCGCCCGTGTGCGGATCGACAGCAATGCACTCGCCGTCAGACCAGTGGCCATTGCGAATATCGAGATCGTATCCCCGCGCCTTGAGAGCCGTAATGGTCTCCGGATCGAAGCCCGGCTCCAGCGAAAGTTTGTCCGGCAGATATTGGTGGTGAAAGCGAGGCGCGTCCACCGCCTGCTGGATATTGAGGCCGCCTTCCGCCGCAGACAGAAAGATATTGGCGACAGTCGTGATGATGCGTGAACCTCCCGGCGATCCCAGAACATAGCGCAACTTATCCCCTTCCAAAACAATGGTCGGAGTCATCGCCGAGAGTGGCCGCTTGCGAGGCGCAATCGCATCCGCCGGACCCTGGATCAGCCCATACATGTTGGGTGTACCGATCTTGGCCGCAAAATCATCCATCTCGTCATTGAGCAGAAATCCCAGCGAACCCGCAGTCACCGCAGAGCCGAAACCATTGTTGAGCGTCGTCGTGACAGAGACAGCATTTCCCTCCCGGTCAACAACGGAGTAGTGCGTCGTATCCTGCGACTCCGCACTCTTACCGGCAGTCCTCGGCGGAGGCGGCAAAAAGCCTTCAGGCCGATGCAAATCCGCCGACGGGGTCGCCTTGTCGGCAATGCTGCTGCGCCACGCCGCGGCATATCCGGTGTTGGTAAGCTCCGCGATGGGCATCGAGTTAAAATCGGGATCGCCCAGGTACTCGCTGCGATCCATATAGGCCCGTCGATAGGCCTCCGTAACCAGGTGAATCCACTCCGGACTACGATCCCCCAGCTTGGCCAGATCGTACGGCTCCAGAATGTTGAGCGCACTCACCAGCACCACTCCGCCAGAGGACGGCGGCGGAGCACTGATCACCGTGTAGTTGTGAAAATGGCCCACGACCGGCGCTCGCTCTTTCACCTCGTAGTGAGCCAGGTCATCGAGCGTAACCAGGCCGCCACCCTTTTTGAGATCTGCAACTAATTCCTGCGCCAGCTTGCCGTGATAAAAATCATCCGGATTCGCAGAGATGCGTCTCAGTGTTCTGGCCAGCTCCGGCTGTTTGAACACCTCGCCCGCCTGGTAATACTGCCCACCGCGCTGAAAGATTCTCCTGGAGTCGGCAAACCGCGCCAGGTTGGTGTCCTGCAATTCATGCGTCTCCTGCGCAGTGAGCACAAAACCCGCTTCCGCAAGCTGAATGGCCGGAGCGATAACCCTGGCGAGGCCCAGCCTGCCATATTTTTTCTCCGCATACGCCAGCCCCGCCACAGATCCCGGCGTAGCGATAGCACGATAACCGGTAATGCTCGACTGCAGATTCTCCTCAGGAAGAACATTGCCATTCGCATCGAGATACATATTGGCAGAGGCAGCAAGCGGAGCCTGCTCGCGAAAGTCGATGAACGTCGAGCGGCCGTCCTGTGTACGCAGCAGCAAAAAGCCGCCGCCGCCAAGGTTGCCCGCCACGGGATGCACCACCGCCAGCGCGAAACCAGTAGCCACCGCAGCATCGACAGCATTGCCGCCATCCTTGAGGATTTGCAACCCGGCATCCGAAGCCAGGTGATGCGCACTGACCACCATGCCATTCTTCGCGCGAACAGGCTGCTCATCGCGATAAGGAAGAGCAACCTGCGCCATCGCAAACGAAGCAGCAGGCGCAATCAGAAGCGCAAGCGCAAAGCAACGAGTTTTGCAAAAAGTAATGATCATCCGCAGTTCGGAACAGGATAGCGCCCCCCACCCAACAGAGTTCAGATAAATCCACCGACAGCCTTAGCCTCAGCCCTCGCCCTGGCTTTTGCCCTTGCTTTTCTTGCCCTTGCCTTCGCTTTTCTGTCTGCCATTCCCGAAGGGAATCTGCTTCTTTCCGTTGCAGTTGCAGTTGCAGTTGCCCTTGCAGTTGCCCTTGCAGTTGCCTTTGCTCTTGCAGTTGCCTTTGCTCTTGCAGTTGCCTTTGCTCTTGCAGTTGCCTTTGCTCTTGCAGTTGCCTTTGCTCTTGCAGTTGCCTTTGCTCTTGCAGTTGCCTTTGCTCTTGCAGTTGCCTTTGCTCTTGCAGTTGCCTTTGCTCTTCTGGCTGTCATTCCCGAAGGGAATCTGCTTCTCCACAACCCAGCCAAGCACACTCGTACAATAGATTCGATATGCCAACCGCCGTTCGCTCGCACGCAAAGATCAATCTCGGACTAGGTATCGGTGCGCCGCGCGCAGATGGCTTTCACGGTCTAGTGACGATCTACCAGACACTTGAAGTACATGACCTGGTGACAGTTACCGCCCGCCGAACACACCCAGAACCGCACCCCGAACACGGCCCACGAATCTCCCTAACCTCCAACGAGCGGCGCGTCCCCACCGACAATCGCAACACCGCATGGAAGATGACCGCGCTCGCCTTGGAAACCCTCGGCCTCTCCGCCGAAGTGCATATCCACATCGAAAAGCAGCTACCCATTCAAGGCGGCATGGGCGCAGGATCGGCCAACGCAGTCGCCGCACTGGTCGGCCTGGAAGCTGAACTGAAAGCCGAACTGGGCCCGGACGCCTTCCCCGCAAACTGGGGCGCGGAACGCCTGCGCATCGCCGAGCAGGTAGGCTCCGACGTACCGCTTTTTCTTATCGGCGGCACCGTCCTGGGGCTGGATCGAGGCCAGCAGGTCTTCCCCATGCCAGACCTGATTTCGGGAACAGAACCAACCTGGTGCCTGGTCGCCACACCGTCCGTCGGAGTCTCCACTCCGCAGGCTTTTCGCGACTGGGACGCCCTCTGCGCGACGGAATGTTTGACCTCAGAGGCAAGTGAGGCTAAACTTAAGCAGTTGAGTCGCGTCTATGCAGCCGCCCTTACGGGTGAGCAAGCGTGGGCAGGCTCCTCCGGTGTCTCTTCCGTGGGAGGAGACCTGGCCGGACCTCAGGTGTCCGCGCTTGTCCGCACCGGGATAGTGAACGACTTCGAACGCGTCGTCTTTCCGCAATATCCCTTTCTAAGCGAGATCAAGTGCGCTCTTGTGGCTTCCGGTACTCCGGAGGCAGCTCTGCACGCGTCCCTGTCTGGATCAGGCTCAGCGCTCTTTGGCCTTTACCGAGGTCACGGAGAAGCAGAAGCAGCCCGGCAGCGATTGCGGGCGGCCGGGGTAGCCAGCCTGTTGACTCGCACCCTGCCGCGCCAAGCCTACTGGCAGCAAATGCTTGAGACATAAGCAACTTGACAACCGCTATTGCGAGCATGAAAACTCGCCTGCGGTTGCCGGAATTTGACTACTGGGCGATCGACTAATGGTAGGTCAAGTGCCTTTGACGCACTTTGTCTAGGTTCGAATCCTAGTCGCCCAGCCAGATTTTCGAACCTGTGCCGCGTTCACGAGAACAGGCAATTACAGGGTTCGAAGGGATTCAGGAAGCAACCAAAGCCAACCAGCTTGGGAGGAGCTTACGAGTGAAGACGGACGAGCAGGCAGTTGTCAATGAAGAAGCAGTAGCCACGGCAGCATCAACCGAAGGCAGCCCGAAGATGAAAGAGGCCAAATTGGCCTCCGAGCGGAAGCGGAGCCGGGGATTGGGTGAGGACAAGAGCTTCAAGCTCTTCTCCGGATCGGCCAATCGCCCGCTGGCCGAAGAGATTGCCGGATTTGTCGGTGTCAAGCTGGGCGAAAGCAAGCTCCAGCGATTTGCCGACGGTGAAGTTTACTTTCAACTGCTGGAAAATGTTCGCGGTACCGACGTCTTTCTCGTACAGCCGACATGCTTTCCCGTCGACCAGCATTTGCTTGAGCTGCTGATCATGATTGACGCACTCAAGCGGGCCTCTGCCGCGAGAATTACGGCAGTCGTCCCGTACTACGGTTACGCCCGGCAGGACAGAAAAGACCGTCCGCGCGTAGCCATCAGTGCCAAGTTGATTGCCGACCTGTTAACCACAGCCGGCGCCAACCGCGCATTGTTTGTGGATTTGCACGCGGCGCAGATTCAGGGCTTTTTCAATATTCCGGTGGATCACCTGTTTGCCAGCCCGGTGCTGGTCAGCCACTTCCGGGAGTTGAACCTGCCCAACCTGACCGTGGTTTCGCCCGATGCAGGCGGCGTGGAGCGTGCTCGCTTCTTCGCCACCAAGATGGGCGCACCGCTGGCCATTGTGGATAAGCGTCGTACGGATATGAATGTTTCGGAAGTAATGCATGTGATCGGCGACGTAAAAGGGCGTACCTGCCTGGTGATCGACGACATGGTGGATACCGCCGGAACACTGGTCAAGACGGTGGATGCGCTACTGGCAAACGGGGCAACTGCAGTTCATGCCTGCGCCACCCACGCGGTGCTCTCCGGACCCGCGATTGACCGCATTGCCAACTCGCGCATGGAGCAGTTGGTAGTGACGAATACAGTTCCTCTGCGGGAAGCTGCGCAGAAGTTGTCGAAGATCAAGGTGCTTTCAATCGCTGGGCTTCTGGGCGCAGCCATCGAAAGCATTCACATGGAGACCAGCGTTAGCAGTCTCTTCAATTAACCGGAGGATGCAGGGAAACGGAATTCGATTAGCAAAATGGCGTCAACCGTGACACGTTTCTAATCCCTGTTCTTATCCCTGGTCCATCTTTAACAAAGGGAGCGCAACCTGCTTATTTGCAGCGCGTGCCCGAGAGAGAATGAGAGAAAAATGCCTGAAGTCGTAATCGCCACGCCCCGCCAAGTGCCGGCCAATGGAAAGTTCAATAAGAATGCTGCCCGCCAGGTTCGCGTTGCAGGCAAAATTCCCGCCGTCATTTACGGCGCTGGAAAAGAGTCCATCGCGCTCGAACTGGACCCCAAGCAGATTCTGCGCATCCTGCACTCCGAGTCTGGCCACAACACCATTTTTGACGTGGATGTCACCGGCTCCGGCAAAGTAAAAGCCATGATCGTGGACTGGCAGTACGAACCGATCCGCGACACCCTGCTGCACATCGATCTCAAGCGCATCGCGCTCGACAAGGCCATCCGCGTCAGCGTTCCTGTTCGTCTGATCGGCGTAGCCTCAGGCGTCAAGAACGAGGGCGGCATGCTCGATCAGGTTATGCGTGAAGTGGAACTCGAGTGCTTGCCAGCCGAGATTCCCAGCCACATCGATGTCGATGTCACCAACCTGGCTCTCTTCGGCGCAATTCACGTCAGCGATCTGCCTCACTCCGGCTCGATCAAGTTCCTGTCGGCTGAGGATGCAACCATTGCTCACGTAATCTCGATCCGCGCCGAGGCCGCTCCTGAAGCCGCCGCTGCTGGAACCGAGCCTGAAGTTGCCAAGAAGGGCAAGACGGACGCTCCGGCTGCCGACGCAAAGAAGTAACTCTTGGTTGAGGAAGCACAACTGCCGGGCAGTCCGATTACGTCCAATTCCACCAGCCCGTTTCTGGTGGTGGGGTTGGGCAATCCCGGCATGGAGTACCAGTGGACACCGCATAACGCGGGATTCATGGCAATCGACCGCATCGCCCAGCAGCAAGGGATTGTGGTCCAGAACCGGCGATGCAAGGCTCTTACCGGAACCACAAGGTTGGGTGGACGAGAAGTGATCCTGGCCAAGCCGGAAACCTTCATGAACCTGAGCGGGCTTTCCGTAGCCGCCCTGGTGAAGGAGTTCGAAGCCGGGGCTGGTAGTCAGACAGGGCAGAACATGGTCGTGCTGTACGACGAACTGGATCTGCCGCTGGGCACGGTGAAGATCAAGGAGCGAGGTTCTCCAGCGGGCCATAACGGAGCGCGCAGTATCACCTCGGTTCTCGGTTCGAACGAGTGGTTGAGGATTCGGATCGGCGTTGGGCCCGATCTTCCAGCCGAAGCAATTGCGGCTGGAGCAAAGCGCAGAGGTGGCAAGGATTACCTGCTCGATCCGATGCGTAAGGCGGATCTGGCAGTGCTGGATGAAGTCTTGGACAAAGTAGCAACAGCCGTTCGGAGAATTGTAGAAGTGGGTCCGGCAGCGGCAATGAACGAGTTTAACCGCAGGGATTAGGGATAAAGGAATAGAAAATTCGTTCCTGAAGTCCGGTAGTTCAGTAGCAGATCAGGCAGTACAGGTGAGAAGGCCGCTAAGGTTGAGTCTTGATTGAAAGACGGGCAAGGCCGGCGGGCATGGCTGAAAACGAATGTTTCAGCGGAAAGAGTCAAACATGGATCGTGTTTATGAAGTAATGTTCATCGTTCGCCCGGATGTGGTTGAAGAAGAACTGGACAAGCTCGTTGCAGGCTTTGAAGGCACCGTCACCACTGGCGGCGGCGTCATCAAGTCGACCGAGAAGCTTGGCCGCCGCAAGCTCGCGTACACCGTGCGCAAGTTCAACGACGGCAACTATGTTCTGCTGACCATTGAAGCCGACGGAGTCGTAGTCGCCGAGCTCGAGCGTCGTCTCCGCGTCACAGAGCCGGTGATCAAGTTCATCACCGTGCGCATGGACGAAGAAGAAAAGCGTCTCGCCAAGGTTCGCGCCATCCGCAACAGCCGTAAGAAGCTGAGCGCGATGCCGCAGCAGCAGCCTGCCGCCGCCGCACCAGTTGCAGCATCTGCCCCGGTCGCCGTAGCTGAGCCGGTTGCACCTGCCGCAGTTGCCGCCGAAGAAGTGGAAGCGGAGCAGGTAAGCGCCTAGTTTTTCAAGCGAGTTTTTCAAGCTTCATCTTTTTGAATTGCTGCTGCCACCGCCCGTTGAAAAGCTGTGGATAGTCAGCCGGAACCAGCGACCCGGAGATGCCGGGCAACGCACAAGAAAAAGGAAATCCTATGTCCGATGAAAATCAGGTAAAGGCCCCCGAGAGCGCTGGCGCACCGTCCGGTCCCTCAGGGCAATCTGGCCCCGGCGGCTCGCACGGTGGTGGCGGTGGTCGTCCTGCTGGCGCGCGTCCTTCCGGCGGCCCTGGCGGCCGCGGCAAGTTCTTCCGCCGCAAAAAAGTCTGCAAGTTCTGCACCGAAAAGATCGATGCGATCCCCTACCGCGACGTTCGCCTGCTCCAGGGCTTTGTGGCCGAGCGCGGCAAGATCGTTCCCCGGCGTCTCACCGGTGTCTGCACCACGCACCAGCGCCGCCTGACCCGCGCAATCAAGCAGGCCCGCAACATCGCTCTGCTGCCATTCGCCGCGCGCCACTAAACCGAGATGCTAGAGAGCGGTCCCAGTGGCTCTGAAAGCACCTCAAAGGTAAATGTTGCTGAATTTTGAACAATTCGCAACACTACTGCCTTTGTGGAGTAGTCAGACTAATGTGGTACGGCTCTATAATCCGTCGCGGCGCAACCCCTGGCTCTACCCCGTGTTTGAACAATATGAGGTCAGTTCCAAAAGCGCCGCCTGAAACAATGGAGAGTTTCCAATGGAAGTCATTCTGAAAGAAGACGTAGCGAATCTTGGCCACCGCGGAGACGTGGTGAAAGTGGCCGAGGGCTATGGTCGCAATTTCCTGCTGCCGCGCAAGCTGGCCCTGCAGGCTACCACCTCCAACAAGGCCGTCATTGAACAGATGAAGGCCTCTGCTGCGCGCCGCTCCGCTTCGGAGAAGGCTGTTGCCGAATCCCTGGCCGCTCAACTCGAGCCTCTGGTTCTCAACTTCACCCGCAAGTCGGGCGAGAACGGCCACCTCTTCGGTTCCGTCACCTCAGCCGATATCGCACACGAGCTCGAGGTCAAAGGCTTCGAAGTCGACCGCCGCAAGATCCAGTTGGCCGAGCCCCTCAAGGCTGTCGGTGAGACTGCGGTTGCCATCAAGCTGCACCGCGAAGTCACCGCGCACGTCAAGGTGACAGTCGCTGCTGAGAGCGTCGTCGAGTCCGCAGTCGAAGTCGGCGCGTAAGCAAAACCTGTAGTTTGAACCGAAGATAGACAGGCACAAAAAGACGGCCCACCCCGCGCTCAGGCGTAGGGTGGGCTTGCCTCATTCAGAGGTGCCTGTTTCGTTTAGAAGGCACTACTTGCCCGTCTTGCTTGCCCGCATTACTTGCTCTGCCGGACCCAATGTCCGGGGACCGTTTCAAGCAGCGGACCAGCGTCTCGTATGCCTGAAGAAGCAAGTGTGGCCAACGGTAAATTCCGGTCCGTTCTCAGCGTAGGAACCGCCCCCAGCAGGCTCCGCGTATACGGATGCTGCGCCTCAGCCAGCACCTGAACCGCGCTTCCACTCTCCAGCACCTGCCCATAGCGCATGACCGCCACCCGGTTGGCCATCTGCCCCACCACGGCCAGGTCATGACTCGTAAACAGCATAGCCACGCCATGCTCGCGTTGCAGGTCCTTCAGCAGATCCAAAACCTGCGCCTGCACCGTCACATCCAGGGCCGTCGTCGGCTCATCGGCAATCAGTAATTGCGGCTTATGCACCAGGGCCATCGCAATCAGAATGCGCTGCCTCTGCCCGCCGGAAAACTGGTGCGGATAATCGCCATAGCGCCCCGCAGCCTCCGGAATCGCCACCGCCTCCATCGCAGAAATGGCATGAGCCTTTGCCGAGCGCCCAGACACCTTGGAGTGCACCAGGATCGCCTCCGTCAACTGCCTCCCAACCGTCATCACCGGATTGAGAGCCGTCATCGGCTCCTGAAAGATCATGGCAATCTCGCGTCCGCGTATTGCCCTCAGGGCAGCCCTCTGGCTGGCGCTCAGGCTGGCCACATCCGCTCCCAGCAACTCACGCCCCTGCCAGCGTATCGACCCCGCAACACGGGCCGCAGGATTCAGCAATCCCAGGATCGCCAGCGAAGTCACGCTCTTGCCCGAACCCGACTCTCCCACCAGCCCCAGCACCTCACCGCGATGCAGCGAGAGACTCACCCCGCGCACCACCTCCACTGCACCAAACCAGACATGCAGGTCCGTAATCTCCAGCAGAGGAGCATCGCTCCCGATTGCCTCGGTTGTGTTGGCGGTGTTGGCAGCATGAATCGAAGAAGCCATTGCCTCATCCTAAGGCATGGTATCTATCACGGTCTTTACCACGCCCAGCCGATCCGCCCATCCATGTCTATGATTGCGAGACGCAGCCATGCATAATGGACCGGACAGGTATAGCAGCTTCGACCCTGCGGAGGACATCGATCGATGGACATCAGAACAGCCGAACTGCTTTTTCTGCTGCTACTGCTCTTCATCATTGCGTTTGGACAGTTGGCGCGAAAGATTGGCACGCCCTATCCGATCGTAATGATTATCGGTGGACTGCTGCTGGGATTTATTCCCGGCATCCCGCGCATCGCACTCAATCCGGATCTGATCTTTCTCGTAGTCCTGCCTCCATTGCTCTACTCCTCAGCATGGGCCACCTCATGGCGGGATTTCCGCTCCAATCTGGTCAGCATTTTCCTCCTCGCGTTTGGCCTGGTTGGTTTTACCGTCGTGGGAGTAGCCCTGTTCACCCCTAAATTTTTCGCCGGCTTCGACTGGCGTCTCGGCCTGGTCCTCGGAGCAATCGTGGCCCCCACGGATGCCATCGCTGCGACCTCAATCGCGAAAAAAGTAGGACTGCCCGGCCGCATCGTCGACATTCTGGAGGGCGAGAGTCTCATCAACGATGCCACCGGCCTACTCGCACTGGAGTTCGCCATCGCGCTGGTCGTAAGCGGAAGCGTCCCAACCGTCTCCGGCAGCCTGTTAACGCTGGCCTGGCTCGTAGTCGGCGGCGCAGGCATCGGGCTGCTTGTAGGCTGGATCATCGCCTTTGGCGAGCGGCACATCGACGACGGCCCTATCGAAATTGCCCTGAGCATCCTCGTCCCTTACGCCGCCTATTTCGCCGCCGATGCCGTTCATTCCTCCGGCGTCCTCGCCGTAGTGGCCTGCGGACTGTTCCTGACTCGCAAAAGCGCGCGCCTCTTCTCGCCCCCGGTACGCATTCAGATCTACTCTTTCTGGCAGTCCTTTACCTTTGTTTTGAATGGCCTTGTCTTTCTCCTCATCGGGCTTCAGCTTCCTATCCTCCTCTCCTCGATTCGCGGATACAGCATCTCCAAAATCCTGCTCGACGGAGCGCTCTTCAGCCTGGTGCTGATCGTTCTGCGCATGGCATGGGTCTTTCCCGGCGCATGGATTTCAAACTGGCTGCGCAACCGGTTCAGCCAGCAGAAAGAAAAAGCACCTTCACCCCGGCAGGTCTTCATTGTCGGCTGGACCGGAATGCGCGGCGTAGTCTCGCTCGCGGCGGCCCTGTCTCTTCCCACTCTGCTCGCGGATGGCCGGGCCTTCCCCGAGCGAGATCTGATCGTGTTTCTGACCTTCTGCGTCATTCTCGTAACCCTCGTCCTGCAGGGAGTTACATTGACGCCGCTGGTCCGCATGCTGGGTATGGAAGGCTCAGGTGGCCCCAACTGTGAAGAGCAGGAAGCGCGCCGCCAGGTAATCACCGCCGCACTGACCCATCTGGAAACAGCCCGACTTGAGGATGGCGGCAAATCGGATGAAATCTATGAGGACATCATTGGGCACTATCGTCACAGGCTGGCAGGCCTTCAGCCCGGCGAAGAGAACCCGGAACACGCCGACCACCACCAGTTCTTCATCGAGATCTCCAGGGAAGCCGAGAGCATCGAACGCGAAACCGCAGTTCGCCTGCGCAACGAAGGCCGGATCAACGACCAGGTCCTGCGTCGAATCGAACGCGAACTGGATCTGAACGAATCCCGCTTCAGCAATGCCGAGGAAGATTAATCCGCCCAGCAGCAGCACATCATCCTCGATTGGTTACCAGAATACGATCCCAGAAGTGACCGATAGCTACTTTTAGACTTTCGCGTAGAACATCATGTTCAAACGTTTTAATTCACGTTTTGTTAAAGAGGCTCACGCTCTTCCTGGTCGATAATCAGCTTATTGCTTCAATACGCGGAGCGAGTCACGTCCTGGCTCCCGCAGACACAAACCTGACTCCTGCAGGCACAAACCGGCTACTGCAGACACAAAAAAAATGATCCGCTATGATCCCGCGCCCAGCGAATGAGCTGAACAGGCCTAAGCATCGACGTGCGTTCACGGGCAAATTTTTTAAGACCACTGAATCAAGGATGGTGAAATGTACAAAAAAATGATGGTTGTCTTTTCCCTGATTGCCCTGGCGCTGGTTTTCTGCGCTTCGAGTCGCGCTCAGTCGACTCAAGGTACGATCCTGGGTCTGATACGAGACGCAAACGGTCGCGTCGTCCCTGGCGTCCAGGTCACCGCTACAAACGAAGAAACCGGCGTTAAGCTGACAATTAAAACCGATGCCCGAGGACTGTATTCCTTTCACGCCCTGGCGATCGGAACCTACGACGTTGAAGCGAGCACGGCCGGATTCAAGGCTGCCGTTCGGTCTGGATTGCTGCTCACCGTCAACGATGTGCTGCAAGTCGATATAACCCTGCAAGTCGGCAGCGATGCAGAGCAAGTCACCGTCACCGCAGATGCTGTACATGCCGAAACAGTAAGCACGCAGATGGGCGAGGTCATCAGCGGAAAAACCATGACCGCCATGCCGCTGGTTTCGCGCAGCTATACCGATCTCCTGGCCCTCCAGCCCGGAGTATCCCCGACCTCGTCCGGTTTTGCCGGTGGCCAGGGAGGCGCGTTCAGCGCAACCGGCTTCACCATCACCCCCGTTTCCGGCTCTCTGAATGCCGGAAATCAATCAGTGAACGGTCAGCGCGAAGCCTCAAATGGCTTCCTGCTCAACGGAACCACCGTCGAAGAATTCGCATTCTCCGGAGCCGGAATCATTCCAAATCTGGACTCCATCGCCGAGTTTCGCATCCTCACAAACAACTTCGACGCCGAGTACGGAAACTATTCCGGCGGCCAGATCAACGTCATCACCAAGTCCGGCACCAACACCTTCCACGGAAGCGTCTTCGAGTTCCTCAGAAACGCCGCGTTCGATGCGAAAAACTATTTCGCCACCACCCGCGATGACCACAAAGAAAATCAATTCGGCGGCACCATAGGCGGACCGATCAAGCACGACAAGCTCTTCTTCTTCGGCGATTACCAGGGTGATCGGGTCATCATCGGGCAAAGCGCCCTGGGCAGAATCCCCGTGCCATCTGATGCCGAGCGGCAGGGCAACTTTTCTGCTCCAGCCCTCGCCTCTGTGTTATCCGGCACCGTGCGCGGATCCTTCTGGGCGCAGCAGCTCTCAAATAGCCTTGGCTATACCGTCTCGCAGGGAGAGCCCTATTACTTCGCCGGCTGCTCCTCAGCGCAATGCGTCTTCCCCGGTGCTCAAATTCCAGCGAGCGTCATTACCGTACCCTCCAGAAACCTCCTGGCGTATGTGCCGCCCGCGAATACCGTCGACGGAACAGGGAACAGCTTTTTTACTCCCGGCAGCGGTCCCGAGCGGCTCAGCGATGACAAGGGCAGCGGCCGCATCGACTTCAACTCCCGGCTGGGCCTGATTACCGGTTACTACTTCTTCGATCAATACCTTGAGTCCGTTCCGAACCTGTTGCTGCCCGGCTTCGGAGATAACTTCACCGGACGCTCGCAGGTCGTGAATATCGGGGATACAAAGACCCTCGGCAACAGCACCATCAACGAAGCGCACTTTGGTTTTACCCGCCTCAAGTACGAGATTCACATCCCCACAGGCGGAGGAGTCGTCACCCCCGGAAGCCTGGGCTTTGCTGAAGGCGCCAATACTCTCGGCATCTCACCGTCCATTCCTCAATACGCACGCATCCCCAACATGGATTTCAACGCGTTCTCCTTCGGAGCCTCCGGAGGCCCCCTGGGAATTACCGAAAACACCGCCCAGGTAAGCGACAATTTCAGCAAAATCATTCGCGCCCACACACTCACCTTCGGCGGACAATTCCACTACAACCAGTTAGCCGAATACAATCTCGGCTCCAATGGAAGCTTCGGTTTCGACGGTGGAGAAACCGGCGTCGATTTCGCGGACTTCCTCATCGGGGCTCCGACTTCCTACTCGCAATCGCAGATATATCCCTCCTACGGCAGATCGCGATCCTTTGGACTGTTCGCCCAGGACAGTTGGCACGCCATGTCCAACCTGACTCTGAATTATGGGCTGCGCTGGGATGTAAGCAGGCCCTGGTCCGAGTTGCATAACGAGTTGGAAACCCTGGTGCCCGGACTGCAGTCGCAAGTCTTCCCCGGAGCACCCGTCGGCTGGGTCTTCCCCGGCGACCCAGGAATCCCCAGCACCCTCGCACCCACGCGATACAACAACCTCGCGCCTCGTGTCGGATTAGCCTACTCCCCATCTGCCGCCGGTGGTTTTCTGAAAAAGCTGACCGGAGAGCCGGGCAAAAGCAGCATCCGTGCCGCCTGGGGCCGGTTTTACAGCAGCTTCGAGGGTGCGACCAACTTCAATGCCGTCGGCGACGCTCCCTTCGGCAACTACTACGGAAGTCCCGTTCCTCCGGAATTCGTAACCCCATTCGTGGATCGTGGCACCGGCAACGTGGAAGGCCAACGCTTCCCATCGCCGCCACCGCCAGCAAACTCATCCCGCAGTCATCCGGATACTTCCATCAACTGGGCCAACTATCTACCCATCGGTACCTCACCCGGTTTCTGGTACAAGAACGTCCTGCCCTACACCGAGCAATATGAATTGTCCCTCCAGCGGCAGCTCAGCGCATCGATGGTCTTCACCATGAGCTACGTAGGAGCACAGGGACACCACCTACTCTCCTCGGTTGAAGCCAACCCCGGCAACCCCGCTCTCTGTCTCAGTGTCAGCCAGCCCGGCCAGGTCATACCAGGCACGTCGACATGCGGACCCAACGGAGAAAACGGCGTGTATTCCCCAGTCGCAGGAGGCACAATCAACGGCACCCGTGCGCCCTTTGGTGAGAACTTCGGCAGCGACGGCTTATTCATGACCAATGGAAAGTCCAACTACAACTCGCTGCAACTAAGCCTGCAGCAACGCCTTCCCCATCTGGAATATCTGGCAGGCTACACCTACTCCAAGTCATTGGATAACGCCTCCGGCTACGGCGAACAGATCAATATCCTCAACCCGGAACAGAACGCTCTCTCCGCCTTCAACGCAACCCATAACTTCGTTGTCAGCTACAACTACGACCTGCCCTTCTACCTGATCCCCGGACCGAGCCGGCTGACGAAAGGCTGGAAGTGGACCGGCATCACAAGATTTGCAACCGGCCAGCCAGTAACCCTGTATGAGATCGACGATCGTTCGCTACTGGGAACCGGCTCCGCGGGTGCAATCTCCGTTCCCCTCGACCGCCCAAACTACACGCCGGGATCGCTCCATTTCAGCAACCCCCGAAGCGGAAAGCCTTACTTCAACACAGCCCTCTTCTCGCCGGAGACTCTGGGTCAGTTAGGCACCTCAAGCCGGAGATTTTTTGGTGGTCCAGGAATCAACAACTGGGATACCGCGCTCCTGAAAGACACCGCCATCAAAGAAGGAATCAATCTGGAGTTTCGCGCCGAACTCTTCAACGCCCTCAACCACGCCCAGTTTGGTGCGCCAGACGGCAATTTCAACGACAGCACGTTTGGGCTGGTGAACACCGCAAACTCACCCAGGATCATGCAGCTTTCCTTAAAACTGCTCTTCTAACTCCAGGCGCCATCTATCTCCAGACAGACGGAGGCGCTTCGTACGCAATATGGATTACGCTCCCTTGCCATGAAAGCAATTCACGGCAAGGGAGCATTCCTCTATCACCTGGATACATAGAAGCATCCGCCGCGGCTCTCTGAAAGGACCCAAAGCTCTCATGAAACGATCGAAACTATTGCCACGATGGATCGCAGCATCCCTGCTTCTGGCATCTTCCTTTATCCCCGCAAATGCCGCTCCCCACAAGCAGCGCATGGTCGTCGTGATCAGTCTCGATGGCTTTCCCGCCTACGCGCTGGATGATCCTCGCCTCCCAATTCCAACCCTGCGCAAGTTAGCCCGCGAAGGCGCGGTCGCAACATCCATGCAACCCATCAACCCGACCGTGACCTGGCCCAATCACACGGCTATGGTGACCGGCGTCAACGCATCCCAGCACCAGGTCTTGTTCAACGGACTGCTCACCCGCAACCCGGCCGATGGCTCCATGACCGTTGAGCCGTGGCGCGATAAAGATCTTCTCGTGCATGCGCCGACAGTTTACGACGTTGCCTACAAGGCCGGGCTCACCACCGCACAGGTAGATTGGGTCGCCATTTACGGCGCAAAGACCATCACCTGGCAGTTTCCCGAAGAGCCGGACCCAAAGGGCCTGATCGAGGGACATTTGATTCAGGCCGGAGTTGTCACCCCAGCTCAGCTCGCAAACTTTGACGACAGCAGCCCAGCCTGGCAAGACGAAATACGAACAGATGCAGCCGTAGAAATACTCAAGCGCTACAAACCAAATCTCATGCTCTTTCATCTCCTCTCGCTGGATGATCTCAATCACGAGTATGGCCCGATGGGAAATGCAAGCCTCGAAACCATGGCATTTCTCGATGATCGAGTCAAAGAAATCGTCACCGCGATTCAGAGTGCTGGCTTAGCGCAACAAACCACCATCCTCGTCGTCTCAGATCATGGTTTCCGCAAGATAAGCCATAACATTTACGCCAACGCGATTCTGCGCCGGGAAGGATTTGTGAAGGACGAGAACGGCAAACCAATCTGGGGTACATGGATTGTCCCCGATGGCGGCTCAGCAATGGTGTATGTGAATGACCCCGCCCGCCGCGCAGAGTTGATTCCAAAGCTGACAACGCTCTTTAGCGGAGTCGAAGGAGTAGACCGCGTATATCAGCAGCAAGAGTTCGCTGGTCTTGGCCTGCCAACCCGGGAGCAGAGCGATCAGGCACCTGATCTCCTCCTATCCGCTAAACCCGGTTATGTTTTTAGCGGAGGCACACAAGGCGGCGAAAATGATAAGTCAGAGGCTGGCACCCATGGGTATCTGAACAGCGATCCGCAAATGCAATCCGTCTTCTTCGCATGGGGACGAGGCATACGGCCCGGCACCCATCTCGATCACATCTCCAACCTGGATATCGCCCCAACAATTTCCGCCCTGCTCGGATTAGAAATGAAAGCAGTAACCGGACACCCACTGCAGGAAATTCTGAGCGATCCTCGCCCCTGACACCAGCCTGAATTCATCACCGCAGCAACAGGGGCATGGACGACACGCAACAGACAGATACCGCGTGTCGCCAGGCCCCAAGTCTCTAAAAGTTCAGAAGGCGCGAGACGAAAACATCAGACGAACAAATCTGGACATCTCTGGACATCCGGCGCAATTCACCAACGGTAAACTGTTCACTCAGAACAATTCTTACGACCCGGTTTTTACGACTAACGGATTCGCCCCGGAAAACATATCTTTAAAAGACGCACCCAGATAGCAGCCGAGCGCACCTCGATGGAATGGACATACATTGATGACCAAGTCTCCCGGAATGGAAGAACCCCGTAGAGTAACTCTTCGCGATATCGCCGAAGAGACCGGTGTCTCAATCTCGACGGTCTCCCTCATCCTGAACCGCGCCAGCCTCGCGCAGCGCCTCTCCCCGGAAACAAAAAGCCGCGTGGAAATGGCAGCAGCCCGGCTCGGCTACACACCCGATTTCGTCGCCAGAAGCCTCAAAGCCCGCCAAAGCCAGATGATCGGCGTAATGGTCTTCGACATTGAGGACCCGTACTGCACTCGCCTGCTTCATGGAATCCAAAGCTCGCTGATGAATACGGAATATCTGCCCCTGATGGTGAGCACCCAAAACGAACCGGATCTCGTCCAGCGCTACTGGCGATTACTCACCGAACGCCGTGTAGAAGGCATCATCGTCATCGTCAACTGGCCTTCGGTAAACGTCAATCTCTTTCAGGATCTCAAACGGGGAGCATTCGTCATGGTCGGTGCCACACCGCCCATCGAAGACATCTCCTACGTGGTAGTCGATAACGTCGATGGCGGCGCCAAAGCCCTCGCCTGCCTCTATGAACTAGGCCACAGAAAGATCGGCGTTCTGCGCGGCCCCAGCGACCATATCGATAGCTGGGATAGGTGGCGCGGCATGCAAAACTTCGCCCGAACGGTCGGTCTCGAACTCGACCCAAAGCTATGCCCGGAGATGAATCCTCTCTCAGCCTTCGCCTCAATTGTCGGCGAAGCGGATCGCCTGACAACCATGCTCATCAACCAGAAGCAGCCATTCACAGCGCTTCTGACCTTCGACGATCTCTCCGCCATCGGAGCATTCCGCGCCTTCGATCGCCATCATTGGACAATACCGCGTGACTGCTCCGTAGTCGGCTTTGATGACATTTACCTGGCCCAACTGGTTCGCCCGGCTCTCACCACAATGCGCCAGCCACTCGAACAAATGGGAGCCATCGCCGTCGAAAATCTGCTCGGGCAAATCAAAAGCAAGACCAGCGTGCCGTCCGCCAAGGTGCAGACAAATATTGTCCAGGCAGAACTGGTCATTCGCGAATCCACAACCGCCTATCGCGCATAGAAAGCCAGCGTCGCTCGGGACAAAAAACTACTTCGAGGCCTCAACAGGTTTGCAACCCAACATGCATTCAATGTTGCGTTCTATGTGATCTGCATCGAAGCTGTTCACTTCGATCAGCGCCACTTCGATGACATACATAAAGAGTGGTGGGCCCGGAGGGATTTGAACCCCCAACCAAGGGATTATGAGTCCCCTGCTCTAACCGTTGAGCTACAGGCCCCTGCAGTGGCATGAAATGCCAACGAAACGCTCAGTTTTACGATTGTAAATGCATCGGCACAAGGTCAGCATCCTCTGGCCAGTAGGGCAGTTCGCAAAACTCACCCAATCTTTAACCCCAACCCAGCCGTTGCGGTTGCCGTTGCTGTTGTGGTGCAGTTGCCCTTGCCGTTCTGGCTGTCATTCCCGAAGGGAATCTGTTTTTGCTTTTGCCCTTGCTGTCAGCAGTTGCCCTTCTGCCCATCATCCCAGAAGGGAATCCGCTTTCCCTACCACATCCCCTAACCCATCAACCCCATTACACCCCAGACCGAACAGGCCCAGTAGATTCGCGAACCACCAGCTCCGGCTCCACCGCAATCTCGTCGCGAGAAGTAGCCGTTCCGTGAATACGATTGAGCAGGCATTGAGTCGCAATCCGCCCAATCTCCGCCAGCGGCTGACGAATCGTCGTAAGCCGAGGCAGCGAATAAGCCGACGCGCGAATATCGTCAAAGCCAACGACCGAAACATCCGCCGGTACCCGCAGGTTAAAGTCCTGCAGCGCGCGCGTCGCCCCCATCGCCGAGATATCGTTGAAAGCCACCAGCGCCGTAAACGGATGCCTGCTCGCAAGCAGTTGCTGCACCACCGGATATCCCAACTCAGGCGATGTAAGATCGCGATCCAGGCTGACGACAAGCTCTGGTCGAATCTGCAAGCCAAGCTTTTCTGCCGCATGTACCGTGCTTTGCCATCGCGCATCCGAGTCCGAGCTGAATGGCTGGCCGCGCATGAATGCAATCTCGCGATGACCCAGCGAGTAAAGATGCTTCAACGTCAACTCAGCGGCGCGCGCATGATCCAGCACCACATTCGTAACCCCATCAATATGCCGATGACCCGCCACGGCCACTACTGGCACTGAGATGGGATGCTCCAGCAGCGTATCAATCGCCAGGATGCCCTGCGCGCCTCGCCCCACCAGCATCCTCGCGTAATCCTCAACCAGGTCCTTGCGATGCCGATGGTGAGCTGTGAAATAGAAATAACCCGCATTCATCAACTGATCGCCAATGCCGCTCATCACCTCGGTGTGATATCCATCGCCCAGCTCCGGCACAAGAATACCCACCGTCAGGGTGCGTCGATTGCGCAGCGACCGCGCCAGCAGGCTCGGCTGATAATTCAACTGCTTGGCAGCAGCCTTGATGCGATCCCGAGTCACCTGGGGAATCGACCTGCCCGGAACATCATTCAAGACGACCGACACGGTTGCTGGATTCAGGCCAAGGTGCGCCGCCAGTTGCTTCAGGCTCACAGGGGCATAGCTTACTGCTTTCGCAGGCTGCTTCTGGCCTTCATTACCTGTGGGATTATCCATCTTGCAATCTCACTTACCCCCGCATCCCCGTATTAGGTGGCGCGTATTCCAATAGTCTCTGTTTTTGAGTGATTCTGATGCAGAACTGTCTACACAAGCCGAGCTGTAGCATCCATGTTGAACACGGTTCACTGCATGGCTTCATTGGTTAGCATCCACTCTACCAAACTAACGCAGCAATCAAGCCCTTCGCTCGGCAGACTTAACGCTGGAGGAACCAGCAGACAACACATCGGTAACGTTGGCCGCTATAAATCGGCGGCGCACCCGGCATCCCGGCTGCCACCCCCGCTTGCCACCCGTTTGCCATTCGTGCCCGGTAGCAGAGAGAATTGCAGGGTCGGATCGTCGCCGCGCAGGCAGATCCCGCAACCGTAGAAAGAATAAACATACGCTGATAAATCGTTTGCGTTGAAATTATGGGTCCGGTCATCAAGGATATTTTGAAACCGTCAGAATCAACCGGAGAGCGCGGTTCGCGCAGCCTTAACAAGGCGAACGATTGTCTAGGGAAATCTCAACCGAAAGTTTGGCCTTGACAACAGTCCAGTGGCGGAGATTTAATTCACTTCGGCAATCTAAAGTTCCCTGCCGGAACACGAAGACTATCGTTTGTCTAAGCACTAAAAGACAATTGAATCGTCAACGGCCGGGGAAGCATATCGATTAGGTCGAAGATGCTCTGTTTCCTTGGATTACCCGCGCAGACGAACGTTTGCTTTCACTTGCATTGGACAGATCACCGCCCATGGCAAAGAAGGCTAAGCAAGACTTCGATGGGGTGGTTAAAACTTCGAAGGTAGTCAATTAGTCCTGGACTTCCGTCGACGCAGGCGGAGGCTGGCAACATAAGTGGTTTTGTCACAATTAGGGGGCAATACGTGCGAAATGCATTACGTTTCATGATGTTCTGTTTGCTTATGACCGGCATCGGTCTGGCGCAGAGCACAAACTCCGGAGACATCCGTGGTAGCGTGACCGACGCAACAGGGGCACTCATCCCTGGCGTCACGGTGACTGTACTCGATGTCGATACTGGCGTTTCCAAAGACTTTGTCACCAATCAGGACGGTCTCTTCGATACCTCCTCGATCGTGGCCGGAAGCTACAAGCTCACCTTCATCAAGGATGGCTTCGAGAGCCTCGTCCGTGGACCCATCACCCTGCAGGTCGGCAACACGACCGTCAATGCCAAGCTCAAGGTCGGATCGACCAAGGATCAGGTAGTCGTCACAACTGACGTGCCGCTACTGCAAACCGAGTCCGGTGACCAGACCGCGACCCTGGATTCGAAGTCGATGGCGCAGTTGCCCCAGGTCACACAGGACTGGGAAAACTTCATGATCCTGTTGCCCGGTACCGCAGGTACTCCAGGCAGCTCCAACGGCTCATCCAACCCCGGCCAGGTCGTATCGTCCAACGGTAACCTGCCCTACAGCAACGTCCTCGCGGACGGCGCCTCCACCACTCTCTCGATGAGCCAGAATGCAAATCCGGCAATCTTCGAGACGGTGTCGGAGCTTCAGGTCTCTCTGTCGTCCTTCTCGGCGCAGTATGGCGTCGGCGGCATGATCATCAACCAGATCAGCAAGGGCGGCTCCAGCCAGTTTCACGGGTCCGGCTACGACTACCTGCAAAACAACGCATTGAACGCGGCCCAGTTTGGGTTCCTCAATGACCCGAACGTTCCCTTCCTGCGCTACAACAACTTTGGCGCATCCGTCGGCGGTCCAATCCTGAAGAAGAAGATGTTCTTCTATTTCGACTACGACCAGATCGTCAATCACGGCTCGGCCAGCAATGGAACAAACTCCATTCCGTCCGCCGCTGAAATGCAGGGCGTTTTCGCCAACGAACGGCCAATCTTCGATCCCACCACGCAGACCATTGCGATCGACTCTAAAGGCAATCCCTATCCAGTAAGAAAGTCCTTTCAGGAAGAGAACGGCGCGAACGCGCTTCCCTCTGGACTGTTGGATAGCGTAGCCACGAAGTTCCAGCAGTTTTACCCGACCCCTGCCAATCACATTGCAGGCGGAAAGTTCATTCCAGGAAGCGTCGGCGCCGACGGAGAAACCCAGAACAACTTCTTCTCCAGCATTCCGCAGTCCACTCCGTATAGAAAGTTCTTCGGACGCCTCGACTATGACGTCACTCCGAACAACCGCATCACCATGTCCGATACGCAAAGCGACACGCCGGTTATCTATCCGAACTCTGTCACAGCATGCCCCATCGGATGCCAGGCAGGCGACGTAGACAACAACAACTCGCAAGTCACCGACGTATGGAACATCAGCTCGCGGACGATCAACGAAGCCCGCATGGGATACACCTGGCAGGCCAGCTTCTTCAATGATCTGGCGCTGGGCCACGGCTATGCAGCTCAACTCGGATGGCAGTTCGCCAAGGCCGATGACATCCCTGCAATCCAGTTCACGAACACCTATCCTTATGCCTGGATTGAGCCCAGCATCAACGCGGTCTACAAAGAACACGTCTTCGATCCGTCGGATGTAGTAACGATGATCCGCGGAAAGCATATCCTCCACTTCGGCGGCGAGTTCCTGATCTACCGGGATGACGCTACCAACTGGGGCAACACCAACGCCGGAACCATGGCATTCTCCGGTCAGTACACCCAGCAATGGACGACGGATCAGGCAATCTGCGGTTCGGCCACACCCGGCGTAGCTTGCGCCGTATCGGGAACGGGTCTGGAATATGCCGATCTTTTGCTCGGTCTGGCCCAGAGCTGGTCTGCAAATGTCTCGCCAGAATATGGCGCACGTCTGAAGAGCCCACAGGTCTTCATCCAGGATGACTGGAAGGTTAGCCCAACTCTCACCGTGAACCTCGGCCTGCGCTATCAGATCAACCATGGCTGGAATGAAATCCATGGCAACGAAACCGCCTTCGATCCAAATCTTGCAAATCCGGCAACTGGAACTCAGGGCGCATACTGGTTTGGCAGCACGCATGCCAATGGCCGCGAGTCGCTCCAGGCGAACGTCTTCAACACTTTCCTTCCCCGCGTAGGCTTCTCATGGCTTGAGAGCCCCAGCACTACCTTCCGTGGTGGCTTCGGACTCTACTCCTATAACTGGAGCCTCGATACCTATGGCTCGGGAATGGGAGCGTCATTCGCCAACTCCGGCAGCATTTCAGATCAGACGAACGGCATCACTCCTGTCGTCAAGCTGGATGGTCCCGGCACAATCTTTGGAACCAACACCCCGCTGCCTTATACCGCATCCACTACCGATCCGGCACGGTATAACGGTCAGTCAGGGCCAGGTTACAACGAGTTCCACACCCCGGTTCCCAAGATTTATCAGTGGAACTTTGCCATGCAGCATGAGTTTGGCCCGAACATGGTCACCGAAATTGCGTATGTGGCCAGCCACGGATTCAACCTCAGCTACCCAACCGATCTCAACGCAGTTCCGTTGGATAAGTTCTCGTCGAACGATACTGCTTCCCGTCCTTTCCCTCAGTTCCAGGGAATCAGCGGCAGCACCAACAACGGAATCTCCAACTACAACTCGTTGCAGGCCTCGGTCACAAGGCGTTTGAGCTCTGGATTGAGCATGAGCTTCAACTACGTCTGGTCGCACTTCCTGGATGATCAGGACTCTTCCGGCTGGGGAAGCAGGGGAGGACCGCAGAACTGGCAGATTGCCAACAATCCGTCCTCAAACTACAGCAACTCCAACTTTGATATTCGCAACTCCTTCAAGGGTTACGTTGTCTATCAGCTCCCATTCGGCAAAGGAAAGAAATTCCTGAACCGCAATGCCTTGCTGGATGAAGCGATTGGCGGTTGGCAGATCTCCAGCACCATCCTCCTTTCCAGCGGTAATCCATTCACCGTATTCGGAACGCAGGCCAACTATCAACTCGCCGGATCGATGTTCCCGAACCGCGTTCCTGGCGTAAACATCAAGCCGCAGCATCGCTCAACACGTTGCGAAGTTGGATCGAATGTCAACATCACAACCTTCAGTGGCGCCGTGGTGAACACAGGTTGCGTCAACGAGTGGTTTAACCCCGCGGCCTTCTCGCTTGCTGCTCCCGGCCAATTCGGCGATTCGCGCAGAAACAGCGTCTACGGCCCTGGAATCAACCAGGTCAATCTGTCTGGTAGCAAGACCTTCTCTCTACCCTGGGAAGGAATCAAGATCCAGATTCGTGCCGATGCATCCAACGCCTTCAATCACGCCAGCTTCTCGCCTCCAGGAGGAGGAGTGAACCTGGTGACCGACGACAAGGGCAATACCATTCAAAAGGTCGGTCAACCCTACACGTGGTACAAAACGGTCCAGGGAGCCGACGGCGCACCTGTACAGGTTCCTACCAACCAGATTTCAGGCACCACGGTTGGCGGGCGTAACGTACAGCTCGGAGCGCGCGTCACGTTCTAACCTTCATTCATTGAACAGATGGAGAGACGGCGAATCTGCCGTCTCTCTTCTTTTTGGAAAACGGAAGACAAATCGCCACAACAAAGTTTCTATATATGATTTGGGTGTCATGAGTTTGAAGCAAATTACAGCATGTATCGCAATCGGTATCTCTCTCGCGTCAACCGCCTGCTTCCCGCAGGCAACCGGAAACACGCAGCAACAGATCCAGCAACATTCGCAAAAGCTGCAGGAGTACCTCCGCGAGAAAAAGCCAGAGCTGGCGATACCCGAGCTGCAGGCACTAGCTGCCCTCGATCCGAACGACGTAAATACCCGCGCCAATCTGGGTGTGCTCCTCTTCTTCAAAGGGGACTACGCAAACGCGGCTCCCCAACTCCGCGCCGCGATCAAACTGCAGCCGGATCTGTGGAGGATGCAGGCGCTCCTCGGCATCTGCGAAAAGCGTGAAGGCGACCTGGCCAACGCACGCACCGATCTTGAATCTTCCTTCCCTCAGCTCACCGAGGAAAAGATGCGCGTCCAGACCGGACTGGAGATGGTCGAGCTATACTCCAGCACCGGCGATCTCGCAAAAGCCAGCGCCATCATTGCCGTTCTACGCGAACACGATCCGACCAACTTGACCATTCTCTACGCCGCCTATCGCATCTACTCCGACCTCGCCGGCGATGCGATGCTGAGCATATCCCTGACCGACCCTCACTCCGCGCAGATGCATCAGGTCATGGCGCATGAGCTTGAGAGGCAGGGAGACAAAGTTGGAGCCATCGCGCAATATCGCGAAGCGCTCAAAATCAATCCAGCACTGCCCGGCCTTCACTTTGAACTGGCTGAGGTCCTGAACGCCACCGGCCAGGTAGCCAACAAAGATGAAGCAGAGCGCGAGTACCGCGCCGCACTTGTCGTCAACAGTTCAGACGAAAAAACCGAGTGTCGGCTTGGCGACATCGCCTCTCTTCGCGGCGACATCGAGGAGTCATTCAAACACTACGAGCATGCCTATCAGTTGCAGCCTCTCGATCCCGATGCCGCCATCGGATTAGCCAAAGCCTACGCCTCACTGGATCAGCCGCAAAAGGGAGTGCCTCTTCTCGAACAGGTCATCCAGCAGGATCCAACCAACTCCATGGCGCATTTCCGCTTAAGCACGCTGTATCGCCAGGCAGGCCGCACCGAAGACGCCAAACAACAAATCGTCGAATACAAAAAATATAAAGAGATGAAAGAGCGCCTGGGTGATCTTTATAAGCAGATGCGTTTGCAGCCCGGTAAAGATCAAAACGTGGATGCAGATGAGCCAAAGTAAACCGGTTCTTCGCAGGCATCCAGTCTTCCGCGCACTCTATATTGCTCTTGCGGGCATATTGTTTTTAACGGCAGCGTCTTCCGCGCAGACTGCCGGAGCCGGCTCTCAACAGGCTCCCGCGCAGCCCAAGAATCTGCCCGAGCTTGTCGATATTACCGCCTCGACAGGAATCAACTTCGATCATCTCTCCTCGCCGGACCAGCGTTACATCGTCGAGTCCATGGGCGGCGGTGTGGCCATCCTTGACTATGATCAGGACGGCTGGCCCGATCTCTATTTCACAAACGCGCAGAGCGTCGACATGGCCCTGGCAGGCAAAAAGGCCAGGAGCGTTTTGTACCACAACAATCACGACGGAACGTTTACTGATGTTACAGACAAAGCAGGCGTCGGTTATCCCTGCTGGGGCATGGGTGCATCCGTCGGAGACTACAACAACGACGCCTGGCCAGACCTGCTCGTAACCTGCTTTGGCGGCGTCGTTCTCTATAAAAACAACGGCGACGGCACATTCACCGATGTAACCAAAGCCGCTGGCCTCGGCAGCGATAAAGCATGGGCCACCGGCGCAGTTTTCGGCGACTACGACGGAGATGGCTGGTCTGATTTGTTTGTCTCGCACTACGTGGATCTCAACCTGGGTGACCTGCCAAAATTTGGATCGAGCAAGACCTGCAAATATCACGAAATTGAAGTGCAATGCGGCCCCCGCGGGCTCAAAGGCTCGCCCGATAATCTCTATCGCAACAACCACGACGGCACCTTCACCGACGTATCGAAGCAGGCAGGCGTAGACGATGACAAACGCTTCTTCGGACTAACCGCCGTATGGTCTGACTTCAATCAGGATGGCCGTCTCGACCTCTTCGTAGCCAACGACAGCGAACCGAACTATCTCTACCGAAACGATGGCAACGGACACTTCACCGATGTCGCCTATCAGGCAGGCGTAGCCGTCAGTCAGGATGGCCAGGAGCAGGCCAACATGGGCGTTGCGCTTGGAGATTATGAACACACCGGGCGCTTCTCAATCGCCGTCACACACTTCAGCGATGAGTACGCAGCACTCTTTCGGAACGACGGAGCCATGAATTTCACCGACGTCTCCTACGAAGCCGGAATCGCTCACAGCACCTCATCCTATGTCGGATGGGGAGACGTATTCTTCGACTTCGATAACGACGGATGGTCCGACTTCTTCATGGTCAACGGGCACGTCTATCCGCAAGTAGACACCTCCGATGTAGGCACTCGATACCGCGAGCCGAAGTTGCTTTTCCTCAATCAACACAATGGAAAATTCGCCGACATAAGTAAGCAGGCTGGCCCCGCGCTCCAGACGCCATCGGTAAGCCGTGGTGTAGCGATGGGCGATCTTTTCAATGACGGGGTTATAGACCTGGTGATTGAAAATCTGCAGGGCAATGGCATCGTCCTCAAGCCCAAAGGCACATCCAACCACTGGATCAGTTTCGAACTCGCAGGCACGCAAAAAAATCGTCTCGCCTTGAACGCGCGTGTACGAGTGACTGCCGCAGGCATGGTGCAGACCGGAGAAATTCTCAGCGGCGGCAGCTATCTTTCACAGAACGATCTCAGGCTTCACTTCGGCCTCGGAGCCGCCGATCATGCCGACAAGGTAGAGATACTCTGGTCCGACGGAACGACAGAAACCCTCGCGAATCTAGCCTGCGATCATCATTACTACGTACTCCAGGGCAAGGGAATTGTCCCCGCGGAACAGAACCGCCCAAAGCTCATCAAGCGCCCATAAAAATCAGATTCTCAGGTGCAGACGCACAGCCCAATCCGCAGCCCAAATCGGCAAGGAAACTCTTCCGCCATCCAGAAGCGTCTCTAAAGAAGTAGATTGACCCTCAACCTCTGGCATAAGCTAAAGAGACCGGTGGCCTGTCGCATTCAGGACTGGCCGTCTGAACACTAACCTCGCAGCCATACCGCGGAGATCGTCGTCCATCCAGGCTCCGGATAGACAATCGAACCCGGTACCCCTATGTTTCCATCCGTAAGCTCTCATCGCGCTTTTGCAAAGGATCACTTCATGAATCTTCGATTGTCGGCAGCAATGCTTCTCGTGCTAGCTATTCCCGGTATCGTACTCGCGCCCAAAACCGCCTCGGCGCAGAACCCATCCAACGCGCCTGTTCGCGTCGTGATCGTCGGGCTTGAGCATGGCCACGCCGGAGGCTTGCTCTCCAGCATTCCTGACCAGAAAAACGTCGAGCTCGTCGGCATCTCAGAGGCCAATACCGCGCTCGCAGAGCGCTACGCCCGGCAGTTCCATCTCGATAAGAAGATCTTCTTCACCGATACAGACCAGATGCTCACCCAGCTCCATCCGGACGCAGTGCTCGTCTACACCGCCATCTCCGATCATCGCAAGGTGATTGAGATCGCAGCCCGCCACGGCATCATGTCCATGGTTGAGAAACCACTCGCCACCACTATGGCCGACGCCATCGCCATCCGCCGCGTCTCCGAACAGCATCATGTCCCCGTTCTCGTGAACTACGAGACCACCTGGTACCCCAGCAACACCGAAGCCTATCGCCAGGTCGAAGCAGGCAAACTCGGAGCCATCCGCCGCGTAGTCGTCCACGACGGTCACGAGGGACCAAAAGAGATTCACGTCGGTCCTGAATTCTTGAAGTGGCTCACCGATCCGGCAAAGAACGGCGCAGGCGCAATGTTCGATTTCGGCTGCTACGGCGCCGATCTCATGACCTGGATGATGCACGGCGAAACCCCGATCAGCGTGACCGCCGTCGCCCTCACCGACAAGCCCGACATCTATCCCAAGGTCGATGACGACGCCACCATCATCGTTCGCTATCCCAAGGCGCAGCTCGTCCTGCAACCCTCATGGAACTGGCCCTTCGCCCGCAAGGACATGGAAGTCTACGGCGCCACCGGCTACGCCATCACCGTTGCCGCAGACGATCTCCGCGTGCGCTACGCCGGAGAGAAAGCCGAGTCCAGCATCAAGGCGCCGCCGCTCACAGAAAACGAACAAAGCTCACTCGATTACCTGGTCGCAGTCTTTCGCGGACAGATTCACCCGCAGGGCGATCTGAATTCGCTCGATACCAACATGGTCGTGATGCAGATTCTCACCGCAGCCCGCGAATCGGTAAAGTCTGGCCGCACCATCGAACTCAAGCCACTGCCCAAACAGTAACTCTACTCGTTCCGCAGCACCTGCATCGGCTCAACCGTTGCTGCCCGGTAAGCGGGCAGCAACGTAGCCGATAACGCAATCAGCAACACACCCGCCGCAGCAATCCCATACGACATCGCATCGAATGCAGGCATCTGTCCAAAGAGAGTGCCGATCGCCCGCATCAACGCCAGGCTCAACACCACTCCACTGACCACTCCAACCCCCGCCACGCTCAGCGCTCTCTGCAGCACAGATGCGAGCACTTGCCCGCGTTGCGCACCCAGCGCAAAGCGCAGCGCAAACTCAAACCGCCGCTGCGCCACCGTATACGCCGTCACGCCATACATCCCAATCATCGCCAGTAAAATGCTCACTCCGGCAAAGCTGCCAAAGAGCAGCGTTCTGAAGTGCTGCGCCCGCTCCGACTCGCCTACATTCTCCCGCATCCTCGTCGTCTGCACAGCAACCGTAGGGAACTGACGCTTCACGTACTTGTCCAGCGTAGCCGCCATCGCCCCTGCATCGGCATGGGTCCGCACCATAATCTGCATATCGGGCGCGATTATAGGGTGTTGCGCCACGGATACGTACACGGTTGGATAAGGAACCGAAGCAGGCGAATCCTGCCGCACATCCCCCACGACCCCGACAATCGTAGACCAGCCGTTAACGTCGTCCCATCCAAACATGATTTGTTTCCCGATCGGGTCCACTCCCGCAAACCTTTGTCTCGCCAGGGATTCGCTGATAAGTATCACCTGCTCTGAACCCGATCGATCCGCATCCGTAATCCCGCGTCCCTTCAACACCGGAATGCTCATCGTCTCAAAATAACCCGCAGTCACAGCGGTAAAGTTCGCATGCGGCATACCCGTATACGGAGCTTTGAATTCATTCACCCCGCGAATGGCGTAGTTCCCATTGGAGCCGCCGTCCGTCATCGGAGCACCCGACACAGCCGTCGCACTCGCCACCCCCGGCACGCTGCGAATCCCCTCCAACAGCGAGCGCAGCGCCTCCACATCGGCTGCCTGGGCCTGCTTGTACGCAGCCAGCATCTCGGGGGTAGACGGCGCATCTCCCGTGTGATTGGCCATCATCTCCGCCGCTGCACTGGTGGCATGCGTATCCAGCACCACCAGCTTCTCCGGCACAAATCCCAGGTACTGCTGCGACTCCGCGATAAGCTGCCGCACCAGCAGCAAAGCCGCCACGCTCAACATCAGCGTCAAAGCAACTTCGCCAACGATCAACCCCTGGCGCAATCGTCCTGAGCCGCGCGTCTCCATCCCGCGCCCCGAGTCCTGCCTCATCGCCGATGCAGGATCGATCCGCCACGAACGCCACAGCGGCAGCAGAGCCGTCAAACCCATCGTCAGCAGACTGATCAGGAACGAAAATCCAATTACGTCCAAGTTCAGCCGCACATCTGCCAGCCGCGGAATCTCCGTCGGCGCCAGCCGCACCAGCAGCTTCAACGCAGGCAGTGCGATCAGCACTCCAACCGCGCATCCGCCAACCGCCAGCAGCAGCACCTCTAACGCCGCCCGGCGAGCCAGCGCACTCCGCGTTGCTCCCAGCGCCGCCCGAATCGTCACCTCGCGCCGCAACAGCGTCCCCCGCACCAGTTGCAGATGCGTAATGTTGGCGCACACAATCAGCAGCACCACAATCACCGAACCCATCAGCAGCCGCAGCGTCGGGCGAATCTTGCCGACAATCTGCTCCTGCAACGGCACCGCCTCAAGCGCCTTCAGCTTGTCGTCGGGATAAGCCGAACTCAGTTGCCGGGAGAGCGTTGCCATCTCCGCATTCAATTGCTCCGCCGATACCCCGGGCTTCACCTTGGCAACCACCTGCTGGTTATATGAGCTTCTGCTCGGCCATTCCGGAACCGATGGCAATTCGATCCATACCTGCGACTTGCCGGGAAATGAGAATCCATCCGGCATCACCCCGACGATGACGCGCAGCTTGCCGCCATATTTCAGGGTCTGCCCGAGAGCCTGTGCCGCGCTGCCGAAATTTTGTCGCGCAAACGCACTGCCCACCATTGCTTCTTGTGGCGCGGTAACAACCGCATTGCGATCGCTCTGAAAGAGTCGGCCAGCCAGCGGCTCCACGCCCATCACCTCTCCAAATAGCGGACTGACATGCCCAATATCCGTGTACAAAGTGCGCGAGCCCGCCTGCAGGCCATCCGGATAAGACTGGTAATAAGCTGCAGACTCCAGCGAGGTGATCCTGCTCGCCAGATCTGTAAAATCTGCCCCGCCCACACGAGGAATCGCCCTTCCCTCGTCGGTAAAACGAGTATTGATGCCGTAGATGCGATCAGCGTCGTGATATCCAAGGGGGCGCAGCAGCACGCAGTCCACCATCGTGAAGATGGCCGCATTCAACCCAATGCCCAGAGCCAGCGTCAGAATCACCGTCAGCGTAAAAGCACCCGACCGCCGTAGCTGCCGAATCGCAAACCGCAAATCCCGCATCGCGTCCTGAATCGTATCCAGCATCCTGCCCTCCCAAAAATTCACCGCAGTAAGTAACAGGCAGCGTGTCCGCCTGTCACGTTCTCGTCATTCGCTCTGTCATGTTCTTGCTTTTCTGTCTGCCATTCCCGCAGGGAATCCGCTGTCAGCCTTTGCTGTTGCCGTTGCTTTTCTTGCTGTCATTCCCGCAGGGAATCTGCTTCTCCCGTCCCACAGAATGACAACTGCCACAAACCACTAAGTAACCAGGTAGCAATTCCAGCACCGTTCCCCACCCCAGTTATTTCAAACACTTCGAGATACGCGCCCGGGCAAAAAATGTTCACATGCGAAAAGAGGTGCCCATAATCGGACACCTCTTTGCTTCCATCTTCTCAATTCTCCTAAACGATCTTCATCGCTTCCGGATCCCAATGAATGATGGAGTCTTTCTCATAGCTCAGGTTGCTCAGCAGCGCAGCGCCCGCCGCCCGGAAACCGAAGACAGCATCCTCCACCACCGGCTTGCGCGAACGCACCGAGCTGAAGAAGTTGTAGAAGTGATCGTAATGATCGCTGTATCCCGGCTCAGCCACATACTTGTCCTCGCCCAGCGGAGGCAGAGACATCGGATGCGGTATCGGATATTTCTTGTGATACTCCTCGATCAACCGACCCTGCATCGCATCCGCGTAAGTCCCAATCGATAGTCCCGGACCCTTCTCACGCGGCTGCCGGCTCACGATCACCGAGTTGCCGGCGATCTCCATCGTGCCCTCCGAACCCGTGAACAGGAAGCCCTCGTTGTCCTCGCCGCCATTCACAAAGTTCACCCGCAAACTCAGGTTGAATCCCTCCGGATAATCGAACAACGCCAGCATCACATCCGGAGCATCCCGGCCATCTTTCCAGAAGCGCAATCCACCAGTCGCCATCGCGCGCGTTGGGCCTTTCGAGCCGGTAATGAAGTGCGTGCCGCTGAAAAGATGCACAAACAAATCGCCCGCCACACCACTTCCATAAGCCTTCCACTTGCGCCATTGAAAGAAGTGTTCCGGGTTGAAAGGAATCGCCGGAGCCGTTCCCAGAAAGCGTGGCCAGTCGCAGGTCTCCGTCGATGCATCCAGAGGAACGGTATAGTCCCACGCACCCATCGCCGAATTGCGATCCCAGCGCGCCGAAACCATGTTCAATTCGCCGATGGCTCCCGCCGCCAGCAATTCCTTCGCCTTCAGATAAATCTTCGAACTCACACGCTGGCTGCCGATCTGAATGATCCGCCCCGTCGCACGCGCCGTCTCAATAATCTCCGGCCCATCGGAATACAGATGAATCATCGGCTTCTCGCAATAGACGTCCTTGCCCGCCTTCATCGCATCCGTCGCCGCCTTCATATGCCAGTGATCGGGAGTAGCAACAATGACCGCATCCACATCCGTGCGCGCCAGTATCTCCGCGTAATCGCGAGTGGTGAAAACATCGTTACCCCACAGCTCCTTGCTGTGATCCAGTCTGCCCTGGTAGCAGTCCGCCACAGCCACCAGCTTCACGCCCGGCACCTCCAGCGCGACCTTCGTATCGCCTTGTCCCTGGATTCCGGCGCCAATCAACGCCAGTTGAATATGATCGTTCGCCGCGATCTTTCTGCCGCCTTCAGCCCCGGTTAGCGCGTTTAGCCGTACTCCGGCCAGCGAACCGGCCGTAGCCACGCTCGCCGCCCTCAGAAAATTTCTGCGATTCAACATCTGCATCCTCCCCGGTCAACCGTTGTGTATTTTCTTAATTGAACTTCTGCATGAATGCGACGTCGTTCTTCACCGACACCAGCTCCGACACTGGATAGGGAGCTTCCTGCTCGACAAACGCATGTTCAATTCCAGCAGCGTTGCCCGCAGCGAAGATCGGCGCATAATCCACAAACCCCGTGCCCAGATCGACTCCCTGCGGACGGTCCGGTCCACCCAATCCAATAACCGGCTTCGAAACCGGCTTGAAGTCCTTGATATGCAGCATGCGGAAGCGGCCCGGATACTTCTTGAAATAGGCCACCGGGCTGCCACCTGCAATCACCATCCATCCGCAATCGATTTCAAACTTCACCAGCTCCGGATCCGTTTCCTTCAGCAACACATCGTAGCCCGGCGTACCATCCGGCATCTTTTGAAACTCGATATTGTGGTTGTGATACGCATACTGCAAGCCCGCGGCATTGGCCTTTTTCCCAAGCTCATTCATCCGCGCAGCCAGCCTCTTGAACCGCTCCAGCGCCGCTGCCTTCGGGTCCGTCGAAGCCGCCTTGGAATCCCCGGAATCCTTCACGGACAGCAACGAGCTCACCGCATAATGCGCTCCCAGCGCGTGTGCATCGTCAAACTGTGCATCCAGCCCGTCTCCGGAGAGCTGCAAATGCGCGCTCGGACACACCAGGCCCGCCGCATCCAGCAGCGCGCGAAATTCCTTCGCAGTCTTCTTCGCGTATCCCGCCGTTTCCACTTCGCGATAGCCCATCGCGTACACCTGCGTCAGCGTTCCCGCCGTATCTTCCGTCAGCGGCTTGCCGACCGAGTAAAGCTGAATGCCGATCGGCAGTCCCATCGGGCTCGCCACGGCCATGCGAGGCAGCAATGAAGCAGCAACAGCCGCAGCGCCCGCGCCGCCTGTTGTAATCAGAAATCGTCGTCTCGAAAGCACACGCATAGTAGATTCTCCTTCTCGTGGGAACTGGATTGCTTTTGTTTTTCAGTTACGGTGTCGTCTGTGCAGTGAACTCCGATTCGCCCACACCCCGCCCGCGTTCGCGATCTGAAAATGTCGCCAGGAACAACATGAGGACGATAGCAGAAGCCGCCGCAGGGAAGAGCCAGATAGCCCGCCATTGATAAGTAACAATACCCGCGACCGTAGAGGAGTAATGCTCCACCACCAGCCCCGACAGCCACGAACCGACAAACATCCCCGCTCCGTAGGTGAGAAAAGTCATCAACCCCTGCGCTGCCGCACGCAACGCCAGCGAAGCCTTGCGATCGATGTAGATCTGCCCCGTCACAAAAAAGAAGTCATAGCAGATGCCGTGCAGCACAATGCCCGCCCACAACATCCACATACCCGAGCTCGCATTGCCATAAGCAAAGCACAGATAGCGCAGCGTCCATGCCACCATCCCCGCCACCAGCATGTACTTCACGCCCAGCCTGCGAAAGAACCACGGGATCAGCAGCATGCACGTCAGCTCAGAAATCTGCCCACCCGTCATCTTGGAGGCCGCATTGCTCACATGAATGTCATTGAGATAGAGATTCGTAAACGCGTAATAAAACTGCAGCGGAATGCAGATCAAAAACGAAGCGATCGCAAAAATCGCCATCGATCGATCGCCCAGCAGCTTCACCGCCTCGATCGGAAAAATAGACTGCACCGTCACCCGTCCCACGCGCGTGATAGGCGGCGTGTGCGGCAGACTCAGGCAGTAAAAAGCCATCACCAGCGAAGCGCCCGCCGCCAGCTGCATCGGCACCGCCGTCGCCTCCAGCTTGAGCGTTCCAATCAACAGCCCGGCCACAATCCAGCCCGCGGTACCCAGCACGCGGATCGGGCCGAACTCCAGTTGCGGATCGCGCATCTGGCGAAAGGCAAGGGAATTGGTCAACGCCAGCGTCGGCATAAAGCACAGGCAATACAACAGCTCAAGCCAGTAAAATCTCGCGAAATCCCCTTGCAGCGAAGCCAGAAACAGCACCGCCGCCCCAAAACAATGTAACGCCGCCAGCACCCGCTGCGTAGCAAACAACCGGTCCGCAACCAGGCCCACAAAGAACGGCGACACCATCGCGCCAATCGCCGTAGCACCAGCCGCCAGCCCCACCTGCGTACCCGTAAAGTGAAGACCCTCTGCAGTGAACGTTCCCAACGTCACATACCACGCACCCCAGATAAAATACTCCAGGAACATCATCAGGCTAAGTCTAGTTTTAATCAGCGTTGAAGCAATCGGCATCTTTATCTCCGGCAAGACCTTTTATTTAAGCGGCTGCAAGCAAAGATACAACAAGCACCGCCCCTCCAGTAAGCTCCCAACAGCAGGCAAGTTTCCACACAGCATCGCAGTCCCGAACTTTGCCGTAGCCCTAGCTTTTGCCGTTGCCCTTGCCGTTGTCGTTGCTTTTGCCCTTGTAGTTGCCCTTGCAGTTCTGTCTGTCATTCCCGCAGGGAATCTGCTTCTTCTGTTGCCTTTGCCCTTGCCGTTCTATCCATAATTCCCAAAAAGAACCCGCTTCCCCCTCCCCAAAAAGAACAACCATCCCAAAGCCAGCTTGCGCCCCACCACCCACGACTGCAATCATCGGTGCTCACTTCCGAGCGGAGTTCCATCAAATGCCCAAAAGCCTCCTCACCCCAGCCGTAGTTCTTTTCGCCGCCTCCATCCCGCTGACCGGCCTTGCCCAAAAGCCAGCATGGCAGCCAGCTCCCGGCCACATCACGATGAACATCTGGCCCACCACCGCACCAGGCCCCGACACCACCAAAGGGCCGGAAGTCGACACCACCTCGGCAAAGGACAACCTCATCGCCGGCAGACCGCTCGTGCGCCTCGGCAACGTCGCCACCCCCACACTCACCGTCTATTCGCCCAAAGGCAACAACACCGGCGCAGCAGTCGTCGTCTTCCCCGGCGGAGGCTACCAGATACTCGCCATCGACCTTGAGGGCACAGAAGTCTGCGACTGGCTCAACTCCGCCGGCATCACCTGCATCCTGCTCAAGTACCGCGTTCCAAACACCGGCCCCTATCCCAAATCCCCAGCCGCGCTCCAGGATGCACAGCGAACAATGGGCATCGTTCGCAGCCATGCCGCCGAATGGCACATCGACCCCAAGCGCATCGGCGTCCTTGGCTTCTCCGCCGGAGGTCACCTCTCAGCCGCCCTCAGCACCCACTTCGACAAGCGCCTCTACGACCCCATCGACGCCGCGGATCAGCTAAGCTGCCGTCCCGACTTCGCCGTGATCGTCTATCCCGGCTACCTGGCCATCGCCGAAAAGAACTTCGAACCCAACCCCGACATCCACGTCACCGCCGATACACCACCCACATTCCTCGTACAAGCCGAGGACGACCCAGTCCACATCGAAAACTCAACCGTCTATTTCGAAGAATTGAAACAGGCAAAAGTCCCATCCGAACTGCACATTTACGCCGAAGGTGGCCACGGCTACGGCCTGCGCCGCACCGCGCTTCCCATCACCACATGGCCCAAATCCGTAGAACTCTGGCTGCACACCATCAAAATCCTGCCTCCGGCCAAACCCTGAGCCAATCAGGCCTGCGGCAATTCGCCAAAAGCCCCAGCAGGCACAAGTCCAAGCGAGCAGAGAAATACGCACAGACATTCCGGTCTATAAAAAAATCGATGCCAGCCGCAGTGGCTGGCATCGATTTTTTATCCGCAGAATAGAGAAACGTTACGGCTGAATCACCAGATCGTCCGCCAGCTTGAATCGCACAATCGTCTCCGCCTGGATCACCAAATCCTTATTCCCCGTAAGCCCCGCGCCCGCAGTTCCCGCGCCCGCGCCAGCCAGGCCGCCGATCAAAGCGCCCTTACCGCCCCCGGCCACACCGCCCAACAGCAGCCCCAGCCCAGTACCGCCGCCAATGAAAGCAGTCGATCGCTTGCCCTTGCCCTTCTTGCTGCGCACCAGGTCATGCGTCGTCAACGGATAGCTGGTCCCATTCAACGACAGTGATGTCAGGCGCAACTCAAGCTCTGAAGCACCCTTGAATTTTCCCCGCTCATGCGACACAGCAACCACCCCGCGAACCGGCGATCCCTTGGGAATAACCACGTTGCCGCTACCGTCCGTCACCGGCTCAACAACCTGCCCCGTAAATCGATCGCCACTCTGGCTGGTCTTCACGCTGATGCGCTGATTGATCCGAATCGCCAACGCCGTCCCCTTCGAGACACGAATCTCAGGTTTGGGCGCCGGTACAGGCGCTGGTGTCATAGCCGGAGCCGGAGCTGCTGCCGATGCCGGAGCAGGGCTGGTCCCAGCCGACTGCGCATCCCCCGCCGCCGCACTCTCAGCCGGAGCAGCCGCCGGTGTTCCCGCCGCTGCCTTAGGCGTGACCGTCGTAGTCACCACCTCATCTTTCTGACCCTGCGCCGGAGGCTGCACCGTAGTAGTTACCGTGTTGCCGTTCTTGTCAGTCGTCACAACCTGCTGTGGTTGTCCCGTCTTCGCGGCCTCTATCTTGGCCTGCTCGATTGCCTTATCCTGCTGCGATTTGCAACCACTCAACGACAACGCCACAAGCGCGAGAATCAAACCATTTCGCAGATGAGCTGGAGCAGAAATCATTGTGACCTCTTTCTCTTCCTGATCGAAATTAAGTTTCACCGAACATCCTGTTCCTGATTAAGATGCCGCTTCCACCGGAACGGTTCGCTTCACTTCTCGCGCTATGGCCATAGCGCCTAATCGCTATACCGCATCCCCGCCAGCACCCCGCGCATATAAGCAAAGCTCTTCATCATGCCCGGCAGCGGATCGTCATCATGAATCTCATATTCAAGATCGACAAATCCCTTATATCCGATCGCATGCAGCGCCTCAAAAATCCCCCGCACCGGCATCTTGCCATCACCCACAGCAACCTGGCTCTCCTTCACCTTCATGTCGGCCAGATCCTTCATGTGCAGGTCAAAAACCCGCGCCCCGGCCGTGTGAATAGCCTGCACCACATCCGTCCCCGTTCGCGCCGTATGGCCCACATCGATGCACAATCCAATGCGCTTATCCATAGGCTCAATCTCCTTCAGGATGTCGAGCGGCGATGGCCATTCCTTGTCCTCCGGCCCATGATTGTGAATCGCCAGCCGCATATCGTACTGCTTCACAAATCGCTCCACCACCGGCAGCGCCTCGCGTACCGGACTGCCCACAATCAGCGAAAGCCCAGCCCGCTTGCAATACTCAAATTTCTCGCGAACATCCGCCTCATCCTTCGAAAAATAAACCACTCCCGCGCCAGTCAGTTCAATGCCCGCAGCCTTGTAAGCATCCACCGCCGCCAGCGTAGCTTCAGGCGGCTTCATCGGCAGATGATCGTTCGCATCCTTGGCATTGAGATACTTCACATTCAACTGCTTCATAAACTCAATCACATGCGCACGGTCAAATTTATGAAAGGAATAGCTAGCCACACCAAGCCGAATGCGAGGCTCCGCAGCAGAGCTTTCGGTCACCGCCGCCGCACCGGATTCACCAGCAGAAAACGCACACGCCGCCGCAGTAACAACCACCCCGGCACGCAAAAAACTCCGTCGACTAGTAGCAGAGATCATGGCCGCGATAGTAGAGCATTGCCTCTTCCGATGTACAGCAGCCAAAAGATTCCCCAACCGTAGCCTCCGTCTTTGCCCTTGCAGTTTCCCTTGCAGTCGCCGTTCTGGCTTTCATTCCCGAAGGGAATCTGCTTCTGCCGTTGCAGTTGCCCTTGCAGTTGCCCTTGCTGTTGCCCTTGCCTTTGCCGTTGCCCTTGCCTTTCTGGCTGTCATTCCCGAAGGGAATCTGCTTCTGCCGTTGTCCTCGCCGCCCTGTCCGCCATCCCCAAAAGAAAATCCACTTCTACCCCAACCTTCCCACATCCCCAAAAACCACCACTACACAGCAGGCACAGCAATGCTCTAATATGGCTCGACTCACAATCTCTCGATCGACGAGTCGCCTAATTACGCAAGCAAGCTCCATCGACTATTACTTCGCATCATCCGTCTCAGCCATATAGGAGCAATCATGTCTTCAGTCTCACGCCGCGGATTCCTGCACGCCGCCGGAGCTACGGGCGCGGCCGTCCTCGCCTACGGATTATCCCCCGCAATGCTACAAGCCGCAGTCGCAAATTCGCCCTTTCGCATCGCCGTCATCAGCGACGAAATTTCACCGGATTTTGATCATGCCTGCTCCGTCATCGCTAACGATTTCGGCCTCCAGTGGGTCGAGCTGCGCTCTCTCTGGACCAAGAACATCATGGACCTCAGTGACGAAGAAATCGCCAGGGCCAACGCCATTCTCGACAAGTACAAGCTGCGCGTTACCGACATCGCCAGCCCGCTCTTCAAGACCGATTGGCCTGGCGCACCGCGATCCAAGTTCAGCCCTAAAAACGATTCCTTCGGTGCCAGCTTCGGCTTCAAGCAGCAGGATGAGGTGCTTGAAAAAACCATCGCTCTCGCCCGCAAATTCAAGACCGAGCGCATCCGCTGCTTTGACTTCTGGCGTCTCGACGATCAGGCTCCCTATCGCGCAGCCATCAACGCCAAGCTGGCAGAAGCAGCCAACATCGTCGGCAAGCAGGGCCTGCTGCTCGTTCTCGAAAATGAGTTCGAGTGCAACACCGCAACCGGTCGTGAATCCGTAAAGACTCTAGCCGCCGTGCGCACCCCGCACCTCATGCTCAACTGGGATCCAGGCAACGCCGTCGCTCGTGGCGAACTCGATGCCTTCCCCACCGCCTTCAACCTGCTTCCCAAGAATCGCATCGGCCATTGCCATGTGAAGTGCGCTGTCGCCCAGCCAACCCCCGCCCATCCCGACGGCTTCGAATGGGCCGCAGTCGGTCAGGGCATCCCTGACTGGGTCGCCCAGTTTCGCGCCCTCAAGCAGAGCGGCTATCGCCAGGCCGTCAGCCTTGAAACACACTGGGGTGGCGCTGGATCACCCGAAGCCTCCACGCGCATTAGCTGGGCAGGCATGAAAGACGCCCTCCAAAAATCAGGCAACCTCTCATAACCTTTCCGATACTGAACTTCGTCACAGGAGACCGCATGAACCGCCGAAACTTTCTCGCAGCAGCCGCCACCGGAGCAGCAGCCGTATCTCTTACTTCGCCCGCGAAAGTTCTCGGCGCAAACGACCGCGTGCGCGTCGGCATCATCGGTGCCGGCAGCCGCGGCCAGGAAGATATGCACGCCGTCATCGGTGTCCCCGGTGTCGAGTTCGTCGCCATCGCTGACGTCTACTCGCGCAACCGCGATCAGGCCAAGGCAATCGCATCCGGCGCGCAAACCTACGACGATCCGCGCAGGCTCCTCGACCGTCACGACATAGACGCCGTCATCGTAGCCACCCCTCTGTTCCTGCACTCCAAGTACTTCCACGACACCCTCGACTCCGGCAAAGACCTCTACTGCGAAAAGACCATGACCTGGAACATCGCAGAAGCCATCGCCTGCCGCAAGGCCGCTGAAACATCGAAGCAGATCATCCAGATCGGCCTGCAGCACGAGAGTGGCGGCGAGCACACCGACGCCCGGCGGTGGGTCAAGCAAGGCCTGCCCGGCAAAGTCGCCCTCGTCGAGTCGTGGATGAGTCGCAACTCCCCCCACGGCCACGGCCAATGGGTGCGCCCAATCCCGCCCGACTGCGACCCGCAGCACGTCGGCTGGGATCTCTTTCTCAATGACCGTCCCAAGGAAGCATTCAACGGCAATCGCTTCGTCAACTGGCGTCTCTTCTGGGAGTTCTCCGGCGGTAACATCACCGAAAACATGGTCCACCAGATCGCCTGGATCATGACCGTCCTCGATCTCAAGGAGCCACTCGCGGCCACCATGAGCGGCGGCGTCTTCTCAGAAAAAGACGGTCGCCAGGTTCCCGATACCATCGCCGTCACACTCGAATTCCCCGACCTCACCGTAGTCTGGCAATCCACCTTCAGCAACAGCCACTTCGGCCTCGGCGAACGCATCCTCGGCAGCGATGGCACCATCGAGCACCTCAGCGGCTCCACCGACATGATCAGTGGCAAATCCACATCCGGCATCACCTTCTATCCGGAAAAGATCAATAACCCCAGCGGCCGCCCACTCACAGGCCAATCCAAAGACGTCAGCCACATGCAGAACTGGATCGACTGCATCCGCAGCCGCAACAGGCAAACCAACGCCCCGGTAGAGACCGGCTATCGCTCCGCAGTAGCCGCGCACATGGCCAACCTCGCCTACCGCGAAAAACGCCGCATCACCTGGGAAGAAGCCCGCGAATTCAAGCAGCCCTACTAAACCGCAACCGGTCAGTTTGAAGAGCACTGGCATTCGATTTTGAAGGAAGCTTCAGTTGACAGGTACGGGCTTTAGCCCGTACCTGTCAGCCCGGCAACAGCACCCCGGATTCAGCCCCCGAAGGAAAAATCTTTTCAAACAGGTACACTCTTGTACGAATAGCTCCGTGGATCATCCAGGCAAGTGAGGCACGATCGATGTATCAGCCGGAAACCTACGCCGTAGCGCTCTTTTTCATGATCTGCACCATGCTCTGTTGGGGATCATGGGCCAACACGCTCAAGCTCGCGCCCGGCTATCGTTTCCAGCTTTTCTACTGGGACTACGTCATCGGCCTCTTTGCCGGAGCGTTGCTCCTCGGCCTCACACTCGGTAGCCACGGCACATCAGCCGGTGCATCCGGCCGTTCCTTCCTCGCCGATCTGCACTACGCCGATCACCGGCACATTCACTTCGCCCTCATCGGCGGCATTCTCTTCAACATCGCCAACCTGTTACTCGTCGCCGCTATCGACATCGCCGGCCTGGCCGTGGCTTTCCCCATCGGCATTGGACTTGCTTTAGTCGTAGGCGCAGTCAGCAGCTACTTGCTCGCGCCCGCAGGCAACCCGCTCATGCTCTTCGGCGGAGTAGCCCTCGTAGCCGCCGCCATCCTCTGCGACGCGCTGGCCTACCGCGCCCGCGAAGCAACCCGTCAAGCCACCAGCATGCGCGGCATCGTCCTCAGCCTTGTCGCGGGCCTGCTCATGGGCACCTTCTATCCCTTCGTATCAAAAGCCATGTCCGCCACGGCACCCGGCGAACGCGCACCCGGCCCCTACGCCACAGCATTCTTCTTCGTCATCGGAGTAGCCATCTGCGCCATCCCCGTGAACTACCTGCTCATGCGCAGGCCGCTCGACGGCAAGGTTCCCGCAGCCATGAGCGGCTACATACAGGCGCGCCCCTCATGGCATCTCTGGGGAATCATCGGCGGCATCATCTGGTGCATCGGAGCCACCCTCAACTTCGTAGCCTCCCGCACCGGCGTCGTCGGCCCCGCCGTCTCCTATTCCATCGGTCAGGGAGCCACCATGATCACCGCGGCCTGGGGCG
Organism: Acidicapsa ligni; assembly: GCF_025685655.1. Taxonomy (NCBI): domain Bacteria; kingdom Pseudomonadati; phylum Acidobacteriota; class Terriglobia; order Terriglobales; family Acidobacteriaceae; genus Acidicapsa; species Acidicapsa ligni. The sequence goes on along the minus strand of NZ_JAGSYG010000001.1, from coordinate 191,849 downwards.
TCTTCATCTGGAAAGAGTTCGCCTCAGCCCCTCGCCGCGCCAAACAACTTCTCTTCTGGATGTTCGTTCTGTTCCTTTCAGGACTGACCCTAGTAGCCCTCGCACCTCTATACTGATCGAGCCTCGAATGATTGAGCCTCGAATGATCCAGCATCGAACGTAGGATTTTTATGTCCGACATGAAACCCATCGTAGTTGTAGGCAGCATCAACATGGACCTGGTCGCCACCGCTGATCACATCCCGGCAGGCGGCGAAACCATCCTCGGTACCGGCTTCCTGATGCATCCCGGAGGCAAAGGAGCCAACCAGGCCGTAGCCGCAGCCCGCCTCGGCTGTTCCGTTCAAATGATCGGGCAACTCGGCTCCGATGACCTGGGCAAGCAACTCCGCGACGGCCTCACCCGCGCCGGAGTCGACACCGCCGCCGTCGGCACCGTTCCCGGTTCTTCCGGAGTAGCCCTCATCACCGTCTCCGCCGCAGGCGAAAACAGCATCGTCGTCGCCCCCGGAGCCAACACCCAGGTCACGCCAGCCTTCCTCGATCAGCACAAGGACAAGATCGCCAACGCGGGCATCGTCCTCGCGCAACTTGAGATTCCACTCGAAACAGTCCTGCGCCTCGCCCAGCTCTGCGCCGAAGCAAAAGTCCCTTTCATTCTGGACCCCGCGCCCGCCCACAAGCTGCCCGACGCCTTACTGCCGCTCGTCACATGGCTCACGCCAAACGAAACCGAAGCCGCCTTCTACCTCGGCCATCCAATCGCCAACGGAGGCACCGACGCGGCAGCAGAAGAACTCCTCAAGAAAGGCGCAAAAGGCGTCATCCTGAAGCTCGGCTCCAAAGGCTCCTACTTCGCGCAGGCAGGCGGCAATGAGGCCACCATCAAGGCCTTCCCGGTAAAAGCAGTGGACTCTACCGGCGCAGGCGACGCCTTCAACGGAGCCTACGCCGCAGCCCTGATGCTCGGCCAATCCCGGCTTGAGGCCGCGATGTTCGCCTCCGCCGCCTCCGCCATCTCTGTCACCCGCCACGGCGCACAGGAATCGATGGCCACGATGGACGAAGTCCACAAACTGCTCGGCGATAATTAGCGAAACGATACTTGCGGAAAGATAACTAGCGAAACGGCAACTAACGGAACAAGTGCGGCACAAAGCGGCTCGTATTCGTCGTAATCAATCCATCCGATTCGCGAATCCCCATCCCCGCCGGCTCGCCATCGACCAGCCAGCTTCCAAAGACAGCCGTCTTTCCATCGGCCTGCGCCATCGAAGCCAGCCCCTGGTAGACAAACCCTCCCGCATCGGAAGCCACACCCCCAGCCCCTTCATTTGCAGCGCCTTCATCCGCAATCCAGTTGCGAAACACCGTAATCCCAGCGCCCTCGCGTCCAAACAGCGGCTTGCGCACATAGTTCTGCATATTGCGCGGGCCATCGAGGTACGCAGGCAGCAGCAGCTCGTGATTCGGATTCATCTCCCAAAGAATCGCCAGCAGCGCCTTGTTCGACCAAAGCATCTTCCAGATCGGCTCAATCCACTGCACCATGCCCGCCACCGGCGACTGCGAAGTCGCATTCATCGTCGCCAGCGCATGGCTGCCAAAATCTTCCTTCAACATCCATTCCCACGGATACAGCTTGAAGAGCGTCCTGATCGGCAATCCCTGCAAATCGACAAACCGATTCTCGGCATCCTCCCAGCCAATCTCATGCATCGTCATGCCTTCCGTTCGCAACCCCGCCTGCTGCGCCGTGTCCCGCAGATAGGCCACCGTCATCGCGTCTTCTTCACTTCCGTCATGCGCAAAATGCATCGGCTGCGAAACGTAAGGATTGAGATCCTTCCACTTTGCAATCAACTTCTCATGCAGAGAATTGAACTGGTCCGCCTTGGGAAAACAATCCTCCAGCCAATACCACTGCGCCACTGCCGTTTCCACCAGCGCCGTCGGCGTGTCGGCGTTGTATTCCAGCAGCTTGATCTGCCGCCCGTCGTAAGCCAGATCGAGACGGCCATAGAGGGCAGGCGGTTCACTCTCCCAGGTTGCGCGAATCCTCGCCCACGCCACCTCTGGAATCTGCATCTGCTTTAACCTGTCGTTCGTGAGAATAAAATCCCCAGCCGCCAGCGCCATCCGCTGAACTTCAGCCGTAGCCGCCTCCAGTCGGTCAATCTCCGCAGCCGAAAACTCCCAGTACGCCGACTCATCCCAATACGCGCTGCCATCCGCGCACGTATGGTACGTCAGGCCAATGCGTTCCACGCTCCGCTGCCAATCGGCTCGCGGACTCAGCACATGCCGCCGCATTATTCGCCCCCGCCTTCGCCGCCCTCACCACCCTCACCACTATGGCCAAATCCGCCACGGCTCACCCCGGTCTCGCTCGCGCCCACCACCATGTCCCCATAGTGGCCGCCACTTGAACCGCCATAGACGTAGTGAAAGGGAATCACCACGCCGCTTCCACCATGAGCCTCGCAATTCGCTGCAGGAACAAGGTGGTTCTCTTTATCCACGCAACTGCGCGGACCCTCCGGCTCGTCATGGCAGCCAATCGTGGTGCCAATCGTAGTTAAAGCCAGCGCAGCCAGCAGCGTAAGCGGAACTTCTCGGGATCGTCGCATTGGTCTAGTAAGCGATGCTGCCAGACTCCACCTTCAAAGGCAAGCATTTCCTGCGGGATGCATCAACACTCGCCACACCAACCCGCGAGAGCATTTTCCCTATAGGTATATTCTGTGCAGCAGCTGATTGCGCGGCTTTTCATCAGGAAAAGCCACGCTTCGCGAACCTCCTGCTGGAACATTGCAATAGGAGAAATGCTCTAGAATAAGTCCACCATGGAGCCAGTCACCCATATCCTCACCGGCGCGTGCATTGGCCGCGCCGGCCTTAACCGCCGCACTGCCTACGCCACCCTCGCCGCAGTCCTCGCCGCCGATGCCCCCGACCTAGACGTCGTCTGGAACTTCGCCGGTCAGGTCGCCTTCTTCCAGCACCATCGCGGCATCACGCACACCTTCCTGGCCGCGCCATTCATCGCCCTGGCCGTCACCGGTGCCGTCTGGCTCTTCGATCGAGTCTGGACCTCACGCCGTTCCTCCATGAGTCGCGTGATGGAGCCGCAACCCATTCGCTGGCTCTGGGTCTGGCTCTCCGCCTTCATTGCCGACCTCAGCCATCTCCTCCTCGACTGGACCAACAACTACGGCATCCGCCCGTTCTTTCCCTTCAACGATCGCTGGTACTCCGGCGATCTCGTCTTCATCGCCGAGCCCATCCTCTGGGGATTGCTTCTGATCGCCCTCATTCTTCCCGCCCTGCTCGGTCTCGCCGACCGCGAAGTAGGCGCACGCAGAACGCAATTCCGTGGCCGTAGCTTGGCCATCGTCGCCCTCACCGGCATGGTCGTCCTCTGGTGCTGGCGCTGGGCGGAGCAGGCCCACGCCCGCAACCTCGTCCAGTCCTCCCAGATCACTCCCACCCCCGTCACCCGCATTGCCCTCGAACCCTACCCCGTAAACCCCTTCCGCTGGCACGCCCTGCTAGAAACCGCCACCACCTGGCAGACCGCCGAAGTCGATACCCGTACCGGCTCAGTCGAGAGCGATCCCACCACTGACACCCTCTTCAAGCCGCCCATCACGCCCGCCGTCCAGATCGCCCGCCGCACCCGCCTCGGCCAGGTCTACATGGATTGGGCCCAGTGGCCCGTCGTTCGCGACCTCGGCCCGCAGCCAGCCCCTGGAATCCCCGCGCCAACCATTCCACCCGCCATCGCAGGCGCAACTTCATCGAGCCACGCCAGCCCCTGGACCAACGTCCAGTTCGCCGACCTGCGCTTCGCCTACAACTACCTGGACACATTGATGACCAACGGCTCCAGCCAGCAGCTAAACCAGCGTCTCGACCACCCCGTCGTCGGCGGTTATGTCTACATCTTCAACGGCGAAGAAGTAGGCCAGTACATGAATGGCCGCGAGTAGAAATAAGCATCGGCACAATCCTCCTGGAGTAAAATCAAGCGCTCTGGGAGGATTCCATGTCTACCGGAACACAGGCTACCGGAACACAAATCCCGATCGAAGTCTATCTTCGCTCCTCCGAGTACGACCCAGACGCGGAATATGTAGATGGAGAAATCGAGGAGAGGCCCGCAGGTGAATTCGGTCACGCAGACTGGCAGGCTGCCATATCTGCCTGGTTCCTCAGCCATGCAAAGGAGTGGAATATCCGTGTGCTTGCGGAACTGCGTGTTCAGGTGTCACCAACCAGATTTCGTGTTCCCGATGTCACTGTTCTGGATCGCGCCCTTCCGGTCGAGCAGGTCATCACCCGCCCGCCCCTCGCAGTTTTTGAAGTACTGAGCCCACAAGATAACGTTCATCGCCTCAAGCACAAGCTGGCGGACTACGCTCAGATGGGTATCCCCGAGATATGGGTCGTCGATCCCGATGCCGTTCCCGGAACGGAAAAATTCGAGCGGTATGAAAATGGGCACCTCGTTCCCGCTACTCGATTTGCCCACCATGCAATCCAGTTTGAGCTGTCGCAAATAGCCTCACTGCTTCAGGGCTGACCGTCTATTCCCCGGCATTCCCGGCACATTTGTTCACTCTGTGAAAAAATCAAAGTTGACCCTGGAGACGATGATCTCCAGAATGAGAATTACCCCCGACCCGGCAAATCAAAGCTGAATTCTCCGGGAACCTATCGATTTGAGGTTGTCATGCCCGCATATCTCCTGCTTCTGGCCGCACTTCTGAGTCGCGTACTACCCCACTCCGGCCTCTATGGATTCACCGCCGTCGGTGGCTCGCTGCTCTACTTCGGCGCACGCCGCTCCTGGCGGGAGATGCTGCTGCCCGTAGCCGCCCTCGCCGCGACCGACTACTACCTCACCACCCACGTCTACTCCTACAGCTTCGCCGTCAGCGACTACCTCGTGACCTGGGGCTGGTACGCCGCCGCCATCGTCCTCGGACGCATCCTGCTGGCGCAGAAAACCACCACCCTGCGCGCCGTCGCAGCAGCCATCCTCGGGCCGACATCCTTCTTTCTCGTTTCGAACTACGCCGTCTGGCTCGTGGCCCACAATCCCGGCGGCATGTACGCCGCAAACTTCGGCGGCCTCATCGCCTGCTTCGCCGCAGGATTGCCTTTCTACGAACGCGACCTCATCTCGACCGCAATCGTGGTTGCCCTGGCCTTTGGTCTTCCCATCGCCATCCGCAACTTCCAGCACGGCAAAGAACTCCCCGCAAGGTCTCTGAAGTAGCCCCGCAGGTCCGATTCTGCATACAAAGTGTCTTAGATGGACACGGCCTCCAGCCCGGGCATTAAAATAATTCGGAAACCCCGCCGAAGGACCATCTGGCCCTTCGGCACTTTTGCGGCGAACGTCGATAATTGAATCGAGCTCAGCACAACCCCAGCCAAATTTGAGATACTGACAACCCATGCCCATCGAGAACCTGCAGCAAGCCGCCCGACAAGTCGCCGACTTCCTCAATTCGGTCATCCGCTTAGGCGGCCTGCGTCTGAAATACCGCATCAGCGCCAGCCCCGCGCCGGTAGACCCGGAAGCAGATCCTGCCCTCGGCCCTGTCGAGATCCTCAACGTCGAGTTCGTAGGCATCGATTCGCCCATGCTCACCGAGCGCGGCGGCGAACTCCTCCGCTCCCTCGAACACATCGCCATCCAGATCCTCCGCCTCGACATCCGTGAACACGATCTGGTCAGCTTCGACGCACTCAACTTCAAAGCTCTTCGCCAGCAGGAGATTCAAACCTCCGCCGAAGCCGCCGCCGAACGCGTCCGCCAATCCGGCCAGCCCTACAGCTTCCCGCCCACCAACTCCCGCGAACGCCGCATGCTCCACCTCGCCTTCAAATCCATCGAAGACGTAGAAACCCAATCTCTCGGCGAAGGCCAGGAACGCTATCTGGTCGTCTACCCCAAGGGCCGCACCGACCTTCCCGCCCCAGTCCCGGCAATGCCCAGCCGTTCCGGCTACAACGACCGCAGCGGCGACCGCAACAGAAGCAGCAACCGAGGCCGAAGCGGCAGAAGCAACGACCGCCCCAGACGCGACCGCTACTAAACCAGAATCATCCCCACCCAGGCAAAAGCAAAGCCCACCTTTGCTTTTGCCCTAGTTTTTGCCGTTGCAGTTGCCCTAGTTTTTGCCGTTGCAGTTGCCCTAGTTTTTGCCGTTGCAGTTGCCCTTGCTTTTGCAGTTGTAGTTGAAGTTGCCCTTGCAGTTGTAGTTGCAGTTCTGTCTGTCATTCCCAAAGGGAATCTGCTGTTCAACAACCCCCCGAACAAAGCAACCACCCAGGCAAAGCGCAGTATGCAACAATACCGCCCATGCCCTCCGTTCTTAAAAGAATCCCAGTCATAGCCCTGGCCCTATCTATAGCCACCCTCGCCCATGCCCAAAAACGACTAGTCCTGATCGACCAGGACGGCTCCGGCCCCGGCGGCTCCAATCAAATGGCCATGATGGTCCTGCTTCAATCCCCGCAAGTCCAGGTCCTCGGCATCACCATGGTCACCGGCAACGCCTGGCGCGACGAAGAAACCCAACACACCCTCCGCATGCTCGAACTCATCAACCGCACCGACGTTCCCGTAGCCAAAGGAGCAGTCTTCCCCCTCGTCCGCACCCAGCAGGAGACCCATCTCGAAGCCGCCCTCGACGGCAACGTAAGCTGGCTCGGAGCCTGGGGCGGAGGCCCCACCACTCTCGAAGAAAAAGGCGCAACCATCACCGGCGCCCATCCCAAAGACTCCGTCATCTACCAGCAGGCCCACGGTCCCTATGAAATTCCGCCTATGCCCGAGGGCGCCCCGCACACCACCGCAATCGAAGAAGACGCCGTCCACTTCCTCATCCGTCAGGTCCACGCCCACCCACACCAGGTCACCATCTTCGCCGCCGGCCCATTCACCAACATCGCACTCGCCATCAGCATCGATCCGGAATTCGCCTCGCTCACCCAGGGAATCGTCCTCATGGGCGGCAGCCTCAACCCCCAGACCGACGACCCGGAATTCGCCGAAAGCCCCCGCCACGAATTCAACTTCTGGTTCGATCCCGAAGCCACCCACATAGTCCTGCGCGCCCACTGGCCCCGCATCGACGTCACCACCGTCGATGTCTCCATCAAAGCCCGCTTCACAGACGAGATGCTGGCCGCGATCAGCAAATCCAACAGCCCCGCCGCCCAATACATCGCCAAATACTCCCAGGAACGCTACTACCTCTGGGACGAACTAACCGCCTGCGCCTGGCTCGACCCCACCATCATCACCAAAGAAAAGTACGTCTATATGGATGTAGACCTGACCCACGGCCCCAGCTACGGCAACACCCTGACCTGGACCGACCCCCTCCATCCCCAAACCGAAACCCAAAAAGCCCACGCTCAACTAGACCTAAACCTACCCAAATTCCAAAAGATGTTCGTAGACCTGATGTCCGCGCAGACAAGACAGTCATCCGTCCCCCTCAACTCCCCTCACTAAGCGGCACCTCCGCCCCAGCCCGCCGAGCCCCGACCGCAATATACAACCCCGAAGCCAGAATCAGCCCCCCACCCGCCAGCACAAACGACCCCGGCCGCGTATGCCACACCAGGTACGAAACCAGCGTCCCCGTCACCAGTTGCGTGTAGTGGTACTGCGAAACATTTGCCGCCGAAGTATGCTTCACCGCGATATAAAAACACAGCGTCCCCAGCGCGCAAAACATCCCCGTCGCGAACAGCTCCCCAAGCAGCACAGCAGACAGCGGAGCCGCCTGGAACAGCATCATCCCAAAGCCTGCCGTCGCCGTCACCAGCCCTGAAAAAAACGCCAGGCTCTCCGGCGTCTCCGTCCGCGTCAGCACCCGCGACCACACCATATTCACCGAGAAGCACGTCACACACACCATACACGCGCCAAAGCCGATCCACTCGCCCTCCCCGCCAAATCCAGCGCCGCCCCACGGATGCACCGCCACCACCACCCCGGCGAATCCCACCACAACCGCCAGCCCCCTGCGCCACCCCAACCCCTCGCGCAAAATCACCGCCGAAAGCAGCGTAATCAAAATCGGCGCCGAAAAAATCAGGATGTAGAAGAGCGTCAACGTCAGGTGCCGCAGCGCAATCACCACGCAGACATTGTTCAACATGTCCAGGCAGGCCCGCCCCAGTTGCCGGTCCAGACGATGCGGCTTCAGCCTTCGAGCCTCGCCTCGAACCAACGCATACGCCCCCAGAAAAATCGCCATCGACAGCCCCAGGAACGCCACCACCTCATACGGAGGCAGCCCCGTCTGTCCCACGAACTTCACCATCGTGTCCGTCAACACCCAGAACGTAAACCCGGCCAGCGCAAACCCGATCGCCCCCAGATCCGACATCGTCTTCACTTTCGCCCCGGCAATCTTTGAACCCTGCAACGTCACTCTCCTATATGCTGGTCTCGCCGAATTCGAGGAGGAACTGCATGACCGATTCTCTCAAGCTTTCCACAATTCCCCACGTAGCCTTCGTCCCCATCAACGACAAAGACAAAGCCATCGCCTTCTACCGCGATCAGTTAGGCCTGACCCTGATCGAAGACCAAAGCCCCTTCGCCCTGATCTTCGACTTGAACGGCACCATACTTCGCGCGACCTTCGTCGGCGACTTCAAACCCCAACAGTTCACCATCCTCGGCTGGAGCGTTCCGGATATAGAGGCATCCGTAAAAGAGCTGACCGCCGCAGGCGTAGCCTTCACCCGCTACCCCGGCATGAACGACTCCCACCCACTGTCCATCTGGACCGCCCCCGGTGGAACCCAAATCGCCTGGTTCACCGACCCCTTCGGCAATACCCTAAGCCTCCAACAAAACCCATAGCCCCCAAAAAATCTGCAGAAAATTACCCCCAGAAAGCGCAAAATCAACCTAATCCATCTTCGCCTCAGCCCTTGCCTTGCCCTTGCTCTTGCCCTTGCAGTTGCTGTTGCAGTTGCCCTTGCCGTTCTGTTTGTCATTCCCGAAGGGAATCTGCTTCTGCCTTTGCCCTTGCCCTCACCTCACCGTCCACCCCCAAGCGAATCCGCTGTCCGCCCCCCACCCCATAAAAAATCTACATAGCCCCCTCCCCCCAGGAAACCATCAAAGATTCGTCATATATTCGCCAAAGACCGTAAGCAAACCACATCAAGGCTCTATCCTGAAAAAGATCGCGTGTCCGACTTCGCCCAAACCGTAAAGCAGCAAGCCGACATCGTAAAAGTCATCGGCGGCTACATTCGCCTCCGCAAAGCCGGAGCCCAGAACTACTCCGGCCTCTGCCCATTCCACAAAGAAAAATCCCCATCCTTCTCCGTCCACGCCGCAAGGCAGTTCTACCACTGCTTCGGCTGCGGCCAGTCCGGAGACGTCTTCAGCTTCGTCGGAAAAATCGAAAACGCCAGCTTCCCCGAGTCCGTCCGCATCGTCGCCCAGAAGTGTGGAATCCCACTGCCCAAGCGCGAATACAACTCCCCCGAGGAAGCCGCCGAAGCCAGCCAGCGCCGCAAACTCCTCGACCTCCATGAAGCCGCCACCGTCTTCTTCGAAGAGCAACTCCGCAGCCCCGACGGCGCCCTCGCCCGCGAATATCTCGCAGGCCGCGGCGTCACTCCTGAAGCCATCAAAACCTTCCGGCTGGGCTACGCCCCGGATAATTTCAATGCCCTCCGCGAACGCCTCACCCCGATGGCGGATGCAGAAAATCTCCGCGCCTCCGGATTATTCAGCGCAAAAGAAGGCGAATCCCGGCTTTACGACCGCTTCCGAAAACGCGTCATGTTTCCCATCTCCAACGAGAGCGGACGAGTGATCGCCTTCACTGCCAGAACTCTCGCGCAGGGAGATCAGGCAGGCGAAAAGTCCGGGCCCAAATATCTCAACTCTCCCGAAACACCGCTCTTTTCCAAGCAGCAAGTCCTCTTCAATCTGGATAAAGCCAAATCCGCCATGCGCTCCATGGAATTCGCCCTTCTGGTCGAAGGCCAGATGGACTGCATCTCCGTCTACATGCGCGGCATTCAGAACGTAATCGCCACCAGCGGTACAGCCTTCTCCGAACACCAGGTCAACCTCCTGCGTCGCCACACCACCAACGTAGTGGTCAACTTCGACCCCGACACAGCAGGAGCCAACGCCGCCGAAAAGTCCATCAGCCTGCTGACCGAAGAGGGATTCACCATCAAGGTAGTTACGCTCGACGGCGGCCTCGACCCCGACCGCTTCATCCGCGAGCGCGGCGTGGAAGCCTACGCAGCCGCTATCCGCGGAGCCCGCCGCCAATCCGACTACCTGATCGACCGCGCACGCCAGAGTTTTCCCGGCGCTGGAGCGGACTCCAAGATCAAGGCGATGAACTTTCTGCTCCCGCACATCCGTCGCATTCCAGAGAAACTGGAGCGCGACCAGTTTGCCCACGATGCAGCCCAGAAACTCGGCATCGACTCCGCAGTGCTCCGCGAAGAACTTCGCCAGGCCGCGCTGACCCGCCGCGACCATGTAGAAGTCCGCACCTCCGGTCTCACGGAAGTAGAGCGCGTCCTGCTGCGTGCATTAGCTACCCACGAATCCTGCTGGCCGGTAGCCTCCGAAGCCATCCTCGAACATCCCGAGTGGTTCGAGCACCTATCGACTTTCCCCGCTATGGCTGCGCTTGCCGCAACCAAGGCACCAGACCCCATCTCAGCTATTGAAGACCCAGCCCAGCGCGCATTGCTCGCCCAGGTGCTGCTGGCCGAGGGCGAAGCGCCAGAAGAGTCTGCTGTGCACGACTGTCTCAGTGGGCTGCATTACAGCCGCCTTGAAAATGAGCAGCGTGCGCTCCGGGCATTGCTCGGCGAAGCCGAACGGCGCGGCGATTTTGCCGAAGTTGCGGCCCTCAGCCAGCGCAAACTGGCTGTAGACCGCGAACTGCGCAATTTGCACAAGGATTGACGTTTTAGGAATCCTTCAGCGCTTTGCAATTTCCAGCACGAAATCCAGAAACGCGCGTTGCTTTGCCGGTGGCAGCATCCGCGATGGATAAAAGGCATAGAGCGGAAACGTCTCATCCGGCCAATCGGGAAACAGGTCGATCAGCAGGCCATCTCGCAGCAAATCTTCCGCTCCCAAAGCCATCACCTGCGCGATGCCGGCACCTGCTGCGCATGCGCTCAGCATGGTGCTGACATGGTTCAGCAGAAGCCGTCCCGAGGTTTTCACGTGGACAATTTTGCTTCCTCGATGAAACTCCCACTGGAAGGGCTGACTGGTAATCGGATCGCGAAACTGAATGCAATCATGGTCGCTCAGATCCTTTGGCTTCAGCGGCCTTCCATGCTTCGCAATGTACTCTGGCGCGGCAACCGTGATGATGCGGGTTTCAAGCAGTTTGCGAGCTACCAGCGAAGAACTCTGCGGCTCACCGAATCGCACCGCCAGGTCGAAACCGTCGCGCACCAGGTCGCCTGCCGATTCACGCGTGATCAACTCCAGCGATAGCTCCGGATACAGGTCGAGAAATCGACCAAGATTCGGCGCCATCAGCAATTGCGAAAAGATGGGATCGATGCTTACGCGGAGATGCCCCCGGACGCTCACGGACGAGCCGGAAGCAACGCTCACCGCGTCGTCAATGCCTGTCAACAGCGGTTCCACGGTTTCATAGAAGCGGCGGCCCTCGGTAGTCAGCGTGACGGAGCGTGTCGTCCGGTGCAGCAGCCGAATGCCCAGACGACTCTCAAGCCGCGCAATCGAGTGGCTTACTGCGGACTGCGTCAGACCGGCTGTCTCCGCGGCGCGAACAAAACTGCCAGTGCGAACGACTGCAGCGAGCACACTGACACCGCTCAGGACGCGGGCATTGGCGTTTTGTTCATTCATGAATTTTTGTCATGAGTAATAGCAATAACATGCATCAATTCTATCGCTATACGGGACATCCTATAAATGCCGATATTTCAAGTCGGCCAGATCGAATCAACAAGGAGGACAAGATGTTCGCAATTACAGGAATTACAGGAAAAGTAGGTGGCCATGCAGCCCGTGCGCTGCTCGCGGCAGGCAAGCAGGTCCGCGCCGTAGTGCGCGACGAGGGCAAAGGCAAGCAATGGCTCGAACAGGGCTGCGAGATCACAACTGCCGACATGAATGATATTGCCGGGCTTACTCGTGCGTTCTCAGGCGCAGAAGGCGTGTTTATTCTCTTCCCGCCGGTCTATGATCCGGAGCCTGGTTTTGATGACTTCCGCGCAAAAATCAAGACTGTTTATGATGCCCTGGTCGCGGCCAAACCCGGCAAGGTCGTCGTTTTGTCGACAATCGGCTCCAAGGCGCCACATGCCAACCTGCTCAACATACTGGGAGTCATGGAAGATACGCTGGCTACGCTTCCGTTGCCGGTGACCTTTCTGCGCGCAGCGTGGTTCATGGAAAACTCCAGTTGGGATGTCGCCTCGGCGCGTGATGAGGGCGTGGTACGCAGCTTTCTGCAGCCGCTGGACAAGACTTTTCCGATGATTGCCACAGTGGATATCGGAAAGTTGGCAGCAAAGCTGCTGCAGGAGGAGTGGAGCGGCATTCGGACAGTTGAACTCGAAAGCGCTCATCGCATTACGCCGAACGAAATCTCCGCGACGTTTGCGAAGGTGCTGGGACGTGAGGTGAGAAGCGAAGTTGTTCCCCGCGAGACATGGGAGCCGCTTTTCCGTTCGCAGGGCATGCAGAATCCGACACCCCGCATACGCATGATCGATGGCTTCAACGAAGGCTGGATTGAGTTTGACGGTGGTCAGGCCAACTCCAGAAAAGGCGAAACGTCGCTCGAATCCGTTCTGCGCTCGCTTGTGCTGGAGTAGGCAACAGAACTGGCAGCAGGGGAAAGCAAGCAATGAACCCGCAATTGAGTTGGATCAAGCTGCTTTTATGTGCCTTAAGGTGTTCGGGAGAGTGCCGTTCTCGTGAAAATCGCTACTGGTGTGCCTGTAGCGTTGTGTTGCGAGAGCGGCATTGCGGGTGAGGGCTATTCGGCAGCTTTTTCAGAATAACTTTTCCCGAATGGCTTTTCCGTAAGGACTTTTCCCGAATGACATGGAACTAAAACTGCTTGAATTACATCTAATTAACAAGAGCAGGACCGCACGAAAGCGGGGCAATGGCCATACTCCAGCGAAAATACTTGACTTTTGCTGGCTTTTTGCTGTTAATCCGGGAGGTGCGTTGTGGTATTCTGGTACTCTCTGAAGGATATGCGCTCCACTGCCCCACTGATGAGCTGCGGCTCGCGGGCAGGCCAACCTTGGCCAACTGCGCTTACTATCCCGATCCGAGCAACTCAACCGGACATCGCTTTACGATGTTGGGCGACGCCTTGGGCTGTGCGTAAGACGCATTTGCCTGTGCGGAAAAAGATCTTTGCTGAAAAATTTCAGCAAATGATCGGAAACCGTACCCGGTGTCGCGTCACAACGAAGAGCAGTCGAGACTTTTTCGCGCAGGAGATGTGAGCGCTTTGGCGATTGAAGACAAATTCGAAGACGATATTTCTAACCTGATCGATTCGGGCAAAGAAAAAGGCTATCTGACCTACGGCGACGTGAACGACATGTTGCCGGACGATATGCACAATGCCGACGATCTGGATGACCTGATCACAACGATTGGTACCCAGGGTATCGATCTGCTTGACGGCCCCAAGTTTGGGGACAAGGACTTTGACGCCGAAGATGGCGAAGATGTCGAGCTGGATCTGACTCCTGGTACCCTCGAAAAAACCAACGACCCTGTCCGCATGTATCTGCGCGAGATGGGCACGGTGCCATTGCTCACTCGTGAAGGCGAAGTCGAAATCGCCAAGCGTATTGAGCGTGGACAACTGCGTGTTCTGAAGTCGCTCTCCCGCTCGCCCGTAGTTATTCGCGAGATCGTGGCCCTGGGCGAAGACCTCAAGCGCGGTGTCCGCAACGTGAAGGAAGTCGTTCTTTTCGACGAAGAAGAGCTGACTGAAGATGTAGTGCAGGCGCGCGTTCGCGCAACTGCCAGCCGCATTGATGCGCTGGTCAAGCACCAGAAGAAGATCGCGCTGCTGGAAGAAAAGCTCGAAACACTTGCTGCCAAGACCAAGGCGAAGGATGCACGCCACACTCGCTGGTTGATCGCCCGCGAAAAGGTGCTGATTTCGCGCATTGTTCGCGAGCTTAAGTACACGGGCCAGGAGCGCAAGCGCCTGCTCGACAAGGTAAACAAGACGGTTGAAATCATGCGTTCGCTTGAGCGGCAGATCAAGTCGCTCGATCAGAAGCATGACGCCTCCAAGAGCGAAGAGCTCAAGAAGGATTACAAACGCCAGGAAAAGAACTGCCGCATCGATCTCGAAAAGATCGAGCATGAGGCGGGCGTTACGGTCGTCGAGCTGCGCCGTACCCAGCGTGAAATGATCCAGGGCGACATGGACGCGGAGAAGGCCAAGCGCGAGCTGATTGAAGCCAACCTGCGCCTTGTCGTTTCGATTGCGAAGAAGTACACGAATCGCGGACTGCAGTTCCTCGACCTTATTCAGGAAGGCAATATCGGCCTGATGAAGGCCGTGGACAAGTTCGAATACCGCCGTGGTTACAAGTTCTCGACCTATGCCACGTGGTGGATTCGTCAGGCGATTACCCGCGCGATTGCGGATCAGGCACGTACGATCCGTATCCCGGTACACATGATCGAGACGATCAACAAGCTTATCCGCACCAGCCGCCAGTTGGTGCAGGAGCTTGGACGCGAGCCTTCAAGCGAAGAGATTGCCCGTCGTATGGACATCCCTGTCGCCAAGGTGCGCAAGGTGCTGAAGATTGCGCAGGAGCCTATCTCGCTTGAGACCCCGATCGGCGAAGAGGAAGATTCTCATCTTGGCGACTTCATCGAAGATCGCCAGGCTGTGTCGCCTTCCGAGGCGGTTATCAGCGTCAATCTCAAGGAGTACACTTCGCAGGTTCTGCGCACTCTAACCCCGCGTGAAGAGCGCGTGATCAAGATGCGTTTTGGCCTCGAAGATGGCTCCGAGCATACGCTGGAAGAGGTTGGCCAGAGCTTCCAGGTAACGCGTGAGCGTATCCGCCAGATTGAAGCTAAGGCACTGCGTAAACTGCGCCATCCAAGCCGCAGCCGCAAGCTTCGCGCCTTTGTTGAAGGCGTCAAAGAGTTGTAAGAGGTAACTGTAAGACCAACCAGTCAATGCAGTACAAGAAGAGCCGCAATCCTATGGGATTGCGGCTCTTTTCTTTGACGATTGAACGCAAAAATAAATAAGCCCTCGTGCATCAACAATCCAATTGAAGGATCGCTGTTACATCAAGGGCCAAGTCTTAGCTGCGTGGAGCTACTACGTAGTTAGCTCTCTATAACTTGTGGGGCAACTTACTGCCCGAATCATGCTGTGCAAATTATGCCGCTCGAATTTATCGGTCCGGTTATCGATCGACGGCTCGATGCATTGCTTCCAGAAGTTTTTCCTGTTGCCGCTTGCTTTCCTTGTGTGTGTACATGGCGGCATCGGCTGATTTTTGTAGGGCTTCCTTGGTTGTTCCATCGGCGGGATAGACTGCAAGCCCAATGCTTGCGGAGCCGAAAATCTGGAATCCTTCGATATCAAATGGCTCGTCAAAGCACCGTTCCAGGCGCACTACAATCTCCTCGGCATCTGTCTGGCTGCGCAGGATGGGCACCAGTGCGATGAACTCATCTCCGCCGATGCGCGCCAGCACATCCTGGCTGCGAAGCTGCAACTTCATGCGTCGTGTAACTTCTTGAAGGTAGAGATCGCCGGCTCGATGACCGTGTTGATCGTTCACTTGTTTAAAGTGATCCAGATCGACATAGATCATTCCGAAGATTGCTCCTTCGCGGCTGGCCTTTAACATCAGCTGATCGAGTTCTTTTTCCATCCGGAAGCGATTGGGAACATCGGTCAGCAGGTCATGCTCCGAGCGATGTTGCAGGTCGTTATACAGCCGGCGCGTGTCGATGGCTAACTCTGCCAATCGAGCACCGGCACTCAATGCCGCGGAAATATCGATGTCGGGTGAACCATGCAGCAGCGGTGTAGCCAACAGGAGTCCGAGGGAACTGCCGTCGGGAGCAAACAGCTCCTGAAAGACCACGGTTGGCCCGGTCGGCCGCTCCAGGTCGGGGGTAACTCCGGCTTCGCCATTCAATTCAAGCCAGCAGGAGGCTCCATCGAGCCGCGATGAAACCATCGTTCGAATCTCGCGTAATACTTCTGGCAGAGGGACAGTGCTGTTGATCAGCTCCAGCACATGACTTCGCTGTTGCTCCTGC
This sequence comes from Acidicapsa ligni, assembly GCF_025685655.1. Classification (NCBI taxonomy): domain Bacteria; kingdom Pseudomonadati; phylum Acidobacteriota; class Terriglobia; order Terriglobales; family Acidobacteriaceae; genus Acidicapsa; species Acidicapsa ligni. The sequence goes on along the minus strand of NZ_JAGSYG010000001.1, from coordinate 175,489 downwards.
CGCGCCAGCCGACGTTCGCGTACTGCTTCCTCTACGCTTTTGCGCGCCAGGACATCAGTTTGCTGTTTTACTCGCCTGCGCAGCAGCCAGAGCCACGCCACCGCAACGAGGATTACGGCCAACAGCACGGTGACCACGTACACCAGCAGGGTTACGGTCCACCACGATGGCTGTTGCAGCACCGCCAGGTCACTCAGCGAACGCATGCGCAGGGTGAACCACATTCGGTCGCGCCAGTGATTTCCGGCGTCCACAAAACACACGCCTGTAATTCGTACGCGACTGCCGACGGAAATTCTGCTGCTAAGCGGCGTCGACATGTCGCTGTCCGCCAATATCTCATCCGATGAGTCGTGGCGGAGCGTTGCAGAAAACAGATGCCCCTCGGACCACAGAATCACCATTGCGGTGCGGGAATCCTGCACAATCGCAACGACCTCGCCCTCCATCGACACGAGGTTGTAGGCAAATTTGCCAGCCGAAGCGCTCTCCCATCCGATGACAGCCGGTTTTGCCAGGCCGCGCTGCGCCAGGAGTCTTAGCTGGCCGTGATTGAGGCGTACATTTTCATCTTCGATTTCAGGGAAGCCGGTTGCTTCCACGTTGTCGCCGGAATGCATGGGCAACATGGTGCTGGTCTCAACCAAGATCGCTTTACCATCGTGCTCCACCACGGCCAGGGCGCCTGGCTCGTAGTAGGTCAGCGTTCCCGAGATCCTGACGCGCAGGCTCTCGTTGCTGGAGCGATAGGCGTAGATGACCTCGTCCATTGGGATCATGGGCAGACTCCACGGACTGACCGTGGGGCGTTGCTTGATCGTTACTTCGCTGGCTGAGTTTATATCCAGCCAGACGCCGGCCATCTGCATACGGCTGTCGAACTTGCCGCCCGCTACGCCTTTTACCTGAATATCGCTATCCAGCAGATCTTCCGCTCGCAGCGCGCCGGGATGGGCAACCCGCCCGTCGACGAGGCCTTCTCCTACTTTGATCTGGATACGCATCCCGGGCTCGGGCGCTTCCTGGTCTAGGGCGGCCGCCAGAACATGTCCGCTGACGGCCACGTATTGGCTGTCCAGACGCGATTGGATCAGATCTTCAAACTTTGCGGGGAGTGCCTCCGGCAGCGCGCCATGCGTCAATATTCGAACCGAGGTTGCTGTCACTTCCGGGCGAAAACTTGCATCCGTCACGCCGGTTACGGCAACACGGTCTCCCGGCTTGATTCCTATGTCCTTGGCAAAACTTGCGTATGTGCCGACGCCGTCATCCTGGATGAATAGGCTCTGATCTTCCGGTTGGATAAATGTTACGGTTCCTTCCAGATCAACCGGGAGCGCCCGCGCCGCCTGCTCATTGGTGAGCGAAGCCACTTGTCGGATGGTGCGTAATACGGCCCGACTTTCCGTCGCACATAGCCCCGCGCGCGGGGCCAATAACAAAAGACCGGCTGCGCTGGCCACGCATAGCCATATCAGGATGGAACTCGTTCTCCGCATGATTTGATCTGCGTTCCCCGTCACCAGCCTGCTCTGAATAAGCTCTCGCAGTCCCGTCTGCTCCATCGGCTGCCCACTGCTCAAAAACAGAATCTGGATCAATTTGTTTGCGAGGTGAGTATCGCATCTGTACAAAGAAATCGATATAACCTCTTAGATGTACATGTTTCCCTTCCGAGACCTGCCAGTTTGGAAAGGGATCTGCTCTAATAGGCCGTTGCCGTAACTCTTCTGAATCATAGGATGACGGCCTGCGGAGCGATTTTGTATGTCCTACCCGATCGAAATACCGGTAACACAGGGTCCATTCACACAGAGCCCATTAACTCCCGGCTCATCCACACAGGGCCCATCCGGCGAACGGATTGTCCAGGCTTATTCCTCACGCCGCCCGCTCCAATCTTTTCCTGCGCGTAGAATCCGCGTGCTGGGTGTGCCGCTCGACCTTGGAGCCAGCCGTCGCGGGGTCGATATGGGTCCGTCTGCGGTTCGCGTTGCGGGTCTTGAAGCGCGCCTCGAAGCCCTGGGCCACCAAGTCACCGACGGGGGCAATATCCGCGTTGAAATCGCCGAAACCCAGAGCATCGGTGCTGCTAACGCTCGCTTTATCCAGCAGATAGCAGAAACCTGTGTGCGTACTGCAGAGGCGGTTGTCCAAAGCCTTGAAGCGGGAGAATCGCCGCTTGTGCTGGGAGGGGATCACTCCCTTGCCGCAGGATCTGTTTCGGGGGTAGCCGAGTTCTATCGCCGCCAGAACCAGAAGATCGGCGTGATCTGGATGGATGCTCACTCTGACATCAATACTCCGGAAACTTCGCCTTCCGGCAATGTTCATGGAATGCCGCTCGCAGCGCTGGTGGGCCTTGACCCGGATTCAGGGCTGGGGCCGCTTAGCCAGATTTTTGGCTACAGTCCCAAAATCGCGCCGGAGAATACGGTGATTGTCGGTGCGCGGGACATTGATGCCGCCGAGCGTGAAAATATCCGCCGCGCTGGTATTGCAGAGGTTTACACGATGCGCGACATTGACGAGCGTGGGATGCGTGCAGTGATGGAAGAGGCGCTGGAAGTCGCCAGCCGAGGCACTGCGGGTTATCACATCTCGCTCGACATGGATTGGATCGATCCGGAGGACGCGCCGGGCGTTGGTACTCCTGTGCGAGGCGGAGCTACGTACCGAGAAGCCCATCTGGCCATGGAAATCATTGCCGATCACGGTCGCCTGCTCAGCTTTGAAATCGTCGAGGTGAATCCTGTAATCGATGATCGCAATCGCACCGCCGATCTTGCTGTGGAACTGGCATGTAGCGTTTTCGGCAAAAAGATTCTTTGAGTGATTGTTATCGAGTGGAGTGTTATCTGAAGAGGCTTGAGCAGCGCCGAGGATATAAAAGATCGGCGCGAATTGATGCGGCAAGTTAACAGTGCTGTATGCATTTCTCATACGTACCTTTCCCTACAATGGCACGCACTGCCTCGCCAGCTAGAATCAAACCTGACATGGCAAAGAAACTGCGCGTAGGCATTCTCTTCGGTGGCCGCAGCGGCGAGCATGAAGTATCTCTTCTCTCCGCAGCCTCAATTCTCAAAGCAATCGACCGTAAAAAATTCGAGGTTGTGCCTATCGGCATATCCAAGACGGGCCGCTGGCTCACGGAGGGCAATGCTGCGGCTTTGCTTGAAGGCGCGGCTATCGAGGTGTTGCCTGCTGACGCGGCTGAAGCAGCAGGGCCTTCCGACGCTGTGGCGGCGCTTGTTCCTGACGCTGCCAGCCTCGGAACGGGTCGCCTTGACGTGGTTTTTCCTGTTCTTCATGGAACATTTGGTGAGGATGGCACGATCCAGGGGCTTTTTGAACTTGCGGACATTGCTTACGTCGGCTCCGGGGTTCTTGGCTCCTCGGCGGGTATGGACAAGGATGTGATGAAGCGTCTCTTTTCCCAGGCGAAGTTGCCGATCGTCAAGCATGTGACAGTTCTGCGTTCGGAGTGGGAAAAATCTCCCCGCAAGACTGTTACGTTTATCGAGTCGGCGCTTAAATATCCGCTTTTTGTGAAGCCGGCAAATCTCGGCTCCTCGGTTGGTATCAGCAAGGCTCACGATCGCAAGGAGCTCGGCCCGGCTCTGAAGCTGGCTGCGAGATTTGACCGCAAGATCGTCATCGAGCAGGGGGTTACCGGCAGCGGCAAATCCCGTACCACCAGCAAGGCGCGCGAACTCGAAGTTGCTGTCCTGGGCAACGACGATCCAAAGGCCAGCGTGGTCGGCGAAATCATTCCGGACAAAGAGTTCTATGATTACGAGGCCAAGTATCTCAGCGACGGCTCTGTGCCGGTTATCCCCGCGAAGCTTACGGCGGCGGAGTCCAAGCAGATTCGCGCCATGGCTGTCGAAGCTTTTCGCGCCTGCGATCTTGCTGGTCTTGCCCGCGTTGATTTCCTTATGGAGCCGGATGGCAAGCGTCGCATCTATCTTAATGAAGTGAATACGCTGCCTGGGTTCACCGCCATCAGCATGTACCCCAAGTTGTGGCAGGCGACTGGCCTCGGCTACTCCGACCTGATCACAACGCTTATCGAATTGGCCCTGGAACGCCACAATGAGCGCAGCCGGACCAGCTTCACTTTCGAGGCATCGAAATAGGAAGCAGAGCAGAGAAGTAGAGCAGGGAAGCAGAGTGAACGCAGATGTCGGGAACAAAATGCTTCCCTGCGTTGTCTATACCTAATAGGAACAGGCAGCTAAGGATAGACGACGCAGCAGCCCGCACCGGAACCCAGTACCGCCGAGGAATCCAGCCCAATGACCCTGATGGACGCTCCCAAATACGACGTTGCACGAGCGCGTCGCCGACTTCAGACGGTCTACGCTTTTCTTGCAGGCTTCGTAATTCTGATCGTGGCTGCCTGGTTCATCGTGGGTCGCCCTATCGACTATCCGTGGACGTGGGTTACTTACTGGACTGGCCAGCGAACGACTCAGCAATTCCTGGTTGCGGTTGAGAATAACAATCTGCCCAAGGCCTACGGTATCTGGGTCGACGATCCTGAATGGCAGCACCATCCGGAGAAGTTCAAGACTTACAATTTCGATCGCTTCCAGGCAGACTGGGGTCCGAACAGCACGGCCAACGATTATGGCGCTTTCACCAGCCATAAGGTGGTAGTGACCAAGCTATGGGGCAACTCGCTCATCGTTGGCTCGATGATCAACGGCCGCAAGAGTAAACCGCTCTTCCTGGCTTACGATCCTAAGGGCCATACGCTGGGCTTCTCTCCGGTAGAGCTGACTATCGATTAGTAATTAGTAGTCGATTCGTAATCTGAGCAGATAGCTACACGGCTAACTACACGCTGGTGGAATTCACTTCCGCCAGCGTTTTTTCCAGGCTCACTACATCCTCAACATTGACGCACTTCTGGGAGCGATCGATCTGCCTTAGCAGTCCGGTCAATACGCGCCCGGGGCCTACTTCGACAAAAAGCTCGGTACCGGATGCAATCAGTGCCTGCGCGCATTCCGACCAGCGTACCGCTCCTGTTACCTGATCGATGAGTGCCTGTTTTGCTGCGTCTGCGGTTGTCACCAGTGTGCCGCTGACGTTTGCTGCTACAGGGATCGAGGGGTCGGCCAAAGTCAGGCCGGATAGCACTCGTGCTACTTCCTCCTGGGCGGGCTGCATCAGGGCGCAATGGAACGGCGCGCTCACCGCGAGCATCACCACCTTGCGCGCTCCGCGACCTTTCACCAGTTCCACGGCTTTTTCGACTGCTGCGGCGGCGCCTGAGATCACGGTCTGGTCGGGAGTGTTGAAATTGGCAGGCGATACGGGCAGCCCGGTCTCCGCGGCAGCCTCGGCGCAGGCCTCGGCTACCTGATCGGCGGCCAGCGAAAGCACTGCAGCCATTGCGCCCTGGCCTGCAGGCACAGCCGCCTGCATCGCCCGTCCGCGAGCTTTAACTGCGCGTACTGCGTCGGCAAAGCTCAGAGTGCCAGCCGCTACGTGCGCTGACCACTCGCCGAGTGAATGTCCGGCGGCAAATGCCGGGTGCACATCGTGCTCGGCCAGCACGCGCCAGGCCGCGATGCTTACCGCCAAAATAGCGGGCTGCGTGTTCTCCGTCAGCCGCAGCTCTTCTTCCGGGCCGTCAAAGAAAATCCGGCTGAGCGAAAGGCCCAAGGCTTCATCGGCCTCGGCAAATGTTTGGGCAGCGACAGGATAGCGCTCGGCGAGAATTCGCCCCATACCTACGGCCTGCGAACCCTGTCCCGGAAAGAGAAAAGCAATCTTCTTTGTAGTCATACAAATGAGGATTTTACCGCACTCCGTCTCTGCAGGATCTGTTGGCGGGAAAGAGAAATTATATTAAACCAACCAGATCAACTATAATTAAGGTTGATCTGGGGATGATTATGTCGGTCTGGCAGGTACAGGAAGCAAAAACTCGTCTGAGCGAGGTGATTGAGGACGCTCATAGCAAGGGGCCTCAGTTCATTACTCGCCATGGGACGGAAAGAGCAGTTGTTCTTTCCATTGCTGACTATCGTTCTCTGACGGCTCATAAGCCAAACTTCAGGGATTACCTTCTCGGTGGCCCAAAAGTCGACAGCTTTGATGTAGAGCGAGATCGCGACACTGGACGGGAAATCAATCTGTGAGCGGTCGTCTGCAATATCTTCTGGATACGAATGTACTTTCTGAAACGCGCCGGAAGCAGGCAGATGAGCGGGTCCTCGCGTTTCTTGCGCGTGTGGAACCGGAGTCACTCTACATCAGCGTCCTGACTTTAGGCGAGCTGCGCAAAGGCGTAGCCATCAAGCGCCGAACCGACCCGGAGGCCGCGGACAGACTCGCTCAGTGGGTCGACGGCCTGGAGTATAGTTTTGCCGATCGCATTCTTGGACTCGATGCGGCCACGGCCAGGTTGTGGGGAGAGTTATCTGCTGAGCGACCACGCCCAGTGGTCGATACGTTGCTTGCCGCAACTGCAATCGTGCATCAACTTACGCTGGTTACTCGAAACACGCAGGACGTGCAGGATATACAAGTCGATCTGTTGAATCCGTGGTGAACAGAGTCTACATCCGCTAGTTCCAGCGCGTCCGGTCGTCGTGTTTCACATCGTCGTCATCGATCAGCCGGCCCTGTCCATCGAAGCGTACGATCCGTCCCTGCTTCTTCATGTAGACCTGAAACTTGCTGGCAGCGCGGCGCCGCTTCCAACGGAAGTATTGGTTACGCAGGCCGTACCATCGCTCGCTCAGAGAAACGCCAATCCCACGTCCGCGACTACCTCGTGGTGCGTACTTCACATATAAAATCGCAGCCAGGCCGCCGCCGAGCTGTGCAAACGCGTACACGCGCAATTCACCGAATGTCTCTGCCAGGGCGATGAGAGCGTAGATGATCGCGAGATACTTGGCCTTGATCCCGATCACGAAAAACATCTGAAACTGCAAATCCCCGTGCAGTACTCCGATTGCGGTGATCAGCCCAAAGATACCGCCAAGGCAACCGGTCAGGGCCACGGATTCCTGCGGATGACCGGTATGAAGTCCAATCTCGTAGATGACGATTGCGGTCAGTGCAGCGCCTACGACGGAGGCGGCATAGAGCCGGGTCATCCATTGCCCACCATGCATCTGTTCGAGGAATCCGCACAAGAACCAGAGCGAAAGCAGCTCCAGCAGTGTTCCGATCAACGATAGGTGGATGAAGCTGTAGGTCAGCGGCTGCCAGATTTGCCCGACCATAAAATTCGGCGGATAGAGCCCGAAATGCGCCATCACCGCCAGAGGATCGAACAATTTGGCTGTTGTCGCCAGCAGCAGCAAAAAATACGCCGTCAGATTGATCAGAATCAGCCGCCGCGTGGCACCGGAGAACTCAGGAAACGCGAATTGAGAAGAACCAAACCTGGGCATATGTCTCCTGATTGAGCGTACATCCTGCGCACAACCCATGTCATGCATCAGAATAGTTTTCGCGGCCTCAGTTCCCGTTTGTGAGATGGCTGCTTAAGGGGTAACAACCAGTCCGCGATGTCCGGACGCATCCACCGCGCGCACGCCAAAGATTACATTGTCCTTTGAAATCGGAACGGTGACTGTCACCGGTTCGGCTCCTGGTGGTGCCAGAATCTCCAGCACATACTGCCAGTCAGCGGCAGTCGTTTCTCGCCAGAGTAGCTCGTAATGCAGACCGGCTTTCGTTCCGGCGGCGCTGGCTCCGTTTTCGCTGGTGCCTTCGGGGGCCTTCCAGTGAATCGTCGTATTGTTGTCGAGCCGGTCCAATACGAGCTTTACCTCGGTCACGATTCCAGGGGAAGCGGCCAGTGTCGCGAGCGTGGCTGCGTTGAGCCGGGCCACTTTTGCAACGTAGCCGTAGTCGACATACTTCAGGAGATCTCCATATTGCACTCCAGCTTCGACGCGGATGTCCTGGTGCTGATGGTTGAAGTCCTCGCGCCACTCCGTCACGCGGACGGCGGAGAAGCCTTCCTTGTTGAAGCTTGTATGATCGCCGCCGCGCAGATAACGGTCTGGCCGCGCTACGAGGAAAGCGGCAAACGAAGGCGTCGTTCCAGAGCCGGGAGCGGTTCCGAGGAAGTAGGTGCGCCCTGCGTCTGCCATTGCGCGCGCCAGCTGGCGGCTTGGAGCATCGTCAAAAAGCCCCAGTGCGCGCACTCGGCGAATCTGTTCCGGAGTTGCTGCCGAGGCAATTCCCTCGGAAAACACGCGGACCACATCCTTGCGCTGCAAGGTGTCTCCGGGCGTCGTGTTGCCGCCGACAATGTCGTTATTCAACACGCCTTCCAGCTTCCAGCCCTCGCTTTTGGCCAGTTGCGCGAGATGGGTTGAGCCGTTCAAGCCTTGTTCTTCGCCAGCTACGGCTACAAATACCAGCGATGCGGGCAGGCTCAGCTTGCTCAGCACACGCGCCGACTCCAGCGAAACGGCTACGCCGGAGGCATCGTCGTTCGCGCCTGGAGCGGTACCGTGATCGTCCGCTGTATTCGAGTTGCGCGAGTCGTAATGCCCGGTTACCAGGTACATCCGCTTCGCCTGGGCCGGGTCTTTTCCGCGCAGAATGGCGTATACATTGGTGATCGTCGTCGGTTTGGGGATCCGGTCGGCTACGGGATTGGTGAAGGTATCGCGCTTTACTTCGAGGCACCCGTTGCACTCTTTTGAGATCTCCTCGAACTGCGCAAAGATCCAGTCCGCGGCTGCCGTTACGCCCTGGCCGGGCGGCAAATCGGTCTCCATGCTTGAAAGGGTATTGCGTGTTCCAAAACCAACCAGCTTCTCAATCGTCTGACGAATGCGGGCATCGGAGATCTGGTCCAGCGCCGCGGTAATCGCCGGGTCTGCAGGGGCGGGAGCAAGGGCTGCGCCATGCAACTGGTAATCCGGTTTGGCAGGGCTGGACTGCGCCGAAACGACTGTTGCGGCCAGCAAAAAAGGAACGATCATGGGTACCAGCAAGTCACGCAAATTCATCCGATTCTCTCCAGTGGCTGCTCTTTGCCATGTGTCCCTTAGGCGGGGACACTTGACCAGAAAAGCCGTTTCCGTCAAAACTAGCGGAGTCGCCCCACGCAATGGTGTCATCATAATGCGTAGGCCGTGCAACTCAAGGAGGAGGCACATATGCCAAGCTGCCCAGAGTGCGACAACGCACTGGATTTTGAAGTAGACGAAGTAGAAGAAGGCGACATCGTTGCCTGTGATGAATGTGGCACCGAGTTTGAAATCGTGGCCACGGAACCCCTGGAACTTGCTCACGTCGACGGCGACGATCTCGACGAAGACGATGATGAGCTTCTCGACGAAGAAGAGGAAGAAGATTGAACGCACGCAAAGCAAGTTGGATAGCCGGTGGCTTGATGGCCGCCGCAGCCCTCGGTCTGCTCCCTACGGGAGTTCCTGGCACAGCGGCTCGTTTCAGTTCGCAGATCGGCCTGCAGGTAGCGAATGCGCAGAACTTTAGCCAGCGCATTGTTCAGGGCAAAGTTATCGACGACACCGATACGCTTGTCGGCGGGGCAACCGTCTTCCTCAAAAATGTGAAGACGCGCAACGTGAGAAGCTTTACCAGCGTTGCCAACGGCTCTTTCCGCTTTGCGCAGGTGGGCATGGTCGATGACTATGAAGTCTGGGCCGAACACGGCAAGAAGAAAAGCGCCGTGAGAACGATCAGCTCCTTCGATTCTCGCAAACAGGTGGAGTTTGAGCTGAAGCTCAAGTAATTCAGGAGCCGGTCTGTTCTGGTGCAGGGCTGGAAGCGTGCCGGATTGGTGCTGGATTTAAGCATCCCGGCCATGACTTCAATCTTTCCTGATTTCTTCCTCTGGTTCATTTCCTGTGCGGCCCTCTGCCTGGTCTGGGGAGGGTTTGCCGTATCCGCTTCTCTGTACATCCTCCAAGCAGCGCCAATCGACTATCCCGCATCCTACTGCCATGTATCTCGCTTGAGATAAGTACATCCTTTCGCGCGACAAAATGCGGAAGCTCCGTTGCCCATTGAAATCACCTATCGGAGAACGAACATGGCAGTCATGATGCAGGCCTTTTATTGGGATGCCCCCATTCTGGAAAAGCAGGAGCATAACTGGTGGAACTTTGTCGCCGAGCATGTTGAGGCGCTGGGTAAGTCCCGCTTCAACGCGTTGTGGCTGCCGCCTGTTTCGAAGGCCGCCGATTCTCGTGGCAACGGCTACGACCCGTATGACTACTGGGATCTTGGCGACTACGACCAGAAGGGGGGAGTGAAGACCCTTTACGGCAATCGCGCCGAGCTCGAAGCTCTCCTCAAAAAGGCTCACGAAAATAATCTCGGCCTCTACGCCGACATGGTGATCAATCACAACTCGGGCGCAGATGAAGAAGAGGTCAATCCTCTGGATGGCCAGAAGCGCTGGACAAAATTTAATCCCAAGAGCGGCTCATTTCCTCGCGACTGGAACTGCTTTCACCCCAGCCGCTACGAACAGGTTATGGTCGAGGGCGAAAACTTCGCGGGCTTTCCTCATCTCTGCCATCGCAATCCGGATGTCTACAAAGCGATGTTTGAATATGCCCGTTTTCTCATTGAGGAGCTGGGCTTCGACGGCTTTCGCTTTGACTTCGCCAAGGGCTTCGGCGCATGGATGATCGGCATTCTCTCGAAGTATCGCTACGTCAAAAATGGCGAGGAGTTCACCCCTTTTGTCGTAGCGGAACTATGGTCTGGATCGGAGGAGATCGGCGCATGGATTGACCGCGTCAACGGCATGACGGACAACCAGATCATGGCCTTTGATTTTCCTCTTCGCTACAAGCTCAAGGATGTCTGCGACACGCCCAACTACGATCTGCGCGGCCTTACCGACAATGGCTCCGTCGTTACTGCCCGGCCCATGCATGCTGCGACTTTTGTCGATAACCATGACATGGGGGGCAACGCTATTGTGAACGACAAGATGCTTGCTTACTCCTTCATCCTTGTCCATGAAGGCTATCCGTGCATCTTCTGGTACGACTATTACAACAACGGGCTTGGCCGAGGCGGCACACCGAACGGCATCGATGCACTTATCGCTGTTCACCATGACAACGCCGGTGGCGACTCGCAGATTCTGCATGCCGATCCCGATCTCTACATCATGCAACGCGTCGGCTATAAGTCCGATATGGTGAATCAACCGGGCTTGATCTATGTGCTGAATAACCTGGGCGATAAGTGGAGCGGCACCAGCGTCAAGACGCAATGGCCCAATCAAAAATTCCGCCCCGCAGCGTGGGACGGCCACGATTCAGCGCATCCAGACGAACGTACGACCGATGCCGATGGGAATGCTGAGTTTCCAGCTCCACCTAGAGGCTATGCCGTCTACGTGCCTGTATTCGAATAAGCCGAATACGCCTGAGGTCATCGTGGAATCTGGCTTGTTTGTCTCAGGCTTATGTGGTTCAGGTTCGGTTGTTTCAAGAAGAAATCTTTGTGCTCCCATCCTTGTCGGGCATTTATGGCAGGGATGGGATGATGGTTGCGCTTGATGGTTGTCACGTTGAGCTGTTTCCTTCTATGCCATGACCGGCAACTCGGCCGAGAAGATATTCATCGGAGTCAGTCCACGTTGGCGGAGTGCGCGCAGGGCCAGTGCGTCATGGCGCTTGGCCAGCCGTTGCCCATTGTGGTCGGCGACCAGGGTGCAGTGGTACCAACTGGGGGCGGCGAATCCCAGCGCCTTCAAAATCAAAATCTGCCGCGCTGTAGACTTCAGCAGGTCTGCCCCGCGAACGACTTCGGTGATCTCCATTGCGGCATCATCGACTGCGCAGGCTAATTGGTAGCTTGGCGTGTTATCTCGTCGCCAGACCAGGAAATCTCCAAAGTCCACTCCTGCTACAAACCGCTGCGGGCCGAGGTGCTGATCGTTGAATTCGACGGCCAGGCCGTCCGGTACGCGAAAGCGCCAGTTCGCCTGCTGGGGTCCATAACTCGTGGCTGTCGGTCCCGGTAGCTGCGCCGTTTCGCTTGCCAGATGCCGACAGGTTCCTGGATAGATGGGCTCGTCATCCACACCAGCGAACTGAGTCACGCCAGCGGCTTGGGAGCCTTCATGCGGAGCAGAAGCGATTGCTGCAAGCTCTTTTCGCGTGCATCGGCAGGGGTAGAGATATCCCCATCGCAGCAGCTTTTGCCACGCGCTTCGATAAAAACTGTGCCGCTTGCTTTGCAGGTAAGGCGCATATAGGCCGCCGGATTTGTCCGAGCCCTCGGACTTGCTGGAGCGTTCAAGCCTGCCCGGCCCTTCCTGCCAGCGAATTCCCAGCCAGCGCAGGTCTTCGATGGCTGCCTCAGCAAACTCCGGCTTGCTGCGCTCCTGGTCCAGGTCGTCCATGCGCATTACGAGCGTGCCCTGAGCCGCCCTGGCGCGGCTGTACGCTGTCCAGAAGGTTCGCGCATGGCCGATATGGAGCAGACCGGTCGGCGAAGGCGCCAGCCTGCCCCGATACCCCTCAACCGAATTGGAGCCTGTTACCAATGCCACACTGCCAGTCTACGCAGACATCGCAGTGCTCGCCTATAGCCAAAGGCCGGGAATTGGAGCGGGGAATCATGACTGTATCCCTGGTGCTAGTTGTGCTCATCCGAGCTGTCTTCGGAGTTGCCTTCACCGACGCGCCCATGATCCTGCCCGTTGAGATGCTTACCGCTGCCATTCATACCGTCATCCTTGGCTGCTTCGGTTTCGTTATGGTGGCCGCTATGCTTTGATACTTCACGCGCAAGCTCTTCGGGATTGACGGATATCTGCACTACATCCATCTCACGCCCATCCAGATCCACTACGAGCATGCCCATGTGGTCGCCCTCGGGCCGCACGAAGATCAGGCTCTGGTCGCCGCCGCTTCTGCTGGTCTCGCGAACGATGCGCTGCCATCCCTTGCCCGCACGCTGCGTTACCAGGGTGTTCAGTTCGTCGCCATCGACGGCGGAATCAAAGTGCTCAAATTCCGCTACATGTATTCCCTTCACGTTGCCATGCGTCGAGATGCGCACAATTCCGCTCATCAATCCCATGAACGGAATCTGTGTCGCCTGGGTGTTATATCGCTGTTCGATTCCGTGTACTACGGCTTCAAATCCGCCGGCACTTCCACCTGCGGCCAGCACGATCATCGGAGCCATCACGGCCACCATTCCGCCAACAATCATCACTCCAAACCAGCGCTGTTTCATTTGCTCACATCCTTCTGCGCCTTCTTCACGGCGTCTTTCGGAATGCCAAACGTTCCGCCGAGGCTACTGATCTTGTCTATGTCGATCGGTCCCAGAATCAGCACCAGCGACAGCTCTTTTGCCTCAGCGTCCAGAACAAACAGCCCCTGCATCTGCCCATTTACCAGCTTCACGAAAACATCCGTGCCTTCGGCAACTCCCTTGGTTCGTTCATGCACCATCGGAGACCAGTCGGAGTGCTCGAAATACTTTCGCAATCCGTCGAGCTCCTCGGCGGTATATGAGTGATCCTTGTCGAACTCATACTCCCGCACATAGACGCCCTTCAGGTTTTGGATCATGTCGTGGGCAGCTTTGTCGTCCTTATCGCCGTTCTTGTCGTCCATGAATTTCGCCGCAAACGCCAGCATGTTTTTATCCAGGGTTACCTCGGTTGTGTGTATTGCACGCGATGCCAGCGACTTCTCAATCGGCGAAGGAGCGGGCAACTCATCCTGCCCGTACACACTTGCTGCACCCAGAATTCCAACTGCCAAAACCCCCACCCAGATCCCCATCTTTTTCATTCTCGTCTTCATCCCGGTCTTCTTCATTTCGGTCCTCTTTCCAGCGTCAAAAAATGTGTTTTGAAGGGGCGTGGTTTAGCCGCGCCATAAAGCAGTGAAAACAACCGGGGCATTCGCCGCCGGGGCTCACTGATCGTCGTCCGTCAACCGTGCATTCACTCGATTCAGCGTTTTGTTTGTGATCTTCAGCGCAAGCATTACCTGTTCTCGCGCTGCCTCGCCCTTATGCCGCTCGTCCACCTGGTGATAGACCAGGGCTCCGCCGACCATCGCTGCCAGCACAAGGGAAGCCGTAACCCGCTGCATCATCCATTGCCAGCCATGCCGCTTCTGCCGGCGTTCCCTGGCCAGCGCCAGCACGCGTTGTTTCATCCCCACGGGAGCGGCGCGATGCTGCAGTGCAAATCGCAGTTTCTGCTCGAACTCTTCAATCTCATGCTGCTCGATTTTTCGATCCCTGCGTTCCTTTTTCTCGTTCTTTTCCTGTCGCTCGTTATGTTCCACGGACATACTCCTTCAGGTAATTGCTGGCTCGCAGCCGCAGCAGCTTCAAACCTCTCTGCAACTGGCTCTTTATCGTCGCTACCGGAGCCTTCAACGTCGCTGCAATTTCCTCCGGCGTCAGGTCTTCCTGGTAGCGAAGAATCAGCGCCGCCCGCTGTGATTCCGGCAAACTTGCCATCAATTCCTCAATGCGCATGGACATTGCAGATCCTTCATCGGATTCGACCAGCCCATGCCGTTCCTCAAGTTCAACCCAGAAGCCTTCATCCCATCCAGGCTCCCTCGTGTTCCTGCGTCGCAGCGCATCCGTCGAGCGATGCACTGTAACCTTTCGCAGCCAGAAGCGCACATGATCGGCAGAGCTAAGCTTACGAAGATTGCGGTCCAGTTCAAGGAGCACATCCTGCGCCACCTCTTCGGCCATTCCGCGATCGCCTGTCATTCGCCATGCCAACGAAAAAACCATCGACTGGTGCTCGTCTACGAGTTGCTCGAAGTCCGGCTGCCAGCTCAATTGCTCTCTCATGCGCCTCTACTTTCTTATCCGCAGCAAATTTCCCGTGAGGATGCAAGGCCATACGCATTTGAGAAAAATAATGTTCGCGAGGTGGAGAATGGAGGAGTGGCTATGGATTTGCGGCCGGATTTGAAATGCACACAGCCGTGTTTTTTAGACAGAGCAAAAAAGCTCTTCAGGCAAGAGAAAAACAGCTTGAGCCTATGACTAAAGTCCCGTTGCCGAAGAAGTTTCCGTACCAGAAACTCATTTGACTTTTGCCAAAAAACGGAGCACAAATTGGCATTTCGAGACTCATGGGATTTCCACATATACCCCAACATATAGTTGTTGCTCCAGCCGCCGATCCACGATATAGTCGATTTACTTCACGGTGGCTGATCACGAGCCGTTTCCATGACCAGCATGAAAAAAGGGAAGCCGGCGAACTTCCGGAACTGCCCCGCATCGGTAAGCAGGAACGATAGCTCCGACTCAGTACCCAGCTCTTTTCGAGTTGGGAAGTCGCTGTTTTCAGGTTGCCTGCAAGTCCGAATACCTGCCGAGAAGGATGCCGAAGGGCATATGAGCAACACACGCCTCCGAGGGGAGGATCGGGTGATCCGCACGAGTCCGCCGTTCTATCGCCGACTTCTGTCCGTACCCGTGACCAATCCTCCCCGGCGCCCAATTTAAACCCCGATTTTGTACGAATGAAACTCGTTGCAAGAATCCTGAACCCAAGGAAAGGACCATTCCCCAAAATGGCCACGATTGAATCTGCTCTCTCAGCCTCGCTCCACCAGTCGTCGCTATCTGACCTCGACCCGAATTTTCCTCCAGCCGACCCAACTCCCCAGATGCAGGTCCGCAAGCGCAACGGCGGCCTCGAACCCGTTGATGTCAACAAGATCGTCCGCGCTGTCGAGCGCTGCTGCCACGGTCTTCCTCACGTCGATCCGATCCGCGTCGCCAGCAAGACTATCGGTGGCCTCTTCGACGGAGCCAGCACCCGCGAACTCGATTCCATTTCGATCCAGACCGCAGCCTCTCTGATTGCCGAGGAGCCGGAATACTCGCGCCTGGCTGCACGTCTACTCCTCGCGACCATCTCGAAGGAAGTTGCCGGGCAGAATATCTACTCCTTTTCGCAGTCGGTCGAGATTGGCAGCCGCGAGGGCGTCGTCTCCAAGGAAGCATGGGAGTTCGTTAACGCCAATGCGCGCAAGCTGAACTCGGCCATCGATGACCGCCTATCCGACCGCTTTGAGTACTTCGGCCTGCGCACTGTTTACGACAGGTACCTGCTTCGTCACCCAATCACCCGCCAGGTCACGGAGACGCCGCAGTACTTTTTCATGCGCGTTGCTGCCGGGCTTTCCACACGCGTGAATGAAGCTGTGGATTTCTACAATCTCCTCGCCTCGCACGATTATCTGCCCAGCTCGCCGACGCTCTTCAATAGCGGCACGAAGCACAGCCAGATGTCGAGCTGCTACCTCATCGACTCGCCGCTCGATTCGCTTGATTCGATTTATGACGTCTATAAACAGATTGCATTGCTGTCGAAGTTCTCCGGCGGCATCGGCCTTGCTTTCCATCGCATTCGCAGCGAAGGTTCGCTGATCCGCGCCACCAATGGTCTTTCAAACGGCATCGTTCCCTGGCTGCGTACGCTGGATGCGTCCGTTGCCGCAGTCAATCAGGGCGGCAAGCGCAAGGGTGCTGCCTGCGTTTATCTCGAGCCCTGGCATGCCGATGTCGAGTCCTTCCTTGAGATGCGCGATAACACCGGCGATGCAGCACGCCGCACCTACAATCTCAATCTCGCTAACTGGATTCCCGATCTCTTTATGCGCCGCTCCGATGAGGACGGCATGTGGTCGCTCTTCGATCCCAAGGACGTGCCGCAGCTCACCGACCTCTATGGTGAAGCCTTTGAAAAGGCCTACATTGAGGCCGAACAGAAACAGCTCTACAAGCGCCAGATCAAGGCCCGCGACCTCTACGCCCGCATGATGCGTACGCTTGCCGAGACCGGCAATGGCTGGATGGTCTTCAAGGATGCCTGCAACATAAAGTGCAACCAGACCGGCCATCCCGGCAACACGGTGCATCTCTCTAATCTCTGCACCGAGATCACCGAGGTTACGTCGCACGAAGAGACAGCCGTCTGCAATCTCGGCAGCATCAACCTTGGCCGTCACCTGACGGATGGCAAGTTCGATTTCGATAAGCTTGCGGCCACAGTTCGCCACGCTGTACCTATGCTCGACCGCGTCATCGACATTAACTACTACCCGGTTTCGCAGGCTGCCGTATCGAACTCGCGCTGGCGTCCAGTGGGCCTTGGCGTCATGGGCCTTCAAGATGTCTTCTTCCAACTGCGCTGGGCCTTTGACTCGATAGAAGCCCGCGAGCTCTCAGCCAAGATCCAGGAAGAGATTTATTTCCACGCTATCTCGGCCTCGTGCGATCTGGCCGAGAAAGATGGACCGCATGCGGCCTTCAACGAAACTCGCGCCGCGCATGGTGAATTCCAGTTCGATCTCTGGGGCGTTACGCCAAAGGACACTGCGCGCTGGGATGCTCTGCGTCTTCGCATGAAGACTGTGGGCATGCGCAACTCGCTCATGATCGCCATTGCACCGACTGCAACCATTGCGTCCATCGTGGGCTGCTATGAGTGCATCGAGCCGCAGATTTCCAACATGTTCAAGCGCGAGACATTGTCGGGCGAGTTCATGCAGATCAACAAGTACCTCGTGAACGAACTCAAGGCCCTCGGCCTGTGGTCTGAAGAGATGCGCACCCGCATCAAGCTTGCCGAAGGCTCCATTCAGAAAATCGATGAGATCACCGACGAACTCAAATTGATTTACCGCACCGTGTGGGAAGTTCCCATGCGTTCGCTCATCGACATGGCCGCCGATCGCGGAGCTTTTATCGACCAGAGCCAATCGCTGAACCTCTTCGCTGAATCGCCCAATATCGGTCGTCTCAGCAGCATGTATATGTATGCATGGAAGAAGGGAATCAAGACCACTTACTACCTGCGTTCGAGACCTGCAACAAAAATTGCCAAGACCACAGTAGCCATAGCCAACCGCGCAGTCGATACGATCCAAGCTGTAGCCTGCTCGTTAGACAATCCTGAGTCCTGCGAAGCCTGCCAGTAAATTGCAGCAAATGCGGATGTCCCAGGTCTGATCTTCAGACCTGGGCTTCATCTCGATGAAATCTCGCACTATACCTGCCGCCAACAAAAGAATTTGGAGTCACAATGTCCAGCAAATCCCCGACGTCCATCCTTGATCCAGGCCTCTCGCTGACCCTGCGTCCTATGCAATACCCGGTCTTCTTTGACATGTTCAAAGACGGTATCAAGAACACGTGGACGGTTGAAGAAGTCGACTTCTCCACTGATCTCGTCGATCTTCGCTCGCGCCTCACGCCTGCGGAGATTCACCTGATCCAGCGCCTTGTTGCCTTCTTTGCCACGGGCGATTCGATCGTGTCGAACAACCTGGTGCTCAATCTCTACAAACACATCAACTCGCCGGAAGCGCGCCTTTACCTTTCGCGCCAGCTTTTTGAAGAGGCCGTTCACGTCCAGTTTTACCTGACCCTGCTGGATAATTATGTGCCTGACCCTGAAGCTCGCGCCGCTGCCTTCGCCGCTGTCGAAAACATCCCGAGCATCAGCAAAAAAGCAGACTTCTGCATGAAGTGGATGGACTCCATCCAGAAACTCGACGAACTCCGCACCCCTGAGGAGCAGAAGCAATTCCTTTTGAATCTCGTTTGCTTCGCTGGATGCATTGAGGGCCTCTTCTTCTTTGCCGCCTTCGCTTATGTCTATTTTCTGCGCAGCCGTGGCCTGCTTAACGGTCTTGCTGCCGGTACCAACTGGGTTTTCCGCGACGAGAGCTGCCACCTTGAGTTTGCTTTCGAGGTCGTCAACATCGTTCGCAGCCAGCATCCAGAGCTGTTCGATGCAGAGCTCGAAGCCAGTATCGTCACCATGATGCGCGAGGCCGTTGAATGCGAGCTTCAGTTCGCGGAAGATCTACTTTCCGGCGGAGTCGCTGGCCTGTCGGTTCGCGACATGCGTCAGTATCTCGAATACGTCGCCGACTCTCGCGTAGTGCGCCTGGGTATGCCTGCAATCTTCGGCAGCAAAAATCCATTCGCCTTCATGGAGCTGCAGGATGTGCAGGAGCTCACCAACTTCTTCGAACGCCGCGTCTCTGCTTACCAGGTAGCAGTCGCCGGTGAAGTTGGCTTCCAACACGAAGACTTCTAACTGGCTACATTCTTGAGCTGATTCCCTTGGTGGAGTGATCGAACAGCTCGGGTACGGAATGGAATGCGATTCGCGTGGGCGCCGCCTTCAATGCTGCCAGCATGGCGGCAGGCGCCACCGTGCTCAGCCCGTATTTGTGGTTGAGTCCGTCCATCGCTGCTGAAAGCCGCAACCGTTCTTCGCTGCCATCCTGCGCGTCAAAGAGCGTCAGGGTGTGCAGCTCATTCGGCACAAGGTCTGCGAGCACCACGCTTATAAAAAACGGCTTCTGATGCTGTGGACCTTGTGGCCGTTCATCCCACAGCTTACGAAGCGCCCCGATGAGCGTTGCATTATCCTGGCACTCCAGCAGCCGCAGTTCATGGCTCCAGCTTTCAGACCGGCTGGGTCCAAATGGGGAAGAGCCTCGGATGCGCCCTTCGCCGACAAAGGCTATCGTTATGCCGATGCGGTTCGTCCAAAGCCCCTCGTCCCTCATTCGCATCGCGGCCCGATGCAGCAGTTTAAGCGCGACGGACCAGGCGCTTTCCGGATTACGCAATACGGGCGCCAGCACATGCTGATGACCCACCGACTTCGGATGCTCGTTTTCCTCCAGGTCGAAGTCGTCGCCGCGAAGCCAGTGCCATAGTCGCTCGCCCCATACGGAGCCCCAAAGCTCTCCGGTCTGTTCGCGGCCATGCTCTCCGTCGAGAACGTGCAACAAGTCCGCCATCGATTGAATGCCTTTGTCGTTCAATCTCTTCTCGGTTCGCGCTCCTACTCCAGGCAGGGCGCGCAAATCGAGCGTGAGTAAAGCGTCGTGCAAAATATCCGGGGTCAGCGCCACCAGCCCGTCGGGCTTCTCCATATTGCTGGCAATCTTTGCCAGAAAGCGATTGGGAGCCAATCCCACCGAGCAGCGCAGAGTGCTGCCGACCTGCTTGCGAATGGCATCTTTGACTCGCATTCCCAGGTCCATCGCAGTCAACACGGGTCGCTCGCAACCGATCAACCGGCAGGCCATTTCGTCGACGGAGAGAATCGCGGTAACCGGGATGCAGCTTTGTACGGCTGCCACGATCCGGTGGTGGTATTCGGTGTAGAGCTCATGCCGCCCCTCCACCAGCACAATATCCGGGCAGAGCTGCTTCGCCTCTTTCACCATCGTTCCGGTCTTGACTCCGCGATATTTGGCCTCATAGCTCGCGGCGATGCAGCATGTGGTATCCACAAGCGAAGGCACCACCGCTACGGGGCGATTACGCAGCTCGGGGCGCACCTCCTGCTCGACGGAGGCGAAATAAGAGTTCAAATCGAGAAAAAGCCAGTTCACCTCAGGAGCGGGGGTGGTCGATACAGAGGCGGGAGGCGCGTTTGCAGTCGTGGTCATGGCGGATACTCCACCTGATTATTTTCGCCATTTATTCGCCTTTGTGCAATTAGATTCTCTCTCCCACGCAACTACAACTTTTGTCCACGCGTCTAAATACTCAGTAGGGGAATCCAATGCTACACTTGACGCGACGGCGGTTCCATGACAAATTGTTCGTCTACGCGTCAAAGCAGGTATAACCGGAAGAAAATTTATCGGAATTGGCTCGATAAAGTTCCGTTCGATAAGGGTTAGCAATATGCATTCACTCGCACACACCTTATTTTCGTTTGGGACGCTACTCGCAGTGCTTATCACTGTCGGGGTAGCCGTATTACTTTTTTGCTGCCTGAGCTGCTCAAGCTGTGGGTGCAAAGAGAAGGACGAACTGTTCCGCCGCAAATCGGCCTAGGCTGCAGGCAGTATCTCTCTGCCGCTACCCCTTCGCCGAATCGGTTTTGCTCGCCCTCTAATTTTTGTCGTGCGCAATTGGCGTAAGGCCCAGAGATTTTAGACTTCTTCTTCCACTGGATTCAGGACGCGGAATCGTTCGCTTTTCGCAGCTTCGAGCAAACGCGCGTCGGAGCTGACGAAGACAACTTCCATCCCTTGGAACATCTCCCGCGCCACGACTGCGGCGCCAAGCTGGAGTGCCTCTACCGATCGCAGTTCGCGCCGGTCGAGCAGTTGCCGCGCTGCTTCCAGCACGGCTGGATTCAGGGGCTGCTGCACCATGCGAGCTGCTTCCAGCCGCAAAATCCCTCGCGCCGATTCTCCATCCGAAGGTGAAATCTGGCCTGCGCGCTCACGTCGCTTCAGAGCCGCATACACCTCCAGCGGAGTGCCAGCCGAGATCAGCTTCCGGTTATCCTCTGTAGCTTCCATCAGCCGAATAATTGCGTCCGTCCCGGCTTCCTGTACGAACAATTTCATAAAAGCTGTGGAATCAAGGAAATAACAGCTCACAGGTTCCCCCGGTCGTCATCCTCTTCGTCCAAAGTTGAGACCAGCCCATCACCCTGGACTGCCACTGGACGAAACCGCTGTGCTTCGTCTGGGACATCTGCTTCGGCCCTGTTCAGCCGAATTGTTGTCGTCGGATAAGCAGGTGTTTTGGGATTGGGAATCTTGCTCGTCAGCACTACACCGCGCTGAATCGCCTCGGCGAGAATGAGTTGCCGTGACTCCGGATGCTGATTCCAGCTAAATGCCTTGCGCGGCAAAAATGAGTCCCGGAACCACTTCAGAGCGATAAATGCATGGCCGCCGCGCTCCGCTTCGGCCAGAGTGGCGCAGAGTTCCTTGATGCGCTCGTCCACATCTGCAGGAAGGCCGCCGCTGTTGCCGTCCACATCCTCTATATCGTCGAAGGTGGCTGCTGCCGCTCGGGCTGCGCGAGCCCTGGGCTGCGGAGCTGGACGTTCGTCCTCGCCGTCATCGCTTCCATCGATCCGCTCAAAATAGATTCGAACCTCATCCTCTTCCGGTGTCCAGCTCGTGGCATCGGCATTGCGCCGTTTGCTGCGGCCATTTTCGCCACAGAGCTCTACGATCGCCTGGTATCCCGGAGGTGCCAGAAAGCGCAGGGCAGGAACCAATCCCGGGTCGGTGGAAAAAGATAGTTCTTCGAGAGCCTCTTCAATCATTTCTTCAGCCTCAGGAATTGTGAGGTTAGTTGGTTCTTCTTCCACTGGAACATTTTTTGCGGCTTTCATTGGTCATCTCCTAAGTTTTAGTACGGGCAAACCACCGCCAGCGATTTGCGTTGCTTCTCGATATGTTCCCCAGAGATATCCCGGAAATGCTCTTCAAAGAGCCTTTCATTGCCGGATGCATAACATTGGGGCTGCTGTAGCGGCGTAATAAGGACTAGCCTTAAATTTTTACCTTTCGTTTCAATCCACCCACCAGCTTGGCCGGGTGCATCCTTGCGTCATAGCTAAAATGAAAAATTTCCGAGTCTGTCAGCCCGGATTCGCTCTGTCTGCGAGGGTTCTATCTTGTTCTTGTCGCAGACGAATGGGATCTCGCAGAATAGGTGCGGTGCAGATTTATCGCAACAACACTTTAAAATGTTTTCAGCGAATTGCCCTCGTTAGATTGCAGATTCATACCCAAGGGGCAAAGATTCTCAATCTGACGACCGCCTCCGGCCAAATAAATTCAATACAGCTAATCGGGCCCTACGGGGGATTTACACAAGTAGTCTAACGCGAGCAGAGCTCTATGTGCTTCAAAAAATTATGGAAACGGTATTCAATCCATTTCAATGAGAAGCAAAAGCGGTATTTTGGATATCGTCAAACTAATTTGGGATTAACCCAATTTGGTTTCAAGATTTCCTGCGGTACTCTTTTCACCATGGAGAATTCGGAGGATTGCTCACATCAGTCCAGCTTGCCGCGAGGCCACGTCCGTACAATAGGAAGTATGCCTCGTCCAAGAACACAGATGAGTCGCCGCCTGAAACTGGTTCCAGCCCTTTTGTTGCCCTTCCTTGTTTCGGTGGCAGCTTTTGCCCAATCCCAGGCTTTTGACCTTTCTGGTCCTAAGGTCGATGTTCACGTTCAACGTGCAGGCAAGACTCTTCCTATTGCTCAGGTCCCGAATCTTCTGCCTGGCGATCGTCTTTGGATTCATCCCGATCTCCCCGATAGTCAGTCCACTCACTTAATTCTTGTTGTCGCTTTTCTTCGCGGAGCCACCAATCCGCCGCCGCCCGATTGGTTTCGCCGTGTCGAAACCTGGACCCGCGAAGTTCGCGAAGAGGGTGTCTTTGTCGTTGTGCCCGCCGAAGCGCAACAGGCCCTGATCTTTCTCGCTCCCGAAACCGGTGGCGATTTCAGCACCCTTCGTAACGCTGTCCGCGGACGCCCTGGAGCATTCGTTCGCGCGACCCAGGATTTGCAATTGGCGAGTTGGGATCGCTTGCGCCTCAATGCCTATCTTGCCGAGATCAAGGCGATTTCGCAGGAAGACCCAAAGGATCTTAAGGAGCACACCAGCCTCGCGGCGCGCAGCCTCGGTATGCGTCTCGAACAGCAGTGCTTCGACAAACCGTCCGACCAGCAGGCGCCCTGCCTTGTGCAGCATACGGACGGCCTGGTGCTTGACGATGCAGGCATTCAGTCCCACGTTACCCAGATCACCAATGGCTCGGCTGCCGATCTCATGAACCAGCTCAGCTATTCCACGTTGGGCGGCGCTGGCCAGTTCAGTCCGTATGTGGGAGCGATTGTCGATCTTGCTCGTATCCTCAGCACCTTCCACACCGCCAAATACCAGTACATTCCGGCACTGGCCCTGCCGCAGAAAGAGCAGCCGGATACCCTAAATCTGCGTCTCAACGTGCCGCCGTCCTTCCGCGATCCCAAGTCAGTCATCGTGGTTGCGTTGCCGCCAATCGGACCTTCGCACCCGCCCGATCTGCGCCCCATCGATCCGGCTCAGAACTATTGCGCGCCCAAGCCGAAATTGGCGCTTGCTGTCGATGACGCACCCCTGGTTTTCGGCACGGATATGGCCCACGATCTTTATCTGCATATCGAGACGAAGGCTAAATTCGTGACGACTCCAGAGTCGAATCAGCTCATCACTCCGTCGGCCACGGACGCGAAAATGGCCAAGCCCACGGCGGCCAGCGTTACCGGAGCAGCCCCTGCTCCAGCCGAATCCGGCATCGATATTCCGGTTCGAGCCGATCCTCGCGAAGGCGGCCTGGTTCTTGAAAAGCCGCTTCCGGCTTTCCCTGAAAATGAAGTTGTCGGCGAACTCCGCGGCCAATGGGGCTTCGACACCATGAGTGGCCCGAAGTTCCGTCTCGTCGCACCTCACTCCGGCGCTTGGAGCGTTCCCTCCTCTGACCACAACGCCCTGATTATTGGCCGTGACGATACACTTCGCCTGGAAGGCGCGAGCAGCCTTTGCGTCTCGGATGTCGAGGCCCAGCTACCGCCGGCGCACGAGCCCCACGGTGAGCCCAAACCGATCAAGCTTACGTGGAAATCTCCCAAGCCTGAGCAACTCGAATTCTCAGTGCCGCTTAAGGAAGCGAATCCCGGCATCGTTACCATCTCCGTTCACCAGTACGGACTGGCTAAGCCCGATCAGCTCTCCCTGCGCGCCTATGCCGAAGCTGCTTCGATCGACCACCTCACCCTCAGCGCCGGAGATAAATCTGCCGTTCTCAAGGGCAAGCGTCTGGATGAAGTCGAGTCGGCTGATCTTGCGGGCATTGGCTTCAACCCGGCAGCTTTGAACCGCGTTCAGGACTTTGACCAGCTTGAAATGACCGCAACCGGTCTGACGGGCACGCTGCAGCCTGGCAGCAGCTACACCGCCAAAGTCAGCCTGCGGGATGGGCGCGAATTGCGCGTTCCTGCCACTGTGGGCTCACCTCGTCCGCAAATTGACCTGCTAAGTAAAGGCGTTCAGCACGACCAGTCCGAGGCCGATGGGACCACGATTCTGCCTGTGCATCTGGGGAGTACGAACGATCTGCCCCTGCAACGCAGGCTGGTTTTCTTTCTGCGCTCACGCATGCCAGCGGCTTTTCCACGAACGGAAAAGATCGAACTCGGCGCAGTCGATGGCAGCTTTCAAACCACGCTCTCGCTCTCAGACGGCAGCCTCATGCTTGAGGATGCTCACACCGCCGTCGCCGTGATCGATCCGCTTACTCGTTTCGGATCTTCTGCCTTTGGCCCATTGCAGATGCGTGCTGTCAGCGCGGACGGCATCACCGGCGATTGGATTCCGCTTGGAACTTTAGTGCGACTGCCTGGCTTTAACGGCGCGCCTGGCTCCAAAGATCTGCGCTGCCCGCGCAGCACTACCAAGCCCTGCCAGCTTTCCGGCTCCAACCTGTTCCTGATCACTGCGATCAGTGCGAATCCGGATATGTCCAATGCCATCGATGTTCCGGCCGAGTTTAGCGGAACCGCTCTGACCATTCCTAACGTTACCCGCACGGGAACCAACGGCACGCTTTACCTCAGCCTTCGCGATGACCCTAGCACGGTACAGACATTGACTCTGCCTATCGCGCAGCAGCCTGGGCAAACTGGTCAGACGGCTCAGACGGGGGCGCAGGCCTCTCCAGCCGCGGACTCGCTGGACGACAAGGCTACTCCGCAGGAATCGAAGGCTGAAACGAAGCCCGCCGATGCGAATTCGAGTGATGCGAAATCGAGCGACGCGAAACCAAGCGATGCCAAGCCGAAGGCGAAGTCAGACAGCGACACCCAAAGTTCGAGCCCAAATTAGATCAGGAATAAAAATCAGCTCTCTGCCACATCTATTGGGCGGGAGCATGCGAAGCGCATATATAGAAATGTACGGTTGCCGGGAGACGAGGCGTATTCTGCGCCTTGCAACCGGCAAGCTCAAAGCCGGCAAGCTCTAGTGGTGTGAAGAGTCCTCGTCCTTGCCTGTGAGCGTCGCAGTCAGAATGCAGCTCAGAAACACCACCGCCAGCAGCGGCACAACAAAAAATGGCGAGTAGAGAATATGCATGACGAAAATTCCTCAGAACAAGCCTAGCACGAAGCATGAACCATCGTTACGTTCAGCCACGACTCTTATCGCAAATGGATGTAATTTGCGGCAATTCAAACCAGCCGGAGATGCGATCTGGAGAGACCGATTCTATATCCACCTATATGTTCCACGTAGAACATTCCCAAAACTCAAAATATTCTACGTGGAACGTGACTGAAACTACCGGGCGGACAATCCAATCTGCACTTGCCCGAGCCGTTTTGCGGTTGTAGCCGGGGTGCCACTGATCTCGGCATAAGGCAAATCTACTGTCGTATGTGTGGTTGGCTGGAGTAAGTACTGCTTACCTTTAGTTACTGGAAAGCTCAATACTGAGGCAGCTTTCAATGTAAGTACGGGCTGCTTCCCGGACAGGATCGTTACAGCGGAATCGGGCCACGGATTGCGAATCTGTATCTTGCCATTTTCGCCGGACTCGATAACTACAGTTTCCGTTTTGCCGCTGTGAATCTGGACGCCGACTTTGGTGTCCCCGCGAACGGAGACTTGCCCGTCCACATCCCAGTTATGCGGAAAGGATGGATTGACGCGGATTAAACCGTCATAATCCTGCACCAATGCTTCCTGGAGCGCGGCGGCGGTTACGCCTTCCTGCTCTATGTAGAATTCGCCGTTGGTGCCACCCCAGTTGGCGAATCCATTGATGAACTGCTGATATTGTTCGGTTAATTTGACCAGCGTAGATTCAACTTCGTCCGGTAACTGGAGACGGGCAGCCTGGATGGGATCATAACTCCAATCCTGATTAACCGGGTAAGGGCGGTGTTCGTAAGTGCGCCTGGCAACCGCGAAGAGTGGCGAGTTATCGCTGATTAAATCATAGGGCCAGACGGGTTCCAGTCCGATGTTTTCTACGTTGTGGTTTTCGGACGCGGGTTGATAGGAAACAGCGATAACATCGTCGCTGTTATCCGCGGATGAAATCAGAAGTGTTTTGGGAGTTATGGCTTCGGTGCGCGGCAGTTCGGGGACTTTGGGGAGTTCCGATTGCAGTTGTGTGACTAAGTCAGCGTCGATGCCCAGCTTTTTAGCGGCGGCTATGTTGGCTGCGAAGAGCGCCTTTCTAGCAGATACATCGGTGGTTGGATCGGTCTGGTCCCACATAGTTTCGTGAGCGTTGGATGGGGTTGTATGCGTAAGTCCGTCCTGCCCTGGAGTCGCATAGGAGAGTAAGAAGCGGGTAGCTTCGCGCATCACTGGATAGTTATGTTTGAGGAACTCCAGGTCGTTGGTTGCGAGATATTGCTGCCATATCCAGAGAGATACTTCCGCGCCGGTTGAGATGGTGCGCGCGTTGTAATAGGGCTTGGAATCGGCGGCACAATTCAGGGCGACGATCGGGGTTGGGTCGTCCCACTCTTCGTATTCGTAGCCGGGACCATTGAAGCGCATGGTTTCTGGAATGCAGATTCCTGGCTTGCCGTTCATGTGCAGCTTTGTCCAGGCTTCGATGCTTTCGAGGTTTGAGCGATACAGATTGAAGTAGGGCAGATTCTGTTCCGGCACACCGGCGGAGATATTGGCTGCGACCATCATGCGCAGGTTCCAGTGCCAAAAGGCGGCTGGGTCCCAGTGATGGGTTGAGACGGAGGAGAAGAGGTCGGCGATGCCTGCCTGGGTACCGGGATATTCGCTGCGGCTCTGGGCTGCGGAGGCAAACAGATACAAGGTCCGCAGGTTTTCCATGTATTCGCCGACGCCGTCGGAGGAGGTTATTTTCATGAAATCAGCGTGGTGCCAGTAGGTGTGCCACCATTCGCGGTTCTGGGTTACGGCTTGCTCGTTTTTGGGAACCTGGCTGAGGCTCTTTGCTGCAACTTTGGCTGCCGGGCCTGAGTTGCCGTCGAAGTGAGGACCTGCAACGAGAATGCGGAAGTGTCCGTCGGGATAGGGCTGGAAGGTTATGGCGACGGTATTTGCCGCAGAGACTTTGGCGGTTACGCTACGTGCGTCGGCAGTGACGGCGGCAAGAGTGCCGAAGCTGCGATCGGAATGGCCGGGCTGTTTATTGTCCAGCCAGGAATCGGAAAGGATCGCGATTGAGCCAGCAATCTCTGCTTTAGGGGTGCGCTCCGACGGCAGGTGAAGTGTTGCGGTCTGGAGTTTTGCGGGGTCGGCGCCGGTAACGTCGATGATAAGGTTATCGCTGCCTGGCTCAACGTATGTCGTTGCCTTCATGCCTGCGCCCTGCTCGTGAAACTCCGCGTTATAGAGGTCGAGACGCCCGGAGTAATCGGGTGCGTTGGCGAGTGCGGCAAGGCCGGGGAGGGTGAGCTGGGCGAGTGCGAGCCGGTTCGGAAGTGTATCGACGCGATTGAGCTGGATCGTAAGAGCATCAGTAGGGCCATTAGTAAGCCCACCGGGGGACCAGATGGCTACGCCGAGGCGTCCGTTGCCGAGGGGAATGGCCTGATTCGCGAGGCGATTGGGCTGCGCGAGGACGATGTCGGAGCGGCCGATGATGCCGGGGTAGTCAACGTGAAGGGAACTGTCGCGCCAGGCGGTGGTTTGGGATTGTGCGAGTGCGGCGGTGGAAAAAATGGCGATTAGGATGAGCTTGGGTGTGAGTGGCACAGTTTTCTCCCGAGGGATGAGTTTACCAAGCTGGGTGAACGCAATGCGCGGGGCTTAAGGCTGTCTCTTCTCATTGGATCTTTTGTCAAAGGGCAGAAGGCGTCGCTTCCTTCGGGTCTCCGCTTAGCGAAGGGCGACGGGTTTTAACTATCCGAATGCTTTGGCGGATGGGATACTGCTTGCAATACCTATGACGATCATCCTGCTGGTTGTGTTGGCTTTTATTGCCCTGGGGGCCTGGATCTCCTTGCGAGATCAGGTGAAGACGCTGCGTGATGAATTCTCGATAACAGTTGCGCGGGCAGAGGAGCGGCTGAATCGAGTAGAGGGTCGTTTGCGTGATCTGGAAGCGATGCAGGCGAACGCGCAAGCAACTACATCTACGATTATTTCTGGAGAAGAGCAGGGAGCTTCGACGGCGCCGACTTCATCAACTCCATCTGCATCTGTAGCGGATGTTGCGGTACCTGTCGTGCCACCGTTGCCAGTTGAGGAAACGGGGTTGGCTGCGAGAGTCGCGGCGGATATTGGGGCATCGCGACTTGTGATGGATGCACCTGTTGCGAGCAGTTCACAGCCATCTACAAGTGGTTCGCAGCCACCTACAAGCAGTTCACGACTATCGAGTACGCCTGAACCAAGCAGGGCAGAATCAAGCGGGGCTGCGCAACCGACGGTGTTTGCATCGTCCACATTTGAGATGAAGCCTGCTGCGCAGGCGGAGCACAAGCCTGGTCTGGAGGAGCGGCTTGGAGGAAATTGGCTGAACAAGCTGGGCGTTGCGCTACTTGTGATTGGGCTGGCGTTTTTTCTGGCGCTTCGATTGAAGACGATGGGGCCGGGCGGGAAGGTGCTGACCGGATTTGCGATTGGATTTGCAATGCTGGCGGGTGGCGTATGGCTGGAGCGCAGCAAGCAGGCATATCGCATCTTTGCACGTGCGGGGATTGGTGGCGGGTGGGCGCTGGTCTTCTTTACGACGTATGCCATGCACCATCTTGCGGAGGCGCGGGTGATCGATTCAGTGGTGATCGACCTGATCCTGATGCTGGTGGTGGCGGCGGGGATGGTGGCGCATTCGCTGCTATATAAATCGCAAACGGTGACAGGGCTGGCGTTTGGGTTGGCGTTTGCGACGGTGGCGGCGAGCCATCTTGAATCCGCGAATGGCACTGTAGTTTTCAGCCTCTGGGCCAGTGCGTTGCTGGCGGTTGCGCTGGTGGTTGTGACGACGAAGCGGCACTGGGCATGGCTGGAACAGGCGGGGCTGGTGGCGGTGTATGCGAGCCATTTCTTGTGGCTTTCGCTGGTGCGGGCGCCGATGAGTGCCGGCGGGCAGTTTGCGCTGTTCTGGCCGTCGACCGCGCTGATCCTGTTTTATTGGGTGCTCTTTCGCGCGGCCTACCTGCTGCGCAAGCCGCTGGATGCGGCGGAGGATCGCATATCCAGCCTGTCGGCGGTGTTGAATGCGGCGGGCGTGCTGGGGTTATTGAAGTATCAATCGGTGCACCCGGAGTGGACGTTCCGGGCGCTGCTGGCGATGGGGCTTATTGAACTTGCGCTCGGTGTCTGGGCGCGGGGGAGACGGCGCTCGGCGTTTGTGGTGCTGACTACGGTCGCGACGGTGCTGCTGGTGGCAGCGGTTCCGTACAAGTTCCACGGGGTGAGCTGGCCGGTGCTGTGGCTGGTGGAGGCGCAGGTACTTGCGGTGTGCGGCTTGCGGTTGGGGGAGCCGGTGTTTCGGCGGCTTGGGCTGCTGGCGGGGTTTGCAGCGGGAGGCGTGCTGGCGGTGGAAGAAGTGTTTC
Organism: Acidicapsa ligni; assembly: GCF_025685655.1. Taxonomy (NCBI): domain Bacteria; kingdom Pseudomonadati; phylum Acidobacteriota; class Terriglobia; order Terriglobales; family Acidobacteriaceae; genus Acidicapsa; species Acidicapsa ligni. The sequence goes on along the minus strand of NZ_JAGSYG010000001.1, from coordinate 145,095 downwards.
CGCTGTTGGGCGCGAGTTCAGGGAATCATACTGCTGTTGCTGTAGGGTTGGCGCTGGCGGCGGTGTTGTATTGGGTGCATGGCGAGGTGTATCCGCGGCGCTGGCCGGATGCAATTGCGAATGAGATTGAGTTGCGGGCGTTATTGCTCACGAGCTGGCTTGGCCTGGCAGCAGCAGCGGCTGCGTTGTGGGTGATACTGCCTGCGAGCTGGGTTGCGATTGGCTGGCTTGGCCTGGTGGTGGCGCTAGGTGTTGCCGCGGATTGGAAACGCGTGGTCTCGCTTGCGTTGCAGGCGGATGTGCTGGCTTTGTTCGGAATTGGCGAGCTGGTTTTCCAGGATTTGATTGACGCTCCGCATGGGGTGATTCGAGTGCCGGCGGCGGTGGGAATTGTGCTGCTGTATGCAGGGATGCGGCGACGAGTTGTGCCTGGGGGGGTGCGGTCTTATGTTGCGGCTGGGTACTCGTGGGCGGCTTCACTGTTGCTGATTCTCTGGATTGGCCTGGTGGTGGATGAGGCTTGGCTGGCGTTGGCGTGGGTAGCACCGGCGATTGCGCTGTTCGAGATCGGGCGTTATTGCAGGAAAGTTTTTTTGCGTTGGCAGGGATTTGCGGCGATGGTGCCTGCGTGTGCGGTTTTGCTGGTGCACTGGACGGAGCACATCTTTAGTCTGACTGGTGCGCATGGCTGGTTTTCGGTGGGGTGGCGCGATGTGGTTTCGATGCTGTCTGTCACGGCGCTGGTGTATTGGCTGCAGGAGCGGACACGTGGGAACGTTGGACCGGGTGAGCGGCGCGTGGGGTTGGCCGCCGGGGTCATGGGAACGCTGATTGTTGCAGGATGGCTGCCGCTGCTGGTGCCTTCCTGGGGCATGTCTGAGTCGGCGGCGATTGTGGATGCGGCGTGGGCAGTTGGGTTGCTGGGGATTGCGCTGCTGGTGCGGCGTGAGGCTTTCCAGGTACATGGAATCCTGATTGCGCTGGGTGTGGGTCTGTATGGAATTTCGCTGGTGGCACTGACAGGTCAGGCGCAGGGCGGATTGCCGTGGTGGCAGGGAAATCTGTTTCGCATGGGGCTGGCTGCGGCGATTTTGCTGGGCGGGCTGGGGTTTGCTTTTCGACTCAGGAAGCTGGATGGCTGGAGTGTGTGGCCGGAGTTTGCCAGGTGGCCGGAGCAGTGGTTTTTCTTTGTGGCGTTTGGGCTGATGATTGTGACGCTGGCGGTTGAGCTGCGCATGGGAATGTGGACGCTGGGATGGAGTTTGCTGGGAGTCGGAGCGTTTGTGTTTGCGCTGCTGGTGGGGGAACGGAGTTTTCGGCTGGGCGGGTTGGCTCTGCTGCTGGTGAGCGTGGTGAAGGTGCTGCTGATAGATGTATGGGCGTTGAATCCTGCGGATCGATATACGACGTTGATCGGGATGGGCTGTGCGTTGCTGCTTGTTTCGTTTTTGTATACGCGGTTTCGCGAGGTTTTTCGCCGGTATTTATAGCGGCGGATTATGCGCTTTTGAAGATAGTGCCACTGTCTCCAGATAATTCAGAACGGCGCTTTCGGTGATTGGCCGCGCGTGATAGCCGATGTATCCGTCGGGGCGAACTATGTAGCCGGTATTGATGCCGGGCGCGTAGGCAGAGGCGAATTCATTGTTCCTGTCTATCAAAATTGTCGCTCCGATTGCATCAAATCTCTCGGTGCCGGGGGAGCAGATCGCTACGAGGCGGCATTTTGGGCCTGGGGTCATTTTCAGTTTTTGCGCCAGGCTCTCAACCAATTCAGCCTGTCCCGGTGCTGAGAATTGGCCTACGTATAAGAGCAACACGTGATCGATGCCGCGCGTTATATCGAACAGCCGGAATGGGGCGCGAATGTTTTCGCGATGCAGTCCATAACAGTCGGGTGCTCGATCGCCGGCTTGAATCGGCAGGTTCTCCAATGCTTCGCTGACATCGTTTTTTGACAGAGTGCTGCCGCGATAGTTCAAGAGGATTTGAGTATCGGCGAGGCGCTCTTGCTGTGAAGCTTCTTTGCGTCCGAACTGTTCCGATTGCGTTCGTGTTCTGGAGACTACGTCGGCTCCAACGGGGCGGCGCTCGGCTTCATAGGTATCGAGTAATTCCGGCGAGGTGTTTCCCTTGAGGACGAGAGCCATCTTCCAGGCGAGATTGTATGCGTCCTGTATGCCGGTGTTCATGCCCTGGCCACCGGTTGGCGGATGGATATGGGCAGCATCGCCGGCGATGAAGCCGCGCCCTGTTCGATAGCGCGATGCCAGCCTCATGCTGATGCGAAAGAGGGAAGACCATCGCAGATCGGACAAGGAGGTTTTTGTGGGCAGGAGGCGATCCGCTACGGTTTGCAGCTGCTCAAGGGATGGGGTTTCCCGTTCGGCCTGCAAGCCGTGCGCGGATTCTGAGTTGCCGAATGTATTGGACGGGGCAAGCATGGAAACCCGGAAGCGATTGCGCTCGGGGAGTGGAATTGCGATGAAGAAATCCGGAGGCCCATTTTCATTGGTGTTGATCGATCGCAGCATCATGCCCCTGGGCAGGTCGCAGTCGAGTAGAACATCACCCAGCATGAAGTCGATGGGGAAATGATCTCCTTCAAAAGTGATCGCGAGCAGACGACGTACTGCGCTGTGAGCGCCGTCGCAGCCAACGATATATTGAAAGGCCGCGCTCTCAGTGGAGCCATCGGAATGCGTTAGCTGGGCTGTGATTCCCTCGCTGTCTTGCTCAAGAGATACGAGAGTGACTGGCCGTTCTACGGGAATATTGAAGCGAGACAAGTGTTCGGTTAGAACGCGCTCTGTCTCGGGTTGGGGAATGCCGAGTGGTCCGTAGGGAAGGTCGGAATAGTCGATCTTTATGTCGCGGGCGGGAGATTGATTGACGATCGAGCGGGTACTGCGGAGCCACAGGCCTGCGTCGATCAGTGGCTGGACGATGCCCATGTCGTCCCACACCTCAAGCGTGCGGGGAGTGACGCCGATCGCGCGGCAGTAGGGAAGCGGGTTTGCCAGGCGATCGATAATGCGGCAGGGGACGCCATGACGAGCAAGTTCGGCGGCCATGGTTAGACCGACAGGACCTGCGCCGACGACAAGAACATCCGGCATACAATTTGCACCTTTTGAGCAACGACAGTCTAGCTTAGCGGCTCGGTTGCCGCTACAAAATTGTGGTTTGTGGCGACGGTTTGAATTTACAGCCAGCTTGGGTTGCTTCTGTTTTGAGCGCTTACGGTTTACTCTTCCTGCAAAGATTTGTATTGGGAAAGGGGTCGCTATGAGGATCAGATTTGGGTTGCGGATGGCTATTGTTACCGGGGCGGTGTTGCTGGCGGGATCGGGGCTTGGGGCACAATCGTCTGGTTCTTCTGCAGGCAGGTGGAGTGCGGAGAGGGCAAATGCCTGGTATGCGAAGCAGCCGTGGCTGGTGGGTGCCAACTATGTGCCTTCCGATGCGATCAACCAGTTGGAGATGTTTCAGGCGGCTACCTGGAATCCGAAACTGAATGATAAGGAGCTGGGGTTGGCGGAGAGCATCGGGATGAATACGGTCCGGGTGTTTTTACAGGACCAGTTGTGGGAACAGGATCCGGATGGATTCAAGAAGCGGTTAGATGAATTTTTGAGTATCGCAGCGCGGCATCATATACGTCCGATGCTGGTGTTGTTCGATTCATGCTGGGAGAGCGATCCGAAGCTGGGGCCGCAGCATCCTCCGATACCGGGAGTGCATAACTCGGGATGGGTGCAGAGTCCGGGAGCAAAGGGGCTGACGGATCCGTCGTACGAGCCGAAGCTGGCGGCGTATGTGCGTGGAGTAGTGGGCGCGTTTGCGAAGGACGATCGCATCCTGGCCTGGGATATCTGGAATGAGCCGGACAATGGCAATGGTTCTGCAAAAGAGCCGAAGAACAAGGCGGAGTTAGTGGATGCCTTGCTGCCGAAGGCCTTTGCATGGGCTCGCGAGGAGAATCCGGTGCAGCCGCTGACGAGTGGAGTGTGGAATGGGGACTGGAGCAATGTGGAGAAGGAGACCGCGACGACGAAGATACAGTTGGCGGAGTCGGACGTGATCAGCTTCCACAGTTATGCGTGGCCGGAGGGGTTTGAGGCGCGAATCAAGGAGCTGCTGCCGCTGGGCAGGCCGATTCTATGCTCGGAATACATGGCGCGTGGTGCGGGAAGCACGTTCGACACGAGCCTGCCGATTGCGAAGAAATATCATGTGGGCGCTATCAACTGGGGGCTGGTGAATGGGAAGACGCAGACGAATCTGCCGTGGGATTCGTGGACACGGCCCTATACGCTGGCGCAGCCGACGATCTGGTTTCACGATGTGTTCTATACGGATGGGCGGCCTTACCGGCAATATGAGGTGGACTTGATTCGTGAGCTTACGGGGCGGGGTACGGCCGCGAGATGAAAATAGCGTGCCGAGAATTGGTCGATCAGGAGTATGTCGATGTGAGCAGGCGGCGATACAATTAGCATGTAACCGTTGCTGATTCCGCTGGATTTGTTCGTGGTGGGTTTGGCTTTACGTTGATATTCAATATTCGCGGAAACGATTCTTACAACTTTCACATCGGGTGTGTGGCATCGAATTGCAGGCAAGGTCCTGATGAGATAGGACTTGCTGTTTCCGGCGGGAATCGTTCGGGGCGGACGATTGAGGATTTAATGGCCGGGGATATGCATCTTCGCAGGCTGCTCATCCGTCTCAGCTTATGTGGCGCTGGCCTAGAAACCAGTGATCGGGCGAAAATTGCCTCCAAGTTCTCCATCGAGAAGACCTGTGACAAATGAAGGAAAGCAGAACCCGGACTACGTAGGTCCCGACCATCAATTGCCTGCACATACAGAACCAGCGCCGCATTCGACAGCGAAGCGAATCTGGGTCTGGATACTGGTGCTGGCTGCATTCGCGCTGGTGTTGTTTCTCGTGATTCGCCACCAGGATGAGGTCAAGGCTCCAACTGGACGAAGAGCTGGATTCGGGCCTGTCTCGGTGACGCCTACGACGGCGAGAACCGGCGATATCGGAGTCTACCTGAAGGGTCTTGGCACGGTGACGCCGGTGTATACGGCATCCATCGTGAGCCAGGTTACCGGACAGGTGATCGCGGTGCATTACCGCGAAGGCCAGTTGGTTCGCAAGGGCGATCCGTTGGTGGACATCGATCCGCGGCCATTCGAGGCGCAGTTGCTACAGGCGCAGGGCACATTGCAGCACGATACGAATGTATTGGCGCAGGCAAAGATGGATCTGGATCGCTATCGCAGCGCGTGGGCGATGAATGCCATTCCAAAGCAGACGCTGGATGATCAGGAAAAGCTGGTTCTGCAGGATGAGGGCACGGTCAAGACGGACGAGGGCGTAGTTCAATTTGACGAGGTGCAGGTTGGCTTCTGCCATATCACTTCGCCAATTGCGGGGCGCGTGGGTCTGAGACTTGTCGATCCGGGCAATGTGGTGCAGACGGCCGGAAGTACAGCCCTGGCTGTTGTGACGCAGGTACAGCCGATCACCGTGATCTTTACGATTCCGGAAGACAGCCTTGCGCAGGTGCAGGAGCAGGTGCGCAAGGGCGCCAGGCTACAGGTGGATGCTTACGATCGCACTGAAGATACAAAGCTGGCGACGGGCACTCTCCTGACCATCGATAACCAGATCGATACGACGACAGGTTCTGTGAAGCTGCGTGCCCAGTTTGATAACAAGGCGCAGGAGCTTTTTCCGAATGAGTTTGTCAATGCCAGGCTGCTTGTCACGACATTGCATGGAGTGACGCTGATTCCGACATCTGCGATTCAGCACAATGGCGATGCGGCGTTTGTATATGTGCTTAAGAACAACCATGCAAAATTGCAGCCGGTGAAGCCGGGAACGACGGACAGCACGACGACCGAAGTTCAAGGCATCAACAGTGGAGACGTGTTGGCGAACAGCAGCTTTGACAAGCTGCAGGACGGCTCTCAGGTGAAGCTGTCGAAGATGCAGCTTCCAGGCGACTCCGTGGAGACGAGCGCTCCGTGAATCCGTCCCGACCATTTATTCTTCGGCCTGTTGCGACAGCTTTGCTGATGGCGGCAATTCTCCTGGTGGGAATTGTTGCGTACAAGCAGTTGCCGGTATCTGCGTTGCCGGAAGTGGATTATCCGACGATCCAGGTGTTGACCTTCTATCCGGGCGCGAACCCGGAGGTGATGGCGACTACGGTGACTGCTCCGCTGGAGCGCCAGTTTGGCGAGTTGCAGGGGCTGAGCCAGATGACGTCTACCAGTTCTGGTGGCGCATCGGTGATCGTGATGCAGTTCAATCTGTCGTTGAATATTGATGTGGCCGAAGAAGAAGTGCAGTCGGCGATCAATGCTTCGCAGAGTTTTCTTCCGTCAAACCTTCCAGCACCTCCGGTTTACAGCAAGACCAATCCTGCAGACGCGCCTGTATTGACGCTGGCGATTACTTCAAGCGCAATGCCGCTGTCGCAGGTTGAGGATCTCGTAGATACCCGGCTGGCGCCGAAAATCTCGCAGTTGACCGGCGTTGGACTGGTAAGTATCAGTGGCGGGCAGAAGCCTGCGGTGCGTATCCAGGCAAATCCGATGCAACTGTCTTCGTACGGATTGAACCTCGAAGACCTGAGGACAGCGCTGACGCAGGCGAGCGTAAATGCCGCCAAGGGCAACTTCGATGGACCGCGCCAGGATTATCAGATCGACGCGAACGATCAGCTGATAACCACCTCGGATTATGACGATGTGGTGGTTGCGTATCGCAACGGTGCTCCGATCTTCGTGAAGGATGTAGCGAAGGTTGTGGATGGAGTTGAGAACAACAACCTGGCGGCGTGGATGAACCTGACGCCGGCGGTGATTCTCAATGTGCAGCGCCAGCCGGGAGCCAACACCATCGACGTGGTGCAGAGCATCAAGCAGCTTCTGCCGCAGTTGCAGGCGAATCTGCCGACTGGAATCGAAGTAACAACGTTGACCGATCTTACGACTTCGATCCAGGCTTCGGTTACGGATGTTGAATTTGAACTGCTGTTGACCATCGGTCTTGTGATCATGGTCATCTTTCTGTTTCTGCGTAACCTGTATGCCACGATTATTCCGAGCGTGGCGGTGCCGCTTTCGCTGGTTGGCACATGCGGTGCGATGTACGCGTTGGGCTACAGTCTGGACAACCTGTCGTTGATGGCGCTGACGATCTCCACCGGTTTTGTGGTGGATGACGCGATCGTCATGATTGAGAATATTTCGCGCTATCTCGAAGAGGGTGATTCGCCGATGCAGGCGGCGCTGAAGGGCGCGGAGCAGATCGGGTTTACGATTCTGTCGTTGACTGTTTCGTTGATCGCGGTGCTGATTCCACTGCTGTTCATGGGCGATGTGGTCGGGCGGCTCTTCCGCGAATTTGCGGTGACGCTGGCGGTGACGATTATTATTTCGGCGGTGGTATCGCTGACATTGACGCCGATGATGGCTGCACGCATCCTGCGGCATACTCCGGATAGCCAGCAGGGCAAATTCTATAAAGCATCCGAGCATGTGTTTGAACGGATGATTGCGTTCTACGGACGTACGCTCAAGTTTGTATTGCAGTATCAGACGCTTGCGTTGCTAGTGGCTGTGGCCACGCTTTTGCTAACCGTTTATCTGTACATCATTATCCCCAAGGGCTTTTTCCCGGTGCAGGATACGGGTGTGATCCAGGGTATCTCGCAGGCATCGCAGACGATCTCTTCTTCAGCGATGGCGGAGAAGCAGCGTGATCTGGCGGCGATTATTTTGCGCGACCCGGCGGTGCAGAGCCTGTCTTCATTTATCGGCGCGGATGGAACCAATACGACGACGAACAGTGGTCGCATGTCGATCAACCTGAAGCCGCTGGAGCAGCGCGATTTGAGTGCTTCGGGTGTGATTCGTCGCTTGCAGAAGAGCATTGCGAATGTGCAGGGTATTCAGCTCTTTATGCAGCCGGTGCAGAACATAACGGTGGATGATCGAGTGAGCCGAACGCAGTATCAATTCACGCTCGAAGATCCGGATGTGAACGAGCTTCAAACCTGGACGAATCGCTTCGTAGACAAAGTGAAGCAGCTGCCTCAGGTTGAAGATGTTGCGACAGATCAGCAGAATGGCGGGCTTGCGATTGCGCTGGATATCGATCGTTCCACGGCATCGCGACTGGGCATTGCGCCTTCGACGATCGACAATACTTTGTATGATGCGTTTGGTCAGCGGCAGATCAACACCATGTATACGCAGTTGAACCAGTATCACGTGATCCTTGAGAGCGACCCGTCGTTTCAGAAGGATCCGAATAAGCTGAACCAGCTTTACATTCAATCGAATGCCTCTTCAGGTACCAGTGGCGCGGGCGCATCGACTTCTTTCGCGGCGTCGAGTTCTGCCTCTGCGGGATCGAATGCATTGACGAGTACGGCAAAGTACACGCCGTCCTCGCAGGTGTTGAGTGCACCCGCGAATGCGTTGGCTTCAAATACCGCGAGCAGCACGGGATCTGGATCGGCGGGTACGACAAGCTCTTTGCCTGGGAGCTCGGTTCCGTTGAGCGCGTTCTCGCATTTCCGGACTTCGAACGAAGCGCTTTCGATCAATCACCAGGGGCAGTTTCCTTCTGTGACGGTATCGTTCAATCTGGCCGACGGCGCGGCGCTTGGCAGCGCGATCGATGCGATTACAAAGGTGCAGAAAGACATGAAGATGCCGGCCAGCTTGCAGGCGGATTTTCAAGGCACTGCGGCATCGTTTCGAAACTCTCTATCGAACGAGGGGCTGTTGATTATCGCTGCGCTGGTTACGGTGTATATCGTACTCGGCGTGTTGTATGAGAGCTTCATTCATCCGATTACGATTCTCTCGACTCTGCCATCCGCGGGTGTCGGCGCGCTGCTTTCACTGATTATCTTTCATCAGGATTTGAGCGTGGTCGCGATCATCGGCATTATTCTTCTGATCGGTATTGTGAAGAAAAACGGCATCATGATGGTGGACTTTGCCCTGGAGGGCGAGCGGCAGCGCGGGATGAACTCGACAGACGCTATTTATGAAGCGAGCCTGTTGCGATTCAGACCGATCATGATGACGACGATGGCCGCGTTGCTGGGCGGATTGCCGCTGGCTTTTGGTAGTGGCATCGGCTCTGAACTTCGACGCCCGCTGGGTATCGCGATGGTCGGTGGATTGTTGCTCAGCCAGGTACTGACGCTGTATACGACGCCGGTGATCTATATCTTCTTCGACAATATGGCGCAGCGCTTCACCCGCAGCTCGAAGAAGAAATCGCAGAAGGATGGCGAGTTATCCTCACCTGCTGGCTCAAATGGATCTGAGCCGCAAACGGGTCATGCATGAGCATCTCGGCTCCATTTATACATCGCCCGGTGGCGACTACCCTGTTGACAATTGCGGTAGCAGCAATGGGTGCGATCGCGTACACGGTGCTGCCGGTTTCTCCGTTGCCGCAGGTGGATTTCCCTACGATCTCGGTTGGAGCGAGTTTGCCGGGCGGCAGTGCGGCGATCATGGCGTCTTCGGTGGCGACTCCGCTGGAGCGGCAGTTTGGGCACATCGCGGGCGTCACCGAGATGACGTCGTCGAGTTCGCTGGGCACGACTTCGATCACGATTCAGTTTGACCTGAGCCGTAACATCGACGGAGCGGCGCGGGACGTGGAAGCGGCCATCAATGCGGCGCGGACCTATCTGCCTGCGAACCTGCCTTCGAATCCGACATATCGCAAGGTCAATCCGGCGGACTCGCCGATCATGATCATCGGCCTGACTTCAGATAAGTATGGGCCGGACAAACTGTATGACGAGGCCTCAACTGTAATTCAGCAGAAGCTCTCGCAGATTCAGGGAGTGGGCCAGGTTACTGCAGGCGGCGGCGCGTTGCCGTCTGTGCGCGTGGAAGTGGACCCTACGCAGTTGAACAGTTACGGGATGACGCTTGCGGATGTGCAGTCGCTGCTGAGCCTGCAGAATGCGGATCAGGCAAAGGGGCAGATTACGCAGGGCGATCAGACCGCGGATATCGTAGCGAATGACCAGATATCGCACGCCGAGGAATACAAGCCGCTGATTGTGGGCTACAACAAGGGCGGAGCGGTCCGGCTGTCGGATGTCGCGGAAATCAAGGACTCGGTGCAGAACGTCCGCACGGCGGGCTATCTGAATGGCAAGCGTGCCGTGATGGTGATCGTGTTTCGCCAGCCTGGGGCGAACATTATCGATACTGTCGATCGTATCTATGCGCAGATTCCTTCCATCAAGGCATCCATTCCGGTAGGCATCGACACGACTGTGGTGCTGGATCGAACAACGACAATTCGAGCGTCCGTCAATGATGTTGAGCGGACGCTGATGATCTCGGTTTTGCTGGTCATCCTGGTGGTGTTCATCTTCCTGCGGAATGGGCGCGCGACATTGATTCCGAGTGTGGCTGTGCCTGTATCACTGATCGGCACGTTTGCCGTGATGTATCTGTTGGGATACAGCATCGACAACCTTTCGTTGATGGCGCTGACGATTTCGACGGGCTTTGTTGTGGATGACGCGATCGTGGTGATGGAGAACATTACGCGGCATTTGGAAGACGGAATGAAGCCTTTCGACGCGGCGCTGAGGGGCGCAGGCGAGATTGGTTTCACTGTGTTTTCAATCAGCATGTCGCTGATTGCGGTGTTCATTCCATTGCTGCTGATGGGTGGAATTGTTGGCCGTCTGTTCCGCGAGTTCGCGATCACGCTGTCGACGGCGATTCTTGTGTCGATGGTGATTTCGCTTACGACGACGCCAATGATGTGTGCGTACCTTTTGAAGGATCAGCGTGATCGGGAGCACAGCAGGTTCTATCTGGAGACGGAACGATTCTTCGACTGGGTGCTTTCCATTTACCGGCGCAGCCTGCATTGGGTATTGGAGAATCCGGGCCTGACGTTGACGGTGCTTGCCTTGACGGTTGCACTGAATGTTGCGCTGGTGATCAAGCTTCCGAAGGGATTCTTTCCACAGCAGGATACGGGATCGATCGCGGGCGGAATGCAGGGACCGCAGGATGCTTCGTTCCCTTCGATGAACTTTTCGCTACAGAAGATTGTTGGCGTGATCAAGTCCGACCCTGCGGTAGCCAATGTTATTGCATTCACGGGCGGCAACGGAGCAACGAATACCGGCTTCATCTACATGGCTTTGAAGCCGCTGAATATACGTAAGGTTGGGGCACCGGATGTTATCAATCGGCTGCGGCCAAAACTGAGCGCGCTTCCAGTAGCGTCTGCGTTCCTGCAGGCATCCCAGGATCTGCGTATCGGCGGACGATCAAGCAATGCGCTGTATCAGTACACGATCCAGGCAGACAATATTGCCGATCTTGCGAAGTGGGGCCCGATTCTGCTGGCCAAGATGAAGAAGCTGCCAGGCTTGCAGGACGTCAATACCGATCAACAGAATGGCGGTCTCGACGATCTGTTGAACTATGACCGCGCGACTGCGGCCAAGCTTGGACTGACGTCACAGGCGTTGGATTCCGCGATGTACAACGCCTTCGGACAGCAGGAAGTCTCGATCATCTACACGCAGTTAAATCAGTACTACGTGATTATGGAAGTGGCTCCAAAGTATTGGCAAAGTCCGGAGGGGTTGAAGAGCATCTATCTGCACAGCGCGAATGGCGGTAATATTCCGATCAACGCTGTGGCCACGAGTCAGATTACGACGACTCCGTTGGCGCTTAATCATACGGGGCTATTTCCCTCGGTGACGGTGTCGTTCAATCTGGCGAATGGCGTTTCCATGAGCGATGCGACGCAGAGCATTCTGCAGATGCAGCAGCAGATGGGTACGCCGTCAACGATTCATGGTTTCTTTGCAGGCACGCTGCAGGCTTACCAGCAGTCGCTGAGCAGTGAGCCGGTGCTGATTGTTACGGCGCTACTGGCGGTGTACATCGTACTCGGCATTTTGTACGAGAGCCTGGTGCACCCACTGACGATTCTTTCCACGCTGCCCTCCGCGAGTGTTGGAGCGATGCTGGCGTTGATGATGTTCAAGCAGGACTTGAATGTAATTTCGATTATCGGCATCGTGCTTCTGATCGGTATTGTGAAGAAGAATGCCATCATGATGATCGACTTTGCATTACAGGTAGAGCGGCAGGGTAAGAGTACGGAAGAAGCTATTTTCGAGGCTTGCCTGTTGCGCTTCCGTCCTATTTTGATGACTACCATGGCGGCGCTTTTTGGCGCGCTGCCACTGGCTTTTGGAACAGGTACAGGGTCGGAGTTGCGCAGGCCTCTGGGTATTACGATCGTGGGTGGATTGATCGTGAGTCAACTATTGACGCTCTATACCACTCCGGTGGTTTATCTCACGCTGGATCGGATACGTCTGAAGTTGCTGGGCAAACAACGCGATACATTTCAACCAGGAACGGAGCAGGCTTCGACCAATGCCGTTTAACTCAGATTCATGGGGTGTACGACCATGCGAATAACAGATTTGCCAATAACGCGGAATGCTTCAACTCCGTCAATGAGTCCTATGAGGCTGCGATGGACGACGGGTTTTGCTGCGTCCTTATGTGTGGTGCTTAGCGCCTGCAATGTTGGACCGAAGTATCATGTACCTCCTGCGACGGCACAGGCGCCTGCGGCAACGTATAAGGAATCTCCGGAGAACTTTGCCGGTTCGAGCTGGACTGTGGCGCAGCCCAAGGATGCGCTGCTGCATGGCAAGTGGTGGGAGATCTTCAACGAGCCTGAGTTGAACGGCCTGGAAGAGCAACTGAATATCAACAACCAGAACATCAAGGTTTCGTTTGAGAACTTCATGGCGGCGCGTGCGGTGATTCGCGAGGCGCGTTCGCAGCTCTTTCCGACACTCAGTGTTGGCCCATCTTTTACACGGTCGCGGTCTTCGGCGAACCTGGGAAGCAATGTTGTCACGAGCTCTGGAACCGGGGCGGCGAGCAAGTCCGGGACGCAGAGCACGATTGAGTCTTTGCCCTTTGATCTTTCGTGGGAACCGGATCTTTGGGGCAAGGTACGCAACACGGTTCGCGCAGACCAATATGCGGCGCAGTTGAGTGCAGCGGATCTTGAAAACGAGCGATTGACGGAGCAGGCGAGCCTGGCGGAGTTCTATTTTGAGCTGCGTGGACAGGATGCTTTGCAAAAGGTTTTTACCGATACGGTGGAAGCCGACAAGAAGTCGCTGGAGCTGACGCAGAATGCGTATGACGCTGGTGTTGGCGATCAGATTTCTGTTGTAGAGGCGCAGAACACACTGCAGAATGCAGAGGCCTCGGCAACGAATACAGGCGTGGCTCGGGCACAGTACGAACATGCGATCGCGATGTTGATTGGTAAGCCTGCTTCGGATTTTTCGCTTGAAGTACGGCCGTTGATGCCGAATGCGCCTGCGATTCCGATTGGAGTACCTTCGCAACTGCTGGAGCGGCGGCCTGATATTGCAGGGGCAGAGCGTACGATGGCGAGCGCGAATGCACTGATTGATGTGGCCTATGCTGCGTACTATCCGGATGTGACATTGACTGCGTCGGGCGGATTGGAAAGCTCCACGTTGAAGCATCTGCTGGATTGGCCCAGCAGGTTCTGGTCGCTTGGGCCTTCGGCTTCGGAGACGATCTTCGATGCGGGGTTGCGCCGGGCTACGATAAACCAAAATATCGCCACGTATAACTCGGATGTTGCGAATTATCGGCAGACGGTTCTCGTGGCTTTTCAGCAAGTTGAGGATTCTCTGTCCACGGTGCGCATCCTTTCGCAACAGGTCGGCCAGCAACAAGAGGCTGTGAAGTCCGCGGAGAAGTTTGTCGAGCTGGAAACGAATCGCTATAAAAGCGGGATTGATCCTTATGTCGATGTGGTTACTGCGCAGACGACCCTGCTGACAGATCAGCAAACGATTGCCACGTTGCACACGCAGGAGATGACGGCGGCGGTACAGTTGGTTGAGGCTCTTGGCGGAGGATGGGACAAGTCGCAATTGCCCACTCCTGCGCAGGTTACGCAGAAGCCAAGCAAGGCAGAGACGGCGATTCAGAGATAAGATTTGCGCGTCTTATGCGCGGCATCTGCTGGTTACTATCTTTTAAAAACACATTCGACTCCAGAGCTTGATTGCACTGGAGTCGAATGTGTTTTTGTGGTTCAAGGGTGGCATGCGTTTGCTTGTTCGTAGAGGCTATAAACTTATTTTTGTTTCTCTGAACTCGCATGCGCGCTTAGTCTTTCGAGTACGCTCTTGAGCGCGTCGAGTTTTAGTCCAGCTTCGCCAAGCTTGCCTGCAGCGGTGAGACGTTGATAGTCGGTAAAGTCTTTGCCGGCTTCTGCGATGAGTGCATTTACATCGGTTGAAGGCTGGGTTTTGCCCTGCGATGGGGATGTCGTTTGCTGTGTCTCCGATGCGGTTAGAGATGAGGTTTCTCCACCGAAGAGGGATGACAGTGCTGCCTGAAATGTTGTTCCGTATGCGAGCTTATCCTGCAGTGCAAGCACGACGAGACGTAACTCGGGCATCGGGCTCTGCTGGGCCTGGAGATAGATGGGCTCTGCATATAGAAGCGCGCGGCCGGATGGGATGACGAGCAGGCTTCCACGCAAGACATGCGAGCCCTGCTGATTCCATAGCGTCAATTGCCCTGAGAGCTGAGCGTTCTGATCGATGCGGGCCTCGATCTGTTGCGGCCCGTCAATGAGTCTTGTTTTAGGAAAGTCGTAGACCACGGCTGTCCCATAATTTGCGTTGTCGCTGCGGCCTGCTATCCATCCGATCAGATTGTTTCGGTTTGCGGGCGTGAAGGGGAGTATCTCTACGAACTCTTCGCCTTTGCCACCCGGTAGTTTCATGAGGACGAAGTTCGGCTGCATCATCTGGACAATCTGCTGACCTGTACTATCGGTGCCGGTCTCGGTGGCAACGGTCCACAGATCTTCGCGATTGAAGAAGACCTCTGGATTGGTCATGTGATAAAGGCCGTAGACCTCCGACTGCAATTTAAACAATGCCTCAGGATAACGAACATGCCTGCGCAGGTCCGCAGGCATCGCAGAGGCATCTTTGAATAGGCTCGGGAAGATGGCACGATACGTAGCAAGGATCGGATCTTTGTCGTCGAAGACATACAGCGTCGTGGTTCCGTTGTAAGCATCTACAACGGCCTTGACGCTGTTGCGCATGTAGTTGACTGAGCTATTGCCGAGATTGTAGTGGGTCGAGTAAGGATAACTATCCGAGACAGTGAACGCATCCATGACCCACGAGAGTTTGCCATCATCGCCTACGACCATGTAGGGATCCTGATCGAAGGTCAGAAACGGTGCTACTGCGGCTACGCGCTCCCGTACATTACGCCGCATCAGGAGCCTGCTCTGCGAATTTACGTCGTCACTGAAGGGTAGTTTTCCGAGATCGCCGCGATCGATTGCGAGGATAACGCGTCGCAGGAATCCGCCGAGTGCGATGCCGCCCGTGCCTTGATAGGAGGTTAGATTGTTGCTCTGACCTTGCGGGTAATCGAACTCCTGCTGCCTAGTTTTTACGTAGACATCGGTGTCTGTCAATTCTCCAAAATAGATCTCGGGTCGTGTCACGTTGAGGCCCTGTACTGTGCTTTGCACCGGCATGTTGCTGAGCAAGAGCGTTGGCAGGCCCTCTGAGGTGAACCCATTGACGGGGTTCATCGTTACTCCATATCCGTGCGTATAGATCAACTTCTCGTTGATCCAGTTCCGGCTGCTCACGGGGAGTTTCTCGATACTCAACTCACGTGGGGCGAGCATGACTTCGCGCATCGTGCCGTCGATAACATAGCGATCGATGTCGATGTCAGGGAAGTCATAGTAAGTACGAATTTCCTGAACCTGGCGCAGGGTGTCCTGTAGTGCATGCCAATCCCATAGGCGGATGTTCTGAAGGGTAGGCTGGTTGTTGGCGGCGTCGGCTGCATCTACTGTGGTCTCGGCAGGGAATTCCTGTTGCTTGAACTGATCGAGTCCGAAGGCTTGCCTGGTCATCTCGATGTTATGGGAGATATAGGGTTCTTCGCGAACAAGCTCGTTTGGCTTGACGATAAAGCTGCCGACATACCAGCCGATTACCCCCAGTACGCCATAGCAGATCATGGCGGGAGTGATGGAGACGATGATCCATCGCCCACGCGAGTCTCGCATGGCATTCCCCGCCGCGATAACAGCGCCGAGGACGAGGGCAATGCAGAGGATAAGCAGACCCTGAATCGTCACGTGCGCATCGGTGTAAGAGATGCCATCGAAGATTGTGTGATGTTCGAGAGATAGCTCGAACCTTTCGACATACACCTTCATTGCGAGGACAAGCAGAAGGAATGC
This sequence comes from Acidicapsa ligni, assembly GCF_025685655.1. NCBI lineage: Bacteria > Pseudomonadati > Acidobacteriota > Terriglobia > Terriglobales > Acidobacteriaceae > Acidicapsa > Acidicapsa ligni. Next base: position 128,682 of record NZ_JAGSYG010000001.1, on the reverse strand, counting down.
GACGGTGATGGAGAGTCCGCGCCACGGGGATGGGGCATAAGTGATTCGCCGCTTGGTGAGCGCGCGAGCACTGCTGGTAATAACGAGGAAAGCTACAGCAACGGCGCAGGTCACAATCGCCAGCGTAAATAGCCAGTTATTGAGTAACTGCCAGGCGGGTAGAGTGAACAGGAAGAAATTCAGAGGCTTGCCAAAGATAGGATCTGCAACACTGACGGTTGCACGCGGGGCATACCAGAAAAGCGCGAGCGTCGGCCAGTCCGCGACCATTGCAAAGCCAGTCACAATCGCAAAAACAATCGAGACCAACAGGGAGATTACGCGCAGGGCCGGTTGTACAGAGAGGCTGATCGGCTGCCCTGCAACGATGATCGAGTGTGCGGTTGGCAGGTCGGCTTGATGAGATCGGCGGATCGCTGCGAATGCTCCATATAGAAACAGAAATGTGATCGCGGAGAAGAACACGAAATCTGTAACCTGAAGCCCGAGTGTTTTCCAGAAGACATTTCCGAGATCGAGTGATTGGAACCAGAGCAGGTCGACCCAGTACGACAACGCAATCCGGCACAGAATGAAGATGCCGAAAGCCAGAGCGATGAGAAGAAGGAATCTGCGGCGCCACCGCGCCGGACCTTGCTGTTGTGGTGAATCAATGAATGACGGCAACTTTCCTCCGCGCCTGATCGGCTGCATGTACTCCCTGATTGTAGGCTTCCCGAAAAGGGGGTTTATAAAGAAAGTCTGTTGATAGATGGGATGTTCCGGGTGGAGATTGACTTGAAATCTTTGGCGAAGCGGGCCTTTAATCGCTGTAAGTTGATCGCTCCAAAACTCAGGCCAGGGTTAGGATGGTTAGCATGATGTTTCAGAGCCGGAATGCACGATCAGCTTTGTTTCTTTTCGCCGCTGTATGTGTTGCAGGCGTTACTGCATTCGGCGCGACGCCTGCTGCAAGTAACGAAGGCATAAAGTCGAACCACGGTTGGGCAATCGCTATCCACGGAGGAGCGGGGGAAAACGAATGGGAGCATATGGATTCTGCGACAGAGAGTGCTTACCATGAGTCTCTTGCGAAGGCGCTTGCTGCTGGATCGGCCGTTCTCAAGCGGCACGGCAAAGCTCTGGATGCGGTCGAGGCGGCGGTAAAGGTATTGGAAGACGATCCTCTGTTTAACGCCGGACGCGGCTCGGCATTTGCCGCCGACGGAAAGAACGAAATGGACGCGGCAATCATGGACGGTGGAACACTGGCTGCGGGTTCCATTGCGGATGTGCAGTTTACCCGGCATCCGGTCTCACTTGCGCGGGCCGTGATGGAGCACACGCCCTATGTCATGATGGTTGGCCCGGGAGCTGACGAGTTTTCGAGAGCGCAGGGTCTGGAACAGCAGCCGCCGTCGTTCTTTTTCACGGAATTGCGGTGGCAGGAATTTACTTCGATTATGCGCGCAAGCGGTCGGCCCGTTCCTCCGCGACCGGTTGGGGTTGCTCCTGCTCCAACAGCCTCGTCTGCGCCGCATCTGTTCGTTCATCGTTTCGGGACTGTGGGGGCAGTGGCTCGAGATAGTGAGGGCCATCTGGCTGCGGCTACCTCCACTGGAGGGATGCAGGGCAAGCTGCCGGGGCGCGTGGGCGACTCTCCGTTGATCGGCGCAGGCACGTATGCAAGTGATCGCTCTTGTGCCGTGTCTGGAACGGGGGTTGGTGAGTATTTCATTCGTCTCACACTGGCACGGCAGGTTTGCACGTTGGTGGAGCAGGGGCAGACATCACAACAGGCTGCGGATCACATGATCCATGATGAACTGCCTGCACTGAAGGGCGGCGAAGGCGGAGTTATCGTGGTTGCGCCTGTGGGAGATCCGATCTGGAGTTCGAATACTCTTGGAATGTTTCGTGCAAAGGAAGTCGAAGGCAGTGGGCCCGATATCCATGTGAAATAACGGCGCTTGCAGCAACCAGGCGAGTTTCTATAGGTACGGCTATAAGTGGGCTAGGCATTGCAGGCAAATGGTTGAGCCTCTCAACTATTTGCCCACAATGCTGTTATGGAAATCGTGTGTGGAAAATCGCGGATGCTACACCGTGGGAGTTGAGATTGGTTGCCGCGGTTCGGTGCTTCGGCTTGAGGCGCGGGCATACTGTGACGGCCATGTGGTTTGCTGGTGCAGGGTCGTCGCGGCGTGAAGCGGCCAATATGGATTGCGAAGAAGTTCACGCGCCAGCAGGACGAGGTCGGCCTGGCCTGATCGCACAATCTGATCGGCTTGTCCTGGCTCGGTAATCATTCCTACGGCAGCGGTTGGAATATCCGCTTCGTGCCGGATGGTTGCGGCATGGTGGACCTGGTAGCCGGCTCCGACAGGGATCTGTTGACCAGGGTGATTGCCTCCAGTTGAGACATCGACGAGATCGACACCTTCCTTCTTTAGCAGCCGGGCAAACTCTACCGATTGCGGAAGATCCCAGGAGGCGCCAAGAAACTCAGGAGCCCAGTCTGTAGCAGAGATGCGCACAAAGACGGGCAGGTGCTGAGGCCATGCTGCACGAACGGCACGGACGACTTCGAGTGGAAAGCGGACGCGGTTTTCGAAGCTGCCGCCGTACTCGTCTGTGCGTTGGTTTGAGAGAGGAGACAGGAACTCATGCAGAAGATAGCCGTGCGCTGCATGAACCTCGACCAGATCAAATCCGGCCTTGATGGCTCGCTCTGTCGCGACAGTGAAATCAGCGACGATTTTGTCCATACCCGCGCGGTCAAGTGCAGCGGGCATGCCGTAGGTTTCGTCGAAGCGTATCGCAGATGGAGCCACCGGTAGCCAGCCGCCTTCGGAAGCGGGCATCAAACGAGGTTTTTCCCATGGGACGGACATACTTGCCTTGCGTCCGGCATGTGCGAGCTGTGTCCCAGCAAAAGCACCGTGGTGGTGGAGAAAGTTCGTGATGCGCTTGAGTTCTGCGATGTGCTCTTCTTTATAAATACCGAGATCATTCGGAGTAATGCGACCTTCAGGGCTGACTGCGTTTGCCTCGGTGATGACCAGCGCTGCTCCACCGATGGCGCGGCTGCCGAGATGCACGAAGTGCCAGTCATTGGCGAATCCATCTTGCGAAGAGTATTCACACATTGGCGAAACCGCAATGCGATGGGGGAGTGTCAGGCTGCGCAGCTTGAGAGGAGAGAAAAGATGGTTTGTCATTTGGCTCACAGAGATTGGATGCTCCAAAATAAATTTGGGATCGTGAAACATGCTGCACCATCATTCGATCGTTGCCGCAGAGCCAACCTGACAGATCTTCGTGTTATCGAAACGGGATCTGCTCCGGCACTGCTTCTCCATCCGCTCGTGGATCGGTTGCACCGTAGTGCACGGGAGATGACTCATTGACCTCGACGGCATTGCCGCGGCCCATGCTTTGAAAGTAGCGCGGCCAGACAGTTACTTCGTGGCCCTGGTTTTTGAGGCCCGCAACCACATCTGGCGCAATTCCGTTTTCGACCCAGACGCCGCATCCCTCAAAGTCGCGCTTGGTAAATCGTGCCGCTTCCAGTGCTTCCTGGATGTTCATATTGAAATCGACGATATTCGAAACGAACTGCGCATGAGCCTGTGCCTGGTTGAATCCACCCATGATACCGAATGCGATTCGACGTTTGTCATTTTGCATGAACCCCGGAATGATGGTGTGAAGCGGTCGGGTGCGAGGTCGAAGAGTGTTCGGTTTATCTGGTTTTAGCGTGAAGCCTGCGCCACGATTTTGCAGCGGAAAACCAGTTCCTGGAGCTACCAGTCCTCCTCCAAATGCACCTGCATTGCTCTGAATCAGAGAGACTTCATTTCCGTCCCGATCCACTACAGATAAGTACGTTGTATCGCTGGACTGATGGGAGAGCTGTTCGGTCAGATCAGATGGAAGCACGTTGCAGGCGGCTTTGTTGGTAATCAGTTTTGCTCTCTTCGCGGCCAGCTCCTTCGAGATAAGTGTGCGCGTCGGAATCTGCGTGGCATGCGGGTCACCGATGTAATGCTGAAGATCGGCATAGGCAAGTTTTTTTGCTTCGATCTCGGTGTGCAGAGACTTCTGGCTGTTATGTCCCCACTCCTGGATCGGATAGTTCTCCATGATATTCAGCATCTGGAGCGCGGCGAGGCCCTGTCCGTTCGGCGGCATTTCATAGATGGTCCAGCCACGATAGGTGGTGCTTACTGGATCGATCCACTCCGGCTGGAAGTCGGCAAGATCATCCGCTTCCATGAAACCTCCGAGTTCGCGTTCCAGCTTGAGAATCGCGGAGGCGGTCTGACCCTTGTAGAATCCGTCGCGTCCCTGTTTGCCGATGAGGCGGAGGGTTTCCGCAAGCTCTGGATTTTTGAAGAGTTGTCCTGCCAATGGAGCTTTCCCGTCCGGCAGAAATACTCGTGCGAACTCCGGATTCTTGAGAAACGGCATGCCGTAAGTTTTCCAATTGTCGGCGTCGGTTTCGGTCACGGCGATTCCTTGCGTGGCGAGAGCAACTGCGGGCGCCAGTTCCTCTGCCATTGAGAGCTTTCCCCACCGCTTTTGGAGCGCGTCCCAGCCAGCGACTGTTCCCGGTACTGTGATCTGATCCACCGTTCTCATCTTTGCCAGGCCCTTTTCTTTCAGCGCGTCGATGCTTAGATTCTTTGGTGCCCATCCGCTGGCGTTGAGTCCATAAAGCCGTTTTGCTTTTGCGTCATAAACAATGGCGAACAGGTCGCCGCCTACGCCATTCATCATGGGTTCGATAACTCCTAATGCGGCGTTCGCTGCAATCGCCGCATCCACGGCGCTGCCGCCTTTTGCAAGGACTGCTGCTCCAGCCTGCGAAGCCACGGCCTGGCTGGTTGCGACGATGCCGTATTGTGTCATCACCATGGAGCGCGCCTGCTCGCGGGCTGGATCCTGCTGCTCAGCGAAGAGCGGAGAGCTGATGAGTGGGGCAATGACAACCGCAGCGACGAGCTTTTTGATTAGACGATGCATAGTTTCCTCGGACTCCAACGTGGGTGTGTCGAGAGATATTTTGCGATACGGAAGATGCTATTCGGTACGAGGCTGAAAGCTGGGATATCTGCCTATTTGCTGTGGAATCTTTGATGGAAGTTTAATCTGAGAAGCGGATGAAATCTATCGGAACTTATCTCTGAGTTGTGGGGCAGTTTGGTCGGGGTGGGGGATGGTTCTCGCGGGATTCTTTGGGTGTGCGGATCGGTTCTGGAGAACGTCGTGATCATAAGCAGCAACGCGATGCTCTTTGCGGAGCATCGCGTTGCTGTTTCGACTGCAGTTAATCCTGCGAATTTTTGGGGCTACCGGATCATGATGCCGTTGAATGACGGTTCCGCAAGACGGTGCTCAATTGCCTGCAGAATGGCATCGCAGCCGGCTAGATCTTCGGCGATAAAATCGGCGCCTGCATCGAGTAGACGTTCTCCCGCAGACTTCAACCGGAGCTGCTTCTGATCCTCTGGCAGATTAGACCAGCTTGCCAGATCGAGGCCTATCATATTGCCTGTGCGTGTCAGTCCAATGGTCCACATTCCGGCATTTTTTCCTTCATCAATATCGCTCACGGTATCGCCGATTTTCACGCATGTGGATGGAGGGTAGACCTCAAGCAATTGCATATTGCGCGCCAACATCCAGGGAGCGGGTCGGCCTCCGTTCACTTCGTCGGGACAGACGGACGTATCGGGCTGATAGCCTTCCTGCGCGGCGCGGGCGAGAACCGGGGCCAGCATCTCCCTGGTGTATCCGGTTGTGCTGCCAATGCGAAGGCCCCGCGCCTTCCATGCCTGTATGGTGGGGACGACCCCGTCGATCAGTTGTGAATGCTGCACGATAATCTTCATCTGCAATGGGCCGAACTCGGTGAAGAGTGAGGAGACATCCTCGTCTCCAGGTTCGCGTCCGGTAACGCTGAGCCACTGTGTCCTGACCGAAGGCAGGCCAAGAATAGCTCGTATGTGATCGCGCTTGAGTAGACCCATATCGTGGCGCGCATCGTCGTCTGAAAGCACGATGCCATGTTGGGCGAAGAGAGTCTGGAGTGCGAGGACGGGAGCAACAGACCCGTGGTCCACGGTGGTTCCTGCCCAATCAAGCATTACTGCACGAAGCTTACTTGTCTTTATTATGTTTGTCTTCATTATGCCTTGTGCCTTCCGTTGTTCTGTAACTTGAACGTCTCTGCGGCAACACCGAAGCTCAATGTCATCCCCGCACCTCCAAGGCCGGTGACGACCTCGACGCCTTCCTCTGGACGGAAGCGTATGTAAGGTTTCTCAAGGTGCTTGGAATAGACTCCGTGCCAACGCTCGGCGATTGAGAGATCCGGAACCTGGACAAAGCTTCGCAGGTGTTCAAGAATCAGGCGGTCGATTTCCTCCCGATCGAACGGCGAAGGCGATAGTCCGTATTCATGGGAATCGCCCAGGGTGAGCTCGCCGGATGAGGTTTCCGAAACCATGGTGTGAATACCAAACAGGTCGAACTCGGGGCTCTCACGGGCAATCCGATTGCGGAGATCGGATAAGGAATCGCAGATCTTGAAAGAAGGATAGAAGCGGAAGGTGAGGCCGCCCGCGAGTGCGGGCCCAAGCTCCCAGCCTGCCGGTTGCGGCCTGGTGCGCAACATTTGAAGCTTGCAGCGCGTTAAGCCGCTTTGATTGAAAAACTCCGGGTATAGACTTTCAAAATCCGAACCCGAACAAATAATGATTTGCTCGGCATTCCACACACCGTTTGGCGTGTGAACTTTGGGGTGATCCACGGCAAAGACCGGCGAGCCCCAGAAAAATTGAACGTTATAGCGCTCAGCCAGGAATTCCGGGATCCTGCGGAGAACCTCGCGCGGATCTACCATCATCTCCGTTGCACTCCAGAGCGCTCCCATCACCGTATCTTTATTGAGTGCGGAAGATCGTTCGAGTGCCTGAATGCGATTTAGCCACGCGCACTCGTATCCATGAGCCGGAGCAAGCTCGGCGAATTCTTGCGCGACCCGCGCTTCGTCAGGGCGGGTCGCGGCATGGAGTGAGCCTGTATTTTTATAGGGAATGCCGGATGCCTGGAGGAGGTCGATCCAGATATCTCTGCTCTCCATCGCCAGATTGAACATCGTGCCTGCCGTCTGACCGATGGGCCAGAGCATGCCGAAGTTGGCGATCGATGCTCCGGCGGCCACGCGGTTTCTCTCGAAGACGGTGACTCTTTTTCCCGACTTAGCTGCTAGATAGGCATGCGCAAGGCCGATGATTCCGGCACCGATGATGATAACGTCCGCACTCTGTTCGCTCACCTCTGCAGACTACAGTGGCAGATCCGATGGCTCAAGCACTGAACGGTTAAGTGCCGACGTACGGGGGTGTTCAAGCCTTGCTCCAAACGCGCAGATCGTGGCGGCGATCAGAGCGAAGAGGACGAAGAGATCGAAAAGCCGTGACCATCCAAGGCGGGATACAAAGAGAGTAATCAGCAAAGGAGACAGGGCCTGGCCGATCGAGCCGACACCGTTGACGAAGCCGACGGCGCGTCCGTGCAATTGCTCCGGTACGGCATCCAGCACAACGATGCCCGACATCAGCAGGTCTGCTCCGTGAATGAGAATTCCCATCAGAGAGATGGAGACAACGACGCCGAATAAGCCGCTGGCTGTAAGCATCGGGTGCAGAAGGCAGATGAATGCAAGCGAAAAGAGCATTCCGGCGCCGAGTGTCATGCGCCGCTCACCGAACCAGCGCGGGACAGCATAGCCGACTGCCAGCGGGCCGAAAAAGCCGACGAGTTCAAAGTAAGCCGCCGTATGTTCGGCTGCATGGACACCGTAGCCGAGGTTCGAAATCAGGTAGTTCGGCAGCCAGAACAGAAGCGTATAACGCGTCATCTTCAGAAACAGATACATTCCGGAAACGATCTGTATCGTGGGATTCGTAAGAACGGCACGCCAGGAAGAGTTACGGGCGTCCGACGTGGAATCTGCTGGAGATGTGCCGCGTGCCGGTTGAAGGAGTGGGAGATGCGCGGTGATTTTATAAAAGAAGATGGTTGCGCATAGAAGGATTGAGGCGGATAAGAGGAATGCGGGACGGAAATTCTCATGCTCAAGACCTTCGGTCCGCAGAGTCATCCACATTGTCAGCGACGTCGCCAGGACTCCGCCCAGAATATAGCTGGTACTCCACCAGCCAAGCACGCGTTCCCGTTCGCCACGCCGAAACCAACTGCCGAAGAGTTTAAGCAGAGCGGGCCAGCCGAGTCCTTGTCCGAACCCGTTACCGATCTGCAGTAACAGGCCGAGATCTCCCTGGGAATGCCAGGAAAGCAGAACCGTGCAGACGATAGAAATACAAGCGCCAGCCAGGGCGGTGTATCTTGCGCCAAATCGATCCGCCAGCGTACCGCCGACGAATTGACCCACTGCGTACGTGGCCCCGAAGCAGGCGAGCCCGACTGCCAGCGGAGAGATGGAATCCCCTGCGGTAACACCGACATCCTTGCGGCAGATGTAATACCCCGCATACAGAATCCACGCGGCCATGAAGATGCGCCCGCGCCAGCCAGCTATGGCCGTCGATTTGATGCTCATCTGAGTTGCCCTTCCCCGCCTTGCGTGAGCGGAAGTGGTTCGTGGAAGATCATCGTCTGCGCATGAGGGGACACGGGAAAGACGACCTGCGTAATTGTTCGATCCTGAAGGCTGTCTGCAAGGCTGGCTGGAAAGGTGTCTTTCTCACATAACACCTTGACCAATGCCTCGATTGCATTCGCATCTGTTCCGTCGATCTGTATCGAACGCTGAGCACCATTGGAGATCGTCAGCAGCGCGGCCTGGCCAGAAAGAGACGTCATGGAACCAGATGTACCGCGGTCGAAGATTTTCCGTCCATTCGGGGTATCTTCTACGGTTAGCCGATGACCGCTGATCGCGGCAGCGCTCGACGAGGTTAGCGCCGATGCGATCGGTCCAATGGATATGAGCATGCTGGCTGTGGCGTTGGTGGTGACGTTGCTGGTGAGAAGTAATCTGGCATCAAACTTGGCCGCAAGATCTAAGAGCGGGTCGGCGGCTTTCAGCTCTCGCATGGCAACGAGATCCTCTCCGCGTTCCGTTTTCAGAGGGGAAAGGTAAAAAGAAACCTGGTGATCCTGAAATACCTTCTGCCAGAAGCTGGTAAACGGATGCTCTTCTGCAATCTGCCAGCGAAGGCAGACGATACAGAGAAATAAAGCAATCAGGGTGGGGGCAGCGACCCACTGCAATGAGAGCGGAGGCCCACTTTCCAGATGGAGAGGCAGCAGAACATCCTGCTCATTCTCTTCCAATGCTGGATCGGCGGATGGAATCAACCGGAAGAACCGCGGAACATACGAGCCGGTCGGAAGCTCAAAGAGAAAGCGCCGATCCGCGTCGAGCGTCTTACAATATGCGACGAGACGCTTCCGAACGTCGTTGGCACGAACGCGAACCCCGGCGTCGGTCCCCGTGTCATAAGCAGTTTCACGCCCCAGGAGCAATATTCCTATAAGCCGCTCTTTGAGCTGCGCGGTATCGTCGTGGAGCGTGTGATGCACGATATGCCGCAAAAACTCACAACTCTTTGGACTGGTGCGAAACGCCGAACTTTTACATACAATCTCAAGCTCGTCACCCAGTTGCGTGGCGTAGCGTTCAAATTCGGCAGGTTGAATCTCTTCAGTGATGGACATGGCTCTGGCAGGGCAATCTCAAAGCATGATGATATTCCGTGCAGATTACAGGACGTTGACATAGAGGCTCATTGGGACGATAAGGCGTTAGATAACGGGCAGTCTGATCGGCCTAACCATACTGAACGTTTCGCCATTTGCATGTACCTGACAACATAAGCAACAGAACGGTATACGCGGGGCTAAAGTGCCTGTTTGACGAGACCTGCAGATGAGCCAGGCCCTTGTGCAGGTAACAGCATCGGACGTGAGGCAAGCTGTCGATTGAAGTTTTCGCCAGCCCTGCGCCGGCTCTATGTTGTTTGTTTCGAGTTCAATGGAGTGAAGTCGGAGTTTTGATGCGTCTTACTGCCCGCCACAAGATTTTTCTGCTTACCTGGATCACTTACGCAGGGTTTTATTTTTGCCGGAAAAATATCAGCATCGTACTACCGCTGCTTCATGGTGTGTCAGGTCTGAGCAGCATCGACCTCGCGAATATTATCGCGGGGTACAGCTTCTTTTATGCGGTCGGTCAATTCGGGTTCGGATTCCTTTCCGACCGCATCGGACCGAAACGTGTTGTCGGATTTGGCCTGCTGCTTGTTGCCGGCAGCAACCTGCTGATGGGCGTGCGAGCGTCGTTGATCTGGCTTCTCGTCTTCGCGTGCCTGAATGGCGTAGGGCAGTCGACGGGCTGGTCGGGCCTGGTAAAGATCATGGCCAGTTGGTTCGGTAGCCGGAACCGCGGGGTGGTCATGGCGTGGTGGGGGACCAACTATGTCCTCGGCGGATTTCTGGCAACCGTATTCGCGACCTGGGCAGTCGCGCAGCATATGCTTCTCCCCGGCCTGGGATGGCGCCGAGGCTTCGTCTTTCCTTCGCTGATCGTGCTTGCTGTCGCTGTTCTCTTCTTCTTTGGAGTGGACGAAAGCCCGAAGGAGGCCGGTCTGCCCAGTGCGGCCGAGCAGGACGAGTTGGCAGTCCCGGCAACTCGTTCCGGCGGACGCGAGTTGAAAGAGCTGCTTGCGAAGCCCCAATTGTGGGTGGTCAGCATCTCCTACTTCTTTTTGGAGATGTGCCGGTACGCGCTGATGTTCTGGCTACCTTTCTATATGGTGGACCAGCTCAGATATTCGCTCCCGACCGCGGGATATGTTTCATCTCTCTATGAGTTGGTTGGCATTGTGGGCGCTGTCGCGGCAGGCTACATCTCCGATCGTCTCGTGCAATCCCGGCGCGCCCCGGTATCGGTGGTCATGTTGTTCGGGCTTGCTGTTGTAATGCTTGCTTATCCGCTGTTTGCAACCTACGGGAAAGTGGGCACTGCGATTGTCGTCATCCTTGCGGGCATCCTTTCCTATGGGCCAGATACGCTCCTTTCAGGAGCAGCCGCGCAGGATATCGGTGGAGAGAAAGCTGCTGCGTCCGCAGCGGGAATAGTCGATGGCATCGGGCACCTGGGTGCGCTCTTTTCTCCTTATCTGGTCGTTTACATCAGTACGCGGTATGGCTGGAATCATCTCTTCATGATCTTTGCCGTTGCCGCCTTCCTGGCTGGCGCTATCCTAACCCCGATGTGGAATCTGAAACCTCCGGTTCAGAAGCAAGCTCAATTCGATGATGAAGTAATGCAGCCGGTCTCTTGATCGTGACCAGACGAGGGTGAAGATGAAAGAGGAAGATACGCAAAACAGGGTGGCGCAGTCAGAGGGAGATGTGAATCTCTCATCGGCGCGGACGGATTGGCAACAGGAGCATCTCGACGAGCAGACTGTTGCCTTGCTTGAAGAGGACGCCCGGTATTTTCTCCATCAATCTCTCTCTTCTCCATGTCTGAACGCTCTGAGCGGATGCGAGGGAAGTTTCCTGATCGATATGCAGGGTCGCCGCTACCTGGATTTTCATGGAAACAATGTGCACCAGGTGGGTTTCGGCCATCCCAGGGTGAAGGCCGCAATCTATGAGGCACTGGAACAGCTACCCTTTTGCACGCGCCGCTACACCAACAAATATGCTGTTGGGCTCGCACGAAAGCTGGCTGAACTTTCTCCGGGCACATTGAACAAATGTCTCTTCGCACCCGGCGGAGCAGAGGCCATCTCTATGGCTATCAAGCTGGCGCGCATGGCCACGGGCCGCTTCAAGACGGTGTCCATGTGGGACTCCTTTCATGGGGCGACGCTGGATACGATCTCTATCGGCGGCGAGGCTTTGTTTCGAAACAACATCGGGCCGCTGTTGCCAGGGTCCGAGCATGCTCCTCCACCCGATCCGGACTCCTGCCCCTTTCGGTGCGGACGACAATGCAGCCTGCAATGTGCTGACTATGTCGAATACATTCTGCGTAAAGAGGGAGATGTTGCGGCTGTTGTGGCAGAAACGGTTCGAAGTACGGGAATCGTGCCGCCGCAGGATTACTGGCGCAAGCTTCGCTCAATCTGCGATCGTCACGGCGCGCTCTTGATTCTCGATGAGATACCGAATGGCCTGGGCCGAACCGGATCGATGTTCACATGCGAGCAATACGGCATTGTTCCGGACATGCTGGTGATTGGCAAGGGCCTGGGCGGCGGATCGTTCCCTATAGCGGCATTGCTCGCACGCGAAGACCTCGACATCGGCCAGGACCGCGCTCTTGGACACTTCACGCACGAGAAGAATCCAGTCGCATGTGCCGCTGCTCTTGCAACGATTGAAGTCATTGAGTCGGAGGGATTGGTGGAGCGTTCACGAACTCTCGGCGCAAAGTTTGTCGATCAACTCAAAGAGCTGCAGACCCGGCATCGCTTGATCAAGGAGGTTCGCGGACTTGGGCTGCTCGTAGCCGTTGTGCTTCGTCGCGATGATGGCTCACCTGCAGAGCACGAGGCAGAGCGGATCATGTATTCCGCGTTAGGCAAGGGGCTCAGCTTCAAGGTAACGATGGGTTCGATCCTTGCGTTGACGCCGCCTTTGACCATCGATGAGCAACACCTGACCGATGCGGTTACGATCCTCGATGGTTGTTTTTCCGAGCTGTGACGGTGGAAACACGTACAGAAGATCATGCGACGTTAGATCTGAACTGAGATCCGAAGACTTCACGCATTCGTGACAGCCTGCTCCGATCTGGCTGTTTCAACACAAAGAGAATCACTTCCCAGAGAGGCTATATGAATTCACGACGCGATTTTCTGAAAGCCGCTGCGATGCTTGCGGCTGGTGGTACTGTCAGCGGCACGTTTCCCGCTTCAATCCAGAAAGCCTTTGCTATTGATCCTGCGCCCGGAAGTTCTTATCTCGATGCCGAGCATGTGGTGATTCTCATGCAGGAAAATCGCTCTTTCGATCACACATTCGGAACGCTGCGTGGTGTCCGTGGTTTTGACGATCCCCGCGCGATGACCTTGCCGAACGGCAACCCGGTATGGCTGCAGAGCAGCGCGGCCGGTGAGACGTTTGCGCCCTTTCGTTTGGACATCAAGAACTCAAAGGCAACATGGATGGGCTCGCTCCCACACGGATGGGTAGACCAGGCGGATGCTCGCAACGATGGCAAGCACGATGGCTGGATTGATGCCAAGGCTTGCAGCCATAAAGAGTATGCCCACATGCCTCTCACGCTCGGCTATTACACGCGCGAAGATATTCCGTTTTATTACTCTCTGGCGGATGCATTCACCATCTGCGATCAGAACTTCTGCTCATCCCTCACTGCGACAGAGCCGAACCGGCTTCATCTCTGGACCGGAACGGTTCGCGCGGAGCAGTCCATCGATTCCAAGGCGCACGTCTTGAATGAGGACATGGGATACGATCTTGAGCTGGACTGGAAGACATTCCCCGAACGGCTGGAAGAGGCGGGAGTATCGTGGCGTATCTATCAGAATGAGATCAGTCTGCCTACGGGATTGAACGAGGATGAAGACGCCTGGTTATCGAATTTCGACGATAACACTCTTGAATATTTCGTGAACTATCGGGTGCGCTTTTCCCGTACGCGCCGACGCTACCTGGTGGCAAGAGAAGCTTCGATCGCCGTCGAGCAGAAACAATTGCAGAGCCAGCCGCAGCCTCTCTCCGATGCCGACACAAAGAAGATGCAATCTTTGCAGAGCGAACTGGCACAGGTTCAACATGAACTCAAGACCTGCACAGACGAAGCCTTCGACAGCCTGCCCGAGCATGCGAAGAATGTCCACAATAAGGCATTCACCACGAACGAAGGCGACCCCCATTATCGCGAACTCACCAGCATGAAGGTTCAGGATGGTGAGACGGAACGAGAGATGCTGGTTCCCAAGGGAGATGTGCTCTATCAGTTCCGCGAGGATGTGCGTGCGGGCAAGCTTCCGACCGTCTCCTGGATTGTGCCGCCGGAGAGATTTTCAGATCATCCGTCTTCGCCCTGGTACGGCGCGTGGTATCTCTCCGAAACACTGGATATTCTTACGCACGATCCTGAAGTGTGGAAGAAGACCATCTTCATCCTCTGCTATGACGAAAATGATGGTTACTTTGATCATGTGCCGCCCTTCGTACCGCCTCAGCCTGGGCGCGCGGACACGGGTAAAGTGTCATCGGGAATCGATTCATCGGTTGAATATGTGCCTCAAAAGCAGGAAGACGAAATCCGAGAGGTATATCCGCCGTGGAAAGGGCGTCCTGGTCCTATCGGGCTGGGCTTCCGCGTTCCGTTGGTCATTGCATCGCCCTGGAGCAGGGGCGGTTATGTTTGTTCGCAAACCTTCGATCACACGTCCATCCTGCAATTTCTAGAGAAGTTCGTGAGTCATCGGAACGGTCTTGCGATTCGCGAGAACAACATTAGCGCATGGCGGCGCACGGTCTGCGGTGATTTGACATCGGCCTTCCGAGCACACGCACCGAAGGAGACCGCTATGCCTTCTTCTGTGCAGCGTGATCCTTTTTTTGCGTCGATCTACAAGGCGAAATTCAAGCCGGTTCCCAATAACTTCAAGAAGCTGAATGCGGATGAAATCGCGGAGGTGCGATCCAATCCTCGCTCCAGCCACATGCTTCCGCATCAGGAACATGGCGTGCGGCCTATGTGTGCGTTGCCCTATGAACTCGGGGCCGAGGGATCGTTGAATGCCGATCGAAAGACGTTCGATATTCAATTTTCTGCAGGCCGCACCATGTTCGGTGAGCGATCCGCAGGCGCGCCGTTTCGGGTTTATACAAGTGGACGAGTTCGGGCTCAGGATGGATCTTCTTCTAAATTCGAGACTGGCCGTGCGTGGGACTATGCAGTTTCCGCCGGTGATCGCATTCTGGGGCAGTGGAAGCTGGAGGACTTCGAAGATGAGGCCTATCACCTTTGCGTGTCTGGTCCGAATGGCTTCTTCCGCGAATTCAGAGGAACGGCCAGTGCTCCCATGCTGAAAGTTCAACTCCAACCCGTGTTCGTTGCAGGAGCTGCAACGGGCAATCTCGAACTTCAACTCGCCAATGATTCAGAGCATCCGCTTACCATTGTGGTCGACGATATGGCTTACGGAAGCAAGCAGCGTTTGATCAAGCTGAATGCTGGCGGCAGCCCGTCCGGCCATACAAAGCTGGAGATCAATTTGGCCTCAAGCTCCAACTGGTACGACTTGCGCATTCACGTAAAAGAGGAAGCTGCTCTTGATTATCGCTACGCGGGTCATATTGAGACAGGCAGGGAAAGTGTCAGCGATCCTTACCTGGGTTCCGTGAAGTTGTAAGGAAAGCTATAAGAGAAGCAAGATACAACCGGCTGATTGCCTGGGAAGATTGAACATCTGGGCTTCACAAAATTCAAACGGCGAACAGGCTTAGCCTGTTCGCCGTTTGGCGGTTTTAAGGGGGCGCGAGGAAGAATCTCTTTTCACCCCCAATGGATTTAATTTAATTAAAAGTCGATTCTGAGCGCCGCCTGTCCGGTACGATTTCCGGCGTTCTCTGCTGTTTGCGGTCCAGTCAACTGTCCGAATAGCGAGTTATCGATCGCCGTTACTGGTGGTGCAAAGTTGGTGTGGTTCAGGACGTTCGTAAAGGTTGTCTCGAAGCGCGCATGTACCCTTTCTGTGATGGTGAATCGCTTCGCAACGCCAAGGCTTACGGTAGCTGTTCCAGGCCCTTGAATGATTCCGACTCCGGCATTGCCGAAGCGGCCTGCTCCTACTGGGGTAGCCAGGAAAGACATGTTGTTGTAGGTGACGGCATTCGCAGTGCCTGCGGAAACAACGTCGGGACGAAGCACTGCGCCGCGATTAACGACGTTCGTGTTCGACTGATCGGCAGATCCGCTGATGCTCGGGGTGAGCCAGGGGCCTGTTTCCAGCAGCGTGATGGTAGTCAGATCCCAACCTCCGAGGATGGCATCCTTGAACGCGCTTGTGTTCATGAACTGGCGTCCCTTGCCAAAGGGAAGCTGGTACATACCAGTCAGCAGCATGCGGTTGTGGCGAGTACCTGAAACATTTCCGAGGTCCTGTTTGACGTGGAAATGATCGGCAATCGGAAGTCCGTAGTTGACCTCACCCGCAAATGCGTTGGGTGCATCGCCCTGGTTGTCGGCTACATTATTGGCATACGTGTAGTTGGCATCCAGGTAGAGTCCATGTTCCAAGCGATGAGTGGCTTGTACTTCGAACGCGTGATAGTTCGCCTCACCCGCATTGAATGTGCTGTAGAGCGTCGTCCAGTTCTGGTATGGAGCACGGTTATCGACGAAGACTCCCGCGGTAGCTCCTGAGTTGTATGGAATCGTGCTGGCCGGAATCTGGTTCAGATCCTCGGTGATGTTCAACCGGTAGCTATGCATGCCAACGTAGCTTGCACGAAGCGAGGTGGCATTCGATAGTTGCCGCTCCACGGTCACATTCCATTGGTTAGATTGTGGATCGCGGAAGTTAGGATTCACTCCCTGGTCCAGTCCGCCACCGCCAAAGGTCGGGCCGCCGGTGGTAGCAGGCGCGGTGTTTGGGAAAACGATCTGCGGAGTATTCTGTCCTGCCGAGTTGGAGTTGGAATAGATGTGCAGATTCGAGGTTGGGTTACCGCTGTTGTTAAACGAGAGCGGTCCGAGGTTGGTCATCGTGTAGACACCGAAACCAGCGCGCACCACGGTCTTGGTGTCGTTGAACGGGCGATAGGCAATCGAGACACGAGGCTGGAAATCGCCCTTGTAGGTCTGGCGCAGGCCCTGCGGCAGGCCGTCCTGACTGGCTGTAACGTATGCGGTGCAGCTTATGCCGTTGACTACAGATCCCGCTGCTGTACCGGCCGGGCATGCATTGAATGACTGCTGAAATGCGATGTTGGAAGAAGTGATGTTCTGGCTGGTGAGATATCCGGCCAATGCATCCGGGACAACGATCGAGTTGTTCCGCTGATCGAAGTTAGCGAGATTGCCGCCATCTTCCTGGAAGCCAGGGAGAATCTGCCAGCGCAGACCGTAGCTGAGCGTTATACGGCTGTTTACCTGGAATTCGTCCTGGCCGAAGAAGCTATATTGCGTAGCAGTTCCGCCTACGTCCGGGCTGGAGACGGCGAAGTAAAGCGTAGTCGGAGCGCCTTCGAGAAAGTCGCCAAAAGCGTTGCCTGTAAACTCCTGCCCTGGGGCCTGTCCATATTGCGGTTGAAAGACGAAGTTGCCGAAGTCATCCGAGGCGAACTCCGGCGCAAAGCTTTCCAGGTCGAAGTAGCGTACACGGCGAACGTCAATGCCACCCTTTACCGTGTGCCTGCCGAAGGTGTAGGTGAGGTTGTCGCTGAATTGAGTGGTTCTTGACTGAGTGATGCCTGCCTTGTCTCTTCCGATGGTTGGGAAGGGAGTGCTTGCGCTGAAGTTAAAGGTAGGAAACGCGTGGGTCAACGGATGTTGACTGATGTCAACGCCGTTCAGGTCCAACTGGCTTAATGCGGTTGAGCCTTGAATCGGGAAGTTGACGTTGGTCGTGACATTCGTGAAACCGTAGCGGAATTCATTCAAGAGCCTTGGTGTGATCGAGTACGTATGCGAGATCAGCAAGCTGCGGTTGTGAATGGAGTCCACATCATCCGGCAAGAATAGGTTCGCGAAGGCCGAGGATATGTTCTTGCGGCTGAAGCGCGCATAAGCTGATTGCTTCGAGGAGATCGTCTGATCGACTCGTATGTCCGCGCCATCGGTGTGGGATGGGGTTGCTTGAAAGTTCTGATAGTTGATCGTTTTCGTCTGATTGGTTGCGCCCGGCACGTTTGGCATCGGGTAGTAGCCAAGCAGTGCTTTGGCGGTTGCATTGATCTGCGTCGCTGCGATTGTAGGACCGCCGATGTCGGAGAGATCGCCGCTTCTGTCAGCCGCGGTTGGAACTACCTCTTGCTGGAATACTGCAGTGCTACGCCGGTTGCCTTCATAGTCGGCAAAGAAAAACGTCTTGCTGTGTCCGTCATAAAGATGCGGAATCACGACCGGTCCACTTAGCGAAAAACCAAATGTATTGAATTTCTTGGGAGCCTTGGAGTCAGAGCCATATGGATCGGCATCGAGTGCCTGGTTCTGCAGATATTCGAAAACGCTTCCGTGATATTCGCTTGTTCCGTTCTTCGTGGTGAACGTCACATCGCCGATCTGAGAGAACTCCGCGCTGTTGTTGAACGATGTCACCTTGACTGCTGCAATTCCCTCCTGCGAAGGATAGGCGTCCTGCAAGGCGCCGTTCTGACGTACGTTGGCAGTTGAGATGCCATCGACTGAGAAGTTCACCATGGAGGAGCTTGCTCCGCCGAGTGCGATGTTGCCTGCACTATCCGTCTGCACGTTGGGAGACAGCGCCAGGGCGCCTAACGGACTTGTCGTGGTTGCGCGGTTATTCAACGGTAGCTGCGTCATCTCGATATTGGTCTTCGAGTCGCCGATTGTTCCGTTTTCCGTATTGATCTGGTCAGCTGCTCCGGACACTTCGACTGTTGTCGCCTCTGCCGCCACGTTGAGCGTAGCTCCAAGTCTCAAGTCCTGTCGTGCTTCCACGGAGATACCCGACACAACCGTGTCGGCAAAGCCATCGCGATGAGCGCGCAGCGTGTACTTGCCAGCCTTTACGTTCTCAAAGATGAATGCGCCTGAGGCATCCGTATCGACTGTGCGTTCTGTATCTTCATCTGTGCTGTGCAGCACGATCTGCGCGCCTGGAATCGCTGCTCCGCTGACGTCCAGTACATTGCCTCTAACACTTCCAAACGTCGATTGTGCGTGTGCAAACGACCCTGCAACAAACAACAGACAGAAAATGCCAGATACAAATAAAACACTCATCAGAACATTTCGTTTCTTCTGTCTGTGAGTGCAACGAGCGCTGTTCTGCTCCTGTCGAAGCGACACGGCTGTATCCTCTACTGGGGACATGCGTGTTGCTTTGTTTCGTGAAAGAAAGCCTCTAAGTAAGCTCATGCTGAATCACCTCGTATGCCGGCAAAAGACCGACACTTTCAGTGAATCGCGAACGCCGTCAGCAATGCATAAAGTCTTTCCTAACGGTTTACTTATGCCCGGCTCATTATAGTTTTAGTAGAGGTAAACGGATGACTACCACACCTATCAAGGTAGTCCTGCGCAGGATTGCTGGCGGCAGTGCCTCTGCAATGCTGCTTACACTTATTTCCTTCAGGCTTCACTTTAATCTATCTGCCGCGACCTCCATCCATCTCTTTCTGGTGGTGGTCATCGCGATTCGTTGGGGCTTGTTAGAAGCGAGTCTCGTTTCAATTCTATCTGTTGTCTGTCTCGATTATTTTTTTACCGAACCCCTGTTCCAGTTTTACATCACGGATTCGCATGATTGGATAGCTATCCTGATCTTCGAAGCAACTGCTCTGCTCGTCAGTAGCCTTTCGAATCAGGTAAGCAACCATGCTCGCGAGTTAGAGCGACGCCAGGCTCAACAGCAGAAGTTGTACGAACTCAGCCAGCATGTTCTGCTCATCAGTCGCGACGCGGCGGTCGATCAGCAGATCGTCGATCTTATGCGTTTCAGTCTGCAGGTTAAAGGCGTTGCTCTTTGGAATGCCTATGAGATGCATCATTGCAAGAGTGGCGATTGCGATTTCCCCGATGGCGAAGTGCGCTCCGTTTTTTCTCTTGAAGCAAACGAAGACGACTTGAGCAGTGGAATCTCCAGGCGGGTACTGCGATCAGGAACGAGACCTATTGGGGCTATTCTCCTTTCGGGACATTCGCTTGACTCTGCCTCGGTCGATGCAGTCGCTTCACTTGCTGCGGTTGCGATCGAGAGGGCGCGATCCTTCTTTACCGAGGCAAACGCAGAAGCTGCAAAGCAGAGTGAGCAACTTCGTTCTGCCATTCTGGATGGTCTGGCACACGCATTCAAAAGCCCTCTCACGACAATCAGGGCCTCAAGTTCCGGTCTGCTCGCGATGAAGACACTCTCCGGTACAGAACAAAAACTGGTTGGCTTGATCGATCGCCATGCAGGGCATCTCAGCGATCTCGCCACGCATCTGCTGCTCACTGCGAAGTTGGATAGCGGCGATCTGAAGGTTAAGCGCGAGGAGATTGACGTCGTCCGACTGATTCAAAACACGCTCGCCGAATCCTTACAGGAACTGGCTAGGCACCCTATCGACTTTCAATTGAGTTCCGGTTGCAACGCTGTATATGCGGACAGGAAGCTGCTTCAGATGGCCCTTTTTCAGGTCCTCGACAATGCGGCAAAGTATAGCCGTCCTAAGTCGCCGGTGGTCATTGTGGTTCGAGAAGAAGAAGCGGAACTGGTCATAAGAATCAAGAATGAGGGCTCATTCATTCCCGATGACGAAAGAGAAAAAGTATTTCAACGCTTTTATCGTTGTTCTGAATCGGTCAAATCCATCTCCGGTACCGGGATTGGTCTCTCTGTAGTGAGGCGCATCGCCGAAGCTCATCGAGGCCGAACATGGGTTGAGAGTGATCACGTAAATGGAACAACGTTCGCCATCGCGCTACCACGCATGGCAAAGGAGAAGACATGATCCAGAAGAGCAAGGTGCTGGTTGTTGAAGACGATGCAGGAATTCGCCAGAGTCTGTTTGAGACATTGGGCGCATTGGGATTTGCGGTCGGAGAAGCCCATAATGGGGAGGATGCGCTCATACAATTGCGCATGGTCAACTATGACGCGGTCCTACTCGATATCAATATGCCGGGAATGGGAGGGAACGAAACGTGTCGAAGAATCTGTCAAACCTTTCCTGGACTGCCGATCATTATGCTCACTGTTCGCGACGATGAAGAGGATATTGTCGAATCGTTGGACGCGGGCGCGTTTGACTATGTCACGAAACCATTTCAGATAGGGGAGCTGACGGCAAGGCTGCGAGGAGTCATTCGGCGGCGGCGCGTCCCGATTGGGGGACCAGAGCTGATCAGCATCGTAGGTGAGATCACGCTCGATGCCAATCGCCGCATTGTAGAGAAAAAAGGGGAGCGGATACGTCTTGCTCCAAAAGAATACGAGACCCTTCGTTGTTTGATGGAGCACGCTGGAAGGCCCGTCAGGCACGAAAATCTGCTGCGGTCCATCTGGGGACCGCTTTACAGCAACGAGCGCGAATACTTACGCGTTGTCATCAACCAACTGCGAAGGAAAATTGAAGACGATCCTGCTCACCCGGTTTATATCCTGACCGAAAGCCATATTGGCTATCGCTTCCGTGAAGAATAACTCGTCAGTGTTTACGCCGATGCTCAGGCACGTGGTTAGCACTCCTCGGATGCGTTAGAAGGCTATCTATTCATGGCTCATATTCAATCGCTTGCAATCGCCACGCTGCAATTTTGAGTCTGAGCATCAAGTGCTATCTGTCGCAGAGAAGGCAACACCGCTCCGATATGTACAGCAGTGGAATCCGGAGAACCTAGCGAGAAATAGAGTTCGCGAAAAATGGTGTAAAGCCTGTCGTATATCGCGGCTTGTTGAGGATCTGGCAGGAAGGTCTCATAGGAAGGGCAGAGTGCATTTTGAGCCTCTTGAATCGAGGCGTAATCGCCAGCCGCAACAAAGGCGAAGATTGCCGAGCCCAGGCTTGTGACATCTTGAGAGGGCACTAAAACGGGCTTATTCAATACGTTCGCATAGACGCGATTGAGTGTCTGATTCTTCTGAGGAATTCCGCCCCCATTGATGATTCGAGTTACAGGGGTTCCGTGTGCTTCCATATGTTCGAGGATGATGCGCGTGTGAAGGGCAGTGCCTTCAATCGCGGCAAAAAGCTCGTCCTTGGCCGTGTGCATCCTGTTCCAGCCGAAGGTTACGCCGCCGAGATTGGGGTTTACCAGCACGGTGCGGTCGCCGTTATCCCAGGGCAGGCGCAGCAGGCCTGTTTGTCCGGCCCGATACTCTTCGAGTCCTTGAGTAAGATTTGAGACTGTCATGCCGGCTCTTTGCGCGATGCCGTCAAACAAATCTCCCACAGCCGACAGGCCAGCTTCAATGCCTACGTATTCCGGCAATACGGAGCCGGGCACGACTCCACAAACGCCTGGAACGAGTGTTTGATTTTGACTGACGCCGATGATGCAGGTGGATGTTCCAATCACATTGACTACATCGCCAAGGCCAATGTGGGATGCCACTGCGTCCCAATGGGCATCGAGCGCGCCGACTGGAATGGGAATGCCGGCTTGCAGGCCGAGCCGTGCAGCCCATTGTTCCGTGAGGGTTCCTGCGATCTGGTCGGATGCCTGGTAATGTCCGCCGAGCTTCTCACGTATGCCAGCGAGGAGAGGATCGACGGATTGAAAAAATTCTTCCGACGGAAAGCCGCCCCATTTTGGATTCCACATCCATTTGTGGCCCATGGCGCAGATGCTGCGGGGAAGATCTTCCACTGTCGTGATGCCGCAAAGAGTAGCAACGATTAAATCGCAGTTCTCAACGGCCGTAACGAAATCCTTGCGCTTGTCGGGGTTATTGCGAAGCCAGTGAAGGAGCTTTGAAAATCCCCACTCGGAGGAATAGGCATCCCCGCACCATGCGAGTGCTTCGAGATTTTGATCGCGTGCAGCCTGGGTTATTTCACTGGCTTCGTGAGAAGCCCGGTGATCGCACCATAGGTAGTAATCGTCGAGAGGCTGAAGATCTTTGCCTACGGGGATGATTGTCGATCCAGTTGTATCGATTGCAATAGCTCGAATCTCTTTTCCATCGACTCCGCTCGATTGAAGCGCGCGGCTTATGGCGAGTTGAAGAGCGTTCAACTGGGCTTCGTGACTCTGCGTCGCGAAGGTATTGTCGCTGGCCTTTCGGATTACTTCGTACTCTGCGATTCCAGATCCGAGGCGGCCTTTGAGATTGTCAAAGACCGACACCCGGACACTCATTGTTCCAAAGTCTACGCCTGCTACAACGCTCACTGGAGATGCTCCTGTATGCCGATCGATCAGCGTGTGGAGTTGAGGCCCACGGAGCCGCACAGATGCACATGGACTCCGAGGGAATGGAACATCGCGGCTTTGAGAGCGAGTGCTTTGGTTGCAGTTTCAGCATCGGGAGCGTAGGCGATGCTTACGTGGTTTGCACGATGGCGAGCCATGAAGGAATCGCGCGTGATTCCATGGAAAACTGTACTCACCAGCGGCCACTGACTTGTTGTTTGTGACCAGCGGCGAGCTTCTTCCTGCTCTGGCAGCCGGACGACGGAACCGCGTCCGATGTCGAGATGCAATGCGCCGTCTTCGACGAAGATGCGGCTCCAGACGATCTCGCCGGGCTTTCCAATTCCCTTGAGCGTTCCGCCGCCGAGAGGGAAGTACATTGGAGGCTGACGTTCGCTGGTCGCGCCTTTATAGCCGTCTACAAAGTGGCTGGCCGGAGCGGCGCCTGATATCTGGAGCACCCACACGTATTCGTCCAACTCGGGTGACGTGAAGTGCTCTCCCCAACGAAGATCATGCAGGGTTGTGGCGGGATCGAGTCCGAGAGCGGTCCAGCAGTGGTTCGTTATGACGGCGTCCAATGCTGCGCCCTCATCCACTTCATTGAAATGCGGAAGAGCCTTTCCTGCGTATAGTTCTTCGCCGGATTTTTCATCGAACACTGGAGGCCGTTCCGTATTGTTCAAGAGCCCCTCGACCAGGTCGGAGGCGGGAACCTGGTCTTTTAGTCCTTGCTGATACTGAATGCCGATGGCGTCGCAGCCAAACTCATGTGCGATGCGGACTGAGGCAATATACATCTTGAGTTGCTGATGAATCTGAGCATCGGTCAACTCCGTGTGCTCATCCTGACCGGTCTTGAAATGGAGCCCCTTGTCGTCAAGCCATTGTCTCGCTTTGGTTGATTCTTCGTCCTTCACCGTCGTCATTCTTGCCACGAGTGCGGACTGACTCAAGCGCTCCTTGAATACGCCGACGGGATTCAGGAGTTCATCATCGATGATGGCGTTGTACATGCCCATGCATCCCTCGTCGAATACCCCGATGATCGCTTTTCGGTGCAGTAGATTTGCGGCGAGTTCACGACCATTGGTGACGGATTCTTCGGGCAGCGAGTGAATATCCAGATCGCGCACATGGCTCAAGTCGTGAGTGATGTGCTTGCTATCGAGCCACTCTTGAATGCCATCGAGAAAGTATGTGTCGGTGAAATCCTTGCTCCAGATGGTGCTGAAGGAGACACCAGCTTTGACGAGAGATCCGTTTAGATTCAACAGGCCAACGAGCCCTGGCCATTGCCCCGACCAGTTCGCTACGGTAAGAATCGGCCCGCGATGAAAGCGCAGCCCTGGCAGCACATGGTGCGTATATTGCCAGACGGCCTCGGCGACGATGACTGGAGCATCTTTGGGAATTGAGGCAAAGACGTCCATTCCATATCGTTGGCTATCGATGAAGCCATGTCCCTTGCTGGCTTCAAATGGGTGCGCTCGCTTGACTTCGCATCCAAGGCTTTGCAGCGCGGCGGTGAGCGCCTGTTCCAGGGTGTTTTGAGCAGGCCAGCAGACTTGGTTGGCGGATGGGCGTAGGTCTCCGCTTGCGACCAGATAGACAGTTTGAGACATGTTGGAATAAACCTCGATTCGACTCGAGGATTTTAACGGATCACAATTAAAGTTTTCAATAGGAACGTTACGATTTGATCCACAGAGAGTTATCGCTTTGAGTGGTTACAAGGAAACACCGACTTTAACCTATGTTTTTGTTGAGCAGAGAGACGTGTTTTTGTGTATCAGGTAGCGGCTATTTTTTACGAGGCTCTGGAGCGGGAGCAGCGGTGGAGTTTCTTACGTGTAATTCAGTCTTCAATTGAATCTGTTTTGTAATCACATCATTGGAACTGGCGTTTATGATCTGGTGCAATAGCTCGAAGGCACACCGCCCCATCTCTCCAGTGGGCTGTGCGATCACGGTGAGGCTTGGAGTAACATAGCGATTCCACACGTAATCGTCAAAGCCCACGACGCTTAATTGAGCGGGGATTTTAATTTTTCGCTTGTCAATGGCTTCAAAGAGCCCGAGCAGGAGCTTGTTGTTGCTTACGACGATCGCAGTTGGACAGGGCGAACAGGCCAGTAACTGAAGGCCAGCCTTCCTGCCATCCTCAATTTGAACGCCGCCGCCTATCAGGTACTCATCCCTTATCGGGAGGTGGTACTCCTGCATTGCCTTTCTGAAGCCATCGAGCCGATCACGGTGGGGTGATAAATCCAGAGTCCCGATAAGCATCGCGATGCGTTTATGGCCAAGCTTGATCAGGTGTTTTGTCGCTTCATAACCAGCGTCTACATTGTCGGATGAAACGGTGCTTCCGATGGTGCCGGGGGGAACCCGATCTACGAACACCATTGGAAATCGTCGTCGGATTACAGCATCGAAGGCGCTCGGAGTTGCGCAGCATGCGAGGATAACTCCATCGACTCTCCTTGCGGAAAGCATCGCTAGATGCCTGGCTTCATTGTGCGCATCTTCACTGGAATTGCAGAAAAGTACGCCGTATCCTGCCTGCCGGGCTGCCTCTTCTACTCCGCTGATTACTTCAGGATAGAAGGCGTTTGTAATGTCTGGAATTACAACTCCGATTACGTTTGTTCTACCGGTTTTGAGGCTGCGTGCAACCTCGTCAGGATGGTAATCAAGCGCCGCCATCGCATCCTGAACGCGCTTCTTGCGTTCGGGGCTTACGGCAACGGTTTCATTGATGACAGCGGAGACCGTGGAGGTCGAAACGTTGGCAAGGCGCGCCACATCGCGCATTGTGAACTTTGTGCGTTCAGACATCGATCTTCGGCATCCTCCCCTCGGCTCAAGACTGTTGATCAAGCGTATATCAGTATGCATGAATCCAAGGACCAATTGCACAATCAACGGTATGTTCTTGTTTCTTAAATAAAATCGTAACGATACATATCGACGGATATTAAATCAAGAAAAGATAAATAAATTTTGTTCAGAGTTATTAAAATATATGAGCTTTTAAGTTACATATGTCGAGATCAGCTGTAAATCGAATCGTTACGAAATATGAAAATAGTGTCTGGAGATTTCAACCTTGGCTGTGGATACTCGCCGCGAAAACTTTCAATATGATCGAACCCTGGTCTTTTCATCTGTCACTGCAACAAATTCAGGATATTCTCTTCACCTTTAGAATTCAGGGATAGAAATCCACTTGCAGATCGTGGGAGATAGAGACAGCTCTTCCGTCCTGTTGTGGCGGAATATCTGTGTAATTGGCGGGAGATCGTAAGTTATTCAAACTCTGTATAAACTGCTGCTTTAAAAAATGGATGGCGGAAGCGGTGAGATTCGAACTCACGGAACCCTCACAGGTTCGGCGGTTTTCAAGACCGCTGCCTTAAACCACTCGGCCACACTTCCTTGCACCCATGATAAACCATCCGCTATTTCAACGCCGCGGATTGCTGTAAATTTGGTCCTTCGTCGCTTCGTTTATATAGGGACCGATGGGGATTTCTGTTGCGTCAGACGCGAGGACGCGGTGGAGAGATAAAGATTGGCAGCAGGATGGAGATGGCCATGATTCCAGAGATTATATGCAGGCCGCTGACATAGTTTCCCGTTGATTGACGCAGGTTAGCGATCAGCAATGGGCCAAAGGCGCTAGCGAATCCCCATGCTGTGAGCATGAGGCCGTAGATGGGGCCAACGTTTTTTGAACCGAAGTAGTCTGCCGCGAAAGCGGGCATGGTGCCGAAGCCGCCTCCATAGCACATGAGGATGATGAAAGAGATCACGGTGACAACAGAGGCAGCTGTAAGGTTTGGCAATAACCAAAAGAGCGCGATTTGCAGAATGAACATAACAGCGAAGGTCCAGCGGCGAGTGAGCATGTCGGAGATCCAGGCCCAGAATACGCGGCCAAATGCATTTCCGATCGAGACGATGCCGACCATGCCGGCAGCTACGATAGCTGTGGCCTTAGTGAGTTCCTGAAAGATGGGCGCTTCCTGCGAAATGAGCGAGATGCCCGCTGAGCTATTGAGAAAAAGCAGGAACCAGAGTGCCCACCATTGCCAGGTTTTGAGCGCGCCGCCGAGCGTATAGTCGGTTGTTGCGCGTTGGGCAGAGAGTGTTGCGCTTGGGCTCCAGCCAGCGGGTTTGTAACCCTCGGGAGGGTTTTGCATAAAGTAGCCGGTGCCCATTGAAACGATGAGATAGCCGATACCCAGCCATGCGAAGGTATGCATGACGCCGATGCTTTGAATCAGGTGCGTTGCGAGCGGAGCTGTGATCAGGGCTCCAGCACCGAAGCCGCCGACGGCGATGCCGGTGATGAGTCCGCGACGATCAGGAAACCACTTTACCAGCACCGCGACCGGTATGATGTATGCGAAGCCAAGACCGATGCCGCCGATGACTCCGTAACTGATGTAGAGCCACCAGAGCTTGTCTGCCGAGAAGCTGGCGAGAAAGACGCCGAGGCCATAGAGAAATCCACCAGTGAGCGCTACGAGGCGCGGACCGGATTTGTTGTTCCAGAGGCCACCAAAAAATGCAGCGAAGCCAACGACAAAGATACAGATGGTGAATGTCAGCGTAACGTCGGGAGTAGACCAGTGAAATTGCCTGGTGAGCGGTGCTTTAAAGACGCTCCAGGCGTAAACAGCCCCGAGTGCCATTTGCATCAGGAAGCCAGCGAATGCAATTCTCCAGCGGCGTGAGTCAGGCATGAGTTATCCTTCCGCGTTCTCTGATTCTTCGGTACGGGTTTAGAGAAAGTTAGTGGTTGGCGCTGGCGCTCCCACTTGATTTCAATTGCATACCGAGCTTCTTGAGGAAGTTGCTGACAAGGCCAAGCCCTCGGCGCTGCTCTGGTCCGGTAAAGCCTGCAACCACGGAAACGAGGCCCGGTGGTTGCGATGGAATCGATTTCGCATCGCCGAAGCTTTCGCCCACTGCCGTTGCCACACTTTGCAAAATAGCCGGGTCGATCGACCCCAGCATCTTGGCGAGGATGAGGGCGTTGCGCATCGTGCGGATGGACTCGGCCGAGTTAGCTCCTGAGCTGACGCTTTCGACCAACTTATCGCTCGCACTTAGAACTCCGCGCGCAATCGTGAAAATGCCGTGCTCATGCAGCTTTTGCAGTAACTCGTATCCATCGAGAAGCGCGGCTGCATATTCAGTGGAAGCTTCTTCGAGACGTTTCTGCAGTTCCTGCTTGGGGTCGCGGGGCGGAAGCTTGAGAGGGATGGGCTGGGCCATAGCAGTGTCTCCTTAAACGGTTTTGAGCGGCTGGATCTGGACGTACGGACTATTGGACGTGGTCCCAGGTTTGCGATAGTCTGCGCGCTTCCACTTACGTTCAATTTCAACGCCGGCCTGCGGAGTGGGATTGCCGAAGCGTGAGTTGGTCCGAGGCAACGGGCTCGGTCCGCCGGTGGATAGGATGTTCATTTGCACCGAGGTTTCCTTGTAAGCCGGTGTGTGTGTCGCCGCGTCTGTATGACTGCTGGTGAGGCGATTGACGGGCTCGTCGGTGGAGTTCATGGGCATGTAGAGTTCGTTACCGTGGACGCGATCCGTGACCAGTGCCTGAACTTTGACCTTTCCGTAACGTGAGATAAGTTGCACCCATGTGCCTGTTTCGATGCCGCGCTCTACTGCGAGAGCGGGCGAGACTTCAACGAAGGTGCAAGGTGTCTTTTCGCGAATGCCTTCGGTGCGGTAGGTCATGTTGCCTTCGTGGAAGTGTTCGAGCAGGCGGCCGTTGTTGAGGTGGAGATCATACTCGGCATCCGGTTGGTCTGTGGGCTCGGACCACTCGAGGGGATAGAGGCGCGCTTTGCCGTCGGGGAAGTTAAATTTCTCTGTATAGAGTAATGGCTGATCGCTGCCATCGGCGGCGACTGGCCACTGGAGAGTCTTGTAGCCTTCGAGACGTTCGTAGGTTACGCCGGCCAGCAGCGGGGTAAGTGCGGCAATTTCATCGTAGATTTCAGAAGGATGTTGATAGTTCCAGTTAGCACCTAAACGATTGGCGACATCCTGGATAATCTTCCAGTCTGGCCGGCTTTCTCCGAGTGGTTCAAAGACCTGGTAGAGGCGCTGGATGCGGCGTTCTGTGCTGGTAAAGGTGCCGTCCTTTTCGAGGCTGGGACTGGCAGGGAAGATAACGTCGGCGAAGCGACAGGTTTCTGAAAAGAAGATGTCCTGCATTACCAGGAAGTCGATCTTCGCGAGAGCATCGCCGACAAAGTTTGCGTTGGAGTCGACAAGACTCATCTCTTCGCCAAAGACGTACATAGCCTTGAGCTTTCCTTCGTGGATGGCGTCGATCATCTGGTGATTGTCGAGTCCGGGCTTAGGGGGAAGAGTTACACCCCAGGCTTGCTCAAACTTCGCGCGAACTTCGGCGTCTTCAACCTTTTGATAACCGGTGTAGAAGTTGGGCATGGCTCCATGATCGCTGGCGCCCTGCACGTTGTTGTGGCCGCGCAGAGGGTAAGATCCCGAACCGGGACGCATGTAATTGCCGGTGATCAGCAGCAGGTTGGAGATGGCAGTCGAGGTATCCGAGCCCATAGAGTGCTGGGTGACTCCCATTGCCCACAGGACGCAGACGCCGTCTGCTTCAACGATCATGTGAGCGACCTGCTTCAGTGTTTCAATTGAGATGCCGGTGCGCTGGCTCGCCATCTCCAGCGTGAAGGATTCAAGGCTCTTCCAGTAGGCATCTGTTCCGTTCACCCATTGCTTGAGGAAGTCGGTTTTTGCGAGCCCGTTGTCGAGAATATAGCGAGTGATGGCGGAGAGCCATATGAGGTCGGTGCCGGGCTTAGGATGCAGGAAGACATCGGCTCGTCTTGCCATTTCGTGTTCACGAAGATCAGCCACGATCAGTTTTTGCCCGTGTAACTTGTGCGAGCTTTTGACACGCGTGGCGATTACCGGATGACTCTCAGCGGTGTTGCTGCCGATGATGATAACCAGGCCTGCCTGTTCAATATCGGAGATAGAGCCGGAATCGCCACCATAGCCCACTGTGCGGAAGAGGCCAGCGGTAGCCGGAGCCTGGCAGTAGCGGGAGCAGTTATCCATGTTGTTGGTGCCAATGACGGCGCGCGCCAGCTTCTGCATCAGGTAGCTTTCCTCATTTGTGCATTTTGAGGAAGAGATGAAGGCGAGTGCATCCGGACCGTGCTCGGCCTTGATCTCGGAGAACTTGCGGGCAACGAGGGTGAGCGCTTCATCCCAGGATGCTTCGCGAAAGCTATCTCCTTCGCGGATAAGAGGCTTGTTGAGGCGGTCGGGACTATTCACGTATTCCCAGCCGAACTTGCCTTTGATGCACGTTGAGATTCCATTGGACGAGCCTTGGCCCGGTTCGACCTTGAGGATGTGCCGCGCCGATGGATTCGCCTCCGATTCCTGCGTCCAAATATCGAAGCTGCAACCCACTCCGCAATACGTACAGACGGTCTTGGTCTTTCGTGTGCGACTTTCGCGCATCGTAGATTCGATCTCGGATACCTGCAGGATGGCGCCGTAACCCAGCTCAGGTTCGATGCCTTTTACGATGTCAATCATGCTGGTGAGCGCTGACTTGGGCAGTTCGGTAAAGTAACCGGCATGGTGCAGCATGGTTTTTTCCATGAGCGCATTGCAGGGGCAAACGGTAACGCAATGGCCGCAGGAAACGCAGCTCGATTCGTTAATGGATGAGCCGCCATCCCACAGTACACGGGGGTGGGCGGATTCCCAATCGATGGACAGTGTTTCATTGACCTCTACGTTCTGGCAGGCCTGTACACAGCGCCCGCAGAGAATGCACTGATCGGGGTCATAGCGATAGAAGGGGTTGGACATGTCCACTTCATACGGCTTGGGTTTGTAGGGAATCGACTGGTGCTCCACTGCGAGTAAGGCGGTGGTGTTATGGATTGTGCAGTTGCCGTTGTTGTTGTCGCAGACGGTGCAGTAGAGCATGTGGTTGCCGAGAATACGATCGAAAGCCTCGCGCTGGGCCGCGTCAGCTTTCGCGGATTCAGTGGCAACGGTCATACCGTTCGCTGCGCTTGTTCCACATGCGCGGACTAACTCGCCGTCGACCTCGACCATGCAGGTATCGCAACTCTGAATGGGGCCAAGCTGATGGTGGTAGCAAACCTGCGGGAGCTTTTCACCAGAGCGATTGATGACGTCGACGAGGCGTTCTCCTGGCTTGATAGCACAGGGCTTGCCGTTGACGAGAATCGAAGAAGAAGAGAATGGGAAAGAAGACATAAGCGGTGAACCTCCACGAGCCGAATTTCTCGCGACACTTAATTTGGATGAGTTTAGCTCGCAATTGTGTTGTTGTAATTTGGTTTGACAAATATTTTTAAAGCAATCCAATGGCAGGTAGAGTGCAAGAAGCCTGGCCAAAGTGAGAAATTACGGCCCCGCATTACTGGCCCGCATTACGGTCCTGCATTATGGCCCGGGGAGATCCTGGTTTCCGCGCATCGAAAAGCTCCGGAGTAAAGCACAAAACGGCGACCTCGCAGGAAGCCGATGAGCGTAAGGCCCAGTTCGCGCGCGAGTTGGACGGCGAGGCTGGAAGGCGCGGAAACAGAGGCCAGCGCGGGGATTCCAGCAGCGAGCGCTTTTTGGATGATTTCGAAACCACCACGCCCGCTGACAAGCAGAATGTGCTGGGATAGCGGCAGCTTACCCTGGAGCATGGCCCAGCCGACGACCTTGTCCACTGCATTGTGGCGACCGATGTCCTCACGCAGTACCAGCAGTTCTCCAGATGCGCTGAACAGGCCTGCTGCATGCAGTCCGCCGGTATGGCTGAAGACGGCCTGGGCAGCGCGCAGTTTGTCGGGAAGGGTGCACAGCAGCTCCGGATCGAAGCGGAAATCTGGATTGGGAGCGTGCAGCCCACGTTGACGAATGGCTTCGATGGAGGCTTTGCCACAAATGCCGCAACTGGAGGCGGCAAAAAAATTGCGCTGCATCTGCGCGGGGTCGAACTGGCAGTCGCGCAATTCAACCTCTATGCCGTTGTGCTTGCCGCTGGCGGATGTGACGTAAGAACGCAGGCTCGCGAGCTGTGCTGGGTCTTCGAGGATGCCTTCCGTCAGTAGGAAACCGGCGGCCAGTTCTTCGTCGTGCCCTGGGGTGCGCATGGTCACGGTCAACGGGGATTGGCCTATGCGAATTTCAAGGGGTTCCTCTGCGGCGAGTACGTCGTCCTGCAGGCGGAACTGACCGTCACTCCACTCAGTGACCTGGGTAAGTTGAACACTTCGAGGTGGAGCG
Organism: Acidicapsa ligni; assembly: GCF_025685655.1. Taxonomy (NCBI): domain Bacteria; kingdom Pseudomonadati; phylum Acidobacteriota; class Terriglobia; order Terriglobales; family Acidobacteriaceae; genus Acidicapsa; species Acidicapsa ligni. The sequence continues at coordinate 96,254 of NZ_JAGSYG010000001.1, read as the reverse complement.
ACTTGGGTAGCCATGCAGAGAAGCCCGCCTATGCTTTTTCAACTATAGTCCCTGACGCATTTCGTTGCTTGCTGGACAATATTTGCGCCATTGCCAGGTTGAAAGTGCTACAAAGTGTGCATGGCCAAGAGTAAGACAATCGGTACGGATACTGAATCCCGCTCTGGAGCTGGATCTGGCCAGACGACCAGTCTGAAGACGCTCGGGGAGTATCTCAATCTTTCACCGGCGACGATCTCGCTGGTGCTGAACAACGCGCCGGGCGTTCGATCGATTCCCCAAGAGACGCGAGAGCGAGTGCGTGAGGCTGCCAGGAAGTTCGACTATCGACCCAGCTTTTATGCGCGCTCCCTGCGAAAAGGGCAGACATTTTCAGTTGGCGTACTGGTGCCGGAGTTGAGTGATGGCTACGCGGCGCAGGTGCTGGAAGGTGTCGAGGATGTGTTGGTGGAGGAAGGATATTTTTATTTCACCGCCAGTCATCGCCGCCGCAAGGACCTGTTAGAGGAGTATCTGCGCCTGCTGATGGACCGCTCGGTCGAAGGGTTCATCGCCATTGACACGCCGCTGGAGCACGAGTTGCAGAAGCCGGTAGTGGCCGTAGCGGGGCATCGCAAAATTCAAGGCGTGACGAATGTCGTGCTGGATCAGCGCCGTGCCGCGGAGCTGATCCTGGAGCATCTAAAACAACTGGGGCATCGCAAAATTGCGTTTATGCGCGGCGGCAGCCACAGTTCAGATGCGGATGAGCGCTGGGAGTGTCTGATGGCTGTGGCGCGCGAACTCAAGGTATCGGTCAGGTCGGAGTGGCAGGTGCAGCTTGAGTTGCGTGTCTCGACGCCGGAGCTGGGTTATCCGCCGACGGTGGAACTGCTCGATCGCTGGAAGGATCTCTCGAAAGCGGACGATCGTTTCACCGCGCTCGTTTGCTACAACGACATTGCTGCGATCGGAGCTATCCGGGCACTTCGCGAACGACGCTTGCGCGTGCCGGAGGATGTATCGATCGTGGGCTTCGATGATATCCAGGCGGCAGCGTTTCAGAACCCGAGCCTGACGACGATTCGCCAGCCGCTGCGCAGCATGGGGGCAACGGCGGCGAAGATTCTTCTGAGGAGGATTCGCGCACAGGGTGACGATCCTGATACGGTGCCTGTGATTCCGGAACTGATGGTTCGGGAATCCACGATGTTCATCGGGGAGACAGTTCAAGGACCAGTGCGGCAGGGGAAGAAGATGCGGCCCTGAGAATTGAAAAGAGATGAAACGAACGCAAGCGAAAGGGCAAGCCGAGGATGGCTTGCCCTTTCACTTGCATCCGGTTGCTGCTGTTGTCTCTAGTGCTTGCCTTCCAGTTCGTCGGCCAGCGCGGAGGCGCCATACACGTTGCGCAGGGCCTCGATCATGCCTGCACTATGAACAGCGACGGCACGATTGCGTTCACCCTCGTAAACGAAGTCTCCTGCGAGCGACTCGATGTTGCCATCGAAGATGAGCCCCACTAAATCACCATTTCGGTCAACAACGGGCGAGCCGGAGTTGCCGCCGATGATGTCTCCCGTAGAGACGAAATCAAGCGGAGTAGCCAGGTTGAGTTTGGACTGCGCATTTACAAAATGCGTTGCCAGGTCGAATGGAACCTTGCCGCTGAAGCTTGTGGAGCGGTCATAGAGCCCGTAAAAGGTGGTGACCGGCGGCGCGATGGTGCCGTTCATGGGATAGCCCTTGATCGTGCCATAGCTCAGGCGCAGGGTAAAAGTCGCGTCGGGATAAGCGTCTTTGCCGTAGGCCAGGAAGCGTGCGGCGCCGATTTTTTCTTCAGCGGGCGTGAGAATGCTATCGACGTCATCGCGGATTTGACGCTGATTCTCACGCACAATGGGGTCCAGCCGCCGGGCGACAACGATCATTGGATCGGTCGAGGAAGCAACCGCAGCTTCGCCGCCCTCAATCAAAGATTTGCGGAAGGCTGGATCGGCGAGCTTGGTGCCGTCCACAAGCTTGTTGGTTACGGCGGTGGGGTCGCCGCCCTGGAGAATGGCATCCAGATAGGGATCGTTTTTACCCAGCGTTTTTACGCCAGTGGAGAGAGCGCTGATCATGTAGAGCTTCTCTGTCGCGGGATAAACGGGTGCGGGTGAAAGCATCTGGTAGCGAAGAGACTCCAGACCTGCGTCATGGAACCCTGGGAGCCGCTCGCCATCGGGCTTCTTGATTTCGGCAACGTACTGCACGACCTGGAGGGCCAGGCTCAGCAGGCGGCTATCTGTACGTCGATAGAATGCGTTGGGAACAATCTGCTGTTCCTTCTGCACGGCGGTGGAGATGGTCTCCCATGTAGCACCGTACTTCTGTTTCCATTCAGGATTGGCATTGATCTTGGCGCGGAAGTCGTCCTCCTCTGCCTGTTTCTTGGCGAGGATGGCCTTGTCCTTCAACGCTTCATAGCGGCCCTGATAGACCTTGAGGCTGTTCTGCAGGCCAAAGATCAGTGTCGCGACCTGCCGAGCCTGCTCCGGTCCCTGCGTGGCATACTGCTGCGCCACTGTGATGCGGCGGGAGAGATAGGCAATCGCGGCTGGCTCAATGGTGTCGCGCTCAAAGAGCAGCTCTGCCATGGTGCTCTGGCGCTGTGTCGAACCAGGATGGCCGGAGATGAAGATCAGATCCCCATCGGCCGCGCCCTTCACATTCCACTTGAGGAAGTTGTCGGAGTGAACCGGCTTGCCGTTTTCATAAACACGGAAGATAGCCATATCCAGGTCATAGCGGGGATAGGTGAAATTGTCAGGATCGCCGCCGAAAAAAGCTGCCTGCTGCTCGGGAGCAAAGACCAGGCGCACATCGGTGTACTTCTTATAGCGATAGAGCCAATACTCGCCGCCGTTATAGAGCGAGACGACATCCGAACGCAGGCCGGTCTTGTCGGTGCTTTCTTTTTCAATGGCTGCGATGGCGGCTTCGCGGTCTTTCAATGCCTGCTTGGGATCGGAAGCGCTCTTAGTCGAGGCCGAGATCTTCGCCGTGATGTCCTCCATGGAGACAAGCACGTTGACCTCGAGATCCTGGGACTTCATCTCCTGGTCAGGCGTTGCTGCATAGAAGCCGTTCTGAATATAGTCATGCTCGGCGGAGGAGTTCTTCTGCAACTGCCCGCGTGCAACGTGATGGTTGGTAAGAAGCAGTCCGTCCGCACTCACGAAGGAACCGGAGCCGCCGTCGTTCAGCCGGATGCTGGAAAGACGCAAATGGTCCAGCCACGCCTGCGAGGGAACAAAGCCATACTTGGCCTTGAGCAGCTTCAACGGGGGATTGTCGAAGGTCCACATACCCTCTTCAGCTCGGGCGGACTGGGCGGACTGGACAAAGGGAATTGCCGCGATCAGCACGGCGGGCAACAGAATGGAACGGTAACGCTTCAGCATCGAAAAACCTCGGTGGATAGAAGATGGGAAGGCAGGTCAGCCTGTGAGAACGAATCTGAAGAACGAACTATAGTTTACCGCCAGGATGCAGCTACCGGCGTTTTTCTCTATTTAAGAATGGAAAGTACGAATGCATCGGACGAAAAAAAACCTGCTCCGGCTATTGCCGGAGCAGGTTTTTGCATTGCGTGGATTTTGCTATCGTCTGCCTTGGATGGTCTTGCCCGCAGTTTTTTTGGCGGCCCGTTTAGCGGCGAGAGCATGTAATTCGCGGCCGATCGACGAGCGGTTGATGCCAAGCTGCAAGCCGAGATTGAGCAGGTTGCCGGTACCCCAGTAGAGCGCCAGACCCGAAGCGTAGGTCCACATGGAGAAGCCGAAGATGGCCGGCATCATAAAGGCCATCATGCGCCGTTGTGCCGGGTCCATGCCCGGTGACGGTGTGATGAACTGCACAAGGAACATGCTGGCGATGATGATGATCGGAAGGATATGCCACGGGTCTGCAGCGGCCAGGTTTGGCAACCATCCCCAGTGCGCCTGACGCAACTCGATGACGTTGGCCAGCACGCGATAGTAGGCGAAGAAGAGCGGCATCTGCACGAGCAGCGGCAGGCAGCCACCGTACATGTTGATGCCTTCTTCCTTGTACAGCTTCATCGTCTCCGCGTTCATCTCTGCCCGCTTGGGATCGGTGGCCTTGAGATGCGCATAGCGCTTCTTGATGGCTTCCAGCCTGGGCTGCACGCGCTGCATCTTGAGCGATGACTTCATCATCATGATGCGGGTGGGCAGCATGAGCAGGTTAAAGAAGATGGTGACGATGATGATCGCCCATCCCCAGTTGCTGACAATGTGTTGATAGACAAAGCGCAACAGCAGGAAGAGCGGTTCGGCAATGATCTTGAGGAAGCCGAACTGGATAAGCGGCTTCAGGTCTTCGCCGGTGGCATTGCCGTCAGGCCCGGTGCTGTGGATCGAGGCGAGGACGTCAAATTGAAGCGGTCCGGCAAAGAGGCGGGTATGCGTATTGCCGCTGGTGTCGCCCATTGCAAGGCCCAGAACAGGAGCCTTGAACTTCTCGCTGTTCGGGTTTGCGGCATCCTTGGGAACGTCGAGCGTGTTGTGCAGCGTGACGACTGTTGCCCGCGAAGGAACAGCAGGAAGGAACGTTGCGGTGAAGTAGAGATCGGTCGTCGCGGCGTAGTCGTAAGACTGCTCCAGCGTGGCATTGCCGCTGACCTTGGTCGGGGCAACGGAATCACGCTTGCCATCGGTCGACCAGTCAAACTTGCTGGCGTTGTACTGCGGCACTTCTTCCTGATCGCCGAGACCGCTGGGCCAGGAGATCAGAGCGCGTACCGGTGAGCCATTCCGAGTGACGTTGACCTGCGTGTCAATGACGTAAGTGTCGTTGAACGTAAAGGTCTTCGTGACCGTCAGCGGGCCCTTGGAGTACTTGAAGATGATGCCCGCGGGTGCGGCAACATGGCCGGTCGATGAGGCCTGATAGAGCGCCTGATTGAGTTCCGTGGTCAGCGCTGGCTCATAGGTGTACAGCGAGAGAGGCAGGCCAAATTGCGCGGCGGCCGGCTGATCGACAAGATCCAGATTCCACTGCCGGCCCTGCGGGTCCTTGCAGTTGCGGTCCATCTTGCGGCCTTCGGACTCTGCGCAGTAATGCTTGAGTATCCAGTGTTTGACCTGCGCGCCTTTGTTGGTAAATGTGATGCGGTAAAGCTCGTTCTCGACTACAGTCTCAGTTTCAGAGGACGCTGCAACAATGGGCGCTGCACCCGGAGCCGGGACCGCTCCACTCGCCGCTGGCTGGCTGGGCGCTGCCGATGAGGGCTGGCTGCTCTGCTGCTGTTGTTGCGGCTGCGGAGCCGGAGGTGGTGTCGGCTTGAAGTATTGAAAGGCAAGAAGTGCGACCAGGGCCAGAACGGTAAAGGCGATCATGGAGCGCATGTCGCCGCCTCCGCCACCGGAGCCCTGCGTTGGAGCATTGGGATTACGAAGTTCAGCCAAAGGTTCAGTCCTGTCGTTTGTTACAAAGGTGCGCCGCGTGAAGAGCGCCGCTTTCTATGGTAACGGGTCGGGTTGAAGATGGAGTGCCGGGGAATGGAACGGGATCGAAACCGCCATTGCGGATTCGCGCAAAAGGATGGCAGCGCAGGAGACGGCGCAGGGCCATCCAGGAGCCGCGTACTGGCCCGTGGATGGTTACGGCTTCCACTGCGTACTGGGAGCACGTAGGCTCGTAGCGGCAACCACCAGGGAAGAGCGAATGCATAGCCGGCGAGAGCCAGTAGCGGTAGAAGCCGAGAATCGCCAACAAAATGCGCTTCATAACGAAGTGGTAGGCCGCGGCGCCAGAACGTGGACCTGATTTGTGCCTTGAGCAGCAGCTTTGGCCGCTGCCGGAGGAACAGATTGCCGCATCTGCGTTGCCACCTGACGGAAGATACGCAAAACCTCGGTCTGAAGTTTCCCGGATTCCATCGTTATGACAGAACGGCGCGGATGCAGGATCAGATCGATGTTGTCTGGCAATTCGCAAAGATGCTGCCGGATGATCTCGCGCAGGCGGCGTTTGATGCGATTGCGCTCATGCGCCTTGCCGATGACCTTGCCCACAGTAAGGCCGACACGGGGGCAGCTCTGCAGCTCGACAGCAGGCAGCGTGGGCCTCGCGGCGACAAACCACGTCATCGACGGGCTGAACTGCTTGCGAGTGGCCTTGTAAACACGCTGATAGTCAGCATGTTTGCGCAGGCGAAAGTCCTGTGCCGATGCTGGCAATACCGATCGAGGCTCAGATAGGGAAGTCATCGCTGGCACCGTCTGCCGACAGAAGTAATTTGGCGGGTGCCGCTACTCGCGAAGTCGGTAGTGACTGTGGACAGGGAATGAAGCCGGTGCAACGACTGGGCTGGATGATCTAACGATCTAACGCTCAAGCAATGGCCGCTCTGACCCGTAAATTCACAGGGAAGAGCGGCCACGCTGAAAACTAGTCGCGGAAGCCAGCGCTGACGGCAACGCGCTTGCGGCCCTGTGCGCGGCGGCGGCTGAGTACGGCTGCTCCGCTCTTGGTCTTCATGCGGGCCCGAAAGCCATGGGTCTTGACGCGCTTGCGGCGGTTGGGCTGAAATGTGCGCTTGGGCATGGGAGCTGCTCCTGAACCTTCTTTGTGAAAATCTGTGCCTGAATGGCAAGTTTTAAGTATAGCGCAGAACCAGTTTGGAATCCAGAGTGAGATGTGTTTTGTATGAGGCTTTTCCATCCAGCCGGAGGGGTGTAGAATCCGAATTCGGGCTAAGATTTGTCTTGGTTCGAACGGCACTGAAGGGGCTCTGAAACACCTTCCTCAGCCTGTCTTTTCGAAGAGTTTCTTCAAGTTTCACCATGGCTGGTGCAATTCCCAGAGTTATATGAATGAGAGGTTGCAGAACCCGCGAATTGTGCTAGTATCGGACCCGTTCACCAAAGATTCTGACGCACCGCTGAACTGAATTTTTGTCTACGAAGTCGATGCAAATTTCGGGCGACCCAGTCCGAAAATCTCTCGGCAGTTATAAGAACAGAGACGACGCGAAGTTACACACTGCGCGCCGAGGGCGAAGCATTGCTTTTTTTGTAGCGTAATAAAGATCGTTTACTGATCAGGAATACAGGCGCGCATAGCGTGCACGTAAGGAAGTTATCAATGTCATTTGCAACCTCCCCAGCCCCGGTAATCAACCCCTGGATTCAAATTCTGGCGGCTCTCGAAAAGAAGGTCAATCGACAGTCTTTCGAGACCTGGCTCAAGCCTACTCGTTATAGCCACATCGCGGGCCGCACGCTTTATGTGCGGATTCCAACAGAAGAGTTCCAGCACATTGGCGACAAGTACAGCGACCTGATTCAGGAAGCGATCGATCTGCTCAAGCTTGATATGGATGATGTGGCATTCGTCACGATCGACGATGACCCTTCGCAGCCTCCAGTACGCAAGGATGGCGGCTTTGGCCCAGTGCCGACGCATGCGCCGACGGCTCCTCATCCAAGCCAGTCTGGCTATAACCAGTCCAACTATGCCAACCAGAACAACCGCCGCGGCGGCTACGTCTCTGAGCAGCAGGCGAAGTTTGACTGGTCAAGCGCAGCGCAGCTCAACCAGCGTTATACATTCGAAAATTTTGTGATCGGCAATGGCAACCAGTTCGCGCGCGCCGCTTCACTGGCTGTAGCAGAGCGTCCGTCGAAGGCTTACAATCCGCTGTTTCTGTATGGCGGCGTCGGAATGGGCAAGACGCATTTAATGCACGCCATTGGCCACGAAGTGAAGCGTCGCCAGCCCATTGCGAGCATCTGCTATGTGTCCGCGGAGAAGTTCACCAACGAGATGATCAACTCGCTGCGTAACGACCGCATGACGAGTTTCCGCGATCGCTTCCGCGGCGTGGATGTGCTGCTGATCGACGATATTCAGTTCATCGCGCAGAAGGAGCGCACGCAGGAAGAGTTCTTCCATACTTTCAACGCGCTGCACGAAAGCATGAAGCAGATCGTCATCGCTTCCGATCGCCCTCCAAAGGAACTTGCGGAGATTGAAGATCGTCTACGCTCGCGTTTTGAGTGGGGATTGATTGCGGATATTCAGCCGCCGGATCTGGAGACGAAGGTCGCAATTCTGCAAAAGAAAGCAGAGAGCGAACAGGCCAGCCTGCCGACGGATGTTGCGATGTTCATCGCTTCCAACGTGCGCACCAACGTGCGTGAGCTGGAGGGCGCACTGGTGCGGCTGATCGCCTGGTGCAACATGAACGGCATGGAGATTACACTCCAGTCCACGCAGCAATGCCTCAAGCAATTCATCGACACGCAGGTTCGCAAGATCACCATCGATGCGATCCAGAAAGCTGTGGCTGAAAGCTTCGGCATGCGCGTGAGCGAGTTGAAGCAGAAGAATAATTCGCGCGCTGTCGTTGTACCTCGGCAGATTGCCATGTATCTGGCCAAAAATCTGACCGAAGCAAGCTTGCCTGAGATAGGCCGTCAGTTCGGTGGCAAGCATCACACAACAGTTATGCATTCCATCGGAAAGATCGACGAGCTGCGCCGAACGGACAAGGATCTCAATCGAACGATTAATAAGTTGCAGGAAACCCTGAACGGATAACATCCGGCGTATAAGTCGATGTAATCAGGTAATAAGTAAAATGGCCACTCCGTGATATCGGGAGTGGCCATTTTATTCGTGATGCAAGAGTCGAGTTATTTCTTCGTATCAAGCTCAATCAGCTCAAAAGAATATCCCGGAATTATGTGTTTCAGCTTCGTTCCCATAACAGGAAGCGTGCTCTCCACCGGAACGATGTGCTTCGGATCAAGGATGGTGTTGGTATCTGCAGGGGACAGGGCATGCAGCCGCGTCAGCTTCGCCGGGCCGACAATTCCACTTACACCGCTTAAATCGATTTCCAACTCCTGCGCAGTGGGAACGCCGTTGACCACCTTGACAAAGACTTTGCCTGTCGCGTCCTGATGGGTGACGGAATACGCTACCCGCGGCCCAGCGCCGGTCATCGTTGAATCCGGAACAGCATCTCCAACTTTGTCGGCAAAGAGCGAAAGCACGTAATAGCTTGGCGAACCATAGCTCGTCAGGCCGTCATAGCCGATCAGGTCGGGATGCCACTGCATACCACCGTTGTGAATGTTCACCAGCAGCGGCGCATAGCTCGACATTACGACCACATCGCTGTTGCGCTCCACCCCGGTAAGCCACGCCGCATCGCCCAGCGCCGCGCCGAAATCGCCCGTCGGCGAGCCTTCCATCGTCGCGTATTCCCCCATGAAGATCCTGGGACCGTTGCGATCGAACTTGTCATAGTGATGTACGTCGTCGAAGTAGTTTTCAGAGCTGAGATAGAAGTGGTCATCCAGCACGTCGGGCTTGCGGCTGGTTACAGGCGCGGTGGCGATCAGTTTTTGGTCGGGATACTTCTTCTTGATGGCATCGTGGAACTGCGCAAAACGGCCATCGTAGCTCTTCGATTGATCGAACCAATCCTCATTGCCTATCTCGACATAAGCCAGTTTGAACGGTGCAGGATGACCGTCCCTGGCACGCTCGGCGCCCCACTTTGTGTCGGTGCTTCCGGTCGCATATTCGATCTCATCCAGCGCATCCTGGACGTAGGGTTCGAGATCTTTGCCGGGCTCAACATGCTCCTGCTTCATCGAATAACCAGCGTAGACGGCGAGCACATTCTGCATGTGCAGGTCTTCACACCACTCCAGGAACTCAAGCAGGCCGAGGCCATCCGATGAGTGGTAATTCCAGGGACTGGGATGGGTCGGTCGATCGACCAGTGGGCCGATAGTCTTCTTCCATTCGTAGCGCTCGTCGATGTGGTCGCCCTCAAGATAATTACCGCCCGGGAAACGAAGAAATGCCGGGTGCATTCCCGCAAGCTTTTCCATCAGGTCGATGCGGTTGCCATTGACGCGGCCTTTGTATGTGGGTGGAAAGACCGAGACCAGGTTCATCCAGAGAGTTCCCGGTTTGGAAAGGGTCAGTTCGAGATGGTTTTCTTCCGAGGGAGCGATCTTTTCGGTGTGCAGGGTAACCGTATACTGCTTCCAATCGCTACCGATGGATGGAATTTCAGCATGCGCGACGCTCCTGCCGGTCTTGTTGTTGATCAGGCTGACGCTCAATGGTCCCATGCCGGACGCATCCGCTTTCGCGTAAAGCGATGCGGTATAGGTCATGTCCGGGCGTAGTGGATAGCCCCAGTAGCCCATGTTGCGCAAACCGGCAGGTTCCGATGGCGAAGCCGAGGTCACGGTCAGCTTGATGCTGTCATGCAGCGCAGCGGAAGGACCGGTGGTTTTGTCCTTCTCGAATTTGGCCCCTGCTGCTGCGTTTTGGATTACAAGCCAATCCTGCTGATTCCAGTTTCGGTCCCGCAACGTTCGATTCTTGACCATCTCGGGATACAGGCCGCCATCGTAAGAGAAGTTGATCTCTTCGGTCATCAACCCGTAGAGCATGGGGCTCACGCTGTGCAGTGGTTTGTCTACTTGAATGGCGAGCACGACGGGAGATTTTTCCTGTGCCTGAGCGAGCGCAGGCAGAGCGAGCAAGAGACCCAGAAGCGGGCTGATTTTCATGAGGATAGGCAAAGAGCGCATTTCTGGAACCTCTTCCGGGTAAAGGTTTTCTCGAAAGCCGATATTATTCTGTCCACCTGGAGTTGGCAAGAGTTTCGCTGGTGATTTTAACCTCTCAGGGACCGAAGACATATCGTGTTTTCATTACGAAACAATAGGAAAATAAATGGCGCACAGGAATCCGTTGTAGGCTGGCTGCGGGAGATTTTCCATGCGCATTCGTACTCGCAATTACAGCGGCAGGCAGGCATTGGCGATCCTGCTGGCATTGGTTTTTGGGCTGGCCAATCTGGCGTTCGCGCAGAGGGTTAGCAGCCGGGATATTCCAGGCAACGGAGACAAAGCCGCGATCCGATCAGTGCTGGATGCACAGGTTGCAGCGTGGAATCGAGCCGACATCCCTGGGTTTATGGCAAGCTATGAAAACTCCCCTGAAACCACGTTCATCGGTATCAAGATCAACAAAGGCTTTGCTCCGATTATGGAGCGATATAAGAAGTCCTATACGAACAAGGAGCAGATGGGCACACTCACCTTTGCAGATCTTGAAATAAGGTTGCTTCCATCGGCTTCAGGGGCGACGGAATACGCCGTGGTTACAGGGCGTTTTCACCTGGAGCGAACGGCCAGGGGTGAAGCCAAAAAGGATGACGGCATCTTCAGCCTGGTGTGGCACAAGGGATCGGATGGTTGGAAGATCCTGCTGGATCACACAAGTTAATGGCAATTCAAAAGCGAACGCGAAGGCCTAATTGGATCTCGCGCTGACGATAGAAATTAGTCGCATTCACGTCGAGCGGCTTGCCGAACTCGGTGCTCCCGGTTGTCAGGCCGGTGAGAAAGTTGAGCGTGGGCAAGCTGCCCGATGTTGAGCCGCGATCGAGAATGTAGCCGGTGGTTTCAAGCAACGTTACGTTCTGATGGTTAAAGAGATTAAAGCTCTCGGCGAGCAACTCCACTTCACGTTGCCTCGCAAGATGGAAGCGCTTGCCCAACCGAGCATCGGCGGTGTAAGTCGCCGGATAGCGATAGGTATTGCGACCGATGCCGTAAACGCGATTATCGCCTCCGGAGCCATTCATGCCAGGGCCGACACCTTCGATGAGCCGTCTTTCACTGTCGTAAAACCCCGGAATATAGCCGCTGGTCCGCATGGTAAACGGCAATCCGCTGCGGTACTGGGTAAGTGCTGCAATGTTCCAACCGTTGATGAAATCGCCTGTCAGGTGGTGTAACTTCCAGGGGCTCGCAAAAAGAACGGTCGCTTGCGCCGAATGGCGAATGTCGATGTTCGATGTGCCGTACTCCTGCCGGAAATCCTGCGGATCAAGGACATCATCAACGGCGACATTGCCAGACTCGTTCGGATTCCAGTCGGTCGCGTGGGCATAGATGTAATGAGCATGCAGGCTGAGGCCGTGCCCGCCATAGCGAACGACCTTGATCATCGCCGCTTCATACGTGGAGTTGGCGCGATCCTCGATACTCGAAAGCTGCTGGTAGTTGGGATTGAGGCGTGCAAAGTAGAAGGGAACAGTGATTGTCGGTGTCTTGATCGGCCCTGCCTGCAATGCATCCACCACGCTGTAAGTGATAGTGCCGGGGCCTTGCGCAGCATTTAGATTTGTGTCGATTAGATTTGTATCGATCGAGATGGGCAACCTGCGTCCCAGACTGGCCATTCCGCTCATCTGTACGACCCAGTGGCCTGGGAGTTGCTGCTCAAGGCTGACGATTGCCTGATCTACCTCCTGCGGGCGAAAGCGCGGCGCAAACGAGACCGCCCCTGGCTTTACAACGGTGACCGGTTGCGTAGAAAAGGCATAAGGAAACGGCGGAGCGCCAGCATCGGTCGGCTTGAAGAAGAAGTTGAGGTCGCCCTTGGGAGAACCAGTTTGGGTGAGCGCTGACAGGATCGAAGAGTTGTCGATGCGGCCATAGTAGAGACCTGCGCCGACTCTCAGCACCGTTGCTTTTCCTGCGGAGGACGAAAATGGCGCCCAGGCAATACCAAATCTTGGGCCCCAGTTCATCGTCATGCCAGGTAGTTTTTGAGTAGCTGCGAGATCAGGATTCTGGGCAAATGCGATCGGCGGCGGTAGCTGCTCGGTCTCCACACGCACCCCGGCGGAAAACGTCAGGTTATGGCGAGGTTGCCATTGCTCCGTGGCGAAGCCTGCCATGTCGTTGGTGCTGAGATGCCATTGCGCCGGGCCGATTCGCTGCGAATACCACGCATAGCAGGGCAGATAGCCGAGGCCGGTAATCACCCCATCTACAGCGCGGGCCTTCCCTGTCGCGTCGCAATTATGCTGGTCTGCAAAGGGATTGTCGATACCAGCGAGTCCATATTTGGTAAAACTTGCGACGTCGGATGCGAGGTTCAACACATCGGCGTAGGAATACGTTCCCGTCTGGTTGATCAGTGTATTTGTCGCATCGGAGATGTGAGCAACGCTGCCTCCTAGCTTGAGCAGATTCTTCCCGCGTACCCAGCTCATCATGTCCTGAACGCGATAGGAGCGCTCGTCCGGATACGAGGATTTGCCCAGTTGTGCGGGCTTGCCGAGTATGAAGCCATATTTGGAATCGGCAACAATCTCCGGCAGTTCGCCCCAGGTATTAGAGATCAGCGGCGCTTCAAATGCGGAGGGAGATTGCGGACTATCGATCAGAAGATAGCGACCAAATTGCACTGCTGCGTCATTGAGCAGATTCGGAGTCAGGAAGCTGTCCCACTTAACCAATCCCCATGTCTGACTGGCGCTGCTATTGCCGAAGCTATGACTGCCATAGGTTTCAGAACTGCGCGTCAGAGCGCCTCCAGGCGCATTTGCATCGGAGGCATTTCCCTCCACGCTGAGGTGATGGTGCTCGCCCACATGCCAGTCAAGGCGAGCGAAACCCTGGATTTGCGCCGTAGTTCGAGGCACAGTTCCCAGTAGCCCCGTCATCTGCTCCAAAAATCCGGAGTAGCCAGCGACCTCCTGCTCGATCAAATCCGGCCCTGTAATGCCGAGCCGCGCTCCGAGCACGGTGAGCTCAGGAATAGTCGGCTGGGCGAAGAAATCGTCCGGATGACGAACCGTGGCGATCGCCGGATCATTGCTCAGTAATCCATCGAGGGCCGCGAACCAGAAGAGTTTATCGTGCTTCGAATTACGTCCAATCCCGAGACCAAACGTCTGCCGGCTGTTTGGAGGGGTATACGGCTCCGGCGTGAACTGCGCAATATCGATGCCTGTAGCAGTCGCGGTTTCCAGAATTCTCTGCGTGTAAGGATTCTGCGCCCCCCAGAGGCTCTGCCTGTTCAGATAAAAAGCCTGCCCATGCAGCCAGCTGCCACCATGCTGAGTGGCGATGTTGAGCGGACTGCCAGACGGTTCTCCTCCACCGGCACGCGCGGAGCCTGTACGAGATTCCAGAGTCATCACTCCGGATGAGCCTGATGAACCTGACGCACCCAGCGTCTGGCCGCCACGACTCAACTGGTTGCTACCCGAGAAAGCAGGAGTGTTCTCGATGCCATCGATACTGCTGTCTGCATCCAGGTCGCTGACGTCTGTCATGAATATATTCGATACGTTGGATTCGCTGGATACAGACCGAACCGGAGATACTTTACCTGTATTACCGCCAGCGTCGGTTGCCGCCTGAGATGCCGAACTGGCTCCGGGAGTGAGCGTAATCATCGCCTGCCAGTTGCGTCCGCTCAGAGGAACGGCATTCAACTCGTCGCCGGCAATCATGGTTGTAACCGCAGGAGACACCGTATCTAAATCGTGGGTATCGACCTGGATAGTGGAGTTGATCTGCGGTAACTCCATCACCAGCGCGGCTTGTACGCGAGTTGCGTGGCCCGCGGAAATCAGAATGCCTTCCACCTGCCCTTTGCCAAGTTGTGGAACCTCAGCTTCAATTCGGTATTCGCCAGGTGCAAGTCCTGTCAGCTTATAGCTGCCGTTTTTGCCGGTGATTGTGCGAACTGCAGCGCCTGTCGCGAGGTTGCGCACGACCACCACGGCCTGCACCAGGGGCACACTGTGCCAATCCGTGAGATGGCCATCGAGTGAGCCGGTCGAATAAGCGTCGGAACCGGAGGGCTCTGAAAACGCGCTCAGGGCTGTAGCCAACGCGCCGAAAAGAGCGGCGGCTATCAGCCATCGACGCAGTAACTCAAAGCTCGATCTGCCGTGAGATCGGCTGCAAACAGGCATGGACTTACTCCAGTTGGGAGGGCGTATTTATGGTTGCGCTTATTTTTTGAATTAATGGCGCGCAGATGATCTGGGTAAGTTAGAAGCGAGTATATTCGGGTTCCGGTAGACTAGATAGTAGAAAGTTGATTTGTATCTATGTTTATCGATGAAGCAAAGATTCTGGTGAAAGCCGGAGATGGCGGCAATGGCTGTGTCGCCTTCCGTCGTGAAAAATTTGTTCCACGTGGCGGCCCGTCCGGTGGCGATGGCGGCCGGGGCGGCGACGTGGTCATGCAGTCCAGCCAGCAGCACAACACCCTGGTTCATTTCCGGTTCAATCCGGAGCACAAAGCCGAGCGTGGACGCCACGGCGAGGGGTCGAACTGCACTGGCCGCGATGGCGACTCCATCACCCTGAAGGTGCCCGTAGGCACGACCGTTTTCGACGCTGAAACGGGCGAGCTGATTCACGACTTTTCGCTGCCGGACGAAACCTTCGTGGTCGCCAAGGGCGGCCGTGGCGGACGGGGAAACCAGCATTTTGCAACGCCGGTTCACCAGGCTCCCCGTGAGTCCGAACCAGGCCGTCTCGGGGAAGAACGTACCTATCGGCTCGAACTAAAGCTGCTCGCCGATGCTGGACTGGTAGGCTACCCCAACGCGGGCAAGTCGACCCTGATCTCGCGCATTTCCGCAGCCAAGCCCAAGATTGCCGACTATCCCTTTACGACGCTTGAACCCAATCTGGGCGTGGTGACAGTAGGCGTGGCTCCCCATGAAGAGAGCTTTGTCGTGGCCGATATGCCGGGATTGATCGAAGGAGCCCATTTGGGCACCGGGCTGGGCGTGCAGTTCCTGCGGCATATTGAACGCACCCGCGTGCTGGTTCACCTGGTGGATGTATCCGATGCATCGGGCCGGCCCGATCCGATTGAGGATTTCAAAGTCATTAACCAGGAGCTGGAAAGGTTCGGCCACGGCCTGGCGGAGAAGCCGATGATCGTCGTAGCGACGAAAATCGACTCTGCCAACCCGGAGAAGCTCAAGAAATTGACCGCCTCCGCCAAGCGCCGCAAGCTGGAATTTTTTGCGATCTCATCGGTAACCGGGCAGGGAATCGAAGACCTGAAGTGGGCTCTGGCGAAGCATGTGCGTGAAGCTCGGTCCGTCGAAGTACCCGAACCGATCTTCTAATTCCTAAAACGGATAACGCACTAAAGCAGGTAATTCCCCGGAACAGGGCTACTTCAACATCTGGTGAGTGTAGCCCTCGGGAATCTTTACCTGGAACTGATCGTCGGTCAGGGGTGGGTTGGCTGTGACACGCTCCACGGTCATGACCAGCTGATACTCCTCCTGGGGACGCTTCAGCGTGATGGTGCTCGGGTATTTCACACCGTCGAAGTCCTGATAGGGTCCGTAGATTATTTGGGTTTCCAGGTCCCCTTGATCGTCATACAGGTCCTGCTCGTACGGGAGCAGGTCGACCCGCTGAAAATGGATGACTCGAATAGGCGACAGTTCTTGGCTATTGGATTTGCGGCGCATGATGTTGAGGTCATAGTCCGGACGCGAAAGAAGTTGCTTCTTGGCAGCGTCTTCCACGGTGACTGTTTCGCCGGTGACAGAGTACAGATCATCCGGGGCGAGTCCACGAACCACCATGGCATCGAATAAGAAGCCGGGGCGTAGATTTTCATACCAGTTAGGCGATGTGCCTTTATCGGCATTCAACCCCTGGTAGACCTTGCTGCGAGGGGGAATAATGAAGGTAAAGCGGGTGCCGTCGCTCGCCAGGTCAAACAAGACTGTCTGAACAATCGGAGCTTTGCCCAAAATGCGCAAGGCACTTGGCTTGCGCAGGAGCAGATTCGCTCGGATCGAGGGATAATCCGTCGCAATGCCCTCTTTGGATTTGAGATGGCTGGCGCGAATATCGACGGTGGCCGTCATGCTTTCAAACTTGGCCCATTTGTCGTTTAACTGCGTTACCAACTGCTCTGCGGAAGCCGTCTCGACGACCGCTGGAGCCACAGGGACAGGCAGGCGGCGCTTGGATACAAGCAGGCTCGCGCAGCCGGTCAACATCGGCATGCTGCTTGCCAGCAGCGCGATTGAAACCCAGCGTGAACTAAAACAGAGCGATCCGATTCTCAATGGCCACCCGCTTGCTTGACGGCCTGCCGATAGCTGGCAACGTTCTTGTTATGCTCGTCCAGCGTGGAAGCGAAGCGCGATTTCCCCTGTGGGTCGGCTCCTGCGGCAACGAAGTAGAGGTAATCGGTATCTGCGGGATGGAGCGCCGCACGTAAGGAAGGCTGCCCTGGATTGGCTATCGGACCCGGCGGCAGGCCCTTGTGGTGATAGGTGTTATAGGCCGTGTCGTGCTTGGGATCAACCAGGTCGGATTCGTAAATTGCCCCGCGCCATTTGCCTTCCGTCTCCAGCCCATAAATTATGGCGGGATCGGTCATCAGGGGCATGTTTTTGCTGAGGCGATTGGAAAGCACACTGGCGACCAGCGGCCGCTCCGCGTTGACGGCGGTTTCGCGCTCCACGAGCGAGGCCAGCGTGACAACAGAATGCATGTTCTCCCGGAGGCCAATCTGATTCGCAACCGTGCGGAAACGCCGCACCATGGTTGAGATGATCTGAGTCGGCGTCGCTTTACGAGGAAAGCGATAGGTATCGGGATAAAGATAGCCTTCCACCGTATTCGCGTGGGGATCCAGGTCCGCGACCAGGGATGTATCTTTTACTGTCGCTGCCAGAAAATCCTCCTTGTTACCCAGTCCTGCCTGCGCAATCCGCGCGGCTACTTCAAAGCGATTGGCCCCCTCGGGAATCGTGACCGCGACTGTGAAGACATCTCCACGGGCGATGCGGGCGTAAACCTCGGGAACCGAGACAGGATGATCGAAACGATACTCGCCTGCCTTCAGAATGCCTCTCTTCCAGAGGCGAACCAGATCGAAACCGTACCGGCTGCGGATAATGCCGTATCGCTCCAACTGCAATGCGATTTGGGCGCTGGAACTCCCCGGCGCAATTTCGACGAAAGTTTCAGTATTTGGTCCTGCGGGTAGGTATACGAACCAGGCTCCTGCTCCGGTTCCAACTAAAACCACCAATAAAACAAAGAGGAACAGTCCCGAAGACGCGCCAGAACTCTTTTTCTTTCGCGTACTTCGTCGACGAACCATGAACTCCCGCTCTCAACTAATATTGGACGCACGAAGGGGCAGCGTCGATTCCAATCCTTACATTGTAAATTGGATGCGGGCGCAGATTTCGTGTCACCGTTCGCAGCGCCGCCTCCGCCCGAATGCCGGTAGTTAACAGCACACCTATAATCAGGATGTGCAATCCACCCCCATTCCGCGCTATCTGGGCCTCGATGTCGGGTCGAAACGGATCGGTGTCGCGGTTTCGGATGAGCTGGGGCTAACAGCTCAGCCGGTGCTGACGCTCTTGCGAAAACGCAATCCCAAGGACGACCTGCGATCTCTTGCCCGCCTCTGCCGTAAATATGACTGTGCCGGAATTGTCGTCGGCAACCCGCTGCATCTCTCCGGCGAATTAAGTGATCGCGCGGAGAAAACGCAGATTTTCGCCAATGAACTGGCGCTTTTGGCCAAGCTGCCGCTCTATCTTTGGGATGAGCGGCTGACGACACGCGAGGCGCACGCGATTCTCTACGAGGCAGGCAAGAGCCGCGAGGAGCATAAGCCGCTGGTGGATCAGGTAGCGGCTTCTTTGATTCTGCAATCCTTTCTCGATGCTCCCAGATAGGCTTCCTCGGCACATCGAATTTCTTCTCCACGGGATGATTGGGGGATCGTTGTGGGATGGCTGGATAGGCTGATCTGCTTCTGACAGGTGCCGTCATCGTATAATCGGAGTTTCAGGGTTTCACCCATCTTTCTTATGGGGATGCAGAGAAATCGGGCGCTGCCGGTTATCCGGTTTCAGCTACCGAAGTCGATGCCACAGCGGCGGAAAACGAATGACTGAACACATCAAGAAACAGCTCCTCGAAGAAATCACAAAGCTTGAGCATGAGCTAGCCCACGAGCTTCCTGTCGAGATCAAGAAGGCAGCCTCGCTCGGCGATCTGTCTGAAAACGCCGAGTACCACATGGCCAAGCAGCGCCAGGTGTTCGTGAATGCGCGTTTGGGCCAGGTGAAAAAGCGTATGGCCGAGCTGTCGCTGGTCAATCTCGCCAACATTCCTAAAGACAAGATTGCGTTTGGCTCGACGATCACCGTCTTCGACACAACCAAAGACGAAGAGATCGTCTACAAGCTGGTCACCAGCGAAGAATCAGACGTCTCCAAAGGCCTGATCTCGACGACCTCGCCGATCGGCCGCGGCCTGATCGGGAAAAAGGTCGGCGATGTGGCCATCGTGGTGACTCCCAACGGCAAGCGCGAGCTTGAAATTTTGAAGTTGATCACCATTCATGACGAGGCCGCCAACGCCGAAGCTGCTGCCGAGTCTGGCACCAAAGCGGCGGGGGAGTAGCACGTGGCGACTACCTGGACCGGCGCTTTTGGCCGCGGTTGCGGCTGGCTGCTCGACCGCATCGTTTACGGGCTTTCGCTGACGCGCATCTCGCCCAACGTACTTACATTTATCGGCCTTGTAATCAACATCGGCGCGGCCTTCTTCTTTGGCCATGCCAATGCCACTAATGCCGGTCGAATGTTTCTCTATGCCGGATTGGTAATCATCGGCGCAGGCATCTTCGACATGGTCGATGGCCGGGTTGCGCGCCGTACAAATCAGGTCACTGTCTTCGGCGCATTCTTTGATTCCGTGATCGACCGCTACTCGGACGTGGTGCTCTTCTTTGGCCTTATCGTGTACTACGCGCGCGTCAACCACTTCCGCTATGTTGTGCTGGTAGCGTTTGTGATGGTGACTTCGCTGATGGTGAGCTACACCCGTGCTCGCGCAGAGGCATTGATCGGCTCCTGCAAGGTCGGCTTCATGGAGCGTCCAGAGCGGATCGTGCTGATCATTCTCGGCGCGTTGTTCAATCACTGGGGAGCAATGGCTCCGGTGCTGTGGGTTCTGGCGATTCTGTCGACCATCACGGTGATCAATCGCATCACCTATACCTACACCAACACCAAGCACATGGCACCGGTCAGCCAGGACTAAGCTGATCCCGTCTAAGCAGATCAGGACTTAAGTTATGCTAATGGCCCGGTGCAAGGCGCTCTCGAATAGGCCTTGCAACCGAATGGCTGTCGCCTGATCTAATCAGCAGAGGGTTGAGAAATCCATGACACAGATACAGGGTTCCGAAAAACCAGAGAAGATTGAGCGCAGCGACGCACAGTGGCGTGAACTCCTTACGCCAGAGCAATATCACGTGTTACGAGAAAAGGGCACGGAGCGCGCTTTCACCGGTGCGTTGACCCAGAATCACGATACCGGCGAGTATCTTTGCGCGGGATGCGGTGCCGTCCTGTTCGGCAGCGATGCCAAATTCGATTCCGGCTGCGGATGGCCGAGCTTTTACATTCCGGCTGATTCAAAGAGGATCAACGAGCATGAAGATCGCAGCTTCGGTATGAGGCGCGTCGAGGTTACATGCGCGCAATGCGGCGGCCACCTCGGGCATGTATTTCCAGACGGCCCCAGACCGACCGGCCTGCGCTATTGCATCAACTCCGCTTCGCTCACCTTTGAGCATAAGTAACACCGCCGCCATTCGATTGCGAAACCGGAAGACAAGAAGCCGGAAGACAAAAAACGGGGAGACGAAATGACCAGATACGCTCGTCTCCCCGCGTGGGTACATGCGGTTGTCGCTGAAAACCCCGGCTCCGTCCTGCTGGAAACAGCGCGCTTCGATTCCTCCAATCGCACAAGCTATCTTTTCTCCGATCCAGTTCAGATGTTGATCGCGCACGAATTGGATGAGATTCCGCGCATATTCACGGCCATGGAAGAAGCACTCGCCGAGGGTCTGTTTGTCGCAGGATACTTTGGTTACGAGTGCGGTTATCACTTCGAGCCCGTTGCGCTGAGTAAACTTCGGTCGCAGAATGAGCCGCTGATCTGGCTGGGCGTTTATGCACAGCCGCACATTTTCGATCATGCAGAGGGGCGCTTTTTGAATGATGATCCGATCCGCGAATCGGACACCCAATACGATCCTGAACGTGCGCCAGCTATTGACGCCCAATCCATTGCCTTGGGAATCTCAGCCGAGGATTATGGTGCAAAGATAGCGAAGATTCAGAGCTACATCGCAGCGGGCCATACGTATCAGGTCAACTTCACCGATCGAGTAAACCTCAAAATCCAACAGCAGGCCGCGCAATTATTCGCGATGCTATCCGCTCAACAGCCGGTTGCGTACAGTGCGTTTTTGAATTTCGGCGACCGCCAGATTCTCTCCTGTTCCCCTGAGCTTTTCTTCCGTATTCACGATGGAAAAATCACAACCCGGCCAATGAAGGGAACAATGCCGCGCGGGTTAAATGCGGAAGAAGATGTGCAGGCGGCAGTTCTCTTACAGCATGACGAGAAGAACCGTAGCGAACACGTCATGATCGTGGACTTGCTCCGCAATGATCTGGGCCGCATCTGCGAGATGGGCAGCGTAGCAGTCGAGGATCTCTTCACCGTCGAGCGCTACGAAACGCTGTTGCAAATGACCTCGACAATCTCTGGCATGCTCAAAGCCGGCATCGACTACTACGAGATCTTTCGCGGCATCTTTCCGAGCGGCTCCATCACCGGAGCGCCCAAAGTGCGTACGATGCAGATCATCGACGAACTGGAGACACGCCCGCGCGGCGTCTATACCGGAGCGATTGGTTTCATTGCACCCGATCGATCATCCTCGTTCAATGTCGCAATTCGCACTCTCGTAATTGAGAACGGCAGCGCCACCCTTGGCGTAGGTGGCGGCATCGTCGCCGACTCTAAGCCGATGGATGAGTACCAGGAGTGCCTGCTTAAGGCATCTTTTCTGACCCGTGTTCGTCATGAGTTTCAGCTCATCGAAACCATGCTTTGGGATGGTGAGATTCGGCTGCTTCCGCTGCATCTTCGCCGCCTTGAAGCGTCCGCATCCTACTTCAACTTTGCTTTTGATCGGGCTGTGATTGAGGAGCAGTTGCAGCAACTCGCCTCGTCCTTTGATTCCAGCAAGCGCTATCGCATTCGGTTGCTGCTGGCGCGGACAGGCGAACTCACACTCACCGCGCAGGAATTTAACGCCGAATCCCCGAAGGGAAGAATCCGGTTCGCGCCCGAACGCACATCCTCAACCGACGTGTTTTTCCGGCACAAGACGACGAAGCGCAGCTTGTATGATGAGCAGCACGCAAGGGCTCGCGAAGAAGGATTCGACGACGTGATTTTTCTCAATGAAAAAGATCAGGTCACCGAAGGCGCGATCAGCAACATCTTCATTCGACAATCGGGCAGGCTGCTCACGCCACCCTTGTCCTGTGGCGTATTGGACGGAGTCTATAGATGGCATCTACTGGAGACCCGCGCCGATATTGAGGAACGGATTGTGACAAGGACTGACCTGGAAACCGCAGACGCCATCTATCTATGCAACGCACTGCGCGGCATCTACGAGGTAAAGCTCACTGCGTGAAGTTGATTGCCAGGCGAAGCGAGCTGGGTACTTCGATGGGCAGTAGACAGCAAAACCCCGCCTTGTGGGCGGGGCCTGAAGAGCTGAATTCAAGCCTGAAGTCTGGTCAAAAAACGACCGGCAATATTTAAGCTTTAGCTACTTTGCCGCTCTTGATGCAGTTGGTGCAGACGCGCATACGTTTGGATGTACCGTTGATCAGAGTGCGGACAGCCTGCAGATTAACGCTCCAACGACGACGGGTGACGTTGTGTGCGTGAGAGATGTTGTTACCGAACTGCGGGCCTTTGCCGCATACGTCGCATACCTGTGCCATTGTGCTAACTCCAAAATCCTGAAAGGGTGTCCCTAACGGGCATCGGGGCGGTTGCGAAAGCGCATAGGCCAGGCATCTTGCTTGCATCGAAACTGCTCAACGCTCGAAGACGCGGTTCGCGGACCGGCTGCCGAACCTCTAGTATACCTCGAATCTGATTTCCGGCAAACAGGACAGCCGTAATCGGTCTCGATGCCTGTTTTTATGGGACGATTGAAGCGAAAAGGAAGTCTTTTAGTGCAACCAAAAGCTTCGAATGCTACTCTATCGAACTATGAACAGCTTTAGATTCAAGCTCATGATCTCTTCGTTCGCCCTGGCATCCGTTATGTCAGTTTCGGCGGTTGGCATTGCACAAACGGCCGGCCAGGATGTAAAGCAGGCTGGAACCGACACCAAGGATGCAGGCAAAGACACTGGCCACGCCGTTAAAAAGGGAACAACCAAGGCGTATGACAAGACCAAGGCCGGCACCAAGAAAGTAGCATCCAAGACAAAGACTGGCACGGAAAAAGGCTACGACAAGACCAAAGAAGGCGGGACCGTAGCCACCGATAAGACCAAGGAAACTTCCGTCAAGGGCTACGACAAGACCAAGGAAGGCGCAAAGAAACTTGTAGGCAAGGACAAAACCTCGACCAAGGTCGGCGATAAGACCAAGGAAACCAAGATTGAGTCCAAGGACAAGGCGAAAGAAGAAAAGCAGAAAGTAACCGACAGCCAGCCTAAGTAACCGGCAGCCGTTGATTGCCCGATCGCCTCATAGATCCAGAAAAGGGCGTCATCTCATGGAGAGATGACGCCCTTTTTCGCGCCTAAAACTTCTTATTGCGATCCGGTTCGAGATTAGGCAGAAAGCCCGTCAGCAGGCCAATCGCGGGCAGATAAGCGCAGACGTGGTATACGAAGATGATGCTCGTCTTGTCTGCCAATTGCCCCAGCACAGCGGCCCCGATGCCGCCCATCCCAAAAGCAAATCCAAAGAATAGCCCGGAGATCATTCCAACGCGCCCCGGGACCAGCTCCTGTGCATAAACCAGAATTGCCGAGAATGCCGAAGCGATAATAACGCCAATGATCACGCTGAGAATGCCCGTCCAGAAGAGATTGGCGTACGGCAGCATCAGCGTAAAGGGCAGTACCCCAAGAATCGAACACCAGATGACATACTTGCGCCCGATCTTATCGCCGATTGGGCCACCGATCAGCGTGCCTGCAGCAATAGCGCCAAAAAGCGCGAACAGGTGCAACTGCGAGCTGGCCACGGAAACGTGGAATCGGCTGATCAGGTAAAAGGTGTAATAGCTGGTGAGGCTGGCGATGTAAAAGTACTTCGAAAACACCAGCAGCATCAGGATGGTCAGAGCCCCGATCACCTTATGTCGTGGCAAAGAAGGATGGATCTCGCGGTGCGCGGCCGGCAGAGACTTCAGGTGTTCCAACCGGTGCTTATACCAGTTGCCTACCCAGCTCAGAACCACGATTCCGGCAACAGCCGCTGCGACGAACCAAAGGACGCCAATCTGTCCTCGCGGCAAAATGATGAAAGCCGCCAGCAGCGGTCCGATGGCCGACCCGGTATTGCCGCCCACCTGGAAGAACGCCTGGGCAAAGCCATGCTTGCCTCCGGACGCCATACGCGCCACCCGGGAGGATTCCGGATGGAAGATTGCCGAGCCAATCCCAAACAGCGAAGCCGCGATGAGCAGAATTCCATAAGTCGGCGCATAGGCCAGCAGCACCAGTCCCACCAACGTGGTCGTCATCCCGATTGGTAGAGACCACGGAACAGGACGTCGATCCGTAAACGTGCCGATGAACGGCTGCAACAACGAGGCCGTGATCTGGAAGACCAGCGTGATGAGTCCAATCTGGCTGAAATTCAAGTGAAACGAGGTCTTCAGAATCGGATAAATCGACGGCAGCAGCGACTGCATCATGTCGTTGATGAGATGGCAGAAGCTGACCGCGGCGAGAACGCGCAGCAGTGTTCCCTCCGGCGAGGGACTGGCAAGAGGCCTGGGGGCTTTAATTTCTGTTGGAACTACTGCAGAGGTGGTCAAGGTCGGTTCTCAGCTTTCCTTCTAGCGATGCGATCTTCATGGCATTTCAGTAGATCGACACGGGCTAAAGCCGTGAAACGTCCCGAAAATCCATACATGTATCTATGATGACCACATTTCTTCTCCGTCGCAAGAATCTCGCTATGACATCCTTATGTCGTAGCAGCGAGGCCTCTTGGAAGATCGATCCGCCGCTTAAGCTCTGCTCCGCCTGCTGCAAGGAGCGGTCTCAGGCCCATCTCCCTTCTTTTGGTCGAGCAGAAGCATTGACGTTGGGAAACGAAAGACGGTACACTACCTTAGTTTGGCGATTCTGCCTGTAGCCCTGTTTGTCAGTACTCGTTTGCGGTTTGTTTGAGAGAGCGAACTTGAGTATTGCCAGGGTGAGCATGTATTTGCCCATTCAATCGGAATGTTTTTGATGCGCGCCTGAAAATGAGCGGCAGCGCTGGAGGTTCTATGTACGCTGTGATTCGT
Organism: Acidicapsa ligni; assembly: GCF_025685655.1. Taxonomy (NCBI): domain Bacteria; kingdom Pseudomonadati; phylum Acidobacteriota; class Terriglobia; order Terriglobales; family Acidobacteriaceae; genus Acidicapsa; species Acidicapsa ligni. Next base: position 70,976 of record NZ_JAGSYG010000001.1, on the reverse strand, counting down.
ACCGGTGGTAAGCAGTACCGGGTCGCCCCAGGCGATGTCGTCAAGATTGAAAAAGTTGAGTCGACTGACTCTGAGCCCCAGACAGTTGTGTTCTCTGACGTGCTGGCCGTTTCCGGTGAGCCCGGAACGATTGCCAAGCCGGGAACTGCAACGGTTACCGCCGAGGTGGTCAGCGAAGGCCGTCACGCCAAGATTCTGGTCTTCCACCTGAAGCGCAAAAAGCAGTACAAGAAGCTGCAGGGGCATCGCCAGTCGTTCACCGAAGTTCGCATCAAGTCGATTGAAGTTGACGGCGTTCCCTACACAGCGGCTGTCTAAGCTTCAGGCGCATTCAAAGATTTTGAAGGGCAACCAAGCCCAGGACATTTGAAAGGATTTTGCAATGGCACATAAAAAAGGTGGCGGTAGTTCAACAAACGGACGCGACTCAAATGCCCAGCGGCTGGGAGTCAAGGCTTTCGGCGGTCAGGTCGTAACCGGCGGCACGATCATCGTTCGGCAGCGTGGAACACCAATCAAGCCAGGCCTGAACGTAGGCATCGGCAAGGACGATACTCTCTTCGCCAAGATCAGCGGCACCGTGCAGTTCCGCGATCGTGGCAACAAGGGCCGTTTTGCCTTTGTCGAACCGCTCGCAGTTCTGTAGTTCGTGAACTAGCTTCGAGAGACAGGTTTCGAGAGACAAATAGAAAGGCCGGAATCTCTGGGAGATTCCGGCCTTTCTGCTTGTCTAAAAGATTCGGATTTAGGACTCAGATTCCTTGCCGTTCAACGTGCGAACAAAGGCCCGTTCGACAACCTTCTCCACATCGACGAGGAAGAAGCTCGGCGCAGGCTGTACCGTGACCTGGGTTCCCTTGTGCCCAAGAGCGGAAGCAATCTGGTTCCAGCGATAGATCGTCGATTCAACCGGCAGCGTCACGGGCTTACGTGCTGGCTCCGGGAGAGCTCCATAAAACAGCCACAGGCCAATCGCTGCAACTTCAAATCCCTGCACCGCCAGTTGAATGGGAGCTCCAAGTCCTGGATGCATCGACATTACAAATGTCTGGGTACAGTCACTCGCGGCCATAACACCTAACCCGATAGCGATACCGAACGGGCGATTGCGAGGCGACAAGCCTATTGCCTTCATGCTGATGATCAAAAAGGCCAGAAGGCACAGCTCCACCGTTCCGACGCAGCGCATGATTTGGGTAAAAATATTTACCGCAATGGACGGTCCGGAAGTGACAGTAGTGAGCGATGTAGCGGTTACCAGGATGGATGCCAGGGACGCCCAGCGAAAAACCACTGTTCCCATCCTGGCCAATCCCGGCAGAGGTCTCATGGCTTCGCGATAGACATCCAGGCACGAGAGGAACAAAAGTGCGGCAGAGATCATGGAGCTGGCCCAGTACACGACGAAATGCACTTTCGTGTAAAGCGAAGGACTGGCTAGCAGAGGCCCATAGAAGAGAAAATCAATGATTACCCCGGTAACAGCGCGAACGCAGAGGTACGCTGTAATCCTGGGGTAAGTCTTCCGCAACGTAGGCTTAAAGAAGACCGCACAGAGGATGACGGAAACCAGTACATCGGTATGTAAGATTACTGCCTGGGCTAGAGACAATGACATGTGACAGCTCCGACCATCCTGAGACTACTTACAGAATAGCGTGTTTTATGGAGCCGCTCAATCAATTCGTGCGCCACGTGCTGGCACTTTTGTGCTAGAGCTTCTTTAGCGGATGTTGGGACAGTCCTGCGCGAGGGGGTTGCAGAGAGGTAACGGACCTGGGGCGGCATTCGTAACAATGGACGGAATTGCAGAAGCCCTGGGCGCGGTGGTTCCAGTAAAGGTTCCAGCGATGGCTAGAGAAAGGGCAAACATGCGGATAGGAAGCTTCATCGGGATGATCTCCAAAGCGGTAGCAGGCGGTAAAATTACCCGCTTACGATAGAAGTAGACTGTAGTTTAGCGTTAAGTCCAGTAATTTCAACGTAATTAATAAACATTCAATAATAAAATTACTAGCGTCACCCTTCCTTTAGTAATCTAAAATTTTTAATTAAAGATTACGAGCCGCCATTTCATCGTCCGTCTCTCGGGGTACCGAAAACGCGCCTTGAACTACCTCAACGTGTTAAAATTCAAGTAGACAACCAGTGGTTGGAAGACACTCTTCAGCCAGAAATTCCGCCGGGAATACCAGCGATCGCAGCCAGCACTTCCTCAAGGAACGCATCAAGCGACCCGGCAGATTTAAGAATAAAAGAATTTCTCTGTGCACCACGTCTGTCTAGCGAGCCTATGTCGACAAAAAATCTTTTCGAATCTCCTCATTCCGGCACGACCCCTGCCAATAGTGGCACTTACACCAGCGATAACATCAAGATTCTTGAGGGCCTGGAAGCAGTACGCCTGCGCCCCGCCATGTATATCGGTTCAACCGGTGAAATGGGCCTGCATCATCTGGTGTATGAGGTGGTCGATAATTCCGTCGATGAGGCGCTTGCCGGTTATGCCACTGGGATTGAAGTAATCATCCACTTCGATAACTCCGTGACCGTAATCGACGATGGCCGCGGAATCCCGGTAGACATGAAGACACTGCCCAACGGAGAGCGGATGCCCGCCGTGCAGGTCGTTCTGACCAAACTGCACGCCGGGGGCAAATTCGACTCTTCCACGTACAAGGTTTCCGGCGGACTCCACGGAGTAGGCGTGAGCTGCGTTAACGCGCTCAGCCAGGAGTTCGACGTCGAAATCTGGCGTGACGGCAATACTTACGAGCAGGATTACTCCTGCGGGGACCCCACAACAGAAGTACGACAGACCGGGACCACGAAGCGGCGTGGAACCAAGGTCCACTTCCTCCCCGACAAGACAATCTTTACTGTCACCGAATACAACTACGACACGTTGGCCCAGCGTCTTCGCGAACTCGCCTTCTTGAACAAGGGCCTGGAAATCTCCCTTACCGACGAACGCACCGTAGATCCCAAGACCGGCGAAGCCAAGCGGACGGAGTTCAAGTATGCGGGCGGTATCTCGGAATTTATCCGCCATCTGAACAAGGGCAAAGTTCTGCTGCATGAAAAGCCGATCGCGATGGAAGCAACTCGCGACAACGTAGAAATCGACATTGCTCTTCAGTACAACGACGGATATTCCGACTCAGTCTTTAGCTTTGCGAATAACATCAACACCGTTGATGGCGGCAGCCACCTCTCCGGTTTTCGGACGGCTCTGACCCGTACCATCAACGCCATTGGGCAATCGCTTGGCCTGTTCAAAGACTTGAAGGAAAATCTCTCCGGGGACGACGTCCGCGAAGGCTTGGTCGCCGTGGTGAGCGTGAAGCTGTCGCAGCCTCAGTTTGAGGGCCAGACCAAGGGCAAGCTCAACTCCGACATCGCAGGTATCGTACAGGCCTTTGTAAATGAGCGTCTGGGCGGATTCCTTGAGCAGAACCCACAGATCGCGAAGAAGATCATTAATAAGGCCATCGACGCGGCCCGTGCGCGTGAGGCGGCTCGCAAAGCGCGCGACCTCACTCGTCGCAAAGGTGCATTGGATGGCGGCGGCCTGCCGGGTAAGCTGGCTGATTGTTCCGAACGCAATCCTGAGCGCTGCGAACTGTACCTGGTCGAGGGTGAGTCGGCAGGCGGAACAGCCAAGCAGGGCCGCGATCGCCGCTTCCAGGCGATTCTCCCCCTGAAGGGTAAGATTCTCAACGTCGAAAAAGCGCGCTACGACAAGATGCTGGGTCATGAGGAAATCCGTGCCATGATCACCGCCCTCGGCTGTGGCATTGGCAAAGACGATTTCGATCCTTCAAAGCTGCGCTACGGCAAGCTGATCCTCATGACAGACGCCGACGTGGACGGTTCGCATATCCGTACCCTGCTTCTGACCTTCTTCTTCCGGCACATGACGGAGTTGATCAAGCGCGGACACGTGTACATCGCTCAACCACCGCTCTTCAAGATCAAGAAGGGGCGCTTTGAGCAATACATCAAGGACGAACGGGAATTCCTGAAGGTCATGGTGAAGCGCGCCTCCGAAGGTATTGTCGTACGTCACGGCGAACACGCCGAAACGATCGATGGTGCCACGCTCACTCGGTTTATGGGCCACCTCGACGAGTACCTCGGCTTCTTCGACAAGGTTGACAAGCGCATCCGGAACGAGAAAATTACCGAACTGCTTGCCAAGGCCGAGCTTACGAAGAGGGCTGATTTTGAATCGGCCTCCGAGAGCGAAGTTCCTGTAAAGCTGGTGGAGTTGCGTGCCGCACTGGTGCCGTTTGTCGATCAGTTCCAGTTCAAGGCACTCGGCGAGCCAAAGCGGGATGAAGAGCATCACACCTGGTCCCTGAGCTTTACGGATTCGCAGGGCGCAATTCGAAATATCGACTGGACATTGGCTGGCAGCCCCGAATATCGGCAGATGATGGCCAAGTTCGCCCTCATCAAAGATCAGCTTGAGCCACCATTCCTTATCGAGTACGCCAGCAAGACTGTGGCCGAAGTTGCAGAAGACGAAGCGGACGCAACCCTAGAAGCTGCTGAAACGACCACCGCCGCTGCTGCAACCAAAGGCAGCAAAAAGTCGGCTCGCGCAAACCGCGAACCAGTAGAAAAGCAGACCGCCCGCGAACTCTTCGATTACGTCGTTGAGCAGGGCAAGCGCGACTACCAGGTACAACGCTATAAGGGGTTGGGAGAAATGACCGCTCCCCAGCTATGGGAAACCACCATGGATCCCTCCGTTCGCACATTGCTCCAGGTCAAGCTCGAAGATATCGCCGAGACCGAACATATCTTCACCACACTTATGGGTGAAGATGTAGAAGCGCGGCGTAAATTCATAGAAGATAACGCTCTCGACGTAAAAAATCTGGATATCTAATCAAGATATGTAAAAAGATAGGCTCCGGCTGCAGTTCAACTGCAGCCGGGCAATTTAATTTCTAACATCTATACCGTTGTGCGGTATATTTTACGGTTCGATTCTGTCCGTATTTACAGTTGATGACCGAGATCAACATACAAGATACGAATTAGGTACTTTGGTTCGAAATAAAAGGGCACAATAGTAGTACCGTAGTAACTTATATCCTGTGATTCTATCTTGGTCCCAAATAGATTCGGCCAAAGCACGTTTTTTCTCTGTCTTAATGACGGGTTCAAACGTGCGTTATGGTGCGGTGATAGTTCTCGCCGTTTCATTGGGATTCGCCTCTCTGCATACAATTCCCATGGTCAGCCGTGACCTCAGGTTGTTGCATGATGTGTATGCGATTGATGTGCAGGGAATTCGCCTTGAAGGTGAACTGCAATACGAGATTCAGAAGAGCCGCCGCAGGTTTCTTCGCATCCTGCTGGGGACAGGCAAGCCAGACCAGTTGCAGCGCGAGATTCAAATGCTGAACCAGGGGGATGCCACAGTTGAGTTGTTGTCGAGCCAGGTATCACAACTCGGTATTCCCAGCAGCAGTCAGGAGCTGTTCCAACAAAAGTGGGGACAATATAAAACGAAACGAGATCTGCTCATTAAGACAGAAATGCGCAGCCAGACGCCGAAATCGTATGGGGCGCATGAGGGATTGGGAAAAGAAGAATTCTTCCCGGTAGAGCAGGCCGTGAATGATGCAAGCACCGCCTTTGAGAAAGCCTCCGCCGAACATATTCAGGAAGTCTCGAACGCTCTCAACGGAGCATTGCACGAGTTGGTTGCGCTGCTGGCAATCACCCTTGCCTCGCTGTCTCTTCTCATCTGGATAGACTGGAAGCGGATTCGCACCGAAAAACAGTTGAAGCGAGCCACCCATGATTTGCTGGTAAGTGAGAGCCGATTTCATCAGGCATATGAATCCGCATCCGTCGGAATGGGAATTTTCAAGCTGGACGGGACGATTCTCTCCATGAATCAAAAAGCAGCCGAGATCCTGGGATATGAAATCGACGAACTGATCGGCACAAAAGGAGATGCTTTTGTGGCGCCGGAATTCCGGAAAAATCATGAGCAGCGGATTGACTTGATGCCCGGGAGTACCGAAGCCTCGTATCAGGCAGAGCGTAAGGTTATCCGCAAAGATGGAAAAACCGTATGGGTGCGCAATAGCGTCGCATTGCTCAACACCGCTGAGGGCGAACCGCATTTCTTCTCTATTACCGAAGAGATTACGCGCCAGAAAGAGGCGAATGATCGTCTCGCGTACCTGGCCAATTTTGACCCTGTAACGAATCTTCCGAATCTCCATTACTTCGAAGAGATTCTCGCCGCCGAGCTTGAGAAATGTGCGCCCGGCGAGGGATGCATCGCCCTTTTGTATCTCGAAATCGACAGCTTCGACTTTGTGAAAGGTACCTTCGGGCGCACAGTTGCGGACGAGATATTGAATGAGGTTGGAGCCAGCCTCTCCCAATTCCGCCAGGAGGGAGAAGTGATCGCCAGACTGGATGACCACGTCTTCGGAGTGTTGCTTCGTGCTGCTCCCTATGACGAGGCAACACTCGCGCGGGCGACGCAACTGCGTGAGGTCTTTCATCGCGCCAGCCAATTCAGCAAGCATCGCATTCCTCTATCGGCGAGTATTGGAATTGCTTATTCCAGCGATGCAGGCCGGGATATCGGCAGCCTGCGCCGTGGCTCTGTGGGAGCCGACGCCGACACGCTGCTGAAATACGCCCGCGCAGCCATGTTGGAAGCTCGCTCGCGTGGAGGCGATTCGATCTTTCTGGCCGATCCGGCATTGCAGGAGCGCGCCGCGCAGCGCCATCAGATTGAGTCCGCTCTTTTACGTGGCTTGCGTGAAAACGAATTCACCGTCGTATTCCAACCACAGTTTCTGGTGGTGACTGGGCGGCTGGTTCGTTTCGAGGCGCTATGCCGCTGGCATAGTGCGGAGCTGGGCACGATTCCTCCAGACAGATTTATCCCAATCGCCGAGCAGACCGGACTCATCACGGAAATCGGTCGCCGGGTCTTGCATGAAGCACTGATCCAGGCCAGGAATTGGACTGACTCCGGCCGCCGGATCGGTGTTGCAGTGAATATCTCTCCGATGCAGTTCATGCGGCCCGACTTCACCCACATCATCACCGAGATCCTCGCCCTTACCCGATTTCCCCCCTCACTTCTGGAGCTGGAAATCACCGAAGGTATTTTCATCCGCGACCTGAATCTGGCAGTCTCGCGAATTCGCGAACTGCAGCGATTAGGGCTGAGCGTTGCCCTAGATGACTTTGGCACAGGGTATTCCTCCCTGAGCTATCTGCAGCGTATGCCCATCGATGCAGTCAAGCTTGATCGGTCGTTTGTGAGAGATCTGACAACGGATCAAGCCACCGTCAGCATGGTCAGGTCCGTGCTCGCTATGGCTAAGGCGCTCAATCTGCGCGTCGTGACCGAGGGTGTTGAAACTGAACAGCAGCTCGAAATCCTGCGCTCGCTTGGTTGTGATGAAGCGCAGGGATTTCTTCTGGGCAGGCCGGAAACTGCGGAGATGGCGCTGCGTCGCGTCCTCGAAAGCCCCTTGCAATCCATAGGAACGCTGGCGTAAAACATTTCGATCCGCCAGTCGCGTTCCGATCTGGGTATATAGATTCAAAAGCCGTATCCTCCGCGACACGACAGACTTGCATCCATCTGTTCTCGCCCGGTACCTTGCCAATAAGACAAATTCGTTCTCGAGAAGGCATCTCACCATGACATTTGACCGCAGAAGATTTCTGACGGCCTGTACCAATGCCGGAGTAGCATCAGCGCTGCTCCCCGGAGTTCTGTATACCCTGTCTGCACAGGCCCAGGGCGATGCCGCCAAATCGGAGCAACCAAAGATAACTCCGCAATTGATCGAGGATGCAGCCGCCTTGGCTGGCGTTTCGCTGACCGCCGAACAAAAGGCCATGATGCTCAACGGGCTTGCCCGCCAGCGCGAATCCTACGCAGCAATTCGAGCACTGAAGATTCCCAATAGCGTCGCACCGGCATTTGTATTCGATCCCTTGCCGCCGGGCGCGAAGATCGACACCGATCGCAAAGAGCCGCGCTGGAGTAATGTTCCCTCGGTCGCGGCTCCATCCAAAATCGAAGATCTGGCTTTTGCCACGGTGCGAGAATTAGCCGAGCTGATCCGGTCGCGTAAAGTAACCTCGCTCGCCCTCACGCAGATGTATCTGGAGCGCCTTAAACGATACGACAGCAGTCTGCATTTCACCATCACCCTCACCGAGGAGCGGGCTCTGGAGCAAGCCAGAGCTGCCGATGCGGAGATAGCTTCTGGCAAATATCGTGGCCTCCTGCATGGCATTCCCTGGGGAGCCAAGGATCTGCTCGCAGTTAAGGGCTACCCGACCACGTGGGGCGCAGGCGGCTTCGAAAGGCAAAGCTTCAACGAGGACGCAACCGTCGTGCGGCGATTGGACGCAGCCGGCGCTGTGCTCGTCGCCAAGTTGACTCTTGGCGCGCTGGCTATGGGAGACAAGTGGTTCGGCGGTCGAACGCGCAATCCTTGGAACCCGAAACAAGGCTCAAGCGGCTCCTCCGCTGGTCCAGCCAGTGCAGTTGCCGCCGGCTGTGTAGCGTTTGCAATTGGATCGGAGACGCTCGGGTCGATCTCTTCACCGTCCACCCGTTGCGGCGATACCGGCCTGCGTCCAACCTTCGGCTTCGTTCCCCGCACAGGGGCGATGGCTTTGAGCTGGACGATGGATAAGCTCGGCCCTATCTGTCGAAGCGTGGAGGATTGCGCCATCGTATTGAACAGCATCCACGGCCCCGATGAGCAGGATCTGGCGACACGCAATGCAGCCTTCAACTGGGACGCAAATCTCGATTGGAAGAGCCTGCGAGTCGGTTACTTCAAAGGAGATTTCGATCCGCCAAAGCCATTCAAACCAGACGCGGCTGAAGCCAATGAGACGGTAGAGCAAAAGAAGCAGCGTGAACATAACAATGCTGCACGCTTGGTATCGTATGCCAGGCGCGAGTATGATCGGCACTTCAATCTGGCCGCTGTCGAAAAGCTGCGTCAAATGGGCGTGCAGCTCATTCCAGTTGAACTGCCAGATCTCCCCTACGACGCGATGAGCTCACTCCTGACCGCCGAAGCCGCAGCTGCATTCGATGACCTCACCATGACCGGCCGCGATCGTCTGCTGACAGAGCAGGGAGAAGAAGATTGGCCCAACGCTTTTCGCGTCTCACGCTTCTATCCCGCCGTCGAATACATTCAGGCCAATCGAGCACGCACTTTAGCTATCCGTGAACTATCAAAAGTGTTTGAACAGGTAGATATTGTAGTTACATCTTCCGGCAGCGAACAGTTAGTAACTACCAACCTCACTGGGCATCCAGCACTTATCCTTCCGAACGGCCTGCGCGGAGCAGATTCTCCCAAGCCACCAAAGACCGATGATGGAGAAGAGGATGATATCGGTGGGCCGAATACGCCGGTAAGTATCACCTTTCTCGCCGGACACTACCAGGATGCAAAGTTATGCGCCTTTGGACGCGCGTATCAGGACGCAACAGGCTTTCATAAGCTGCATCCAAAACTGGACTGACAGCGCCAAATGGCCAAAGCCAGACAGGCAACGCTCGCTTGATGCCTCATTCTGAGGATTTACCATCCGCATATGGCCCTGGTTGAAGTTCAATCCGTCAGCAGAAACTACCCGCGTCGCATTGGTCTGAGCCAGGAAGACCGATTCGTGGTCAAAGACGTGAGCCTCACGATTGCCGCTGGCGAGACACTCGGTCTCGTCGGCGAGTCCGGCTCAGGCAAAAGCACACTGGCAAAGATGATCCTCGGACTCGTTGCGCCCACCAGCGGAGTCATCCGAGTGGCCGGAGTGGAAGTCGGCGGCAATCGTACGCAAGGCCTGCGCAGGCAGATGCAGCCAGTCTTTCAGGACCCCTCAGCAGCACTGAATCCGCGTATGAAGGTACTGGAAATAGTGACCGAACCACTCGTGATTCATGGCTGTGAAGCCGGAGCGGGCACCAGCCGGACAGCTCTGTTGCGAGCCGCCAAAGAACTGCTCTCATCCGTCGGATTGGATGAGTCCGCTCTGGGCCGCTATCCGCATGAGTTCAGCGGCGGACAAAAGCAGCGTATCAATATCGCCCGTGCACTCGCGTTGAAGCCAAAGTTTGTCGTGCTGGATGAGCCGGTCTCGGCTCTCGATGTGAGCGTCGGAGCGCAGATTGTCAATCTCCTGCGAATGCTGCAACGCGACCACGGCTTGACCTATCTGTTTATCAGCCATTCGATGCCCCTGGTGCGCTATCTCTCGACGCGCATTGCAGTAATGGAGCATGGCAGGCTGATCGAAGTAGGCGAGTCCGAAGAGCTATGTAAAAATCCACGCGAAAGTTACACGCAAAAGCTTCTCGCGGCGACACCCGAGTTAGCAGGAAATGAGTTATGGGGCAGCCGCTAAAATCAGCAACTGCCCCATAACTTATCCAAAAATTTAAGCTGCCAAAAATCGCGAGTAACAGTTAGTTAGGCTGAGCCGGATTGGCGGGCTTATCCGCGGGTGCTGGTGTGGATGCGGGTGCCGATACGGGCGGAGTTGCCGGTGCCGGTGCAGGCGCGGTTGAAGAAGGCTGAGCCGGGTCTGCCGGTTTTGCCGGTGCACCCGTCGTCGGCGGAGTGGATGGTGAAGGAGCAGTCTGAGGTGCGCCTGGCTGCATACCGGGCCGCCTCGGCATCGGATGTCCGCCGGGCATCATTGGCTGCGTAGGCATATCGTCTACCGCCACCAGCTCCACATCAAAAATCAGATCGGACTTGGCCGGAATCACAGGCGGCCTGCCGATTGTTCCGTATGCGAGCTGGTAGGGAATAAACAAGCGGCGCTTGCCGCCGATCTTCATACCCTCAAAGCCCTGATCCCAGCCGGGAATGACCCGCCCGCGCCCCTGTGGAAACTGGATTGGCGCCGCGCCTGGATGATCCAAGGAGGAATCGAACTTCTTGCCATCGGCAGCAAGCCAGCCGGTGTAAGCGACCTTGTAAAGCTTGTTGGGTTCAGCCAAAGCGCCGGTACCGATTTTGATCTCCTGGTAGCGCAGGGCAAAGGCAGACCGAACCAACCCGTGAACCGGCTGAATTCCCGGCGGCAGCTTAATGCCCCCCGCTGTCCGGGTGCCCGCAGTAGAGCTCTTTACCGCAGAGCTTCCAGTCGCAGATTTGTGTACTGTGCCCGCAGTTGCAGGCTTTGCCGTGCTCTTGGGAGCAGGAGTTGTAGGGGTTTGAGCGGCGGCAAGAGCAGCCGTCAGTGCGAACAGCACAAAGGTTCGTTTCATAGATGCTTCAGACACTCCAAAATTGGGACTCCTCGGGAGTGTAACAGGCTCATTGGAGGCAACGTGTAAATCAGAATAACGGTGCTATGGTCGATCGTTACAATGGAGTTGGATGTCTTTGATTTTCATCGCGAATTCCGTTGCATGGCATTGGATCGAGTTACGCTCGATCGACTGGCATCTCCCGTGGCTGATCGTTGCTTCCTTCCTTGCGGGAACGCTGAACGCTGTCGCCGGGGGAGGCTCATTCCTCAGTTTTCCTGCCATGTTGTCGGTCGGTTTAGGTCCCATTCAAGCCAATGCCACCAACACGGTAGCTCTCTGGCCGGGACAACTCACTTCGATAGCCGGCTACTGGAATGATGTTAAGAAGCACTCAAAACTCGCAGTGCGGATGTCGGTTGCGGGATTAGTCGGCGGTTCTGCCGGCGCAATCGTACTGCTGAATACTCCTGCGACAACCTTTCTTCATCTCGTGCCGTGGTTGCTGCTGGTGGCTGCGCTTATCTTCGCAGCGAGCGGGCCTGTTATGAACTGGCTGAAGAGGCGTGCCACGCTTCGAGGCCAAAATCTGGACCAAAATTTGGACCAGCAGGCTGCGTCGGACGAGCCTCGTGGGCTTTGGCTGTTGATTGGCGCAACAACTATCGTCTGCTTCTACGTCGGCTACTTCGGCGCGGGCGCGGGATTTCTGATCATTTCGTTGCTGTCGCTTTTCGGCTTTCAGGACATGAACGAGATGAACGCCATGAAAGTCGTGTCCACCACGATGGCCAATGGAATGGCCTGCATCTTGTTTGTCTTCAGCGGTAAAGTCGAGTGGCGCTATTGCCTCGCTGCAATGGTCACCTGCGCTATCGGCGGCTATCTTTCTGCCCGTATTTCGCAGCGTATGAACCCACGTTTTCTCCGCGGGCTTGTCGTTTTCATCGGGTTGGGAATGGCGGCTTATTTCTTCTGGAGAAATCACTGATCCTCACGCAGGCCATCCCTGCTTTGTTCCGTTAAGGCAAAATAAAGATATGAGTCACGAAGGAATTCGTTTTTTATCCAGGGAAGAACAAGAGCGGCTGGATCGCGAAGAGCGGCGGGCTGCCGCGCTTTCGCGTGATGCGTTGACGCCCGCCAAGGTGCGTGTGTTGAAGACCGAAGGCACCGGCATGGAAATCGATTGGGCCGACGGACACACCAGCCATTGGAGCTTTCAGTGGCTGCGTAATGCATGTCCTTGTGCGAGCTGTGTAGAAGACCGAAAAAATCTTGGACTGGAGCCAGGCCAGGCCAGGCCCAAACCGGCCCAGGTATTGCAAATGTTCGAAGCCCCGGCGCGCCCCGCAAGCGCCCATGCCGTGGGCCGTTATGCCATTCAGTTCAACTGGCAGGATGGCCACAGCAGCGGCATCTACTCCTGGGATTTTCTCCGCCGAAATTGCCAGTGCCCGGTTTGCAAAGGAACCAGCTAATCCCTAAAGGGTTAACGAATCCAGGACATGACGCGAAGGCCCATCGAACCAGAAGTTCTCGACCTGAATATCCGGTCCTGAATATCCGAACCAGAACATCCGGCATCTTCCGTTTATTTAGCAGGCAAGCAGTCAACGGACATGCAAGGGCACAGCAACGGTACACTGGTATAGGACACATTCCCGCCGGGTACTACTGCTTTGCAGCTTCAAATAGACCAACTGAATCCTGAACAGCGTGCCGCCGTCGAAACCGTAGATGGCCCGGTGCTGATTCTGGCTGGAGCTGGGTCGGGCAAGACGCGCGTGATCACCTACCGCATCGCTTACCTGATCCAGGAGAAGGGTGCCGCTCCGGACTCGATCCTTGCTGTGACCTTTACCAACAAGGCTTCAAAGGAGATGGGTGAGCGCATTGACAAGCTGCTCGGCCACGGAGCGTTAACCAAGCCGACGATTGCGACCTTCCACTCGCTCTGCGTCAGGATTCTGCGGCGCGATATAGAAGCCCTGCGCATCAACGGCGAGGGCCTGACGCGCACTTTCGCCATTTATGACGAAAATGATCAGCAGTCGATCGTCAAGGCGATCATGAAGCGCATGGGGCTGGATACGAAGCAGCTTACGCCGCGCACCGTACTCGGTCGGATTTCGTGGGCCAAAAGCCACATGATCGATCCGCAGGAGTACTACCTCGGTTCCACCGACCCGGGCAGCGAGCGCATCGCGCATATCTACGAGAGCTATCGCAAGGAGATGCAGAAGAACAACGCGTTGGACTTCGACGATCTGCTGCTTGAAACAGTGCGTCTGCTGAAGTCTTCGAGCGAAGTTCGCGAACGCTACCAGCGTCGCTACAAATACCTTCTGGTGGACGAATATCAGGATACGAATCGTCCGCAATATGAGTTGATGAAGATGCTCGCGGGTGAGCGCAAAAATGTGTGCGCCGTTGGCGATGAGGACCAGAGCATCTATAGCTGGCGCGGCGCCGACATTCGCAACATCCTGGAGTTTGAGCAGGATTTTCCCAATGCGAAGATCATTCGCCTGGAGCAGAATTATCGGTCCACGCAGGTGATTCTTGAAGCCGCAGGCGCCGTGGTAGCAAACAACGCTCAGCGCAAGGGCAAGACTCTCTGGACCGAACGCGACGGCGGAGCGATGGTTGGTTATTACGAAGCTCCCGATGGCGAGAACGAAGCGCTTTTTATTGCCGACAGGATCAACAAATATCTGCGCGAGGCGGGTTCGGATACGACGCCTGGCAGGGAAGTTCCAAAATGCGCGGTGCTGTATCGCACCAATTCGCAATCACGTCTCGTTGAGGAAGCGCTGCGCCGTTACGCGATCAAATACACCATGGTCGGCGGCTTCAGCTTTTATGAGCGCGCGGAAATCCGCGACCTGCTGAGTTATCTCAAACTGGTGCAGAATCCGCATGATTCGGTTGCCCTGCAGCGGGTGGTCAATGTCCCGACACGGGGCATTGGCAAGACGACTCTGGAGACGCTGGAGCGGCTGGCGCTCGAAACAGGAATCTCGACGTGGGATGCAATTGGCCATGCAATCAAGAACCAGCTTGTTCCTGCAAGAGCATGCGTTGCGCTTGAGGGATTTCGCCGCCTGATTACCGACGCGCGCGCGATTCTGGATCCCGATTTTGCGGGCAAATTAGCCGAAGATCTGGCTGGTGCTGGAGATATCGCTGAGGCCGAGCCTGAGGCAGCGGTGGATGCGGATTTCTCGTTTGGAGAGAACACCAGCTTCGACTTTGGCGAGGCGGACGGCGGCGAAGGTACTAATTTTGATTTCGGTGCCGAGGGCGAAGTAGAACCTGCTGGAGAGAGTTCCGCAGCGCCTGCCTTCGATCTGGCCATGCTCTCGCCGTTCAGCAAGAGCAATGAGGATAAGCAGGCCGCCATCTCTGCCCGCCGCACTGCGGAAAGGCGAGCCGCAGCAGCTACATCCGGCGGTACTGCGAGTTACTTTGATTCAGCCAATGACGCGGCCTTTCGCAAGCCGGGCGATCGGGGAACTCTGCCGGAGCTGATTCGCTTCATCATCGATCGCAGCGGGTATATTCGCGTGCTTGAGCAGGAGGGTTCGCCCGAAGCTGTGAGCCGAATAGAAAACCTGAAGGAACTGGCCAACGCGGCGCAGGATGCGGAAGAGCGTGGCGAGACGCTGAGCGACTTCCTCGATCACGCGGCCCTGGTTTCAGATACGGACAAGTTCAATGAAGACTCGCGCGTCACGCTGATGAGCCTGCACGCGGCCAAGGGGCTGGAGTTTCCGCTCGTCTTTCTCACCGGACTTGAAGAGGGATTGTTCCCGCATTCCCGCACGCTGACCGATCCCAATGGTCTGGAAGAGGAGCGAAGGCTTTGCTATGTCGGCATGACCCGCGCAATGGATACGCTGGTCATTACGCGGGCGCAGTATCGTCGACGCTACGGCAATGACGCGCCAGAGGCCAGCACGCCGTCACGCTTTCTGGAAGAGATTCCAGGGCGGCTGATCGAGAATCTTGGGCGTCCTTTTGGGGGCGAGAGCTCGCGTAGCGGATACGGATCGGGCTATCGCAGCGGTTATGGCGGCGGCGGCAGCAATAGCGATTTTGAAAGCGGCCACTACAGTTACGAAGACGAAGACCAGAGCGGCAGCGCCTCCGGGACTGCTCCCGGTCGTGCGCCTGCAGGCAAATATGGCCACCTCAAGGCGACGCCTTATCCGCCTAATAAGCCCACAGTCTGGCCGCCGCAGCGTAAGCCCGCTGCAACCACTGGAAGCAAATCTTCGGAAAAAGAGCCGGATTCTATCGACAATATCGCCCAGTTTTTTGGTGGGCGAGCAGGCGGCAGCAGCTTTTCCAAGCCTAAACTGGAGGTTCCAGAGGTCTCCGGAGCGGCTGGTTTGAAGAAGGGAAGTCGGGTTCGCCATGGAAAATATGGCGAAGGAACCGTAATTCTCCGCGAAGGAGACGGAGAAGATGCGAAACTGACAGTACACTTTGCTCGATTTGGGGTAAAGAAGCTGATCGAGAAGTTCGCGCAACTGGAGAAGCTATAGCCCTTTGCGCGGTGCAGGCGTCGCCGAAAAGTCTCCGGTGAACCCGGATTGGCCGCACTCGAACAGATTCAGAACCCCAGGAAATTCAAAAAAAGAAAAGAGAGAACATGGCAAACACAAAGGCAGTAGAAGACGTCCTCGAACGGAAAAAGATCAAGCGGGCTGCACGTAAGAAGGCCGCTCCCAAGGCACCCCGCACCGGCGCACGCGGCGAAAACAAGCAGAAGCTCAAGAAAGCAGCACGCGGACAGGCTAAGCGGAAGTAGTCGGCTAGTTGGTAGTGGGTTTCCAGAGCGGTTATGGAAACCCACCGTCTCCTCACTCGATTGGTTTATATTTCGGGCGAACTACAAGCTATGTTTACTTGTGCACGGTTGCATCTTAAGATGAACTTCAGGGCTGAGGAGCGTTCCCCCTGGCAAGCCAACTGCTTTCCCGCAAGTCCATCGACAAGCTGATTAAGGATTCCGAGAATCCTGAAAACTGCCTCAAAAAGACCCTCGGCCCCTGGTCGCTGACCGCGCTTGGGATCGGTGCTGTGATCGGTTCGGGGATTTTTACGGTCATAGGGACCGCTATCTCCGGCAGCAAGGCCAGTGTCGCCGATTGGTCCAAAATACCCGTCGCGGATTTTCTTTTGCACCACTCCGCACTGGGCGGTCGGCCCGGCGCAGGCCCTGCTATCGCCATTTCGCTGATTCTCGTCGCCTTCGTCTGCGGGCTGACGGGCCTTTGCTACGCTGAACTCGCCTCCATGATTCCCATCGCCGGCTCCGCTTACACCTATGCGTATGCGACGCTGGGGGAACTCGTCGCGTGGATCATCGGCTGGGATCTGATCCTGGAGTATGCCGGGTCAAACATGACGGTCAGTGTTGGCTTTGCCGCGCACGTAGTGGACCTGCTGGACTGGTTCGGCCTCCATCCCTCCGCGCGGTGGATCTCACCGGCCTATCTCTCCGACGGACTGACGGATCTGCAAGGCAACACCCTCTACAATCCCGGCTGGCATTTTGGCTTCAACATTCCCGCCTTCCTGGTGGTGCTGCTGCTTACCGTGCTGCTGGTGCGGGGAATTCAGGAGTCGGCGAAAGCAAACAACGCAATGGTGCTCATCAAGATTGGGGCCATTCTCGTCTTTGTGTTTGCCGCGCTCGGCTACATTCATCCCGGCAACTGGCATCCCTACGCTCCCCACGGCGTCTCGGGAATTCTTACCGGCGGCTCCATTATCTTTTTCACCTACATCGGTTTTGATTCGGTTTCGACTGCCGCAGAGGAATGCAAGCAACCCCAGCGCGATCTGCCGATTGGAATCATCACAACGCTGATTGTCTGTACCGTGCTGTACCTGGCGGTGGCAATCTGCCTTACCGGGCTGGTTCCCTGGCAGTCCATGGTGGACGATGCCGCCCCAGTAGTGAACGCTCTCAAGAAGCTTTCGCATCTCCCCGGCGGGCATCCGCTGCATTGGATTCGGCTGGTCGTGCTGATCGGCGCACTCATGGGCATGATTTCGTCGCTGTTGGTGTATCAGCTCGGGCAATCACGCGTCTGGTTTTCAATGTCTCGCGACGGTCTATTGCCCAGGATCTTCAGCCGTGTCCATCCGGTCTTTCGTACGCCATCCTTCTCGACGTGGGTCGCCGGATTTCTCGTAGCCATCCCGTCGGGGCTTTTCGATATCGAACTGCTGGCCGACCTCTCGAACATCGGTACTCTCTTCGCTTTCATGCTGGTGTCCATCGGCGTGCTGGTGCTTCGTTATCGCGAGCCTGAGCGCCGACGTGGCTTCCGTGTACCGGGTGGTCCGGTTATCCCGGTACTGAGCATTTTCTTCTGCATCTTGCTAATGTGCGGCCTGCCCATCATCACCTGGTTCCGATTCTTTATCTGGCTTGTCATCGGATTGGGAATCTATTTCTTCTACAGCCGTCACCGCTCAGAGTTCGCCAAGGTACGCTAGTCGATATGACGTACGATCTTCAGGACTTCATCCAAAAGCTGCCCAAGGCAGAACTGCATCTGCATCTGGAAGGCACGATTGAGCCAGCCACGCTGGTGAAGCTGAGCCAGCGCACCGACGCCGAGCCAATGACGCTCGAAGACGCGGAAGCTCTGTATCAATACACCGACTTTTCTGGCTTCCTTCTGGCCTTCAAAGCGGTCACCCGGCGGCTTCGCGGTGCGGACGAGTACGAGCTGGCCGCCTACCGCATGATCGAGCAGCTTGCCGTGCAGGGCGTCGTCCACGCGGAGGTATATATCTCGGTCGGGGTGGTTTATTTCTGGCGCAAAGAAGAGGATGCAGCCGATCCGCAACTCTTCGAGAAGATCTTCGCCGGCCTGGAACGTGCCCGCGAACGTGGCGAGCGTGACTTCGGTGTCACCCTTTATTGGATCTTCGACGCAGTTCGCCACTTCAGCGTGCCTGAGGCAGAGCGGGTCTTCCGTCTCGCGGCGAAGATGCGCCAGCAGTACCCTTCGATCATTGGAATCGGCCTCGGAGGCGACGAGCGCGTCGCGGCTTCGGAGCCCTTCCGTGCGATGTACGCGGAGGCAGCGGCAAGCGGTCTGCGCCTGACCAACCATGCAGGCGAAACGACCGGCCCCGAGGCCATCTGGGAGGCTCTCTCGATCGGCTCAGAGCGGCTGGGACACGCGCTGTCGGCCATCCGCGATCCAGAGCTCATTGCCGAGCTGCGAAGGCGCCAGACGCCGCTGGAACTCAATCCCAGCTCGAATATGCGTACCGGCGTCTGCCCATCGTTTTCGGAGCATCCTTTGCGCGCATATCTGGACGCGGGCCTGATGGTTACGCTCAACTCCGACGATCCGGCCTTCTTCGGCTCTTCGGTCGAAAATGAGTATCGTCTGGCGTATGAAATCCAGGGATTCACCCGCGAAGAACTAAAGCAGCTCGCCGCAAATTCCTTTCAGTCGAGCTTTTTGCCCGCCGAAGCGAAGCAGCGCTGGCTCTCCCGGATTGCCCAGCTATAGTGCCCAGCAATAGCTCCCCTGGGAACACCTTCAGTACACCGAAATGGAGCAGTATCCCGCTGGACAGTCGTAGGTTGATGTGCGTTATCATTTGAGTTATCAATAGCAGGGAGGGCATGTTCCCATGCCAGAGAAAGAAGTAGAAGACCTCACCGTATCCAACAGCCACGCCGCATTGCGCGCCATCGGGTGGGTGTCGGTCGGATTAGGCATCGCCGCAGTCAGCCTGTTTGTCGGCCGTGAGTTGCGCAATCGCTACAAGTTCAATCATCGTACCCCGTACGACTTCTATACCAACGCCGGTTCGCATGCTACTACTGAATTTGGCATGGGGATATAGTCATACTTGCGATCGCGGGCCGCATGGTGCGCAGTGCTGTTTCTTGCCGTGGGATTCACTGGATGTTCCAGTGGCTCTCAGGCAAATTCCAGGATCGCCTTCATGGGCGACTCAATTACATTTCGGTGGTGGCTACCGCGAACTAATCTTGGGGTTTCGGGCAATACCACTGCTATGATGGCCGTCCGATTTCCTGAGCAGGTTCTCGGCCATGACTATAAAGCACTCGTGATCTTAGGCGGTACGAACGATGTTCTTCGTTCAACTGGCCCAATTGACAGCGAAGCTGCGACTGCCATCACCAATATAGGATCGATGGCTTCTCAGGCGGAAAAACAAGGCATGGATGTTGTGCTCTGCCTCATTCCGCCGATTCAAGGTATGGACTCTGAAGTAGTAGTGATGAATCAGGCAATCGCGAATTTTGCCAAAGAGCATCAATATAAACTCGTCGATTACTACACACCGTTGATCGGGCACCCCGACTACTTTGTAGACGGAGTTCACCCAACCCTTACCGGATATTTTGTAATGCAGGCGGCTTTAGCCAGGGCTATTCCTGTGAACGATTGAAAAGAGGACTCAACCCAATGAGTCCTCCCTTCAATCGTTCAACTGCGGATTTTTTCTTACGGTTCTTTACAAGTCCATCGACCGCGTTTTGATCAGCTCTTCGCACTTCGCGACAAACTCCACCACGCCAATTGACCCCTGATCGCCCTTGCCGCGAGTGCGCACACTCACCGCATGAGCCTCCGCTTCCTTGTCGCCCATGATCAGTACATACGGAGTCTTCTGGTTGGCGAAGTCGCGAATCTTGCCGTTCATCTTCTCATTGCGATCGTCGATTTCGACACGTAGCCCTACCGCTTCCAGCTCAGCCTTTACCTGGCGTGCGTACTCGTGATGGCGTTCGCTGATCGGCACCAGGCCAACCTGCACCGGCGCAAGCCACAACGGAAACGCCCCGGCATAATGCTCAATCAGCACGCCAAAGAAGCGCTCCACCGAGCCATACAGCGCACGATGAACCATCACTGGCTGATGCTTTTCGCCATCCTCGCCAACGTATTCGAGTTCAAAACGTGCCGGAAGATTGAAGTCGAACTGTACCGTCGATAGCTGCCACAAGCGCCCGAGAACATCCACCAGTTTGAAGTCGATCTTCGGCCCGTAAAAAGCCGCTTCGCCCTTGATCGTCTTGAACGGAATGTTCCTGCGATTCAGCGCGCTTTCCAGCGAACTGATTGCCAGTTGCCAGTGATCGTCGCTGCCCGCATAGTGCGCACGATCGCTCGGATCCCATGTGGAAAGCTCAACCTTGAATTCAGCAAAGCCAAAGGTCTTGAGCACCGCATCGGCAAAGTCGATACAGGCAACAACCTCGTCCTCGATCTGGCCCGGAGTGCAGAAGATATGCGCATCATCCTGCGTAAAGCCACGTACACGCAACAGTCCATGCATCGTGCCTGAGCGCTCGTAGCGATACACATTGCCCAGTTCGGCGAGGCGAACCGGTAGATCGCGATAGCTCTTGGGAGAGTTCTTGTAGATCAGAATGTGGCCGGGGCAGTTCATCGGCTTGAGCCGGTACTCGGCGTCGTCCAGCTCCATCGGCGTATACATGTTGCCCGAGTAGAAACCCTCATGCCCGCTGATCTTCCATAGCTCACGGCGCATGACATGCGGTGTATAGACCAGCGAATAGCCACGGCGTATGCACTCATCGCGCATCCAGTCCTCCATGATCTTGCGAATCATGGCTCCCTTTGGATGCCAGAAGATCAGGCCGGCTCCTGCAACTTCCTGGATACTGAATAGATCCAGTTGCTTGCCTAGCAGGCGATGGTCACGGCGCGCAGCCTCTTCGAGCCGAGCGAAGTGCGCATCGAGATCCTTTTGCGAAAAGAACGCAGTGCCATAGACGCGCTGCAACTGGGGATTCTTCTCATCTCCCAGCCAGTAGGCACCCGCAAGATTGGTCACCTTTACGGCCTTGACGCGACCGGTGGAAGGCACATGCGGTCCACGGCAGAAATCGACAAAGCTGCCATTGCGGTAAAAGCTGACCAAGTCTCCCGGCTGCGTAAACTTCGTAACGAAGTGCGTCTTCATGAAGTCGCCATCGCGTTCAAAATCGGCGAGCGCATCTTCGCGCGGCTCCGCTTCACGGACGAACTTGTCATCCCGCGCGATCACCTCAGCCATCTTCGCTTCAATGGCAACCAGGTCGTCCGGCGTGAACGGCTTTTCGCGATAGAAGTCATAGAAGAATCCCTGATCGGTGGCCGGTCCGTGGCCCAGCTTCGTCTCGGGAAACAACTCCAGAACCGCAGTCGCCATCACGTGGGCCGCCGAGTGACGAACCACTTTGAGCGTCTCCGGATCCTTTTCAGTCAGGAGCGCGAGACGAGTGTCTTCATTCAGCGGAGTGGAGAGATCCACGAGGCGTGGCGCGGCCGCATCGCCCGCCGCATACATCGCGGCGTCGCTCTCGGCCTCATCCTCACCCGCCGTAGTGCCCGTCGTCTCCACAGGAGTCAGGCGCGCGACTACGGAAGCAGCGGCGAGACGAGGCGAGATGGCGAAGGCGATGTCGTAAGGCGTGGTGCCCGCAGGTACTTCGCGGACAGCGCCGTCGGGCAGGTGGACGGAGATGATCTTCGAGCTCATGAGTTGTTGTTTCCTGACTTCACTTTGTTCGGGAATGGGTTTGCGATATCGGCTCTGATTTGCCTGAACTACGACGGATGAGAGCGTGGATAACAACTCAGGATAGTCGGGCGAGGGGCTAGAAGTCGAGAAACGCCTTTGCTCATGAGCGCACTATCGCATCGAATGAGCTACTTTTGAACGGCATCCCCAAAAGGTGGGAAGCAGATCGCGCGAAAGAGATTTGTCGAAACCACAAGAGGAATGTTCACGAATCGGACATCTGGCTACCTTGAATGAGTAGCCGGAAAACATTCGCAGGCAAGAGGAGAGACCCAATGCAAGTACTGTGCAAGAGCGCCGAATCATCCGTAGAGACCCGTTGCAGTGTATGTGGCCAGGGATTCATTCTGTTCTGGGAACGCCAGACCCGGATGGAAAAAGGAGAAGCGCTCCGCCAGGTTGAAACCACTCTTCGTCACCATCACCACAAGGGCCCTGGAGCACAGGCTCATCCCGTCACCGGTTTCCTGATCCCGGCATGGGACGGACCGATTGCGTTCTCCGGCGCGGCACTTCTTGGCAATGCTCCGGCATGGGCGCTCTAGTCTTGCAACAACGTTCCTAGCCTCGCAACAACGTTCGTAGCCCCATCTCTCTGTACGCCGAATGCGGCAGATGCTTCGAAGCATCTGCCGCATTCGGCGTACAGAGGCGCTTGACCGCCTCTCTGGCAATCTCACTTCTCTTCGTTGTATTCCATCTCAGTATTGATCTTCCACAAGTTTGCTTTGTCAGTAATGCCCTGCACGATGTTATCGACGGCGGTCATTGCTGTCAGCATGGAGTGATCCTGATTGTTGTATTTATGCATTCCATTTCGACCGATGAGAAATAGATTTTCAAAGCTATCCGTATAGTCGCGGATGCGATCGAACTGATCGTATGTCCCAAAGTAAGCTGGATAGGTCTTCGGCATTCGCACAACGTGAGAATCGAGAATATCTTCGGCGCGCAGAATTCC
The DNA here is from genome assembly GCF_025685655.1 of Acidicapsa ligni. Lineage (NCBI taxonomy): Bacteria > Pseudomonadati > Acidobacteriota > Terriglobia > Terriglobales > Acidobacteriaceae > Acidicapsa > Acidicapsa ligni. Next base: position 48,117 of record NZ_JAGSYG010000001.1, on the reverse strand, counting down.
GATACGCGCAATCTCCTCGCTGGCTAGGGCAGTAATCTCCTCGTCGCTCATCTTCCATAGAGCATCCGTTTCGTAGCAAAAGTATTCGAGGCCAATCCAACTGGTAGAGGAATCTGCAACCATCGCCGGACTCCAGTTATTGAAGATCTGCACACGGCCAACCTGGACGTCCGGCTCCTGGATATAAATCCAATTGTCTTTCAGCGGACTCCCGTCTTTCTCATGCACTGCAAGCTTCGAGGCGAGCAGTCCCACGGTAATGAAGTCGCGATAAACCAGCCCCTCGCTCACAGCGAGAATCTCCTTCGGTACCGGCGCGGAAAACGCACGCATCAGTTCCTGGACCGGCATGGTGGAGAAAACAAAATCCCCGGGAAAGGTGATCCGTTGCCCATCGGCTCCAATGGCCTCGACAGCCAATACGCGATTCCCAGAAATGACGAGCCGATCCACGGAAATCTCAAAGTGCAACTCGCCGCCCGCCTGCTGGATAAGGCTCGCGACATGCTCCCACAACTGCCCCGGACCAAGCTTTGGATAAAGGAACTGCTCGATCAGGGAAGTTTCCGTATTTTTCTGCGCAATCGCTTCAGGCGATGCCGAGGTTCTGCGTCGTACATTTATGCGTCTGAAATTCTTTTTCATGAAATGCACAACAATGCCCCGCAAAGAAAGGCCTTTGATACGCTGTGCGCCCCACTCCGCACTGATCCGATTGCAGGGAACTCCCCAGACTTTCTCCGTGTAGGACTCAAAAAAAAGATGGTAGAGCTGCCAGCCAAAGCGGTTGATTAGAAAATCCTCCAGCGTGTGCTCCTCACGGCGAGGAAGCAAAGCCGCCCGAAGATAGCTCAACCCCGCTTTGCATGTGCGCAGCAGCCCAAGTTGCAGCAAGGTGTCTGCCGTCAGCCGAATCGGGTAGTCGAAAAATCTGCGAAGAAAATAGATTCGGCTCTTCCGCTGGCGCAGGAGCATCACCAGATCTGCGTCGTCATTTTCGCTCTGAATTTCTTCCCGGATTTGCGCCGTCGAGGCGACCGGCAGGCTGCGCTGCTGCCCCTTGTATCGGAGTTGGCCGCCTTCTGTCCGCCCAGTTTCCATGGGCATAAGATCAAGCCACCACTGCATCACCCGGTCTGATTTCGAAAAAAACCGGTGACCTCCGATGTCCATCCGGTTACCTTTGTAATTCACAGTTCTACTGATGCCGCCAATGACGCTTGAGGCCTCAAGAACGATCGGTTGGATGCCCGTTCTACGCAGGAGTTCAAGCGCGACCGTAAGGCCTGCCGGACCTGCGCCAATTATGATGGCGCGTTGAGTTTTCATATAAATGTGGTGGGAGCATCATAAACCCAGCGGAGGCATTTTTGCTGGGCTTGAACCCTCAATCTCGCCTTGGCGGAAGGACTTCTGTGTCGATCAACCCATATCCTGACAGGTATGAACGCAGTATGAAGATAGTCGGTAAATATCAAAAAAACTAACCGTGAATCCAGAATGAAAATCCCTCCACATCTGGATGCGATACAGTAAACACAGGTTTTATCTGCATGCCAAGCACAGGCTGCATGATATCTTTACAGTAGGCATTAGAGCGTAGGTATTGACCCATCGGAGAGTTTGAACACACCCGAACTGGTTACTTCTTTGCCGACGGATTACCGCAACACTTTTGATACGAATACAGGTGACAGACCCCCAGTGAAACTGACAAACATTCTCCTTACAGGTTTATTGATGCTTCCATGCCCATTTTGGGCTCAAGAAGCAGCAGCCCCGGAAGCAAAGTTTGTTCCACCGGGACTGGCACCGGGCGACCAGATCGATGTGCGCATGTTTGATTTCCCCGATATTGGTGGGGGACCTCTGCATCTGCATGTGGCTGAGGATGGAAGCCTTCACCTGCCATACGCAGGCAAGGTTCCGGTCGAGGGAATGTCCCCGGCAGCAGTCGAACGTGCAATTGAAGGATCATTGGTCGAAAAAGGAATTGTAAAGCGGCCAACCGTTTCCGTCGATGTTGTATCTGCAGTCAATATGACGGTCCAGGTGCTGGGAGAAGTAAAAAGCCCCAAGGCGCTCCCGATCTATGCCCCAGCCCCGGTCTCTTTCATCATGGGTCAAGTAGGCGGCATTACAGGCCTCGCCTCGCATCATCTGACGATTCTTCATCACAGCGAGCAGATGCCGACTTCTCTGGAATACGATCCTGATTCGCCCTCGCCAGCCACATTGAACGCAATGGTGCAGCCTGGAGACATCCTGAACGTAAGCCGTCTGGGAGTGTATTTTGTGGCTGGCGAAGTCAACCGTCCCGGAATCTTTCCTCTCGGCGGCGCAATTAACGTCGGTACAGCCAGCCCGACAGTTGGAGGTATCGGCGTGACCAATAACCTCACGCTGCTACAGGCTCTGGCGCAGGCCGGTGGCGTTACGGCGATTGCCAAGCGCTCCAAGATGCACATTCTGCGGACTGTCAACGGCAAGCGGGAAGAAATCATTGTTGACCAGCTAAAGTTGTCCAACGGTGAAGTTGCGGATCCGCTTATCCACGCGGACGACATCATCTATGTCCCGTCCAGCTATATTCGTCTGCAAACGAATAACATATTCTCGACGGCCATCAGCAGCGTTTATGCGGCAGGCGAACTCAAAAACTACTAAACTGCCCGGTTGCAAGGAAACGGTTGATCAGTGGCAACTGCCCTCCAATATGTGACAGAGGTATCGATGGACCAACCGGATGAAATCCGGTCGGTCCGCATCCTCGCGGGCCTTTTTTTTGCCTCATTTTGGACTATCGTCTTCACCGGCGCTATCCGAAAATGGATTTTCCCCGGCGTAACAGCGTTGTACCTGCTGCAGGATATTCCGATTCTGATGTCATATGCGTATGCCATCTGGTCGGGCCTCTTCATGCGGACCTATCTGATGCTCGTCGTCATCGTGCTGAGCGTGATGATCATCCTGCAGGCATTAGTTCAGATTGTTGTCCCCGGACTTCCTGTTTTTGTTGCTCTTGTTGGCCTTCATAACTACCTGCTCTATATCCCGATGCTGCTGGTTTTTCCCGCCTGCCTTACAGCAAAACATCGGAAAAATTTTGTCTGGTGGAACCTGATGCTCAGTATCCCCATGTGCTTGCTGGCGGTCGCGCAAGCCAAATCGCCAACAGGCGCATGGGTCAATAGAACATCCCAGGGCGAGGCCTTCGGTCTCCCTGGTTCAGAGGTCGCTCGCGTTTCCGGAACATTCAACTTCGGAACGTTTTATGGCCTGTGGGTGGCCATGGCGGTCGCTCTCTGCCTGGGAGAGTGGCTCCTGCCCCGTCATAGGCGATCCGTGCAGAAAACGTGGGTGCTGATCATATGCACCGTTGCGGTAAATCTATGCCATCTCGTCTCCGGCTCGCGAGGTGTGATCGTCATGGCAGGCCTCGATCTGCTTGGAGCTATGCTGGGCGCGATCATTCTTGGTTCTACCCGCGCAATTCTGGCAGTCGCAGGCATCTGTCTTTTGTTACCCGTGACCGCCGGGATGACCTATGTAATTTCGCCGGCAGAGTTCAATATCATTGCCGATCGATTTACCGGCGACCAATACGTTGAGGATGGCAAAAAGCGTGTGCTGGATGGGTTTATCGGATTCGCAACAGATCCCAAATTCAGCTTGATCGGTGCTGGAGTTGGCATGGGTGTGGATGCCTCTCACTCAGGCAATGCGGATTCGTACAGCTTTACGTATCAGCTTTCGGAAACAGATATCATTCGTAATGTGATGGAGTTAGGTACGCCTGTAGGCTTGACCTACGTATTGCTCCGAATCTGTTTTGCCTTTGGGATGGTGTTTCTGGCCATTCGCATTGTTCGTACAGGCTCTTCGCCGCATGTGTTACCGCTCTCATTCTTCCTTTTACTTCAAACGTACCAATCCGATCTGACCAGGAATGCAACCATGAGTTGTACTCAGGTCATGATTGGTTACTCCTTTATTCTGGGTGCTTATTTTTACCCTGACAACACCAGCCAGGATACTGTGGCTGATGAATTTTTGATGAGGTCTGCGTGACGACAAATCCCCAATCGACAACGAATAAACTCTCCGAGAGCTCGATTAACATTTCAGATATTACGCGCATAATGCGTAAGTACGGCGTGTATCTGCTCGGCTTGGCACTTCTTGGCGGGACATTGGCGACGATCTGGGCGAAGTTTCAAACTCCTCAGTATGATGCGGAAACCTTTGTCCATCTCGACCAGCACAGCTCCATCAGCATTGGATCTGGCGGACCAAGCGATGAGTATGGACTGAAGATGATGACCCAGATTATCGGGTTTCAGAATCCCAACGTGGCCGTGCTGACCATGCGCAAGCTGGGTCTGCAGAAGAACCTCATCTTCAACGGACCAACCCCGGCAGATCTCGAAAATCCAGTGCAGCGCGATCAGCTCGTCCAGAGGTTTGAAGCCTCGCTGAGCGTCTCGCAGGTGCCAAAGTCGGAACTGCTGTCGATCAAATTTCGCAGCAGAAGCCCCGCGCTCGCCGCAGTTGTCGTCAACACGCTCGTCGATACATATCTCGAGGAGAGTTTCGAGCAGCGATATCGCAGCACCAAAGACATCACCGGGTACATGACCACCCAGACGGATGCACTCAAAGGTAAGATTCAAACCGAGCAAAATGACCTCTTGAATGCTGAGGCCAAGCTCGGAATCCTTGCTCAGAGCGCAACCTCTGATTCCAGTCTCCTGTTGAGCGAAATGACCGGCTTGCTCTCAGAGCGGGTTAAAGTCCAGGGCGACCGGTTTATCGCGCAAGCGGAATACCAGAACATGGTCAACCATCCCGACGCGAGCATCTCCTCCGATGTGCCGGGAGCTGGCGCATTGAATGGAATCCAGTCGGAAATCGCTTCCACAGAAGCCCAGGTCTCAGCTCTGGAAGACAAATACGGGCCGAACTATCAACCCCTCCAGCAAGCCCAGGCTCAACTTGCCAGCCTTAAGCGCAGCCAGCTCGATATTCGTTCCAAAGCGCTCAAGGGCGCTGCCGAAAACCTGGAGCGTGCGCAGAAATCTGAGCAGAGCATTTCGGATCGCCTTCAGACATTGCAGAAGGAATCCGAAGGACGAGCACCGGACACCGTCCGCTACGAGATTTTGAAAGCTCAGTACATCAGCGATCAGACTCTCTATAACGTGCTCCTCACGGCAATGGGAACAGGCGCCATTCAGGCCGGCATGCAGTCGCAGGAGCTGAATCGCTTCTCCACGGCGCAGGTTCCGGGCATCAAATCCTATCCCAACGTGCGTGTCGATGCTATGGCGGGTACAGCCGCAGGCCTCCTCGTTGCACTGCTGATCGTCGGAATTATCGTGATGAACAGCGATACAGTGCAGACTGTCGATCAGATCGAAGACGCTCTGCCTCTTCCGATTCTCGCTTCCGTTCCGGAGTACAAAGAAGATCTGGCGGAAATGCGCATCTCGGACGAGATTCTGCCTCTCGTGACGCTGCTCGCGCCACGCTCGGCAGGCACCGAGGCCTACCGTCTTCTGCGAACGGCCATAACGCTCATGCCTGTCAGCCAGAAGCATCGCGTCATCTCACTGACCAGTTGCGGACCGGGTGAAGGAAAGTCCACAACTTCTCTAAACCTGGCGGTAGTTCTGGCGACGCAGTCCAAGCGCGTTCTGCTGATCGACGCCGATCTGCGCAAGCCTACGATCGCGCAGAGACTCAAGCTGCCCGCCACGGATCAGCCAGGATTGAGCCGTTTCCTAAGCGATACGACCGTCTTTCCGGAAGAGTGCATCCAGAAGGTACCGGAAGTGACCGGGCTCGACGTGATCACGGTGCAAGAGGTTCCGCCATTCCCCTCTGAGCTGCTCGGGCAGGGGCGTCTGGAAGAGCTGCTGACATGGGCTCGTGATCATTACGACTATGTCCTGATCGATACGCCGCCCGTCTTGCTGGTCACGGACGCGCTGATCGTCGCCTCCCACTGCGATACTCTGCTCATCGTTGTTCGCATCGGTGTTGCACAAAAGCGAGCCTTGCGCAGGATTCGCCAGGATCTGGCTAAATATCCTGGAAAGCAAACCGGCATAGTCGTCAACGCCCTGCCGCACTCGGACACCTACTACGGTGGCTATGGCAATTACCGAAAGTATTATGGGGGTAAAGGCTACGGCGGTAGCGGCAGCTACTATGGCTCCGGAAGCGCCACAGTGGTGTCTAAAAAATAAATACGCTGTTTCCCGTTTCAGTCCGCCTGATCTCAGTCCACCTGGGCCAGGCGGACTGAAACGGATTAACTTTTCTAACTATCCATAAATAAATTCTGCAAATAGAAGTTGCCCCCTGTGGGCATTTCCTCGCATATCTCTGCCCGAAACACCTTGCATACGCATTTATGAGTTCAAGTCACGCACTGCGTCGAAGCAGATTTCGGTCACCGAAAAAGAAGGCTGCAAACTTGAACAAGAGCCTCCCCGGACCAGCATTTCCCTGCGCGACTGGTGGGGTCGCCAACTGTCGCGGTGCGGATTCCAGTGACTGAGCGCGCATTGCAATCAGCGCCTGTTTCACCTGGGTCCGCAGTTCGTCTGCCTCCAACACGCACGATCGCAAATATGCCGGTACCGACATTCCTGATTCTGCCGCACGGCTTCGCAAACGGATAGACTCCTCAAGACTAAGCCGTGCAGAAACCGCAGTAGTCCGTTGAGTCTGCATGCGATTATCCGCAGACCGTATCACCGCAAGCTCGCGCTCGGCACGCACGATTTCAGCCGGCTCGGCTGTCTTGCTCGCTGTTTTGATCGCAGTCTTGGCCGCTGTTTTGCTCGCCATCGTGCTCCATTTATCAGCGCGGCCTTTTGGTTGAGCCAGAGGCGACGGATCGGATCCGGCTATACGTCTTCCAGTCTTGTATTTCGCGGTTTTGGTCTGCTTCTTCACCCCTCTTTTTCCTGCCTGCAATGGCTGGGGCGCTGGGGAAGCTTTCCCCACCGGCTGCGTCTCGTTTCTGGCCTGCGAATGCTGCGAACGCATCGTACCGGCAGCAGCAGTTGAATTCACTGGAAGGATCGAATCAGAAGTGGGGCGATATCGCGAATGGGCTCGCAGCGCCTGTTCGTAGCTGAGGGATATCCCCTCCTGCTTCCGTTGCCGCTCGCTCGTCGGCAGAGGATCTATCGGCTTCAATCGGGTGCCAGAGGAGGAACGCAACGCAGGCGTAGAGACACGTGTCCCGGCGGTGCCCAGCTTGCCGTCGAGTCGGCCCTCGAAATTGTCTTCGAGATTGCCCTCATCCTCCAACGTGTTCACTCGCTGGGCCAGCCTCTCCAGCAAACTGGAGAAGTTCTCAAGGGGAGGATCGGATGCCGCTACAGTTCGACGCATGGCCGCAGGATAGCCCCTCGACTCCTGCAACCATGAGGCAAAAAGCAATTGCGCAATCTATCTCTTTCCCGATAACGAACGTCGACTGGCTTCTCCGCTTTCGGGAACAGGTGGTTGCTTTTTCGCACCTGAAGTTACTAGACCTTACTTGCCGCCGCCTGTCTCAGTCCATAGAAACGCCAGTTGATCCGCATAATCGTCAATCAATTGCGCAGCGGATACTCCAGCGCTATGCCCGCTCTTGAGGCTGTAGTGCAGCAGAATGGGTCGTCCGCTCGAACTCGCAGCCTGCATCATCGGAGTCATCTTTCGCGCGTGCAGCGGATCGACGCGTGTATCGCTGTCCCCGGTGAAGAACATGATCGCTGGATAAGCCTTACCCTGCTCGACGTTCTGATAAGGCGAATACTTTTCGATATAGGCGAATTGCTTTTCGTTCTCTGCGGAGCCGTACTCCGTTGTCCACAGGCGCCCCAGCAAAAACTTCTGATAGCGCAGCATATCCAGCAGAGGATAGCCGCACCAGATCGCGCCAAAGAGATCAGGCCGCTGCGTCATTGCCGCGCCCATCAACAGACCGCCATTCGAGCGCCCGGTGATGGCAAAATGTGCCGACGAAGTGTAGTGATTGGTGATCAGATATTCCGCCGCAGAGTAAAAATCATCGAAGACATTCTGCTTCTTTTCAAACATTCCCTGCTTATGCCACGACTCTCCGTACTCGCCGCCCGCACGCAGATTTGGCAGCGCAAACCAGCCTCCCTGCTCCATCCATGCGGCAAACAGTGGATTCCATTCCGCAGTTTCGCTGAGATTAAAACCGCCATACCCGGTCATCAACAACCGCCGCGATCCATCCATCTGCAGTCCTTTTTTACCCGCAATAAACATGGGGATGCGAGTGCCATCCTTGGACTGGTAGAAGACCTGTTTCAACTCATATTGATCCGATTCAAAGGGAGTCTTCGGCTGCGCAAAGACCTCCTGCTTGCCGGTCATCGTGTCGTAGCGATAAATCGTTGGCGGCTGGATGAACGACTGAAAACTATAGAAGCCATAACGATCGGTCACTTCACCGCTGAGTCCTGAAGCGGAACCTATGCCCGAGTAAGCAATCGTTCCCGCGGCCTTGCCTTGCAGCGTGTAAATACCGGTCTCGGATTTCACATCATGCAGTCGATGAATGAACAGCTTATTGCCAACAATGCTCGCGTCGTCGATGACATTCGCGCCCTCGGGAACAACCGTCTCCCATGCCTCTGGAGCAACACCTGGATTCGCCTTTAGAATGCGGCCATTCGGCGCGTTGTAGTCGGTGCGAACATACCAGTCACCGTGCGCATACATCGACGAAAATCTCGAGTCGAATCCCCACACCAGCACCTCAAACGGAGCACCCGGCTTGCGCAGATCGCGAAAGACAATATCTTCGCGCCGGGCAGGAACACCGCGGCTGATCTGGAGTTCGAGATAGTGACCATCCTCGGTTACATCTGCGGAGATAAGGTCCATTTCGCCCAGCGGCTCGCCACGAAATTCATTGCCAAACAGCAACGTGTCCGCGCTCGGGCGAGTACCAAATTTGTGAAAGTAGACCAGCGATCCCGTGTGCGTAAATCGGGAGTAATACACGCCACCAAGATCATGCGCCAGGTCCACACTGTTATAGCGTGCTGGAGGCAACGTATCTTCCAGCAGCTTGCGCGTTTTCACGTTGAGGAAATGAATCTCCTGCTCGTCTGCACCGCCCTGGCGTGCGCCATACACCATCAGCGTTCCGTCTTCCGATATGCCCGACAGAGAGACAGACGTATTCGGATCGCGACTGAGCGTGGCCGGATCAACCAATCGCTCCTCTTTGGGCGCAGCGCCCTTCACGCCCAGCCAGCCATGTCGCACGTAGATAGAAGCCTGTTCCTCACTCGAAAGCCGCTTCGAAAAGAAAAAGTTGTCCCCGCGCTGTACAGGCGTGAACCAGCTCGTGACATGGATCAGCGCATCGAGGCTGTCGGCAATCTCTGGCCGCACCTTCGCCTGCTTCAGGTAGTGGTCGGTGTACGCCATCTGCTTGTCGAGAAAAGCACGCGTCTCAGCGCTTTTCGCATCTTCAAGCCAGCGATAGTTATCCGTGACCTTGGTGCCAAAGTAGTCATCGACCACCGGCACTTTTTCCGTGGCAGGCGGCGGAGGCAGCGTGATGTGATCGCCGCCGTGAATGTTCTGGGCATAGACAGGATTAGACATTAGGACCGATCCGGATAATAGGGCAAAAGCAGCCAGCAGGATACGCATTCAAAGCTCCGTTTTCACAACCATACACGCACAGCCATTGTGCACTGAAGCTGGCCCATGTGTCCGTAGGGCAAATCCAAATCGGGCAAAAGGCCGCACGAACCTTAACCGGCAACTTCCCCCGCGAAAAGCACGGTGCAATGTAAATCTCGGCAAACAACAACCCCTGTAAAATCGAGCCTGTGAGCAATCTCCCACCAGCGAGTCAACAGGACAAAATCGGCTCTCCCGCCGTCGGTCCGCGTCCCTCGCCGCCGTCGCGTCTTGCACGCGTGCTGGGGATGCTGCGCCCATCGCACAGCCACACCGCCTATACCGCGACGGTGCTGCTGATGGTTTCGGCTGTACTCTCGCGACTTATGGGGCTGGTGCGGGTCAAGTATTTTGCGTTGCTCTTTGGCCGCGACATGCAGGCGGATGCGTTAAACGCTGCGTTCGTGCTGCCCGACATGATTTCCTATTTTCTCGTCGGCGGTGCAGCCTCCATCACCTTCGTGACCATCCTCACCCGATACAGGGACACAGGCCGCGAAGCGCAGGGAGAACGATCACTCTCCGTCATTCTCACTACGATGGTCCTGGTGCTTACAGGCGCCATTCTCATAGCTGAATTGCTCGCTCCATGGTTCATCCGCGCATGGTTTCCCGGCTTCGATGAAGTTAAGGCTGCATTGTGTGTGAGCCTCACGCGGATCCTCCTTCCAGCCCAGTTATGCTTCTTCGCTGGCGGTGTTTTTGGCGCCGTTTTATTGGTTCGAAAGCAGTTCAGCATTCAAGCTGTGACGCCGTTGATCTATAACCTCGGCACGATCGTCGGCGGTGTCTTGCTGTACAAAAAGATCGGCGTATCTTCGGTGGCCATCGGCACGGTCGCAGGGGCATTTGTCGGACCGTTTCTTCTCAATGCCATAGGCGCGTGGCGCGTGGGAACTCGGTATCGCCCCCTCCTCGATTGGCAGGACGAGGGCTTTCGAGAATGGGTGCGCTTGTCGATTCCGCTGATGGTCGGCATCTCGCTGGTTACAGCGGATAACTGGATCATCGCCCATTTTGCGTCCAAGACCGACGGTGCAGTCTCCGTCATGAACTACGCCAAGCAACTCTTCACCGCGCCGATGGCCGTTCTCGCGCAGGCCGCAGGCGCAGCATCCATGCCATTTTTCGCGCGCCTCTGGGCACAGGAAAAGCGCTATGAATTCGCCACAGAGGTTGCCGATTCCGTCTCGCGTGTCGCGGCTATGGGGATACTTGCTGCTTCAGGAATGATCGCCCTGGCCCCCGCACTGGTGGATCTCGTTCTGCGCGGAGGCAAGTTCGATTCCGCAGCCTCGTCGCAGACAGCAGTCTTCTTCGCGGTCTTTTCGATCTCGTTATTTCTCTGGTCGGCCCAGGCCATCTACGCACGTGCCTTTTACGCGGCAGGCAACACGCTGGTCCCAATGGTTGCGGGCACTATCGTTACGCTGGTTTCGTTGCCCATTTACGCCTCGTTTTACCACTTCCACGGCGCAATGGGTCTTGCGATAGCCTCTGACCTCGGCATCGCCCTGCAGACGGCTTCGCTGGCCGTACTGCTGCATCAGCGGCGCATGGTATCCCTCGCCAGCATCGACGTGCGGGAGCTTGGCCGCTGTGTCGTCGCCGGAGCAATCGGCGGCGCCGTCGTCTGGCTGGCGGTAACTGCTGCCGGCAGAGTGGTGCCAGGACACAACCGCTGGATCGATCTGGCAGAGCTCATCGTCGGCGGCGCAATCTGGCTCGCGGTCGCTGGAGGACTGCTCGACCGGCTCGGCTCTGCGCTGCCTAGAATGGCGCTGACCCGCCTGGGACTCGTTCGCAGGGCTGGCTAGTCGGACTGGCGAGAATGGGACATCTCTAAAATGCAGCTAAAATGCAGCTGAAACGCGGCTAAAACACAATAAGAGCCACCGCGCACGATGGCTCTTACCTGCGCCTCAACAACGGATGTTTTCAATCCAGCGGGAAGGCTTTTAGGCTTTCACCGGCTCTGCTGCAGAGGTTGCGGGAGCACCGGCCTTGGAATCCGGCTTGCGAATGTCGATGCCGCCCTTGAAGAACGCGCCGTCTTCAATGCTGATGCGCGCCGCTGTTACATCGCCTGTAAGTGCGCCTTCACTGCGAATGTCCACGCGATCGGTAGCGATAACATTGCCGCGAACTTTGCCCAGAACGACGATCTCACGTGAAGTTATATTTGCCGCTACCTGGCCATTGCGGCCAACAGTGACGCGGTTACCGGGGAGATTAATAGTGCCTTCAACTTTTCCGTCAACAAAGAGCGACTCAGAGCCACTGATTTCGCCCTTGATCACTAGACCTTTGCCGATCGTTGCCTGATCGCCAGTCGGTGCCGCTGCACGCGCTGGTGGCTCGTAGGTTGGGGCGGGTGTAGCTGCTGGACGTGCGGGCTCTGGGGTGGGGGTCGGAGAATTATTTCCTGGCTGATTAGGTTTCCACATACGATTTCGCTGACTTCCTTTCCTGTCCGAATTTCGGAATAAGACGGATGAAGCAGGTGCGTTACCAATAGAAGGTCTTTCCTGGATCTGCTTTCACTGCATCGAACATCTGGCTTGTAGAGATTGTAGCCGCATAGGGGCACCCTCTGGTTTCTCCACGACAAAGCAGTAACATGGTGACTCAAAGCAGGCAATGGCGTGTATAAAACAGCACAGTGCACCATCCCGCTAACCCTCGCGAGATAGGCACTTAGAGGCAAGTTATAGATAGTCGCAAAAGCAGAGAAATCAAGAATGTCCGTGAAGCGCGATGATCGTGATCGCCGCCAGCAGGATCACGGCGACAAGCGCAAACAGGGTCATAACCAACCCATTTACATGCTTTTGAACCAGTACATCGCTCTGAGTCGGATCTACCGGCGTCTTTGAATCCCGCATATGTGCAACTTCGTGTTGCACCTCATCCTTAACAGCACCGTACAAGCTGTCGTTAACTTGCTCTGCATTTCGAGGGGGATGCTGATCCTGTATCTTAGCGTTCATCTTTAACCTCCATCGGCGTAGCAATTTTTAGAGGATCTAAAGAATCAGATGCCGAGTTAATTCCCCGTGTCATAAATGTTCAAAAAGGAACAGTGAACCAAAACGGTTTATGGATCAAAACGCGCGCTCAGAAGCCTCGCGAAAGGGCATTTTTTTTCTCCTTATAAACAGAAAACAGCGGAATGACCTACTCTGGAAGTTATGACCGACCGGGAACTCCATCGTCACATCAGCCGCGCAGCCGGGCAAAAGGCTGGTTATAAGCAACTCGTACGCGAACTCGGCATGGGTGGCGGCCGCCAGCGCCGCGAGCTGCTCGAACAACTCGATCGCATGACCACCCGTGGCGAACTCGTTAAAGTCGATCGCGAACACTGGGCAATCGTTGCGCAAGAGCAGAACCGGGCTGGCCAGACGCGCGAAAACCTCGCCGCAGGCCGCCTCGATCTCCACCGAGATGGCTTCGGCTTCGTCCGCCTGCTTCCCGGTCAGGGTGCGAAATCCCCCACGGGGGATGACGATATTTTCATTCCACCCAACGAAATCAACGGCGCCATGCAGGGCGATCAGGTTCTCGTCGAGGTCGGGCCTCCGAAAAGCGACGGCCGCCGCATGGGCCGCATCGCCCGCATCCTCGAGCGTCGCAACCCCACCATCGTCGGCGTCTTTCACTACGGCAAAAAAGGGCGTCGTGGAGCGTTCATTCCCGGCGAACAACGCGGCCATCTTGTTGTGCCCTTTGATTCGCGCATGTCGCAGCCCATCCTCATTCCCGAGGGCGCAGAGCTACCCGAAGCCGCGCCTGACACCAAGCATCGTGTCCTCGGGGACGAAGCCCGCGCAGCCGCGCATTACGACGATCTGGAAGGTCTCGTCGTCGACGTTGAAATCACCAACTGGCCCACGCCCACACGCCCGGCAATGGGCAAAGTTATCGAAGTGTTGGGCAGTCCGGACGACTTCGGCGTCGATGTCGAAATGATCATCCGCAAGCACCAGCTCCCACGCATCTTTCCCGACAACGTTCTCGCTGAAGCAAAGCGAGTCGCTCATCTCGATCTTGAAGAAGTAGCGCGACGCCGCGATTTTCGCGATCTCCCCATCGTCACCATCGATGGCGAAACCGCCCGCGATTTCGATGATGCCATCCTTGTTCGAGAGGTCGAAGGCGGAGGTTGGGAACTACAGGTCCACATCGCGGATGTAGCAGAATACGTTCGCCCAGGCACCGATCTCGATCTTGAAGCGCGCCTGCGCGGCACCAGTGTTTATTTCCCTGACCGCGCGATTCCCATGCTTCCGCATGATCTCTCCACAGGCATCTGCTCCCTGCGTCCAAAGGAAGATCGCCTCGTCCTGAGCTGCATCATGCGCCTCACAGAGGATGCGCGAATAGAAAGCTACGAGATCGTAGAAGGCGTCATCCGCTCCGCCGCCCGCATGACCTACACCGAGGTCCATCAAATCCTCGAAGGCGACCCAGCCACCCGCGAACGCTACACAGGTCTCGTCCCCGATTTCGAGCGTATGCGTGAGCTTGCAGGCCGTCTGAACAAGCGTCGCAGCGCGCGCGGCAGCATCGACTTTGACTTGCCCGAACCCATCATCGAGTTCAACGCCGCAGGCGAGATGGAGGGCGTCACCAAGGCCGAACGCACCTGGGCCAACCGCCTCATTGAAGAGTTCATGCTCGCCGCGAATGAGTGCGTCGCGACCTGGCTCGAAGATCTGCACGTACCCTCCATCTACCGCATCCATGAGAAGCCGGATCCACGCCGCGTCGTCGATTTTGAAGATGCTGCTGCTGCCTTTGGCTATTCCCTCGGATTAGGCGCGCTGCCTGTAAAGAAATTCCAGCCACGAGGAGATCGTCGCGAGCAGCATCGTGGCGGCCGCAACGAACGCGACGCCAGGACATACGAAGTCCCCGAGGACATCGCGGTCACACCGCGCATGTACCAGAAGCTGAGCGCACGCATCGCCGGCAAGCCGGAGGAGCGCATTTTGAGCTATCTCATGCTGCGCTCGCTCAAACAGGCACGCTACTCCGAGGTCAACGAGGGGCACTTCGCGCTCGCTGCGCCCAGTTATACGCACTTCACCTCGCCTATCCGCCGCTATCCCGACCTCATCGTGCATCGCATCACCAAATCGCTGCTGCGCTCGGGAGTCACGGCGCTCGGCACTCTTGCCGAGGATCGCCACAGCTCTCCCTGGTCGCATACAAACGAGGGACAGGCCCAGGAAAACCTCGGCAAAAAGTTCGGCATCCGCGACCTGCGTAAGCCCGGCGAGACCGCCAAGGCCACCCCGGCCTTCCCAACCCCGACCTTCCCCGGTGAGCCACCCATTTCGGAAGCCGAACTAGCCGCCATCGCCTCTGAAACCAGCATCACCGAGCGCCGCGCCGCCGAAGCAGAGCGCGAACTGGTGGAGTGGAAAAAAGTCCGCTTCATGCAGGATCGCGTCGGCGAAGAGTTCGACGCTATGATTCTCAATCCTGCAAAGTACGGCCTCTTTGTCGAACTCAAAGACCTGTTCGTCGAGGGCCTTGTGCCCATCGAAACCCTCATCGATGACCGCTACACCTATCGCGAAAATACCCGCGAAATCGTCGGCGCACACACCGGCCGCATCTACCGCGCCGGGGAACAGGTAAAAGTAATCCTCGATCGCGTACTGGCTCTGGAACGCAAACTCCAATTCGCCCTCATCGAACCACGCCTGCCCGCTGCTCTCAAAAAGTCAGGCAAGAAGGCGGGCAAGCCTGCTCCCAAACCCCCGGTCAAGCCCAAACATGCCAAGGCGGCCAAGAAAGAAGTTCGCCCGGCAGGGAAGCGCAAGTTTGCCGATAAAGGCCGCAGGCGGAAATAGCTTATCAAGCATTGGGTATCTTCAATTCGCATATTTAACTAGCTATGGGGACATATAAATTTGAGCTATAGTGGCCCCATGCGCCGAATTGCTTTCGGGTACCTTTTCGCCATTTGCCTCTTCCCGGCTTCTCTGGCAGCGGCGCACAAGCCCGCTTATAGAATCATTCTTTGTAAGACGCCTGAGGTTGCTCAGTCCTGTAGATGGGTGCATGGACGTTTGTCTGAAAGCAATGGAACACCAGCTTTCAGGCTATGGCCGATAGGCACCAGGCATCTCTACGGCATTTTGAGCGGTCCCGGAAAGTTGTCCGAACTCGATAACGAAGATCCGCAAATGCCTCCTAATCTCAAACGGCTATTTGACGCAAATCAAAGGTACGTTCGAATATACGGTGATTTCGAAGTTTGCCCGCTAGAACCTGAGCAGAGTGGAGCGATGCAAATGGCTTGTATCTCTTCTACGAAAAAGCTGGTCATTCAGCAATAAAACGTATCGCAATAGGGGAATGTCCTTGTTCGGGAGATCACTTTAAACAGACATCCCCTACAATCAATTCAGGAGCTCAGAACAAATGGCACACATGGTTTTTTGCGTACGCAACAAAAAGGAGATGGAAGGCCTCGACGAGCCGCCTTTCGATTCCGAGTTTGGACAGAAGATTTACAAGAGCGTTTCCAAGGCAGCCTGGGCCGAGTGGGCCGAGCGTCAGAAGATGCTGCTGAACGAGTACCGTCTGCAGCCCTGGACACCGCAGGCGCAGAGCTTTCTCGTGGAGCAGATGCAGGAGTTTTTCTTCGGCGACGGCGCAGCCCTGCCTGCCGAGTATGTTCCGCCATCGCGCTAGTTCTGCATTCTCTGCGCTCGGGGTTCACGCAGCCGCAAGCTCGTGTAAACTGAAGATGTAACCCCACGCTGACTCGTTCCGGGTCGGCTGTACTGTGTCGGGACGTGGCTCAGCCTGGTAGAGCACTCGCTTGGGGTGCGAGGGGTCGGCAGTTCGAATCTGCCCGTCCCGACCATTGATTCATGACTCATTGACCAAAAGCAAAAAGGCGCCCACGAATGGGTGCCTTTTGTTTTTGACACAAACCTGTTGCTTAGAGGCCTGATGGCGCAGTAATCTCGCCGACGTTCTTAAGCCAGGAGTTTTTTCTCTTTATTTGGTCTTGAACTTTGCAAGCCGCATAGCTGTTTCTTCTCTTTGGCGGGTGCGCTGAGCCTGCAGCAAATTGAGCGCCAGGGAGATTCCGACGTAAAAGCGTTCGCGGCAAAGGCGGCAGCGTACAGGGAACCGCAGAAGCGCCAGGCGAGGAGCATCTGTCAGCCGCAGCCGGGATGTCCGGAATTTAGACGTACCGCAATAAGGGCAGTTCATAAGAGGGCTCGTTTCGGTCCTGAAAAGGTGTCACTGATATCGGGTTGATCGCAAAAAGTCGGCTATTTTGAGGAATTCTATGATCTGACTTCGCAATGGCTTCTTGCAAGAGTAAGCCGATTCGCCGCTGGGATAAATTCCATATTACCAAAGTTACTCAAATTAAGATATTTCAATCTCGCAAAAAAAGTGACTCTCGCAAAAATGGGAACATTCACAGGATCAAAGCCTAGGAAGGGAACAGCGACTCGGATGAGACCTGGAAGCTGCCCAGCCGTGGCCGTCGTCGCGATGCACTCGGATGCGGTACCGCCAGTTGGCTCGCCAGTTCCCGGAGCTCCGCCCGTGCGCGCCCGATGGCTGCGGTTACGGCATCCAGCCTTTGCTGGGCATTTTCTTCGCTAACGGATGCAGTCGCCTGCTTTACGGTTCGCGTGCGCGGAGCAGACTCCAAGGCCTGCCGTGCCCCGGCCAGCGTGTATCCCTCTTCGTGGACAAGCTGCTTGATGCGCAGCGCCAGCTCCACTTCGCGACGCCGGTACAGTCGCTGCCCTGTGCCGCCCTTGTTGGGTTTGAGGCTGGGGAACTGAGTCTCCCAGAATCGAAGCACGTACGGCTCTACTCCACAGATGCGTGCAACATCGCCAATGCGAAAGTAGAGTCTGTCAGGAATCTCAACAGTGGATGCCGCGTGCTGCTTGGCGGATTGTGTGGCCATCCTATCCTCCGAAGGGGTTTTCGAACGGGATGGAAACTCTTCAGTAGCCCAAGTTGCAGTATAGGCGTTGCCGGAGAAAATACAGCAGCGGATTTTCCAATCGGTGAAATTCCGCCGGGCAGGTAATCATCCTGCTAACGGGCCCCATCGAGCGCTGCAGGCCCCAGGCGCGTCTGGGCGAAGGGCTGGAGCTGTTATTTAAAGCAGCTTCTCTATGGCCGCGGCAAGATCCGCAGGCGCCGTGCTGGAACCATATCGCCCCACCACCTTGCCCTCGCGATCGATCAGAAACTTGGTGAAGTTCCATTTGATTGCGCTCAAGCCAACCACTCCCAGGATTCCCGGCTTCTCCTGCTTGAGAAATTTGTAGAGCGGGTGAGCATTCGGCCCGTTCACGTCGATTTTGGCAAAGATGGGAAAGCTCACGCCATAATTGAGTTCGCAGAACTGCGCAATCTCTGCCGATGTACCCGGCTCCTGTCCCCCGAACTGGTTGCAGGGGAATCCCAGAATCACAACGCCGCGATCTATATATTGTTTATAAAGTCCTTCGAGACCCGCGTACTGCGGCGTGAAACCGCACTTGCTGGCAGTATTGACGATCACCAGTACCTCGCCCTCATACTGGGCCAGTGGAATGTCATCTCCACTAAGAGAAGCAGCAGAATAATCGTAAATTCGCCGTCGAATTGCATCTGTCATGGAGCAGACCTCACGAGAATCTACATCATACGTCTAAAAAGATGCAGCTCCCGTTCGGTTTGACGTAGTGATGCAAGGCGAACCCGGCCCGCTTCCGATAGACTGGAAACGGTAAATGCAGGAGTAACCCACGTGCCCAGCGATGCAGGTTTTCAATGTGCAGGTTGCGGGGAGTGGAACGAAACCATCGTGGACGAGTCGGCAGGTCGCCGGCAAACCTACGTGGAAGATTGTCAGGTGTGTTGCAAGCCCAATGTTCTGCGAATTGAGTGGGACGAATGGCAAGAAGCATACCGGATCGAGTCGGAGCTGGAAAGTTAAGGGGCACATCAGATTGAACCCATTTGGGAACGACTGGTGTGGCGCAATATAATCAGACTTTCGTTGATCAGGCGTCGATCAGGAACCGATTTTTCAGCAGTGAGGGTGTGCTTATTTTTCCCGTCAAGTCGAACCATGCACCATCTCCGTCCAGTTGCTCGCCGCAGAGTATCGCAGTGGCGAACTTCGGGCGAACCCGATTCCGCAGCCTCAATGGCTACGGTGCCGGCCTCCGTCGTTTTGGGATGGTCCGGGTGTTCGCGGCACTGCTGCTTGTGATCTCCGGCACATTCGCCGTTGCACAATCCAATACCATCGATCAGATTCGCGTGATCGGCAATCGCCGCATTCCTAAGGAAACGGTTCTTGCCCGCCTGTTCACCCATCCAGGCGACACATACGATCCCGCATCGACCGAGCGAGACTTCAACTCACTGTGGAACACGGGTTACTTCGAAGACCTGCGCATCGAGCGCGAGGACTCGGAGAAGGGCGTCATCCTGAACATCTATCTTCGGGAAAAGCCAAACATCCGCGAGATCAAGTACAACGGACTGAACTCAGTTACCCAGTCCGACGTACTGGATCGCTACAAGAAAGAAAAGGTTCCGTTCTCCGTCGAGGGCCAGTACGACGCCACCAAGATCCTGCGCGCCGTCACTGTGCTCAGAGAGCTGCTCGCCGAGCATGGTCACCAGTTCGCCACGATCACGCCCGAGGTAAAGAACATTCCTCCGGCCTCCGTGCAGGTCATCTTCAATATCAAGGAAGGCCCGACGGTCAAGGTTGGCAATATCAAGTTTGTCGGCAACCAGCACATCAGCAGCCTTGTTCTTCGCCGCGCCATGAAGAACCTGCGCCCGGTCGGCATTCCCTACTCGCTGATCTTTGAAAACCTCTTCGCCAAGACCTTCGATAGCACCAAGCTTGAAGAAGACGCAGAGCGTGTTCGTTTCGCGTATCGCGACAAGGGTTACTACAACGCCGCCGTCGAAGAGCCGCGTACGCAGATTCGCGATCAGGGCGGCCTTTCGCTGATTACCTTCCGCCCCAACAAGGGCAAGCGGATCGACATCCTCATGCCCGTTGAAGAAGGCGATCGTTATCGCCTGAGCGGCATCAACTTCACCGGCAACAAGGCCGTCAAGAACGTCCGTGCGCTGCGTGGAACCTTTGCTCTTAAAGATGGGGAGTATTTCAACTCCACCTTGATGGGCAAGGGCCTCGATAACCTCAAGAAGGCCTACGGGCAGCTCGGCTACATCAACTTCGGAGCCATTCCCAAGGCCAACTTCGACGATGCAAAGAAGACCGTCTCCTTCGATATCGATATCGATGAAGGCAAGCCCTTCTACGTCGGCCGTATCGAGATTCAGGGCAACACGCTCACCCGCGATCGTGTCATCCGCCGCGAACTGCTGCTGCAAGAAGGCCAGGTCTACAACTCCCAACTCTGGGAGTACAGCTTGCTTCGCCTCAACCAGCTCGATTACTTCGATCCTCTCAAGGTGGACCAGGACTCCGAAGCTCATCAGGATACCGAAGCCGGTACTGTCGACCTGCTGCTCAAGGTCAAGGAAAAGGGCAAGAACTCAATCGGCCTGAACGGCG
This sequence comes from Acidicapsa ligni, assembly GCF_025685655.1. NCBI lineage: Bacteria > Pseudomonadati > Acidobacteriota > Terriglobia > Terriglobales > Acidobacteriaceae > Acidicapsa > Acidicapsa ligni. Next base: position 27,788 of record NZ_JAGSYG010000001.1, on the reverse strand, counting down.
GCGTTTCCGGTCTGCAAGGCGCTTTCCTCGGTCTCAACTATCAGACCAACAACTTCCTCGGTCTGGGCGAAACACTCAGCCTGCAGGCCAATCTCGGCAACGTAAATCGCCAGTTCCTCTTTGGCTTTACGCAGCCTTACCTCCGCAATCGTCCGTTGAATCTGGGATTCCAGCTCTTCAATACCAAGACGGATTACAACGCGGCAAAGAACGCTGCTGGCGCATCGGGCCAGGCTGCCAATCTCACCACGCAGCAACAATCGCTGGTGCAGAACTACAACAACACCTCGACAGGTCTGAACGCCTCCGTCAGCTACCCGCTTCCGAAGCATAACTTCCAGCGCGTAGGTTTCACTTACTCTTTGACGCGCTCGTCGATCACAGCGTTCAGTACTGCTTCGCAGAATCTCTTCCAGACCATCAACTTCCGTTCCGGTATTCAGGGACAGAATGCGCTGGATGGCATCATCAACAGCTCAGCCTCGCTCAGCTACATCTACAACACCATCAATAATCCACAGCGCCCGCGCAGTGGTCAGGAATTTTCCGCAGTGCTGCAGGTTGCCGGTATCGGCGGAAACGTCCGCTATGTCTTCCCCGCGGTCGCCTACAAGCGCTTCATGCCGATGAAGAATTTCTTCCCTTCTCCCGACGGTCGAAATGTCTTAGGCATACGCACCGAGTTGAAGTACATCCAGGGCTTTGGTGGCGATGTAGCACCGCCAAACAACCGCTTTTACGCCGGCGGCGAAGGCGATCTGCGTGGCTTCGAAGTTCGCAGCACCACGCCCTACGCCTATATTCCAAATCGCATCCTGTTCAATCTGACCAACCCTGATGGACAGTGCGTTCCGCGCGATCCTAACAATCCGCAGTTGAACCAGTGCATCCAGGTTCCTCTGCCGGTCTACAGCATCGTGTCTGTGGGCGGCGATACCAACTTCACCAACAACATTGAGTACCGCATCCCCATCATGGGACCTGTCACTTTTGCTTTCTTCAATGACTTCGGCATCGACGCTGCGCTATCCAAAACGCAGCTCAAGCAGAGTCCTGAAGGAGCAGCCAGTCTCAACGCTCCACTCTATGGTTGCCCTGTCTATAACAACGGCGCCTGCGTGGGCGGCGTGCAGATCAAGTTCAACGACCTGATTCGCCCGTTGACTGGTACCAACTTCGTGCCACGCATGTCTACCGGCGCGGAGCTGCAGGTACTGGCTCCTATCATCAACGCTCCAATCCGCGTCTACTACGCCTTCAACCCGCTGCGTCTCCAGCGTATCGATCCAGGTCAGCACTTGATCACGCGTGAAATGTTCCCACCGGGCGGCGCAGGCGATTACTCCTATGCCCAGGCCATCCAGCTTTACGGCTCGCAATACCAGTTACGCGAACCTCGTAAGGAATTTCGTCTGACAGTATCGACGACCTTCTAGCGCCAGGTTCATGGCAAGACCAACCACAGGGGCTGCCAATTCAGGCAGCCCCTGTAAATTTATGCGCCGCGATCAGACACAATACAGCAGTAGGGTTTGCACGGTCCTTAAATATTGCAAAAATCCTTGTATTTACTGGGATTTTTACGCTCCGAACGTTTGACCAACCCCATCCCCGCTCCTATAATCCTTTATAGTTCCTGCTGACGTCTCTGTCCGCGTCTTACTCCAGTTCCGCTCTTGCCCTTCGGCCAGAGAGATTCCCGTAAAGACTCGAGAGGTTGAACAGGAAGCAATGTCTTGCTTCCCCGAAGGAATGCGGGCACACATCAGGAATATCGAAGGAGTCTCCGATTCAAATGAAGCGTACTCTTGCACTTGCCCTTCTGGCTTCAGGCTTTGTTCCGACTGCCTTGAACGCCGCTGCCCAAACACCGGCCGCACCAGCTGCTGTAACCGTCTCTGCGATCCCGGCCAAGGTAGCAGTACTCGCGTTTCAGGTAGCGGTAGCCCAAACCAATGAAGGCCAGCGCAACTTCGCTGATCTCCAGAAGAAATTCGAGCCCAAGCGCGCTCAACTCAAGGCCCAGAACGACGAAATAGAAGGCCTGAAGAAGGCATTGCAGGCCCAGGGCGATAAGCTTACACCGGCAGAAAGCTCCAGCCGCGCCAAGACCATCGACGAAAAGACCAAGCAGCTTCAGCGCGCCGCCGAAGACGCGCAGAATGACTTCCAGCAGGAAATCCAGGATATGTACAACACCCTGGCTTCCAAGGTCTACGAAGTGGTTTCCTCTTACGCTCAGGAGCAGGGTTTCACGCTCGTAGTTGATGTGAGCCAGCAGCAGAGCCCGGTTCTGTGGGCAGCAGAGTCCACCAACATCACGCAGCCGATCATCCTGGCCTACAACACCAAGTCCGGCGTACCTGCACCTCCTGCACAGCCGAATGCTCCCGAAGCAGGACAGGCCCCTCGGCCTGCAGCTACGCGGAAGGCTCCGGCCGCTGCCCCCAAGAACTAACTCAACGGCAGGGTCATTACCCCAAACAGCCCCGGAACCTCGGGGCTGTTTGGCGTTATCGGGTTACAGATCGCCACCCGCCCAATTACCCGGTTGCCTATATAAAAATGCTCATTCCGTAACATTCCCGCAATTTACGAAAATCATTTCAAATCCGGCTGAATTATCAAACGGGAAAATTAAGAAATACCCCAGCCCGACCTGTGGAAAATTCTGTGGATTCTTTTTGGCAAAAAAGCGAAAATTTTCCCCATTAACCTATTGCCAATACCCAGCATTTTTTGGTTAAGGTTATAAGCCTTTATTAATCAACAAAATTTATGGGAACGGTACCAAAGTTTTTTTGATGAGTGCAGGCTCGCGCATTTTTTGCTTGCCCAAAAGGTTTCCACAGATGCATGTGAATAGACGATGACTGCCAATGGCGAGATTGAGCCGTATTGCACATAGGATGTGCTACGACTGCGTATCCTCGCCAACCCGCAAAACGGCAAGAAATGCTTCCTGCGGAATGTCGACTTTGCCGATCCGCTTCATCCGCTTTTTGCCCTCTTTTTGCTTGTCAAGCAGCTTACGCTTTCGGCTGATGTCTCCGCCATAACATTTTGCAATCACATTTTTTCGAAGCGCGACGACCGTTTCACGAGCTACGATCTTTGCTCCGATCGCAGCCTGAATAGCGACCTCAAACTGTTGCCGCGGAATTAGCTCGCGCATCTTTGAAACCAGCGCTTTGCCGCGCTCATAGGCAAACTCGCGATGCACAATGATGGACAAAGCATCGACCGGCTCTCCCGACACCAGGATATCCATCTTCACCATCGGCGACTCCCACATGCCCGCCAGCTGATAATCCAGCGAAGCATAGCCGCGTGAGACCGACTTGAGCCGATCATAGAAGTCGAGCACGATCTCATTCAGTGGCAATTCGTACGTCAACATCACGCGCGTCGGAGTCACATACTCAAAGTTCTTCTGTCGCCCACGCTTTTCTTCAACCAGCTTGAGAATGCCGCCGACATACTCCTCGTTGGTGAGAATCATCGCGTTGATGATCGGTTCTTCAATCGTCTCAATGTTCGTAGGCTCAGGCCAGCGTGAAGGATTCTCGACTTCGACCACTTCACCGCTCGTCAGCGTGATTCTGTAACGCACGCCAGGCGCGGTCGTGATCAGGTCCAGGTTGTACTCGCGCTCGATGCGCTCCTGGATGATCTCCATGTGCAGCAGCCCGAGAAACCCGCAACGAAAGCCAAAGCCGAGCGCAACAGAACTTTCCGGCTCGAAGAAGAACGACGAATCATTCAGCCGCAGCTTCTCCAGCGCATCGCGCAGCAGTGTGTGTTCATGCGAATCGACCGTGTAGAGGCCCGCAAAGACCATCGGCATGATTTCCATGAAGCCGGGTAGTTGCTCTGCCGCCGGATGCTCATCGTCCGTAACCGTATCGCCAATCTTCGTATCAGCCACGTTCTTGATCGTCGCCGTGAAGAAACCGACTTCGCCTGCAGTCAACTCGGCTATGGGAACAGGCTTAGGGGTCAGCACACCCAGCGTATCGATAAGAAACGTGCGGCCATTCGACATGAAACGAATCTTCTGTCCCTGTTTCATGCGTCCGTTGACCACGCGGGCAAGTACCACCACGCCGCGGTATGGATCGAACCAGGAATCAAAAATCAGCGCCTGCAGCGGAGCATCGATGTCGCCCTTTGGCGGCGGCAACCGATGCACAATCGCTTCCAGTATGTCTCCAACGCCCAAACCCGTCTTCGCGCTCACCGGAATAGCATCCGTCGCGTCCAAACCAACGGCCTGCTCGATAGCTTCCTGCGTGCGCGTAATGTCCGCGGAAGGCAGGTCGATCTTGTTGATGATCGGAATGATTTCCAGGCCGCCGCTGATGGCCAGGAAGGCGTTCGCCAGCGTCTGGGCCTCCACCCCCTGGCTCGCATCCACAACGAGCAGCGCGCCCTCGCAGGAGGCCAAAGAGCGCGACACCTCGTAGCTGAAATCAACGTGACCCGGAGTGTCGATCAGGTTGAGCTGATACGTGATGCCGTTCTTCGCCGTGTACATCATGCGCACGGCATGAGCCTTGATGGTGATGCCGCGCTCGCGCTCGAGATCCATGGCATCGAGCACCTGCGCCTGCATTTCACGCGCAGTAAGGGAGCCGGTCATCTCCAGCAAACGGTCTGAGAGCGTCGACTTACCGTGGTCGATATGGGCAATGATCGCGAAATTTCGGAGAAGGCTTGAATCCATGAGAAGACGTCACAAAGGGAGATTCGCAAGTTGCAGCGAGATTGTCCCTAAGTTCATAGCTTATCATCGGGAAAGTGTCTGATGCTCTGCGACCCGGTTCAATGAAACCACCTGGTGGCACGTCTAATTTTTATAGGTTGTCCTGTCCCGATGGATCCAGATGGATATTGTACCGATGGGTATCGCTCAAACGCGCATTTTCGGTCGCACAGCACACATGCCCTCGGCATCCACAGTGTCGTTGCTGCTCGCTCTTGGAGTGCTTGTTCTTGGCCTGTCCGGCTGCCCGGCAACGCCGACCACGGCTCAACCCTCCACTGGTGGAGCACAAGCCGCTGCCCCGGCGCTGCAACAGCCTGCTCCGCAGCCAGCATCCAGGCCTGCCGGCCCCGCAGCAGTGCTCACGCCAGCGCAGCAGCATACGCAGCAGTTGATCGCCAGGGTAGAGCAGTCGTTTCAAAGCGGCCAGACGCACTACCGTCAGGGGCAGCTGGTACAGGCTAAGAAAGACTTCGACACCGCCGTGGACTCCATGCTCGCCAGCGGCCTCGACATCAAGGCAGACCCTCAACTCGATGACGAATTCAATCGCATCCTCGACGCCGTTAACGCTCTCGAGATGGACGCCCTGAAGCGCGGCAACGGCTTCGCTCCGGCAATCGAACCCACACCCGCCGACGTGGCCAACGATGTCACTTTTGAAGTAGACCCCAACCTCGTCGCCAAGGCCAAGGCTGAGCTCGTCACCACCAAATCCGACATCCCGCTCGTGATCAACGACTATGTCGCCAGCTACATCAACTTTTTCGCCAATACGCAAAAGGGCCACAATACGCTGAAGCATTCCCTCCAGCGTTCGGGCCGCTACAAGGCGATGATCCAGCGCGTCATGGCTGAAGAGGGCGTTCCGCAGGATCTCATTTATCTGGCTGTTGCCGAATCCGCCTTTCAGCCGCAGGTCGTCAATCACAGCTCAGGCGCCGGCGGCATGTGGCAGTTCATGCCTCACGACAAGTATTACGGGCTGGCCAGCAACGCCTATGTGGACGAGCGCTTCGACCCCGAGAAGTCCACCCACGCCACGGCCAAATATATGAAATTCATCTACAACCAGTTGGGGGATTGGTACCTGGCAATGGCCGGCTACAACTGGGGCACAGGCCGCGTGCAGCAGGCCGTGCAAAAGACCGGCTATGCCGATTTTTGGGAGCTCTACAAACGCAATAATCTTCCCGCGCAAACCAAGGATTACGTGCCGGAAATTATCGCGGCCATCATCATCTCTAAAAATCCCACGCAGTACGGATTCGATGACGTACAGCTTGATCCGCCGATCACCTACGACACGGTCAAAATCAATTACTCCGTCGATCTGCGATTGGTAGCCGACATTGTCGGCTCGGATCCACAAGAGCTGGCTCTACTCAATCCAAGCCTGCTGCGGCTCGCCACGCCCCCTCCATCGCTGCTCGAGTCGCCCTTCGATCTCCACGTTCCTTCTGGAACCGCAGCGATCTATGAGCAGCGCATCTCCGAGATCCCGGAAGATCGCCGCGCGCAATGGCGCTACCATCGCGTGTCCAGCGAAGACACACTCGCCAGCATCGCCCGCACCTTCCACGTCAGTGCAGACCAGTTGGCGACGGTCAATCAACTCCACGCCGACGATTCACTCGATGGCGTCGAAGCGCTCGTGATTCCTGTTCCTCTTCCTTCAGCACCTGCCGCTCGCACCGATGTTTACAGGGCGCGCAGAGGCGATACGCTGGTCACCATAGCCGACCGCTTCGGTGTTTCGCTCGAAGATTTGCGTCGTTGGAATCACGGCATCGGAGCGAGTGTAGCCGCAGGCCAGCGCATTCGCGTCACCGAACCCGTACACCTCGCGCCGCATTCGCGCGATCGTAATCACCGCTCTACGCAAGGCGCTAAGCAGAGCATTCCAGCTCACGGCAAAGCCTCAAAGTATGGTGGCGCAGAGCAGTCTTCAGGCAAGCAAGCAGCAAATAAGAAAGAAAATTATTCAATAAAGAAGACAGTCGCAAAGTCCTCGAACAAGACGCAAAGTGCGTCAGAGGCGCATAAACAGGGCGATTCCAAAAAGGGCAGCAAAACTCCCAAAAGTACAAAGAAGAAAAATATACAGAAGTAGCTACTTACATACTTGTCATCGCTGGAAATTCCGTGCAAGCTATTGCTACAATGTGCGCCGAAGGCGAATGCGCGCAAACCTTGCGTGAAGCACCCGCACAAACTTAAACAGCGTGGATACGCTGGAGGCAAAAGGCATGGCAGAAGTGATCCGGATGTACGCAAGCAGTGACTTCGACGACAACGCAGCACCAACCGAAGTAAACCCCGCGCAGGAAATCGAACTCGAAGACGAAGAAGAAGAAAGCGTCCAGAGCAGCGTAATAGAAATCATCGAAGCGATCGTGGTTGAAGAGCCGATTGCCGTTCTCGTGTCGGCTCCGGCGCCGGCGAAAAAAGCTCCGGCGAAGAAGGCAGTTGCGAAAAAGGCTCCTGCAAAGAAGTCCGCAGCCACAAAAGCACCGGCGAAAAAAGCAGCGGCTAAAAAGGCTGTTGCGAAGAAAGCCCCAGCCAAGAAAGCCGTTGCCAAAAAGGCTCCGGCCAAGAAGGCTGCTCCGGTCAAGAAGACCGCAGCCAAAAAGATTGTGGCGAAAAAGGCCACGAAGAAGTCTGCCGCAAAGACGAGCAGTACTGGTGCCAGGAGCGGCGGCAAGGTCGCAGTGAAAAAAGCTGCGGTCGGCAAGAGCACCAGCAAACCAACGAAGAGAGGTACAACTTTGGCAGTCAAGAAAGCAGCAAAGAAGGCAGTAAAGGCGCCGGCGAAAAAGGCCGTTGCGAAGAAGGCTCCGGCTAAGAAGGCAGTTGCAAAGAAGGCCGTAGCGAAGAAGGCTGTAGCCAAGAAGGCACCGGCGAAGAAGGCCGTTGCAAAGAAGGCTCCCGCGAAGAAGGCAGTTGCGAAGAAGGCTCCTGCAAAGAAGGCCGTTGCCAAGAAGGCAGCAGCAAAGTAAGCAACCCTAACCAATCCATGTAGTACCAGGCAAGCAAAAGGGCCCGGCCGAGATTTTCTCGATCGCCGGGCTTTTTTGCGTCTGCGATTATTTTGGCGGGAACGGGCAAGTACAAATATGCGCCCAATAATTTTGGCCATGCCGTCCGCCTCTTGCCGTCCCCGGCGAAGAAAGCGAGCAGCATGGCCACTCTTGAATCAGTTGCAGCAGAGGTTACTTTCCGCCCGCCTCGATAGCTGCAAGTACATTCGTGCTGTGGTTCTTCAGATCGTCGTCGACATTCGGCCATGTCTTGACTACCTTGCCCGAAGGATCGATCAGAAAGGTCTGCCGCAAAGCAATCGTGACCGGCTCATGCGTCTTCGGATTTTCAAATGTCTTTACCGGCACGCCGTAAGCATCCACAACCTTGTGCGTCGGGTCGGCGAGCAGTTTAAAGGTCAGGCTCTCCTTGGTGCAAAAGCCCTTGTGGCTCTCGGTCGTATCCAGGCTCACGCCAAGAACCACCGCATTCGCGGCCTTGAACTTGTCCAGATCGCGCTGGAAGTTATGCGCCTCAAGTGTGCAGCCGCCAGTGAAATCCTTCGGGTAAAAGTACAGTACGACCCACTTGCCCTTGTACTCAGCGAGGCTGATGGGCGTATTGTCCTGCGAGGGCAGCGTAAAGCCCGGCGCGGTAGTCCCGGCTTGCAAAGCATCACCAGCATGGGCTGGTAGAACGGCAGCAGACAACAACAGTGCCGCGGAAAGCGAAAGCAGTGCGAATTTCTTCATGGCTTGAATCCTCCGAAGGGTGGAAGTGTGAAACAGATAACGACCGAAAGCGCCCGGACTACATGCCCAGACAACAGCGTGCTGAACATATGAGTCGACAGGCTTAGAAGACGTTACAGCCCGGTCTCAGGATGCGGTTAAGATTGTCATTTCTTTGTCACAGCTCTTTGTCACGGCACTTCGGTCACCGGCACATCATAGGGTCATGCGCGGAGCAACAGCAACAATCGCGATCCCCGCATCTGCAGCTCTGCGAACCAGGAACTCCCTGTCGAAGATGAGTGTACGCCCCGCCTCAATCGCCAGGCAGCTCGCCCCGGCGCGGATCATCGTCTCCAGCGTGCGCTCCCCAATCACTGGCACATCAAAGCGCATATCCTGCCTGGGTTTGGGCAACTTGATCACGGTGAGGCTGCGCCGCAGCGTAGAAGCAGCGTCCTGCGCGTCCTCGGAATTCAGGGTACGCATCAGCTCACCCGCCCGCTCAATCGACGCGTCCGTGCCTTCCATGGCCTCTACGGCCACACAGGCTTGCGCGGCCACCACCACCGTCTGCCCGATATCGAAGCTGGCCAGCCCCGTAGCAACCGTCAGCCCGTATTCGATGTCCTTGCGCTCTTCTTCGTTCGGCGAGCGGTCCGTCAGTACGCCCTCCTGCGCCAGCAGCGGCTCCAGGAAGGCCGTCGAAGAGATCAACTCGATTCCTTCATCGCCCAGCACCTTCGCCACCGCGCCCAGCAGTACATCCGTATTGCGCGTTCGCAGATTCAGCAACAGCTTCGCCAGGCGCCAGTCCGGGCGAATGCTCGAAAAAATCTGTTTGTGCTTCACCTGCCCGGCCATCACCGCATGGCGAACACCGGCGCGCTGAAATGTCTCAATCAATTTAGACAGCTCACCCAGCGAGAGCCAATGCACCGTAATGCCCACATCCCGCGCAGCCCGCTCATTGATCTCCGGATCGGTCTCTTCCTTGATCGCCGCGACCACCACCTGCCGTCCCTCGGCACGCGCAGCATCCAGCAGTAGAAAAGGAAACCGGCCATTCCCGGCAATAAGCCCCAGCTTCAATTCAGAAGGCACGGCTACTTGATCACTCCGCGCTGACTGCGCTCGATAAACGAAATCAGGTATCCGAGATCCTCGCGCGAGCTGATTTCTATCTCCGGCAACTGCTCCAGCTCTTTAAGCTTTTCCAGGGCGCTGCTGGTATTCAGCTTCGCTGCAAGCAGCAAACGATAGGCTTTCTGCAGCAGTTGCAACCGCTCCGGAGAAAACCCCCGCCGCGAAAGACCAACCTTGTTAATCCCGAAAGCCTTGTTCTCGCGCCTCGATGAAGTCAGCGAATAAGGCAGCACATCCTGCGTAACAATCGTTCCGCCGCCAATATACGCATGTGCGCCCACCGTGCAGAACTGATGCACCGGGCTGAACGCACCCACGGTCGCATAGTCCTCGACGATCACATGCCCGGCCAGCGTAGCCGCATTCGCCAGAATGCAATTGCTCCCCACATGACTGTCATGCCCAATGTGAACGTAAGCCATAATCAGGCATCCCGAGCCAATCGTCGTAACGCCCCCGCCCTTGGTCGTCCCGCGCGAGACCGTGACACATTCGCGAATCGTATTGTCGTCCCCGATCGTCGTTTCGGTAGGCTCGCCCTGGTACTTCAAATCCTGGGGCGAAACCCCAATCGACGTGAACGCATGAACGGTGTTCCGCGCGCCAAGCCCTGTATGACCATCGATCACCACGTGCGAGATCAGATTGCAGTCCTCTCCCAGCACAACGTCCGGCCCGATGGTGCAAAAAGGCCCCACTGTGCAGGACTCCGGCACAACCGCCCCCGCAGCGATAACCGCGCTTGGATGAATGCTCACTCCGCAGTCACCGCTTCCGCGGCTGGCTCAGCCTCCGAGGAACTGCCCTCAGCTGGCCCCGCTCTGCGTTGCCGTGGCACCACCGCGCAGGTCAGCGTAGCCTCGCAGGCCAGCTTGCCATCCACGTACGCCTTGCCTTCCATGCGCCCCGCGCGTGGGCGGAACGACAGCACATCGACCTCGATGCGCAGTTGATCCCCCGGCGTAATCGGTCGGCGAAACTTGGCCTTCTCTATGCCGGTAAACACCACCAGCTTTTGTTCCCGGTCTGCCACTTCTGACAGCAGCAAAATGCAGCCAGCCTGGGCCATCGCCTCCACCACCAGCACTCCCGGCATGATTGGATAGCCAGGGAAATGTCCGTTGAAAAATGGCTCATTGATGGTTACGTTTTTAAGAGCAATGATCCGTTTGGAGCGCTCAAATCCAACCACCCGGTCGATCAGTAAAAACGGGTAGCGATGCGGCAAAAACTCCATGATCTGCCCAATATCGAGAGTCTTGATTTCCGGCGTCATACGCGGCTCCAATGGCAGATTACTGCGCCCACCGGCGCAATAGGGAATTATAAATGGCGGCTGCCATCGAGCCCGCAAGCGCCAGGTCCGTACTTCACGGCACGATAAGGAAGTCGACAGGAAAGTCGACGGGGAAGTAGAAGGGAAAGCCGACAGAGAAGTAGGGAAGGGACACACAATCGTGCCGGGTTTTCAATTGCAGAAGGTTGCTAAACGATGCCGGAAAAAGTGTTGGGTGCATTCTGCAGATTCACGTCCACATCGAGAAACTCACATGCAAACTTGCCCTGCTTTTTACGCTCCGGCCACTCATGCACAAACCGCAAAAGCTGATCCGAAGGAACAGGCTTCTGAAACAGGTAACCCTGCCCGGCATTGCAGCCGATCTCTCGCAATGCACGAAGCTCCCCAAAATCTTCAACCCCCTCGGCAATCGTCTTCAGGTTCAACTGCCTGGCCATCACCACAATCGTCTGGCATAGCGACTGCGCCTGCGCAGAGCGATCCACCCCGTGTACAAAACACTTATCGATCTTCATCGTGTTCAGCGGCAGTCCCTTGAGCGCGTTAAAGCCCGTGTAACGCGTGCCAAAGTCATCCAGAGATACATTGACTCCAATAGCTCGCAATCCCTTGAGCCGTTCGCTGAACAAGTCTTCATCGTCCATCAAAAGAGATTCAGTCATCTCGATGTCCAACTGCGTATTGTGCCCCAACGGATTCGCGGCCAGCTCCCGCTCGACAATCGATACAAAGTCTTCCTGGCGTACGTTTGCAGCCGAAGCATTCACCGCCACAGAAGGCATCGTCACTCCGGCAGCTCGCCAGCTCGCAGCATCGATCAGCAGGCGTCGCAGAGAATGCGCAAAGATTTCATGAATGAGATTCGATCGCTCCGCAACCGGAATAAACTGCGTCGGTGAGACAGGTCCGCGTGTCGGATGATCCCACCGCGTCAGTCCCTCCACGCCCAAAATATCTCCGGTCCTAAGATCGATCTGAGGCTGATACACCAGCGTGAGTTGATGCTCATGCAAGGCAATGCGAAGATCCTTTTCGAGGCTTCGTTCCTGTAGCAGGGCAACATTCATCTCTGGTTGAAACGGCACTGCGTAGCGGCCTCGCGTTCCAGCGGCAGAGACTGCAGCCACACTTGCAAAACGAATCAGATCCTCAGACGAATTCGCATCCTCGGGAAAGAAAGCCACTCCGGCAGCGATCTCCGGCTTCCCTTCAGAACCGCGTATATGCAGATGCGAAGCCTCTTCAACAATCCAATTCAGCCGCGCTTCAATACGATCGTCGCTTCTAAGTGCGATTACAAAACATTGGTCGCTGTACCTGCTGATGAGCTCTCCGCCATTCACCCACGGACGCAACGAATCAGCTACCGTGCGGATCAGACGCTCCGCTCCCTCATCGCCCCCAATGGAATACTCACGTCGCAGGTTCAGCACGTCGATCCACAGCACAGCGATCTCCTGCCCCGCCGCCGCCGCATTGCCCAGCATCTGCTTCAACGACTTTCGAAACGAGACGTAGTTCGGCAGGCTTGTGATCAGATCATGGTGAAAACCATACTCGAGCGACTGGAAGAAAAATTCCTCTCCGAGCGTCTGTTGTGTTACCGGTTTCATGAAACAACCCTTTCGACGCTCACAGAGAATGCCTATGGAATGTGTATGTCCAACTAACCGAATTCACGTAACGAAGGGGGAATTTCCTCTTGGAACGATCAGAATGGTTTCAGAGTACCTACGCTTTGATTACTCTGGGCATCCCACGTACCTGTAGCTGCCGTCACTAAAGTTGTAGAAAACCGGCAAAACGCACCCTTCCTGGGGCACGAGTTCGGTACTTTACTTTATTTCTTCACGATCTTTGCCGCCGTAGCATCTATATCGAACTCATCCGCAGGCAGTTGCTGGTTATAAATAGCCTTGAATAAAAATCGCTGGTTCACCATATCTCCGTTTTTGAACCGCGTGATGTTATACGGAGTAGGGAAGCCATCTACCGGACGATAGTTGTCGTATTCCTCTGCGTCCTCGTTCTTATCCTTGTAAACCGGGTCACGCCATTGAAAGGTCCGCCGCAGCGGCAGATGCGTCTGCACATCCGTCTGGATAGTTACCGCTTCATTCTTAGCCGAGATCAGCGTGACCTGCTCCGCCATATGTCTTTCCGCCAGCCGCTGCCCCTCATAGATCAAAATCGTTTGCGGATCGTTCAGCCACTGCTTGATTACCGTCTCAATCGAGTGGTCACGGCGGCGAAGATAGTCCTCGACCTGTTCCTTCGGCAACTGTTTCTTGCCGTTATAGAGAATCTCCCAACCCTCCTGCCCCGTATAAATCTGAACTACATCGCGATGCTTCGTATACTCGATGCGATCCTTATCCGGCCAGGTGTGAATCTCCCAGTACTCCGTAGTCTCACCCGAAGGCTTGCCCTGGTAGAAAGCCGCAGAGCGTCCCTGCATCTCGCGGTTCTGCATATGCAGCCACGCATCGCCACCCAGCGCCTTGACCATGGCATCCAGGGCAGCCCGAGCCTGCCCTGCATTCTTGGCAGCTTCATCCTCAGGCTTATGCGCAGCGTAGATCGCCGTCGCCCCCAGCAGAAGTGCAATCAGCACAGCCGACACTTTGGACATTCCTGTCATCGACCTCACCCGCCTATCCTACGAGCACAGCCCCACCATTGACATTCAGTACCTCACCACTGATAAACCCCGCCAGCGGAGTACACAAAAACAGCACCGGTCCCGCAATCTCATTCACCGTCGCCGCGCGGCCAAGCGGAATCCCCGAGGCCGCCTTTGGCCCAGCTTCAGGATGGTTCAACGTAGCCGCCGACATCTCCGTAGCAACCCACCCCGGAGCCACGCAATTCACCAGAATTCCAGAAGGCGCCAACTCGCTCGACAGGCTCTTTGTCAGACTGATCAATGCCCCTTTGGTCACTGCATAATCCGCATGGTTCGCCTCACCGCGCTGCCCGGCTGTGGAGCTGATCAGCACGATGTGTCCCCTCGCACCCGTCGCACCGGACCCAGCCTTGCCCTGCCCTTGCATCTGTCGCACCGCCGCCTGCACCAGCCCAAAAACGGAGTCCAGATTCACCGCCAGCGTCTCTCTCCATTGGCTCTCCGCCATCTCGGCAATCGGAGCATCGTGAGGCGGCCAGATGCCATGATTCACCACCAGAATATCCAGCCGGTCAAAGGCTGCAACCGTAGACTCCACCAGCGCCCGGCCATGCGCCGGAGTGCTCAGCTCCTGCTCAAAAGCCACGCAGCGCCCTGGTCCGCCATTCGCTTCCGACACGGCTTCAGCCCGCTCGCGTGCGCTGCGGTAATTGAAAGCCACACGCGCTCCGGCTGCGGCAAACAGCCGCACCGTCTCCGCGCCAATTCCTCGCGAGCCGCCTGTAATCAACGCTACTTTGTTATTGAGATCGAGGGAAACACCATGCATAGGCCCACGCTATAGCAGCAAGCCAGACGGAAGCAAACCTATCTTCTTATTCCTGCCATCCAGGCGTGAAAATCAGATCGCGCGAAGCAGCCGCCCCGGCAACAGGATGATTCCACTCACCAGTCCAAGCACGCCTTCCACCGCGATTCCAACCAGCCGGAAGGGCAGCAGCAGAAGCCAGACGATGGGGTACAGAATCAACGCAACCAACGCCAACGGCCAGCAAAAAACCAGCAGGACACACCACAAAAGAAACTTGACCATAACGCACTTCTTTCCGTAAATGTCCTCAGAGGACGCCTCTGCAATATCCTTATCCCGAAGTACGTGAAATAGTACGTGAAATCGAGAACGTCAGTTCCATACCGCCGGAACATCCCACACGCGAGGCTAGTTTTTCTGCTTTTCCTTATCCGCCAACAGCTTCCTGCGTTCACGAATGAGCTTGTTACGCTCCTTCTCCGGCATCGCTAGAACCGTCTTGACGCGCTTCGGAAGCTTCTCGTAAATCAGCGCATGAGCCTGTCGCAGCTCTTCCTCAATCGCACGCGAACGCAGCATATCCCAGCCTTCGAGAGTCACCCAATATGCTTTAGCCAGGTACGGAGCGGGAATAATCCCTTCGGTTTCCAGCAACTCATGAAAGCGCTCCCCGCCGCAATGAAACCACAAAACGCCCGTCCCGATTCCGTCCAGATTCGTCATGGCAAACATCTTGCCGCCGATGGCCTTGTCGCCCACCCAGTAGACGAGATGATGCCCCCAGTTCACCGTTTCAGTGACATGCGGCAACCCCATGCAAAAGGCCCGGACGCGTTCGTTATCCATCATTCATAATCCATCGAAGCCGAGTGTAATCCAAAACGATCGGGCCTTCCCACCAGAAATTCAGCAGGAAGGCCCGACAGTTATAAGTCGTTTATTCGAAACGTTACGCCCCGGTTGTAAGAACCACGCGGAACCGCGCTTTGCCGCTCATCATGCGGTCAAAAGCCTCAGGAGCCTTATCCAGCGAATAAGTCTCGATCTTCGGCCTTACCCCCGTGAGCGCGCTGAAATTGAGCGTATCTTCTGAGTCCATGCCCGTGCCCGATGGAAATCCCTGGATACGCCGACGCCCCAGTACCAGCGGCACAGCAGAAACTTCAAACGGCTTCAACGGAATCCCCACAATCAGCAGCTCGCCATTCGTTGCCAGCCCACCCACTGCGGCAGCCAGAGAAGGCGCATCCGTCAGCGTCGAGAGAATCACGACCGCCCCACCCAATTTCTGCAACTCTTCCGCAGGATTCTGAGTTGTGCTGTCGATGTAGATATGCGCCCCCAGCTCCTTTGCCAGCGAAGCCTTGTCTTCTCCGCGCGCGATAGCCACCGTAGGAAAACCCGATTTAGCGGCAAACTGCACGCCAAGATGTCCCAGTCCGCCAATTCCCAATACCGCAACAAGATCTCCGGGGCGCGCTCCACTCTTGCGCAGAGAGTTGAATGTCGTAATTCCAGCGCACATCAGCGGCGCGGCATCGACATCCGCAAGATCGTCAGGAACCTTCGCCAACGCGTTCGCCGGAGCAATCACGTAGTCTGCATATCCGCCATCGTAGGAAACGCCGGCAATCTGCTGGTTCTCGCAGAGGATGAAATCGCCGCGACGGCAGGGATTGCAATAGTTGCAGTGCCCACCATGCCAGCCCAGGCCCACCCGTTGCCCGATCTTGAAGACTGGTACGTCCGCTCCGATCTCATCGATCACACCGGCAACTTCATGCCCCGGCACACGCGGATAAGAGATTCCAGGAAAAGCGCCAAACTTGGTCACAGTATCGCTATGACAGACTCCACAGGCTTGTACGCGAATGCGTACATGGCCAGGGCCCGGTTCAGGAAAGACTCGCTGAATAAGTTCGAAAGGACCGCCCGCTGCGGTCACCTGGAAAGCACGGCCAGTAACGTTAGGCATAATTAGGTGCGCTCCTTGGCGCCTAGGTGTAGAGGCTAGCAGAGCTCATTTGCGAAATACATAAAATTCAATGAATGAAAATCGATCCCTTAAACACGCCTGCCGCTGGTGAGATCCAGCGCAAAAGGCAAATCCTTGTCGGTCATCAAATCCCAGCCCTGACCATGAAGGATATTCTCCTCGATGCGGTCGATCGTAACGCCCTCCCAGGAGAGTCGATCCGATTCCCATGCTTCCCCATCGCGTCCCCAGGCCAGGATGGAGTGGTGCCCGATAAACAGAAGCAAACCGCCCGGCGACGAATGCAGGTCATCCGGCAAATAACATAAAACCTTCAACACCGGACGATAACGAAGCATCGTAAACTCGCGTGGATTGCCCACGTTGATCAGGTACGCATAGCCGCCCGAAATGGCGCAAAGCCAATCCGGATGAGGCATAGCCCAAATTCCCGAAGGCGCAGCCGGGTCTTTGAAGCCAAGTGCACAAGTCGCCAGCAGCGGCTGCTCGCCTGCCCCAGGTTGCACCAGAATCTCCAGCGCACCCAGCTCCACTTCCTCGACCTGCCCAGGATAAACATAGTGGCGGCTGGGCAGAATCATCGGCCGATTGGGCAGTATCTCGGCAGTCCAGCTATGTGCAAAGGTGCCGTCAAATATAGGTGCAATCATTGCCTGGCCCCCCTGCTTAATCTTTTGCTCAACCCTCCACTACACCGCATCGACAGTGCGGTGCAGTGGAGCATTTAGATCGACTAACTATAGCGTTCCAGTTCTTTTGCGTAGCGTTCGGAGAGAGCCTCGATGTATTCGTCAGCGCCCCACTCCTCATTGATCTCAGGCAGATCGAGCAGATTGCATGCAGCCTCAACCACGCCGTAGGAAACTTCCTCCTGCTGCAGCAGCTCAATCAGATCGGGCAGCACGCGTAGTTCCTTGCGCTTGCCCAGTCCAGCCACAGCCTCTTCGCGCGTGTCCGGATTGCCGTCGTCAAGGCGCTCAATCAGGGCCTTGCGAATCTCCGGTGTATCGGCATTGCCCTGCACCCCAAGGCCAAAGGTAGCCCAATCGCGGATATCCGGATCGGGATCTTCCATGAGCTGCAACAGCACGCGAACCGCGTCCGGATGGTCGGCAAAACAGCTAAGCCCAAAGGCCACGGCAAAACGTACATCCGGGTCGGAGTTGCCCCGTTGTTCCAGAATGAGCGGCACCGCCGCCGGGTTGCCAAGATGGCCAAGCGCAACCAGGCAGGAGTCGATAACCTCCAGGTCCAGCTCGTCCTCAAGAACGCCCACGACAACGTCATACGTCTCATCTGCAAAGACAACATCCGGATGATCTTCCGTCTTGCCAAGCTGAGCGAGAATATCCACGCCCCGCCGTCGCTTCGCGGGCTTGTTGTTGCGGCACCACTGCACTGCCTTGTCGAAAACCTCTCGGCTGGCGATTGCCTGCAGCTCGCTGATGGCTTCCCACGGACCACCTTCGTCGTCCTCGTCGTCGTAATCGCCTTCGAGCGTCTGTTTAAAAAGCTCGTCTATCTCTGCCTGTGTGCTCATCGTCACCGTCCTCCTAAAGAATAAGCCGTCAGGCACACTCGGGATAGTCATGGATAGCTTTCCGGCCCCGTTTTCTATGAATTTTCGAACCGTCTACCCGCCATCCTCAAGCGGCCCCGGCAGAGAGTCGTTTGGGAAAAAGCGCTTATGCATGAGTCAAATGCGCTAGTCTGCACCTAGTCCAATTGGAGTGAGGTTTTCATGTTTCAGCGCTCTGCCAGCCTGCTCGCTGCGCCCTTGATGATTTTTCTATCCCTGGCTTCTGCTGTGAACGCACCAGCCGCAGACGCACCACAAACACTCGCTCAGAAAATCGCCGGTCTCGATCGCAAAGACGGATTGTTCCCGCTGGATTGGGATGAAAAGAGCGGCAAGCTATATCTTGAAATCCCCGAAAGCGGAAAGGATTTTCTGCTGCTCGACCAACTGCCGTATGGGCTCGGATCGAATGACATAGGGCTCGATCGTGGTCAGTTGGGAGAAGGCCGCGTTGTTCATTTCACCCGCGTCGGGCCCAAAGTTCTGCTAGTCGCGCCGAACCTGACCTATCGCTCCAGCGCCGCAGATCCCGCGGAGCGCATCGCGGTAAAGGAATCGTTCGCCGAGTCCGTTCTATGGGGTTTCAAGGTCGAGGCCGAAGACAAAGGCATCCTGCTCGTGGATGCAACCGACTTCTTTTTACGCGATGCTCACGGAGTCGCCGAACGTCTGCAGGACGCAAAGCAGGGGAGTTATCACGTCGATGCCAGCCGCAGCGCAATCACGCTGGACAACACCAAAAACTTCCCCAAAAACACTGAGGTTGAATCAATCCTGACCTTTGCCGCCGATGGCTCGCCACACGGACAATACGTCGCCGAGGTGACACCCGATCCTCATGCCATAACTCTGCGCGAACACACCTCATTGATCGAACTGCCGGACGACAAATACAAGCCGCGCATGTACGACCCGCGCTCCGGCTTCTTTTCCCTTCAGTATCGCGACTACTCCGTTCCTCTGAATGAGCGCATGGATCAGAGCCTGCTCGTACGCCATCGCTTGGAGAAGCGCGATCCCAATGCCGCTGTGAGCGAGCCCGTAAAGCCGCTTACGTACTATGTGGACCGCGGCGCTCCCGAGCCAATTCGCTCTGCTCTGGTTGAGGGCGCACGCTGGTGGAGTGAAGCCTTCGAAGCGGCCGGCTTCAGGAATGCCTTTCACGTAGAGGTGCTGCCCGAGGGCGCAGACCCGATGGATATTCGCTACAACATGATCCAGTGGGTGCATCGTGCATCGCGCGGATGGAGCTATGGCGCGGCCGTGACCGATCCGCGCACCGGCGAGATTATCAAAGGGCAAGTCACGCTCGGCAGCCTGCGTGCGCGGCAGGACTATCGCATTGCCGAGGCGTTGCTTGCCCCGTACCTGGACGGCAAGCCGATTCCTCCCGAGATGGAGCAGATGGTCCTGGCCCGCACCCGACAACTGGCAGCGCATGAGGTCGGGCACACGCTCGGCCTGCAACATAATTTCGCCGCGTCTTCCCTGGGGCAGGGAACATCCGTGATGGACTATCCCCACCCATTGATCACGCTCGATGCGAGTGGCAAACCTACCCTGGACAAGGCGTACGCAGTCGGCATCGGCGCATGGGACAAGGCCGCGATCCGCTTTGGCTACTCGGAGTTTGCACCAGGCACCGCCGAGGCGCCAGCGCTCGATAAGCTGCTCCGTCAAAACGAAGCAGAAGGGCTGCGCTTCATCACCGACGAGGACTCGCGGCCACTGGGCAGCGCAAATCCTTACGGACATCTATGGGATAACGGGCCCGATGCATCCGCCGAACTGGAGCGGATCTTGGCGATTCGCAAAGCGGCTCTCGCGCGATTCGGCGCCGATGCAGTCCGCCCCGGCGAGCCAATGTCGCAGTTGGAAGATACTCTGGTGCCGCTCTACCTGCTGCACCGCTATCAAACAGAAGCAGCAGCCAAGCTGATCGGTGGACTCGATTATCGCTATGCCGTGCGCGGCGATGGCGGCATGGTCACAGAAAAGCTCACTCCCGAGCGGCAGCGTAAAGCGCTCAGCGCCGTGCTGAAAACGCTAGATCCGCAGGCTCTGACGCTTCCCGCCGAGCTGCTCGCGCAACTGCCGCCACGCCCGCCAGGATATCCAACAACACGCGAATCCTTTGAAGGACATACCGGCCTGACGTTTGATCCCCAGGGGGCAGTGGAGGCCTCGGCGGAGTTGACGGCTTCGTTGCTCTTCGAACCTGCGCGCGCCAGTCGGCTGGTCGAGTATCACGCGGAGAATCCGAAGTCGCCAGGGCTGGATGAGGTGATCGGGCAAACATTGAAAGCCACATGGGAATCGCCGCGCCTTGAGGGCCCGGCCGGGCAGACGCAGTTTACTGTGGACTCCGTAATCCTGAGTCACCTGCTGGAGCTCTCTGCCGACAAGCAGGCTTCCGCGCAGGCGCGAGCCGAGGCATTGGCGCAGGTCGGCGTACTTGAGGCATGGCTGCACATCCAGGCAAAAGACGCAGCTTCTGCAAGCTCCAATGCCCACTGGGCAGCGGCAATTGACGAGATCGAGCGCTTTCGCAAAGACCCGGAGAAGTTCGCCGCGCCGCCAGCGCTGGCTACTCCGCCGGGTCAACCCATAGGCTCAGAGGACGATGATTTCGAGCTGCCGTAAACGACGCTGAATCTGACGTTAAATCTCACGCTAAGTCTTAGGAAAAATGCTCCCAGCCATGCGGTTCAAGTGGCTGGGAGTTTTTTCCTGTTCGCAGTGTGACCCGCGCTCGTCCTTTACGCGCAGGCAGTATGCGGCCAATCGCAGTAACTGCGACACCGTCAATCCTGCCGGGAATCTTCGTCGACTCGGGCGCAGTGAAGAGCAACTCGTAGTCTTCGCCGCCATGCAGCGCCATCTCCAAAGTTGCCCCATGGCCAGTTCTTCCGGACCCAAGCGGCAGCGCCGCGGCATCCACTTCCGCGGCGACACCCGACTCCTTGCAAAGATGGGCCAGATCGGTCGAGATTCCATCGCTGATGTCCATCGCTGCGGATGCCAGGCCGCGTTTGCGCAGCAACAACCCCTGCGCGATGCGCGGCTGAGGATAGAGATGGGGATGGGGTGAATCCCCCGTCGCCCGAGTGTGACTTGCAAAGCTCTGCGGAGCCCGCGCCAACGCTGCAAACTCGGCTGCTGACCCGCCCAGCGAGCCGGTGACGTAGATACGATCGCCCGGTCTGGCGCCAGAGCGCAGCAGCGCCTGCTCTTTCGGTACCGCGCCGGTCAACACGATATCCGCAAGAGCGATGGGCGACTCAGCCAGATCGCCTCCGGCAAGCGGTACGCCGTGTTCCTTGGCGAGAGCAAGCAGGCCGTCGAGAAAGCGCTCCACCCACGAAGACGCTCCATCCGCGGACTGCGTCAGATCGCGAGGCAAGCCGAGGGACAGGAATGCCGCCACCGGACGCGCTCCCATGGCGGCCAGATCGCTCAATCCCCGGGCCAGCGTGCGATGTCCAACCGACTCCGCTGGATGCCAGTTCAAGCGAAAATGCCTGCCTTCAATGGAGAGATCTGTGGTGAGGGCCAGCTCTTCGTCGGCTCGCAGCCGCAAAAGAGCGCAGTCGTCGCCAATACCCAACCGCACGCCCCGATGAGGAATTCCAGCAGCACGTTTGCGAATTTGAGCCAGGAGAGCGAGTTCTCCCGCCGGTTTGCCGGGCTGTGAAGATGAATCCTTGCGCTTACTCATTTAAATTGCACCATTTACGCGGTATATTGGGTTCGAAACACCGCTTTATCTGTGAGCTGAACTGTCGATTGATCGCAATGATCGGAACGCTGGTAACGGCTTTGATGTCAGGTGGCGGTCAAATTGGATGCCGCGAGAACGAAATTCGTTGCTGATTCGTCTACAATTAAGTGTACGAGATCGCGTTACGCTTGATCTGTACCCGCCCATGTCCGGTTTCAGTCTGGAGCGGGATAAAATTTGTTCCGAGAAGCCGTTCTGGAAGACGGAATCACGGAAGGCTTTGAGGAAAGTGGATGCTCCGTAAGCGTTATTACATTCTTTTTGTAGCCCGGGATGAAGATGGCCGCGTACGCAAGATCTCGCTTCCCGTCCAATATGTATATGGGTTCGTAGCGGCCGCTCTGGTGGGTGCGTTTACCATCGTGGGCCTGGCCGGTTCTTATACTCGCATGTTGTTGAAGACAGAGAGCTTCAACCAGATTCGACAGGAACGCGAGACCCTGCGCAAAAACTATCAGCAGATGGCCGAGGTCGCCCACGAGCGGGATGTGCAGGTAGCATCTCTCGGCGCTCTAGCCAGCGAAGTAACTGCCATCTACGGACTCAAGCAGAACTTGCCACTCGGAAAGCACTCAACCGCAGTCGCAGCGTCTTCTGCTACTCCAACTACGCTAGCTACGACTGACGATGTAAATCAGCAGCAGGTCAAGCTTTCGCTGGATCAGTTCTATACCCTCCGCGCCCAGGCCCTGTCAGGCCGTGTTTCCCGCGCGCTGGAAGGTGGATTCGGCGCAGACGCCTCCTCAGGGCTGAGCGATTGGACGCAGGTTGCGGATGCGCCCTCCTTATGGCCGGTTGAGGGACGCGTAACCTCAACATTCGGAGAGCGTCAGGATCCCTTCAACGGAGAAGGTGCTTTCCATGCCGGACTCGATATTTCCGCTCCTACCGGCACCGTAGTACGCGCAACCGGAGATGGTCAGGTGGATTCCGCAGAGGCCGTCAACGGCTACGGACACGAAGTCATCGTCGATCACGGCCACGGAGTGCGCACGGTTTATGCGCATCTTTCCGGAATGATCGTAATCCCAGGGCAGCACGTCGCACGCGGCCAGATCATTGGGTACGTCGGGCAGACGGGCCGTTCCACCGGGCCGCATTTGCACTACGAAGTTCGCATCAACAACGTGCCGGTAAACCCGCACAAGTACCTGCGCTCAACCTTTGCCGAGATGGAAGCCAACAATCTACCAGCCTCTGCTCCAGCTTCTGCCTCGGTTATTCAAGGCAAATAACCCGTAAGCATCCTAACCATCAAGGGTTAATCCCAGACGCAAAAAGGCCACGCATGCAGCGTGGCCTTTTTGCGTCCATCAGGCAGAGGCTACCGAGGCCCGCCAGAGCCGGATTCAGAGCCGCCCCCATCCAACAGCTCGACCGGCAGATTCTGAGGCAGTGTTGCGTTGGCAATCACGCGATTGTGCTGTTGTGTGATCTGGGCGGTATGCAGCACTTCCTTCAGGCCGTTATTCGCCGGATTGTCGGCGAGGCCGGCAGTCGCTGCCTGGGCCACGCTGAGCAGGAGATTCAGATTCGCAGTCTGGCTGATGGCCGTCGCCTCCGTGGGTGCGATCTCAACCACGCGCAGCTTGAGCGAGCCAGCCCAGTGAATAGAAGCAAGAAAGGTCGTATCCGCAGCCAGGGGCAAGTCCATCCCCAGCACACGCAGGCTGCCGCTCTCACTGAAAGGGAGGCCAATCTGACCCATGCCCCACGCAACCGAAAGCAGCGGCATTTCGGAGTAATGCTCCGCCAGCAGCGTAGACCCTGAAAAGGGAAGCGCTGCAGTACGATGCCGATCGAGGATCGAGTGAATCTGCTCCGTGCTCGGTGCGTTGGAGATGGCAATCATGTCATAGCCAATCTGCACAACGCGGACCGTGCGCCCCTCGCTCGGCAGGCTGAAGATGGTATGCCCGTCGTAGTTTTCTGTGCTCGCAGCATGCGCCGCCAGGTAGGCCGCGAGACGCTTTCCATCGACCTTGCCCTCCAGCACCATCGAGTAAGCCACCAGCCCGTTCGACCCATTGGGATTGCTCATTCGATGCAGAGCAACCGCGGCTTCCTCAAGATCGCGCTCCCAGTCGATGCCCGTAGCGTCGATAAAGGACTGGTATTCAGGCGCGCGAACAACCGGCTTAAGGCTCTTATGCAACACAGCCCGCAGTGGGCGCAGATTCACATAGACAATGCCGTCAGACTCAGGCAGCAGGCGTGCTGCTTCGGGTGGAGCTTTAAAGCGCAGATAGATGGCTGCTGCCAGAATCACCAGCACAGCAGCCACGATCCAGAGGGTTCTACGAGTGCGTTTAAGCATGAGTGGCCGTCAGGATTACACTACCATCCCGCATGGCGTTACCTGCACCGGAAGGCTCAATACTGGCTCAGGCAAAAGGCGAAATGCAGTCGCCGGTCAGCCTCGCGCATGGAGGATCTTACTTCGTCGGTAGCGCTTCTAAATCGGCATTCAGGTTGATCTTGCCGCCTGTTACATTCAACTTCTTCGTCCAGTCTGAGAAGCCCTTCTTTGTTACCGAAATGTCATGGCTTCCTACGCCAACACTCACTGTCGAAGGAGTGTTGCCGACGAACGCACCATCGATCTGAATATCTGCTCCCGATGGAGCCGAATCAATTGTGAGGCTTGGCTGTACGGCCGCCGGCGCTGCCAAAACAGCCTGCGAAGCCGCCACGCCAAATTTTGACATGTCCAAATGCATGTCCCCTTCAACAAAAGACGTAATCTCCGTTCCCTGCGGGATCGTGATGTCCTTCCCGTGAATAAACAGGAAGAGTGGAGCAGCAGGAAAGAAGATGATCGAGGTTGCTACGATCGCGCCCGTCATCGCGCCGACATGCCCACCTCCCTTGGTATCTTTTGTCGCGCGCAGAGCCACTTTTTCGTTATCGCTAAGCCTCGCGTACGAAATGCTGATATTCAATTTGCCCGCCCTGCCCATGCTTTTCTTATGATCGACCTCGGTTACTGTTCCGATCGCCGTGGCTCCCTTGGGCAAAACAACTGTGTCGTCGACCTTGATGTCCTCCACAACGTCAAACGGAATTTCCTGGTTGATCTTGGCGTCGGATGAAGAGATGGTCTGATTCAGCCGGAGTTTAACGGGAGTGCCGTCCAGCAACGTGTGAGGCTGAGCTACACCTGCAGATACTGCCGTTTGCGTTGCAGGCGCTCCAGCGACTGCTGTTGTTTGTTGTGCAACCAAAGAGGTCGCCATAAGCGACACCAGCACAGGCAAGCATGACTTCGTCAGCTTCAAGTTTTGCTCCAATCAAAATGCGAAACGGGATGGTCAACGAATTCTATGTTTTATCTGAGACGGAGGCAATTTTATCTACCGCCTAAAATTGCCTCCGATAAAAGCTGAAGAGCCAGATAGCAGGGTTAAAGCATTGAATCTGCACCGATACTGGTGCGAATAAGGCGCGAAATGAGGCGTGAAATAAACCCTCTGCGAATTATGGCCATGCCGCTGCGCCACAAAATTCATTCGTGCCAGGCGTGCAGTTTGCCCCACCCGTGGCCCTGTGCTAATCTTGACTTCTGTGCCGTGAGAGCGGCAGGAGCGGGTGTGTCCGCCCTGTCCTAGGACCGGCCCAGGTTTCAGGTCACCGATGTTTTGGTGAATTGGGCTGGCGTAGCTCAGCTGGTAGAGCATCTGATTTGTAATCAGAGGGTCGGGGGTTCAAATCCCTTCGCCAGCTCCACTCAATCACGGCGCGGGAGCCGCCTGAGGCAGTAAGTTGTTGATTTTGTTTTATGGGTTGCTTTGCGGAGCAGGTTAAATAAACGCTCAGTTAAGTAAATCCAGTCCTCCGCGGTGAACCCCCAGAGGCGTTACTCCGACATCACCGGAGATTTCCGGATGCCTACGGATGCGCCAAAAATGGGGGTTGCAAGGTGGATTAGAAGATGGGCACAGGTGGCCGAGTGGTTAATGGCAGCAGACTGTAAATCTGCCGTCCTTTGGGACTACGAAGGTTCGAATCCTTCCCTGTGCACCAGTACGTTGAGGGTTTTACAGGATGTTGAGTGAGCCGGATCCGGAAGTAAGGCTGGTCCAGAAGCGGGACCGGAAATTCTTGATTGCAATGGCAATGTTCGGCGTCCTGGCAGTGATAATCTGGTTTACCTTTGGTGAGGGCACAGCCTTCGTCTTTGGTCGGCAGATTGAAATGCGATGGATTCCGTTGTTCGTCATCGGAACATTTGTTTTCCGGACCATAATGGCCCGGGAGGCAGATAAAATCCGGCGGGGCAGCGGCAAGTAGCAGGTTTAAGTAGGGCTGATGTAGCTCAGATGGTAGAGCACTCCCTTGGTAAGGGAGAGGTCACCGGTTCAATCCCGGTCATCAGCTCCAGAGTTTCAGCGGATAGCTGCTGACTCTCAACTTCCAGCCGGTAGTTTCGAGCGGTAGCTTGATCCGGCGAGGTGAAGTGAAGAGTTACGGCTGGAAGCTAAAAGCTGTATTTGCGGGAGTAACTCAGTGGTAGAGTCACAGCCTTCCAAGCTGTTGGTCGCCGGTTCGATCCCGGTCTCCCGCTCCAGAGTTTAGCGGCTGGCCCGAGGGCCGGATTCGCTCATCAGATTTTGTAAGTGGTAAGGAAAAGATTGATGTTCGAGCAGGCATTGTTTGCGGTTCAGAATGAGCAGGGATTTCAGCAGTTGGCTTCGCGCATTGACGCAGCCTGTGCTACCAATCGCGCCGACCTTTTCCTGTCGACCGTAGCAGCAAAAAAACTGCGCGTTCGCCAGTTTGAGTTGATTCTGGACAAAGGCCTGTTGGGCAAGGACGGTCCGGATCTGTACAAGGCTCTTCCGATGAGCGATCAGGCATTGATCCGCGAGAAGTACCTGGCTCGCATCGAGAAGATTCCAGTAGAGCTGCGGCAAAGGTTTTTGAAGGTTTACGCGTACTATTGATGGTTTTGTGCTGTCCTGCATTTTTTGGAATCGTGAAGTTGGTTTGGAGCAGAGTGTGAATCGTATTGAGTATGGCGCGATCATCGGAAGGCGGTTAGCCGAAGAAAAGGATCGTCTTCAGGCGGAGTTTCACAGCCATCGGGTCCAGAGCTGCGCGATTGACGGCCTTCTTCCGGAGGAGGAAGCGGATCGAATATTCGCCGCATTTCCGGATAAGAGTTCGATGATGCTCAAAAAAAGTTTGCGGGAGTACAAGTACGTTGCAGCACAGATGAACCAATACAATCCGCTGCTGGAGGAAGTCGTTTACGCTTTCCAGCAACCCGGAGTGTTGAAGTTGGTGGAAGAGATAACTGGAATCCGGGAAATGGAACCAGATGAGCATTTGTATGCTGGCGGGATCAGCTTAATGGGTAAGGATAATTTTCTAAATCCTCATCTGGACAACTCGCATGACAAGAATCGCCAGGCATATCGGGTTCTCAATCTGCTGTACTATGTCTCCCCGGATTGGACCCACGAGTCTGGCGGTAATCTGGAGCTTTGGGATGATGGTCCGAAGGGTGAGCCTCGGGAAGTTGTGAGTAGGTTTAACAGGTTGGTGCTGATGGCCACGCACGAGAAATCGTGGCATTCGGTCAATCAGATTAAGGTCGATCGCAGTCGCTGTTGTGTCTCTAATTATTACTTTTCGGCTAGGCCGCTTGAAGATCACGAATATTTTCATGTGACTTCGTTTCGAGGCCGACCTGAGCAGCCGGTGAGGGATCTGGTGCTTCAGGGGGACATAGCTCTTCGACAGGGAATTCGCAAGGTCTTCAAAAAGGGTATTGTTGAAAATCCTCATGTGTACAAAAAGCCAGAGGATCAAGGGTCGGAAAATACGAATCAGTAGCCTGACCGGAATTGCAAATTAAGATCTCAAGCAGAGGAACGAGAGGGAATCAAGATGGCGAAGGAAAAATTTGACCGTTCTAAGCCGCACGTAAACGTAGGGACGATTGGTCACATTGATCATGGCAAGACGACGTTGACGGCAGCGATCACGAAGGTGTTGTCGAAGCACAACCCGAAGAACACGTTCCGTTC